>CAZQQJ010000019.1:70567-132433 GCA_964595435.1 uncultured Anaerolinea sp. | reverse complement strand
CCTCATGCTACAATTATTTCGGCCATCCCCCACCATTTAGTGTGGACGCTAACAGCTGAGTAACCCCGCATAAATTTTGTGGACTTGGCTGAGCAATACGCTTTGGGCAAAAACAGGATTTTGTTTCAGCATTTTGCATTCCTCCGTGAAGCCTCTTCAAGAAAAACTTTGCAGATCCGGAGTCTAACACGAAGAAGTGTAAAGGCTTATATGATGGATTCCACAAAACCAAAAGATGAGTGTCACAATTGAATACATCAATTGTTTAGGTGTGCTCTGCATTTTGCTTAGGAATCGCCAACTTTAATTCCCCCATCCTTTTGAACCGCGCATACCACAAAGGTCGTTTTAGAGACGATGCCAGGCTTTAGTGGTCTGGCAGCAGTGTCTCATTTATCGGGGCGAGGCGCCCTGGTTTGCTCAAAGATATTTCACGCCCGGCAGGTCTGTGAAGGGTTCGTCCTGCGTCCACTTTAACTGTTAGGTTAGGTGTTGGCGTTCTCCAATCCATCGAACACTTCCCGGAACTGCTCCAACGCAGTCTCCAGGTCTTCGATGATCTCGGCAGCGATGACATCCGGATCAGGCAAATTGGCCGAATCTTCCAGCGACTCGTCCCTCAGCCAGAAAATATCCAGGTTGACTTTGTCGCGCGCCATCAGTTCCTCATAGGCAAAGACGCGCCAGCGTCCCTCGAGATTTTCTGGCGACCAGGTTCCAGCGCGCTCGTGCCGGTTTTCGGGGTGGTAGCACTTCACGAAATCATCCAGGTCCGGCCGGGTGAGCACGTTGGTCTTGAGCGTGAAATTCAGGTTGGTGCGCAGGTCATAGATCCACAGTTTTTCGGTGGCGGCGCGCTCGCCTCCGCTGCGGCGATCGAAGAACAGCACATTGGCCTTGACGCCCTGGGCGTAGAAAATGCCGGTGGGCAGGCGCAGCAGGGTGTGCAAGTCGCATTCCTGGAGCAGGTTCTTGCGGATCGTCTCCCCCGCACCGCCCTCGAACAGCACGTTGTCCGGCACGACCACTGCCGCCCGGCCGTTGATTTCCAGCATCTTGACGATGTGCTGGACGAAGTTCAACTGCTTGTTGCTGGTAGAAGCCCAGAAATCGTCGCGCTCCACCACGGTGGATTCGCGCCTGGCTTCTCCCGCTTCGGTGACGGTGGTGATGCTCGATTTTTTGCCAAAGGGCGGATTGGATAGCACCATGCGGAAACTGCGCCCCGGTTTTTTGGCCAGGCTGTCTTCCACGTGGATGGGGGATTCTGCAGGGCGGACGCCGTCCGTCCCAACGTCCACGCCGATGCCGTGCAGGTACAGGTTCATCACGCACAGGCGGGCAGTGTTATCCACGATCTCCCAACCATGAAATGCCCTGTGGCGCAGGTGATCCCACTGGTCGTAATCGAGCGGCTTGTAGTGTTCGGTGATGGAATCGTAGGCGCCGAGCAAAAAGCCGCCGGTGCCGCAGGCCGGGTCGGCGATGGTATCGCCGGGCCGGGGGCGCATCACGTCTACGATGGCTTTGATCAGCGGTCGCGGGGTGAAATACTGCCCGGCGCCGCCCTTTACATCCTGGGCGTTCTTTTCGAGCAAACCCTCGTAGATTTCGCTCTTGATGTCCACGTCCAGCCCGCCCCAGTTTTCGCTGTCGATCAGGTCGATCAACCGGCGCAGCCGCGCTGGGTTCTGGATGCGGTTCTGCGCCTTGCGGAAGATTACTCCGATCATGCCGGGCTGTTTGCCCAGCGTCGCCAGGATGTGGATGTAATGCGCTTCGAGCGGCTCGCCATCCAGGAACTCGCCGTCTTTCTTGAACAGGGTGCGCCAGCGCAGGTCTTCCGGGATGGCGCTGGGCCGGCCCAACAGGCTGTTCTCATCGTCCATTTTCAGAAAAATGAGATAGGTGAGTTGTTCGACGTAATCGCCGTAGGAGATGCCGTCATCCCGCAGGACGTTGCAGTAATTCCAGACGCGCTGGACGATGGTGGAGGATTGGGTGGACATGATTACTTAAACAATCCTTTTATGAAATTATCCAACAAGTAAAATGCCAAGCCGCCAGCTGTGCCACTTGTGAGCAAAGCAGCTAGGAAAGGGAATGTTGGATACAAAGGGGCATACTTATTAAGCTTTTCATCTACATCTACACGCGGTATGCCTTCGAATTGCTCCAAAGCCTGTTGATGCAGGAGATATTGACCAAGCACATATGGAAATTGAGAGAAAAGTATGTTGGTTGCTATTAGGAATAGTATCAAATATTTAAATTCAATTGCAGCACCATAGGTCATAATGAATGTATATGAGAACAAGAACATCAGCAAAATATTGTGGGCGGAATCGAAAAGGTAAAGTTTTCGGAGTTCAGTACTCATAAACGCTAATGAAATAATCTTCTCTTCCTTCTCTCTATTATCTTCTCGTTGACTACTTGTAAAAACCGGCGCTTGATTGAACAAATTTGTTAATCGATACATGGGAACAATCATTTGGCGGAGTGATTTAATTGTGAAAAACACTAAAATCAAAAATGCAGATAGTGCAATGGCTCGAATACTTAACAAGGTGACTTCGGTTTGCGTCGTGTTTTGAAAAGCACCAATTAGTGCGCCGAGTACAATTCCCAACGGTAATGCAGCATATAATATTTTTTCGTAGTTAAACATTACATCAAAAGATACCGCATCTTTTCTAAGAACTTTATACTGCTGTGTTTTGTCAATGCGGTGAAATATAGACCCTCGTATGAAATCTATTAGATTTGCGCCAATCTCCAAAAATAAAACAATGGCCAGAGCATACAAGATCCAGCGATTATTCCCTTTGAACCCGAATAAGATATAACCAATCCCAATTGTGGTTGTAGTAAATAAAACGATTTCTGCAACCGATTGGTAAACTCTACCGCGAGCTTTCGTAAATTTAGCAGCAAGGAGAGGTATCGCAGAAAAGACTGATGCCAAAACTAAACCTTGAAACACTATTATAAATGGCGGCGATTTAGCAGATAGGACAAGGAAAGTAATAAGGGATGAAATTCCAACGGCAGATACTATTCTCGTATATATTTCAATAAAAATTGTAATTATTGCACATATCCCTAATACGGAAATCACGTTGATGAAGTTTATCAAAGGATACATTAGTTTAGCATCGGGGGTATGAGAATTCTTGATAAGTTGCACTAAATTGGGGGGCAGATCTAGCCTATCTAGCTTAGCTATGAAAATCTCAAATAAATTACTGTCTTCAAATTGAATGCTCTTAAGAAGTTTTGTCTCATTCGTGGATACAAGTATTTTTTCAATCATACTAAATTGATCGTTGGTAAATTTAGAAACTGGTCTTTTTACGACAGAAGTGATGATCACGGCGTGACTTACAGGGATTTGCTTACTAAATAAATGATTAAATAAATGGAAAAATTCAAAAAAGTCATCATCGAGTAAATCGCTGAAGGGATGATTAGATTTAAAAATATTATAGTTTATGGTCACAATAGCAGAAATAACCGCTGAGTTGGTTAACGATAATCCTGCAAGAAAACAATCCCTCAGCGTAGATACAAAATCTAGATCTGTTAAGGAGCGACCAAACTCTATGTGTATCTTCTCTATCGATGTGTCCAGTTGGGATGTATTCGATATATAAAAATCTTGAATTCTCTGAATAAATTTACCGTAAAATCCAATATTATGAAGGTATCTGACTTCTTCTGCGCTAGTTAAAATTTCTTGACTCCATCGAATTCCATTTTCCGAGAATTTATATTTATTGAGCTTTAACAAAATTGCAACTATCCCTGAATGCAAAATAGGCATTTGTACTAAACATTTCTCTTGGATTTCAAGGAACTCATTTTCTGGAAAATCGGAAGAAATCAGATTCATAATTTCGCTAAATAAAAGGAGGTTATCATCAGCTTTCTGTTTTTCGCTAATCGATAACTCAGAAAAATCTGTCCGCTTGACAAACTGCTCAAGTAATCCTCCTCGAGATAACTGCATTAGTAATCGCAGTGAATTCGATTCTGTTAAAACCCATTTTGCAGATTCCCCGCTAGAGCGGTGATTTGGATCCCTCTCAAGAGCGCTTATCACGACAGCCTGTGTATACAGCATTGAAGACGACAATACATTTACCCTGTTGTTAAAGCTGGGTTCTAAAAGGAAATGTCCAAATTCCGAAGCTTGCGATGGGGAAATTTTATTGACAATAGGGAGGCGGTCTATAATTAATTTCGAGAGATCCAATGTATCAAGTATGCGAATTTCATTTTCAGATGCTAATATTTCTTCTAGCCATTGCTGTGAAACTCCTGTTGGTTGATAATTTCTATTACTTACCAAATTTGCGATTACCCATGCATGGAGTATAGGCATACCTGCAAAGAAACATGCCTGTAGTACTTCAATAAACTGTTTAGACATATTCGTTGGTTCAATCCCCCCATGTATTTGTCTCATATAAAAGTCTAGATAGTATTCAATGAGACCCAACTTAAACAGTATGCCGATTTCATCTCTGGATGCTAGAATTTCTTCAACCCATCGCAATATAATTTCTGTAGGTTGATATATCTCATCGGTTAGAAATTTTGCAATGACCCAAGCATGCTGTGGGGGCATATCATAAAGACATTTCCGCAATATTTCAATAAACCCCCTTGACCTAAACCTTGGTTCAACTTCTGATTGCACAATAAACCGATGAATGACTTTTCGAAGAAGATAAAGATCCAATTCAGATAGGATGCAGATCTCTTTTTCAGATGTTATTATTTCTTCGATATTCTGCCGGGTGCTTTCTGATAAGCCATATTTTTCGTAAAAGATCAAATCTGCTATAGCCCCTGCATGTAACATGGGGATATCTGCGAAAAAACATTTACGCATTAATTCAACAAATTCCCTCAATACAAATCGAGAGCCATATTCTTGATGTAATTTAACGACCTCGGAATAAACTTGTGTATTTACTGTTTTTGAAGTTAAGGATTCGATCTTGCCTTCGAAATTTCTATTATTGATATCCCCATTTAAAAACCTCAGATTGACTTTGTCTTTTGGAACATCAATATCACCTATTAGAAAAGTAAAACAGCCTATAAGCGGCGAAACCAAAATTTGGGCTAATTCGATTAACTCGAGTTGCTCTTTCCAATTCAAATCAGTATTTGAAAGTATTATTTTGAAGTCTGACTTGTAATCTCTCCAGTTTTTAATAATTGCGCAGATAAGGTTTTTAACCAACATACCATCTTTAGGCAATTCCAGATAGGCATTATAACTATTAACAGAAGGTAGCAAAATTGGCGCTTGAATACTACCCGGTTGAATATAGTCCTTAAGCGCATTGGGATGTTGCCCAAGATTATTTTCGTCGGGGTTCTTATAAAGCAATGTATCAAATAAGCGAAATCCCATTCGAAAATAATGGTCCGCTTGCTTATCACTTATCCAAGAATATCGTAATTGGTTATAAGGACGATTTATTTCCGGTAGATTGTTTTTACTAAGGGCGTATTCCCCTTCTTGGCGATATTGCATTTGAAAAAAGATGAATGAATTTTCGAGTCTAACAAATGCGACAGAAAAACTTGGTACTTTATTAAAATGATTACTTCTAATAAGTTGACCAGCGAAATTAGATATAGTGCTCTGAAATTTATTGATTTGATCTTTATCAAATGAATGATCGAGTACTTGAAAATCTGTTGCCCCGTTTTCTGTAAAAATTTTCCCAAATTCGATAAAATTAATTTTGTTATCTAAGAATGTATCTTCAATGTTATTCATCGCGCGTCTTTCCAATTGAAATAAACATAGTGGATCATTGTCTTTCCAACCTCCCCTCAAACGCCGCCTTCAGTACCGCTTGCCTCAACCTCCCTGCCCGCGCCAGGGACGCCGCTACCATGCCCTCGACCTCCGCTGTCACCGACAGCCGTCGCTCCACTTCCGCCACGATCCGCCGCTGTTCTGATAGCGGGGGAAGTGGAAATTCGTAATAGCGTAGCGATTGTCCAGTAAAGTGCATTATGGTTGAACCAGTGAAATATTTTTCTAAACGCCCTGTATTTGCATCAGACGCCAAACAATACATGAGGAAGGTGGGCAAAACATCAACAGTTAGTCTTACTCGATGTAAAGCTTTCTGAATAATAAATGGCTCACCTTTGTTCCAAACTGCAGCTCGCCCAGGTTCACCACCTTCACAAATAACCAAATCGCCTTCACGAACGGTAATGTTTTCTAACTCTTCATCCATAACCCGCATATATTGGATGTCCGATAAATCAAACTCAAACCATCGGACATTGATATTTCGGAGATAAGGACGTAACTCACCCCGATTTTTCTCTTTATCCAGCATCTTTCCAAGTCGGTGATCTGCAACTTGGCCAACAGTCGTCCACCTCCACCCTTCCGGCAACTCGCCTTCCGTACGGGCGGACGCCGTCCGCCCCCTCTGTCCCGCCTGCACGCCGTGCGCCCCGACATCGAACAGCCTCCCCTCCACCGCCGCCTTCAGCACGGACGCCTTATACCGTTTCAGCCCCGCCTGGACGCGCTTGAGCGCCGCCGTGCCCGCTTCCAACTGCGTGAACAGTTCTTCGATTTTGGCGACAATCCGCTCCTGTTCGGGCAGCGGAGCAAGTGGGACATTTAAGTGCGCCAGAATAGTTGCATTGACACCGGGTTGGGCCGAACCCTTACGTACCGTCATTATTTGTGACCAATAATCTGGCGAATCCAAGAAATAGAAAAAATATTTTCGATTTACATTATCTTGAAGACGCAAGCGAATCAGATAACTGGCAAAAACTGCTTTAGGCGTGCTCTGAATCAAAAAACTTTTACCTGTTGTGGCTCCAGTTCTGGCGAAAACGATGTCGCCAGGTTCAAGGTGATATTTTTCGTATTCATCACTTGGGCATTTGCAGAACGGGACGGTTTGCCAATCAACTTTTCCATCTTGAATATCAGTAATACGCAGAAACTTTGGCCCAACAGGTTCAAAGTTTGCGCTTTCGGTATACCCATATTGTATGGTTTTGGATAGTTGGTCAACAGTTGCTATTATCCAGCCATCCGGTAACTTCCCATTCACCACGCACCACGCTCCTGTACGGGCGGACGGTGTCCGCCCAATCCTGCCTGCGCTATTCAAAATTCATGCTGCCTGGGATGCCTTGCGGCGGATGACCTCCGCCTGATTCGCGCCGCTCCAGGATCAGGACGCACGCCGTGCGTCCCTACGGGTTTAACGTGCGATTTAATTCATCTAAAATCGCCGGCAATTCATCGCCAAAAACGCGCGCCGCGGCGAACTGCCCGCCTCGATTATAAAACTCGCCCACGCTCAAATCCTCCGGGCGCACCGCCAGGTTCACGCCGATGTGCTCGGCGATCCGGTCCAGCCACCAGCGCTGTTCGGGGGTGAAGACGCGCCCGCTGGCTTCCTGCGCCGCCAGCCACTCGCTGTAACGCCTCGACACCCGCTCAGGGTAAGGCACCAGCTCGTCGTCCAACTGCACCGCATGCCGCACCAGCGAGACCAGGTCTGCCAGCACGCGCCGCTCGTTGGCGCCGCGCACCCGGTCGCGCTCCAACTGCGCATATGCCCGCCACAGGCGTTCCGTCGTCCACGTGTGCGGGGGTTGTTCCAGGATGGCGGCCAATTCCTTGATCGCCGCAAACGTCAGGTAGGGGCGGCGCGCGTAGGGGCGGCGCGCGTAGGGGCGACCTGTCAGGTCGCCCCTACCCAGGTCGCCCCTACCGGCGCGGGGTATGGAGAAAATAATCTGCAACGCGGTGATCTCGTCCTTGTTCTGCTCGATGAACTCCCGGAACGACTCTACCGTCGCCCGCGCCTTCTGGCTGTCTTCGGGCGCAAAACCGGCTTCCAGCAGGCTGTCGGCGCTTACCGTGTCCAGCGCCTGCTCGTTGCGTTCGTGGATCTCGGCCAGCAGGCCGCGCAGGTCGGGGTTCGCCGCCAGCGGCCGCAACGCTCGCTCGGCCAGTTCCGTGCGCGCCTGTTCGATCTGGGCTTCCGTGGGGCTGGGTGCCAGGGCGGATGCCGCCGAGAGGATGGCGTCGGGTTCGATGGCCGCCAGGATTGCCGCGGCCAATTCCGCGGGGCTTTGCGCCGCGCCCGTCGCCTGGATGCGGCTCCGGTCGGCCTCGCTCAGCTTGCGCTCCATTTTGATCAGCCGCCCGGCCAGCGAGGTGAGCGTATCGTCATCCTGCACCCCCAACGCCGCCGCTTCGAGCAGTTGGCGCAGCGTCTTGGAGCGCTTGCGCTCCAGGGTTTGCGTGTCGATTTTCTCCTGCTCCACGATGCCCACCGCGTCCACGATCACGAAGCGGTCTTTGCTGCGCGCGTCGGGCGTCACGGCTTGCAGGTCGTCCGGGTTGATCACGCGCGTGCCGCGCCCCAGCATCTGCTCGAAGAGCACCCGGCTGCGCACCTGGCGCATGAACAGCAAGGCTTCCAGCGGCTTGATGTCCGTGCCGGTGGCGATCATATCCACCGTCACCGCGATGCGCGGATAATAACTGTTGCGGAAGCTGGCAATGAGCGTTTCGGGCGGCGCGCCGCTGGCGCGGTAGGTAATTTTCTTGCAGAAAGCGTCGCCCTTGCCAAACTCCTCCCGCGCAATGCGTACGATGTCCTCGGCGTGGCTGTCGTCCTTGGCGAAGATCAGCGTCTTGGGCACTTCCGTGCGCCCCGGAAAGATTTCGCTGAACAACCGGTCGCGATAGGTGCGGATGACGGCCCGGATTTGTCCCTCGCTGACCACTTCCCGGTCGAGCTGGCTGGCGTCGTAGGTCAGGTCCTCGTCCAATTGTTCCCAGCGCTCGCGGCGGGTCAGCTTGTCGCGCCGCCCCATCCAATAGCCAGCTTCCACCGTCGAACCGCTTGTGCTAATCTGCGTGCGGATGCGGTATACCTCGCCATCCACGTTCACCCCATCCGCCACGGCGCGCGGGCGTGGGTATTCCATGACCAGGTTTTGGTTGAAAAAGCCGAAGGTCTGTTTGCTGGGCGTGGCGGTCAGCCCGATCAGGTGCGCGTCGAAATATTCCAGCACCTGGCGCCACAGGTTATAAATCGAGCGGTGGCACTCGTCGGTAATGATCACGTCGAAGGTCTCGATCGGGATGGCCGGATTGTAGCGCACTTCTTTGGACTTCTGGTCATCCAGCGCGCTGCCTATCTCGAACAGCGAGCCTTCCTCATCCGCCTCATCGAAAGTCTCTTCACCTTTCAACATCGAATACAGGCGCTGGATGGTGGTGATCACCACCCGGTTGACCGGATCGATGGCGTTGCTCCGCAGAAATTGGACGTTATACAACTCGGTGAATTTGCGCCCGTCGTCGGGCGTGGTGTACGCCTGGAACTCCTTGAGCGTCTGCCGCCCCAGGTTGGCGCGATCCACCAGGAACAGCACCCGCCGCGCCTTGCCGTACTTGAGCATGCGGTAGATGAAACTGACCGCGGTGAACGTCTTGCCCGAACCGGTTGCCATCTGGATCAGCGCCCGCGGCTTATCTTGAGCCAGCGACGCTTCGAGATTGCGGATGGCTTCGATTTGCGCTGGCCACAGCCCGCTCGTGTTCAGCGGTGGATATTGTTGGAATCTGCCCCGTAACGTTCTGGGTTGGGGTGCCGGTTGGGGTGCCGGTTGATGCGCCAGTTGGGGCGCACGGCGTGCGCCCTCGCCCTCATCGATTGCGCGCCCTCGAATACCTGGGCGGATGCTATCCGCCCCCACATCCGCCCCTACGGATGTTTCGACCCAATCGGCCAACGTCTCCGGGCGATGGAAACTGAACACCCGCCGTGAACGCGGCTGCGGGTCGCGCTCATCGCGGAAGAGTGTCTCCACGCCGGTGCTCTCATACAAAAATGGCAGCGGCAGCGTCACGTGCGGGATATTCGCCGGCAGCCCGATGGTATATTGCCCGGCCTGCTCTGCCACCCCGGAAAGAGTCGTCCCCTCGGGCTTGGCTTCCACCACCCCGACGGCCTTGCGATCGACGAACAGTAAGTAGTCGGCAAACCCTGTCTCCAGCGGAAACTCGCGCACGGCGACGCCGCGCCCGGTATACAGGTTCATATTGGCGCGGTGCTGCACTACCCAACCGGCGTCGGTGAGCAGTTCGTCTATTTTCTGGCGGGCGCGGGCCTCAGGAGTAAGGATCATAACGCCATCACGCGAATATTCCCATTTTACCCCAACCGGGTAGCTTGCATAAATATTGCCAACCGGCCTTCCACACCATCCGGTACGGTAGGGGCGCATACCATGCGTCCCTACCTACGATGTTATGCGCTTCTCTGCCGCCTGCAGAATGGCCTCGATCTTCTCCGCCGCGCCCTCCGGCAAAGGCGGCGGCTGGTGTTTGGCCAGGATTTTCTTGAGCTTGGTATGGATGCGCTCGCTCATCGTCTGCGCACCTGCCGCCAGCCAGTTGTCGTAAGGCTGGCGGTCCATCAGCGTCGGGTTCCAAATTTCTGCCCGGCAGCGTTTGGCCGTTTCGGGCGCAGACATGAATTCGCCGCCCGGGCCGATCTGGTCGATCAGATCGAGCATCAAGGTGTCGTCGCTGATTTCGATGCCGCGCAGGATGCGTTTGGTCATGGCGATGATTTCGTCGTTCATCACCAGCGTTTCGAGCGAGCCGATCTGGGCGCAATCCAGGAAGCCCACGTCGTGTACCAGGGTGGCCCCGCTCAAGCCCGAGAGCACGGTTTGCATCGTACATTCGATTGCCGCTTGCAGGTCGAGCACTTTCGCCTCGGAAGCGCCCGAAGTGCCCATGAAGGGCAGCCCCAGGTAGCGGCACACGTCCGCCAGGGCCGCGCTGAACAGGCTCATCTCCGGCCCGCCGTAAGGGGGACGGGCAGTGCGCAGGTCCATCGCCTCGGGCACGCTGCCGATGCACACGGCTGCGCCGCGCTTTTTGAGCTGCAGGATCGCCAGCCCGCACAGCGCGCCGGCCAGCGAAATGACCAGCGTTCCCGCGCCGGTCACTGGCGCAGTTGTGCCAGCGCAGCCGCCGCCGAGATACACCACCGGCAGGTCGTGTTCGACTGCCCAAAGCACGTTGGCCAGGTCTTCATCGGTTTGCACCAGCGGCGATTGGTAGGTCGAAAACAAAGCCAGGAAAGGCCGCTCGCGCAGCGCTTCTTTGTTGCCAGCCACGGCCAGGGCAATCTGGTAGATATCCGCCACGTTTTCGGGCGTATACGCCCACGGCAGCACCGGCTTGCCCGTATTGGCGATCATTTCGGCAAACTCGTACACCGGCGCCAGGCGCGGGGTCACATCATCGATCAGGCCGAGCGACATGACATAGTCGATATTGTCCAGCGCATCTGCCACTTTGGCCGTCAGGCCCGGGTCGGTGCGGCGGGTTTTGCGCATCTCACCGCTATCCGGGTCGATAAAATAGGTACAGGTGGGGCCGGGGCCGAAATGCACCCGGTCGGGAACGATGTGCATGCTGTGCCTGCCATCTCGCCCCCAGATGGTGAACGAGCGCGGATTGGATGCGATCGCATCCTGGATGATGTGCGGCGGAATGCGCACCCGCATTCCATCCAGGCGGGCCCCGGCGCGCGCCAGCAGCTCGCGCCCCTCGGCGTTGTGAACGATGACCCCCGTGCGGTTCAGGCACTCCAGCGTGGCCTGGAATAGACGTTCGATTTGATGGTCGGAAAGCACACGGAATTGTGGCGTTTGATGAGCGTGATGGTTGGTTTCCATGTGTTTTGTTTGAGTCTCCTGTTGATTTTTAAATCCAAACGGTGTGCGGCGCGTAGCGCCGCACACCGAAGAGAATAGACTATCGTGGAATTCCTGCCGCGACCTGGCGTACGTCGATGATCTCCTGCCCTTCGACTTTGCTCAATACTTCCACTACCTGTTCGGGGGTCACGTCGACGATCTTGAACACGGCATCCCATTTGTCCGGGTCTTTGGGCGAAAAGACCCCGCTCAGCGCCCAGATGCCCCAACCCTGCGCCGAGAGGGCCTCTACCAGGCGGGCCAGTTCACCCTTGATGAGCGGCATGCGCATGGTGACGCGCACGCTTGGCTGGGGCGCGTCCAGCATTTCGATCAGGTGCATCATCATGTCGGTGTCGGTGATGATACCGATGACTACATCATCCTCCAATACCGGCAAACAGCCCACTTTGTTGTTCACCATGACGCGCGCTGCCTCTTCGATGGTGATATCCGGGTCGATGGTAATTACCTTCTTGCGTTCCACCATCACATCTTTGACGGTCAGGTTCGACAGGTACCGGGTGATCTCCCACACGTTCAGGCTGGTGAGGCGAGTGGGCGGTAAGCGCAGGGTCTCTTGCGTGATCAGGCCTAACAGCCGTTTACCTTTTCCGACGACCGGCAGATGCCGGACGCGGGTTTCGGCCATGATCCCTTGGGCCTCCACGATGGACATCGTTGGCTCGACCATAACCGGATGCCTGGTCATATAATCTTTGACAATCATGTGATTTCTCCTCACCCAATCGTGATTACCGGATCCATCTTGCGCAGTTCTTTCAGTGGAATGTGGCAGAAGATGCGATGCACATCGGTGTTGTGACGCCAGGGCGGAACCTCTGCCTCGCAGATCCGGCCGCCGTCGGGCAGCAACGCTCGCCGGGGGCAGCGGGTATGGAACACACAGCCGCTCGGCGGGTGTAATGCGCTGGGCACCGTCCCCTCCAGGCGAATGTGCTTTTGCTCAGCCTCCGGATCAGGGATGGGCACGGCCGAGAGCAGCGCTTCTGTGTAAGGGTGGTAGGGCGGCGCGTAGATGGCCTCGGCCGGACCGAATTCCACGATATGCCCCAGGTACATCACTGCCACGTAATCCGAGAAAAAGCGTACCACGCTCAGGTCGTGGGCGATGAACACCATCGTCGTATTGTACTCGCGCTGGATTTCGAGCAGCAGGTTGAGCACCGCTGCCTGCACGGAAACATCCAGGGCCGATACGGGTTCGTCGCACAACACCAGCTCGGGCCGGCTGGCGAAGGCGCGTGCAATTCCCACGCGCTGTTTCTCGCCGCCGCTCAACTGGCGCGGCAGGCGGTCATAGTAACTTCCATCCAGGCGCACGGCATTCAACAGGCGCAGCACTTCTGTACGCACCTGGCCCGGCGGCACTGTCTTGAAACGCTGCAGCGGGCGTCCAATCTGGTGACCGATGGTGTAGGATGGGTTCATCGTCGAGTCCGGGTTCTGGAACACCATCTGCAATTCCTGGATCAACTTTTCATCGCGCCTGGAAACGGGGACGCGGATATCGAACCCCAGGAACTCCGCTTTGCCATCCGTAGGCGCTTCGAGCCCTACGATTGTCTTCGCCAGAGTGCTCTTGCCGCAGCCCGACTCGCCGACGATCCCCAGGGTCTTGCCTCCGGGCACCGCCAGGCTGACGCCGTCCACTGCTTTCACGTAGCGCTTTTCGCCCAATCCCACCAGGCTGAGCGCCGATTTCGACTCTTGAGCGTAATAGGTCTTGAGGTCTTTAATCTCCAGGATCGGTTTCCGATCCTGCGCCTCGGCCGCCGGGAGCAGGTCAGGCACCAGCCCTTCGGCCGGTTTCCAGGCCGCTGCGTCGATTTCTTCGGCAAAGAAACAGCGAACGTTGTGGTTGGGGTCCACTTCCCGCATCAGCGGGCGCTCATGATAGCAGCGCTCGGTGGCATAGTCGCAGCGCGGCGCAAAGATGCAGGCGCCTTTGGGGCGGTCTTTGGGTGCGGGTACCCGCCCCTGAATGGGGTACAGGCGGCTGCTCTCCTTGGTGGAGCCCAGCCTGGGAACGCAGCGCATCAATCCTTGCGTGTACGGATGTTTGGGATCGGCAAAAAGCGTCTCTACCGGGCCGCTCTCTACCATCTCGCCGGCGTACATGACCCCGACTTCGTCGCACACTCTGGCTACCACGCCCAGGTCGTGGGTGATGTAAACAATGGCGGTGTCGAAATCGCGTTTCAGGTCTTCGATCAAATCCAATACCACGGCCTCTACGGTCACGTCCAGGGCAGTGGTAGGCTCGTCCATGATCAACAGGGCGGGATTGGTCAGCAGCGCCATGGCGATCACCACGCGTTGCTGCTGCCCGCCGGAGATCTGGTGCGGGTAACGGTTCATCACATTGGCCGCGTCGGGCATGTAAACCCGCTCGAGCATCGCCACCGACTTTTTCCACGCTTCATCTTCTGAAAGGCCGCGATGGACGGTCAATACCTCGTTCAACTGGTCGCCGATGGTCAGCGAAGGGTTCAGCGCTTGCATCGGATCCTGATAGACCATGGCGATCTGGTCGCCGCGCATCAGGTGCAGTTCTTTTTGCGAACGCCCCACCAGTTCACGGCCCTGGAATTTGATACTGCCACTGGTGATCTTGCCATTCGGTCCCAAAAAATCTACAATACCGAAGGCCACGGTAGATTTTCCGCAGCCGGATTCGCCCACCAGTCCGAATGTAGTAGCCCGGCCCACTTCGAACGACACCTGGCGGACTGCTTCGACATCACCGTAGCGTGTCTTGTAGGAAATGGCTACGTTCTCTATTTTTAAAATAGGGGCGTGGTCACGTTGCATCGTTGGCATCAGTCCCTCTCTTCTCTGCTTACTGATAGCGCATCGATTCTTCGCGCAGACCGTCGGCCAAAAAGTTCAGCCCAACGACCAGCGTGGCAATCGCCAACGATGGCCACAGTGCGGCCCACGGGCTGCCTGCCAGGATGTAGCGCCTGCCAGCGGCGACCATACTGCCCCAGTCTGCCGAGGGTGGCGGCAGGCCCAGGCCCAAAAACCCTAATGTGCCCATTGCAAAAATGGCATAACCGACGCGTAACATGGCATCGATGATGATCGGTCCCCGGGCGTTGGGCAGGATCTCGACGAACATGATATAGAACGGATTCTCGCCGCGGATTTCGGCCGCCCGGATATAATCTCGCGTGCGGATGTCGAGCGCCAGGCTGCGCACCAACCGGGCGATGCCTGGCGTGCCGACGATGGCAATGGCCAGCACCACGTTGGTGGCTGAAGCCCCCACTGCAGAAATGATGATCATGTAGAGCAAAATAACAGGAAAAGCCATCATCGCGTCCAGTAAGCGCATGACGACCTCGTCGATCCATCCCCCCAGGTAACCGCCCATCAGTCCCAACGTTGAGCCGACAATCAGCCCCAACAAGACTCCCCAGATCGCCGTGCCGATTGGCAGCCAGAGTTTGTCGTTGATCGGCAGGATTACCAGGACGACCCGAGCGCCATAGATGAGCCGTGCCCACAGGTCCCGCCCCAGGTCGTCTGTGCCCAGGATGTGGGCAGCGGATGGGGGGGAGTTTTGCGCTTTGTAATCCTGTTCAGTGGGGCTGTATGAGGTCAGCCACGGGGCAAAAATGGCTACCAGGACCCAGAAGAGGACGATGATCAGACCGATTACGGCTATTCTGGAAGCGAACAGGATCGAGAATCTTTTCCCAATACCCTGCCACCACGGTGTGCGCGTGGGTACTTGAATACTTTGTTCGGTTAAGGCCATAGATCACTCCCTTGCGGGCATTACGAGTAACGGATGCGCGGGTTGAGAAACGTATAGGTGATGTCGGCCAGCAACTGGGTCGCCACTGCTACCAAAACCAGGATCATTGCCCCGGCCTCGATGGCGTTAAAGTCTTTGAACAGCGCAGAATCTAACAGGTAGCTGCCCAGGCCTGGATAACCAAAGATGACCTCCACCACCACGATCCCTCCCAGCAGCCAGTTGACATGCAGCATGATCACGGTAATCGGTGCCATCAGGGCATTCCGTATGGCGTGTTTCATCACCACGCGCCGGTAAGGCAATCCTTTGAGAAAGGCGGTGCGGATATAGGGCGCCTTCATGACGTCGACCATGCTGGCGCGTGTAATGCGCATCACATAGCCCAACTCGACCAGGGTAAGCGTCAACACCGGCAAAACCAGCATGTCGGGCCTGGACCAGGGCGCTTTTTCACCGAACACGGTTGCGCCCGGCACCAGTTGGAGCCAGAATGCAAAAATCAAGATCAAGAAGACGCCGGTGGCAAACTCGGGGGTGACAGAGAACATCATGCCGCCGATGGAAAGCAGCCGGTCGGTGGATTTGCCTTCGTTCAACCCGGCAATAACGCCCAGCAGCAAGGCCAGCGGCATCACGATTACAAATGCCAACCCGGCCAGTACCAGCGAGTTGCGCAGACGGATAAAGAGCAAATCGGCCACCGGGCGTCCTGTGCGCAACGAGACGCCCGGGTCTCCGCGTAGCAGACCCTTTTGCAGTGGGATGTATTCCATCGGGCCGCCGCTAAAGGCTTTCCATCCGGTTCCCTGGATGAAGACCCACACTTCCTTGCCGCTGCCCGTTTCCCAGCGCACGGCGTGGTTTTGCGTATCGATTCCCCAAAACATGCGGCCAACCAGGGCCTTGCCGGCTGCATCTGTACGTGCGATCGCCTGTCCGCTTGCGGTCATCTCATCGGCGGCCTGTATGAAAGCGGTGCGGGTTGCTTCGGTCTGACCGTCCTTCAGGTTTGCACTGGCTTGCTGCAGCGCCTCTCCTATTTCAGGGCTGGATTTTTTAAATGCCTTGCCTGCATCCTGGAGCATTTCCGGCAAAATGGCCATCTGTGCCTCGTCGAAGGGTGTCTTGGCTGGATCGCTCAAGTCGCGCAAGGTATTTGCCGCCAGCAGGTAATCACCATTTTGCAAACCATCTGCCATAGCGCCCAGGTTGCCCGTGAGATGGATCAGCGTTGGGGATGCTTCTGACAGCGTGGCGTTCGCCGCCTCGGCGTCGCCAGCTTTCAAACTTTCGTAAGCTTTTTGTAATTGGTCTGCCAGGGCAGGGTCCACCGGGCGGACTTTGGCTGTTGCCCGGCTGAGCTGGCCGGCCATAAATTGCAAGTCGCTTGGCTTCAGTTCGCCAGCAGGGGTGGATGACAGCCTCTTGGAGACGGTGAGAGCCTGGATGAGCGGGTTTTTGCTGATCGATTCCTCGCTGGCAGCTTGGCTATCCTGTTTTTGCTTGGCGGCGTTGCTGTCCCGCAGGGCTTTTATCTCTCCTTCAGGGCCGGCCAGGGCGGCCAGCAGGGCTGCCTGGTTTTGGGGTTGGCTGCTGTTGAGAGTACTCAGGATACGATTCAGTGGTTCAAGGATCGCCTGCCGGTCCGTATCCGTTAATTGCAGGTCGTTCTGTAGTTCGGCCCGGTAGGCTTCCAGGCGGGCCGCTTCGGACTTTGTGTCTTTGATCTGCCAGCGCGCATTATCTGGCTGTTTGACCACCGTGCCATCCAGCTGGCGTTGTTGGGCAATCAGGTCTTCACCCACCAGTTCCCAGCGGGTCAACGTGCCATCTTCTGCTACAGCCCACCATTCCTTGAAGCCATCCGGGGTGGTAATCAAGCGCACAGGCATACCAACTTTTGATGTGGCCCGCCAGTCGGTGCCAATCAGCCAGGAGAGGTAGCGCTCGACCATCGGCTTGTCGAGGCCGTTCTGGGCCAGAAAGGAGGCCTCTTGCTCCGGTGTAATTTGAATGCCGAGCACATTGCGGGCTACATTTCCTGGGGCAGCCGACGTGATGGCAAACACCGCCACTGAGACAAGGAACATGGTCAACAGCATCAGCAACAGTCTTCGCAAGATGAATTTTGTCATATTCTCTGCTCCTTACAGATTGCCGCCTGTCGCCTCTTGTCTCATAACGATCGCGACAGGCGGCAATTGTTTCAGTTGTGGCGATGGAAGCGCGTTGCCGCTAGATGCCGTCGTTGGCTCAGGCTTCCTTCCAGACCTCGTTGAAGAGCATGTAGAAGGTCGGATGCCCCGGGATGCCATGGACATTCTTGCGATAGATCGTCCAGATGTTCATCCACCAGGCGATGCCCACCGAGCCGCGTTCCATTTGAATGTCCTCAAGCTTGCACATGATCTCGCGGCGTTTTTCCACGTCCAAAGTGCCATTCGCCTCGTTCAACAGCTTGGAGAACTCTTCGTCTACCCAGCGCGATTCGTTCCAGGCCACCGGCTCGCCTTTTTCGTCGGCCGTATAGGCCAGGTTCAAGATCATCGTGCCCAACGGGCGGTGGGTCCAGGGGGTAACGCCCAGGTCCACTTCCGTCCACTTGTCCCAGTACTGGCTGTTCGGCATAGCATCCACGTTGACTCTGAAACCAGCCGCAGCAGCGTCCTCTTTGAGCACCTGGGCATAGGCTACGATGTCCGGCCAGCCAGAACCGACCGCCAGGTTAATATCCAGTCCATCCGGGTAACCGGCTTCGGTCAGCAGTTGCTTGGCCTTTTCGGGGTCGTACTTGAGCGGTGTCTTTTCGCAGTACTCGGGGTGGTTCGGATACACGTGGAAGTCTCCACCCACTACACCCTGTCCAAAATAAGCCAGGCTGAGGATTTTTTCCCGGTTCTGGCACAGCTTGAGCGCCTGCCGTACCTTGTTGTCCTTCCAGGGATCCAGGTCGACGCGCATGCGCATCACACGGCACAGGCCGGTAGGCAGGCCCTCGACAACTACATTGGCGTCATCTTTCAAGCCATTGTAGAAATCTGGGCTGACGTTATCGGCCAGGTCGAGGTAATCCACCTGCCCGCCCTTGACGGCTGCCATCCAGGCGGCTGTGTCGTCGCCCATGTCGATGAATTCCATCTCGTCCAGGTAAGGCAATGGCTGGCCATCGGCGCCCTTTTGCCAGTAATCCTTGCGCGCCTTGACCAGGGCCCGCTCGCCTTCCTTGTACGTGTCCAGGGTATAAGGCCCGGTGCCGTGTGGTGCCTTGAGGAAGTCGCCCTCGAAGGTGCGGTGATTCAACATCAATGCCGGGTAATGGAACAGGTGCTCCGGCACGCCGATCTCGGGCCGGTTCAGATTCAGTTTGACGGTGTAATCATCCACCTTCTCGATGCCAGTGGCGTCCATGTAAGACATCAGGCCCTTGATCGAAGAGCCGACGTCGTCTTTGAACCATTCGCTCATCGTGAAGACCACGTCATCCGCGTTGAATTCGTCACCGTTATTGTGCTTGATCCCCTTGCGCAGGTTGAGTGTCCACGTCTTGAGGTCGGCGCTGGGCTTGAAGCTGTCTAGCAGCAGCGGGTGGGTGATGTTCTCACGATCGGTGTAGGTCAGGTATTCGGCCACCTGGCGTAGTTGGTTGGAGGCCGATACCCATGAAAACTGCGCCGGGTGGGTGACTTTCTGCACGCGGCTGGCGCAGATGAGCTTGCCGCCACGGGTGATGCCAGCGGCTTTGGGTGCTTCGGTGACAACCGGCGCTACCGTCGCTGCAGGTGCAACCGTTGCAGCCGGTGCGGCAGGAGCAGTTGGTGTAGGAGCGGGAGTGCAATTTGCCAGGACTGTGGCCGAACCCACGGACATGCCCAACAAGGTGGCAAATCTCAAGAATTCACGCCGGCTGATCTGGCCTTTACGGAGCGATTCCTGCAACTCAGGAATGGCAGGGTGCATTCCCTTGTTGTCGTGCTTTTTCATGATTTCCATTTTGAGTTACTCCTCCGAAAGTCTTAGTGATTGGTTCAATCTGAAAATACTTGCTTCACAGATACCAGTTGATTTCTGGAGTTTTTCGAACCACCTCCTTTCAGAGATTCTCGATGGCAGACGACCGTCTGGGTTCGAGGTTTCTCGCCACAAGGCCGCCGCATCCGGCCAGCGTTCTATTTTCATCCCTCGCACTGGCACAAGCGCTTATTGTCATCACAAACCAGCCCGCAGCGGGCCACTCAGTACAGTCATTGTAGCCCATTTGAACTACTACGGCAAGTCTTTTTTATAACGCTTGTCCACTCTCGTTTTCAGGGCAACAGTTGAGTCGTGCACCATTCGCAGGGTCTGGTTGGATGGCAGGCAGCACAACGGGTCAATGGTTGGGGTCGTTTTGTTGGGAAGTTTCTGTTTATATACTACCATTTGATATATCAGTTGTCAAGTTAATGGCAGTTTTGATACATCAAATGGAGCGTATAGTATATCTCACTTTCCAATATGGTGGTTTGCACGAGTTGTTGAGGCAATGAACGCATTACTCGTACCTCTGGTTGTTACGATTTTCTTTGGATAGCTTCCAGCAGGCGCGGGGGTGAAGCAGGCAACTGGCGAATCCGCACGCCGATCGCGCGCGAGACGGCGTTGATAATCGCTGGCGCAGTAGGCAAAATGGCAGCTTCGCCCAGGCCCTTGGCCCCATAGGGTCCATACCGGCTGGGCACCTCAACCATGATCACTTCTGTCTGGGGCATAGCGTTGATCATGGGCAGGATATAGTTTGTAAAACCGCTGGATACCCCTGGCACATATTCTTCCGTCAGGGCAGTGCCTACACCCATCAGAATGGCTCCCTGAATCTGCCCGGTTGCATCCACCGGGTTGATGGCATGGCCTACGTCGTGCGCCGCCACTACTCGCCGCACTTCCACCAGGCCGGTCTCCATATCGATCACAATCTGGGCCACCTGGGCGCCGGTGACAAAGAGGGGTAGATATTCGGGCCGCTTGTCCTCCGGGAACTGTGCTGACAGGTCGAACAGCCCAATCACCCGCCGAGATTTACCCATTTGGTCGAACTCACTCGCTACGGCTGCCAGCGAGACCCCACGGGATGGATCGTGCTGCGATACCAGGTGGTCGCCCTGGAGCACAAGATGATCCGGATCGAGATCCAACATTTCGGCAGCGGTAGCGAAGATCTCTCTCTTCAGGTTCTCGGAGGCCTTGACCACCGAACCTCCAATAAAATAGGTGGCGCGCGATGCGCCCTGGATGCCGCTATCCGGGCTTAGGCCGGTATCGGCGTTGACCAGTTCGATAGATTGGCGTGAAACTCCCAGGGTCTCTGCCGCCAGTTGCGCCATGACGGTGCTGATCCCCTGGCCGTAATCGGGCGCTGAACAATAGAGCTTGAAGTGACCATCTGAAGCCAGTTCGGCGTGAGTTTCGACGCGCAGCGAGCCGGATTTGCCGAAGCGGTACCACATGCCTGCCAGGCCAATTCCCATCCGGTAAGGACGGCTTCCAGAAATACGGTTGAACCGATCGGCTTCTTCTAAAAGCTGGTGATAACGGGGCCGGATTGCTTCCAGCACTTCGATGAACCCGAACGATTCGCCCACCGGGTAGCCCAGGAAGGAAGTTGCTCCTTCGACCAGGCTGTTTTGCATGCGAAAAGCCAGCGGATCGAGGTTCAATCGTTGGACCAGTTCATCCAGGCTGCACTCGAGCGCAAACACGCTCTGCGGAGTTCCAAAGCCGCGAAACTGGCCGCTTTTGGCGGCATTGGTATAGACTGCTTGCGCAAAAGCATCCACTGCCTGCCAGCGATAGGGGCCGCCGCTGGCAGTGATCGCGTAGTTGGGGATCCAGTACCCGGCGCTGTCGTATCCGCCGGTGTTGGCGTTGATGCGCACATAGATCCCGCTCAGGCTGCCGTCTGCCCGTGCGCCAATTTTCATTTTGACGTGATAGGGGTGTCGCTTGGGAGTGGCGTCGAATACTTCTTCGCGCGTGTAAGCCAGGCGCACCGGGCGTTGTAGCAGATAAGCCATCAACCCGACGGCAACCAGCGGCCAGGGGTCCTGCCGGGCGCCGAACGACCCGCCCGTTGGAGGCACGATGACATGCACTCGCGCCGGGTCGAGGCCAATGGTTTGGGCGATGAAACCTTGTTGCCAGTGCGGCTCGTGTGTGCCGCCGATTACGGTAACCCGTCCTTGCTCGTCGATATATCCCAATGTAGCTTCGCGCTCCAGGGTGGAGTGCTCTTGAAAGGCGGTATTGTAATCGGTTTCGATGATGGTGTCGGATGTGGCCCAGGCCGCCTGTAGGTCGCCATGCGCCAGGGTGAAGGTATTCAACACATTTCCCCCGGGATAGAGCTGAACTGCGTCGGGCCGCAACGCTTCATCGACATCGAAAATGTGCGCCAGCGGCTCATAACCGACTTCGATAAGCGCTGCTGCCTGGCGAGCCTGCGCCGGTGATGCGGCAACCACCAGGGCAATCGGCGCACCTTTCTGGCGGAGGGTATCGCCTATTGGCGTTAGCACCGGTTCGTTATGGCTGTATCCAGTGAGATTATTATCTCCCGGTATATCTGCTGCGGTGAAAATGCCTGCCACGCCGGGGGCTTGTGCTGAGGCCTGAATGTTCAATGAGAGTAATCGGGCGTGGTGGTGGGGACTGCGCAGGACGGCCGCGTATAGCATGCCTGGCATGACGATATCTTCCACGTAACGGGTCTGTCCAGTTACCTTGCCGCCCGAATCAATGCGCCTGACGCTGCCCCCAATCGGGGTATTGAAAGTAGAACTGGCTGGAAGAGTCTGCCCGTGATCGCTCAATGAATCCTCTATTTTGGCCGAAAGTCATTTTGCGCGGTTCTTGCAGGCAAGCGGCAGGTGACACCTGCCACGCAAGGGGAAACGCTTATGATAGTGCTTGACAGGAGCTCAAAAGAATCATACAATATATCTAATTATCTATACAACTAGATGATATGACAACGCCCGGGTTTTGTCAAGGAGATTATGCATACCCCACCCAGCCTGATCCCTCGCTATTATCAGCTCAAAGAAATTTTGGAGAAACGCATCCAATCGGGTGAGTTTCAAACAGGCGATCAATTTCCCACGGATGAAAGCCTGTGTGAGGAATACGGCCTGAGTCGCGGCACCGTGCGGCGAGCAATTGATATGCTGGTGGAAGAAGGCCGCCTGCGTCGAGAGCAGGGCCGCGGCACATTCGTGACTGCTCCGCAGCTTATCCCGATCTTTTTCCGCCTGGCCAGTTTTGACGAAGAAATGATCCAGCGCGGGCGATCTCCAAGCACCAGGCTACTGCATTTGAAGGTTTTTCCTGCCACCGAAAAGATCGCTGTGGACCTGGGGCTGAGTGTTGGCGAAGATGTCATCGAGATTGCCCGGCTGCGCCTGGCTGACGGCCAGCCCATGGCTTTTGAAACGCGCTACCTGGCCTATAAAATCTGCCCGGAGTTGGTGAAGGAAGACCTGGAAAATCAATCGATCCACAGCCTGCTACTCGATAAATACAATATCCCTCTCATCCGGGCGCGCCATATGATCGAAGCGCGTGTTTTGACCGAGCATGAAGCCGGGTTGCTTCAGGCTCAGCCAGGATCGGCGGGCTTTTTCGTCAGCCGCATCACCTATACCCTCAAAGACCAACCCGTGACTCTATATCACATCATCTATCGCGGCGACGAATACCGTTTCACCGCCGAATTTTAGCCTTCCTAATTCCCAAAATCAGACCTTTAGCAGGGCTCAATAAAAATATCCGGAGGAAAAATGACCATCGTTCTTGACGGCTCCAACCTGACCCTTGAAAAGCTTGTACGTATTGCCCGGCATGGCGAGAAAGTCGAGCTGCATCCTGATGCACTCGGGCGCATCCACGCCTGCCGTGCGATGCTCGAAGAAAAACTTCAAGCGCACGAAATCATGTACGGCACCAACACCGGCATCGGCGAGTTTTCAGAGGTCGTACTCGATGACGAGCAGGTCAAACAGTTCCAACGCTACCTGATCTATAACCACGCTGCTGGCATCGGCGAGCCGGTTCCCATCGAATACGTGCGTGCGGCCATGGCCGGGCGTATCAACGTTCATGCTCACGGCAACTCCGGCTGCCGCCCTGAGATCACCCTGACCCTGGTCGAGATGCTCAACAAAGGCGTCACCCCGGTCGTCTGCCAGAAAGGCTCGGTGGGGGCGTGCGGCGACCTGGCTCCCATGTCGCAAATTGCTTTGTTGCTGATGGGTGAGGGCGAAGCCTATTACCAGGGCCAGCGCCTGCCCGGGCGCGTTGCCATGGAAAAAGCAGGTGTTCCCATCCCCGGCTTGCAGGCCCGCGACGGGTTGGCTGCGATTAACGGTTCAAACTTGCTCACTGCTATGAGCGCCATCCATCTATTCGATATGAACCGCTGGTTGAAACAGGCCGAGATCGCCTGCGCTATGAGCCTGGAGGCGCTGCTGGCGAACATGAAGCCCTATGATACGCGCTTGCACCAACTGCGCGGCTTCGCCGGTGCAATTCGCTCTGCCAGGGCGATTATGAAATGCATTGCTGGCAGCGACCTGGTAACCGGCAAGCTCAAGACCAAAGTGCAGGATGCCTACTCGATGCGCTCTACGCCCCAGGTGATCGGCGCGGCGCATGACGCCGTGGCCTACGCCCGCAGCCAGGTGGAGATCGAATTGAACGGCGTGGGCGACAACCCCATCTGGTTGCCGGAAGCCAAGCTCACCCTGACCGGGGCTAATTTCCAGGGCTCGCCCGTCTCGCTGCCAATGGACATGGCCGGCGCAGCGATCACGATGGTGTGTGTGCTTTCCGAACGCCGCCTCAACCGCCTGACCAACCCGGCGTTGAGTGTGGGCCTGCCTGCTTTCTTGACCAAAGGCGCGGGTATGTTCTCCGGCCTGATGCTCAGCCAGTACACCGCGGATATGTTGATCGTTGAGCAGCGTATTCTCTCGGCGCCCGCCAGCATTCAGTCCATCCCTGCGGCTGCTGACCAGGAAGACTTCGTCTCGATGGGCATGAACACCGCCATCAAGAATGCACAAATCCTGGAAAACGCCTACGGCGTGTTAGGCATCGAATTCATGGCCGCTGCTCAGGCGTTGGATTTCCGCGAATTCACCCCCGGGCATGGTGTGCAGACCGCCCGCCAGACGATCCGCAAGTATGTCGAACACCTGGACGTAGACCGCCCGCTTTTCCCAGACCATAATAAGATGCGCAAGCTGGTCGAGTCTTGCGAGATCCTGGAAGCTGTGGAAGCCGAAGTGGGTAGTTTGGAATAGCCAGTGTTGCGCAGGGCAACGCACGTTACAGGTGTGTTGCCCCTGCCATTCATAACGGCATCCGGTAATAATAAAACGTGAACGTGAACGCGAACGACCTGGCCGCTCAGTTCATTGCTTCTACGAAATGGGAGCACTTGCCCGAGGCGGTGCAAGAAAAAGCGCGTATGTGCCTGGTGGATAACCTGGGTGCAGCGTTGGCGGGAACTCTGACTCGCATCAGCCAGATCAGCGCTGCCTACGCGGCTGAAGCCTGGCCTGGCGAGGAGTCGACCATCATCCTGCACGGTAAACGCGCTTCGGCGGTAGGGGCTGCTTTTGCCAATGGTTGTGCGGCCAACGGCATCGATGTAGATGATAGCGCTCGCTACGCTTACGGACATGCCGGCGCCCAGATCTTCGCCACGGCACTGGCGGTGGCGGAAAGCCGTGGTTTGAGCGGCGCACAGTTGCTGGCTGGAATGGTCGTGGGGTATGAGATTGCCCACCGGGTCGGGCGTTGCTGGCATGCCTCCCGCCGGGTATATCAGGCCTGCGGTTCGTGGGGCTCGGTAGCCTGCGCTGCGGTAGCCGCTCACTTAATGGGGTTGACGGTGGAACAAGCCCGGCAAGCCCTGGGAATCGCTGAATATTACGCCCCCAACTTGCCCATGATGCGCGACGTCGATCATCCGGCGATGGTCAAGCATGGCATCGAGTGGGCGGCGATGACCGGCATCATCTCGGCTGAACTGGCCGGGCGCGGCTTTACCGGCATACCCGGCATTCTATCTTTAGAAGAATACCAGGCCTGGGGCCAGGATATCGGCCAGGAATTTCTAATGGTGGAAGGAGTGGCGTGGAAATCTGCCCGTTACGCTTGCTGTGGCTGGGCGCATGCCGGTGTGGAAGGAGCGCGCCGCCTGGTACGGGAAAATGACATTGCCTTGGAAGATATCCGCCATATCCTGGTGGAGGGCTGTCACGGGTCTTATCGCCTGGGGACTCGCCTGCCCGAAACCACGGAAGATGCGCAGTTCAACCAGGCCTGGCCGCTGGCCGCCATGCTGGTGGATGGTGAAGTCGGTCCGGCGCAGATGCTGGAGCAGCGCCTGGCCGATCCCGCCATCCGGGCTTTAGCCCAGAAGGTCGAAGTCGTCGAAACCGAGGAGATGGAAAGCCTGCGCATCCTGTTCGAGCAGGGCAGCCCGCTCGGGCGCTTTGCCAGCAAAGTGACCATTACCTTGAACGATGGTCGTGAACTCCGTTCGGGAATTGTGGATGGCGGGCTGCGATTTCCACCAGTTGGTTGGGACAGAGCGCTCATGGCGGATAAGTTTCGCTGGCTGGCCGGTATGGTGCTGCCATCGATGGATGTGGAAGAAATTCTTGGGACCTTATGGCGCTTCGAGCAGGTCGCAGACGTACGCATCCTTACCCGGCGCTTACAGGCAGGTGGCTGATATGCGGATCGATGGCAATGACCGGGTGGCGGAATTCATCCGTGGCTTGAATTGGAATGCCCTGCCGGACGCTGTGCAGCGACAGGCCCGTCTGTGCCTGCTGGATGCACTGGGTGCGATGCTGGCCGGTACGCTGACCAGGGCCAGCCAGATTGCTGCTGAGACGGCTGCCAGCTTGTGGCGTGGCGAAGACGCTACCATCTTTCTGCAAGGACTGCGTGCCCGGGCGGCGGGCGCGGCTTTTGCGAACGCCAGCGCTGCCAGTGGATTGGACATCGACGATGATGCAATTTTCGCGTGCGGTCATTCCGGCGCCCAAATCATACCGACCGCCCTGGCCGTTGGTGAAGAATTGAATGCCAGCGGCAAAGCGCTTCTGGAGGCACTGGTCGTCGGTTATGAAATCGCTGTGCGGGCTGCGCTCTGCTGGCATGCTGACCACGAGGGTATCCAATCGTCTGGCTCATGGGGATCGCTGGCATGCGCTGCCGTTGCAGCCCGTCTGCGCGGGTTGGATCACGGACAGGTCAAACATGCCCTGGGGATCGCCGATTACCATGCTCCGAATGCGCCACAGGTACGCCAGATGCGCAACCCGGCGATGGTTAAGCACGCTGCCGATTGGGGGGCGATGAACGGCGTGGTCTCGGCCGAATTGGCCCAACGCGGCTTCACCGGCATCCCCAGCCTGTTCGGGAACATGGATTACCACGAGTGGGTGCAGGATATCGGTGAAAAATTCTGGATAGCAAGTGGGGTGTATCACAAGAGATGGGCCTGCTGTACCTGGGGACAGGCCGCTTGCCAGGCAGCCTCGCAATTGATCCAGGCGCATGATATCTATGCCGGCCAGGTCGCCAATGTGCAGGTGCACACATTTGAAGATGCATTGAAATTGTCCCAGGATTACCCCAAGACGACCGAAGAAGCCCAGGCCAGCCTGCGCTGGCCGCTGGCTTGCCTGCTGCTGGATGGCGAGGTCGGCCCGGCGCAGGTATTGGAAAAACGTTTGGGCGACCCACAGGTGTTGGCTTTATTCGACAAAATCGAGTTAGTTCTCGATCCAGAGGTCGACATATTGCGCAGGCAAGCCAGCCTGATGGACCCGACGATGTACAGCGCTGTGACGATCACTCTAACCGATGGGCGCCGCTTTGCTTCGGGCGTCGTTGGAAACCATCCTGACGTTTACGACCAGCCCATGTTGGAGGATAAATTCCGCCGCCTGGCAGGTTTTGTGTTGCTGCCAGAAAGATTGGAAGCGTTGATCGACCAGGTGCGCCATATTGAGGACCTGGGAAGTGTGCGCAAAATTGCTCACCTGATTGCTCGTTGACCAATGCCTCGCCCTTGTTTGTAAACAGGAGAAACCCCTGTCGGAGATCGCGGTACGCTTTACCCATCACTCATCGACCGATTACTTATCATTTCAATAAAGGAAAAGGAGATTCAAATGACCTTACAAAGCAATTACACCTCTATGGATACCCCACATTTCCGCAAGCTGTCGGATGACCAGGTGGAGCGCCTGCATCATGCCAGCCTGGAAATTCTGGACCACACCGGTGTGCGTTTGTTTGAGGACGAAGCGCTGGAGCTGCTCAAGAAGAAAGGTGTCTCGGTGGAAGATGGCAACCTTGTGCGCATCCCACCCGGCCTGGTGGAATGGGCGTTGACGGTGGCGCCCAAGCGGGCTGTGCTGTGCAACCGGCACGGTCAGCGGGTGATGCCGCTGGAGCGCAACAACGTCTTCTACGGCCCGGGTTCGGACTGCCCCAACGTGATCGACCTGCGCAGCGGTGAGCGGCGCCCGGGCGTCTTGCAAGATACCATCGATGCCATGATTGTGTGCGATGCCCTGCCAAATATTGACTTCTTGATGTCATTTTGCATTGCCTCGGACATGCCCCAGGAGATTGCCGATCGCTACCAGATGCGGGCCATGTTGATGAACAGTACGAAACCGATCCTGTTCGTCACCACCGAATTCGATGGCTGTGTGGATGTGATCAAAATGGCTGAGATTGTAGCAGGTGGGGAAGATGCGCTTCGCCGCAACCCGATTTGCGCCTGCTATATCAACGTCACTCACCCGATGCGCCATAACCGGGAAGCTTTGCAAAAATTGCTGTTTCTGGCTGGTAAAGGTCTGCCCACGACGTATACGCCGGTGGTGTTGCGCGGGGCCACCGGTCCGGTCACTGCGGCTGGTGCGATGGCCCTGGCCAACGCTGGCGAACTTGCCGGGCTGGTGATCGCTCAACTCAAGCGAGAAGGAGCGCCGGTGATTCTAACCGGCGGCGTCAACGATATGCTCGATATGCGTACCACCGTGGATGCTTACGCCGATCCGACCAACCGGGTGATGCTGGTCGAACTGGCCCACCGCTATGACCTGCCGATCTTTGGCCTGACCGGCTGCAGCGATTCCAAGCTTCCCGACGAGCAGGCTGCTGCCGAGGCAGCTTTCTCTCTCATGCTGGAAACCCTGGCCGGCGCTCAAATGGCTCACGATGTCGGTTACCTGGAAGGTGGTATGTGCAATTCCATCGAGCAGGTCGTGATTTGTGATGAACTGATCAACTACACCAAACACTTCATGCGCCCCCTGGAGATCAATGAGGATACCCTGGCGTTAGACCTGATCCACGAAGTCGGCCCGGATGGCAACTACCTCAGCACAGACCATACCCGCAATCATTACCGTGAAGACTGGTATCCCAAGCTGTTCGACCGGCGCAACTTCGAGGAATGGCAGAAAGCTGGCTCGAAGACACTGCGCCAACGGGCCCGCGAAAAAGCCTTGAAAATATTGGAAACCCACAAGCCCGAACCACTGCCGGCGGATATCCAGGCTCAAGTGGATGCTATCTTGCCCTGAACGATCTGCACAATATTTTTTGACATGTTGTAACCGGCGGGGCACCTCCCGCCGGTGCTTTTTCCTTGTCACTCTAACTACTGACACACCTTGCTTGCTGGTATTTATTTGTTCCTTTATCCTCTGTTGCCTCATCAGTTTTAGTTGGCCGCTGTCGAGTTTCCGGCAGATGGGTTTGCTTCCCAATCATCCATTTGCCGCGGGTAAACTGGACTCATTTGCCTTTTGCCTGCACTCAGCCAAAAGCTCGCATTTCAAGGCCGCGGCCAGCCAGGATTGATATGCCTCAGGTTCCCACTCAGAGCGTTTCACCAGTTCTTCATACACTTCGGCTTGGCACAGAGCGCGCAGGATGGCCGAGGCGCGTCGCGCATCCAGGCCGGGACGCAAGTCGGCCTCCAGGCTTCTGGTAAAGGCATCCAGCCCTTTCTGCCTGCCTTCCAACGCTTCCGCCAGTTCGGCAGCAGCTTCGCTGTCGGCCGCTGCCGCGCCTCTGTATATAGCGATTACCTCCATCCCGGTCTCCCACTGGGTGCGGGTTGCCAGGGCCAGTCGTTCGAGGCGGTCGCCTGGTTTGGCGTCCGGCTGGTCTGAAGCCAGAAACTCTCGGATATGGGTATGGTGGTGCCATGCCTCGCGGATGGCCCGCAAGATCCCCCGTTTTGATCGAAAGATCGCGTAAACTGTGCTGACTGCCACGCCCGCCCGCTCGGCAATGACTTCGATTGTAGTGTTTGCATAACCATGTTCCAGGAACAAAGCTCGGGCAGTTTGAACAATCATGTTGCGCGTGGCCTGGGCTTGTCGTTGGCGTAAGCTGGGTCGTTTTTCGCTCATGGTATCTTAATATCAGGTTATTGACTTGCCCTGTTAATCGGAGTATAACTATATTAATTATAGTTGTACTATATTTTACTGTAGGAGTATGAAGATGTCAACCGAAGAATTCTACAACACGATTGTGATCGGCGGCGGGCAGGCAGGATTGGCTGCCGGTTATTGCCTGGCCCAACAGGGTACAAATTTCATTATCCTGGATGAGAGTCCCAGAATGGGGGATGCATGGCGCAGGCGTTGGGACTCCTTGCGCCTGTTCACCCCAGCGAAGTTCGACGGGTTACCGGGTATGCCGTTCCCGGCAGACGATATGTATTTTCCGACCAAAGATGAGGTCGCGGTTTACCTGGAAGATTATGCGACCAGGTATCAGCTTCCCGTAAAATCGAATACCAGGATTGATGTGCTGGCGCGAAATGGAGATGGTTACCGGTTGGCTTCCGGGACGCAAAGTTTTCGCGCCAGGAATGTTATCATCGCCACAGGCGCATACCAGGCACCGCATGTGCCCTTTTTTGCAAGGGATCTTGACCCAGAGATTGTGCAAGTCCACTCGAGCAGCTACAGAAACCCCGACCAGTTTCCTGAAGGGCGAGTACTGGTGGTTGGCGCGGGCAACTCGGGGGCTGAGATTGCGCTGGAACTATCCAAAACGGGGAGGCAGGTATGGCTTTCTGGGCGTGACGTAGGGCACATTCCAGCCAACCAGCTCGGTAAATATTTTGGAGGCCGTCCCTATTGGTGGTTTATCAGCCACGTGTTGAGCATCGACACACCGGTAGGGCGCAAGATGCGCTCCCAGGTGTTGGCTCATGGCAATCCGTTGATCCGCTCCAACCGTAAAGAGATTCTAGATAGTGGTGTTCAAGTTGCACCTCGCCTGGAAGGTGTGCTCTCGGGGAGACCTCGCTTACAGGATGGCCGAATTTTGGATGTTGGCGCCATCATTTGGGCGACGGGTTTCCGGCCAAGCTATAGCTGGATTGAAATGCCAATCTTCGATGAATATGGCTTTCCTGTTCATCAACGGGGCATAGTTCCTGGCGCAGACGTCCTTTATTTTGTCGGCTTGCACTTCCAAACGGCGTTGACCTCGGCGCTGATCGGCGGGGTTGGCAGAGACGCGCAGTACATTACCGGCCGGATTGGGGCTCAAATGGATTCCATCCAGCCTGGCCTTAGAGAAAGGACTGCCACAGCCGGGGGGTAATGTTTCTCGTTTGATGATGTGTGGATCCGAGAAGACTGTTTGGAAGGTAAACCGGGACACTTGGTGCAGGTTGTTACCAGGATAACGTTGCCGGCCACGGCCGATTCCGATTCTCCGTGAAATCGACCATGGCCGGTAAATGCCTTTAACCGGTCCAGGCAGGTCAGGCTGAATGGCGTTCTGCCAACACCTGGTTGATCATCGCCTCGGCCTGCTGCGAGAGCGAAGAGGACTGGTGTTTGGCCAGGATGGCACGAGCGCGTTCATTGGCGCGCTGGTACATGTCCTTGGCGCCGGCGTTTTGCCACAATTCGTAGCGTTTGCGGTCGATCACTTTGGGCGCCCACTGCGCAGTCTGGAAGTTTTGCAAGGTGTGCTCGTCGGCCAGGAAGCCGCTGCCGGGATGGACGCGCTCGATGGCATCCAACCCCAGGGTGTTGCTATCGACTGGGACGCCATCAATAAAGAAGCGTGCCATGCTGATGATCTCGTCGGCGATGACCAGCATTTCCATCGAAGAGGTCGAACCATATTCGATGTAACCGACGTCGTGTACCACTGTGCAGCGGGATAGAAAGGCGTTGTAAATAGAGAAAGTGGTCTCGATGCCGGCCTGGGCGTCGACCAGCTTGCTATCGCTGGCGCCGCCATAGCCCCACACGGGCAGGTTGTAGAAGCGCGCCAGGTCGCTCCAGGCGGCCATGCCCAGGCTCCATTCCGGGCTGCCGTAGCTGACGATGGTGGTCTTCATATCCAGGGCGGCGGTGTTCATACCATACAGGAAAGGCGCACCCGGGCGGACCAGTTGCGAGACGATCAGGCCGACCAGGCTTTCGGCGTTGCCCAGGGCAATTGCCCCGGCCAGGGTGATCGGGCCGCCGCCGCCCATGTTCGGGGACGGCAGGAAACCGACAGGGATGCCTTTCTCGGCGCAGAAGACCACTTTTTGCACCGAATCCTCAGGAAAGAGCAGCGGCGAGATGGGTTCGGCGTACTGCAGCAGGAAAGGTTTCTCACGCAGGGCTTGCTCGCCTCCGGCAACGGCGACAGCGATGCGGTAGATGTCTTCCATGTCCGCTTGGTTCCCGGCCGTATAAACCATTGGTTTGGCCGAGCCGCGCAACATACGGATGAAGCCGTGCAAGAACATATCTGCCGCCGGAATGTCCGAAGGGACGCCCATGGTCATAACGAAATCCAGGTTGGGCAGGGCGTCGATCAGGCGGGCGATGTCCTGGATGTCTTGCGCCACGGCCATGCGGCGCTGGCGGGTGTTGACATCCCAGGTGAAGATGGTGTCCGAGCCGGCGCCAAAAAATACCTTGCCCAGCTCCAGCGGCATGGTCAGTTTGCCCAGCCGGTTGTACATGGGAATGCGCGACGGTGCGCTGGCCAGGGTCTGGTCGAGCAGTTTTTCGGGGATTTTGAGACGCCCGTTGGACTCCCAGGCGCCAGCGGCAAGCAGCAGCTCGCGGGATTGCGGGTCTTGCATATCGATGCCGGTGTGGCTCAAGATTTGCAGGGTAGCATAATGGATTTCTTTGGCCTGCTCATCCGACAGGACACGGATGGCAGGTTTTGTGGTTTGTATCTGAATGGGTTGGGACATGGGGCTCCTGGTATGTTTGCAATGAAGAGAGACTTGGGATGAAATGATTATAACCCTGTTCCTGTTACGAGGTTTGAATTATTTGCTGACCGGCCCAAAGTGTACGTAATCGAAGGTGGTACTGGCGTGGTTGGTTGACTCACTGGTCGAGTCGATCGCCAGGGCGAAGCGGGTCTCGCGGAAGGCATCGATGTTTTGAGGCGTTTGAGAGGCAACCCGTACACCGTCGGCGAAATAGTCGAAGATCATGGTAGCGGGATCGACCTCGATTCGCACAATGTGCCAGGCGCCTGGCGCGACATCCACGCGGCTGATGACTTTCTCTTCGCCGCCCTTCTGGTACCAATAACAGGTAATGGCGTGAGTGTCCCCTTTGCTGAGCGGGTAGCAGGAAGTAAAGAACTCCGCACCTCCTGCTCCAGACTGCAGAATCAATGCGGCAGTGCCCTCGCTCTCCCCGTTTACCTTCAGGCGAGCCTCGAAGAAAGTGGGTTGGGTAGGGGTAAATCCGTCGAACTGGCGGGCAACGAGTGCTACGCCCCGGCTGCTCTCCTCGCCGGCAAGCAAGGTGAATATGAGCGTGCCGTCTGATTGAGTGACTCGGACCTGCGAGTTATCATATTCATTACGCCAGAGATTTTGATTGTAACTTCCGTCGAAAGCCGGGTTGTCGAAATCGTCATATACTGTGGCTACAGCCGCAGGGCCGGTTGGCGTTGGCGCGCCCCGGTTGGCTCTACCGAAGAGATAGACGCCAATTGCCAGCAGAACAACCAACCCCACCAGGCCCGCCGCGGCGATGATCCATGTGGGGAGTTTGTGCGTTGATTGCTGCGGCCTGGCTGCGGCCGACGGTGCTTTTTGTGTCGCTTGCAGTGGCTGTGCGGGGATGGCAGGCGGCTGAGCCTGGCGTTTCTGCTGGCTGAGCTGGCTTTGCGCCTGGGCCTGCAGCCCTTCGAGGTCGGGGTAACTGGGGTCCATAGCAGCCAGGCGGGCAAGGATTTTTTCCACGGCGTTCCATTGTCCGGCCCGTGAAAGCCGCCGTGCTTCGGTGTAAAGGTCGGCCAGTTGTTTTTGCTGCCGGGCAGTTTCTAACAGGTCGGCAGCATCCTTGAAATCGGGATCATCTACAGTAAGGGTTTCCAGCGCTGAGAGGGCTGCTGCCCAATCCTTCTTCTCCTGGGCGGCTTTGGCCTGGGTATATAAGGCATGTAGCTTTTTCTGCTTGCGAGTCTGCGCCAGCCTGGCGGCCGCCTCGGTGTTGTCCGGTTGGATTTCCAGGATGGCCTGGAAATTTTGGCAGGCGGTGTCCCAGTCTTCGACCCAGAATGCGCCCAGGCCGGCAGTGTAGAACTGCTCCAGCCGCTGTTCGGTCTGAGCGTCCGTTGCAGGTTGTTCTTCCAACTCCGGGTGGCTGGTTGGCTTTCCTTCAGGCAATTGGAAGATCACGCCTTGCGGCGCGCGCAAATAGAGCGCCGGCGCGCCCCATTCCAGGGTACCTGTCACTGACAGGCTGACGGCCTTGCGTGCTTCGGCGACTGCAGCGTCTACTGGCAGGCCGTCGGCCAGGGTTTCGTAGAAGGTGCGGGCAAATTCGATGGCCGAGCGATCGGTGACCGGGTATTGCATGGCCAGGACGGCGGGTATGCCACGGCGCAGCAGGATGGATGCGGTGCTGGAGAAGACGTCGCGCGGGCTGCCGCGTGCCCCTTCGCAGGAATTCAGGATCACCAGGCGCAAAGAGTGGTGATCGGCGAGCAATCTTCCCAGCTCGGTGGCGCGAAAGCGATGCAGGGCGCCGTTTTCATCAGCCAGCCCAACCACACCTTCGTCGGCGTGGCGGTCGAAACCGCCGTGCCCGATGAAGTGGAAAATGTGCCAGAGGCCGGTGCGCATGGCCCGCTGTAAATCGCGCCAGGTTTGGCCCTCCAGCCAGGTCAGCCTGGCCAGTTCGGAGCCTTGCAGCCCCTTCAAGGCGGTTTCGATGCGCTGCTTTTCGAAAGCAACGTCCAGGGCGGGCAAATCTTTGGGGCTGGCGACCATGCCCAGTATGTGCAGGGGAGGCGTGACGGCCAACGGGCGGATGACCTGGGCGAGATCCAGGTAGCGAACGATGGGGGTATCGCGAGACAGGCAGATGTATTCTCCCAGGCGTGGATCATACAGGAATTCCCAGGGGAGCATAGCCAGCTCTGGCTCTGGCAGGCGCAGCTTGATCCGTAGACCTTTGCCGCGATCGCGGGCCTCGCGCTGGCTGAGATCGAAACGGCTGCGCACTTCGCCGCTGAACACCGTCTCGAACAATTCACGCCCGAAAGTGTACACGGTTTGTTCTTCCGGGGATAGCGCCTGGCGGTGCGTTCCGCCAGATTGCAACAGGGCGATGCGCAAATCTTGCAGGCGGCTTTGCAGCGCAGCCTCATCGTAAGGGAAGCGTATCGTCTGGCGGGCTTCTCCGGCCGGCGAGTGCAGCACAGCAATATTGTACTCTTGCCCGGCTGCGGCGCTGATCTCGATATCGAAGTCGAGATAGGCAGCGCCTGTTTGTTCGTGAGAACTCAATTTGTCTCGCATAATAGTTTGCAGGTCAACGTGCGGGTTGTGGGGAGAGCCTGGAATACAGCACCTGAATTTATTTTAGAATAATTCCAGTCAAAGTCAACATGGAGTTTGCCGAGGTTTAAACATTCGTCACAGATATGCCACTCGTGTTAGAATTATTCTAACCATGTTTCCACCAGATGTTCGGGGCAAAATATATGCCGGACGTCCGGAATTTGATGATCTTACGGCTGGAAGAATGCAGTGAGTTATCTTCAGATTGCTGTGATGCAAGCTGTAAATAGTTTGTAACACAGAAAGAGGAAAATAATGCAACTAAACCTGACCGTCAATGCGGTTGAACACGAACTGGTTGTTTCACCCGGAGAAACTTTGCTCAGTGCCTTGCGCCGCCTGGGTTATTACGGCGTCAAGCATGGCTGCGAAAGCGGCGAGTGCGGGGCATGCGCCGTGCTATTAGATGGACGCCCGGCCAATTCGTGTGTGATGTTAGCAGTGCAGGCTGTTGGGCACCGTATCGAGACCATTGAAGGACTGGGCGAACACCCACAGCAGGGTTGGAAGACCACTGCAGGTTTGCACCCGCTCCAGCAGGCGTTTGTCGAAAGCGGCGCCATCCAGTGTGGTTACTGCACCCCGGCGCAAATCCTGGCAGCCAAGGAATTGCTGGAACGCAATCCCGATCCTACAGAAGCAGAAGTGCGCGATGCGCTTTCGGGTGTGTTGTGCCGTTGTACCGGGTACATTAAACCGGTGCAGGCCGTGTTGCGCGCGGCAGCGATTTTGCGCGGTGAGGCGGTGGAGCCTCTAAGCGGTGTGCCAGGAAGTGAAGGTCTGCCTGGAACCGCACCCATCCCGGTTCCCCCGGAGTGGCTGGCTGGTGAAGGGCTTGAGCCGCCTGGTGGAATACAGCCGGAAGTGGGTGCAACCTCCCCGGCGGGTGAGGTGCTGGCGCGCCCGCGCCTGATGCCGCGTATCCAGGCTACGCCGCAAAGCGAAGCGTGGAGCCGGGTAGGCAAGCCGGAAGCCAAGGTGGATGCGGTCAAGCTGGTGCAGGGCAAGCCGGCATTTGCCGCCGATTTCGAGAAGCGAGACTTATTGATCGCCAGGGTGCTGCATAGCCCGCTGGCTCACGCACGGATCAAGCGTATTGATGCGAGCCGGGCGCGGCAGTTGCCCGGGGTGGCTGCAGTGCTTACCTGGCAGGACATTCCCCGGGTGATTTTCTCCACTGCCGGGCAATCGGATCCCATTCCGGGCCCGCTGGATACCTTTTCGCTGGATCATAAGGTGCGTTTTGTTGGCGACCGGGTCGCCTTTGTGGCCGCTGAAACAGCGGAGATTGCAGAGCAAGCTTTGGCGCTGATCGACGTGGAGTACGAGCCGCTGCCAACGCTGCTGGACCCGCGCCAGTCGATGCAGCCAGGCGCTCCGCTCTTGCACGATGAGCCAGAGTACGTGGACTTTGCCGATTCGGACCGTTCACGCAACCTGGCGGCGCACATCCACATCGATATTGGTGACGTGGAGAAGGGTTTCGCCGAGGCAGACCAGGTCTTCGAAGCAGATTATGAGGTGCCGAAGGTGCAGCAGGCGCACATCGAGCCTCACGTGGCGCTTACCTATTGGGATGAGGATGACCGTCTGGTGATTCGTACCAGTACTCAGGTACCCTTCCACGCCCGGCGTATCCTGGCGCCGGTGTTGGGGCTGCCGGTCAAGCGCATCCGCGTGATCAAGCCGCGCATCGGCGGCGGTTTTGGCAGCAAACAAGAAGTGCTGGTTGAGGATGTGGCCGCACACCTGACGATTGCCACTGGACGGCCGGTGATCTACGAATATACCCGTGAAGAGGAATTTATTGCCGGGCGTTCGCGCCACCCGATGCGTATCCATATGAAAACCGGCGTGAAAAAAGATGGCACAATTACCGCCAACGCCATGCAAGTGCTCACCGACACCGGCGCGTATGGTTGCCATGCGCTCACTGTGACCGGCAATACCGGGCATAAGTCGATGGCGCTGTACGTCGGCGATGGTCCTTACCGCCAGTCGCCCAACATTCGTTTCGAGGCGCATATCGTGTATACCAACCACCCGCCTGCCGGGGCCTATCGCGGTTATGGTGTGCCGCAGGGTTATTGGGCGGTAGAGCGGCATATGGAGAAGATTGCCCGGCAATTGAAACTCGATCCATTGGAGTTTCGCTTGAAGAATACCCTGCGCGCCGGCGAGCTGCACCCGTTCAGCACGGCGTGGAGCGAGGGGCGCGAGCCGCGCCCGGAAACGATCGAAACCTGTGCTTTGGAGGCGTGTGTGCGCCAGGGCAAAGCGGTGATCGGGTGGGATCAAAAATATGGGATCGAGACGTGGCATCAGGTGGAAGGTAAGCCCTACCTGCGGCGCGGCATCGGCGTGGCGATGGTGATGCAGGGCACGGCCATTCCTTACCTGGATATGGGCGGGGCGAGCATCAAGATGAACGACGACGGGTCGTTCAATTTGTTGATCGGTGCTACCGATTTGGGCACCGGGTCGGATACGGTGCTGGCTCAAATGGCAGCAGAGACCCTGGGCGTGCCGTTGGAAGATATGATCGTGTATTCATCGGATACGGATTTCACCCCCTTCGACAAAGGGGCGTATGCTTCCAGCACGACCTATGTGTCCGGCGCGGCGGTGGCCCGCGCCGCGCAGCAGGTGGCTGACCGCATTCGCCTCCGGGCGGCAAAGATGTTGAATGCCCGCTCTGAAGCGAAGACAGGCGGTGGGTTGAAGCCCGAAGATATTCACCTGGAGGATCGCAAAGCGGTTGCCCCGGATGGAAGCTCGGTTACGCTGGCGGAGGTGGCGCATAATGCTCTGCACCACAGCGACCAGGAGCAGATCATGGCAGTAGCCTCCTTTTACTCGCCGGTTTCTCCGCCGCCGTTCGCTGCGCAGTTTGCTGAGGTTAGCGTGGATATCGAGACAGGCCAGGTGGTGGTGGACCGGCTGGTGATGGCGTTGGACTCAGGTGTGATCGTCAACCCGATCACCGCGTCCGGGCAGGTGGAAGGTGGTATGACCCAGGCATTAGGCTACGCGGTGTGTGAGGAGATGGGGTATGATGCACAGGGTCGTGCTCGCGAGCGTGACCTGCGCGATTATCATATCTTCCAGGCGCACGAAATGCCCGAGTTGGATACCATATTTATTGAAACTTTCGAGCCTTCTCATCCTTTTGGCGTGAAGGCAGTAGCCGAAATTCCTCTGGATGGCGTTGCCCCGGCGGTTGGTAATGCGGTGTCGGATGCCTGTGGTGCGCAAATCGATGAGAATCCGATTACGCCGGAGAAGATCTGGCGAGCTTTGAACGGGTTGCCGGTTACAAATTGCTGATTGCGGAGTTGTTTCATGACGCGTACTTACGTGATTGGTCATGTAAATCCAGATACCGACTCGATCGCTGCGGCGGTGGGCTATGCCTGGCTCCTGCGAGAACGAGACGGCGAAGATGCAATTGCTGCTCGCGCCGGTGCGATTAACCCACAGACGACCTGGGTGCTCAAACGGCTGGGGCTGGAGCTGCCGTTGCTCTTGCCAGACGCATCCCCGCGCTTTGAAAGTGTCAACCGCCGGCTGGACACCGCTGCGCCGGAAAGCCCTCTGCGGGAAGCCTGGGTGATTTTGAATCGCACCGGTGGTATTGCGCCAATTGTCGATCCGGAAGATGGTAAACCATTGGGGTTGATTACCGGGTTGAGCCTGTTCAATCACTTTGCGCGCTATATGGGGCCGAACCCGCGCCGCCAGGATGTCCGTATTGCAGAGATGTTGGAGATGCCTTGCCATGAGGCCTGCGACACCCGGGTGCCGCGCTTTCAGGCTGCCACGCGTATTCGAGATGTCATCAACCGTGTGCTGCGAGAAGAACACAATGATTTCTTGATCGTCGATGAAAAGGGGATGTATTTGGGTGTTTCCCGCCAGCGAGATGTGCTCAACCCACCACGCTTGCGGGTGATTTTGGTGGATCATAATGAACCGGGCCAGGCCCTGGGCGCCCTGGATGACGCCGAGCTGGTCGAAATCCTGGATCATCATCGCCTGGGGAATATGCCCACCCACACGCCGATCCGCTTTTCAGTGGATGTGGTTGGCAGCACCAGCACGCTGGTTTCAGAGCGGATCGAGGATGCCGGGTTAAGCGCGCCGCCGGCGGTGGCTGGATTGCTCCTGGCCGGCCTGCTTTCGGATACGCTCATCTTGACATCGCCGACGACCACCGACCGTGACTGCCGGGCTTCTGAGCGATTGGGGCGGTGGGCTTTCGCGAAGAGCGGCCCCCTGGCCGGTGAGACGGTGCCCGCTTATGGCCGGCAGGTGCTGGATGCGGGCACCGGCCTGAACACTCGCCAGCCACAGGAAATTGTCAGCACCGATTTGAAGACCTACGAAACCGGCGGCTATAACTTTGCCATTGCCCAGGTCGAGGTGACCGATTTGCGTCAGTTGGATGAGCATCTGGAGGTGGTCAGGAAAGCTCTGGACGATCTGCGTGGGCAGCGTGGCCTGGACTTTGCCATGTTGATGGTCACAGATGTTGTGGATAGCGACAGCCGCCTGGTGATGGTGAATGCCCCGCCGATTCTGGACGATCTACCCTACCCGCGCCAGCCGGATGATACCCGCCTGGCATCTGGGGTGGTCTCACGCAAGAAACAACTTTTGCCGGTAATCTTAGGCTTGTTGGAGGCATAAGTGATGTCGGTTTTCCGGGCATTGGTCGAACTCGAAGAGAGAAACATTGCTGGTGCGCTTTGCACCATTATCCGTAGCCGCGGCTCTACGCCGCGCCATACGGGCAGCAAGATGCTGGTTTACCTGGATGGCTCGATTGCGGGAACCGTAGGGGGTGGTGAGGTGGAAAACCGGGTGATTGCCGAAGCGCGCCAGGCTATTCAAGATGGTCAGCCCAGGATGTTAGAATATAATATGGTTGACCCGTCGCGTGGTGATCCGGGTGTGTGTGGCGGTCAGTTGGAGGTTTTTGTGGAGCCTTTGCTGCCTAAACCGACGTTAGTGGTTATTGGGTCGGGCCACGTGGGTAAAGCCGTGGCGCATCTGGCGAAATGGCTGGGTTTCCGTGTGGTGGTCAATGACGATCGCCCGGATTTCTGCACTCCGGAAGCTGCGCCTGGAGCGGATGTCTACCTCCCGGTGAAGATGAACGAGCTGCCTCAACATCTGGAAATTACACCCTGGACCTATCTGGTGCTGACGACTCGAGGTGCGAACGTCGACGCGGAAGGGCTGCCGGCGCTTTTGGATACACCTGCGGCGTACATCGGTGTAATTGGCTCTCAGCGCCGTTGGGCCATGGCGAAGAAGGCTATTTTGGATCAGGGTATTCCGGCTGAGAAGCTGGGGCGGGTCCGCTCGCCGATCGGCCTGGAACTGAACGCCGAGACCCCGGAAGAGATCGCGGTCAGCATCCTGGCTGAGATTATCATGCTGCGCCAGGGTGGGAACGGTGCAGCAATGTCTGGGAAGTAGACGCGATGAGCGAACGGCAGATCGCATTGAACCAGCTTTGTGAACGCTTTGGGGTAGATATCCTCTATGTGTTTGGCAGCAGGTCAAGCGAGGTCAAAGCGTGGCTCAATGTAGATAGCCAGGTGATAGGTGATAGTATATCGGATGTGGATATTGGCGTAAAACCTTTAACCTCTGTTCGCTTTGGTATTGACGAGAAAGTGTCGCTTGCTCAGGCATTAGAGAACTTGCTTGGTGTAGGGCGAGTGGACCTGGTGTCTTTGTACGAAGCCGATCCATTTGTAGCGGCGAATATTATTCGTGGCGAGCGCCTGTTTGCCCGGGACGCCTACCGTGCCGATGAGTACGATTTGTATGTACTGCGTCGGGCGGGCGATCTCATCCCTTTGGAGCGCGAACGTATGGCTTTGATCCTTGGAGAAGGGACATGACCCCAGGCAAGGTTTCGCGTCGCGTATTCGTCGATCGTCTGGAGTGGATACGGCGTATGGTGAGCGCTATCCGGGAATTGCCGCTGGATGACCGCGAGGCGTTTTTTGCCGACTCGCGCAATGTAATGGCCGCCGAGTCAGGCCTCCGAAGAGCGCTGGAAGCATTGTTCGACCTGGGAAGGCATCTCCTGGCCAAAGGTTTCGGAGTGGGCGTGAGCGAATATAAAGAAATTGCTTACCAGCTCGGAGAGCTAGGCATACTTTCTGCGCCAGATGCCCTGTTGTTCGCCCGACTGGCGGGTTATCGGAACCGCCTGGTCCATTTTTATCACGAGGTAGAAGGACAAGAACTTATGGAGATTTGCCAGAACCATTTGGGAGATCTGGAATACATTTCTCAGACATTTCAGAAATGGCTTATCTCCCACCCGGATCAAGCTGAAGAAGATTTGTAAAAACGTGATACCACGGAGAGATTAAGGATGTGGCAAAACTATTATAGCGTTACCAGCATTGACGAAGCATTACAAATCCTGGCCGAGCGCGGCGCACGGGCGCGTATCGTCGCCGGGGCAACCGATTTAATCCTGGAAATGGAGCGCGGCGTGCGCAGCGGGATCGAGACTTTGATCGATATTACCCGCGTGCCTTGCCTGGATGAAATTACCCTGGACGAAGATGAAATGATTCATCTGGGGCCGATGGCAACCCACAATCACTGTGTGGCTTCGAAGATTATCGTCGAGCGGGCCTTCCCCCTGGCGCAGGCGGCCTGGGAGGTGGGTGCACCGCAGATCCGTAACCGGGGCACCGTGGCAGGAAACCTGATCACTGCCTCGCCAGCCAACGATACGATCACGCCGTTGGTGGCGTTGGGTGCGTCCGTGCGGTTAGCCTCCACGCGGGGCGAGCGCCTGGTGCCGCTGGCTGAGTTTTACACAGGGGTGAGGCGCACGGTGATGCAGCCGGATGAGATGTTAGTCGATATCGTCTTCCCGGCAATGCAAGCAGACCAACGTGGTATTTTTATTAAGTTAGGACTTCGCCGGGCGCAGGCGATTTCGGTAGTGAACGTGGCGATTGTTTTGAAATTTGGGCAGAAGTCCGGCCAAACGGGACCGTTGGGGATATCGGCCGGCCAACGATTGCAGGAAGTGGCGATTACCCTGGGCGCGGTCGCCCCTACGATTATCCATGCCCGGAATGCTGAAATCTATCTCACCGGTCGCGACCTGAGCGATGCAACGATTGTTCACGCGGCGGAACTGGCGATGCAGGCGGCACGGCCTATCGACGATGTACGTGCTTCAGCGGCTTACCGTTCCGAGATGGTGCGTGTGTGCGTTTCGCGTGGCCTCCACGCGCTGCGCAGTAATGAAGAGCGCGCCGGTTTCCCGGACGCGCCGGTTTTGTTATGGGGGAAGCAGCAAGACGACGGGCCAGCGAAAATATCCGATCCATTATTCCATACCGCAGGCGCACCCATCGTCACTCGCATCAATGGGAAAGAGTACACGTTCCATTCCGGCCAGGATAAGACTTTGCTGCGTTTGCTGCGCGAAGAGGCCGGGTTGACTGGCACCAAGGAGGGTTGTGACGAGGGTGAATGTGGAGCATGTACGGTGTTTCTGGATGGCAAAGCGGTGATGAGCTGTCTGGTGCCAGCCGTCCGTGCTCACGGTGCTGAGATTGTGACGGTCGAAGGCCTGGCCGTGGATGACCAGTTGCATCCCGTGCAGCAGGCTTTTATCGACGAAGGTGCTGTTCAGTGTGGCTATTGCACACCGGGATTGTTGATGTCGGCTGCAAAGTTGCTCGAAGAGATGCCTCAGCCCACGCCGGATGCGATCAAACAGGCCATTACCGGAAACCTATGCCGCTGCACCGGTTATTATCGGATTGTAGCGGCGATTGAGCAGGCAAGCAAATTGGAGTTAAGCCATGGGTAAATATGGTATGCGCCAGGTTCAGCCCCCCCAGCGTCCCTGGAAGGTTCATCCAATCTGGCGGGGGATCGGGTGTCTGATGGTGCTCATTGGCCCGGTAATCGCGTTTGCCGGGGCGCATTTGCTGGTGGGGATGAATATCGAACGAGGGTGGTACCCACTGCCAGGCGAAATGTTGATGACCCGGACATTGCGCGTACCACAGGAAATCACCACTCTGCTAAATCTTCAGCCGACCAGTTATCCGCTGCCACATCTTTATGCAGACTTGCTGCTTACCGGGATCCTGTTGTTATTGGGATTTGGCGCCATGATGGTGTTCTATGCGATCATGTATAGCATCATGGGCCCCAGCCGCTACGGGCCAATGGACGCACCGCCGATCCGCCGGTCCGACGTGAGAAGACGCCGCTAATTGTATGGAGCGTACCGTTCCGACAACCGAATCCGAAGAGGTTGAGCTTTATCAGCGCACCTATTATTCATTGCTGCGCTCCACCGCAGAGGTAAAAATTCGTTCGCTGGAAGAAGTGCATGCCGGGACAAACTCTTTGCTGCACCCTGCGGCGCGTGGCCCAGAATCGGATATGTCTGCCTTCATTTACTCGATTCTGCGCCTGCCCTCCTGTATGGCGGATGTGCGCCTGGTTGTGATGGGGCAGAGCGCGGAGGTATTTGACCGGGCCGGATTTGGTGACATTCACACCTGGCAGGAGGTCCTTGCGCCGGCCAGGCGGCGGCGTTGTTTTTTCGATAGACAGGGGGTATTGGCCTGTTTCATTGCCAGCCGGTCGGATATTGATGACATTATTCCATTGATGGCTGCTTACCAGATCGAATGGAATAAGTTGCACCAGCGGTTAAGCAGTTGGTCGCAGACGATAGCTTTGCAACAGATCGGTAAGACCATGACAGGTTATAACAAGCTGGCTGAAATGCTTGAGATTTCTTCAGAGGACCTGGATCGTCTATATGCCATTTGGGACAAGGACTTTTATACCAACCTGGAACGGATTGCAACCAGGAGCATCGATCTGCGCGTGCGTCTGCTAAGCAGCTCATTGAGCGAGTACCGCCGGGCACGCAATGCCTGGTGGGAAGGCATCGAAAGAGCTGCGCCTGAGATCCGCGAGCGGCCCGTGTATTTCGTCTCCAGTAATACGCACAGTGCCATCAACATCCTTTCCGGTTTTGCCTCCCGTAATACTGACAAGCTGATGGCTTTCCTGGAATATCCAGGTAATAGCGGTTTGCTTCACGAGTGGAATGATATCGAGACAGGACAGTCGTCTTCCAGCCGGGAAAATTTTCTGTATTATGTCCTCAAAAAATACCAGCAGACCGCTGAAGGGAAAGTTTTGGTGCACGAGCAGCAGGTCGATGAACGCGCCCTGGGCATCCAGCGCATTTCTCCCAAACGTACCTTTGACGTTGAAGCGCAAGTGATCCGGCTGGCGCGCTTGCGCCCGAAGATGATCGACCGGCGCCTGTTGCAGCCGGCCGATTACGCGCTCCCTCTGGATGATTTCTTACCGCAAAGCGACGCGCTGATTCTCAATATCGACTATCCGCTGGGGCTGGCAGCTTACGACATCCTGGCCGAAGTCTCATCGCACGCCGGCTCGGTGTTGGGTGTTTACGTGATGGGCAAAGCGGCAACACTCAATGCAGTCATTGGCGATGTAATGATTTCGAATGTGGTGCATGATGAACACACCCGGGATACTTTCTTGTTCCCGAATTGTTTCAGCGCTGCGGATGTCGCTCCGCACCTGACCTTCGGCACGGTGTTGGATAACCAAAAGGCGGTTACCGTCCAGGGCACTTTCTTACAAAATACGCTTTATATGGATGTTTTTTACCGCGAAGGATATACGGTGATTGAAATGGAGGCCGGGCCATATCTTTCGGCGGTGTATGAAATGTATCGCCCTACACGCCATCCGGTGAATGAAATTATCAACCTGTACGGTTTGCCCTTCGACCTGGGCATGATCCACTATGCTTCGGACACGCCCCTGGGCAAGGGTAAAAACCTTGGGGCGGGCAGCCTTTCGTATTTTGGCATGGATTCAACCTATGCCGCGACGCTGTCTATCCTGCACCGTATTTTCATGCTGGAGAGCCGCCGGGTTCAAACCCAACGTAACCCGCGCGGGTAGGCATTTTTGAGCCTGCCGGCGGTGGCTTTGCCCCATCCCAGGGGATAACCCTCTACAGCTACCAGCACCCAGCCATCCTGTCCTTGCCAATCCAGGACTTCGCCGCGCAAATAAGCCAACACTGCTGGTTTTGTGCTGTCCAGGTCGAGCGCCTGGCGAGCATCGCGGACCTCCAGTCCCATCGCCAGGGCGTGGGAAGGCTCGAAGCGCTGTCCGGTCTGCCCGGTGTGAATGCTGCCCAACCACCACCCAGGATGGATGACTCGCAAACCGTGAAGATCAGGCATGCCCTCTGGTAGAGAATAGAGATAGGATTTGTTCAGGTGCAAGGCGCCTTGCAATCGCTCCATGCTGGATGTTGACAGGTGCGCCCGGCAAAATGCATGAAACAGATTGGCGACAGGCGCGGATGATTTGTCCCTGGACCGGTGAGCGGCCGGTTGGTGATGGCGGGCCGCTTTGTACGGGGCGTAGTCCTGGCTCAGGCGGGGAGGTGCCTCACCTGGCTGTTCCTCGTTACGCTGCAAAAGGGCCACGAAATGCCCCTCACCCGGGGCCAGATGAGGCCACAGGCGCACGGCGCGGGATAACTCAGGAAAGTCTGTCTCGACCCAATCAGGGCGGCCCGGAGCGAAACCGGGAAAATGTGGGGTGAGGGCCAGCGTAAAATTTGGATGGCGCTGCAGCAGGCTGGCCAGAGTGGCCTCGTTCTCTTGTGGGTTGAAGGTGCAGGTAGAATAGATCAGCCGCCCGCCCGGACGCACCAGGCGAACGGCATCCTCCAGGATGGTTGACTGGCGCAAGGCGCAGCTTTGTACCAGATCGGGGGACCAGTCCACGCGGGCGGATTCGCTCTTACGGAACATGCCCTCGCCGGAGCAAGGGGCATCTACCAGGACTTTGTCGAAAAAGCCTTCCAGGTCGTCTGCCAGGCGCCGCGGGGCCTCTTGTGTGATCGCGGCGTTGCGCGCCCCCCATCGTTCCAGGTTTTCGGCCAGCTCCCAGGCTCTTTGGGGGTGCGTCTCATTGGCCAGTAAAACGCCCTGGTTTTGCATGCGGGCAGCGATGTGGGTGGCCTTGCCGCCCGGCGCGGCGCACAGGTCGAGAACGCGCTCGCCGGGTTGGGGATCGAGCAGTTCGACGACTGCCATGGCTGAAGGGTCTTGCAGGTAATACAGCCCGGCGGCATGGTAGGGGTGTTTGCCCGGTGGAAATACATCCTGAGCCGGTTCGTTGCGCACCCAGAAGCCGGCTTCTGACCAGGGCAGGGGGGCCAGGTCATAGGGCAGACGGGCCTGTAATTCCTGAGGGGAGATCTTCAGTGTGTTGGCGCGCAGGCCGGTTACGGCGGGTGTACGATAACTGGACTGGAAGGCCGGGTATTCTTCGCCGAGCAGGCGCTGCATGTGTTGCAAAAACAGGGGCGGAACGTCTCTCATGCGGTAGTTTACTGGTTTGTGTGCTTGCGGGTTTCGCTCGCAAGCGCACAAACCAGGTACTGCAAATCAGGTTTCCAGATGCAGGAGCGCCAGGGCAACGGCGGTTGCCCAGGCAAGCGTTTTGAATTCGCCGCGCAGCAGGGCGGCCTGCATCTCAGAACGCGTCAGGGTGAGTTGTTCCTGTTCTTCGAGATCATCCGCAATGCTTTCGCCTACGCGGTGAGCGCCTTTCGCCAGGAAGAAATGGCCCATGCCTGCGCCGCGGTTTGGGTCTACGCGGAACGTGCCCAGGTGGCGCCACTCTGGCGCTTCGTAGCCGGTTTCTTCGCGCAGTTCGCGCCGGGCGGCGGCCAGGGGTTCTTCGCCCGGTTCGATAAATCCGCCGACCGGAGCCAGGGAGATCTCTTGCAAGCCGTACTTCAGTTGGCGGAAGAACAGATACTGTTGGTCCGGGGTGACGGCGATCACATTGACGTAATCGGGTACGATGATCCACGGCCAATCGGGAATGACACGCCCATCCGAAAGCTCGACGGCGTGTTGCTCGACTTTGAGAAATTTGCCGAAATCCAGGACGGTTTTTCGTGAGAGCGTTTTCCAGCGGTTCATATTACGATTTAGCAGCTCGGTCAGTGATCGCCAACGCCTCATCCAATACCTTGAAGCCTTCGGCCAGTTGCTCTTCAGTAATGATCAGCGGCGGGATGATCAGGACGGTGTGCCAGTGCGTGTAGAGAAAAACGCCATGATCCGTCATGTATTTGCGAAAGGCGTTCATTTCCGGGCTGCTGCCGTTGAAGGGGGCCATTGGCTCTTTGGTGCGGCGGTCGCGCACCAGCTCGATGATGCCGAATAAACCAATCGAGCGCACCTCGCCCACCGAGGGGTGCTGCTCGCCCAGGTCAGTCAGCATACGGTGCAGCACGGGACCCATCTCGGCGGTGTGTTCGACCACGTGGTCTTCCTGCATCGCCAGGATATTGGCGACGGCGGCGGCCAGCGAGATGGGATGCGAGTTGTAGGTCAGCCCGCTCTGGTAGACGCGCTCTTTGAAGAAATCGGCGATTTCCGGGCGCATCGCAACGGCGCCGAGCGGGGCGTAGGCGGAGGTCAGCCCCTTGGCCATGGTCATCAGGTCGGGTACCACGTTCCAGTGTTCGACGGCAAACCATTTGCCGGTGCGCCCAAAGCCGCTCATCACTTCGTCGGCGATCATCAGGATGCCGTAGCGATCACATAGGGCGCGCACGCCCTGCATATAGCCCTGAGGTGGGATGATGATGCCGTTGGTGCCGGTCACCGATTCCATCAGGATGGCGGCGATGGTCTCCGGCCCCTCGTACAGGATGATCTCCTCCAGGTGGTTGAGATAATCCTGGGTAAACTCGGCTTCGGAGATGTCCGGGTTGGTACGGTGGAAGGTGGAGCGATAGCGATAGGGATCCAGGAAGTGCACCACCCCCGGCATGACTCCGGCGGGCTCCCACGCCACGCGGCGCGGGTCGCCGGTGGCAGACATTGCCCCGGCGGTGGCGCCGTGATAGGAGCGGTAACGGGCCAGGATTTTGGAGCGCCCGGTATAGACGCGCGCCAGTTTCATAGCATTTTCGTTGGCGTCTGCGCCGCCCAGGGTGAACAAGAATTTGTTCAAATTGCCCGGGGTGATCCCGGCCAGCAGTTTGCCGGCCATGGCGCGCGGTTTGGATGCCAGCGATGGGCCGGCATAGGCCAGCTCGCGCGCCTGCTCGGCGATGGCGTTGATCACGCGCTCGTCGCCGTGCCCCAGGTTCACGCACATGGTCATCGAGTTGAAGTCCAGGTAGCGTTTGTCATTCACGTCCCAGAAGTACACGCCTTTGGCGCGCTTCACCGGGATGGGTGCAACTTTGCCCTGGGCAGACCAGGTCCAGAAGGTGTGCTCCATGGATAGGGGGAGAATTTCGGAATCGGAAAGTTCAAGCATAGGTCCTCATTGTGAATGGGTGATGAGTTGCTGAGTAATCCGGGATAAGAATCCGCGCTCATCCGCGTCCCATCAAAAAAGTATTGTCTCGGCAGTCATTATACGCGAAATGTAAGGGAATCGGGAGGTCAATGCCACTCGTCCGCTTTACACGCCGCCATTCTTCTGGTATGATTGGACGAACTTACTGACCGGTCGGTAAGTTAATGCATATCAGGAGGCATCTATGTCAGAAGAAATCCGTATGTGGGTTGAGATCGTCTTCAATATCTCTTACCTGGTGGTGGTCTGGGGGCTGGTCGTTGCCCTGCTCCGCCGCCGCGGCGAACTGGACGGAGCTGCGCGTCGAGAAGTAAACCTGGTGATGTGGGCTTTCGCCTTGCTGGCCCTGGGCGATACCGGGCACGTCGGTTTCCGGGTATGGGCGTACGCCCTGGGCGGCCTGGAGAGTGAAGCCGATATCTTCGGATATCCGCTCAGCCTGGTGGGATCGGGCGCGTTGGCGACGGCGGTAACGGTGACGTTTTTCTACGTATTGATGTTGGAGTTATGGCGGGTACATTTCGATAAAAAATATGGCTGGTTCGAGTATTTGCTGTTGGCGTCTGCCGCGGTGCGCCTGGTGTTGATGTCTTTGCCGGTCAACGAGTGGAGCAGCGTTACGCCGCCGCAGCCCTGGGGCATCATCCGCAACCTGCCGCTGATGGTGCAGGGATTGGGCCTGGCTTACCTGATTTTGCGCGATGCACGCGTGATCCATGACAGGCCGTTCACCTGGATCGGCGTATCGATCCTGGTTTCGTATGCCTGTTATCTGCCGGTGATTTTCTTCGCCGTACAGGCGCCCTTGCTGGGTATGTTGATGATCCCCAAGACCATGGCCTATGTTGCGATTGGTTTTATCGCTTATAATCGATACTTCAGGGCGGGAAGGATCCAGGCAACTGGGCGCTCAGGCGTCCAGGCTGCTGGCATTCGGGCGCCTGGAAGACTTCCGTAAAAGCTGCTCGTAAACCTGACCGGTCTACATCGGTGTCTGGTGCTCCGACCATACCATCAAGACCTGTCAGGTTTGGGCCACGCAAGACGACTTTCAGTCAATAGGAGACTTTGACGATGTACGCAATCTTTCTGGGTTTACACAATCTTATTCGTTGGGTGGCTTTGATTGCCGGGATTGTCGCCGTGGTGACGGCTTTCCTGGGCTGGTTTGGCAAACGCGAGTGGAGCCGCCGTGACCGCATGCTGGGCATGATTTTCGGTATGTCCATGGATATCCAGGTTTTGCTGGGCCTGATCCTCTACTTTGTTTTCAGCCCGCTTACCAAAGCCGCGCTGTCGGATTTCGGGGCTGCCATGAAAGTGACTGACTTGCGTTTCTTTGCCGTAGAGCACGTCTTTTTCATGGTGGTGGCGCTGGTTTTCTCGCACCTGGGCAGCGTCCTGGCGCGTAAAGCGCAAAGTTCGAAACAGAAATACCAGCGGGCAGCGATCTTCTTTACCATTGCGGTCCTGGCGGTCATTTTGGGGATGCCCTGGGCGCGCCCGCTCTTCCCCGGATTCTGATCAATCGGTGTCCTGTTTGCGTTTGCCCGTTGCGGATCGAATCGTAGGCTCGTTTTGAGCGATTTACGCCTGCAAATTCTGGTGGCAGCCAAAAATCTGCTGATCCAACAGGGCTACCACGGCCTTTCGATGCGCCAGATCGCCGAGGCGGTCGGCGTATCGAAGGCCGCGTTATATTATCATTTCAAAGACAAGGAAGAATTGCTGATCGCCATCCTGGATGCATATCTGGATGGGATGGAAACGACATTGGACGAAATCCGCCAGCAGCCGCTCCCCAGCCGGCACAAGATCAGCGCCCTGGTAGAGGCGATTTTACAGCAACCGGCCGAACAGCGGGCAATCATCCGTCTCTCCAGCCAGGAAATGGCCCATTTGAGTGCTCCGGCGCGAGCGTCCTTCGACCGCGCCTATCACGAGAAATTCCTGGATAAAATCCGCGCCATCTTCGAAGACGGTACGCGGGCGGGCGAATTGCGCCAGGTGGAGCCGGGCGTTGCCACCTGGACCTTGTTGGGGATGATGTATCCCTATTTTTACCCCGCGCACGCCAGGGATCTGCCGGCGCCGGAGGATGTGGCGCAGCAGATCGTGGGTATCTTTTTGGATGGGATCGTTGAACCGGGTTCGCCTGCTGGCTGTCCTTAAGGCGACAGCCGCCGTAGTCGTCTGGGGCGGCTCCTTTGTGGCCACCAAGATTGCCTTGCAGGAAGTATCTCCGGCAACGGTGGTATGGCTGCGCTTTGCAATTGGGGTGATCATCCTGGGCTTTGCGGCGCTGGCGCGCCGCCAGCTCACCTGGCCGGGCAGGGGCAACCTGGCTTATTTTGCCTTGTTGGGATTTATTGGAATCGCCTTTCACCAGTGGCTGCAATCAACCGGCTTGAAGACCGCCCAGGCCACCACCACGGCGTGGATCGTGGCAACGACGCCGATCTTCATTGCCCTTTTGGGCTGGCTGGTGCTCAGGGAACGCCTGCGCCGTATCCAGGTAGCGGGTATCTTTTTAGCGGTGATTGGGGTGTTGCTGGTGGTGACCAATGGTGACCTGGCCGCGCTTTCGGCCGGCAATTTCGGCGCGCCGGGCGATTTCCTGATTTTGCTCAGTGCTCCGAACTGGGCGGTCTTTTCGATCCTCTCACGGCGCAGTTTGCAGCGTTTTCCGGCTGCACAGGTCATCTTCTATGCCATGGCCTTGGGTTGGCTGTTCACCACCTTCCTGTTCCTGGCCGGCCCGGGAATGAGCGACCTGGCCAGGCTGAGTCTCGCCGGCTGGGCAGGGGTGATCTTCCTGGGGGTATTTTGTTCGGGGCTGGCCTATATCTTCTGGTTCGACGCCCTGCAGGTGCTGCCGGTGGCCCAGGTGGGCGCTTTTGTTTACCTGGAACCGTTTATCACCGTGGTAGTGGCGGCTTTATTGCTGGGTGAAGTGATCTTGCCGGTGTCGCTGGTGGGCGGGGCGACCATTTTGCTGGGGGTGTGGCTGGTGCAGAAATAGTTTTTGTGATGTCCGAGCTTCAAATTTCGACCTTGTGAATCATACTTATCTGTGCTAAAATCCGCTCCTGTATGAACCGCTTCTTTCAGTCCTTGTCCCACCATCATCACCATCATTCAACCGGCGCCCCCACCGGGCTGGACTGCTTTAAGGAGCAGGTCTGATCGAACCAGGCCAACCTTCCCTTAAGTTATAGCGCCTCCAGTCCGGGGGCGCTTTTATTTTCTTCTATCGAGGTACTGATGTTTCCTGATCGCACCGAAATCCGTCTTGCATTGCCCAGCAAAGGCCGCCTGGCCGACGAAGCCCTGGAGTTTCTGGCCCGGGCCGGTTTGCACGTCTACAAACCCAACCCTCGCCAGTATAAAGCGGTGATCCCGGCCTTGCCTGGCCTGTCGGTGATCTTCCAGCGCCCGTGGGATATCGTCACCAGCGTGCGGGATGGCAGCGTGGACTTTGGCATCACCGGCTGGGACGTGTACTCCGAGCGGCGCAGCGAGAACGGCGGCGTTTTGTCCTTGCTGGATGACCTGGGCTTTGGGCGTTGTTCGTTGAACGTGATCGTCCCGGAAGCCTGGCAGGGCGTGGAGCGCATGGCCGACCTGGCTGCCTGCGGTGACGCCCTGGCTCGCCCGCTGCACGTGGCTACCAAGTTCCCGAACCTGGCGCGGGCTTTTTTCGAGCAGCATGGTATCTGCCCGGTACAGATGATTTCCGCCGAGGGCACGCTGGAGATTGCCCCTGCCATCGGTTATGCCGACCTGATCGTCGACCTGGTCTCGACCGGCACCACTTTGCGGGATAACCGCCTGCGCGCCCTGGAGGACGGCGTGATCCTGCGCTCGCAGGCCTGCCTGATCGCCCACAAGCCGGCGCTCAAGGCGCGACCCGAGGTGTTAAGTATTGCCAGGCAACTGCTGGAGTTCATCGTGGCCCACCTGCGCGCGGCCGAGAATGTTTCCGTCTTTGCCAATATGCGCGGCGAATCCCCGCGGGCCATAGCCCAACAGATGTTTGCCCAGGCGGTGATCGGCGGGCTGCAGGGGCCGACCATCTCGCCGGTGATCACCCGCAGCGGCGAGGAATGGTATGCGGTGCACCTGGTGGTGCGCCGCGACCAGCTTCCCCAGGCCATCGCCGAACTGCGCCAGATCGGCGGCAGTGGCGTGGTGGTCGCCCCGGTGACGTACATTTTCGAAGAGGAGCCCCAGGCTTACCGGGAAATGCTCGCCGCGATCAGCAGTTAGCGGCCAACCTGGGTTACCCAGCAACCGATACCTCATCACTGAAGCCAAGAAAAGTTGATCACTGGAGATGAATCATGATCCGTATTTACGATGTCCCAACTGCCCAGGCAACCATATTGAAACGCCTGCCGTTACGCACGGATGAATACCCGCCGGCGGTGATGGAGCGCACCGAAGCGCTATTTGGCAAGGGGGTAACGCCGCCGCAGGCCGTGGCGTTGATCCTTAAGTCGGTGCGTGAAGATGGCGATGCCGCCCTGCGCCGCTGGAGCGAACTGCTCGACCGCCGGGCACCGCAGGAATTTTGCATCCCACGGGAACAGTTGCAGGCCGCTTACCAGGCGCTGCCCCCTGCCCTGGCAGGAGCCATGCAGGCCGCCGCGCAGCGCATCCGCGCTTTTCACGCCCTGCAGCCGCTGCCGGATTGGGAGACCTCCTCGCTGGGCGGGCGCCTGGGCCAGCGCGTGACCCCGATCGAGCGAGTGGGCGTTTACGTGCCCGGTGGCACCGCGCCCCTGCCCTCCTCTTTGTTGATGTCGGTCATTCCGGCCCAGGTAGCCGGGGTCAAGCAGATTGTGGTATGTACCCCGCCTCAGCCGCATCCAACGATCCTGGCGGCGGCACATCTCTGCGGGCTGGAAAGGGTTTACCAGGTTGGCGGCGCGCAGGCCATTGCGGCCCTGGCCTTTGGCACGCAAAGTGTGCCCAAAGTCGACAAGATCGTCGGAGCGGGCAACCTGTTCGTCACACTGGCCAAACAGCAGGTCTTCGGTGTCGTTGGGTTGGATGGCCTGGCCGGTCCTACCGAGACAATGGTCGTGGCGGATGATGCCGCCAACCCGGCCTGGGTGGCGGCCGACCTGCTGGCGCAGGCCGAACACGATCTGCTGGCGAGCGCCATCCTGCTCACCCCGGATCGCCGGCTGGCCGAAGCGGTGCAGGTGGAGGTAGGCCGCCAGATGGAAAGCCTGTCGCGAGCCGGGATCATCGCTCATTCGCTGGAGCACCAGGGTGGGATCGTGGTTACACCGGATCTGGAGAGCGCGGCAGAGCTGGCCAGCCAGTATGCCCCCGAGCACCTGTGCCTGGCCGTAAGTGACCCATCAGAACTTGCCTTACGCATTCGCAATGCGGGCGGGTTGTTCTTCGGCGAGCACTCCTTTGAAGTGTTGGGTGATTACGTGGCCGGGCCCAGCCATGTCATGCCCACCGGCGGCACGGCGCGCTTTGCCTCGCCGCTCAACGTGCTGGATTTCGTCAAGATCACCAGCCTGATCGCCCTGGATGGTGAAACCGGGTCGGCGCTCAGCCGGTTGGCGGCCGAGATCGCCCGGGCCGAGGCGCTGACTGCGCACGAAGCGGCGGCGCGTTTCCGGGAGGCGGGCGATGTTTGATGCGGCCAGCCTGGTGCGGGCGCACATCCGCCAGATGCCGACCTACGAGCCGATTTTGCCCTACGAGGTGCTCTCGCGCCAGTCCGGCATCCCGGTCGAACGGCTGGTCAAGCTGGACGCCAACGAGAACCCTTACGGGCTGCTGCCCGAAGCGCGCCAGGCGCTGGCTGAACTGCGCTTTCCGCACATTTATCCCGACCCGGAAAGCCGCGACCTGCGCCAGGCGCTGGCCGTTTATCACGGCGTTCCCGCCGAGAATCTGCTGGCTGGTGCCGGCGCCGATGAACTGATCGACTTGCTGATGCGCCTGTTGATCGAGCCCGGCGATGCGCTGGTCAACTGCCCGCCGACTTTCGGCATGTACGCCTTCGACGGGGATGTCAACCAGGCGAGGCTGGTCAACGTACCCCGGCGGGCAGATTTCAGCCTGGACCTGGAGGGGATCGAAGCGGCGGTGCTGCGCAGCCAGGCCAGGATGATCTTCATTGCCTCGCCCAACAACCCGGACGGCAGCCTGGTTCCACCCGAAGCAATCCAGCGCCTGCTGGCCTTGCCGGCCCTGCTTGTGCTGGATGAGGCGTATATCGAGTTCGCCTCACCCGGTGCAAGCTGGCTGGGCAAAGTCCCCCAGTTTGATAACCTGGCTGTGCTGCGTACGTTTTCCAAATGGGCCGGGCTGGCCGGGCTGCGCTGCGGTTACGGTGCGTTCCCAAGCGGCTTGATGCCTCATCTGTGGAAGATCAAGCAGCCCTATAACGTATCTGTGGCTGCCTCGACCGCAGCCCTGGTTTCTTTGCAGCATGCCGGCCAGCTCGAAGCGACCGGGCGGCGCATTGTTGCCGAGCGCCAGCGGCTATTTGGCTTGCTGCAGGGCATCCCTTTCTTGCAGCCTTATCCATCGCAGTCCAATTTCGTCCTGTGCCGGGTGGTGGGGCGTTCAGCCAGGGATTTGAAGCAAGCGCTGGCCCGGCGGGGCATTCTGGTGCGGTATTTCGATAAGCCGGGTTTGGAGGATCACATCCGCATCAGCGTAGGCAAGCCAGAACACAGCCAGGTGCTGATCGAGGCGTTGTTGGATATCCAGGAATAAGACCAAATATCTTGACAATATTATTCTTATTAGTTAAAATACTAATATTATTAGTTTTGTCAGGAGAAGATCATGAACACACGGTATTTGGAACGCAATGGCAGTAAAGTCGCATACGATGACCAGGGAAGCGGCCCGCTGGTCCTGTGTACGCCCGGGATGGGCGATTTACGTGCGGAATATCGCTACCTGGCGCCGCAGCTTGTAGCCGCGGGCTACCGGGTGGCCAGCATGGATATACGCGGGCATGGCGAGAGCGGTACGAATTGGCCGGATTACTCGGTGGGCGCCATCGGCAGCGATATCATCGCCCTGCTGCGCAGCCTGGATGCCGGCCCCGCCGTGCTCGTCGGCACGTCGATGGCCGCCGGCGCGGTCGTCTGGGCCGCGGCGGAAGCGCCGGAACGGGTGAGAGGCGTGGTGCTGATCGGCCCCTTCGTAAGCGGCGAGACGTCCTGGTCGAATAAATTGCTCTATTCGGCCCTCTTCGCACGCCCCTGGGGGCCGTCGGCGTGGATCAAGTATTTCTCCACCCTGTATCCGACGCGCAAGCCGGCTGATTTTGCGGCGTATTGCGAGGCGCTGAAATCCAACCTGGCACAGGCGGGCCGGCTGGAGGCGCTGCGCGCCATGATGCAGGCATCGAAGGCGGCTTCGGCGCAACGTTTACCGAAAGTGACCGCGCCGGCGCTGGTGGTGATGGGCAGCAAGGACCCAGATTTCAAAGACCCCAAAGCGGAGGCGGAACAACTGGCGAAAACGTTGAAAGCCAGGTGCGAGATGGTGGAAGGCGCAGGGCACTACCCGCACGCCGAAATGCCCGAGGTTACCGCGCCGCTGATCCTGTCTTTCCTGAAAACACTGGATGGCAGCGGGGTGGGAACGTGACGGGCAGGGCCGGCCTGAGCAAAGAGACGGTGGTTATGGCCGCCGCCGAGTTGGTGAACGCCGAAGGCCGGGATGGGCTGACCCTGAACCGCCTGGCGGAGAAGTTGGGCGTGCGCACGCCCTCGCTCTATAACCACGTCGGTGGGCTTCCTGGCCTGTACCGTGAGCTGGCGCTGCTGAATGTGCGCGCCCTGGGCGAACGCCTGAGCGAGGCGGCGATTGGCAGGTCCGGAGCAGAAGCCCTGGCAGCCGTTGCCCACGCCTACCGGGGGTATATCCAGGCGCACTCGGGCCTGTACCTGGCCACGCTGCGTTCCGCGCTGGCTCAAACGCTGGCCGACGCCGAGATCAAAGCGGCGGAGGACCGCGTGGTCCAGGTCGGCCTGGCGATCATGGCCTCTTTTGGCTTGCAGGGTGAAGATGCGCTCCACGCGGTGCGCGGCCTGCGCAGCCTGGTGCATGGTTTTGCCACCCTGGAGGCAGCTGGCGGCTTTGGCCTGGCGCTGGATTGTGACGAAAGCTTCCAGCGACTGGTGAACACTTTCATCCGCGGTCTGAGGCAGCCGGAAGACAGGCCGGATCGATAGCCCTTTATTTTTTTGTAGGAGCCCTCATGCGTACTTCGACGATACATCGTATTACTCAGGAAACCGATATCCAGGTCGCTCTGAACCTGGATGGGAGCGGCCAGCATGCCGTCCAGACCGGGTTGCCTTTCCTGGATCACATGCTGCGCCACGTTGCCGTTCACGGGCTGTTCGACCTGGAATTGCTCGCCCAGGGCGATTTGGAGATCGATCCCCACCACACTTTCGAAGACTGTGCCCTGGCCCTGGGCCAGGCTATTGACCAGGCCCTGGGCGCCCGCCAGGGTATCGTGCGCACCGCCTCCGCCTACGTGCCGATGGACGATGCATTGGCCTTTGTGGCCGTCGATCTTTCCGGGCGCCCCTATACGGTGGTGCAGGCTGAATGGCATACCCCGGCAGTGGGCGGTATCCCCACCAGCCTGTTCCCGCATTTCCTGGAATCGCTGGCGGTGACTGCCCGGTGTAACCTGCACGCCCGGCTGCTCTACGGGCGCGACGATCACCATCAGGCGGAGGCGCTGTTCAAGGCGCTCGGCCGGGCGCTGGATGCTGCCACGCAGATCGACCCGCGGCGCGGGCAGAGTATCCCATCCATTAAAGGGGCTTTGTAGGCACGATGATTGCGTTAATCGATTATGGCATTGGCAACCTGCGCTCGGTGGAGAAGGCGCTCCAGGCGGCAGGCGGAGAGGTAACGGTGACCGGCGATCCACAGGTCATCCTGGGCGCCGGCAAGGTGGTGCTGCCCGGCGTGGGCGCTTTTGGCGATGGCATGCGCGGCCTGCAGGAGCGAAACCTGACCGGCGTGTTGGCGCAGGTGTTGGAGAAGGGCGTACCATTCCTGGGCATTTGCGTGGGGATGCAGTTGCTCTTCGAAGGCAGCGACGAAGCGCCCGGCCGTCCCGGGTTGGGATTTTTGCCCGGCCGGGTGCGGCGCTTTCCCGGCGGAAAGCTCAAGGTTCCGCAAACCGGCTGGAACCAGGTGACCCCGGTCAGGCAGGACGGCCTGCTGCGCGATCTGCCGCCCGGCAGCTACGCCTATTTCAACCACGGTTACTATTGCGGACCTGCCCGGCGCGACGACTGGCTGGCCAGCACGGAATACGGGCTGGAATATGCCTCGGCGGTCGGGCGCGGGGCGCTGTATGGCGTCCAATTTCACCCGGAGAAGAGCCAAGCCGTTGGGCTGAAGATCCTGGAGAACTTTGTGAAATTGCCATCCTGAGCGGACGATGGCGAGCCATTGGAGAAGTGAGCGTTTTGGATATGGATGAACAAACCTTCGTCGTTTACCCGGCCATCGATTTGCGCCAGGGGAGGGTGGTGCGGCTGGTGCAGGGCGACCCGGCGCAGCAGACGGTTTACAGCCAGGACCCGGGCGGGGTGGCGCGGCGCTGGCTGGAAGCCGGGGCGCGCTGGCTGCACGTGGTGAACCTGGATGGCGCGTTGGGCGAGCCCGGCCAGGCCAATCGCGCTGCGCTGCTGGCTATCCTGGAGGTTGCCGCGGGGTTCGACCCGCCGGGCCAGGTGCAGTTCGGCGGCGGGCTGCGTTCGCTGGACGATGTGGCCTGGGCGCTGGAGGCCGGCGTCCGGCGCGCCGTGCTGGGCAGCCTGGCCGTCGAAGCGCCGGGACTGGCCGCCGAGGCGGTGGACCGTTTTGGCGCGGGGCACATTGCCCTGGCGGTGGATGTGCGCGATGGCAGCGTACGCATCCGCGGCTGGGCGCACGACGCTCGCCTCGACCCTGCCGGACTGGGGCGCCGCTTCTACGATATGGGATTGCGCACCTGTATTTACACCTCTATCCGCCGGGATGGCGGCGGGCAGGGGCTGGACCTGGCCGATACGCAGCGCTTCGCCGCATCGAGCCGGCTTGCAGTGATTGCCTCGGGCGGCGCGGCCAGCCTGGAGGACGTGACCGGAGCGCGCCGGGCAGGGTTGAGCGGGGTGATCCTGGGCAAGGCCTTGTATGACGGCCGGATCGATTTCAAGGAGGCGCTGCGATGTTAACCAAACGGATTATCCCCTGCCTGGACGTCAAGGACGGGCGGGTGGTCAAAGGGGTGAATTTCGTCAATTTGCGGGATGCGGGCGACCCGGTGGAAAACGGGCGCATCTACGACCAGATGGGCGCCGACGAGCTGGTTTTCCTGGATATTTCGGCCAGCCCGGAAGGACGCCGTACCACGTTGGACAAAGTGCGCCAGGTGGCCGATGAAATCTTTCTGCCGCTTACCGTGGGCGGCGGCATCCGCAGCGTGGAAGACATGCGGGGCGTTTTGCTGGCCGGGGCGGATAAGGTGAGCGTCAATACCGCGGCGGTGCAGCACCCCGAGTTATTGAGCGCGGGGGCCGGGCGCTTTGGCAGCCAGTGTATCCTCATCGCCATCGACGCCCGGCGCGGCGCTCCCGGGCGATGGGAAGTCTACGTGCACGGCGGGCGTACCCCTACCGGTATCGACGCCCTGGAGTGGGCGGTGCGGGCCGTGGAGCTGGGCGCCGGGGAAATCCTGCTCACCAGCATGGACGCGGATGGCACGCTGGCCGGTTACGACCTGGCGCTGACCCGCGCCGTGGTCGAGGCGGTCAACGTGCCGGTGATCGCCAGCGGCGGCGCGGGCAGGCTGGAGCACTTTGCCGAGGTGTTCACCCAGGCCGGGGCGGACGCCGCTTTGGCGGCCTCCTTGTTCCACGACAAAACCCTTACCGTGGGTGAAATCAAGCGCTATTTGCTGGCGCAGGGAGTGCCGGTCCGGCCAGGTCCATCCGGTGATCAGCAGCCTGGTTAGCGCCGCTCGGATTGTTGGACATTTACAAATTAGACTGACGATACGATTGCTAGCCCACCGGGGATAAATCCACCGGCTACCTGACAGCGCCCTGTAAACAGGGCTTTAAAACCGAATTCATCCGGTGTTGTTTCGTAGACCGGGCATTTCATGCCCGATTGGGCTTGTTCGATTCGATTGCCTCGCGGCGTTGCCAGGCGATGAATCATCATCCGCCAGGTCGATGCCAGCCGGTCCATTGATTGGCTGTTACTGACCTCTCGACACAACGCGTGACGTTTCCCGTGGTATGATTAGGGAAACGATACCCAGGCGCAGGGAAGAATGCTTGAGAGGCGATGGTCGCAATGGAAGGTCAAAATAGCACAACTTCAGGCGGCACGCACACCGATACAGGCGGTGGCGCGTATATCGGTGGTTCAGTAAACAGCGGTGGGGGCGATTTTACCGGGCGCGACCGGATTGGCGTTCAGAACATCATCTCTGGTATTCCCATGCCGGTTCCCTCGCCCCTGGCGGGCGGGCTGCCTGAGCCACGCACCGCCCATTTCGTTGAGCGCGGGCCAATTATGGATGTGCTGCGCAGCGCGTTGCGCCAGGGCCGGACCCGCGCCATCGTCGGGATGGGTGGGATGGGTGGGGTGGGCAAGACAGAGCTGGCACTTTTCCTGGCGCACGAGCTGCGCTGTGTGTCGCCCGGTTGTGTGGTATGGGTAGACGTGGCCGATCGTTCGCTGGAACAGGTGCAACAGCACCTGGCCAGCGCCCTGGGTTTGCCGCCCTTCCCGCCAGGCGCAGACGCGTACTTGAAGCGCGACATCTTGCGCCTGGCCTTCGAGCAAAACCCCAGGACAGTGATCCTGGACGATGTGCGCTCGAGTTTTGGCGATGGGTTGAAGTTTTGCCTGCCGCCATCCCCGCCTTGCGCCGCGCTGGTCACTTCCCGCCGACACTCCCTACCCGGTCTGCGTTCTGGTGAGCTGCTCGAATTGGACGTGATGACCCTGGAGCAGGCGCTGGCGCTGCTGCGCGGCCAGCCTGGCCTGGCGCAGATCATCGATGCCGAAGCGGAGGCAGCCAGTGAGCTGGCAAAGGCCTGCGCCTGCCACCCGCTGGCGCTTTCACTTGCCGCTGCTCGACTGGAGAAACGCCTGCGCGGACGACAGGTGCCGGTGGCGGATTTCGTCCTGGAGCTCAAAGACCGCCTGGCGCAACTCAAAACCGGATCAGGCGCTGACCAGAGCCTGGAAGCCAATTTCGATCTGAGCTACATCGCCCTGGGTGAAGATGACCGGCGGCGTTTCCGTTGGCTGGCGGCGTTTGCCGCTTCAGGTTTCCAATTGAAGCGAGCCGCTCTGCTGTGGCAGGATGATCTGGAGACTGCTCGCCAGGCGTTGGAGCGCCTGCAGGATGCCTGGATGGTATTGGAGGGCGAGCGCCCCGACTGGTGGAAACTGCACGACCTGTTGCATGAATATGCGGCGCGCAAGCTGGCGCAGGCTGGAGATGTGCTCCAGGCGCGCCGGGCTCAGGCAGAACAGATCGCCGAATTGTTCAGCCAGCAGTATACCGATGATCCTGCGAACGCACCGGAAACTTTTTTCGAGCTGGACAATTTGCGGATGGCGGCAAGTTGGGCCGGCCAGCAGCGTGATGGCGATCTGCTGGCGCGCCTGGCGACCGGGCCGCGCAACTGGTTATACAATGTCTACCGCGCTTGGGAGGACTGGCTGGCCTGGTTGGAAGAGGCGTTGCGGCTGGGGATCAGTGAGGTTAACCTGCAGGCAGATGTGCTCAAGGCCATCGGCGACGTGCAGCAGTTCCGCAAGGAAATCGACGCCGCCCTGGAAA
>CAZQQJ010000019.1:0-70467 GCA_964595435.1 uncultured Anaerolinea sp. | reverse complement strand
GCTACGGCCAGGCGCTGGCCCTGTTCCGCCAGGTGGGAGATCGGCTGGGCGAAGCCAACGTGCTCCAGGCCATCGGCGACGTGCAGCAGTTCCGCAAGGAAATCGACGCCGCCCTGGAAAGCTACGGCCAGGCGCTGGCCCTGTTCCGCCAGGTGGGAGATCGGCTGGGCGAAGCTAACGTTTACATGGCAATGGGAGATATGAGCCTGGGCCAGGAGAATTGGGTGCAGGCGATTTTAGAATATGAACGCGCTTTGCCGCTCTATACCCTGACGGGCGCCAGGCTAGGCCAGGCGAATACGCTGGTCGACCTGGGCCGGGCCTATTTTCAGCAGGGGAGAATGGATGACGGTATCGCCTGTGAACGCAAAGCCGCCGCAATTTATCGCTCTATCCGCCTGGCCTATTGGGAACAGGAGGCTCTGCGCCGGCTGGCCGACATGCTGGCCCAATCCGGCCAGGTTGAAGCGGCAGAGCAGATTCGCAGGCAAATTGAGGAATCGCCCGATTCAGCCAGCGCCGTCTGACCGGTGAAAGTCTCAGCGGCGCAACCTCAGCGCGCAAAATCGCCGAAAGTGGCGTTGGTCAACGCGGCGAGGGCGCTCACCGGCAGGCTGATGTTCAGGCCGCGCTGCCCGCCGGAGACGTTGATCTGGTCGAAGGCCTGTGCTGAGCGGTCGATGACCACCTGAAAGCCGCGCTGCAGCAAAGCCAGCGGCGAGATGCCCCCTGCCTGCAAGCCGGTCAGGCGCTCTGCCTCGCGCTCGGTGGGCAGGAGCAGTTTCTTCTCGCCCACGGCTTTGGCCAGGGCTTTGAGATCGACATCTTTATCTCCCGGTGTGACCGCCAGGATGGGTTTGCCTTTTTCCTCGCGGGTGACCACGATGGTTTTGAACACTTGCTCTGGGGGGATGTTCAGCAGGCGGGCGGTCTCCAACGCGCCCAACTTCTCGGCAGGCAGCTCGAAGGCGGTGTATGGGATTTTCCTGGCATCTAACATGCGGGTGACGTTGTTCGGTTTCATTTTTTCTCCAGGAAATCAGGCGCTCGGGTGATCGGATGCACAGCCCGATTATGGGTTGGCGGATTACCCATACCTTACGCCGGCAGCGTCAGGGTGAAGATCGCGCCGCCCTGCAGGTGGTTGGCGGCGACCAGCGTCCCGCCGTGCGCTTCAGCCAGGTGGCGGGCGATGGCCAGGCCCAGCCCGCTGCCGCCTTCGGCGCGGCTGCGGGAGCGGTCGGCGCGGTAGAAACGCTCGAAGACGTGCGGCAGGGCGTCTTGCGGGATGCCCGGGCCGCTGTCGCGTATGCTGATCTGGATGCCATTCTCCAGCGCTGCTCCCAGCACTTCGATTTGCCCGCCTTCCGGTGTGTGCCTCAGGGCGTTGGAGAGCAGGTTGCCCAGAATTTGCTCGATGCGTTGGGCGTCGGCGTGCAGCGTCCAGCGCCCGGCGTCTGGCCGGGAAGCATCCGCGGCGGGGGGAGGCGTGGTTGTCCGCTGCCTGCCGTCGGTGATCGTTTTCCCCTCCACCAGTTTCAATTCAACCTGCCGGGCCAGGGCGTGGGGCTGGAAGCGTTCGACCACTCGTTGGAGCAAAGCCTGCACGTCGGTATCCGTGCGTTCCAGGGTCAGTTGCCCGGCATCGGCCAGGGCCAGGGTGCGCAGGTCGTCCACCAGGCGGGTGAGCAGCAGATTTTGTTCGACGATCGGCGTCAGGTTGTCGGTGGTCAGGGGATAGATGCCATCCTGCAGAGCTTCCAGGTGGGCGCGCTGCACGGCCAGTGGCGTGCGCAGTTCGTGGGCGATATCGGCGGTTAGCGAGCGCCGGCTTTCCTCGGCCCGCTGCAAAGAGATTGCCATGTGGTTGAACGTGCGTCCTAAAATAGCCAGCTCGTCGTTGCCGCTCACCTTCACCCGTTGGGAAAGGTCGCCCTCGCCCAGGCTGCGTGCTGCCCGGGTCATCTCGCGCACCGGGCGCATCAGTTGGTAGGCGAGGAACAACCCCAGGAGCAATGCCAGGCCGGCGGCGATCAGGCCGGCGGTCAGGGCGGCGGTGGACAGGCGGTTGAGCAAAAACGTCTCTGAGGCGCGGTTGTAGCCCATGCCGCCTTCCGCCATCAAATAGCCCACCGTCTGGCCGGATACCTGGATGGGAACGGCGCTGTTCATCTCTGCCCGGCTCAGGCTGCCGGATGGGCTGGCGTTGCTGGTATCGGCGACGATGGTTCCCCTGGCATTTGCCAGGCGCAGGCGCTGGCCCATCATCATCCCCTGGCCCATGCCATTGCCCATGCCGCCTGCCTGGCCGCCCGGCCCGCGTCCGTAACCATGCCCGGGCGTGCCCAATACCGACTCGACCCCATTCCAGGAGTTATTCTGGCGGTAATAGTCTTGCAAGGTGGAAACCAGGCCATCGCTGCCAGTCATGCCGCCGCGAAACATGAAAGCGCGGACCTCGGTAGCGGTGTTTTGCCTGGCAAGAACCACTACCATCACAACCGCTACCAGGACGATCAATACAAAGGAGAGGATCAAACGGAGGCGCATAATGTTTGCTTTTGAATTGCATAGTCATTGCGGGCTTCGCCCGTAATGACTATGCAAATTGAAGTAACTCAGGAGCGCGTAAAACGGTAGCCGATGCCGAAGACCGTTTCGATGTATTGCGGGTTCTTGGGATCGATCTCCAGCTTGGAACGCAGGTTTTTGATGTGAGCGTCGATGGTGCGCTCGTAGCCTTCGTAGGCCGCCCCCTGGCTGGCTTCCAGCAGTTGCAAACGGCTGAAGGCGCGCCCTGGCTGGGCGGCTAAAACAGCCAGCAGGCTGAATTCGGTCGGGGTCAGGTCGATCTCTTTCCCGTCGCGCTGCACGGTGTGCCCGTCCAGGTCGATTTCCAGGCCGGCCACCCGCAATACCTGGGCGGCGCCCGGGGCGGCTTCGCTGCGCCGCAGCAGGGCGCGCACGCGCGCCACCACGATGCGCGGCGAGAATGGCTTGGGGATATAATCGTCGGCGCCCAGCTCCAGGCCGATCAGTTGGTCGGCCTCTTCCACGCGGGCGGTGAGCATGATGATCGGGGTGGTGGACTTGCGGCGGATTTCGCGGGCCACGTCCAGGCCGTCCATGCCCGGCAGGTTGAGGTCGAGAAGCACCAGGTCGGGGCGCTTGTGCTCCCAAACCGAAAGCCCGGTATCGCCGCGCCCGGCGGTCAGCACGCTAAAGCCGGCCTGTTCCAGGTAGGAACGCAGCACTTTGACCAGTTCGGGTTCGTCTTCGATGATCAGGATGGTTGCCATCATTGGCCTGTTACGAGCCGCTCTCGACGCGCTGTTTTATGCCAAGCAGCATGCCTCGTTCCATGATGAAGGAGACCGGCTCCAGGAAGATATGGTAGGCTAGGTTGTTGACCAAGCCGGGGTTCCAATCCACTTTAAACCGTTCAACCAGGCGCGTCAATCCAGGTTCCACCTCAACCAGGTGAAATCCCCAGAGGCCGGCCAGGTAATCGTCTGGGCGCATGGTGGGCAGGCCGCCGATGATGTTACTTCGTGTATCGCTGTGCAAGACCAATGTTTTCTCTGCTTCCAGGGTAGCTACTTGCATGCCGGTCCCGTCTGGCGCCAGCGGCACCTGGTCGCCGAGTTGCAGACCTTGGTGTTCAGGCAAGATGCGCGTTGCGCTGTGAATATTCAGGCCGGCGATATTCTCGATCCAGTCGTAGGTGTAAAAGCCGCCGCGCCCCTGGCCGATCTGCACCAGCCAGGGCCAGACCTGGGCTGGCGTAGCGCGGATGGTGATGGCATGGGTCATATCGATCTTTGCCGTGGGGATCAGATCATCGCCAGGGAAGGCAGATAGCAGCTCATCCTCCGCCGCCCCCCAGCGGGACATCCACGGACGAATGGCCAGTGCATAAGCTGCGGCTGCGGCGCTTGCCAGGCCAGCCAGGGTCAAGACTACAGGAGTCTTGCGGATCGACATCATTTACTCCTTTCGTGCAAAAGTTGTTCACCTTGATTATACTGCAACCATTGCGCCGAACAGCCCGGCTTCTTAGAGTCGCTGTGGTGAATGTCTCCAGGCAGAGGCCACCACGCTGTCCGGTCTCACCGGATGGTGTGCGGAGAGCGGCTTCGTAAAACTGCCTGATGAAAAAAGGGTTATCGTCCAAAAAAGAACCGCCATCACCGGCGGCTCTTTGCACTGTAAAATGCCCTTTTGTGTGGCTTACAAAGTGAGCCACACAATAATTGGAGAATTAGCTGTTGGTCGTCGGAGCCGGGGTAGTCTGGGGGGTGTTCCAACGCCCGCCGCCCGGGCCGTAGCTGCCGCCATTTTGCATCGGGCAGCCACCCTGGCCGCCGAAACGGCCGCCCATGCGTCCCATGCGGTTGAGCATCCAATCCGCCTGCTCCTGGGTGATGGTGCCATCTTCGACCATCTTCTTCAACGCTTCGCTGCGGGCGTCGGTCATCACTTTTTGGAACTCTTCGAAGGTCATGCCCTTCTCTTCGGCAAGCTGCCACATCGTCTTGCCCGAGGCCAGGGCGGCCTCGACATCGGCTTCGCTCATGCCCAGCGCTTCGGCGAAAGCCTCTTCCATGTAATCGTGCATGGGGCCATAAGAGCCGGCCTGGGCGCCATTGGCGCGCCAGCCGCCCATCATACCGCCGCCCATCCTGCCGCGTCCCATGCCCTGGCCAAACGGCTGTGGCTGCGGGTTGGGGTTCGGCCCCTGGGCATACGCATAACCTGCCACGCCCAATGCCATTACGGCTACCAGTACCAATCCGAGAACTACCAATACTTTCTTCATTGCTTACGCTCCTTTTTCATCGTTGCTTGTGCGATGAGCGGCAGGTCGTCGCTCATCTGGTGATTTCTTGCTTACGTTGCCTATATCTTAGCGCAAAGTTATGAAGAAGTTGTGAAAAAGGATTGCATTTTGTGTGCAGATTATTCATCGCCGGCCAGCAGGCGAATTTTCTCCCATGGCTTGGCGTTGCTCTCTTCGGCCAGGAGGGCGCGCAGCTCGTAAATCTGGTCGCGCAGCGCGGCGGCTTTCTCGAATTCCAGGGCCTTGGCCGCCTCTTTCATCTGCTTTTCCAATTCGCCGATCACCCGCTGCAGTTCGGATTTCTGCAAAGAGGCAGAGCCGCGCACCGCATATTCGCCTTTGGGTTCGGCGACGGCGCGCACCGTGAGCTGGTCGGTCAGATCGCGTACCGCTTTGAAAATGCTCACCGGCTGGATGCCGTGGGCCTCGTTGAATGCCATTTGCTTCGCCCGGCGGCGGTTGGTCTCGTCGATGGCGCGGCGCATCGAGTCGGTCATCGTGTCGGCGTACATGATGACTTTGCCTTCCACATGCCGCGCCGCCCGCCCAATGGTCTGGATCAGCGCCGTTTCAGAGCGCAAGAAGCCTTCTTTGTCGGCATCCAGGATGGCCACCAACGAGACTTCGGGCAGGTCCAGGCCCTCCCGCAGCAGGTTGATGCCCACCACTACGTCGAAGACGCCCAGGCGCAGATCGCGCAGGATGCCGATCCGCTCCAGGGTGTCGATCTCGGAGTGCAGGTAGTGTACCTTGATGCCCAATTCCATCAGGTAATCGGCGAGTTTCTCCGCCATGCGCTTGGTCAGGGTGGTGACCAGGACGCGCTGTCCATTGCCGACGCGCTGGCGAATTTCGCCTACCAGGTCGTCCACCTGCCCTTCGATCGGGCGCACCTCGACTTCGGGGTCAACCAGGCCGGTGGGACGGATAATCTGTTCGACCACCTGATCGGCGCGGTTCATTTCGTAGGGGCCTGGCGTGGCCGAGGTGTAAACGGTGTAGCCCATCCGGTCCTCGAATTCGTCGAAGGTGAGCGGGCGATTATCCAGAGCGGACGGCAGGCGGAAGCCGTACTCGACCAGCGTTTGCTTGCGCGAACGGTCGCCGTTGTACATGCCGCGCACCTGGGGCACGGTCATGTGCGACTCGTCCAGGATCAGCAAATAATCGCTGGGCAGGTAATCCATCAACGTCCAGGGGGCGGTGCCGGCGGCGCGCTGGTCCAGGTGGCGGGAATAGTTCTCGATCCCGGAGCAATAACCCACTTCGCGCAGCATCTCCAGGTCGTAGAAAGTGCGGCTCTCCAGGCGCTGGGCTTCCAGCAGGTGGTCGTTGGCGCGGTACCAGGCCAGGCGCTCGGCCAGTTCGTTTTCGATGTCGGCGATGGCCTGCTTCAATTTGTCGGTGTCGGTGATGAAATGGCGCGCCGGGTAGATCGCCGCTGTCTTCAGCTCGCGGCGCAGTTCGCCGGTGATGCTGTCGAATTCCACGATGCGCTCCACCTCGTCGCCGAAGAAGGTAATGCGATAACCGATGCGTTCCTGGTAGGCGGGGACCAGGTCCAGGCTGTCGCCGCGCACGCGGAACGTGCCAGGGCGCAGCTCCAGGTCGTTGCGCTGGTACTGGCCTTCGATCAACTGGCGCAGCAGGGCATTGCGGCGGTAGATGTTGCCGCTCTCCAGGTTGATCACCACCCGGCCGTAGGCTTCGGGGTTGCCGATGCCGTAGATGCAGGATACCGAGGCGACGATGATCACATCGCGCCGCGACATCAAGGCGGTGGTAGCCGCCAGGCGCAGCCGTTCGATCTCGGCGTTGATGTCGGCGTCTTTCTCGATGTACAGATCGTGCCGCGGGACGTAGGCCTCCGGCTGGTAATAATCGTAGTACGAGACGAAATATTCGACGGCGTTCTCAGGGAAGAATTCGCGGAATTCGGCGTAAAGCTGCGCCGCCAGGGTCTTGTTATGCGCCATCACCAGGGCCGGTTTTTGCACCTTCTCGATCAGCGATGCGATGGTGAAGGTCTTGCCGGTGCCGGTAGCGCCCAACAGAACCTGGTCGTGATAGCCTTTTTCGATGCCCTCCACCAGTTGGCGGATGGCTTCCGGCTGGTCGCCGGTGGGTTGGTAGGGAGCGTGTAGTTTAAATTCCATAGCGATTCGTGGATCAGTCAATCAGTAATCGGTCGATGAGTTGTCAGTCGATGCATAATCGGTCGATGAGTCCATGGGTGGATGTCGGGAGTTGGTCTGTGCCCCGGATTATAACCGATGTTCAGGGCCAGGAATGTTCCGGGATTGCGCCATCGCGCTGAGCAGGCTCTGGCGCAGAGCGTCTGCCAGGCTGTTGACATAAGGGGGCCAGAGGATGTTGTGATGGGCGCCGGGTACGATGTGTAGATCGACGCCGCCACGCGCCAGCCTCTCCCAGCCGACCTCCGGGCCATAGGAAGTGAACAGGGGCAGGCGCTGGATGCGGAAAAGGGTCACCCGCCCGGGATATTCCGGCGGTGTGTAATCGATCAAGGCCAGCATGTGCAGCTCCATCAAACGGCGCACGTAATCCGGCGCGCCTTCCACGTGGGCGTGGTCACCGATCAGGTCGTGGGCGCTCATCTCAGCCTTGCGGCCCAGGCCGCGGGCGATGGCCTTGCCGATCCGTTTGAGGCGGCGGGTGACCACGATCCTGCGGTCGGCCTGCTGCAGTTGCCAGAAATCGCGCCACCAAAAGGGCAAATTCCTCCAGAAATTGACCACCCGCCGCATTCCCCAGCCAGAGGCGCCCTGTCCGGCCTGGTTAGGGGCGTAGGCGTCGATCAACGCCACCAGACCCACCGCCTCTCCCTGAGCAACCAACTGGCAGGCCATTTCGTAGGTCACTACGCCGCCGAAGCAAAAGCCGCCCAGGTAATAGGGACCCTGGGGCTGGATTGAGCGGATGGCCTGCAGATAGTACGCCGCCATATCCCTGATGCTGGTATGAGGTTCTTGACCACCATCCAGCCCCATGGCCTGTAATCCGTAGAAGGGCTGATTTTCACCGATGGCCTGGGCCAGGCGATGCAGGTTGAGCACTTCGCCGCCGAAATTGTGTACACAGAAGAAAGGGGGCAGGCTGCCGCCGGGCTGCATGGTGACCAGGGGTGACCAGCCCACCGGTTTTTGGGCACTGCGGATCACATCGGCCAGTTGCGCTATCGACGGCGCGGCGAACAGGGTGGAGAGCGGCAGGCGCTGGCCAATCTCCTCTTCGATGTGAGCGAAGAGGCGTACCGCCAGCAGGGAATGCCCACCCAACTCGAAGAAGTCATCGTGGACGCCGACCGGCTGGACGCCCAGCACCGCCTCCCACATCCGGCATAACTGTTTTTCCAGGTCGTCTTGAGGGGGGGCGTACCCCTGGCCGGTCGGCAGTCCCTCCAGGGCCGAGTCGCCGCGCGCTGCCAGCGCCAGGCGATCCACTTTGCCGTTCGGCGTCAGGGGCAACGCGTCCAGGACTACGTAAATGGACGGGACCATATAATCGGGCAGCCTGGATTTCAGAAAACGGGCCAGGGCGCTGCGCAGATCTTCGTCTCGTGCAGCCGCGCTGGCCGGCAGCGCGAGGTAAGCCGCCAGGCGTTTCTCGCCGGACGGCATGGTGTTGGCCAGGACGGCCGCCTGGCGTACGCCGGGGTATTGGGCGAGCACGGCCTCGATTTCCGCCGGTTCCACGCGGTAGCCACGGATCTTCACCTGGTGGTCGGCCCGCCCCAGGAACTGGATATTTCCATCCAGCAGGTAACGCCCCAGGTCGCCAGTGCAATACAGGCGCTCCCCCTGCTCTCCCAGCGTGTTTGGCACGAAGCGTTCGGCGGTCAGGTCCGGCCGGTTCAGGTATCCCCGGGCCAGGCATTCCCCGCCCAGGTAGATTTCGCCTACGACGCCCTGCGGGACCGGCTGGCCGTGGTGATCCAGGATGTAGATTTGCACGTTGGCGATGGGCTTGCCGATGGGCGGCAGGCGCGGCCAATCCCCCGGCGCGCCAGCCAGGCTGAAGGCGCTGACCACGTGCGCCTCGGTGGGCCCGTACTGGTTGTGCAAGCGGCAGCCGGGCAGGCGCTCGAAGAAACGGGCGATCTCGGGCGTGACCTGGAGCTGCTCTCCGGCGGTGATCACTTCCTCCAGGCTGGCGGGCAGTTCCTGGCCGGAGGTGGCATCGGCCAGCATTTGCAAGGCGACGAAAGGCAGGAACAGGCGCTGGATGGATTGCTCTCGCAGATAGGCTGCCAGGCCGGCAGCGTCCTGGCGGGCCGCTTCGCTGAGCAAAACCAGGGTTCCCCCGGCGCTCCAGGTCGCCAGGATTTCCTGGAAAGCGACATCGAAATTCAACGACGTCCACTGCAGGGTGCGGGCGGCAGGCGGGCCGTTGAAGTGGGCCAACTGCCAAGTGATCAAATTGACCAGCGGGCGGTGGGGCATCATCACGCCCTTGGGCTGCCCGGTGGAGCCGGAGGTATAGAGCACGTAAGCCAGGCCATCCGAGTGAGCCCTCTGCGGCAGGTGCGCGGCGAGCGCGGGCGATGCCTCTGCCAGGAAGGTATCGACGCAAAGGAGTTGCCGCGGCGGGCTCTCCGGCTCACGGCCAGCTGTTCCCGGCCCGCCGCTCACAGCCCACTGCTTACAACTTTCTACCATCTGGCTTTGGGTGAGCACGATGGGCGCCCCGGCATCGGCGCAGATGAAATCCAGTCGCGCCCGGGGATAGGCAGGGTCGAGCGGCAGGCAGGCGCCGCCCGCTTTGAGCACGGCCAGCACGGCGACCATCATTTCGACGGCGCGATGCATATAAATGCCCACCCGAACCCCGGGGCCGGCGCCCATTTCACGCAGGCGGTGGGCCAGTCGATTGGCCTGGCGGTTCAATTCCTGGTAGGTCAGACGGCGCTCGCCGAACTCCACGGCCGCCGCCTGGGGTGTGCGCAGGACCTGCACTTCGACCAGCTCGTGTACACAAAGATCGGACGGATAAGCCTGCCGGCTGGCGTTCCATTCCCGGAAGCGCTCGATCTCGGCATCGGTGAGCATGGCGCAGGCGCTGACCGGTCGCCCGGGGTCGGCCAGCATGGCTTCCAGCAGGCGCTGGTAATGCGCCAGCAGGCGGTCGATGGTCTCTGCTTCGAACAGGTCGGTGTTGTATTCGGCGGTCAATAGCAGGGTGCCGGGTTTCTCGGCGGCGAACAGGGTCAGGTCGAACTTGGACTGACCGTAATCCAGGCGCAGCCCCTCGGCCTGGATGCCGGGCAATTGCAAACTACCAGCGGATGCGGGCTGGTAGGCGAACATTACCTGGAACAGGGGCGACCGGCCGGCCTCCCGCCGGGGGCACAGCTCTTCGACCAGCTTTTCGAAAGGCAGGTCCTGGTAGTCGAAGGCATCCATCACCGCCCGGTTGGCGCGCCGGAGCAATACCAGGTAGCCGGGGTCGCCGCGCAGGTCGCCGCGCAGCACCAGGGTATTCAGAAAGAAGCCGGGCATGCCCTCCAGTTCGATTTGCCCGCGGTTGGCCACGGGTGTGCCTACCAGCAGGTCGGACTGGCCGGTGTAGCGGTAAAGCAAGGCGTAAAAGGCAGCCAGCAGGGCGGTGTATAGCGTCGCTCGTTCGGCGCGGCAGAGACGCTTCAGCCGGTCGAGCAGGTCGCCGGGGACCTGGCGCTGGCGGATAGCGCCGCGATAGCTGGCCACGGCCGGGCGGGGATGGTCGAGGGGCAGTTCCAGGACTTGCGGAGCTCCGGCCAGCGCCTCTTTCCAGTAAGCCAACTGGCGTTCCAGCACCGGCCCTTGCAGCCAGCCGCGCTGCCATTCGGCGTAATCGGCGTATTGCAAGGCGGGTTCCGGCAGGCCGGCGGGCCGGCCCTGCACTTCCCCGGCGTAGAGCAGGCTCAGCTCGCGGTTCAAGATTTCCAGCGACCACTCGTCGACGATACTGTGGTGAAAGTTGAGCAGCAGGATGTGTTCCGCCTCGCCCAACCGCCAGGATTTCGCCTGCAGTAGCGGGGCGATCCCCAGGTCGAAGGGCCGCTGGCTCTCGGCGACGGCCTGCTCCAGGGCAGCCGGCAAGCGCGCGCCTTCCGGCAAGGCGCGCAAATCGGCCTGCTCGAGGGGCAATTCCAGGCTGGTGAGCGCTTCCTGGCGCGGCTCGCCCTCCACTACCGCATAACGCGTGCGCAGGATAGCGTGCCGGGCAACCAGACCATTCAGCGCCCGCTCCAGGGCGGGCAGGTGCAGCTCGCCGCGCAGGCGCAGCACACAGGGCGCGTTGTAGCTCTGGCTGCCGCCCTCGATTTGCGCCATGATCCACAGGCGCTGTTGGGCGAAGGAGAGGCGCGGCAGGCTGTCGCCGCGCCAGGGGGCGAGGGGCGGGATGGAGCGACCGGCAGGGGAGACAGCAGGCTGGCTCATGGGTGGAGGAGGTATTATACCGTTATCTGGAGGAGGGCTGGCGGTTGACGATAAATGTTCATTATCCGATAGGTTCTCAAGTAGAAAACATTGCCGATATGGGGTAAGAGGAATTACAATATCATCTGAAAAGATTGCTTTGCCCGGAAAAATCGAGTATATTGGTGAACAGGACTTTCAAGCCATCATTTTGTTGGGTGGTCTAATCTTATGACGACATCCCTTCATTCGATCCCATCTGGAATTCGTGACAATCGCTCTGAACGTGGCTGTGTCGCTGGTTTTTTACGCGAAAAAATTCAGGAAGGCTCGACACTTTCTATCGTTTCAGCCTATTTTACGATTTATGCCTATGCCGCGCTGAAGGATAAATTAGATCGGATTGACAGTTTACGCTTTCTCTTCGGAGAGCCGCGTTTTATTAAGTCGCTCGATCCTGAAAAGACAGACAAGAAAGCCTATAAAATCGAAGAGGGTGGTTTGCATCTCCGCAACCGGCTGGAACAACGGCGGGTGGCCAGAGAATGCGCTGAGTGGATTCAGCAAAAGGTGGAAATCCGGTCGGTGCGCCAGGCCAACCTGCTGCATGGCAAGATGTACCACGTCGACCATCATGGGGTTGAAGATGCTATCCTGGGCAGCTCGAACTTCACGGTGAGCGGTTTGGGGATGGCAGCTTCGGGTAACAATATCGAGCTGAACCTGATCGTCGATAGCAATCGCGACCGGCAGGATTTAAAGGCCTGGTTCTGTGAAATGTGGGAGGATCAGGAACTTGTGGAAGATGTGAAAGCTGAAGTCCTGGCTTACCTGGCGCAGTTATACCAGGATAACACCCCGGAGTTCATTTACTTCAAGACCCTGTTCCACATTTTCGAAGAATACCTGGCTGACCAGGCTAAAGGGGGATTGGCAGATATCCAGACGCAAATTGTGGATACTGAAGTCTGGAAGATGTTATTCGAATTTCAAAAGGATGGCGTTAAGGGGATTATCAATAAGCTGTTGACTTATAACGGTTGTATCCTGGCAGATAGCGTGGGTTTGGGCAAAACGTTCGAGGCGTTGGCGGTGATCAAATATTTCGAGCTGCGCAACGAACGCGTGTTGGTGTTGTGTCCGAAGAAACTACGTGAAAACTGGACGGTGTACCAGGCGCAAAACAACAGCGAACTCAACCCCTTCGTTCGGGATCGCTTCAGCTACACGGTTCTATGCCACACCGACCTGAGCCGAGAAAGCGGAAAGTCCGGCGATATCGACCTGGCGAACATCAACTGGGGCAATTACGACCTGGTGGTGATCGACGAATCGCACAATTTCCGCAACAACAACCCGGGCAAGAAGGACGAGAATGGAAACGTGATCCGCCGCAGCCGTTACCAACGCCTGATGGAAGACATTATCCAGTCCGGGGTAAAAACCAGGGTGCTGCTGCTATCTGCCACGCCGGTCAATAACAACCTCAAAGACCTGCGCAACCAGATTTATTTCATTACGGAAAACAAGGATGATGCGTTGCACGAGAGCATGGGCATCGCCAGCATTCAAGAAACGCTGCGCGTGGCGCAACTGGCTTTCAACGAGTGGGCGCAGAAAAGCCAGGAACGCAAGACGACCGAATTGCTGGATAAGTTGAGTTCGGCGTTTTTCAAGTTGCTGGATGGGCTGACGATTGCCCGCTCGCGCCGGCACGTGCAGAAATATTACAAGGACACGGTGACGCAGTGGGGAGGTTTTCCAGAGCGCACCAGGCCGGTTTCGGTTTATCCGCAGATCGACTTGCAAGATGAATTTCTGTCTTATGACCGGCTGAACGACGAGATCGAACGTTACCAACTATCCTTGTTCAACCCATCCCGGTATGTCAAGGAAGAATATCGAACGCTGTATGAAAAAGAGCGGGTCGCCCAGTTCACCCAGGCCAAGCGCGAAAATTACCTGATTGGGATGATGAAGGTAAACTTCCTGAAACGCCTGGAAAGCTCGGTTCACTCTTTCGATTTGACGCTGGAACGCACCATCGCTAAGATGGATAACCTCAAGCAGCGCATCGAACGGTTCAAGCAATTCCAGGCGCAAAACCCGGAGGTCGATTTTGACGATCTGCGTATCGAAGACCTGGATGACGAAGAACTGCAGGATGCTTTCGAAGTCAGCAAGGCGCGCTTCAAGATGGCGCACCTGGAACTGGATCGCTGGCTGGCAGACCTGCGCCGCGACCACCAACAGTTGCACCTGTTGGAACTTTCGGCGCGGGAGATCTCTGTCGAACGGGATGCCAAATTGGCCGAACTCAAACTGCTGATCGCGGCCAAGGTCAACCATCCCACACACGATAACCAGGGGCGCCCTAACCGCAAGGTGCTGGTCTTCACGGCTTTCGCGGATACGGCCAACTATCTTTACGGAGCGTTGAAGGATTGGGCGCAGGGCGAGCTGCACATTCATCTGGCCCTGGTCTCCGGCGGGGCGGTGGAGAACCGGACGACTTTTGGTAAGAATGATTTCAACAACATCCTGATCCATTTCTCACCATCATCAAAGCAGCGCAACAAAATGAAATCTATGCCCCAGGATGGTGAAATTGATTTGCTGATCGCCACCGACTGCATCTCGGAAGGCCAAAACTTGCAGGATTGCGATTACCTGGTCAACTACGATATTCACTGGAATCCGGTGCGCGTGATCCAGCGCTTTGGGCGCATCGACCGCATCGGCAGCATCAACCCGGCGGTGCACCTGGTCAACTTCTGGCCCACGCATGACCTGGACAAATATATCTCTTTGAAGGCGCGGGTGGAAGCGCGCATGGCGTTGGTGGACCTGGCTGCCACGGCGGATGATAACTTGTTGAACACCGAAGCTATCGAAGATCTGATCGTCGACGATTTGAAATATCGCGACCGACAGTTGAAGCGGCTGCGCGAGGAAGTGCTGGACCTGGAAGATTTCAGCGAAAGCGTGACGCTGACCGATTTTACCCTGGACGATTTTCGCGCCGAACTGAGCCGCTTCATTGAAGCCAACCGCCGGCTGCTGCAAGAGGCTCCGCTGGGGCTGTATGCCGTCGTTCCAACCGATCCGGCCTATCCGGTGATCCGCCCGGGGGTGATCTTCTGCCTCAAGCAGAAAGGGGATGCCAGGGGATCGGATACAGTCAACCCGCTCCAGCCGTATTTCCTGGTCTATATCCTGGATGATGGCGTGGTACGCTTCGGTTTCACCCATCCCAAGCAAATCCTGGAAATCCTGCGGACGACCTGTTCGGGGAAGAGCGCGCCTTATGAATCACTGTGCCAGGTGTTCAACAACCAGACGGACAACGGCAGGGATATGACGCGTTACAACGACTTGCTCGCGAAAGCGATCAATTCCATCGAAAGCACTTTCCGTAAACGGGTGGCGGGCAAGTTGATGGAAGGGCGCGGCGGTATGCTGCCGACACGGGATGAACAGGTGAGCGAACAAACCGAGTTTGAATTGATAACCTGGTTGGTGATCCGATGAGCAGACAAACCCTTTTGGAAAACATATCCCAGGCGCTAAAAGCCTTTGTCGCGGGCAGCCTGGAACTGAACGCTTTGGCCTTGTTCGAGACGCTGGGTTATCACAGCAGTCGGCGCATCGAAGGGCTGCAACTTACGGCTGATAACCTGGCCGAAACCTTCAACAGCCCGCAGAGCCTGCGCCCCGAAAGAGCGCTCACGAACGACTGGCGGTCGGTCCACCTGCTCTTCCAACTGACGGACGACGAGATCAGCGCCGCCGGGCGTGAGCAGCAAGTTCGGATGGTTTTCGACAGCGATTCGAAGGTGAACCCATCCATCTACCAATCCTACCTCTTTTTCGCTTTAGCGCTTCAAGAAGCCGCTTACACACGTGGACAGTTAGCTAGCATTACGCGTGAGATCAACCGCCTATTCCCAATGCCGGTGATGATCCTTTTCCGGTATGGCGAAATGATCTCGATTGCCATCGTTCGTCGCCGTTTGAACAAGCGTGACGAAAGCCGGGATGTGCTGGAGAAGGTGACGCTTATCAAGGATATCCGCCTGCACAATCCCTTGCGAGCACATATCGAGATCTTGGCTGATTTTCACCTAAAAGAATTGGATAAGGACTTTCGTGCCCAGAACTTTTTGCAATTGCACGCGGCCTGGGAGCGTCGCCTGGGTACGTACACACTCACTGAGCGTTTTTACCGTGAGATTGCCAATTGGTATTTTGCAGCAATGCAGGATCAGCGGATTGTTTATCCGCGCAATGTGCAAACCGATGAGCAGCGTTCTATGTTCCTGATCCGCCTGCTGACACGCCTGATATTCTGCTGGTTCTTGCAGGAGAAAGATTTGATCCCGGCGGAAATTTTTGGGCGTGAGACTGCAACCAAACTGCTTAAAGATTTTGCACCGCAAGCTGGAACGTATTACCGGGGTGTTTTGCAAAACCTGTTCTTTGCTACGCTAAACCAACCACAAGAGGGGCGCAATTTTCGCCATAAGTATCGCGGCAGCCGGGATGGAAATCGGGGTATGGTCAATTTATATCGTTATGCTGACCTGTTCTATGATTCCCATCAATTGCTTGATCTATTCCAAAGCGTGCCCTTTTTGAACGGCGGCCTGTTTGAGTGCCTGGATACGGTTTACAAGCAAGGAGAAAAACGCCCGAATGTTCGTTTCGACGATTTTTCGGAAGAGATAAACAATCGCCTGCACTTGCCCAACGATTTGTTCTTTGAAGAGAAAGGGCATGAAGTGGACTTGAGCAAGGTGTATGACGATGCGCGCAAACGCCGCGAGACTACCCGCGGGTTGATTGATATCCTGGATTCGTATAAATTTACTATCGAGGAGAACACCCCGCTAGAAGATGAAATTGCCCTCGACCCGGAACTTCTCGGCAAGGTTTTCGAGAATCTGCTTGCATCTTATAACGAGGAAACACGCACTACTGCCCGTAAAGCGACAGGCTCATTTTACACGCCGCGCGAGATCGTGGCCTATATAGTGGATGAAACTTTGCTGCTCTACTTGCACGAAAATGTGCCGGATGTCTCCCCCACGAACTTACGCGCCTTGTTTGACTTTTCAATCCATGATTACCAGGCTCCATTTTCACCTCAGCAAACTATTGACTTGATTATTGCACTGGACAATGTGCGTGTGCTCGACCCGGCCTGCGGTTCGGGGGCATTTCCAATGGGTACGCTTCAGCGCATGGTGGATTTACTGGCAAAGCTCGATCCTAACAACGCGCGTTGGAAGCAACAACAATTGGAAAAAGCCGAGCGCGACCACCAGCGCGTCGCTAAAATGGAAGACGAGAAAATTCGTAAAGCGGCGCTCAAAGAAGCCACAGCGCGTATGGAGGATATTCAGCATTCGTTTGATACGCGCCATCACGAGCTGGATTTTGCGCGCAAACTGTATTTGATAGAAAACTGTATTTACGGGGTAGACATCCAACCGATTGCCATCCAGATTGCCAAGCTGCGCTTTTTTATCACGCTGGTGGTAGACCAGAAAACCGACCGGAGCGCCCCCAACCAGGGCGTACGTCCCTTGCCTAATCTGGAAACCAAACTGGTGGCGGCGGATAGCTTATTTCCTCTGCTGCGTCCTGAAAAGCAGCAACTAGGATTTGGCGATTATGCAGTGGCGCATCTGCGCGAAGAACTGCGCCAGGTGCGACATGAGTATTTTCGCGCTCGCACACCAGAAAAGAAGGCGACGTGCCGCGAAGAGGATGCACTCCTGCGCCAGAAAATTGCGACAGAACTGCGTCAGAACGGATGGCCGGCAGATGCGGCACAAAAGCTGGCAGATTGGGATCCATATAACCCTAACCTGGTGGCCGATTTCTTAGAACCGGAATGGATGTTTGGCGGCCTCGCCCGACCGGCAAAGCCTGCGCCGACCACCCTGCGTGGGGAATTCAGCTTTGTGAACCAGGTAGGTGGCCAGATGCAGTTGATAACTCAGGCGCTGCACTCTAACGACGAATGGCGCTTTGATATTGTGATTGGCAACCCGCCGTATGTGCGCCAGGAGCAGATCAAGCACCTCAAGCCGCGCTTACAGCCTTTGTATGAGTGTTACGTCGGCACGGCTGACCTGTTTGTGTATTTCTATGAGCGCGGCATCAAGTTATTACGCTCTGGCGGCGCATTTGCTTTCGTCACATCGAATAAGTGGATGCGTTCAGCGTACGGCGAAAAACTGCGTGGCTGGTTGGCCAAAAATACGCGCCTACACCAGTTAATTGACTTTGGCGATGAACCCATTTTCACGGCCTTAGCCTATCCTTGTATTGTTATATTGACAAAACGTAATGCCCGCATAAAACCCCAAGAAAGTGATAGCGTGAATATACTGGATTGGCAATCTGGATGGAATATAACTAGATTTATAGAAGTATTACAAAAAGAATCTTTTTCTCTACCTCAATCGGAACTAGGTCATGGCGCTTGGCAGATCGTCGGTAAAGTAGAACGGCGTATGATGCAACACCTAGAAAAGGTCGGGGTTCCATTGAAGGAATATGTTGGTGGGAAGTTATATTATGGGCTCAAAACTGGTTTGAATGAAGCGTTTATTGTCGATAAGAGTACAAGAGACAGGCTTATTTCTGAACATCCATCATCAATAGATATATTAAAGCCCTTCATTCGCGGTAGGGATATTAAGCGATGGCAAATAGATAATCAGGATCTGTGGCTTCTATATATACCTTGGCATTTCCCATTACATGAAGATGAGTCGATCAAAGGTGCTTCAGCTAAAGCAGAAAAAGAGTTTGCACGGCAATACCCAGCGCTTTATAACCATTTATTGAAATTCAAGCCTGCCTTAGAAAACAGGAACGTAGATGAAACAGGAATCCGTTATGAGTGGTATGCATTACAGCGCTGGGGCGCAGATTATTGGAAAGAATTCGACAAGCAATTAATTGTTTGGGGAAATCTTACAGTTGAACCAAAATTCTCGTTTACACCTCCAGGAACATATATTAATGCTCCAGCGAATATGATTGTTTCGGACAGTAAATATCTACTGGGTATACTAAACTCGAAAGTCACTGAATATTTTATTGGAAGAAGTGGCGCTACAAGACAAGGTGGTTTCCTTGAATATAAACCCATGTATGTTTCAAGAGTGCCTATTCTGGAAGCGACTAAAAAACAGCAGGTTGCTATTGCTAGAGTAGTCGATGACATTCTCTTATTAGCGCAAACCGGTAAAGGTAAACAGGAGCGGCTAGCTTCCTTTGAGAGTCTACTCAATGGGTTGGTCTATGCTCTATTTTTCCCCACTGAGTTCGATGCGGCAAACCTGCTGCTCTTTGACCTGGTTGCTAAAGCGCCCTTGCCAGACCTAAAATCCTTACCCGAAAGCGAGCGCCTGCCGGCTCTTCACACTGTTCATGACGCCCTATTCCTGGGCGATCATCCCATCCGCTCGGCGTTGTTCAATCTGCGCGGTTTGGAAGTCGTCCGCATCATCGAAGCTGAAGAAACCAATAAAGCATCATCTGACTATGAGACTCCAGAAGATTGAAATTCGAAATTTTCGCGGTTTCCCTGGTCCACAAATCTACACCTTTGAGCTAAACAGCAAAAACTTGCTGCTCTACGGTGAAAACGGCAGTGGAAAATCCACGTTGTTTCTTGCTATCAGCGAGTTTTTTGATATCAACCATCATGGACATCGTTTCAGCGAGCAGCGCAACCTGTTTTCAGATGACGTGGGCGGGGAGATCAAGTTACAGTTTGATGACAATAAGACACCCGCGTCCTGGAATGCTCTTACTGAGCGCCCATTTGGCGATCCGCGCGTTGCTCAAACGGCACTGCGCACCGCTTGCCTGGATTATCGTGCTCTTCTGAGCACCAGTTTCTTGCACAGCGGTAATGAAGTCAACCTGTTTGACTTGCTGATCAATTATTTGTTGGCAAACTACACTGTCGCGATCTCTGGAGGGGTCGTTCGACCTATCCGCGCTTTATGGGAGCACCTGGGTAGCAATATACCCCGCAAAAACACTCAGAAGCTATTCCAGTTGATTGACGACCTGTGCGACGAATTCAATAATATCCTTGCCCTGCACTTGCCGCTGCTGGAAAAAGAAGCCGAGAAATTGTTGGCCTATTTTTCTGATTGCAAAACTGTCCTACGCTTGAAGCCCGCCAGGGTCATCTACAATCGGGACGAGCGGCGGTTGGATAACCAAAAAATTCTACTGGAAGTGGATTTCAACAATCGGCCGATTCCTGCGCACCAACATATTCTCAACGAAGCCCGCCTATCAGCCATAGCCCTGTCGATCTACCTAGCGAGCGCTAAAATGAGCATCCCACCTGATTTGCCCGGCACACCCGCTTCACTCAAACTGCTCGTACTGGATGATATAGTCATCGGACTGGATCTGTCTAATCGCCTGCCCTTACTGGATATTTTACAAAAAGAATTCGCTGATTGGCAGATTCTACTGATGACTTACGACAAAGTCTGGTTTGATATGGTCCGGATGCACTGCCCGGATTGGACATGCCAGGAAATCTATGCTACGCCATCGTTGATCCCGGTGCACAAATCTCGCGGCGATTACCTGGAAAAAGCGCGCGAACATTTAATAAACAATGATGACCATGCGGCCGCCGTCTACACCCGGGCTGAATTTGAGCGAAGGTTGAAGAAATATTGTGAAAAACTGAGAGTTAAGATTTCCTATAAACAGCCACCCGATTCGCCCGATACTGGGGAGATGCTTGATGCGTTCGAAAAACATCTTAAAGACGATCCAAAATGGAATAACGATCCGATGTGGCAGGCAGAATACCCACCAATGTTGTTAAATTTGCGCGCAGAACGGAAGGTTGTGCTCAACCCGCTCAGTCATGCACATTTGGTCACAGTGACTAGGGCAGAAATCCAGAGAGCGATCGATGCAGTTGGGGCTTTCAGGTTACTTTGATAAGCCGGAATTAACCAGATCAGTGTGTATGAGCCATGCGTCTGGAAAATGATTGCGCATAAGGTTAAGGATAAGGCTTTGGATCCATGTTGACTCTGGAAGAAAAATTTCACCATGCGATGATCGGGGTTTACGAGAACGCCAAAGAACACGCTTACTTTGCCACGTATTTCAAGCGCATGATCGATCAATATGGCGGCGTGGGGGCGGCCAAACGTTTGTTGGCGAAAGCGGGCATCCAGGAAGGGCTGATGAAGTTGTGGGAGCTGGGCTGCCTGGATCAATCCACGGAGGCTTTGGTGATCCAGGAGCGTTTTCGTTCCCTTTTTAGCGAAGATGAGATTGCCGAAGCCAGGCGGCGGTTGAGTGAATTGGGATATTTCAAATAGCCATTTATCGACCAGGCAGGGGTTTATAATAGAACCTCGAAGGACATGCATATGATCACTCATTTTACCCTCGATCATTTCAAGAGCTACCAGAAGGCATCCTTGCCCCTGGCGCCGCTCACCCTGTTGATCGGCGCAAACGCTTCCGGCAAGAGCAACGCGCTGGAAGGCCTGCGGCTGCTTTCGTGGATGGCGCGCGGCCAGCGACTCAGCGACATCCTTTCGCGGTTGAGCGATACCGAGCTTAACCTGCGCGGGCTTGTCACCGATTTGGGTTATGATGGCAGCCCGACCTTCAGCCTGGGATGTTCTTTGGACGATGACAAAATTACCCCCTGGCAGCACCTGACGGTCACCTTGTCGCATGATGAACAAGGAATTTGTGTTGTAGACGAAAAAATTACACATCCCGGGGCAACCTTTCCACTCTATCAGGTGGCTGAACCAGCCAATAATTGTTATAGCCACGATCTCAGAGTGGCTTATAATAATTTTGCCAGAGGGGGAAGAAAGCCGCAGGTTGTCTGCCAGAATCAGCAGGCGGTCTTTACCCAATTGACCACGCCAGCGCGCTTTGAGCGCGGCCATAGCAAGGCACAGCAGATTATCCCGCAGGTGACGCAAATCTTTCGCCAGACGCTTGAACAAATTCTGTTCCTGGATCCTCGTCCAAACCTCATGCGGGGTTATAGCTTTATGATTAACAAAACGCTGCAAGGTGATGGCTCGAACCTTTCCAGCGTTTTATATGATCTGTGCGCAGAGCAGAAACAGAAGGAGGCTGTTCTCGATTTTGTCCGGGCCTTGCCTGAGCAGGATATTCGCGATATTGACTTTGTTTCCACACCTCGCAGCGAAGTGATGGTGCGCCTGATCGAATCTTTTGCGAATCGTGAAAAAGAACGCGACGCGCCGGTGCTATCGGATGGCACGCTGCGCGTATTGGCCGTTGCGGCTGCGGTGCTCTCGGCTCAGGCGGGATCGGTTGTGGTGATCGAGGAGATTGACAACGGCGTCCATCCGAGCCGCGCCAGGATGCTGCTCGAAAATTTGCTAAAAGCGGCGCAAAACCGCCGGCTCCAGGTGTTGTTGACGACACATAACCCTGCCCTGCTGGACGCGCTACCCCTGGAGGCGATCCCGAATGTGGTTGCCTGTTATCGTGACCCGCAGGGCGGCGACAGCCGTTTGATGCGACTTTCCGAGATGAGCCAATATCCGGAGCTTATCGCGCAGGGCCCGATTGGCGCTTTGATGACCAAAGGGATATTGGATCGTTATCTCAAAGCAGGGAAGACCATCGAACAGAAGAAGAAAGACGCTTTGAAGTGGTTGGAAAATTATCAGGCGGAGATAAGCGCAAGATGATCATCGGTATTGTGGACATCACCATCTTTTGCGAGATTTTGCAGGTGCCCAGCAAATCCCAGCAGCCCGATACAACGCTGGCGCAATTGGGCGATTATATTGAACGGGGTTTCATATTGTTGCTTCCGATGGCCACGATTATTGAAACAGGCAATCATATTGCCCAAAACGGTGATGGTCGTCAGCGTCGAATAATAGCCAATCGTTTTGTGCAGGAAGTGCGAAAAGCCATTGGCGGTGAAGCGCCCTGGACGGTAACCCGTCCGCCTTTCGATCCTGACGATTTAAAACGTTACCTGGATGAATTTCCAGATTATGCAATGCGGGGCACTGGCCTGGGCGACCTGTCTATTATCAAAGAGTTTGAACGCCAGTGTGAGTTCCACCCTCACGGGCAGGTGTTTATCTGGTCGTTAGACCAGCATTTATGCGGTTATATGCAGCAGGGTGATTTCTGAAAAGATTGACCCCTGGTCGATTTTATAGTCGGGCGGACTGAGGAAAGCCCGCACTCCACAGGGCGCGATGCCGGGCAACACCCGAGGCAGGAACGGGTTTTAACCGGGAACTTGTCGGATCGACCGCGGATGCTTTGGTGATCCAAAAGCGGTTTAATCCCCTTTTCAGCGAGTTAATGAAAAGACCGAAGCCTACTGGCGGCTAAGTGAATCAGGGTTGCGTTATGCAGCCACCAGGCGATTCACTTGCTGCCTGGGTTTATTGCGCGCCAGGTCGTACGCCATCTGCAAATTCATCCAGAACTCTGGGGTGGTGCCAAAGGCCTGCGCAAGCAACCAGGCTGTATTGGGTGTGACGCCACGCTTGCCGCGCACGATCTCGTTGACACGCTGCACGGGAATGCCAAGATGCCTGGCCAGAGCCACCTGGGAAATATCCATTGGGATCAAGAATTCTTCCAATAAAACTTCACCCGGGTGGGTGGGGATACGGTTTTCGGGCAGTAACATGGTTATACCTCCTACGAATGATAATCGACCAAGGCTACATCGTAAGCGTTATTGTCCCTCCAACGAAAGATCAGCCGCCATTGGTCATTGACTCGAATGCTGAAAAAGCCATCCAGATTACCCTTGAGCGCCTCCAGCCGGTTGCCTGGCGGCATCTGTAAATCCGTCAGGCGATGTGCAGCGTTCAGAACGTCCAGTTTGCGCAGCGCCGAGCTGCGAATGTTGGTTGGGAATTGCGCAGATCGATGCGTTGGCCGGTTATGATAGAAATCTTCAGTAGCCTGGTCTCGAAATGACAGAATCATGTGCGCACTCTTATTGATTATATCATGCTATCACGGTAAACATGTAATTGCTCGGACCCTCCTAGATTCCTGAACACCTCAACCCTTGCCAATTTTACATTTATATCGGATAATGAACAAAATTTGTTTATTATCCGATATAAAAAATGAAACATACGATCTTAGCTCCCTTTGAAAACCTGCCCTATTTCACGATCTCGGGCTTCCGGCAGATCGCTGGGGATGAGGTCACGGATGATGCTCACGCGCGGGTTGCCCTGTACCGGTGGGTCAAGGCGGGGCACCTGATCCCGCTGAAAAGGGGGGTGTATATGCACCGGGGTTTCCACGAGCGCCATCGCCATGAGGCGGCATTCTCGCCGGTGGTGAGCGCGATTTTGCTGCCCCAGTCGTATCTCTCGCTGGAATACGTCTTGCAGCAGCATGGCATCCTGACGGAGATCACTTACCCGATCACAGCGATCACACTCAAGAACACGCGCACGATCACCAACCGCCTGGGCACGTTCGTTTACCGCCACATCTAACTTAATGCCTACCGGGGCTTCCAGATGGCAGAAGCATACGGCATTGCTTATGCTCAGGCCTCGCCGGCCAAAGCCTTGTTCGATTACCTTTACCTGCGGCCACTCCCAGGAGATATAAAATTGCAGCGTTACGACCTGGCTGAGGAATTGCGTCTGAACCTGGATGAGTTTAACCCGGCAGAGCGGGCAGAGTTCGCCGGTTATGTGACGCGCAGCGGGATGGCCAAGATGCAGCAGATCCTGAAAAACCTGGAGATTAACCTATGGCGACCTTGATCCAGACCCTGCAAAACATCCTGGTGGGCAAAGACCCTCTGCTGGCGATGGAAACCAGGCGCATTCTTAAACCTTTGGTTACGCGGAAGCCGCTGCGAAAGTTCAGCAGGGCGAGGGCGGGATATTACGAGGATGCCTGGCTGGATACTTTTCACGAGACTTTTCAGAGACTGGCGTTGGAATATTTAGAAGATCGATCGCGCTCGTCCGCGTTCGATTTTTCATAATGATTTGACTGTCCGGCCGATTTTATAGTATCATGAAGCTACCCAGGCCGGTCGGGCGATCGCTGGCCTGCCTTCGGGCGGGTTAGAGGAAAGTCCGCACTCCACAGGGCGCGATGCCGGGCAACACCCGGGGCGGGGAGCGGTGCTGCACCGCGAACCTGCCGGATCGGGCCACAGAAACAGACAGCCTGAGCGTAAGCTTTGCCCCGGCAAAGTTTGCGCCGGTGATGGTGAAAAGGTGGTGTAAGAGACCACCGGCGTGCCCGGCAACGGGCGCGGCCAGGCAACCCCCATCGGGAGCAAGGCCAAGCAGGGACGATTGGATGCTGGCATCCAGGGAGGCGGCTCGTCTCCTGGCTTTCGAGGCCGCAGTTCCGGGTAGGCTGCTAGAGCCGTGCGGCAACGTACGGTCGAGAGAGATGATCGCCGGGCGAAGGCACGCCTTCGCTTACAGAATGCGGCTTATAGACCGGCCTGGGACAATTACTGAGTGATTTATCGCTGAAAAATTACTTGCCCTCTGCGAAACATATATCCCATCACAGAGTGCGCAGAGAAAAGATTTCAACCAGGAGAAATAATCTACAGATGCGCAAAAAGAGACCAGTTGCTCCGCAAAGACCCAAAGGCTGGCTTGCCAGCCACGCCCAGATCGAAGCCTGGCAGGACCAGGCTGGCCAGATGCTGGTGCAGAAGAATTATTCCCACGCGGTGGATATCTGTAAAAAGGCATTGCGTTATCTGCCTCAAAATGCGCCGAAGCGGGCCGAACTCTATCACCTGATGGGGAATGCATACGGTTTGTTGCAGCAGTTCGAAGAGTCGTACCAGGTGTTGAGTAAAGCCCTGGCAATCGCACCCAACGATCCATATATCTGGTACAACCGCGCGGTAACTTGCCGTTATACCGCCCGGACAGCGCAATCGCTACGTGACCTGGAACGCGCCATTGAACTGGAAGGTGCTGGCGATATGACCGGTAAATTTGCTGAAGAGTTAGCTTTTGCACAGCAATTGGTCCAGTCTGAGCTGGCGACGCGTGGTCCCCATTTCACTATCGAGGAATTGTTGGAACAACAAGAATGGTTCCAACAGGGTTTGCGCCTGTCGGCCGAGCATCGTTGGGAAGAGGCTGCCGAAGCCTATCGCCATTCGATTGCGATGGGAGATTGCTTGCCACAGCCGCAGGGCAACCTGGGGATGTGCCTGCTCATGTTGCAGCGTTTTGATGAGGCGGAGCAGGCCCTGCGCCGCGCTCTGGAAATCGACCCACAATACAAGTTCGCTCGTCGAAACCTGGAGATTCTGGAGCAGGTGAGAGAAACCGGGGCTATGCCAGTCTTTGGCGGGATTCAGTCGCCTTTTGAAGGTCATGAACTCAAGAAATCGCTCACCATCCGGTATGAGAAAGAAACCAAACGGTGAGAAAGGAGAAACCCTATGCCCCGAAGCCCCGATAACCCCGGAACCTGCGCCTATTGTGGCGAGACGATTACCAAACGTGGTGTGGCGAAACACCTGGAAAAGTGTGCCAGGCGCCAGGAAGCCCTCCAGGCAGCCGAGGCCAGTAAGCGGCCGGTCGAGATGCTCTGGCATTTGCGCGTCCAGGATGCCTATAACAAAGATTTCTGGCTCGACCTGGAAATGAACGGCTCGGCCAGCCTGGAAAAGCTGGACAAGTATCTGCGCGCCATCTGGCTGGAATGCTGCGGCCACCTGAGCAAGTTCACCATTGGGGGGTGGGGCGGCATCGATATCGGCAAGGCGAGGAAAGCAGAGGCTGTTTTCGAGCCGGGCCTGGTGCTGCGCCACCTGTATGATTTTGGCACCACCTCCGAGACGGATATCAAAGCCGTTACGTCGCGCGAAGGCAGGCCGGCTTCCAAACACCCGATTGCGCTGCTGGCGCGCAACCGGTTGCCCGAGGCGCTATGCCAGGAGTGCGGCCAGCCGGCCGGTTGGTTGTGCCTGGAATGCCTTTACGAGGCAGACAAATCTGGTTTATTGTGCAATGAGCACGCCGAAAATCACCCGCACGAAAGTTACGGCGAGCCGCTGCCGCTGGTCAACTCGCCACGGCTGGGGATGTGCGGGTACGAAGGCCCAGCCGAGCCGCCCTATTGAGGTCGGGCGAGGCGAAGCTATTAAACTGACAGAGGCACGCCGTGCCCCGCGTCGTCGGTGAGCATCTCGAAGGCCGCCCGGTATTTTGTCTCGAGGGTGACCGGCGGTTGGCCGCGTGCTGCGAAGCTCAACCGGCAGCAGGCGAGCTTGGTATTCAGGCAGGTCTTGTAGCCGCCAGGTGGGTTCTCGTAGCGCAGCCCCACGAGAAGCCTATGTTTGGATGAAACTTTTTTATCATCGGTGCGTAAGTCAATTAGATGGATGAAAGGACAAGAAAATGAGTCGCAATACGAAGATTATCCTGGCTGTCGTCGGCGCCCTGGTGGCGATTTGTCTGTGCGTGGGTGCTGCTGCGTTGGCGATCAGCGCCTGGACGGCCAGCAAAGTGGTTAGTTTGGCCGAGCAAAACATCAGCTCCAAGCCCGAGGAAATCAATGCCTCGGCGGCAGCCATTGCCGATTTTGACCTGCCGCAAGGCTTTACCCCAGATTATGGGATGAGCTTGATGGGCATTTCGCTGGTGGGATATTCTGCCGGAGACCAGCACATTATGCTAATGCAATTTCCGGCGGGGATGAATGTCAGCGCCGAAGAGATGCAGCGGCAGATGCAGCAGGCCATGCAGAACCAGAAATACTCCTATATGAATGCCGACTTGAAGGTCGTCGAGCAGAAGACGGTTACGATCCGCGGCGAGGAGAACACGCTGACGGTCTATGAAGGTAAAGAAGGCAGCGGCGGTGCTTTCCGCCAGGTTTCGGTGCCCTTCCAGGGCAAATCAGGCACGGCTTTGCTGGTAATTGCCGGGGATGCCGGTACCTGGGACCAGGCGATGGTGGATAATTTTATCGCCTCGATCCGCTAAAGTAATGTGATATAATCCTGCCGCTATGATTTATCGATTTCGCCTGAACCAGCCTTTGTTCGCCATCAACCGGCGTGGGTTTGATTACCGGGGGTTCCTCGAAACGCGCCTGTTGCCCGGAAGATTTGACTGAACCGTATTTCCCTTTCGTTTCGTTCGCGCCGCAGGCCTGGTCTGCGGCGCTTTTGTTTGTGATCTGATGCATTGCGTGTAAAATTGTGGAGTAAAGCGATGATATCCATTTTGTTGTCCAACGTTACGCTCATCCTGGGGGCGCACCCGATCTTTCGCGGCCTGACCTGGGAAATCCAGCACGACCAGAAAATCAGTCTGATCGGGCCAAATGGGGCCGGCAAGTCTTCGCTGCTCAAGCTGTGTACGGGCGAGTACGTGCCTGAGCCAGGGGGCAGCGTGACCTTTGCGCGGGGCATTACGGCAGGCTACTTGCCCCAGCATCCCGAACTGGACCCGGCGCAGACTGCCTATGAAGCCGCCCTGGCGGGAAACCCCCGAGTCGCCGAGGTCGAAGCCGAGTTGGAAAAAGTGGAAGCCAGCCTGGGCGACCCGGCGGTGTATGGGAACGACAGGGCCCTGCAGCGCGCCCTGAACCGCCAGCAGGCCTTGCTGGACGAATACGCTGGCCTGGATGGGGAGAGTTATCCCGGGCGGGTGCGTGAGTTGCTGCTTGGCCTGGGCCTGCCAGCGAGCGACCTGGACAAGCCGCTGGGCGTGCTCTCCGGCGGTCAAAAAAAGCTGGTAGGGCTGGCGCGCTTGCTGCTGCTGCGCCCGCCGGTATTACTGCTGGATGAGCCGGATAACCATCTGGATCTGCCGGGAAAGATTTACCTGGAGCAGTTGGTTCGCGAGTACCCCGGGGCGGTGGTGATTGTCTCACATGACCGTTATTTACTGGATGCGGTGGCGACACATGTTGCTGAACTCGAAGATGGTCAGTTGACCACCTTTGCTGGCGATTACACGGCCTATATGCTGGATAAGGAAGAGCGCCTGGCGCGCCAGGAAGAGCTGTACCAGATCCAGCAGCGCAAACAAAAGCGCATCGAAGAGGCAATCAAACGGTATGCGCAGTGGGTGCAGATCAGCGACAAGTTTGCCAGCCGCTTGAAAGCCATGCGCTCGCAGCTTGACCGCTTCGAAATGGATAAGATCGACCGCCCGCTGCTGGAGCGCAGACGGATGGATTTGCAGTTGAACGGCTGGCGCGGCTCGAACAAAGTATTGGCGCTGGTCGAGGTGGAAAAATCGTTTGGGAAGCAGCGAGTTTTCCGCGAGGTGAACCAGGTGATCTGGCACGGCGAGCGGGTGGGGTTGATCGGCGCGAATGGCTCGGGCAAGTCTGTGCTGCTGCGCATGATCCTGGGAAAGGAAGCCCCCGATCGTGGGGAGATCATCCTGGGGCCAAGTGTCAAGGTCGGGCATTATGCCCAGGAACATGAGACGCTGGATTTTAACCAGACGCTGGTGGATGCCGTGCGGCGCAGTGGCAATTTGAGCGAACACGCCGCGGTCGCCTTTTTGATCCGCTACCTGTTTACCTACCAGCAGGCGACTCAGAAGATCGGCGATCTTTCCGGCGGCGAACGCAGCCGGCTGCAACTGGCGCTGCTGGTGCTCTCTGGAGCGAACTTCCTGCTGCTGGATGAGCCGACCAATAACCTGGATATTGCCTCGGCCGAAGTGCTGGAGAATGCACTGGAAGATTTCGTCGGTACTGTGCTGGTCGTCTCACACGACCGCTATTTCCTGGATCGCACCGTTGACCGGCTGTTGGTGATCGAGGAAGGGCGATTAGCCAGTTACCCGGGAGGATATAGCGATTACCTGGCGGAGCGCGGTTAGCCCGCAGGCTGGTCGTCCGAACTGCCGACCTGGCGGCTCTGGCAAATCAGTTGTTGCCCGATGGACGCCGGAACGGGTTCGGAGATATAAAAGCCCTGACCGTAACTGCAATTCAGGGCTTTTAGTTGGGCGAGCTGTTCTGCGGTTTCGACTCCCTCGGCAATGGCGTTCATCCCCAGGTTGGCAGCCAGGGTGACAATCGAGCGCACAATTTCGGCGCGGTTGGTGTTGGATTTCATGTCCATGATGAAGGTGGGGTCGATTTTAATCGAGCTAACCGGCAGGCGCTGCAGGTAGGCAAATGAGGAATACCCTGTTCCGAAATCATCGATGTGGAGCTTGATCCCCAGGCTGCACAGGCGGGCCAGGGCTTCATTGCACACCCGGTTGTCCTCCACCAACAGGCTTTCGGTGATTTCCATACTCAGGTGGTTTGGGTCCAACCCGATTTCATTCAGCGTCTGCTGGACTTTTTCGACGAAATCGAGCTGGCCGAACTGTTTCCCCGAGACGTTGACATGGATGGTCAAAGGTGGTTTCAGATTGTATTGCGTATTCCAGGAATGTATTTGTGTGCAGGCCTGGCGCAGGACCCAAAGGCCCAGGCTGTGGATCAAACCGGTTTCTTCGGCGATGGGGATGAACTCTTTGGGCGAGATCGGGCCGAGTTGCTCATGCCTCCATCGCAACAGCGCTTCGAAGCCGATCAACTGCCGGGTCTGCAATGTGACAATCGGTTGGTAATGCACTTGTAGATCATTATTTTCAAATGCCTGGCGTAGATCGTTCTCCATCTGCAGGCGCCGGACAACTTGCTGGCGCATACCTGGCTCGAAGAGCACATGGCAGGCTTTGCCCATCGACTTGGCCTGGTACATGGCGATGTCGGCATCTTGCAGGATGTCCTCAGGCCGCTGGTAGGTTCCATCCCCTAACACGATCCCGATACTGGCCGAAATGACGACCTGATGCTGGTCCAAACTGATAGGGATCGATAATTCATGCTGTATGCGCTCTGCGATATCGACGGCATCTTGCAGCAAGTGGATATTTTCCAACAGGATTACAAATTCATCACCACCCAGGCGGGTAATGGTATCTTCGGAGCGCAGGCAACCTGCCAATTTAACCGCACAGGCGATCAATAACTTGTCCCCCAGGGCGCGCCCCAGGCTGTCATTGACCACCTTGAAGCGATCCAGGTCGAGGTACAGGATGGCATAGACAAATTCTGCATGGCGTTTTGCGTGCTGGATCGCGCGCTCCAAGCGGTCCAGGAAAAGAGCCCGGTTGGGCAGACCGGTGAGCAAATCGTGCAGCGCGTTGAACTCGAAATGTTTGCGTTCGATGGCATGGCGGATCGTTTTGGCAAGCAAAGTGCTGCTGATTTCGGTCTTTACCAGGTAATCCTGCGCTCCCTCACGGATAGCCTGCAAGGCCAGCATCTCGTCGTCCAGATGGGTTAACAGGATGATGGGTATATCGGATGCATATTGGGCGAGCCGGCGGAAGGGATGGTCGTTGAAATCTTCCAAAAGACTCAGGCTGGCCAGAATAATCTCCGGTATGGGGTGATCTAACAACTTGAGGCTTTCTTCCAGGCTGGCGGCGCGAATAATTTGGAAAGAAAAGCGCCGCGCCATTTTCAACAATTCCTGGATAAACACCGCGTCTTCGGTGTTCTCTTCAATTAGAAGGATACGAAGCGGCGAACTACGATCTGCGAACAATTCTGGAGGGCTGGTGGGCATTTGCATAAGATCGACTTTCCCGGACAGGTGCGCGACAACTTACGGGGTTGTTGCAGGATATGTGCCCGCGCAATGCATTCCAGGAGGTTTCATCCCTAAAAGAGATCAAGAGATTTAGTAAGATTTTTTAGGTGGAAACCATATCATACCATATCACGAGCAATCAGGCCGTTTCGTATGGCGGAGATCTTCGGCAATTATCCCGGCTGGCTTGCCTGGATGAGCAGTTGGCGCTCATCCGCGTAGCTCAAACGCTCCAGCGCCTGAGCTACCGTCAGCCACTCCAGCAAGTCAATCTCGTCGTTCGGGGAAAATTTGCCCTGGGCGGCGAGGGTCATGTGCCAGAAAAGCACCAGCTTGGGCGTCTCGAAAACCTGGTAACAGGTGCAGCCGGCGAATTTGCCAAGCTGCGCCTGGCAGGCGGTTTCTTCGTAAACTTCACGCAGGGCGGCCTGTTGCCAGGTTTCGCCTTTTTTCAGCGTGCCTTTGGGCAGCGTCCAGTCGTTGTACCTGGGGCGGTGGACGATTGCCAGGCGGCGCAGGTCATTCTGTTCGTGCCAAAGCAGACCGCCCGCCGATTCATAGATGCCGCGAGGTGGGGTTTTATGTTTAGCCATTGGTATCCGTCATGAGTGATATTAACAGGCCGGCCCGCAATCGGACCGCAGGTTGCCGGTTTTATGCAGTCCGCCGCATAAGACTTTCACCGGACAATTATACTGCCTGATATCCTTGCAGACAGGATCGTTGCTCCCATCTGTAACCTCCATGATTAGCCATACCTGCGCCTGTGGCTTGCAGTATAATCTCGCATGATGCACACTACCCACGTCAAAGGGTTATACGATACGAAGTAAGGAGTCAATATGTCGCTGCGAGATCGCACGCTATTGCTGATCGCTTTCCTGCTCATCTTTACGGTGTTCGTCGCCACATTGGCTTTGAGCTGGGCGCTGCGCCAGGCATTGCTGGACCAGGCTGAGGCCAATGGCAAAATGATTGCTCAATTGCTGGCGACCAGCGCCGGTTACAGCGCGCAGGTTCCGCAGGAAGTGGAGCGAGCGATCGATCTCCAGATGGCAGGCGAGAGCACCGGCCCGGGCGGTCAGGCGACGGGCAAGGTCGATGCCGGGTTGCTTGCCGTTGTTAGGCGAGCGATCGAGGCCGGCCTGGGGCAGCAGCGCATGACGGACCGGCTGGTAGGGGGTGGAGATCTCCTCGCCGCGTATGTCGTCGATCAACAGATCCAACCCGTGGCGGTGAGTGTATTGCCCGGTTCTCCTCTAAGCGCTGAACTCCGTCCATCGGATCGCGCCTTGCTCAAGGGTGTGCTGGAGCAGGGGCGCGCCGATGCAGATATCAGCCTGGCTTCCATGGCGCCGAACGAATCGCTGCTGCAGGTGGCGGCTGAACGCATCCGCACGATTGGCCTGTTGGGCGAATCGGTGCTGCGTGTAGCCGCGCCGGTGATGGATGGGCAGGGGCAGCCGGCAGGCGCGGTATTGATTTATCTGCCCACCGACCAGGTACAGGTTGCACTGCTTCGTCACCTGCAGGTTGCCGCAGTCGTGGCGGCGTTCACCCTGATCTATGGCATCGAGGCGTCGATCGTGTGGTCGCGGCGGGTGACGCGCCCGTTGACGCAACTCAAGCAGGCCGCCCTGGCGGTAGAAGCGGGAGAATTCGATCCGAAAAGCCTGGCGAAGATGGAGAAGCGCCGCGACGAGTTGGGCCAACTGACGCGCACCTTCAGCCGCATGGCGGTGGAAGTGCAGGCGCGCGAGCAGCGCCTGAAAGACCAGGTGCAGGTGCTACGCATCCAGATCGATGAGGCGCGCCGGGATCGGGAAGTGACTGAAATTACCGAGACGGAATATTTTCGAAAACTGCAGGCACGGGCCGATGCGTTGCGTAAAAGCGGGCGAAAAATGGGGGATTAAAAAGAGATGCCTGGGGAATAATGCCCTCCAGACATCTCTTTATTCGGGGATGGGTAACCCATCCTGACAAAGCGGCTGGCTTAGTCCGGGATGTACAGTTTCTGTCCCGGGTAGATCAAATTCGGGTTAGCGCCAACGGTGGCCTGGTTGGAGTAATAGATCTTGTTGACGTTGCTCGCCGACATGTTGCCGTAGAAGCGGTTGGCGATCGTGCTCAGGCTATCGCCTGACTGCACTGTGTAGCACGCTGCGCCGGCCTGGATTTCAGTGCGGATTTTCATGTTCAACTCCTTGGTTTCTACAGTTGCCTAACCACACGTGCCGCTGCGGTCGGGGTACCAGACGCCGTTAACATAGCCGCCGCCTGGGGATGGCGGATAGGGGTTTGGCGGATAAGGCGGATAGGGCGGATAGGGGTTTGGCGGGTACGGGTTGACGACGCACTTGCCCGACTTCACCAGGTTCTTGTAATAATTGCGCTGGGCATCGCACTGTTCGTAAGTCATGCCTGCGCAGATGTTCGATTGAACCTTCATAGGTTGACTCCTTTTCTACTGGAAATTCTCTCGAATGGGTTGAAATTGGCGGATGGCTTACTGATACAGTGGAAGGTTGCCGCACTTAGCCTGGTACTGCTTTTGCCAGTATGCCAGGTTCTCCAGGCAGGCATCCACGCTGGCGCCGGCGTTCAGGTCGACGCGCACCTGGAGCTGTGGAACGTGCTGCTTGCGGGGGTCCTGAGTTTGCTCCTTCTGGTTCATAGAGGTCCTCTCCTTGGGTTAGGTTGGCAGTCCTCGCCCGGCCAATCAAGGTCTGCTGACCTCGTCATGGCCGGAGCTGTGAACTTTGTTGATTCCTGGCAAATGCCAGTTTGCTCTGGCCTTAATATAACCTGCTTTGGCCCGGTTGTCTATCGGATTTTTGTCGTAATCTTGGGCAACCGGCTGATCAGCAGAAAAGCGCCCAGCGCCAGGGCGATCCAGCCATTTCCAAAAACAACGTTGAAGATAGCCGGCTCGGCCAATTTCTGGCCAGTCTCGATCCAGTAGTAGGCGCTGTCGATAAAGACCAGGTTCCATCCCAGGTGGACGGCCCAGGCATAGGCAATATTGCCGTAGCCCAGGATGAAGTTGTTGCGGATCAGGCCAACCAGGAAGATCGACAGCAGTGTGACCGGTGAGAGAATGCCATAATTCCAGTCTTGAGCCGGGCGCAGCGTATAAAAACCGGCGTGCAGCAAGGCGAAGACGAATGCCACGCCGGCGGAAACCCATACGCGGCGCAGGCGTGGGAGTTTTGCTGTGATGGCTTTTAGCAGCAAGGCCCCTAAAACCATTTCCTCGTTCAACGTCTGCCCGACGGTATGCGCAATGATGTATGGGGCAGTATGGCGCTGCCAGACCGGGACCAACAGGACGCCTTGCGCTCCGCTTGCCATGCGAATGAGCACCCAGGCAGACGCGGCGATACCACACGCCAGGATGAACGCCCTCCCGGCCTGCGAGCGAGGGATTGCCAGGCCCAGGGTTTGCAGGCCCCTGGCTGGCCATGCCATTCCAGCCAGGGCGATGATCAACAGCGAGGCGACCGGCGCTCCCCACCATACGCTGTAGGTCAGCAGAAGGTAGAAGAGCGGGATCAGGTTGGCAGCCAGCCATCGCACCAGGCAGGTAGAGGAGATTTTCCGCGTCATTTTCTGCAATTGTGCGGTTTGCGCACCGCGCTGTATACACCATGCAAGAACTCTGGCAGGCCGGGCGGCCCCGAAAGCTGCCCCGGTGCAATGCACCGGCCACACAAAATTGCCGACAGAATGCACTACAAGACTGCGAAACTACCAGACTACCCGACTCAATAAGATACTTCGGAACCACCAGCGAAGGTAGTTTATTCAAGCAGGCTTTCCAGGCGGTCTACCAGGTCCGCCAGGACGGCGAAGGCGCGTTCCACCGGTTCGGAAGAAGCCAGGTCCACGCCTGCCGTGCGCAGGGCATCCAGCGGATATTGCGAGCCGCCGGCTTTGAGGAAGCCCAGGTAGCGCCCGGCGGCGCCTGGCTCGCCGGCCAGCACGCTGTGCGCCAGGGCGTGCGCCCCGGAGATGCCGGTGGCGTACTGGTAGACGTAGAAGTTCATGTACATGTGGCCGAACTGCGCCCAGGTGATCCCAATCCGTTCCCGGTCGAATTCCACTTCTTCGCCGTAACCTTCTTTGAACAGGTCGGCCAGTAGACCGATGAGGATATCGGCGCTGAGCGGCGCGCCGCGCTCGGCGCGAGCGTGCATCTCCAGCTCGAAGCGCGCCAGGGTGGGCATGATAAAGAAATAGCGGTGGTAGTTGGACATGGCTTCTTCGATCAGGGCGATCTGGAAGTCGCGCCCGGTCTGTGTGCGGAATAAATAATCGCGCACCATGGCCTGGTTGAAGTTGGAGGCCACCTCGGCCACGAACAGCGAGTAGCGGCTGTAGACGAAGGGCTGGTACCGGCGCGAGTAGTAAGAATGCAGCGAATGCCCCAGCTCGTGAGCCAGAGTGCTCAGGCTGAACAGGTTGTCGGCGTAGGACATCAGGATGAACGGGCGGGTGCCCTGCGAGCCGCTGGAGAAAGCGCCCTCGCGCTTGCCTTTGTTGCGGGCGCGGTCCACCCAGCGTTCTTCCAGGCAGCCGCGGCGCAGGATGCCCACGTATTCCTCGCCCAGCGGGGCCATGCCCTGGGAGATCCACTCCACGGCCTGGGCAAAGGGCACGACCGGGCCGCCGCTGGTCAGCGGAGCTTTGATGTCGTAGACGTGGAAGCGATCGAACCCCAGCGCCTTCTTGCGCAGCCGCCAATAGCGCAGCCAGGTGGGCAGGTGCTTCTGGAAGACGCCGATCAGGTTGTGGAAGACTTCGGCCGGGATGTAATTGGCTTCTACCGAAGCGTGCAGCGACGTGGGGTAACGGCGCGCCCGGGCGTTGAAGACGTCCTGCTTGACGGCGGCGGTGAGCGTTGCCGCGCAGGTGTTCTTGTAGGCCAGGTAGCCATCGGCGTAGTTCTGCCAGGCGGTGCGCCGCACCTCCCGGGCGGGGTGGGTGATCAGGGCGCCGATGCTGGCCTGGCCCACCTCGAGCTGCGCGCCGTCCTCTGCGATGGCCGGCCGGAAACGCAGGTCGGCGTTGTTGAGCGCGGCGTAGATGGCTGCCGGGCCCGAGAAGGGGTCGCCGGTGAGGGCCAGGGTTTCTTCCACTTCGCCGGAGCGTACGTGCGCCTGGCGCTTTTCCAGCCGGTCCAGGTAGTGGGCCAGGAAGTCCAGTTCAGGTTCCGCCTGCATCCACTGGCGCAGGCGCTCGAAGCCAATCGCCACCAGCTCGGGATCGGTGAAAGCCACCGCTGCGGCGTGGCGGGCCAGCAGGCTGCGCGCCTGCCCGGCGCGGGCGCCGGCGGCCTGGTCGGTCGTATCCACGGCGTAGGCGTTACTGGCGTAGGTGAAGATTTTGCCCATCTGCACGCCGCTCTCTTGCCAGAGCTGGACGTATTCGAGCAGCGTCTGTGGGCTCTCGGCCAGGCGGCCCTGGTAAGCAGCCAGTTGCGGCAGGCGCGCCTCCAGTTCCTGGCAGGCGGACTCCCAATCGGCGGGGGTGGGGAAGATGCTGTCTAAGGCCCAGGTCTCTTCGAGGGATACCTGGTTGCGCAGGGGTAGGGAGGTGGGTTCGGGCATGGGGGGAAACTCCTAACAGGCAAACGTGATAGGTGAAAGAATGTCCAGACAAGTATACCGGCTGATCGATGCTGGATATCCGGAAAGCAAGAAATTGCTATGCAGAAAAGTATATCATCCCTATCGTTAAAAAACTGAGGGCGGCAGAAAATTGTTTTATTTCAATAGCGCGGCAGTTATTGCGATGAATGCTTACCAACAGTATAATGGACGTTGTAGCGACATTGCAGAATTTATCGCCTTGTACATTCTACGGGCAGGGCAGGGATAACCAGATCATGGCTCATTCGTCTGAAGCTTTTTCCAGGGTGTTGATCGACAAGGCGCTTGGCGAGAGTGGTTGGGATTTGCTCAATCCGTTGCAAGTGCGCTTCGAGCTGCGCGCTGGCGGTCGGGCGGATTACGTGCTGCTGGACGGTAAGGGCATGGCGCTGTGTGTGCTCGAAGCCAAGCGCGAGGATAAAGACCCGTATGACGCCAAAGAACAGGGACGCGGCTATGCCGAGAATCTGCACGCCCCGTTCATCATCCTGTCCAACGGCAAGGAGCACTGGTTCTGGAATTACGCCCGCGCCGACCAGCAGGACGCCTATCGCATCGAACGCCTGCCTTCGCCGGAAGACCTGAACCGGCAGCGGCTCAAGAATTTGCAGCCGCCGCGCCCCTTGCTCACTGAGAACGTGACGCCGGAGTACTTGCAGGCTTTCCGGCCCGATCTGCGCCTGCACGGTTACCAGGTGAAGGCGTTGAACGAGATCGCCGCACAGTTCGACCAGCACCACAAGCGCAAATTCCTGCTGGAGATGGCCACCGGCACGGGCAAGACGCTGCTCTGCGCGGCGCTGATCCGGCGCTTCCTGGTGACGCGCAACGCCGAGCGCGTGTTGTTCATCGTCGACCGCATCGAGTTGGCCCGCCAGACGTTAGAAGATTTCAACGTTATCCTGCGCGAGTACAACCCGGTGATCTACAAGTCGGCGCGCAAGACCGGTGAACTGGTGGGTTCCAGCGTGGTGATTGCCACCATCCAATCCTTGATGACCGACCGGCGCTACCGCACCGAGTTTACCCCGTTCTTCTTTGACCTGGTGACCAACGACGAGGCGCACCGCTCGATTTACGGCGACGCCCGCGAAGTGGTGCAGTTCTTCCAGGCCACGCGCATCGGGCTGACCGCCACGCCCAAGGCCTATCTCAAGAACGTGGACATCCGGCAGTTGGGGCAGGATAACCCTAAGGCGCTGGAAGCGCGCATCCTGCGCGACACTTACGCCTACTTCGGCTGCGAACCCGGCCAGCCTACCTTCCGCTACGACCTGGTGGAGGCGGTCAATGACCCCGAAGGGCCGTTCCTGTGCCTGCCCAAGATTTTCGACATCCGCTCGGACATCACCACCCAGGCGCTGGCCGATAAGGGTTGGGCGGTGAATATCGACGAGCAGAGCGAGAATTACAAAATCCAGGACCTGGAGCGCAAGATTTTCACCCCGGCGCGCAACCGGGTGATGGTCGAATCGTTCCTGAAGCACGCTCAGCGCGATCCAGGCGGGCAGATCGGCAAGAGCCTCGTCTTCGCCGTTAACCAGCGCCACGCCACCGAGCTGACCAAGCTGCTGAACGAGATGGCGCCGGGCAGCGCGGTGACGATTACTTCGCGTATCCCTGAAGCGTCGTCGATTGCCAAGGAGTTCCGCGACGGCAGGCGCAAAGAGCGCGTGGCGGTTTCGGTGGATATGCTTTCCACCGGATATAACTGCCGGGACCTGCTCAACGTGGTGTTGATGCGCCCGGTGTTCTCGCCCACCGAATACATCCAGATCAAGGGGCGCGGCACACGCCGCTATACTTTCCGCCTGGGCAACACCGGGTACGAGAAAGAGTATTTCTTCCTGCTGGATTACTGCGGCGTGGCGGAATATTTCGAGGAGAAGTACGATTACGCCCTGCCGCTGGCGCTGCCCAAACCGAAAGGCGCAATGGCGCGCGCCTCGACCGGCGCACAGCAGCAAGCTGCGGACGCCCAGGGAGATTACACCACCAGGGAGATCGAGAAAACCATTGAGATCCCCGTGTGGCGGGGCATCGATGTGGTGGTGTCGGAGGAAATCCGCATCGTAGGGCCAGACGGCGAAAAGGTAGATGTGATGACCTTCAAGGGCGCTTTCGAGCGCGACCTGGCGGCGTTCATCCAGGCTGACGCCGAGTTCCAGCAAGCTGTGGAAGCCGAGGATGACGACGCCATCGAGACTCTGATGCAGGAGCGTTTCTACCACCGCCCGGAGATGTATTATTCGCCGGACAAGTTGACCCTATCCTACGGCGTGCCGGCGCCCACGCCGGCTTTCGTCTATGGAGCGTTGAAGCGTAAGCCGCTGCCCAGCCAGGCCGAGCTGATCGCCGATACGGCTGACTCGATTGCCGCGCGCTTCAACCTGCGTTATCACGACCAGCGATGGGTGACGGCGACGCTCAACCTGATCACCGCCAACCCCGAGGCTTTGCGCCGCTTCCAGGGAGGGGATATGCGCATCTTCGAGGCGGGGCAGTTTATCCCCTTGGGCGGCATCCCCGCCCTGGCTCGCTTCGCCGAGCGGGAGGCGGTGTTCGAGGCGATCCGCCAGTCGAGCGTCGTTCAACAGTCGCTTGCCCTGGCCGCGTAAATCTGAAGGATTTTGAAAAGCCTTTATGTATAATTGGATAAATTGATCCGGAGAGGAGATGTTTTCTTGAAAACACGAACCTTGCTCCTGGTGTTTATTATCGTGATTTTTTTGCCCTCTTGTAGTATCAAGGCACCAGTTTCCATATCAACCGAAATGACTTTGATAGAAAACACCAGCACACCCGTAAGTACACTTACTTTTCCCCCAACATCTACCTCGACATTTACACTCACCCCTATGTCGACAGTTGTTCCTCCCACATTAACACCAACTTTTACGATAACACCACACCCGCCGACATTGCGCGAGTTAGCAAGCGCCAGGGGATTCTACATAGGCGTCCTCTTTGGTGGTTATGGGTTTCGAGAATACTTCAGGAAACTGATAGATATTCAGACGAAAGAATTTAACCTTGCCCAAATTTATCTTGATATGAAACTTACCCAACCTCAACAAGGTAAATTCGATTTCAGATCTCCAGATAATGATATCCCTATTGCCATTAAGGCAAAGATGAAAATTATGGGGCACCCTCTTATCTGGTATGACGCTGTCCCTGATTGGCTCAAGTCCGGAAATTTTTCTAAAGATGATACGACCAATATTATGACGGATCATATTGTTACTGTAATGGGGCGATATACTGGTAAAGTTAGCGCATGGATAGTGGTAAACGAAGCTTATGTAAGGCCATCATCTGATATATTTTACAAAAAGATTGGTCCCGAATATGTAGAGATCGCATTTGAAACCGCGCGAAAAACTGATCCATCCGCTGTCCTGATATACAATGAATTTGATAATCACACAATCAGCGGAAAATATTACCAACACACGTTTAAGGTAATTCAGATGTTAAAATCCAAAAACCTTGTTGATGCTGTCGGTCTCCAGATGCATCTTCAAGGGGATAAGCCTCCTAATAAGCAAGATGTAATCAAAGCAATGCGAAGTTATGGTTTGCCGGTCTACGTGACTGAATTCGATATAAACATGAGAGACGTATCGGGATCACAGGAAGAAAAATTTGCTCTACAGGCAAAAATCTATCAAGACATGTTAGAAGCTTGTCTGGAATCTGGAGTTTGCCAAGATTTTGTAATCTTCGGAATTGTAGATAAACTTTCTGTTTGGGAAAAAGAAAAACTTCATCTTGGAGCATTCTCCCTAAATGCCGATCCTACCCCATTTGATAATAATTTTCAGCCAAAACCAGCTTATTTTTCACTGCTTAAGGCCCTTTCAACGAAGTGATCTTGCTCCAGGATAAATTTTAATATTAGCCTGATTTAGAAATTAGCTCGCAAGGATGATGTTATGACTTTGATCTCCCCCAATTTCCATTCCTCCGGGCTGCGCCAGAAGGTGGACCAGCTTATGGACATCCTGTGGGCCGGTGGGTTGAACAACCCGATGGACGCCATCGAGCAGTTGTCGTACCTGATCTTCCTGCGCCTGTTGAGCGAAAACGACGACGCCCTGGCAAGCATGGATCGGAAGTACAGGCGTGTCTTCGGGGGCGAGTGGGCCAGATACCATTGGGGCAACTTCGTGACTTTGACCGGCGACGAGCTGTTCAACAGCGCCCGGGATGCCATCGAGCGCCTGCACGAACTGCCGGGGATGTCGGAGACCGGGCGGCTGCTGTTCAACCGGGCGACGCTCAAAATCTACGACCGCCCTACGCTGCGGGCAGTAGTGCAGACCATCCAGAACCTGGACCTGGAGGCGCACGAGGGCATCGATCTGAAGGGAGATATGTACGAGTACCTGTTGAGCAAGCTCTCGACTTCGGGTACCAACGGGCAGTTCCGCACGCCGCGCCACATCATCGACCTGATCGTGCGCCTGGTGGACCCGCAGCCGGGCAAGACCATTGCCGACCCGGCCTGCGGGACGGCCGGCTTCCTGATCTCCGCCCTGCGCTACCAGCTGGAAACGCACACCAGCCCGGGCGAGACGGGTTACCCCGGCGACCGTCTCTTGCCGGCCGAGTGGAAGTTCCTCGAAGAGCGCGCCTTCACCGGCTTCGACAACGACGCTAACATGGTCAAGATCGCCATCCTGAACCTGTACCTGCATGGCCTGCCCCGGGCCGACATCCGTTTCTTCAACCCGCTGACCACCTCGCTGAAGAGCGGCTACCCGGGACAGTTGTACGATTACATCTTTGCCAACCCGCCCTTTGCGGGGAAAATCCAGAAGGAGAGCATCCTGGCAGACATCGGCCTGGAGGCGCGCAACACGGAACTGCTGTTCCTGAAGTGGTTCATCGACCACCTGGCGCCTGGCGGAAGGGCGGGGGTGATCGTGCCCAACGGGGTGCTGTTCGGGGCGACGCGGGCGGCGATCCGTTTGCGTGAGGCGCTCTTGAAGGATTTCGATTTACAGGCCGTGATCAGCATGCCATCTGGTATTTTTAAGCCCTACTCTGGCGTCGGGACGGCAATATTGGTTTTTGAAAATACACTGCGGCCTAAGGATAGAGATGGGTTTGTCTGGTTTTATGACATGAAGGCTGATGGCTATTCGCTTTCGGACACGCGCGCTCCGGTTGATGAAAATGATATCCCTGATATTCTGGCAAGATGGCCAAATCGTGAAGAAGGCGAGAATTGTTTCCGAGTGCCGTGTATGCAAATCTTGCGTACTGAAGGCATCCCTCTGACGCTCAACGTCTACCGGCCAGCGGTTATTTCGTTTGCACAACATGATAGCCCACTTGATATTATCGATGAGGTGGTGACACTGGAGAATGAAATTCTTACCAGACTCAATCAACTGAAAGATGGAATGAGTAAAAATGGATAAAGGTTATCCGAAGGTAAGATTGAAAGAATTTCTCCGGCAAGTGAGCCGCCCAGAGCGATTACTGGATGGAAAGCTTTATCCTACTTTAGGAGTAAAGTGGTATGCAGTCGGGTTGTTTTCAAAAGAACCGCAGCTTGGGAAAGATATAGCAGCCAGCAAATTATTCAGAGTGCAGCAAGGTGATTTTGTCTATAATCGCCTGTTTGGTTGGAAAGGCTCTTTTGCCTTAGTGGATGGAGAGTACGACGGTTTATTTGTATCGGGTGAGTTTCCTACATTCGAGATCGACAAAACGCAAATCAGTCCTGTCTATCTCAAATGGTTTTTTTCGATCCCGACGGTATGGGAAGAAATCTCAAAGCGAAGTTCTGGCGCATCACAAACAAGCCGGCTTCGCTTGAAGGAAAAAGAGTTCCTGGATATTGAAATCCCCCTGCCTACTCTCCCCGAACAAGAGCGTATCGTGCGCCTGCTGGACGAGGCGGATGCGCTGCGCCGGCTGCGCAGGCAGGCGGATGAGCGGATGAAGGATTTTACGCCGGCGTTGTTTCATGAGATGTTTGGGGGCAAAGATTATCCGATGGCATTTTTACGGGACGTGTCAGAAGTGGTGTCAGGTGTTGCTAAGGGCCGGCGGCTTGGTAACGCTGCGTTGACGATTCCTTATTTACGTGTTGCAAATGTACAGGCTGGCTACCTGGATTTGTCCGAGATAAAAATGATCGAAGCCTTGCCGCTTGAGGTCGAAGAACTCAGGCTTCTTAAAGGTGATATCCTGTTGACCGAAGGCGGCGATTTTGATAAGCTAGGACGTGGTGCGTTGCTCGAAGTTGATTTGCCTCCAAATTGTATTCATCAAAATCATGTATTTCGCGTTCGGGTTAATGCTGATAAGCTAACCCCTGTCTTTTTTGCAGAGTATTTGCAGACAGAGAAGGCTAAGAATTATTTCCTGCAATGTGCAAAAAAGACTACCAACCTGGCAAGCATCAATATGACCCAATTGCGCGGTCTGCCTGTTTTTTTGCCTCCCATCTCTCTCCAGCGTGAGTTTGCGGCGCGGGTGAGCGAGGCGCGCCGGGTGCGGGAGGCGCAGGGGCGCAGCGCCGAACGGGTGGATGCGTTATTCCAGAGTCTGCTGGCGCGGGCGTTTGCGGGGGAGGTGTGAAGGGCTGGATCGCGAAGAGCGCGAAAGAAGACGAAAGGCGCGAAAGGAGGGCAGGCGCGGGCGGGGTTCTTTTTCGCGTTTTTCGCGCCCTTTCGCGCCGTTTTCGCGGTCCAGACTTCCCGCGCCGTTTTCGCGATCCAAATGATTGTGCAATCCGGCAGGCAGCCCAACGTATTCCCTCAGAGGAAATGTGTAGCAGGGTACCCAGGTATGTTGTAAGCAGCAAAGGCAGTGAGATAGGAATATGGAACAGTTGCCGCAGAGTGTAATTGTGGATCATATGCCAGGTCATAGGGCGGCTCTTTTTGCAGACCGATTTAAAGCGATTTCGAGCTGCGCGGAGAAGCTGGCTTTCCCGGACTATCGCAAAGGTATTTTGAATCCCAAGGATTTATCCGGAAAGAATTGGCCAGCAAAGTGGATTTATAACCTGAGTCATCCACTTACCACGACGGATAACCCGGCATCCCTGTTTTATCTCACTTTTCTTGGATTTTCTGTCGTTCAGTATTTGGCCTTCATGCTAGGCTGGACCTTTTTGTTCGCTGCCTCACTCAATTCTCCTGTATTTATTTCACCTGTTACTCTTGAGTCCTTGTCTTTTATCATTCTTGGTGTTGTTTTAGGATTAGCATGCGCAGTGATTTCGTATGCCTGGTGGTGGGAAACTCTAATATCGCGCAAAAATTTCTGGGGAATTAAGATTATTGTGATAGCGATCGTTTCCTTGAGTTTGTGGAAATTGAGTTCTCTGCTGTTAGAAAACGTTCCCGTAAAGCCAGTTTGGGATAATCCCAATGAGATTGCAATGGTATTGGCTTCGTTTGGCCTGTTCTTGATTCCTGCTACATCTTACTTTTGGGCGCTTGCATTTGACGGTTTGTCGTGGGGATGGCTTGTTTATTGTACACTGGCCGGCGGTATCAGCTCTATTCACGCGCCCCGACCGATCCAAACCATCTTGACGCTTGCCATACAGGAAATTCCACCTTCAGAGCCGTACCAATTGTCCTGGAGGCTGGTCGATTTGCCAAAAGACGATATTATCCAGATGCGCCAATGGGCAGAAGCCAATCGGGAAGGCAGCGAAAAGCGTACTGTGCCGGCTTTTTTAGTATCTGCATTGGTTGGTATTCTGTTGACCAGCGATTTGATTCGAGGCGCAGGAGACCGTTTTTTAGCATCTTTGGCCCGGATCGTAGAGGATCTATCCAGGCAGCAATCCATCTTGCCACTGTCTATCAACACTATCTTGCTGCTTATGGCAGTATTGATGCTGTTAATATTGGCAATGGTTGTCACCAAGAATCTAGTAGACCTTTTCCGCAATATTGTGGCCCAGAACCTGATTGTAGAAGCATGCATCGTAGCGGAGTATGCAGTCAATATTCCAGCCCTAACACCGCAGCCGAAGAAACCTGGATTGCTGGTGTGGATTATCCAGTGGTTGTTTGGGAGATAAGGAGATTGCTGGATAAGTTGCGCGGCGAGCTGTTGGTAGCCATCTTGAAAGAAAAGTCCGATTTTGCCATCTTGCAGGAGCAAGGCTGGTATCGCATCCCGGTGGATCACAGGCCGAAACGCTGGCCACCCAGATGGCTGGCTTTTTACCAGCCCAAAGCCTTTGGTGAGGATGCCTACTGCGTGCGTTATTTCGGTGAAGTGGACGATATCCGGGTTGTAAGGCGATGCGAATTGTTTCCCAACGAAATCGCCAGCCAGAAATCCGAGCGAAGCTATTACCGCATCACGCTCAAAAGCTTGGAGGAGCGCCGCCAGCCGATCCCCAGCTTGCTGCCCCGCCGCCTGGTGTTTATTCCAACCACGTGGGAAAAGTTCGACCGTGCCGAGCAAATCAATGATCTGTTCGACGACAGCCCACTCGAAGACCGGTTGTGGACTGAGCTTAAACGGCAACAAATCCGCGCCGAACGGCAGTGGGCGGTGCAGGTCAGGCGGCGGTATTACCAGTTAGATTTTGCCCTGTTTTGCCGCGATGGGCAAATCGATGTCGAGACTGACGGTGATCAATGGCACGCCCAACGTGAGCGTATCCCCCTGGATAACCGGCGGAATAACGACCTGGAGTCGACCGGCTGGCGCGTGCTGCGCTTCAACGGCCATCAGGTCCGTGAGCGGGCCACAGAGTGCATCGGACAGATCGAAGATATGATCAACCGTTTGAAGGGCTTGAAAGATGAGGGGATAGCGCCGCGTACCTTTTACCCTCAAGCCGGGGCGCAGCAGTTGAGCCTGTTCGATGAGACCGGAGGGTATCAGGTTGGCGAGGCAGAACCTTTCGAGATGGATTAGCAAAAACCCTTTCCCTGTATTGCATCGACCGGGTCGCGCTGCTCTCATTGACGGTTCGCCTGCTTGGGGGTATAAGTACCCTCGTGCATTCCGATAACCCATCCGGCCATTCGAATGGAGACCAGTATGGCGAAAACCTTGCCGAGCAGCGCAGTGAAGCGCTTTCATTGGCGCTGCTCCTGGCAGGCGGTTTGCTTTTTATCTGGTTTGCCTGGCTGATTTGGCCGATTACCGGCAAGAACAGCCCGCCGAATGCCTGGTATGGCGGTCTCATCCTGGCAGCCGGTTCAGGATTCTCTTATCATTACCGTATCACTCACCCGCGCCTGGCTTCTTTGATCTATCTGTGGGGAATGTGGCTCTCGATCCAGTTCGTCGTGCGCTCGTACCCTGAACTGGCTATCGGTTACCTTTTCTTTGTTCCGTTGATTCTGGCCGGGTTGCTCGTCGAGCAGCGCGATTACTGGCCTCTGGCGATTGCCTGTATGGCAAGTGTGCTCTGGCTCGGTTGGTTTGCAGAGGTCACTCGCCCTGCAGATCTGGTCGTACAAGCCTTGGGGATTCTGTTGCTGACGTTTACGGCCTGGATGATGGACCGTAATATTAAGATCGTACTGACCTGGATCTGGAGGAGCTATGAGAAGGCCCTGGCAAGCGAGCAGATCGCTCGCCAGGGAAAAACCGATCTTGAACGCGCCTTAAACTCGCTGGATGAAGTGAACAGTTATTTGGAACAGGCCAACCGGCAACTTGCCATTGTTCGCGACCAGGCGGTGGAAGCGCGCCAGCTAAAACAGCAGTTTGCGCAAACGATCAGCCATGAGCTGCGCACCCCTTTGAACTTAATCGTCGGCTTTACGGAGTTGATGGTGAAATCGCCGGAATACTATAAAGCCAGCCTGCCGCCGGCCTATATGCGCGATTTGAATATCGTTTATCGCAATGCGCTGCATCTGCAAAGCCTGGTCAATGACGTGCTCGACCTGGCAAGGATCGAGGCGGCGCAGTTAAGTCTCGTGCCAGAGCTGGTCGATCCGGCTGAACTGGTAAGCAGTTTGACCCCCATCGCGGCCAGCCTTTCGCGCGTCTATCATTTGCCTTTTCAAATGGATGCCGAACAGGCTTTGCCAGAATTGTGGATTGATCCTACCCGCATCCGCCAGGTGCTGCTCAACCTGATCAATAACGCTTACCGCTTCACGGAAGATGGCTCAGTAAGCCTGCGCGTGCGCCGGACAGACGAAGGGGTGGTGTTCTCGGTGGTGGATACGGGTGTTGGTATTTCTACAGAACAGCAGAAACATATCTTTGATGAATTCTACCAGGTGGATGGCAGCACTCGCCGCAAGAAAAGCGGCACCGGCCTCGGCCTGGCCATCAGCAAACGTTTTGTAGAGCTACATGGTGGGCGCATCTGGGTGGAGAGCAAGCCGGGTGTGGGCAGCACCTTCTCGTTCCTTCTGCCCGTGCACACTGGCGCGCTGATCCCGGGGCTGCCCGACTCGTCTCGCGGAGAAGCTGCTTACGTTGACAGCCTGCAGGAGATTGGCCCTGAACTGCTGGTCGTCTCTCCTGGCCTGTCTGTAGCAGTAACTTTTGAACGCTACATCAAGGGTATCCGGGTGATTTCGGCGCAGGATCTTGCACGTGGGCGTGAGCTGGCAAAACAGACCAACCCGCGCGTGATCCTGTTCGATGACGCATTGTTGGATGGCAGGCCCGGCCTGGCTGAAATCGCGCAGAGTTGGGAACTGGCGAACTGTACGTTGGTTTCCTGCCCGCTTCCAGGCGGGTACGACCCGGTGAACCGGTTGAACATCACCGCCTACCTGGTTAAGCCGGTCTCGAAGGAGAGCCTGGGCTTTATTTTAGAGAATGTGGGCGCTGAGGTCCGGCATGTGATGGTGATCGATGACAACCGCGACTTTGTCCGCCTGATCAACTCGATGCTGAGCCCGCCGCCATTTCGCTGCCGGGTTACCGCTGCTTACGGCGCAGAAGAGGGTTTAGCCATGCTTGCCAGAATGCCGGTCGATGTGGTATTACTGGATCTCAATCTGCCGGATGGAAATGGGCTGACCGTTCTGGAACACATGCGCGCGAACCCACGCATGTGCAAGATCCCTGTTGTAATCGTCTCCGCCCTGGATCAGAATGCGGTTGCGCCTCTGGCGAAAGGGGAATTCAAAATATACCAGACCGGGGGATTTGCTTCGGCGCAGATCGTACAGTGGGTCAACCAGGTGCTCGACCTGTTGCCCCTGGCGAGCAGCGCTGAAAAGCCGCAGCCGGATGGCCAGGCGCGAAATGAGGTTATGGGCAGTTAAGCCTTTCCAATGCCTCGATCAGGGCATTTTGGCTGATCGGCTTTTGCAGGAAACCCGCCGCCCCCAGGCTGAGCGCCAGCTCTTTTTGTGGCAGGATGCTGCACACGATCACCGGGATTGAGCGGGTTTCAGGTGTGTTGGTGAGGGTTTGTAACGTGTCCCAGCCATCTGTCCCGGGCATCATCAGGTCGAGCAAGATCGCAAAAGGTTGCCATTGAATCGCCAGCTCGCTCGCCCGGCGTGCATCGGTTTCAGCAACGACGTGGAACTGGTTCGCATTCAGATAGCGTTTGTACAGTTCCTGGATGTCAATATTGTCATCGATCGTCAGAATCGTCCGTTTGTTGGCAACCGGCAGATACAACCAGAACAGGCGCGCTTTTCCGCCTGGATCAAAGTGGATCGAGAAATTACCCAGGGCGGCGATCTCATCCCAGGGCTGCGGGATGGGCGCGGCAAATTTCTTGGGGGGCTGGAGCGCCAGGCTGAGCTCAACCCGATCCTCTTGTACCTGCGCCTGTATAGATAGAGTTGCATCGTGACTCTCTTTGCCCAGGAAACCCAACCAACTGAGCAATAACTGGCGCAGCAGGCCGGGATTAGCGGCTACAGCCGGCAGGTCGGGCGGAAGATCGACGTGGACCGATAGCCGCTGGGCCTGTAAGATCCCCTTAACCAGTTGCTGAGCGCCGAATATGATTTCCGATAATTCGACCGTACAACTTTCTGCTAAGGCGCGGGCCGCTTCGCTGCGCAGGATTTCCTGGCGTGCGGCCAACTCCTCGACCTGCTGAACGCCGGCTGTTTCAACGGCACCCGGCACTTCAGCCTGCGATAGCGCCAGCCGGTCTGCCAGGATGATCGCCAGTGTTTCCATGGCTGTGCTGTATTCGCGGTAGTACTGGCGCCGGCTTATGTTCAGCTCTTTAGCGATCTCCTGAGGGTCCAGACCATCTTCGAAGTGGCGCGTCAGCAGCCGGTAACGGCGCCATTCGCGCGAAAAAACCGGAGCTTTTGGCCCAGGATCTAGCTCCTGAATGGTTTCCAATAAAAAGTGATGCAACTGCCAGGCTTGCTCGCTGGTATCTCGCCCGGCCGAGGCGGGCAGGTAACCCAGGAGAGGATGCGTACGAAGATAGATCAGGTCATACAGATGTTCGTATGCACTGCGAGTGAGAGAGAGAAAATCAGAATTCATGAGCGAAGGCAAACACTAAACTGTCACAATCTGGCACACATTGGGCATTACGATAATTGACACGGACGTACGCGTTCTGCTACCATATTTATATCATTCACAGGATAAAATGGAAAGGAGAGAGATTGATGTCTAAAAGCAATATCACTCGACGTGACTTTTTGAAGACCGCGGGCGTTGGTATGATGGGTGTCCTGGCAGGAAGCAGTGCGCTGGCGGGGTGCGCCTCACCGACCCCGGCGCCGACTGCGCCGCCGGCGGCGACTGTCCCGGCTGCGGCAAAAAATGTGGTGACCTTTACAGAGATCCCCAAGGTTAAACCGATCAATATTCTGATCAACGACTCGCCCTGGTTCCCTGGGTTTGAAAAACTGGTCAACCTGTATGTCGAAAAATCTGGCAACACGGTCAACCTGGCGACCACCCCCTTCACCGGGATGCAGGAAAAGACGCGCAACGCCACTACGGCGCCAGAGAGTGAATTCGATATTGTCAACCTGAACGAAGGTTGGTATGCCACTTTCTATGCCGGCAAATTTATGTCGGATATCAATGCCATCGACCCGGGTTATGTGGTTGACCCCAATGTGATTGAGTACGATTACGCCACGCGTTGGGATCATTCCATCAATTACTCCTCCAAAAATGGCACTTTGTATGGGCTGCCGATCAATGGTAATATCCAGTTGCTGTATTATCGCAAAGACCTGTTCGACGGCGCCGGCCTCAAACCGCCCGAAACCTGGGATGATGTGGCCGCGGCCGCAGCGAAGTTGATGAAGAAACCGGATTTGTATGGTTTCAGCAGCCGTGGCCAGAAAGCCGGCTTCGCGGTTGCCTACGATTGGTTGGCCTTCCTGCGGGCCTGCAACGGCGACTGGGTGGCCAAACCGGGCACAGATTGGACTGTGACGGTTGCCAATGAAAATGGCAAACGCGCCATCGATCTGTGGACGAAGCTGTTGTGGGAATATGGCCCGGAGAATGTGGCCGATGTCGGCCAGGCTGAACTGCAGCAGTTGATGTTGAGCGGCAAAATTGCCATGGCCGAGATGGTGGTTGCTAACTGGGCCAGCATGGATAACCCGGAGAAGTCGCTGGTGGTGGATAAGGTGGAAGTTGTGCCGATGCCAGCGGCGAACCCCGGTCGCAAAGCCACCACTACAGGTATCTGGGTGATGGGCATTCCGGTCAATTTACCCGATGAGCGCAAGCAGGCCGGGCTTACCTTCCTGAAATGGGCTTTGACCTATGAAGCTCAAATGGAATACACCAAGTTCGGCGCTGTGCCTGTCCGCCAGGATGTCTATGCCTCGGACCTGGGCAAGGAGCACAAATACCGCTGGATGGGCGCCATGGCGGAAAGCACCCAATACATTGTCCAATCCATCCGCATCCCCGAGGGGCCGCAGATTACTGAAGTGTTGGAGCTCATGCTGAACCAGGTGATTGCCAAGCAGGTGGACCCACACGAAGGATTGGATAAGGCTGCCGCACAGATCGTTGATATCCTCTCCAAGGCCGGCTATAAGACGGGCCTGGCTTAGCCAGAACCATTTGGATATGCAAAGTGGAGGCGTCTTCATGCCGGTGGTTTCTGGCGAAGACGCCCCCACTCAGTATGCGGGTGATTCGTCTTTCGTATGTGTCTACCCTTGAGACCTTGAACTGGAGACTTTAAAAAGTGTCAGAAAAGTCCGTTGTTGCAACCCGTGTAAAACACGTAGAAAATGGTTCTCCTGCCCCTAAAAAGATTGTAGGATTTTTCGACCGCAATTTTAAATATTGGACTCTGCTGCCAGCCGTGGTCGTCGTCGTAGGGTTGACCATTTATCCCTTCCTCAATCTTATTGTAATGGCCTTTTCCACCGTGAAATTTGAGGAAGCCCAGATCATCTGGACTTTTTCTGGTCTGGACAATTTTTACACTTTTTTGAAAGACGAAACTTTCATCACTGCTGTTCGCAACACCGTGCTTTTTGTGATGGTAACTGTCTTGTTGGAAATGGTGCTTGGCTTTTTGCTGGCTCTGATTGTGAGCCAGCTTTCTCGCATGGCCAGCATTGCCCGGGCGGTGCTGATGATCCCCATCCTCGTCCCGGCGATTGCCATTGGCACCCTCTGGCGTTTGATGTACAACTACGAATTTGGGATTTTCAATCGTCTGCTGACCTTTCTCAATTTGCCAATACAAAATTGGACCGGCGACCCCGTGCTGGCGATGCCTTCAATTATCGTTGTTGATGTCTGGCACTGGACAGCTTTTATCTTCTTACTGATGCTGGCAGGGATTGAATCGCTCCCCGTCGAGCCGATCGAGGCAGCCCGGGTAGATGGCGCTTCCGACTGGCAATTGCTGCGTCATATCATTCTGCCGTTGCTGCGTCCCACCATCCTGGTGGCGCTCATGTTCCGCACCATCTTCGCTTTCAAAGTATTCGATGAAGTATATTTGCTCACTTCGGGCGGCCCAGGCAACGCCACCGAGGTCATCAGCCTTTACATCAACCGGGTGTTTTTTGGCCAATCTCGTATGGGCTATGGCGCCTTTCTCTCTCTGATTACGATTGCGACAACTGCCCTTTTTATCATAGTGTATAACCGTCTATCCAGATCCAGCAGGAGCGCCGCATGATTCTGAACCGCCGAACTTTGATCCTGGGTTACGTATTTCTGGTGGGGATGATGTGCGCCACGCTGGTGCCTTTCCTCTTCACATTCCTCAACTCGATCAAGTACTTCAAGGATATTATCACCGGTAAACTGATCTTCCAGCCGACCCTGGTAAATTATGAGCGGCTGTTCTTTTCTCGACAATCAGCCTTTTTGGTGAATACGACGAATACGGTGATCGTTGCTGGAGCGACCACCATCCTGGTCGTAATGATCGCAGCACTGGCAGCCTATAGCCTGCAGCGTTTCTCCTGGTCACGCTGGATTACCGGCCTTTTGGGCGGTTGGATTCTGCTTTTTCACATGATACCCGGGGTGACCATGGTGGGGCCTTTCTATGTTTTTATCCGTAATATTGGCCTGTACGATACCCGCCTCGGTCTGATCCTGGCGCATGTGGTGCTCAATCTGCCGCTCAGCATCTGGATTGTGCAAAGCTTCCTTGCCGACTTGCCAGTGGAGATGGAAGAGGCGGCGCGCATCGACGGGGCATCCAACTGGCAGACCTTTATGCGGGTGGTGGTGCCGCTGATCGCACCTGGGCTGGCGGCTGTTGCGATCTTGACTTTCATGTTTAGCTGGAATGAGTTCTTATATGCTCTCAATCTTACCTCCACAAAGGCAATTACTATTCCCATTGGTATTGCCAAGTTTTCGCAGCAATATGAAGTGCGTTATGGAGAGATGAGTGCCGCGGCGTTTTTTGCCACTTTGCCTGCCATCATCTTCCTGGCGATTGCCCAGAGACAGATTGTCAAGGGCCTGACGCTCGGCGCGCTGAAATAATCACATACCGGTCTGGCCGGGTTTGCCCCAACGTGGCTTCCGGTGTGATTCAACCTTACAATTTACAACAGGAGCACAGAAAACAGAATGAACGTGATCATGTTCATGACGGATACTTTCCGCTACGATAACCTTAGCTGTTATCTTCCGACAAGGGTAAAGACCCCCCGGCTGGATAAATTCGCAGAGCAAGCTTTTGTATTTGATAATGCCTATCTGGGTTCTTTCCCTACCATCCCGAATCGCCTGGATATCATGAGTGGACGCTTCTCTTTTATCGATCACGAATGGTGCCCCTTGCCCAAAGAGACCGTCACTTTGCAGCAGATATTGAGCGCTTCCGGTTTTTCTACGATGTTGATCTGCGACAATCCGCATTTGCTCGAGACGGGTTTCAATTATGACCGTGGTTTCGAGGCTTTTGAGTGGATACGCGGCCAGGAGACAGATCACTGGCGCACCGACCCCAAGAATGTACGCATGCCGGATGACGGCGGCAAGAACCGCAGCCTGTTCCTGCTGCGCACGTATAAGCGCAACACGGCCTGGTGGAAAGGCGAAGAAGACCGCTTTGCCGCTCGTACCGTGCGTGAAGCCTGTGATTGGCTGGAACGCAACCAGGACCAGGAGCAGTTTTTCCTGTACCTGGATTTGTTCGATCCGCACGAGCCGTGGGATGCACCGCAAAAGTATCTCGATCTGTATGAATCAGAAGACTGGAAAGGCTACGAGATTCCATTCCCCTACTATAACTTCTGGCGTGAATTCTTGACCGAAGACGAGCTCAATCACGTTCGGCATACGTATTTTGCCGAGGCAAGCATGATCGACCATTGGTTTGGCGTGCTGCTCGACAAGATCGAGGAACTGGGGATGAGCGAAGACACGGTAGTGATTTTTGCCAGCGACCATGGCTACCTGTTCGGCGAGCACGGCATTGCTGGCAAATCCTTGCTGCCTGAGTACGATGGCCGTATGTACTATGAGGCCATCCCGATGTACGACGACATCCGCCGGACTCCCCTGATGATCCGTATGCCTGGAGCCTCGCGCGGCAGGCACATCCCTGCCCTGGTGCAGTCGCCCGACCTGATGCCGACCATTCTGGAACTTGCCGGCCTGGTAGCGACCGAATCCGTTGGCGGGCAGGCGCGGACCCAGGCGCTGCAGTGCGGCGTGTTCTTCACCGAAGACTGGAAATTCGAGCCAGAAAGCATTCACGGTCGCTCGCTGCTGCCCTTGTTGCGCGGCGAAACCGACCGCCATCGTGACATAGCGGTTTGCTCCAATACCATTATCCAGCATACGCCGATCCTGGCCAAGAGCGCCATCGTCACTGAAGACGGCTGGTGCCTGCACTATCACGGCAAGTATGATGCCTTGACCGAGGGCGGTAGTATGTTCATTTCGAAACTCATCCATCCGAAGCTGGCGCGTGTACCCGTAGCCCCCTCATTGTTCTATCTGCCGGATGATCCCGACGAAGAACATGACCTGATTGCTGAAAAACCGGAAATCGCTCGCCAGATTCACGCTCGTTATGTTGAGTGGTTGAAATCAGTGGGCACGCCTGCCGAACATCTGGCTGGCCGGCTGGCACTGTAGCTTCTCTCCCCGGAAAGTGGCCAGGAAGCCCAGGTTTTCGACTTCCTGGCCACAACTGTTTTTCTACGTCAGGAGTAAAACTCGATGAGTAAAATGCTACATCCTGGAGTCATCCCTCCAGATTGGGAGCTTGCATCATCTTCCGGGGGCGCCCTGGTGCGCCTGGCAGATTTTCGCCTGGCAAACCTGGCGTTGATCTTTATCGCTTCGCCGGCATCTGCCCACGCTGAAGCCCTGCGGCGTTTCCAGGCTCGCCTGGACGATTTTGCCGCCCAAAATTGCCGGGTGGTTGGGATCAGTGATGCGCCTGCTCAGGCATTGGCAGAATTGGCGGCAGAACAGGGGCTGACCTTTCCCTTGTTGAGCGACAGCCAGCCGGGAGGTGCAATCGCCCGGCGATATGGCGCGGTCAGCGAAGCCGGCCAGGTTGAGAACACCGTTTTGCTCCTGGATGAAGATGGTCTGGTGCGGCGGGTATACGACGCCGCTCAGTACCCGGCGCTGCCCAACCCGGCGTTGTGCCTGCGGACGCTGATGAAGATCAACGAAACGCCGCGCCCGTGGCCGGTGGAGGTGCAGGATTGGCGCCGGGGGCCGGCTGGGGCCCAGGTTACGCTGATCGAGTACGCCGATTATCAATGTCGCCCCTGCATGGAAAATCACGCGCTTCTTGAACAGGTGATGCCCGTTTATGGTGAGCGCATCCGGTTGATCCACCGTCACCTGCCGTTGAAGGCGCTCCACCCGCTTGCGCTTCAGGCGGCCGAAGCGGCAGAACTGGCCGGGGAACGAGGCCTTTTCTGGCGGATGCATGACCGTCTGTTTGCTGCTCAAGGCGCCCTGGAATTCGAACAACTGGTAGCTTACGCTGCTGAGATTGGCCTGGACCAGGACCTTTTCTCCGCTGGACTGGCCGATGGCCGTTTTACCGAGAAGGTCAAAGAGGATTTCCGCCGCGCTATCAAACATAAGATCAAACTGACCCCCACCCTGTTCATCAACGGCATCTTGTATGACGGGCCGCGCACCGTAAGTGGATTGCAAGCCTTTATCGACCCCATCCTGGAAAGCCTGGATGCTTTGCAAGGCAGGTTGTCGTGACTCATTCAGCAGGCAATCCTTTGATTGGCATCCTGGGGGCTGGATCGATCAGCGATTATCACATCCAGGGATTGCAAAAGGCAGGTGGGCAGGTGAGAGCGATTTTCAGCCTGGACCTGGAGGCCGCCCGGCGCAAGGCGGAGCAGTACGGCATCCCGGTTTATACCGACCAGGTGGGGCGACTGTTGGATGACCAGCAGTTGTCTGCATTGGTGATCGCCACACCAGATTTTACGCACGCCGAACTGGCTATTGCCGCGGCGCGGGCTGGCAAGGCGATCCTCATGCAGAAACCGATGGCGCGCAGTTCGGCAGAGTGCCGGGCGATTCTGGATGCCTGCCGCAGGCACCTGGTGGCCTGCTTTGTCAGTTTTATGCACCGTTACTTCCCTGAAATAGAAGCGCTGCGCCATCTCCTGGCGCGAGGGGAATTAGGGGACATTTGTATGGTGCGCCAGCGCAACGCCACCCCTGGAGCTGGTTGGGCCGATTGGTTCTACCGGCGCGACCTGGTCGGTGGAGGGGTAGCCATGCAGTTAGGTGTTCACGGGATCGACCTGTTGCGCTATCTTTTTGGCGAGATCGAGGCCGTTAAAGCCACCGCGGCCATTACGCTCGAGCAACGCCTCATGGCAGATGGCAGGGTCATCCGCCCCGATAATGAGGATCTGGCTCTGGCAACTTACCGCTTTGCCCAGGGCCTGCTGGCTACCCACGAAATGAGCTACACCGAGGCCGCGGGGACCGATCGCTTTCGATTGGAGGTTTATGGCAGCCAGGCCACGGCCTGGCTGCGCAGCGAGTTGGGCGGGTTGAGCCTGCGCAAGACTGGCCAGGCATGGCAGACAATTTCATTGCCTTCAGAGGATGTGGGCATTCGCCAGCATGCTCATTTCCTGGCGATGCTTCGCGGCGAGGCGGCTCACGATGGCTCTCACCTGGATGGTATGGCTGCAGTGCAGGTTGTCGAGGCAATCTACCGGTCGGATGCTGCCCGCGATTGGGTGAAAGTGGACAGGTTGGAATGAATACGATGTTTCTCTCTTCCAGAGAGCGCATCTTGCGTACGGTGGCCGGCCTCCCGGTGGATCGGTTAGCGGTGTTTGCTCCGCTTACATGGACGCCGCTCAGTCCTGACCCGCAGCCAAATGATTGGAAGGCCGCTGAAAATTATCAGCGGATGGTCGCGCTTGCCCGCCAGCATTGTGATTTTTTCTGCCAGCTCGAAATCGCCGAGGCGCAGCCGTTTCGCGGCGCGATGGGCGGTTACGGGATGTCTGGCATCCCCGAGGGGATTTTTGACCGGCGCTTTTTCCTGACGCCTCCGGAGTATGTTGAGCTTGTCCAGGAGAAAAATGTACAGGGGCGTAAACAAGTCTCTTACCGGGTGCATACCCCGCGAGGGGTTCTTACCACGACCGAGGCGGTGCAGCCCGGTGAAGATACCGTTTGGGAAATAGAGCCGCTCATCAAAGATGTCTCTGATGCCAAAAAGTTGCTTTCGATCCCATACCGGTTTGCTACTCCAGACATGAGCCACTATTTTGCCCAACGCCAACGGCTGGGTGACAATGGTGTGTCTGTTTGTTTCATCACGACGCCGCTGGTGATGGTCTCCCGTCTGACCGGTTTTCAACGTTTCCTGGAGTGGTCGCTCAGCGAAAGCGCCCTCGTCGAGCGTCTGGTATCTGTTGTGCAGGAGCGGTTGGCAGAACGGCTGGCTTATGTGCTGGCGCAGGGCGCCGGCCCGATATTCCGCTTCGGTGGCAGCGAGCAGGCCACCCCGCCGATGATGTCGCCGCGCTTCTTCGACCGCTTTATCCTGGGTTATGAGCGCCCATTGTGGGAGATGGTGCGCCAGGCAGGCCAGATCGTGTGGGTACACTGCCACGGGCGAGTAAACACGGTGATCGATAAATACGTTGACGCGGGGGTGCAGATTCTAGACCCGGTCGAGCCTCCGCCGCAAGGCGATATTCAGATTGGTGAGGCAAAGCGTCGCGCCCGCCGGGGCCCGATGACCCTGATTGGAAATATCGAATGGTCGGACCTGGAACGCTGCCGGCCTGATGAAATCGAACGACTGGTCAAACAGGCGATTGAGCAGGGCGGCAAGGAATATTTTATCCTCGGCTGTTCGGCTGAGGTGATCTCTGATCCCGGTGACGCCCTGACCGAGAATATCCTGCGTTATATTGAAGCCGGGCATAAATATGGGAGCTTCGATGGTTGAATCACGGGAATTTACGCACAAATTGCGCCGTATGCTTGCCTTGCTGGATGAACATGACCTGGATGGCCTGCTATTGCAGCGTGTCAGCAGCTTTGCCTGGGCGACCTGTGGGGTTCGGGCAGACGTCAACCTGGCCAGCACGACCGGTGCGGCGCGCCTGCTGGTTACCCGCAAAGGGCGTTACCTGATCACCACGAATCTGGAATCTTCACGCTATGAACAGGATCCCAGAATCAGCGAACAGGGGTGGGAACTGTGCGTCTCGCCCTGGTATTCCGACCAGGATTTGTTGCCACACCTGGGAAACGGTTTAAGGCTGGGAGCCGATAGCGTTTACCCTGGCGCCCTGGACCTGAGCAGCCAGTTGGCCCGGTTGCGCGCAACCCTGACAGTTGATGAGATGGAACGGATGCGCTCGCTGGGTTTGCTTTGTGCAGACATCGTGGAGAGCGCCGCGTACGAGGCGCGTCCAGGCATGCGCGAAGACGAATTGTCTGCTCGCCTCATCTGCCGGGCCGCCCAGGTGCAGGTGCAACCGATAACCAACATTGTTGCCAGCGATGAACGGATCACCGCTTTTCGCCATCCGCTTTCGTCTGGCAAACGGATCGGCCATCTGGTAATGCTGGTGTTGTGCGGGCGCAAAGATGGCCTGGTCTGCTCCATCACTCGTTTTGTGCATTTTGGCTCCGTCCCGGCCGAACTTGCCCGGGATAATCGCAAAGCGGCCTGGATTGCTGCGGTCGGCCTGCATTTTACCCGCCCCCAGGCATATTGGGATGATGTTTTTGGGTATATCCAGCAGGCTTATGCTGAGGTCGGCTGCCCTGATGAATGGGTGGTACACCACCAGGGCGGGCCGGCTGGCTATGAGCCACGCGAGGCCTTTGCGCGTCCTGGGCTGCATTGGCCGGTAGAGATTGGCCAGGCGGGCGTGTGGAATCCTTCGGTGGGCGCAGCGCGTTCAGTAGATACTTTTCTGGTCGGCGAGCACGGCAACGAATTGGTGACCAGTAGTTCTGAATGGCCGCGCCTGGCCATCGGAGTAGAGCAAATGAATTATCTGCGTCCCGATATCCTGGTAATCGAGTGATGCAGCGACTTGTTTTTCTATCTGGCTAAGGTAGCAGTAATCGTCATCCGAATGGAGTGTCAAATGTCTGAGCAGGAAGCTTATCAAGGGTTACGGGTATTTGTGGGGGATTTGCATGCCCATACTGGCGTTGGATATGGCTATGGCGCGCCCGAACAGGCCTTTGAAAACGCGCGCGCCCAGCTCGATTTTTGCAGCCTGACAGCCCATTCTTCCTGGCCCGACATGCCGCAGGGCGAAGCTCGCCTTGCCGCGCTGGTGGATTATCACCAGCGCGGCTTCGACCGCGCTGCCCGGGGCTGGGAAAACCTCCTTGAACTTGGCGAGATGTATCACCAGCCAGGCGTCTTTGTCACTTTCCCCGGTTTCGAATGGCATTCGATGCAATCGGGCGACCACAATGTTTACTACCGCCAGCCGCCGGGGGAAATCCTATATGCTGCCAGCCTGGAAAACCTGCGCGACCAGCTTCGCCGGCTGCGCGCTGCGGGCGTCGAGACGATCCTTGTGCCACACCATATCGGTTACCGGCTGGGCTATCGCGGGTTGGATTGGAGCCAGTTTATGGAAGAATTTTCCCCGGTCGTGGAGATCCTTTCCATGCATGGCCTGGCGGAGAGTGACCAGGCGCCCTACCCATATTTGCATACCATGGGCCCGCGGCATGGCGACGCGACGATGCACGCAGGTCTGTGGCAGGGTAAAGTCTTCGGTGTAATCGGCTCGACCGACCACCATTCGGCTTGCCCGGGCAGTTATGGTCATGGGCGGGTAGCCGTGTGGGCGCAGGAATTGACCCGCCAGGGGATCTGGGATGCAATCCGACAACGCCGCTGTTATGCCATTAGCGGTGAGCGTATTCGTCTGGCGTTTTCGGTGGATAATCATCCCCTTGGTTGGCGTGGCGCCTCCCGGGCAGGCGACGCGCGCCTTGGAACTCACCGTCTAAAAGTCGATGTCTCGGCTTGTAGTCGGATCGACTACGTCGAAGTGCTTTACAAGAATCGGGTTATCGATCATTTTGCCCCTGCTGATGTACAGCAGGTTGACTGGTCGCAGCCAGTCTGGACAGCATTGGAATTGGGTTGGGGTGAGAAGAACGAACTGGTGGATTGGCAGGTGGCTTTGCAGGTCGAAGGCGGGCGGTTATTGCAGGTTGAACCGCGCTTTCGAGGGCGAGAGATTGTCGCCCCGCAGGAAAATGGCGAGCCGCATATCCCCACCAGCCATATCTTGCAGTCGGGTGAGGCAAATTTGCACCTGTTCACTCAAACATGGGGCAACCCAACTTCGAGCACACCCTCGACGCAGGGCATTGGGCTACTCATTCAAGGCAATCCATCGGCTTCCCTGAAAATCGTAGCCAATGATGTGCCTTTCTCAGTCAACCTGGGCGACCTGGCGCAGGGAGGGCAGAGTTTCTACCTGGGTGGTTTTCTTACGCCTGCGATCCTATGCCATAAGTTGGCCAGTCATTCGGAATATTGTTTGAGCAGGGAACTGGAGCACCAGGGAGAGAGCGGTGGGTGGTACACTGCGCGTGTGATCCAGAAAAATGGCCAGGGTGCCTGGGGGTCGCCGGTTTGGATTTGAATTCTCCTCGATGTTTTGCCTGTGAAACCTCTTGACAAGCCAGGTTAGCTAAACTAAAATTCACCTATAGATGTATTGACATCTATATCTCAGCCGTCCGTTTTCGATCGTTTTCGTTGAGGAATAGTGACCGGCGAACAGATTTTCCCCCTGTACCACATCGACCGGCAAGACAGGCTGCCGTTGTACGAACAGATCGAGCGCAATCTGCGCCAGTTGATCCTGGATGGCGTCTTGCAGCCGGGACAGACTGTGCCGCCGGAATGGGACCTGGCCGATCTGTACGGGGTCAGCCGCCTGACCGTGCGCCGGGCGTTGGATGAGCTGGTACGCCAGGAGTGGCTGAGCCGCCGGCATGGGGTGGGTACGTTCGTCTCGCGCCCGGCGGTGGCTTCGATCCCCCTGAGTAAGTTGAGTTTCACGAAAGAAATGCAAGCCATCGGGCGGCGGCCTTCCAGTCGCCTGCTTTCCAGCCGGGTGATTGCCCCGGGAGATGATCCGACTATGTCGGGGGATGTGACGCGGGGCAAGGCGCTTTCTTACCCATACGACAGGCGAGCAGCGCAACGCCTGGGGTTGGAGGAAGGACAGCCGCTGGTAGAGATCGTGCGGTTGCGCCTGGCGGACGATTTGCCGATCCTGTATGAATGTGCCTATCTTTCCGCGGAGCGTTTCCCTGGCCTGGAAAACGACCCTGGCCTGGCGCAGGGTTCGCTTTACGAGTGTCTGAGCGCCCGTTATGGGGTCGTGGTGGGGCGTATTGATCAAACGTTGAAAGCCGTGTTGTTGAGTGACGAAGCCGCCCACTGGCTGGGGGCGCAGCCGGGAGCCCCGTCGATTTATAGCGAGAGCGTGGCCTATATCATCGAGGGCGATGTGGAGTACAAATATAGCGCGGTGGAATATTCCTGGTCGGTGGCGCATAACGAACATAGTGAGTTCTATTTTTCGTTCCGGCGCGGCGAAAGTTGAGTTTCCTGATCGAGGAGGTGGAGCGGAATAATTGAGAGGACGAACGACAGGCTGTAGCTCATAGCAGATTGACCAATCCGTTTTGAATAAAACACTGGAGGAGAAAATTATGAAATCGATGATGCGTTGGATGACCATTTTGCTGGCGTTGAGCTTCGTGCTCAGCGCGGCGGCTTGCGGCGGCGGAACTGCCCCCACCCAGGCGCCTCAGCAGCCAGCGGCTACGGAAAAACCGGCCGAGCCAAAACCGGCCGAGACCAAAGCGATGGAGCCGGTGACGATCCATATGCTGGCCATGGAACAGGCCGGCCCGACAGTGGAAGAGATGAATACCATCGCTGAAGAGTTCAATAAGGCCAACCCCAATATCAAAGTGCAGATCGATTACGTGGCTTACGACGCCCTGCACGATAAAATCACTACGGCCATGGCCTCCACTCCGCCGGCCTATGATATCTTCCTGGTAGATGATATCTGGTACGCCGAGTTTGCGGACAAGGGCTACCTTCTGGATGTTACCGATCGCGTTACACCGGAGATGCAGAATGGTATTTTCGAGGCGGCCTGGGAAATTACCACGGTGGGCGGCAAAGTGTACGGTATGTCCTGGCTGCTCGACCAGAAATATTTCTACTACAACGAGGATTTGCTCAAGCAGGCCGGTTTCAGCGCCCCACCTAAGACCTGGGAGGAACTGATCGACCAGGCTAAAGTGATGAAGGAAAAGGGCATTGTCGAATATCCCATCGTCTGGTCGTGGGGCCAGTACGAGGCGGCGATCTGTGATTGGGTTACCTTGCTATATGGCAATGGTGGAACGCTGGTAGATGAGAGCGGCAAGCCAACCTTCAACAATGAGGCGGGCGTAAAAACCCTGGAGTGGATGCTCAAGACGGTGGACGATGGCATCACCAACCCAGCCTCGATTTCTTACGTAGAGGAGGATGTGCGCAACGTATTCTCGCAGGGCAAGGCAGCCTTCGCTCTGAACTGGAACTACATGTTCGACCTGGCTAATTTCCAGGCCGACCAGTCGCAGATTACCGGTAAGGTGAAGATGTCCCTGATGCCAGCTTTCCAGGGCAGCGGCGTGGAAAGCGCGACGATCGATGGTTCGATGGGCATGTCGGTGGCGGCCACCTCGCCCAATGCGGATGCGGCATGGGCGTATGTCGCCTACATCACAGCCCAGGATGTCCAGGACCGCTACTCTTCGCACATGCTGCCGATGTGGAAGACCAGCTTCGAGGGCGAGGCCGGCAAGAAATTGGCCAGCGCCAGCCAGGTCACTGCGGTAACGGTGCCGATGTTCCAGGCGCAGTTCCCCTACTCGCACGTGCGCCCGAAGGTGCCTTTCTATCCGGAGGCTTCCAAAGCGCTGCAACTGGCTCTGCAGAAGGCTCTGACCAAGCAGGCCAGCCCAGCCGACGCTTTGAATGAGGCCGCGGCGAGCTGGGAAAAGCTGATGAAGTAGTTGGATGTGTTGTAGGGATGAAGTGCGCCTGGCGCACTTCATCCCTACAATGGTGCAACCATGGTTACATTAAGACGCCGCGAAGCCCTGACAGGATTGCTTTTTGTGCTGCCGGCGGTGCTCATTATTTTGGGCATCGTATTGCAGCCGATTCTGAGCACGTTTTACCTGAGCTTTTTCGATGCCAGCCTGAGCAAGACGGTCAGCAATGTATTTGTTGGCCTGCAGAATTATACCGATTTGCTTGGCGACAAGACTTTCTGGGTCACGATCTGGCGCACGATATATTTCACGGTTGTTTCAGTGGGATTAGAACTGGTCCTGGGCCTGGCCATTGCGCAACTGATCAACGCACAGCCACCCGGTTGGAAAATCCTGCGTGTCGTCTTGATTGTCCCCTGGGCGGTGCCTACGATTGTCAATGGCACGATGTGGCGTTGGATTTATAACGCTGATTACGGGGCGCTGAATGGGCTGCTTTATGCATTGGGATTGATCAACAAATACCAGCCCTGGCTCACCTCGCCGTGGAAAGCGATGAACCTGGTCATCCTGGCGGACGTGTGGCACAGTATGCCATTCATCGCCTTGATTTTGCAGGCGGCGCTGGCGACGCTACCGCCGGAATTGGATGAAGCTGCGGCGGTGGATGGAGCGAATGCCTGGCAGCGTTTCTGGCAGGTGCGTATGCCATTGTTGCGTGGGGCGATCCTGGTTGCGTTGGTAATCCGCACGGTGGAGGCGTTTCGCGTGTTCGACATCATCTACGTAATCACTGCCGGCGGGCCGGCCTTCGGGACGGTGACCATCTCGTTCCTCACCTATCTGGAGACGTTTAGCTTTGGGCATGTCGGGCGCGGGGCAGCGCTCTCTTTCTTGATCTCAGCGTTCACCCTGCTGATGGCGCTGATCTATATCCGTTTCCTGTACAAACCGGAGGATCGGGCGCTATGAGAAAAAAGTCGGATATCAGATGTCGGGTGTCGGGTCGCCTGGGGTGGAGCGAACAGGTATGAGAAACGGGGCGCGACGGTTTGGGCTATTTCTATTGACTTTGCCGGTCTATGTATTCATCTTGCTGCCGGTGGCTTACCTGTTGCTTTCGTCGATCTCGACGCGGGCTGAGCTATTATCTGTGCCGATCCACTGGATTCCGCAGAATCCTACGCTGAAGAATTATATCGATATCCTCACCCCAGGCACGAGCACATCCGAGGTCGCGCGCACTTTCAAAGTGACTTTGCGCAACTCGTTTGTGGTAGCCAGTTCGGTGACGATTATCTCGTTGCTGGTTGGCTCTTTGGCTGCGTACGCTCTATCGCGAATCCGCATGCCGTTTCGCACCACCCTGCTGTTGGGCATTATGGGCACGCGTATGATCCCCGAAGTCTCGCTGGTCATTCCGCTATATATCCTGGCGACGCGTCTTGGATGGTATAACAAACCGATTGTGCTGATCCTGACCTACCTGAGTTTTGCGCTGCCGTTTGCGGTGTGGTTGATGGCCGCCTTTTTCGAGACGATCCCGCTGGAACTGGAGGACGCGGCGCTGATCGACGGCGCGTCGCGTTTGCGCACCTTGTTTTCGATTATTTTGCCTATTTCAGCGCCTGGTCTGGTTTCTACCGCGCTGTTCGTGTTTTTGACTGCCTGGGATGAGTTCTTCTTTGCCTTAATTTTCACCAGCACGGTGGCAGCCAAGACGGTGCCGGTGGCGATTGCCGAATTCACCGGGCGTTATGTGGTAGACGTGGGGGCGATGATGACCGGCGGCGTGCTTGCCGCCATCCCGCCAGTGCTGCTATCCTTGATCTTTGCCCGTTACATCGTCTCGGGTCTGACTGCCGGTGCTGTGAAAGGATAAAAAGGGGTTTGCACTTGACAACCTTTTGCATTGGGCTTGATTTAGGCGCGACGATGTTGCGCGGTGGGGCGTTTGCTTGTGGCGCAGGGGGAGATGCTTCGCAAGGTGAGTTATTGGCTGTGGAGCAGTGTGAATTGCTCGCTGCACAGGGGCCGCAGGCCGGGTTGGAGCGGATCGCGGGACTGGTGGAAAGCCTGGCGGCGAAGGTTGCCGCGCTGGGAAAAGGGGAGCGGCTGGCCGGGATCGGCATGGGATGTACCGGGCCGGTGGATGCACAGCGCGGGGTGATCGTCAATCCGGGCACCTTACCCGGTTGGGTGGACGTTCCAGTGGTGGAGTGGCTGAAGCAGCGCTTTGGCGTACCAGCTTGCCTGGAGAACGATGCCGACGCGGCGGCATTGGGTGAATATTGGATGGGTGCCGGGCGGGGGACGGATCGCCTGTACGCGATCACGGTGGGCACCGGCATCGGTACTGCGTGCATTATCGACGGGCAGGTTTACCGGGGGGTGGGCGGTTTCCACCCGGAAGGCGGGCACCTGTTGGTTGATCCTGCCGGGCCGGCGTGCTATTGCGGCGGGCGCGGTTGTTGGGAGAGCCTGGCCTCAGGAACAGCGATTGCAGCCAGTATGCGCGCTGCTCTGGAGGCGCAAGGCGCACTGTATGGCGCCTGGGCGGAGCGATGCGACGGGCAGGCGGTTGCCGATGCGGCCCGGCGAGGCGACACGCTGGCGCTCCAGGTGATGGAGCGTGCGGCTGACGCCTTTGCGCAGGGACTTTTCAGCATCTTGATGCTGTTTTTCCCGGAGATGATTGTACTGAGCGGAGGAGTGATGCGCAGTTATGATCTCTTCCAACCGGCAATTGCCCGCACTTTGCAGGCTGCGTCGGTCTATATCCCCACAGGTAGTGTGCGCGTCGAGCTGGCGCGGTTGGGGTATTACGCGGGGATGTACGGCGCGGCGTATGCGGTGAACGCTGAAATCCTGGGATATTGAATGGAATGAACAATGGAAAAAATCTCTGAAAAGATTTCGCCGCAAGGCAATGAATATTTAGCCGACATTCTGAAGCAGCCAGCGGCGTTGCGCAAGGGGTTGGCCGAGTTGGATGTGGCACGGCTGGATCCACTGGTTCAGGCGCTGCGCGGTGACGCGATCCGGCGGGTCGTGTTGACCGGGATGGGTTCTTCATTGGCTGCGCTATACCCTGCCTGGCTGCATCTTCTGGCCGCGGGAGTAGAAGCGATATGGTTAGATACCGCCGAATTGTTGCACTTTGTCCCGCAGTTGTTGGGCGATGGCACTCTGTTATGGGTTGCTTCGCAATCCGGGTGTAGTGCCGAGATTGTGGCTCTGGTGGAGCAGGTGACAGAGATAGCCAGTGATGGGCGCTCACTGGCTGCTCTGCTGGCTTTTACCAACGAGATCGAAAGCCCATTGGCAGAAGGGACCTTGCGTTTCAGCCGAGAGCGGTCCCTTGGCCATCTGGTGCCGCTTAATGCCGGTCCGGAGTTTTCGGTTTCCACGCGCACTTACATGAATACGCTGGCCATGTCGCAGGTGGTGGCGCGGGTGTTGGGCGGGATGGGAAATGCAGCGGAGCCAGAGCGTGTGAAGGGTGAGCTGGAACAGTTTGCCGGTGACCTGGAAGCCTACCTGGCCGGCTGGGCGTTACGGTTGGACGAGATTGCCGCCGCGATTGGCCCTTCGGTAGAGCACCTGGCGCTGGTGGGACGGGGGCCTTCTATGGCGGCGGTGAGTGAAGGGGCATTGAGTATCATGGAGAGCGCGAAATTCCCGGTTTTGGCGATGGAGGCGGCGCAGTTCCGGCACGGCCCGCTGGAAATGGCCGAACCGCGCTTCACGGCGCTGGTCTTTGCCGGCGAAGGGCAGGTGAGGACGTTGAACCGCCGCCTGTGCGACGACCTTCGCCAGAAGGGGGCCAACGCGCTATGGCTGGATGGAATGGTTGCAGCGGATCAGGTTCATTTGACAGATGATCAGGGGACAATCCGCTTGCCGGTTGCGACAGGGGCGGCGCTGCCGCTGGCCGAAATTGTGCCGGTGCAATTGCTTTGCCTGCACCTGTCGGTGGAGCAAGGGTATATTCCAGGTACATATCGTTGGGTCGGTAAAGTCACCGGTCAGGAGTAGAACCATGCATACGGCTTTGATTGTGATCGATGTTCAGAAGAGTCTGTTTGAACGGGGTACGCCGGTTTACCGCGCTGAAGAACTTTTGACGAATCTGTGTGCCCTGGCGGAGCGCGCTCGTGCGGCGGGATCGCCGGTGTATTATGTTCAGCACTGCAATGACAGTTTCCTGCTCAAGGATTCGGATGGCTGGCAGCTTCATCCTCGACTGCAACTGGTATCTGGCGATATAATCGTGCACAAGCGTCATGGCAACGCGTTCGAGAAAACCGATCTGCATGTGCAACTCCAGGCACAAGGCGTGGATACCCTGGTCATTGGCGGGCTGGTCACGCAGGGTTGCGTGCAAGCCTCCTGCCAGGGCGCGCTGTCCCTGGGTTACCGGGTGATCTTGGTCGGCGATGGCCACAGCACTTTCCATCGCCAGGCCGCCAGGTTGGTCGACGAGTGGAACCAACGCCTATCCGGTAACGGGGTCGAGGTATGCCCGGAAGGTGAGATAGATTTTGGTTAGGAGATACCCGTGCACTTTAGAAACCATTTAAAACATGATATGCTCCGGCCGGAGAATCAGAATGTGGGGGCCAGGAGTCTCCGGTTCAAGCAAATGATGACCGTGGGGATAATTGTGTTAGCGATGCTGGCATGCAATTTGCCATTGGAAAAGCCGACGGCCGTGCCAACGGCATCGCCGACAGTCGCCGCGCCAACCCAGATGCCTGTGCCTACCGTACCGCTGCAGCCAGTTGCTTCACCTACAGTGATCCCTCTGACGATTGCTCCACCCACGGTTGCGCCGACAGTACCTACGCCAATCCCTCCAACGCCGACATTTACCAAAATACCAACTACAGAAGTAATCAAACCAATGGCGAAGATTAAGATGGACGGCACTTTCGTCGGCGGGGAATTGACCCTGCGCACCGGAGAAAATGGCAATTCGATCATTCCCAAGTCGGTCAGGATCAGAAAGGCGAAGTGCAATCAAGGGCAAACCGCCCAGGACCTGCTGGCCTTCGACCCACCGCCCAGCTTCCCTATCGAAGATGGCAAATTCACCATTGACGCCAAAGGAATCATCGTGATTTATGGCCAGTTTGTCACCCCCTACTCAGCGCGGGGTACACTCACCATCACGATCAAGGCGGGCGGGGAAGCGTGTACGATTGGCCCAGTGGCCTGGTCGGCCTCTGGGCAATAGAGATGACTGTGAAAGTCGCGACAGTTAATTGAGGCTTAAATTTCTCCGTCTGCAATGTGTGGTATGATCTTGTCTTGTGAATAGACGAGGACCACTTTCAATATTTCGCTTTTTCTCGATCCTGATCTTGTTGGCAGCGATCGGGTTGACTTCGATGCAGTTGGTGCGTTTCAGCCGGGTACGCTCCTATATGCCAGCAGGTTTGATTGTGGCCAGCGTGCCGGTAGGTGGCCTGGATCGTTCACAGGCTGCCCAGCGCCTGGCTGAGGTTTATTCAACGCCGGTGGTGCTGCGCTTCAATGGAGCGACAATCCACCTTACTCCGTCGGTAGTGGATTTCAACCTCAACGTTGAAAGTATGCTGGCGATGGCCAACCTGCAACGCACCCAGAAACAGTTCTGGCAGGATTTCTGGGATTATCTATGGGGGCGTGCTGATTTTCCCACGCAAGTTCCGCTCAGTGCTACCTATTCCGATCAGCGTCTGCGCGCTTATCTGGCCGATATTGCCGCCCGCTACAACCGGCCTTCGGAGCCGGCGATGCCTGTACCTGGCTCGTCGAATTTCAGCCCTGGCAAACCTGGTATGGCGTTGGATGTGGATACCTCCGTGCCGTTGATCGAGAGCGCTCTTTATTCGCTTGAAAACCGCCAGGTGGATTTACCATTGAAGCGTGTGGAACCCGGCCGGCCGGTTTTCGAGAACCTGGAAGTGTTGCTCAAACAATCTCTGGATGTTTCGGGTTTCGATGGCCTGGCAGGGATTTATTTGCTCGATTTGCAGGCCGGCCAGGAGCTGCATTTTGCCCACCAGAAGGGTGAGGATGTGAGTGTAAAGCCGGATATCGCCTTCACTGCTTCCAGCATTATCAAGATCCCGATTATGGTATCTTCATTTCGCCGTATGCAGGATATGTCCGATCCGGAGACAACCAAGCTGTTGGAGGACATGGTCGACAAGTCAGGCAACGAAGCTGCTGACTGGCTGATGGACCGGGTGATCGATCCACAGCGAGCGCCGTTGAAAGTCACCGAAGATATGCAGGCATTGGGTTTGCAGAATACTTTCCTGGCCGGCTATTTCTCTTTTGGATCGCCGCTGCTGGCGGCGATCCAGACGCCTGCTAACCAGCGTACAGATATCTTCACCGACCCTGACCCTTACAGCCAGACGACGCCTTCGGATATCGGCATGTTGTTGGAAGATATTTATCAATGTGCGCAGACCGGAGGGGGGGCTTTGCTGGCGGCATTCCCGGGGCAGATCACGCAGGCCGAGTGCCAGGCAATGAACACTTACCTGATCAAGAACCGCCTGCCGGTGCTGCTTACAGCCGGGCTGCCGGAGGCGACACCGATTGCCCACAAACACGGTTGGGTGACGGCGAACGGTGTGATCAATACCATTGGCGATGCGGGGATTGTCTATTCGCCAGGCGGTAACTATGTGGTGGTGATTTTCTTGCACCACCCGCAACAGCTCATCTGGGAATCGGCCTCCGCGCTGATTTCGCAGCTTTCGCAGGCGATCTATAATTTCTATAATTTACCGGAGCAAGCCGCAGGGTCGTGATTTTTCTACCATCTTGTGCATCCCTCTAATGGTATAATGCAGCTTGTTGTGCCCCCGTAGCTCAATGGACAGAGCGCCTGACTTCGGATCAGACGGTTGAGCGTTCGAATCGCTCCGGGGGCACCATATATGGCGGTTAGCACGCCAAAAAACCCCTACATCTTCGGGTGTAGGGGTTTTTCGCTTAAAACCGTAGGAATAATAGTAGGAGTCAGAAATGAAGCAATGTGCTAACTGCAAGGAATGGAAAGACGAAAGTGAATTCAACTGGCGATGGAAAGAGCGCGGAGTGCTTCAGAGCGTCTGTAGAGACTGCTCCCGCCAAAGGTCAAAAGCCTTTTATGAAGAACACCGGGAAGACGAGATTGATCGCTCGTATGAAATTACCAAAAGAAGACGTGAACAGGCTCAGAGATTTATCTATGAATATCTTTCAAACCGCACCTGTATTGATTGCGGCGAGTATGATTTTGCCGTTTTAACCTTTGACCATGTACGAGGCCAGAAAAAAATGGACGTATCCCAGATGGTTCAACAGGGATACGCCATTGATGCGATTATGGAAGAAATCGCTAAATGTGAGGTTGTCTGCGCCAACTGTCACATGAGGCGAGAACAGAAACGCAAATCAGGCGGGCGTTTCCGCAGGTTCTGGCCTAAGCACCCTTCCGAAGAGTGAGGCCTCAAACTGAGCTTTCAGTTCGTCCAAGACAATATCGGGATGAGCGACAAACCACTGGTTGAATGCTTCTTCTTCAACCGGCATTTCGCGTTCCCGAACGAGATAGCGAACCCGGTCAATTGGAAGACCCAGTATCCTGGCTACAGTTTCTTCGGGTGTAAGTATCTTTTCATCCATGCCTCAAGTATACCCAAAAACGGACAAGATTAGGTTAGAAAATGTGATTGACCGGAGTATGCAAATTTCAAAACGTGCAAGCGGGCTCATTTTATGGTAGTTGTATGTTTACCTAACCACCTTTCTAAATCCGACAGCCTGATCCTGACATTCTTGCCAATTTTGATGTGTGGGATTTCATTCCTCTGCACGAGGGTTCGACGAGTCAGTTGACTGGTTACGCTGAAACGTAACCAGTGCGTAATC
>CAZQQJ010000018.1:0-135687 GCA_964595435.1 uncultured Anaerolinea sp. | reverse complement strand
GCACGCTGCCGCCGCTGCCATTCGCCAGGCTGAAGGTCAGCGTGTTAGGCGGCAGATCGGCATCGGTGGCCGTGGCGGTGAAGCTCAGCAGGCTGCCCTCTGCCACAGTCTTGTTGCCAATGGTATTGAGCACCGGGGCGACGTTTGCCTCGTTTACCGTGACGGTGATCGTCTCGCAGTCCGACAGGGCGCCGTCGCTGACGCACACGTCGAAGGTACGGCTCCCCGGCCCCTGCGCTTCAGTCGGCGTCCAGGTGAAGACGCCGCCCGTGGTGATCGACGCTCCCGCCGGCACGCTGCCGCCGCTGCCATTCGCCAGGCTGAAGATCAGCGTGCCGGTTGGCAGGCCATCGTCGGTGGCCGTGGCAGTGAAGGTCAGCAGGTTGCCCTCCGTCACGGTCTTGTTCCCGATCGGGTTGAGCACCGGCGCCTGGTTGGTAGCAGTACAACCCTGGGCGTGAACCTGGATGCGGGTTCCAGACAGCACCTTGTTGTACAGCGCAACTTCATCGATCACCCCATTGAAATACCAGCCACTCGCAGACGCAGGCGTGGCATCGGAAGGGCTCCAACGGGTTTCGTCATTCACCGCGCCGATGCCGATCAGACCGGTATGGCTATCGATAGCAGCATAGCCTGTATTCGCTGACCCAAAGCTGGTGCCATTCAAATAGCCAGTCACCATTTGGGTGCTGCCATCATAGGTCAAAGCCACATGATAGGCGGTGCCCGTCGATACCGTTGTCGTTACCCAGGCGCCAGTGCCCAGGTTCCAGGCCCCGACAGCAAGTTGATTGTCGTTCAAATGGATATTGAATCCTTTGTTAACACCTCCTTGCTCGTAGAGCGCCTGCCTGCCGGATAGAGCATTGGCCTCGAACCAGAGTTCAATTGTTCTTGCAGTGTATGGCCCTCCCGAGTTGATAGAGGTATGGTTCGGAACATCCGTATAATCATCCGTACCGTCGAAACTTGCGGCAGTATCGCTGTCGCCCGGCACCAAACCACTCGCTCCCAGGGTAACGCCATTTTGGTAGGTGCCATCGACAGCAACCCCCAGGCTGCCGATATTTGCCGCTTTCGTGCCGCTGGCTTCACCCAGGCGCCAATAGGCTATCGGCAGGTCAGTCCCCACGTTCGCTACAACCTGGCAGATTTGAGTAATACAACCCTGGGCGTGAAGTTGCACACGGCTTTGAGGCAGAGCCCGGTTGTAGAGCGCAACCTCGTCGATAACGCCAGCAAAGTTATCTCCGGTCGTGGCGGTTTGCGCGCCATCGTGATAACGGACGCTCGAGTTAATCCCGCCGATCCCAATCCCACCCGTGTGAGTGAGGATAGAACCGAAGCCGGTGAGAGACGATCCAAAGCTGCTCCCATTCAGGTAGCCGGTGACCGTCCCGGCAGCCCCATCAAACACCAGGGCTACGTGATAGGTCGTATTCAGGCTGACCGTGGTACTGACCCAGACGCCTGCGCTGCTTGTCCAGGCCCCGGCGTACAACAGGCTGCCATCCAGGTAGATATCGAGGCCATTGACATCCCCACCCTGCTCGTACAAAACCTGCTTGCCGGTCAGGTCTGTAGCCTTGAACCACAGTTCGATTGTCTTTGCGGTATACGGCCCCAAATTGTTGATTTCGTCTTGGGTTGGAATGGTTACGTAATCATCGACGCCATCAAAGCTGGCAGCCGTATTGCTATCGCCTGTCACCAGGCCGGTGGCGCCCAGCGTGACGCCGTTCTGGTACGTACCATCCACAACGCTACCCAGGCCACCGCTGTTGGCTGCCGTTGCCCCGCTCGCTTCACCCAGGCGCCAGTAGGCCATCGGGATGTCTCCCAAAACGCTATCCACGTATACACACGAAGCCTCAGGGCTATTCGGCCCAGACAGAATCGTGGGCGGAACATCCGATTGATCGCTAAGACCTTCGGATAAACTAGACGAGCGCGCCAGGTCATCTGGCGCGCGCCAGAAATTCAAATTTGGGCCAAATACATTGGCCACAATTATCATAAGCGTGCTCAAGAGTCGAGCACCTATCAGTGTGCCGTTCATAGCTTCTCCTTTCACCAGAGTTTCGTTAATCCAACACAGGACACGCCCGCTGACGTGACAGTGGCAATGGGCTGGCAAAGTCTCTGGCTAAAACCTCAACTCCGCGCCCAACACGCCTGATTTGATTTCTCCAACAACATCCAAACCGGCAAACAACCGCTCCTGGTTGCATAAACAATTTTCCTCAAGGTCTGATCCATGTGCCAACCAGCTACGGCTGATTGAAATGGATGATCGGCAAAAAGATGCCTTGCAACGTCATGATTTGTTGTGGGCCATAGATCGTATTACCTCCCGTATCGATGAATTCCAGCCAATAGTAATAGACTATACCTGGTTGAACATCTGTATCGGTGTAAGCGTAGGAAGCTCCTCCGATATCACCCAACACCTGGCTTGGGATGATTTCGGGGTTGAGCCTCACCTGCTCGCCATCCACACTTAGCGAGCGGTAGAGGTTGAAGCCAATTGCATCCAATTCCAAAACGGTTTCCCAGGCCAGTTGCACCTCTCCGAAAAGCGGCGTGGCGTTGAAGCCTGCCAGGGTGACCGCAGTCGGTGAGCTGCCCTGGGCGTGAATTTGGATGCGAGCTTCTGGGAGTACTTTATTGTAAAGCGCCACATCATCAATAACACCGTTGAAATAGGCCTCCGTTGAACCGGCAGACGTGGCCTCGGTGTTACTCCACCGCGTTTCGTCATCGGCAACACCGATACCGATCAACCCCACGTGGCCGTCGATGCTGCTGAACCCCGTACTGGCAGAACCAAAGCTGGCGCCGCCCAGGTAGCCGGTTACCGTTTGCGTACTGCCGTTAAAGGTTAAGACAACGTAATAGTTGGTTCCGGCGCTCACCGCCGTCGTCACCCAGCCGCCGATATCGGAGTTCCAGGCTCCGGCGGTAAGCACGTTGCCGTCCAAATAGATATTCAGACCTCTATGAATACCGCCCTGTTCGTAGAGAACCTGCCTGCCGGATAAAGCGTTCGCTCTGAACCACAGCTCGACGGTCTTTGCTGTATATGGCCCACCCGTATTGACCTCGGTGTGGTTTGGAATGCTCACAAGATCGTCTGTACCATCGAAACTGGCAGCCGTGTCGGTGTCATTCGGTATCAGGCTGCCCGTTCCCAGGGTCGTACCGCTCTGGTAGGCGCCATCCACAGCGACGCCCAGTCTGCCGATATCTACCGCGGTTGCCCCGCTTGCTTCGCCCAGTCTCCAATAGGCAACCGGGAGATCGGTCCCCACTTTCGATTGGTAGGGGGTAACCTGAGAGACACAGCCTTGCGAATGAAGTAATACGCGGCTGGATGAAAGAGCGCGGTTGTAGAGAGCGAGCTCATCGATGGTGCCGGCAAAGTTATCTCCGGTAAGCGCTAAGCGTACACCGTCATGATACCGGGTGTTATCATTCAGACCACCTGTTCCAATCCCCCCCACATGGGTAAGAATGGAGCTAAAGCCCGATGAAGTCGACCCAAAGCTGGTTCCGTTCAAATAGCCGGAGATCGTCCCGGCGGCCCCATTGAATACCAGGACTACATGGTAGGTGGTATTGAGGCTGACCGTGGTGTTGACCCAGACGCCCGTACTGCTTGTCCAGGCCCCGGCGTACAACTGGTTGCCATCCAGATAGATATTCAGCCCGTTGACATCCCCACCCTGTTCGTATAAAACCCGCCTGCCGGTCAAGTTGGTGGCATTGAACCATAACTCGATCGTTTTTGCGCTAAACGGGCCATAATTGTTGATTTCATTATGGATCGGAATGGTCACGTAATCATCGATGCCATCTAAACTGGCAGCCGTATCGGTATCGCCGGTCACCAGACCGGTGGCGCCCAGCGTGGGGCTGTTCAGATACGTGCCATCTACAACGCTACCCAGGCCGCCGCTGTTTACTACGGTTATGCCGCTCGCCTCGCCCATACGCCACCAGGCAAGCGGCACATCGCCATAAACATTTTCCGGGTATGCACACCCATCGTCAGGGCTTTGTGGTCCAGCGAGGGCTGTGGGCGAAATATCCGGCAAAAAAATGGCATTTTCGGGTGAGTTGGGCGAACGCGGCGAATGGTCCGGCGCAGGCCAGAAATTCAGATTTGGGCTAATGATATTCGCCAGGATTATCAGCGATGTCCAAAATTGTCGGACACTGACCAGCATGTTGTTCATGACTTTCTCCATCCTTCGTCACATAGATACCTGATTGATCCGCTAGATTTACCAAACAACCTGTCAATAATGTTCGAGTGATTTCCCCATTCGCTTTCACACAAAAACCCTTGTCGAATTCTGCTTTCCCTACGAATTTATCTCAAGTCCTCCTGATCGAACCGCTTTACCCATCCACGCTTGCAGCCGGGAGATCACATCGTTGACCGCCAGGGCAGCAAACGGCACAAGAGCCACATCGACCGGTAAGCGGTAACGGATACTGGCCCATGTCAAAATATGCATGAGTGAATAGACAAACGCGAACAGATAGAATAGCGCACACCTCCTCCAATTGTGGCGTGAAAGCGCCAGGCCATACACAAAGAAAGGCAGATAGAGGCCATACGACAGCACCCGCATGAGATTACTGGAAAAATCCGACTCGGCAGAAAACCAAAAATTGAAGAAAACAGGGATGCGGTCCAGGCTAAGAAGGATGTAGCGGAGCGGTTCTTGAAGAATAAACTCCAATCCCCGCCGGGTGAGCGTTGTATTCCATTGTGCTTCGTTCAAGCCTTTATCGATCAAATCGGGCGGCAGCGGGGCAACATAATCCTGATCGAAATTGGTGCCGTGATTGGGATGATTGGCAGCGTACAGCGCATATCCCGCATTCGAGTTGAGCGGCAAGAACCCTTGATACACTCGATAATTGCGCGCCGTCCAGGGCAAAATGAAAAGCGCCATGATGGCAAGCACAATCGCAGGGCCATACCAGCGGATTCTTCTCCCGCCAGCCCAAAACATCCAGGCCAACAGGAAGGGCACCCACAAGAGGATCGTCTGGCGCAGCAATGCCAGAACCCCCAGCGTAATCCCCAACCAGGCCCAATTTCTCAGCTCATGCAAACCCATTTGCCCTGATTCGCCTGCCTCTACTTGTTTCTCCCTGCCATCGATGATTTGCAAAGAGAGATCCAGCATGATCAGCACCCCCACCATAAAGAAAGACTCGGTCATCAGGGCTGCATCGTGGTAAACGAAATAGATATATACCGCGCCCATCGCAGCCGACACCAGGCCGGCATTGATGCCAAACAGGCGCTTCCCCAGGCGAAAGAGCAGCCATAGCGAGAGCGCGCCGCACAGGACAGCCTGGACCAGGCGCGCTGCCAGAGGATAATAGCCGGTGATGCAATACACGCCAGCCAGATAAAGCGGATATAGAAACGACCAGTGCGCAGTAGGTGTATTGGCGGGTGTGAAAGGGTACCAACCTTGCTCGAAGGAATACCCTCGCCCGGCAAGCAAGGAAAGCGCCAGGGCGTTGTAAGAGACCTGATCGTAGATGCGAGTTTGTTGGGCTCCAGTGATGGAGTTTCCGAGATAGACTGCCGCGCCGATGCGCAGCAGGATACCCAATGAAATGATCCCAATCAGCCAGCCGCGATTAATTCTGCTCATTTTCATAAATCGAATCCCACAACCGGTAAGTCTCTTGCCAGTCGTAATTCTGTTCCACCCACCGCCGGCCATTTACTCGCAGTCTTTGGGCCAGTTCAGCATCTTTTAGCACACGAACGACGGCCTGGGCAAATTGCTCCGCCCCATCGGCGATCAAAATGTTCTCTCCATCCCGGTATTCAATCCCCTCAGCGCCGATTCGGGTTGAGACGATCGGCAATCCCCACCGCCAGGCGTCGGGGATTTTAACCCGCATGCCACCACCGGAGAGCAGCGGAACAATAAAAACGCCTGCCGCCTGCAAATATGGCTGGGGATCGGGTACATATCCTGTAACGTTAACAGAAGATGGCGGTCTGTTCCCATTCAGTGAACCTGGCGAAATTGTCGCCAGTTCCTTTATTGCTTCGGGGGGATTCTTACCCGCAATCGTAAACGTCGCCTCGGGAACCTGGGAGACGATTGCGGGCCAGACGTTTTTCGCAAACCACAAAATTCCTTCGATATTGGGAAGCCAGAACATTGTCCCCATGTGCAAAACATCCTTTGCTCCAGCCTGGGGTGTTACCGGGCGGGCAGCCCAGGGGTTAACGCAGATGGGTATCGTTGAAAATTCTGGTTTTCCGTTACGATGTGCGCCGTTATCCGAGCCCCGGGCGTCGACAAGTCCCTCAAGGATCAGGCGGTCATTTTCAGTCACCGTAACCACGTGATCGAACCGGGCGCAAGTTTGTGCTTCGTAGGCCTTCAAAGCCCGCCACTCATGCTCCAGGAGCGACCGTTTGAGCAGGTTCGCCTCGTGCGCAGCCAGGCGTTCGAATATTTGGAAACATGCATTGTGTTCATCCAGGACCAACCGCGGGGAATCGCCGTTTCGCAGATTCCTGCTTACATCCAGGGCATATTGCGCCATCCAAAGTTGATCGACGTGGATCATATCGAATTCGGATCGGCCAGAAAGCAATTGATCCACCAGTTGCTTCATGCCGGGGACAAAATCGCGCTGAATGACAAAAGGCTGCCCGGTAAGCACACTCGCTGTAAATGCACGAATATCCCGCCAGTGATTCCGTTTTATTGGAATGGTGTAAACGTGCTGGCAATATTGCTTGAGCTCCTCGAGCGCCTCATTCTGGTCATCGGGACGCGTGAAAGCGACCAAAGTAAGCTGGTGATGTTGTGCCAGATGGCGCAAAACATAATAGGAGCGCACCTTGGGGCCAGCATCGGGAGGATAAGGAAAGAGTTGTGAAAGAAAAAGCACTCGCTTCAAACTTGTACCCCTTCTGGTTCAACAAGAATTTTCTGTCAATGGTTGTACCGATAGTTAGTTGTCTGATTGGGAATCGTTTTGCCTGGCCTGGCCCGGCAGGTCCTGGAGATCCGCCGAGTTTACGGGCAGCTTTTCCTGATGAGACGTCCGTACCCAGGTAATATTTCGGTCGATAAAACGTACCCGCAGGCTGACCCAGGTCCGCCATAGCATGAATAATGGGCCGGAAAATATCACCAGGTAAGCCCAGGCGGGCGCTTTTTCAAGGATCAGTCCAAACAGAGGGTATGCGAAGGAAAGCAAGGTCACTACCGCCCACGAAAACACCAGTTCAGGCTCGAAAAAATCGATGAATACCAGGTGGAGCGGCAGCACAAAAATCGAGGATAACGATAAGGTTGAGTAGGACGGGAGAACAGTCCCAACTACGCCGTCAAGCCGGCTCCAATCCCTGTGCCGGATCGCTTTTTGGAGCAACCGGTTACGGTATTGTTTGCCAGCATCCTTTATCCCCCTGGCCCAACGTAGCCGTTGGCTTTGGGCCTGGTGCCAACTGACGGGCGCCTGGCCATAGCCAATTGCGTGCGGTTCGTAATGGATGCGAAAACCTTCATGTAACAGCCTGAGGCGAAAATCGTAGTCTTCGGTCAAACCGCTGCCCCAACCGAACTGTCTCAACAGTTTGCTGCTAAAACAGATTGAATCGCCCATGTGCTTTGCGGACAAATTCAGGTTCGACCTTCCCAGGTTGTTGAAACGGTTATCGATGGTCATCATGCACCAGGTCAGCGCAGGGAACCAACCATCCTGTGGGTTGCTGATGATGTGTTTGCCTTGAATGACAAGAGCGCCATGATTGAAACGGTCATTCATCACCTGCAAGAAATTCGGATGGACCCTGGTGTCCGCATCGAATACCACGATGGCATCGCAATCGGACTCGCTCGTAAAGATGCGATCAAACAGCCAGGACAACGCCGCACCTTTACCCCCGCGTTCCCCTTTCACTCGTTCGTAGCATATTGCCCCCTGGTCACGGGCGTTCTGGGCCGTGCGATCCGAGCAAAAATCCGCGACGACATAGATCGTAAATAAATCTTTGGGATAATCCAGGTGCATCAGGTTGGCTACTGTGTTCCCGATGACAGCTTCTTCGTCATGGGCAGGAATGACGATGGCAAACCGGTTTTTGTGTTGCGATCCATGAATTGGAAACCGTGGCTTTTTTATACTTGCCAGTGCGATAACCCACAGGTACGCCAGGCACACCCCCACGATAGACAGAAGGATTGCCGAAATAAGGTTCAGTAACATCTCGCGCTCTCAGTCAATGATCTGTCAGAGATAATGTTTGCAACTTTAATATCGCATCGATGAAAAACTTTGCGGCCCAGTTGGGATATTTTAAACGCAAATAACCGCCGAATACCGGCCAGGAACCAGAAATTGCACCGTATCGTTCGGGCGGCGCTCCATCAACGGATTGCGTTCCGGCAACATACCGGATCACACTTTCTGCTGTTTGACGATAGCCAACCGACCCGGTGATCTCGGCTAAACGTAACCAGGTGCAGGCAGACTGAGCGCTACCGGTCAGGCAACTCCAGGAAACGGCTGGACGCCAGCGCCGGTCGAAACTCCCGGCAAGATAACCTGTGGGGTGAACCCTGGCGCGCAATTCGTCCGCAGTTTTCCTGGCGGCCAGGATATAACGATCGTCGGATAAGATCATCCCTGCCTCGAGCAAGCCCTCCATCGTGTAAGCAATTGAATGGGTTACAGGTGATTCATCGGGGTCAAACGTACAATACAAAAACCAACCGTTCGGAAGCTGCTGCTGAAGGACCCAGTCTAATTGTAAACGGGCCGAGTCTTTATACCGGTTTTCACCGCTTATCTTCCATAGCCTGAGAAGCGCCCAGGATACTCTCGTATCGATCGAGCGGAGAGACCCTAAAGAGTGATAATCTTCCCAGAAACCATCGGGCGATTGGTGAGCCACGAGCCAATCTGCAGCCCGGTTGGCAGAGATGAGAAAACGCGGGTCGCCCGTTTCCTGATAAGCGGCAAGAAGCCCAAACAACACCTGGCCGGTATCGAATGCCACCGGCCAAACCTGTTCTCTGTTTTTGTCTTGCAAGCAAGCAAAGCCGCCATCGGCCAACTGAACGTGCAATTCGTACTCGGCCATTTGCAGGGCTGCGTCTCGAACGCTTTGGCGGCCATAGCGACCGGCGTAGGCCAATAGTGTTGGAATGATATAGCCCGTCGTCTCAGGGTAGGAAGCCGCCCACGTTCCTCGGACCAGATCATAGCTTGCTGAAACGCCACCGTCGCGGTTAACACGTTGGGCGTGTAGAAGCCAGTCTACAGCCGCGTGGAGGTGCGTTTCCAGGGAGAGGTTGGATAGCGGAGGCTGGCGAAGAAGCAAGCCGTTCAAGATAATTTTCAGGCTGCCGAATGCGGTTAGCGGTTGCATGTTATGGGTTGATATTCGACAACCCCCTGGCAACATTGCGCCACAGGGTATCTTTTTCTCGTCGCAGGCCAAGCCAGCGCAGCAAGGTAAAAATGAATATCTTGGATACGGTCGAACACCAGATGGATATAAAGTATAAGCGAGAAGTCCGATCACCATAATGCTTTGCAAAGTATGTAAGCTTGGCCTTGTAGAGCATCAAGTAACGGTTTGCGGTCGGGCCGGCGCTGCCCCCACCGATGTGGACAACGCGGGCCGATGGGACGTGGACGACTTTCCAGCCGGCCTGGTGAGCGCGGTAGCACAGATCGATCTCTTCGCTATAGAAATAGAAACGCTCATCCAGTAAACCGATTTGATCGAACATCTGGCGCCTCACCATCAGACAGGCGCCTTCCACATATCCGGTCCCGATAAAGGGTAAAGCTCCCGAGTCCGGGAACGCGCCCCTCAAACGTTTATCCAGGCCGAATAAACTGCGTACCTCGCTTTGCAAAGAGGGGAGCTGCCCATGAGATGATTGCGGTCTGCCATCGGGGTAGAATAAGTTGGCCCCGGCAATGCCAATTTGGGGGTCAGCCTCCATCGCCTGAAGCAATTGTGTCATCGCTCCCGGGGCTACAAAAGCGTCGCTGTTCAGCAGCAAGATATAGCGCCCACGGCACTCCCGGATGGCCCGGTTATTTGCCCTGGCGAAACCCACATTTTCGCTGTTCTGGATCAGGCGTACACCCGGGAAACTTTGGCGGACCGCATCGACGCTGCCATCCGTCGAGGCGTTATCCACCACAATGACCTCAAATGCCGGGGCGTGGAAAGTGTCATCAATTGCCTTGAGGCAATCGATGAGCAAATCCATGGTATTCCAGTTCAAAATCACTACGGAGAGATCCATTTTTCAGTGTACCCCTATGTTATTTTCTTCGCAGATGCGAGCGGTATCGTGCAACTCGCCGCGCCCCTAATTTGCTAAAAAGTTACTCGCAAACCTGACAGGTCTTCAAAGGTGCTCAGCGGTCAGACTTCGTCGTCAAGACCTGCCAGGTTTAGACCGCACAAAACGGCTTTCAGCCCAATCAGCTCTACGCCCAGATGTGTACCACATAAAATGATGGTAAGAATCCGCGTTTATCCGCGTCCGTCCGCGTCCCATCAAAAAAGAAATTAAATTTGGTCAGGGCGTGCCTGTCCCTGCCTCTATAGCGGTAATGATATTATCGATGTAGAAAAGGTCGCCTGTTGTAAAGGCTGGAACATCCAGATATTTCACCAACTCTTCATAGGGCGTATGCTGGGCCAGCGCCTTTGCCTGGAAGAGGGCGTGGTAAGTATCCAGCGGCTGGAAAACGTTTTCGGCGATGGCCTGATCATATCTCGAGACAAACCAATAGGGTACCGCAGCCTGGTATTCATCGATTGCCGCCGAGAACTGCGTCGAGAGACTGGTGTTCAATACCGCAAATGTTTCAGGCGCCAGGTACATAAAGTTCTTCGCCGGGTTGAGCGTGTTGCAATACCACTCCTCGAGGGTAACCGACCGGTGGACATCCTTGTCGAAATTCTGGATGCGCAGGGCGAGCAAGTGGTTGTAAGTTTGCCTTACACTTGCGCTTTCCGAGTAGCCGGCTAATTTTTCTAATTCGAGGTAGGAATAATAGCCAGTAATATAAGCATTGTGTGCAATCGGGTAAGATAACAAATAGGAATCGGATGGAGGCGACTCCAGTTTGTACTTGGCTGCATTAAAGAGCGTGCGGGCATTGCCGAATTCTTTGGCATACAGCAACAAGCCATAGAATTGTTGAGGAGGGTGGGACCAGCTCTCCACGTCATAAATTTGGCTCCAGGGCGTGAAATATACCCGATCCGCCTCGACCTCGGGTGGGAAATCGAAGACATCCCGTTTTTGGCCATCTCGCCAACCGATGTGATCGACTGAAGATATGGGATATTTGTTGTACTCTTGCTGGAGATACGTTCGGGTCCGTTCTTTTAGATCAGCCGGTAGATACGGAAGGGCGCGGACCAGGGTTTGGATGGTATCCGAAGGGTAATGGAAATAATCGACCAATCGATCGCCGCCGCACCAGCGAGAAGAGATGAAGTCATAGATCCCTGAACCAAAATACCCGGGCATCAAATGGCCGGCGTCGATCATTTTCTGAACTTCTGAGGCGAGCTGGGTTTTTAGCTCATCCGTGGTAGGGATGGTGGCCAGGCTTTCCTGGGTTTTTACGGTACGAACATCATCCCTGGCTCCGCCCTGAGTACCAGCGCCAAAAGCGATCAATGTATTGGTGCGGATGGTATAGACTTTACCCTGATAGGGGATCAGCGGTGATTCGAATTCGGTGCAACCATAGGAACCATTGGGAGAGCCGTACAGGCCGCTGGGGAAATATTTCCACAACTGTGGAACCTTATCCTTCAGGTTGCGGTCGTAATAGTTCCATTCGCGCCCTGACGCAGTATTGTGCGGGGGGCGGTCGCCCGCACGGTATGAGTCGGCATACCCCGTATTCGGGATACTCACGTCGAAAGCGCCACCCTCTAAATTACACACTTCGGCCCAGTAAATGACATTTCCGCCCATGGAATAGGTAGCCGGTTCATCTACCGCCGTCCTGTCGGAGCTGACGAGGCTAAGATAAGGCGTGCCGATTTGCCAGCCTGAGACGTGACCCCAGGCAATATAGGTGTTGCTGAGATAATTGTTGGTCTGGTATAAAACCTTATCCGGCCCGACAATCGGAGGGTAACGATTTCCCGAGTGCGTACCGAACCACAGGATCGGGGCATATTCCGGTTTGCCATCTTTGTCGAAATCCGTGGTATATTCCTGACCCGATAATCCATCCAGGACAAAGTAGGTGCGGCGGTATGGTTTTTGTTCGAGGTACTCTGTGATCGGGGTCGTCGAGCCCTGCGGAGTACGTTCCGAACCGCTGGCATCGATAGTGGGCGTATTGGCAACCCAGTTCCCCGGGGCGGACCCCAGCGGACCGACAAACCAACCATCCGCCACGTTATCAGGGTAAATATCCTCTCGCTCTATTTCGCTGAACTGTCTTGTAGGACCCGGCGAAAGCGTCGTCCGATAATTTTTACTTCCAGAGAAAACCACCCACTCCCGATCATTCTGATCCTGATAGACGACAGGCCACCAGGTGTGGAACCCGGCGCCAGGCAGTTTGTTCGATTTCCAGGTCAAGTTTCCGTTCGAGGCATCCAGCGCGTAAGCGTAAGAGTCGTTCGAGGCCACGTAAATCCGGCTGCCATCCACACTCGCCGCCGCGGAATAAAGGACGGGGCCGCCTGTTTTGAATTTCCATGCCAACTGCCCGGCCTTGGGGTGTTCAGCGGCATAGATCGCATAAAGGTATCCATCCCGGTTCCCGGCATAGATCATGTCATTCAATACCAGGGGGTTGGTATCGAAACCTTTCTGCGCCGAGAACGTGAATATCCGCCTGTTATTGATGCGATACCCCGTGGTCGAATCGACCGGAAGGCCGGAACGGTTCGGGAATGCTTCCACGGCATGCAACAGATGATCATAGCCACCAAAATAGAGGATTCCATTGCTAATTGTAGGGGTATTGCCTGGAGGCATTTGCGTCGGATAGATCCAAAGGACATCAGAGGTATCCGTGGAGATTGCATAGATGCCGGCGTTTGTGGTGACGAACAGGGTATTTTTTTCGGCCAGGATTTGTGTCTTGGAGGGCACAAATGGCTGGATCGGTTTGTACCACAGGGGCACCAGTTGGCCGCGCACCTCTTCAGGCGTCCAACTGGTCCTTTGGGGATTGGCTCCCACCGTCGACCAACTGATCTCGTTAGGAGACATAACCAGCGGCAAGAAAATTTTCGTCGCCGTGGGTAGTTTCGGCGGTTCTGGCTCTTGAAACCAGGAAGAGAAAAGGGGAACAACCGGATAAGCCGGTGAGCCAAAGTTGGCGCCGAAGAAAAGCGGCACAATGCACAGTATTCTAACCCAAGAGGTAATTTTCTTCATCGACGCCACCTCTAGGGTCTCGATAAAGTGATGGTTAGCGTTGGACGTCCAACTGCATCCCAGTCCCCCACATCCGATGAACTGAAATACCGGCCGGTATTATAGTTGCCGTCGGAAGAGTATAAGACGATCCTTAGTGGTTGCCCATTCGAGTAAGCCAGGTTTGCGGCATAGCTTACATCCCAGGTTCTCGCCACCCCCGGCCAGCCAGGCCAATCGATAATCGGAGGCACCCAAATGCCGGCTACATTTTCGACGGCCTGGGGGGCATTGTTCCAGGCCAGGGAAGCCTCATCCCAATTTTCGGCAACGGTCAGCACCTGGACAAAAGAATTGGAAGGATCTCCCCACTGGCCACCGCCAGCATTCCCGATGGAATGCAGCGTAAGCGTCGCCGAGATGACTGCGCTATTCTTTGGCAGGCTATCGAACGGGAAGGTCAGATAGAACTTGGAATAACACGGCCAATCTGCAATATCATATTCATTTTGTACGTTAACCTGCTCAGCGCCAGCGTAATTCTTTTGGCCCCACTCCGTCCAAAAATCTAATCCTTCTCCGCAGATCGAACTTCCACCGACCATGCCATCTGCCACGGCGACGTTGTTCAACCCGTGGCGAATGGTGTAGGTTTCGCCAGGGACAGTTCCGCCTGGCGGCGAATACTGCGGCAGGCCCAAACGGAGTTGCCCCCAGGTGGATGGAATGCCCGAGTTCATCTCCCGAGGCCAGGTCTGGTCTGGGATTGCCGTCCCGGCAGCATCATCACGGTCGTGAAGGACGAAAGCCAGGCCCCAGATAGTACCCTGCGGCGGCGGGCCGGAAAACCCCAGGCTTTCGAAGGGGATTTCGTAGGTGATCCACCACCCGCGATCGTCTTTTATGTCATTCGGCTGCGGATAACCTGCCCAGCCGGTTGTGGTCGTAAACGATTCGGCGGCGGGGACCCAACCCGATCCATCGCCCCGGTACATTGCCTGATAATCACCCCGCGCTTCCCACCAATTTAACTGGCCGTCAAGAAGATAGGCGCCCGGGCCAATATCACTACCGGTGTTTCCATTGACATTTAGATACAGGCTGACAGCATCCCAGGCAGTTAAGTCTTTGGGGGATGGCGTGGGGTCATACCAGAGTAAGCGGTCGACCACGGCAACGTGGATATAAAGTCCATTCGGGGTATATCCTACCCGTACATCGGCGTAGTTGTCGTTTAGATTGACCTCGCCGAACCATAGAATAGCAGTTTGTTCAAATTCGACCTGGCTGCCGTCAAAGAAAGGAGCATTGACTCGGAAGGTTTGCCCGGGGGAGCTAACCACTAAGGGGAGATAAACATTGTTTAAAGATAAAGCCTGGCCTGTTTTTTCATACAGGTCGGCCTGTCTTTGGGTCTGGCAATCGTCTGTTTCCCAACAATACGAACCTGAGATTGGGGCCCAAAACCGGGAAGACAGCGCTAAAAGCACAATAAAGGTCTTGAATAGACTCATGTTTACGATTGTTTTTGAAAATTTGATTTATTTTGCACATGTTATTTGTAACAAAAAAAATGGCTAAATCGAATAGACTAAATGTACTATAAGTACTAATATCCTATTCGTACTAATATCCGATTTGTTTGTTTTTCTCGATTTGCTCGATTGCTAATAACCCGCCGATAAACAACCAGGCGAAGGTACTTGCCCGGTATCCGTTAAAACCGATGTTATACAGGAAAGGAAGAAACCAGTCTCCGAGCATGCCCGAGAGCAGCATCCCAACCACCCCACCCATAATACTATAGACATAGCCCCGGCTGAAGTGGTCGAGCGGTCGCTTGCGTACCTGCCAACCCAGGAGGCCAATTTCGGCCATCAGCCAGGCAAAAACCGAGAAGCCGAGCAACCCCGTCTGGACCAGGATGTCGAAAAAATTGTTGTGCGAATTGAACATCAAGTGATAGCCCCAAAGTGAATACAAAGGGGTGTAATAGACGTAGTTCGATAGCCCCAGGCCCAGTATGGGGCTGCTCTTGAACAGCTCGAACATAATCGGCCAGGTGGCCATACGAGAATCGAGGCTATACTGCTGAGTGGAGGTCATCACCTGGGAAAATAAGTTCGAATAATATATGACGACAAACAGGCCACCCATTGCAGAAACCGCAAGGCCCCAACGCCATGAATATAGCCAGACAATTACCAGGATCGCCACAATCGGGGGTAACCAGCCCGAGATCCACTCGCGGTCCAGCACCCAACTGGCGCGGAAAATGGCCAGCACGAGCAGCCCCAGTGCGAACCTTATCCTGGGATGCAAGTCTTTATTGAGCAAAAACTGCCCGAAAACGAGCGCAGCCAGGAATGTCCAAAAAACCGATCCCTGGCTGCCGCTGGTATAGAAATTTCTCAACCGGCTCGTCAGCGAGAACTGCTGGACCAAAACGAGTACGCCGCCGATGACAATATAGAGCCAGGTCATGGTGCGTATCCAGCGTATGTCCCGTAAATAATTCCCAACCACGAGCATCAATCCAACGGAGGAGGCATACAGCAGCCAGCCGCCTAACTGGGAAAGGAGACTTGCCCTGCCTTTGGCAATCAGGATCCAATTCAGGTTCCCAGCCAACAGCGCAATGGTCGTCACCAGGATAAAAATCAGGGCCGGGGCATTTACCCGCGAGTACCGCAACTGGATTTTTTTATCCAGGACAAGCATCTGCAAAATCCACAACCCGATCAGGGCCATCACCAGCAATATGGTTGCATTGATCGGAACTTTCGTTCCCGTGCCAACCTCCACGTCGACCAGGAACGAAACCGGAACGATCATCACAATCCCAAGTTCCGGACGGCGCACCAATACCGGGAATGCCACCAACCCAAAGATCCCTACGCAAACCAGGATGAGCAATTTGGTTGAGACGCGCAGCCCAAGGACTGCCGACAATACGAGCAGCCCTGTTACAATGATCAGCGTAACAGGAGGATGGTAAATCCACTCGGTGACTCGCCGGCGGAAAAAATCGATCATCTTCTAGCCCTGGTAATCCAACTGGCCGAATTCGCGCAAGCCTCTACGAAACCCCCGGTAGATATAGCCGCTGTTAATCCAGCGATAAAGCGGCATGAGCAGCGTCTGGCGAGGGGCAAGGCGTTCGACACATTGAGCGACCTTTTCCATGCCCCATAAAATGGGCGGTTGAGCAAGGACAGCGTGGAAAATCTTGTGTGCGATCAGAGATGGTGGGTCGCGATCCAAAGAGATCGGGGCCTTATCGTGCAGCATGGCAAGGTCCTGGAACAGTTCAGGATATTTCTGAAGCAGGACGACCGCCGAGTGCGAGGCCCTTTCAGAGCGTAGACACCAACGCTTTAGATCGGCCATCGAACCATCGCGATGCCATCCAATTGCCTTTGGGCAACGCACCAAATTGAAGCCTTTGCAAGAAGCACGGTAACCAAACTCGACGTCATCCCAATTAGGCCAGCCTCCGGTAGGATCGTGAAACATATCCAGCGAGAAAAAATGATCGCACTTGATCGCCAAAAGACCCGTCTGACATTCGGCGCGTGAGACAAAATAGGGCTCTGTCCGATCTTTGCGATCCAGGGAAGCGTTGATTTTGGTAAGAAGGCTTGAATCGGCGGCACTGGAAGTATATATCTCGCCCAGGGCAATGGCGGGGGCATAGATCGAAAGCGCGTCTTCTAATTGGGTCAGTACAGCCGGCACCGGGTCGATATCGTCATCCAGGAAAACCAGAAAATCTCCTTTGCTTTGCATGGCTCCACGATTGCGCGCCAGCGTGGCTCCGGCCGTGCGCTGGGAGATCATGTGTAACTCAAACGGGTAGTGGGTTTGAATGACCGTTGGTGTTTCATCTTCTGAGCCATCATCGACGACGATTACTTCGAAGGATTGCCTGGGGAAATCCTGCTGAGCCAAAGCGTCCAACGTCTTTCTGAGTGACTGGAGGCGATTACGCGTGGGAATTATGATGCTTGCCCGGATCGACATCGGCGCTCACCCATCTGCCACCAGGCCAAGAAGATATGCTTCGATCCTGGTGATCGTACGCTGAATACCATAGCATTCGCACACCGTTTTTTGTCCCGTGCGAGCGATTTGAGCGGACAGGTCCGGCCCTGTCATAGCCCTTAACAACTGGTCTGCCAGGGACTGTGGGTTGCCCGCCTCGAAAGCGAAGCCCGTTCGCTCGTGAACCAGCAGCTCGCCACTCCCCCCTGTGGTCGTGCCAATAACCAGCAATCCGACGGCCATGGCTTCTTGCATCGACCTGGCCAACGGTTCCTGGTACTCGGAAGGCAGCAAGAGAATGTCGTATTGCCTGAGAATATCCGGCATTTGTTCTCGTGGAGCCGGCGGCAAGAATTTGACGACATCACGCAACGCATATTGATCCACCAGCCCGTTTAGATAGCTCAGATACTCCGCATCTCCCCTGCCAATGACGGTGAGGGAAAGTGATCCGATTTTCCCGCTTCTTTTCAGTATCTCGAACGCGCCGATCGCAGTGTGGATCCCTTTTTCTGGAATGATATTCCCGGCAATTAGACAGGACAGATTTCTGGAACCTGCTGCGATGCGCGGCTCACTGGCTGAGAAATGCGATAAATCGACGCCATTCTGAATGACGACCGCCCCGGCGGGGATTAAATTCTGAGATACCAACCTGTTTCTGACATACTCGCTGACACAAATCACATTGGGGTATGCCAGGCGGACAGGTTTTCCTTCACGTTTAAGCTGCTGGATGGCGATCTTGCTCAAAACATTTTTAAATAGCCTGGCTGACCAACGTTCAGGTTTATTCGTCCAATACGCCAGGTATTCATCCGGTAGTTCAGGCAAATAGCCGGCCAGGTAATAAACCGTCTTGGCGCTTTCTATTCGTTCGATTGCCTGCAACAAGACCCTGGGGAGCCCGATGGCATGCCAGATCAAAATCACCTCGGGCCTCAAACTCGAAACAACCTGCTGCAAGGCAACGATCGACTGCTGTTCTCGCTGGCGGCGTCCGAAAAAGAACTGGCGAGCCGCCGATTTCTCTCCACTCCAATCCGGGTCGATCGGTAGTACCCGGTGGACCGGATAGCGATGCTGTGGCTCCACAACGCCCTGCTGAAAACTGGTCAGGACTTCAACCTGATGGTTTCTGGCCGATAGGCCATTGGTTACCTCTTCGCAAAGCTGCATATATCCCCAGCCATCTTTGGAAGGCGGGTAATAATTGTTGACCATCAAAATTCTTAATCCGTTCGATCTTCCAGTCACAGTTCAACCTGCTGATTGGGGGATAGATTGAATGAGGCCAGACAGCCAGCCTTCGAAATTGTCGACCATCCGGCGAAGAGTGAATTTCTCCAAAACCATCTGCTGGCCGGCCTGGGCCAATTTGAACCGGTCCGAGGGGTTGCTTAACACATGGATGATCTGGTCAGCCAATCCTGCTGCATCTTCGGGCTGAAAACAGAGCGCGTTTTGTCCGTCCACGAGCATTTCAGCCTGCCCCCCCACCCGGGTACCCAGCACGAGCAACCCGGCAGCCATCGCCTCCATCACCGTACGGGCCAACGGTTCAGGCCAGATCGAGGTAAATAGATCGATGTCAAACCGGCCCAGCCATTGCGGAATTTCATCCCGCGAAATCCGGCCAACGAAATGGACCTTGTTTTCTAAATTCAGAGAATGGACCAGCTTCTTCAGCTCATCTTCATATTCGGGATGGCCGCTGCCGATGAGCGTCAGGTCAACACCATCCAGGTACCCTCTTTGCTCCAGGATTCCCATCGCCTCGACCGCTGTACGGACCCCTTTATGAGGTAACAGGCCTCCGAAATATAGCAGTCTTACGGGCTTCTTTTCCAGGCCCCTGGACGCGGAAGGCTGCAAGAAAGGTTCAGGATCGATCCCGTTGTATATGACCCCTGTATTTTCAGGCAGGTGGCCTGAATTCACCAGCGTATCGCGGACGTATTGGCTGCAACACATAGCATGACGGAATTGCAATTTGGGTGGATATCCCTCCCGGCGCAATTGCGCCAGGGCCAACCTGCGCAGGGGTCGTTTGATCTGTTCGGTTATCCCACGACGAGCCGGCGCGCTCCAGTAATTCTCATGAACGTCTGGATCGGAAGGCCAGTAAGAGGCCAGATAATACGCCACGCGCCCGGGTAAAGCCTGCTCCGCCCAATAAGGCAGGTTGGGAGACATATTCCACATCCCCCACGTCACGATAAACTCCGGGTTGAAACTTTCCATCGCACGGTGGAGCTCGGCGAAATTCGATCGTTCCTGCCCGGACCGTCGAACCAGAAAATCTACCGGACGGTAGAAGTGGATATCGGTTTGCAAATAAAGGGAACGGATTACATTGCCGTCATCTTTTTTACCATCTACACCAAAACGGCTGGTCAGCACGCAGATGTGGTGCCCCCGTCGTTGGAGACCAACAGCGACTTCGTAGCACAGTTGTTCAAGCCCGCCCAGGTCGTGGGGTGGATAAAAATTCGAGAGGAACAATATTCGCACCGACTGTACTCCAGATCACACAAAACTGCGCGTGCCGTGCAGCTCACACAGAACCGGCGATCAAGAACTATGGGTATAGAGTGCTTCCCATTGATCGAGATGATGATCCCAGGAGTGCTGTTCAACCGCTTGCTGGCGGGCATTTCTTCCCAGCCTGTCACGTAGTGCCGGGTCCCTGATCAATTCCACCAGTGCTTTGGATAGCTGCTCGACATTGCCCGATTCGACCAGCAGACCGGTCAACCCGTGCTGGATTACATCGGAAATTTGACCTGTGCCGCTGGCCAGAATCGCCTTCCCGGCAGCCATATATTCATAGACCTTCATCGGGGAGAACCATATGTGGGAATCCAGCTCGGGATAAGGGGCAACACAAATATCGGATATGCTGAGGTATTCTGGAACAGCACGGTGCTCCACCTGACCGGTCAGAATGACCGAACCCGCCAGGTTATTTTGGGCGATCTTTTCCAAAATCACAGGCATCAGAAATCCATCCCCTACCAGCAATAGCTTTACATTGGTCGCTTCACCCACGGCCTCCCGAAAAGCGTCGATTAACATTTCTATTCCATGCCAGGGATAGAAGCCGCCGACAAAGGTAACCACGACCTCATCCTTTATCCCGAGAGAAGTTTTTAGCGACTCGCAGGGCTGGGATGGTTTAAACCTTTCCGTATCCACGCCGTTGGGGATGACGAAAATCTTGCCCGGCGCAACGCCCCATTGCGCAACCAACGCATCCTTGAGCACCTGGGAGATCGATGAGATGGCAGTTGCTGCTTCCAGTGTCCGGCGAAAAACAAGTGCAGCATACCATTTCTGAAATCCGCGCAAGGGAGTACCCAGCAGGCTCAGTTCTTTGATCAGGTCAGCTTCCACATCGAGCGCAAATGGTATGCGCAGTCGCCTGCTTGCCCAAAGCCCTCCCATTCCAAAGAGGCCGCAACGTTCGTGTAAAACGTCGTAACCGGCCAGGTTGATGGCGCATGTTTCGTAAAAGCGATAACTATCGAACAAGGCCAGGTAAGGCAGGTGAAGCGTCCCTTGAAGACGGCGGATCCCGCTCTCGAAGAGATTGAATGGCCGTCCAGCGCTCCATCCTGAGCGGGCGTATTGATTTACATCCCAATCATCGGTCAATATGACCTGGCGTTTATCCAAAGCAACGAAAGTTACTCGATGGCGCCTGTTCCTCAGGCGGTCGACAATCTCTTTGACCCTTAAGAGCGGCGAATTTTGGCTGTGAAGTTCAACGCCGCTATTGATAAGATAGGCGATCTTCATGGGTGAATTCACGATGCGGTATCGATCGGTCTAACGAGCAAATTTCAGCGCCCTGCGGACCAGGCTGATCCAAACCCCCCGGTTGCGGAACCAGTTTGCCGGATCGTATCGCACACCTATGCGCATCGAAGTAATCATCTCTTGCCATTTGCGCGAATGAAGCGCTTCGAAATACCAGTGCATGGCGATATCCGAGACAATATTCCCTTTCAGGGAGCGGATCTCGCCTGGCGCCTGATCCAGCTCTCGAATGATATTTTCGACGATCCCCCTGGATATGGGCGCCTTCAAGCTCTGGTAGATCATTTCGGCGAACATTTCGTGAATTTCGCGTTTGTCTGCCTGCGACAACTGGGGCTTCTGAGCCAGGGCGGATTTGAGCCAGCGGTCTGCATCGCCGTATGCCTGGCGGACGAAGGCCAGCGCGCTGCGATACAGATACATTTCCCACGGTGTAGACTGTCTGTAACCCAGGGTATGGGGAACGTAGATAGCCTGGCGACTCAGGGCATTGGCCAAGCTGCTTAGAGATATCGGGCCATCGGTTGGTGTGTTGAGCAGTTCCCTGGCTTTCTCGGTTCTCAAGACGACAAAGCAATTTGAAGGGCCGGTGGATGGGTCGATCCTTCCGTGAACAGGCCGTTCGATCACGCCTTCATGGGTAAGGGAGATATCCGAGTAAGCCAGGGCAGCCTCAGGGTTTTGCTGCAAAGCACGGACCGCCGTTTCTACGCCATCTGCGGCAAGCCACAGGCCAGAATGCAGCCAGGTGACATATTGGCCCGAGGCCTGTTCCAGCGCGAGGCGCACGCTTTCGACTGGGCCTGCCGGGGAACGAATCCATCGCACGGCAGCAGTCGGAGACTCCATGTCTTCACCATCCGGCGCAGCCGGCTGAAGATCGCCAATGAAGATCTTTTCAATGGGCTGGTATGTCTGTTCTTGCGCAGAGGAGATCGAACGATTGCTTGAAGCCGGATCAGAGCCCGAACCATCGACGATCACGCTCACAAGCGGCAGCGCTGAATCCTTTTGTCGCGGGGTTCTTCGCCGTCGTGATGAGCTTTCGATGATCTCCTTGATCGGCTGGAGGACCTGGCGGAGCGTCTTCTCACTTGCCCTGGTATATGCCAGCATGCATTGGCGAATGCTTTCGTCATTCGCCAGCGCCTTTTCATAAACTGACGGCAGCTTATCCCACTCGTCTAACTCGAGCACATACTCGCCCAAGCCCACTTCTTCCATAAAACGACGGAGCTTCGGCTTGTAATTGACGGCGATCACCGGAACGCCGTTTTGTACAGCGAAGATGACCGAGTGGAGCGCAAAACCGACCAGGATGTCGATCTCGCCATACACCGATGGAGAGAATTTTTCCGGGCAAGCCGGATCAATTTTTTGCAGAATTTCCCGATCGCTGAGTTCAGGGTGCATGGAAAAGGGCAGCGCTCTTTTCGCGCCGGGGAGTTTGGAGATCGCAGGCAGCCATTCCAGCACCGGGTCGAGCGTCTTACCCCCGCGAATATTGACGCCACAGACGATCTCTTCGCCACGCCCATGATTCATTTCGACCTTTGGGGGTTTATAAAACGTAAGGTCCGGGGCGACTTGAATCTTCGAGTGTCCGATAAGCTGTTTGCTCTGTTCATCTCGCACCACAAAGAACTCCGCCGCGTCCACGAAACGCTGCGTGGCAGCAAGAAACTCGCGGCCGATCGCTTCAACGCCCAGGCCCAGCACACCGATTGGGGTTGCTACCTGATCCATCCACTGGTCGAAACAAAAAAACGGGCTTGGAGGAGTCGGGGAATTGTACAACCCCCCACCCCCCAGGATGAAAAAATCGTAGTTCTCCAGCCTTTGTAACGCCTGCCGCGTCGGCGAGAAGCCAAGTGGGATGGTGATGATCCGGTGGGGGGAAAGGAAATGGCTCAACGCATCCAGGATGATTTCGTCGCCTGCGTTGCCAAATCCGTAATAACCCATTACCCCGATGTTCAAAGGATGATCCGTCATAAACGCGTTTATCCAATCAGGCGCGAAACTTACCCCAGGCGCGATACAAACTGGACTTGAACAATTGCCGGTCGAGCTTTTTAACCAATCCCTTCCAATCGCTCTCTTCGGCTCGAACAATTTTGTCTTCGATTACTTTTGCGAGATCGGGGCGGTTTCTTTCCTTCAATGGCACGATCATATCGCGGTAAAAGGCATCTAAGTTCTCGGGGATGATATCAAGCTGTTTCAACAGTTCTGGGGATACGTCGCTTGTCGCAAAGGCATGGCATTGCTCCAGCTTTTCCAAAGCAATGAGCGCTACCATTGTCCTGACGCACTTTTCACAGCGCCCGCAATTCAGCAAGCCCTCTACGTTTAACGTACACACCCGGATGTTCTGAAGGGCAGCATCCCAGCCGGCTACCACCCTTGTCTTTTCAAACCTGGAAGTCGTCACGCCAACGTACTTAATCACTAAATCTGCGCTGCTGTAATTCGGGTCCAGCACAGGATGAGAGCCCCAGGGCACCAGATAGGATACCGTATCGCTGGACGCAATGGACACCTGGTAGAATCGATTGGAAAAAGCGTGGGCGACTGCCGAAAGAGCGGCCCCATGAAAATATTCCGTCCAAAAACTATTGTCATCTTTCAGATGCTTGATATTGGTATAAACGGGGACGATCGATACACCAGCATCCTGGGCCATGTCATGCAGGGCGCCCAATGCGTTTTGAAAGGCGTGTTGCGCTTTTTCGTCGCTCTCGCCTGGCCTTAATTCGTAACCACCGATGTCGAATCCATAAACCGTCAGACAATCTTTGATCGAAGCCGGGTGGCCGGTGGGAATATCGAGCCGGTTCATGCGTAATAATGCGACCGAGTCAATCCCACCCGACATGAATGAGCCAGCGAACCGGGGGATTCCGCGCTTCGCCGGATGGGATGCCAGGTCTGCTTCGATCCTCACCACCTGATACGCGGCCTCGGCTTTATGCCAAGTCTGCAGAATCTCCATTGCCGTATACAACCCGCGGCGCAACTCCGGACATATTTCTTCCTTGATCCAGATGCGCTTCTCGCCGTGATACATGGCAGGCATCACACAGGCCGTCAGGAAGGCGTCCGCATTGCAACCCAGGTAGGAAGCAAATTCTTCTTCAGTTTCGAAGAAGATGTCGCGGGCCGGCTGGTCACAGTCTTCCCAGGTCACCGTCGCCACAACCCGGCTCCGGCCCGAATTCTTCTCTTCTCGCAAATTCTCAATTCTCATAATAACCCGGCTAAAGCCTCGCCTCCGCGTCCAAACCCGCTTTGTTTGATTTCGCCAACAACATCTAACTTATCGCGCAAAACATTCTCGCCAGAGCTACTTCTCTGTGACCTCGTGCTGCCAGCTATGCGATACCATACAGGTGCAGTAGGAAATTTCCGGAGTCCGGCCGCTCTCGAAAAACGATGAGCTATCCACATTGAAAACCCGCGCATTGGGGATTAAATCGGCTGTATCGTCATTGACGTACAAAGCCGCTGCAATACGATACTGGTCGATGGGCAGGGGCAAACTGGGGATGTGACACACAAACTTTCCCCTCTGCCCCATTGCAGAGAGTTCCGGTTGGGTGAGGTGCATATCGAAGTTGGTGGCGGCGATCCCCAGGCTGTTGAAAATCGTAAAGGCCAGGGTGACCTGCTTAACCAGTTGGGGATTTTCATAGTAAAACACAAACGATGCCGGCTCACCCGCTACCAGGTGCTCAGAGGATTGGGAATAATGGTCCAGTGTATGAACGTCCACCAGTCGCACCAGACCGCTGCCGCTCCGTTCCGGATTGTGATCGAATGCCTGGCTGGCTGTCGTATTCAGATAATCCAGATACGTCTTGATCGCCTCGCTGACCGGGCCTTCGTAGGTCTTTTGGCCTCGCTGAAGCACGATGCCGCGGCTGCACAGGCTTTGAATCACACCCATATTATGGCTTACGAACAGAATCGTACGCCCCGACCGGCTCACCTGGTCCATTTTACCCAGGCATTTTTTTTGAAAAGCCAGGTCACCCACAGCCAACACTTCATCCACCAACAAAATGTCGGGCTCCAGGTGAGCTGCAACTGCAAAAGCTAAACGGACATACATTCCACTGGAATAGTGTTTGACCGGCGTATCGATAAATTTCTCGATCTCGGCAAATTCAATAATCTCGTCCAGCTTGCTTCTTATCTCGGCGCCTCTCATTCCCAATATCGAACCATTCAGGAAAATGTTCTCTCTGCCGGTCAGTTCAGGATGAAATCCGGTGCCTACTTCCAGCAACGAACCTACCCGGCCGTAGACATCTGCAAAACCCCTCGTGGGTTCAGCGATCCCCGAAAGAATTCTCAGCAGAGTGGTCTTGCCGGCGCCATTGCGTCCAATGATGCCGACAACCTCGCCGGATTTTATCTCGAAGGAGACATCTGACAACGCCCAAATCGTTGGATCAAAATCAGAAGCCTGGTCAGACCGCCGGTGCAGCAAATTGCCTATTCCGCGCAGAGGCTTCGCCATGCTATAGACGAGCCGGTCGCCCAGCCGGTCGAACGTTTTTTCTGGACCGCCGATGTGGTATAGCTTGCTTAACCCTGAAACTCGAATTGCGATATCGTCCATGTGACCTATCTCAGGCTACATCGGCAAACGTTTTTTCCATTTTTCGGAAATAATACATGCCGCTGATGAATAATGCAACCGATACGAAAAAGGACACCAGGATGATCGGGCTTGGTCTGGTGTCGACACCCAGTAATGCCCAGCGGAAACCTTCGATAACTCCCGCCATCGGGTTGATGCCAAACAAGGCCCGCCAGGGTTCTGGGACCAGGCTGCTGGGGTAAGCGATGGGGGTAGCAAACATCCAGGCCTGGACGAGAAAAGGCACAATATAACGCACGTCACGATATTGTACATTCAAGGCCGAGAGCCAGAACCCCGCACCGAAAACGGTGATTACCGCCAACAACAAGAAAAACGGGATCCAGATGATGTTCGTATTGGGAATGATATGAAAGTAAAGCATCATCACCAGGAGCAAACCAAATGCAATCCCAAAATCCAGCAAGCCGGCAATGATCGCAGAAAGGGGCATGGTCAGCCTGGGGAAATATACTTTTTTCAGCATTTCCACGTTGCTCACCAGGCTATTGGATGAGTTCTGCAATCCGTTGGCGAAAAACATCCACGGGACCAGAGCGGCGTAGCTGAAAATAGGATACGGAATCCCGTCGGATGGCACCTGCGCTAACTTGCCGAAGAACAGGCTGAATATGACCATGGTGAAGAAAGGCTGGAGAAGCGCCCACGACGCGCCCATGACCGTTTGTTTGTAGCGGACCTTGATATCACGCCAGACCAGGAAATAGATCAGCCCTCTATAATCCCAAAGCTCTTTCATGCCAAGCGAAACGTTTTTCGACGCTTCGATATGCCGCACCGGTTTCACAGAAGGTGATGGTAAACGATCCATCTGGGTGGGCGTGACAGCCGCTAAATTATTCGATGATTCTTCCTTTGTAATCATGGTTCTCCTGTCGAGTTCTCACCTCCCCGGCATCCAAATTCCTGATGATCTTCGGAAATAGCCAGACCAGCTTACGCGAACACGGCTGCCCCGCGTGTATGGCTTTTGCCCGGCTGCGAAACGTCTATCGGTACAACCGTCTCCTGACAAAAATGACCCCGATGACTAACAGCGCTACCGGCGCCAGGCTGAGACCCAATATCAACCCGGGGTCATGATTGATCGAAGAAAATCCAGGGCTGGTCGAAACCGGGATCGTTGCACGCGGCGAGAATTGCACCCTGGTAGGCTGCGGAGTGGGGGTGACACCGGGCTCTGGGGTCCTCTGCATGGCAGCAAGCAGCGGCAAGGGATCAATGGGGTTAGAATTGGTAATCCCCTGCATGTACCATATTTCTTTCGCACCCTGATCGACCACCACCAGATCCAGCCTGTTCCCGTCGTGCGACGCGGCTCTCAAATAGTGGCCACCACGCAGGATGTCATCGTTGACGATTTGCAAATCTGACCATTCGTCGCCCGTCCAGTAGCTATAATAGATCGCTACGGGGAGACGCAATTGAAGGATCCAGTAAAGCTGGCCATCTCCATCTACAGCGAGGGTATCCCAACCGGCCAATGAAAGCATTTCTCCAAACACCTTGTTTTTTACCGCAGACCAGGTCTTTCCGCCATCTTTGGACCAGCGGTGGCAGCGATAGGCCTGTTCGCCACATACCCAGACGACATGCAGTTCATTCGTGCCAAGCGAAACAATATCTGGCATGCTGGCCCAGTTGTCATTCTTCGCTCTTCGCCAAATCTCGAACGGTTCGCTCCAGGACACACCGCCATCTTCCGAGCGGACGTAGTAGACGTAAGACCCGGTCCAGGTTGGAGGTTCGGCCTCGTACCATACCACATGGAGCACACCCTGTTTGTCCATGATAATGGTGGAGTGAGAAGAGTTCACGCTCACGGTATTGGGAATGCGGGACAACTGCCAGGGATCAGACCACGTGTTCCCGCCGTCGGTCGAATTGACGTAATAAACATTCCCATCGCTCAACCCGGTAGTTGCGCTTTCCCAGGCTGAATAAACCACATGGATCCAACCCTGTGAGTCTACGAATATACGCGGGCCATCGCCGCGCGAGCGTGCAATGAGCATGGGAGAACGCCAGGCCTTAACCCACCGGGCATCACGCAAATTTACCGAGCTATAGTAAATGCCATTAAAACCGTGCCAGGCAAGATAGAGGCGATCATAATCATCGATGGTCGCATATGGAAAGTTATACGCCTCACCACTGACATAGTAAAACAGGTTTATGGGTTCCGACCACGTTGAACCATCCCAGAAAGAATACATGATCGAATTGCTTTTTTCGAGCGGGTTCTCCGGATCGACCGATTTTCCCTCAAAATCTTCAGCCCAGAAAACATGCACGTATCCATAACGATCGGTAACAATCGAAGGATAAATCGAAGCGGTTGGGGAATGGGAGAGATTATAGGGCGTCTGCCACTTGACCTCAACCGTTCGCGCCCATACGACCTGGAATACACTGAGGCATAGGACGAGGATGATCAACGTCCTGGCAAGGATGTGTTTTCGAATCACCATATCAGAAGTTTTTCAGGTGCAGTGCACCAACCGCACAAAATTGCCAACAGGATACACGACAAGACTACGAAACTGCCAGACTACTCGACGAAATTCCTAATGGACTTTATACAGGTCAAAAGGTCCCTGGCTGTATACCATTGTACAGCAGCCCTGGCTCAAAAGCGGCGCATACAAACCCGTATTTTTTGAAAACGGCCCGTCGATTAAATAATCCGGCTGGCCTTCGAGCAGGTCGTAGGTTGATGGCAGTTTTTCATTGAACGTCAGCACCAGGGTCAACCGGTCCACCCAATCGTTGGTCGGGTGGTGGAAGTTTAATTCTACCAGGGGATCGACCTGCCATTCCCAGGATTCTATGACAGCTTTGGGAGCGATGTTCTCCTGGAGATAAGCGGCAAACGCCTGCAGAGTCTGATCCGGGTTGGCCGTCACCTGTTTCACCTGTGTTGCCAGACCCCACAACGCGCCGGCCAGGATGAGCAGGACAAATCCTGCGCTCGCCACTCTCAGGTAAGGGGCCATACGGGCGCTTTGAAGCTGGCCTGCCCGGAGATATTGGATCGAGTCGACGAACAATTTCCCGGTAAAAAGAGCGCTGATCATATAGGCGTCAAACGTGTAGCGTTGCCAACCGATGGATGCGACGACATACCAGGCCAACCAGGAGACGACCAGGATAACCAGCGGAAGCTGGCGAAGGCTCTCGAGCGCAGGCTTTCTGCACAACCAGGCCACGTAAAGCAGGCCCGGAAGGATGAAGACCGGCGCGCCGGTGCGGATGAGCAACCAGACATTGCGAGGAATGCGCTCAAGCCGGAAGACAAAAACCGTCACCTGGCTGCTGCTGCGTATCGCAGCCAGATGCTGGTCAAAGTTTTCCCATCCTACAATCAACAGTTGCGCAAGGAACCACGCTGCGAAACAAGCTGTTGCCATCAGTATGACAACGAGATATTTCTTGAGCTCGATTTTCTTGAAATAAAACCAGTCCAGTGCAGCCACAAGGATATACACGGGGAGGATGATGGCCGATTGGGCCTTGGTAACAATTGCCAAACCGAATAACAGGCCTGCGCCGATGCCATAGAAAAGCCTGTCTCGCTCGATATAAGACAACCAGAGAAAATATCCGGCAAACAAATAGGCCAGGGCAGGGATATTTCCCATCGCCATTCGACCATAGAAGATAAAACCCTCCTGGGGAATAAGGGCTATGAGCAGAAAGGCGGCGGCAATCGCAACAGCGGTACCGTACAGGCGCCGGGCCAGGAGGATAAAAACGATCGTCGTAAAGATCAAAAAGACGAACATTACCAGGCGAGCCTGGAGCAAACCGATCCCAAAGAAATAAAACGCCGCGGCGATGGGGAGAACGACCCCAGGGCCATTGGCGACCAGCGGCTGGTCCAGGACCCGGAATCCCTCCGAAGAAAGCATGGCATACTTTCCATAACGGGCCAGGTTCACCGCTCCTTGCAGGACAAAACCTTCATCCAGCCAGGAGACCGGATAATAGGGCTGGTTGTACAGAGCCAAGAAGCACAACAGCCCAAACCCGGTCGCCAGAACGATCTTGACGATATTGCTTCTACGCTTGCTTGAAATGCTTTGAGACCCGCTGATCTTCATTACTTACGAATAAGCGGCAAATAGGAGCGGCAACCGGAACCTGTTGGCGTAGCCGGAGTGAAGGTCTGTGTTGCCGTAGAAGGGACCTCGGTGTGGCCTGGGGGCAAGGTAGCCGTAGACGTGGCGGTTGACGTTGCACTGGCGGTTGGCGTTGCATTAGCGGTACCGGGGATCAGGGCAAATGTCTTCAACATTTGCGCCGCCAGAGCCTCCTCCAGCGCTCCCCCGGAAATACACGTCGACAGGAGAGGCGTCTCAATATGCGAGAGTTGCTGGGCACTTTGGATGACGCCTGTAGCTAGGCTGAGGTCAAACAATTCGGCAGAAGAAGAAAGGTTCCACACCCTCACGACCACCCCTTGATCGATCCCGTCATCCGCCGGTTTAAGCGCCCACAACAACACTTTATTGTTGGAGATCGAAAGCAACGAGTAAGAGGCTGCCGGGTACAGGTTTCCGCCTGTCACGGCGCCCGTGATGAGCGGGTTCTGGTGTTCCAGGGAAAACTTCATCGCCGATACTGGATCGTAGGCATCGTGCGTTTTGATCGCAAAACGCTGCATAAAGTTTGTGTCGCCTCCCTGGTTGGGCAGGCCATTGGCGCCATTCGCTACCCGCCCACCGGCCAACACCGAGAGCTTGGGCGTGCTCGTATCCAGCGAACTGACGGTGCTGTTTCCTAATTTCATGAAATAACAGTCTGCGTTCGAGAGCGTAAGCCCGACCGATCCACTGCTGACATCCACAAAGTGGTTCAACGTCAGCCAATCATAGCGGCTGTTGCTCGCCCGGTCCGAATAATGGCCGCCCTGGCTGAGCAGCTTTGCCCGGATGACCACCCCCACCTCTTCGTGCCAGACATCCGGGTTGCTGAGGTTGAGCCCAAAGCCCCAGGTGTTTACCGTGTTGAAGTTTTGGGTGATATCGTTGCGAATATGGATGGCATCCGAATTCCTGACGAGGGTAATCCGCGTGGTGTGCGATAACGGGCTGCTGGAAGTCGCCAGCAAGGTCACCGAAACGGGGCCCTGGTTTTCCACCTGTAACGTACCGGTCCCCGTGCCGAGGTCGTTGATCGACCGGCCATCGATTGCCTGTACAAACTCCCGATTGGAGCGTGTTTTGTCGACCAGGCTGGTGATCGCCCCCCGGCTGGCTACCGTCAGCCGGTAATATGGATTCTCAATAACACTGCCGTTGACCGTAGCTGCGTCGGTGAAAGTCTGCCCCGCGCCGGATTGGATTTCAAAAACTTTGTAACCCACTGGCGGGACGCTATCCGCCAGAATACGCAAGTAGCTTTGCCCATCCACCGTAACAATCTGGGATGGCACCTCCTGTCCGGTGCCCAGGTCCACAACGTGCACCAGGCTCGAGCCGCTATAGGGGAAATCCGAAACGCCGGTCCGGGACCAGCTCAACGGGTTGAAGACAAAGAAACGGGTATTGGCGCCGCTTTTTTGGATCATACCGCCCAGGGATGCGACCGCATCGCTGTGCAACGTATTCACGTATGACTCGATCTCCGTCGCCAGCCGGCGCTGCCAGGTAGCCCTTTCACTGGTAAGCCCACTGGGTGGAGAAATCATCCCGAAGTTGTGTTCCCAATATAACCCCAGGTCCATCCAGGCCAGAGCGCGGGCTGTTTCCCGGCCATTCATAAACGCAGCATTTTTCAAGCTGACCAGCGTCGCCAGGGCTTCCGCGCCGCGCAGTTTCTCCACCGAGCGCTTCACCCGCGCAGACACTTCGGCCAGGGCGGCACAATACAAGTCCCACTCGTTGCCAAAGCTGCATGCCAGGCTGGGCAGATCGGCGCCATACGTGGCTTCAAAATCTTCAAAGAAATCCTGTTCGTTGGAGACGATCACCCGCCGGTCGGCATTCGACATACTCTCAGCGGTCGTGACAAACTCGGTGGTCATGGTCTGCAAATCGTCCCAACCTTTGCCAAATGCGCCGATCACCGCATACGGGTAACGGGCAATAAAATCAGCGTTGGTATCGACGTAATTGACTACCGTCGAAGGGGAGCGCGCCTCGGCGTATCCGCCCATGCTCTGGTTGCTTGTCAACATCGAGTTCCATTTCATCAAGATGCGGCTGCCGTCCGGGCCAGTGGCCCAATAAATCTCGTGCTGGCGATCCCAGGCTTTGCTGACCTGCGTATCACAACCACAGATACCTTTCCAGCTATAAAGCGCCCCTGAACCATTCCACAAAGCCGGCAGGCCAAAGGGCAAAGTCTGGTTTTCCATTGCGATCGCCATGCGCACGCGCAGGTCGTAACGCCTCTCGAGATCGCCGGCGTAGTACATCCCCCGCAGCACCGCCTCCGCCGGCGCGCCGCCCTGGCAAAGGACCAGGGCGTTTAGAGGGAAGCTGATGTGCCCATCCTTTACCCGGCTGATCAACCGATTGAACTGGGTGGCCGTTCTGTTTTTCTCGTAAGTCCACAGCCAGAAACTGCCGTCACAATTCCAACGGCTGTGAAAATCGGACTGCTTACCCTGGGTAGCATCAATCTGATTCAGGTAATAATCGATCATATCCAGGAAGGCCTGGCGGTAGGTGCTTTCTCCGGCAGTCCAGAAGTAATCGGTGTGGTCATCCGGAGCGATATAGATGCGTTTCGTGACGGGGACAGCCCGGATGGCTTTTGCAGCACGCAATAACAGCGTAGAGGCGGCAAGCGCAAGGCTTCCTTTGAAAAAACTACGCCGGTTCAATCCTTTGGGTAATGACATGTCTGTTCCTCACTTGTATGGATTAACAATAAAATTCCAACACGAATACCGACCGTAGAAGTACGCAGACATTTTACCAGGGTAAAACCGGCGATTGATCCTTGCGAGGTTAATCATGGATGAATGTTATAGAATGTTGTCGATTTATTGACGTAAACAAAAGCTGCTCGCAAACCTGACTGGTCTTAATAGCAGGACCCAATCGTAGAATGTCTGCAAAGACCGGTCAGGTTTGGGCCACACAATATGACTTTCAGCCAAATAAGGGTAACTAGGGCTTAAGCGTAGCCTGGCCTGGCGCATACTTATAGAGATAGCGAGGGAAACCGTGATCCCATCGCTTCGGCAACGAACCCAATGGCTTGAATTGATCGCCAAAATCCTTTTCCAAAACGTAATATTCATCCAAGAAGGCAAGCCAGGCGTAGGTATCCGGGGGATAATTGGCGAAGATGTAGGCGGAGCCATTCGGGTGAATCGCCGGTTCGAGCAGGCGGCGCGTATTCGGATGATCCCGCGTATCGCGCCCCGGTCCCCGGATCATATCTTCCAGAGCCACCCAGTGCGCCGCCGGGTAGAACTCGTAGTCACGATCCAGTTGGCCCAGGGTCGGCGCGTAGACCGGCCCATCCAGGCTTCGCAGCATCGCGATCATCTCAGCATATCGCGCCCCCGCCTGCGGCGAGACGACGTAAGAAAATGGATTGAACAGAAAGAAAGCCAGCGTGACGAACAATGCCGCCTGGCTGACATGGTAATCCTCAAACAGCCGGATTTTTTGAGCTCCTTCATGCAAAGCAAGGGCGCCGCACAAAATTGACCACATCCCCACCGGGATATACACGTTGTTGGAAGAGCCTGCATCCAGGCTCCCCATCAAGCCGGAGGATAGCGCAATCACAAATTGAAAATGCCAGATATTGAGGCGCGGGCGGTCTTTCAGCGCAAGCCAGAGCACCCAGACTCCGCCCGAGAATACCAACAACGGATAAGATTTCACCAGAAAAGCGAAATACCGCAAGAACGTCGCCAGACTTAACTCGGACCAGTTGCGCGGCACTTCCCAGGTAAAGTAATGAAAATAAGGGCCAAACAACCGCGGCCCGGCGAAGATATAGGCCAGCGGCCCAAGGATGACCGCGGTTACCCAGTAGACGAGAGAGCCTTTTACCCCATCCCGCCAGGTCAGATAGAACAACCCACCGATGGCAAACAACGCCCCATGCTGTTTGAACCAGAATGCTGCGATCAACAATAACACACCCAGAAAATTGTGCATGCGCGAGCGATTGCGGTAGATCAGGTAACTGCCGGCAAGCGCCGAAAAGAGCAGCCAGGAATCGGCGTGGGCCGTATCCAGGTAAGCGTCCATTACCTGGTAAGCCGCGGCGTAGAGACCGACCGCCGCCAGACCCCACCAGGGCGAGCCGGTTTCCCGGCTCACTACCCGATAGAGAATCCACCCGCCGCCGGCCATGCCCAGGATTGCAACCAGGCGCAAGGTAAATAAATTTACCCCCAAAACCCAACTGAAAGGCACCGCCAATACATAGAAGAGCGGATTGTACGCCAGCGGGACGTACTCGGGCGTGGGCTGCGGATACACGAATTGAAAGGATGCCGCACGTTGGAAGTGCTGCCAGACTACTCCTTCCATCAAATCCAGGTGAAGCGGGAAACGGATGTGGTTGACCCAAAGAAAAACGTTGAAAAGAATAGCGCCAATCGCCAAAGCGGTAAGGGCAGTATGCGCGATTCTGCCAGCCCTGCGGCGACGAACCAGATAGACATCCAACGCCACCAGAAATAACCCGATTCCTGCAAAAGCCAATCTCACCAGATTGAACATTTTCAGTTCCTCGAACCGCTACGATTTTGCAAAGTATCCCTCAATACACCGGCCAGGTAATCTGCGACAAGCTGGTGCCCGGCCCCGGTCCAATGCATATTATGCGCCTGATAGGGGCAGCCTCCCGGCGCAGCCTGGAGAACCGGCCGCAGATCGTAGAAGGGCACGCCTGCCGCCTGGGTGATTTCGCTCATCATGCGCTGGGGCAAATCCAGATCATAACGGGCCGCATCGGCCAGGTCTACGTTGCGAGGATAGTAGGCAAGCTGGGCCGGCTGGCACACCTGCACGGAAGCCGGCGCCATGACGACGACGAGATTTGCCCCCAGCCCGTCGGCAACCGCTTTCATCCAGGACAGTTGGCCGGCCATCTTTTCCCGCCCGGTCTCTTCGAATTCCGGGTGACCGCGCTCCAGGGCGAGGAAATTGCCCAGGAAATAACCCTGCGGGCGCGGCTTGCCGCGGATCCATTCGCTGAGCGGTTCGATCACCTGCAGGCGCATCAAACGGCGCAGGTGCTCCAGGCGGAGGGTTGTATAAAGCCCATCCTGGGATGGCAAACCGAAGCCAATCGATTGTTGGAAATCTGCATTGCTGAATAATACATCCTGAAAATCGTTGACGAAGACTTCTACGAGGATCAAATCGGGCTGGTAGAGCGGGGCGTATTTTTCGACGACCGCAGCATATTGGTTCGGGCCATAGCCCGTTATGGCAAAGTTCGATACTTCCACCGGCTGGCTCATTTCCTGAGCCAGCCCGGTTTCCAGCAAGCGGGGCCAGGCGCGGTCCGTGTCCACCCCTTCGGCGCTGGTAAAAGCATCACCGGTGACCAGGATTCTGAGCGTCCCCGGGGCCTTTTGTTCGGGATAACTCGTCCCCGGGAAACCCAGCTCGTTCGCCCGGACTTCATAATCATAACTTTCCCATCGCAATCGCGTGGCCTGGTTTGGGATCAGGCGCCAGCCCAGCGTATCATCGGTGATCAAAGAAGGCCGCTCCCCCCAACCCATCACCTCCTGCGGTGCAAAACGCTGGACGGCCAGCTCACTTGCGATGAGCAGGGCGGCAACGACCCCCACCATAACGGCAAGGTATGCGGCGGCGCGCAAGACGCCACGCCCTTTCACCTGGCGGCCCAGCCAGCGTTGAAACGAGTCGACCGCCCACTCCAGGGCGACACCGCTGGCCAGGGTGAAGACGGCCGCGGCAATACCGCCTGCCATCGATCGCAAGAGTCTTTGTAACCCTGGAGGCACGAACAACAAAATCCAGGGGTCATGCACCAGGTATAGCGAGTAAGAATGCTGCCCGATCCAGACTGCTGGCTGGAGCACGCGCTCAGAAAGATGCTGGCTGGCCACTGCCATCACGGCGTAGAGCACCACAAACGCCCCGGCGCCCAGCAGGAAGGGCGCCAGGATCATTCCCGGCAACGTCAGGGCAAGAGCGATGCCCGCAGCATACACCAGCAGAGCGAGGACAACCGTGCGCGGGTCGCGCAGCCGGCGAGCGGTTTGTTCAGGAGCATCGAAGAACCAGGCAGCCAGCGAAATCCCAAAGACAAATTCCGGCAGACGGGTGATAAAGATAGCGCCGCGCAGCCAGGCATCCAGATAACCTTCAAAAAGATAGAGGCCAATTCCACGAATCACAAAGGCGATAGCGCCGCTGATCACGAGCAGCCGACCCGCCCCCAGGCGCCGCAATCCCTGCCACAGCAATGGGTAGACCAGGTACAGTTGGATCAATAAACCGATGTACCACCAGGCAGGAGAAAAATAATAGAACAAGCCAGGCGTGAAGCGAACGCCGAGCATGCTCAGGTAAAACGAAAGGTCTGTCGCAGGAATCCCCCAGCCGATCACCAGCCAGGTGATTCCAAAGAACAGATGGACGCCGATCCACAGTGGATAAACCCGCTCGGCCCGGCGTAAATAGAATTTGCCCGGTGAAAGCGGCCCATTGGGAGATTTCTGCAGCAACCCCCAGGTCAGGCCAAAACCACTGGCGATCAGAAAAAGCTGTACGCCCTGATCGCCGAACCAGCCAACGTAACGCAGGGCGTTGAGCGGAAGCGACCACGGGCCATATCCTTTCAGAGGGGCCAGTTGGGCGATGCGCTCCGCCAACGGCGGCCAATCGGCGGTCGGATTGGCGATCAGCGGGTAACCGAACAATTGCTCTGCGATGTGGTTGGTAAATATCCAGACCAACGCAAACGCTTTAATCAAGTCAAGCCACACCAGATTGTGGCTCGCACGATCCTGTTTGGAGGTAGAATTCCCGGTTTGTTTTGACACTTATCAGGCGAAAGCGACTAAAGGATGGATCATTGAGGGTGCATCTTGTAAATCGCGTAGCTATATTCCCCATAGCCAATGGTTTCCACCAGCTCGCCGTACTGCGAAAGGTAGTCCATATCGTAGATGGGAAACGATCTTTCAAACCAGCCAACGACGACATAAGAAGGCTTTACCTGGGAAAAATATTCTTCTCGCAGCCGGTAATCCCGCGCATCTTGAAGGTAGATCGCCGCGTGGGTATAGGCCAACATCGATTGGTCCGGGTAATGGTATTTGTGATCCGTCAATATCCCCAACTCCCGCTCCCAGGTTTCGATAACCTCATCCCTGGCGACCGTCGCGTTGAGAAAGTCGGCAACTTTACCCGGGTTCTGGAGCTGCGGCGGGGTATGGAGAAAATCGGTCGTATCGGCTACACGATCCAACACGTAGGTGCGCACATTTTGTTGGATTTGATACCCGGTCCATAATCCAAAGGAGAGCAGGCCGACGAAAGCGCCCGCATACAAGAAAAACTTTGGCGTGACAGGGTCTTGCCCCTTGTATATTTGCAGAACGCCCTGCCAAAAATCTTGCCAGGAGAGCGCAAAAGCTTTCGCTATATCCGCATAGACCTTGCCAATCAACAGGGCGATCACCACCATCGGCGCCAGGGCATAATGCTGCCAGGGGATAATCCAAAGGACGAAATATGCCAGCCAGACGCAGGTAAAGATCACCAGAAAAGCAAGCATAAGGCCCTGCTTATTCTTCTTGATGCTGAGAAGCGCGGCATAAACCAGGGCGGGCAGCCCCCAGAACAAATACAGATTACCGCTATCCGACCCCAAAACAGCCTGCATGCCGCGGATGGCATTGTGCAGCTTGAACCCAGTGGTGATTTTTGCAAGCTGGCCCAGCTTGGCAGCGTTCTCCCGGTAGATATCCCACCCATAGTAGGAAATCTGCCAGGCCTGCCAGGCAAACATACACCCAACGCTGAGAATTCCGATCAGCACAAGTTGTTTGTAGACTCGCTGGCGATAGTAGAGCAGGTCGAGCACCACGAGAATACCCAGTGCAGCCCCGCCGATGATCATGTACTGGCTTTTGGTGACCATGGCCGCGCCGATCAGTAGGCCACTGACCACTGCCGGCCAATACTTTTCTGACTCGACTGCGTAGGCACAGGCCAGCCATCCCGCCAAAAAGAAACCGAACGCCGGTACCTCGCCCAGGGTCTCTCTTCCATACAACAAGAGCAAAACAGCCGGCGAGCCGATGAGCAGGATCGTCCCACATAGCGCCGCAAAACTCCCGAACAGTTTCCTGCCCGCAAGATAGAACAGCAGCACGGTCAGCAAGGTGTAGGTAGCTACGACGATCCGCCCTTGAACCAACCCCACTCCAAACCCTTTGAACATCCAGGCTATCGGGACCACCACCGTGGGGCCCACGCTCTGGATTGCGCCGAAGGTCTGGTAGCCATCCGAATTGCGGCTGGCATAAATGCCATCTTCGGCCAGCGTTCGGGCTACGAGCAGCGCCGAGCCCTCGTCATGCCAGGGGCGCGGGTTTATTCCCAGATTGCCGTAGATAAGAAAGGATGAAATGGCCACAATCGCCAAAAACAGCAACGGTTCCCACGGAATTGCCCGGATGAGACGTTTCATTAGTTTGTTAATCCACCTGGGTGCTTTTATTTGGATCGACGGCGTTTCCTGGCGTAGAGCCAAAGGATTGCAAGGACTACCAACCCGGCGACAACTGCTCCCCCCCATGCGAGTGCCTGGGTTTCGCGGCCGAGATAGAGACAACGCGCCTGGCGATAGACCGGCCGCAACGCATATTTGAGACGAAGCGAGACCGAAGTCTCGCCCAGGGTGCGAAAGCTGCGCTCATCCAATATGGCCGTCTCTCCCCCGATCTCGCGCCCGGCAACCTGAAAATAATATTGGGTGTCCGGCTGCAACCCGGCCACATATAGCTCGTGCACCTGAGTATACGCTTCGTGGGCCGCTTCAGACGCTATCGGCCTGGCCCCCAGGCCCCCGTTGGGCAGGCTCCAATCGATCGGCCCCGAGTTGAACTTGACCCACACCTGCCCACTGGTATCGACATCCGTTTTCCAGGAAATGAGGGCTGCGTCGGCCGTTGGAGTAACCTGCACATCGGAGATGTGCGGCGCAGACGAAACGCCGGCGGGCTTGAAATCGGCCTCACCCACCGGTCCGGTTGAAATCTCACCTAGGAGCTGAAAATCACCCACGCCCCAGGCTTTCATCAATCCTTCGAGCCTGTCGATCAATACGGCGTCTCGCTCCCCGGCGGGCGATGTACTGGTATACGAGATCGACGGAGGGATCTCATTTTCATCCAATACCAGGCTCTCGAAAGGCGTGCGGGGAAATATGCCCATATCCGCCAACAGGTTGCAGGTGAGCTGTTGGATAACCCGGTTTGGCTCATAGATCGCCAGACCCCACGACCAGTTATTGGTGCCGGCGGCAAATACCATCCTACCGCTGGCGGTCATATAGCGGGTGACCTGGGCGTTCGCTTTGCCATAGTTGTAAAGGCGGCCATCATCCGCAAGCAGCCCACCATAAACCGGAGAAGAAGCCAGGACGGCAAGGTTTTCCGGCGTGTACCCGTTATCTGCAACCGCGTCCCATTCCCAACCAACCAGGTGCTTGCCGATCTCCACATAAGCGCCTGGCGGCATCTCCTGTAAACCGGTATAGCGATAGATGCGATCCCTGGCCTGCTCTGCCGTCACCCGGATCGGGAAGTAACGGATGTCGTTATCGCCGATATACTGCGCACCGACCAGGGCATTCTCCGGGTCATTGATGCTGGCTGTATCGCGCCAGGTCGTGGTGGCATGCCCGCTCGGGTCGGCAGGCCCGCTTTCGATGGTCTTATAGGAAACCAAAACCCGGTCTGGCTGGCCACCCCAGGGGTCTGCCTCCATGCGCACACGCCAATAGCCGGTATTGGAGGAGAAGAAAGCCAGGTGAACGCCCGCGTCGCGAGCCTGCGTAATGGCGTTACGCATCTCCTGTGACCAATACTCGTCGTGCCCCACGGACAAAAATACGCGGTGCTCCAGCAATTCGTTGGGTTCGCCTGGACTCCCTGCTCGATGTGTATCCAGGTTGGTGTTATAGCTGATATCGTACCCTTGCGCTTCTAGCCAGAACACCATGGGGTAATCGGTCCAAAAATAAGCGTTTTGGAAGACATCGGTCAGGCTGCTGGGCCGGTCAAAAGATATCTTCACGGCACGGGGAGCGCCCGAAACCGTGGGGCAATAATTCCAACTCAGCGCACTATAAAGAGATTTATTTCCGTAGAAATTATAGGCCTGATAAGTGGTAACGCTGAGCTGGAAGAGAGCTTCTGACTGGCGCTCATCGTCGCGCACGACGAAAAGAACAAAATTCTCCCCACCGGTATCTGGCCGCACCAGCTTGGCCAGGTATACACCGGATACCCAATCATCCGGGATGAGCAGGTCATAGGATGCCAGCCAGTTGCTGCAGCTTACCAGGCCCGTCGTCCGGTCGAAATGGCAGGCAGGTTGCGCCTGCCCGGGCAAATCCTTGACAATCTGAACAAGGCGCCCGCCGCTGCCGCCATAGTAACCGCTGCGAAAGAGATACAGATCGTACTTAGGCGCCTGGGTATTGACGTAGAAATGAATCGTCTCTCCTGGGGCGACACTGGCAGCCGAAGCATAGCCTTCGATATCCCCATTGAAATGATCGATATGCCAGTCGCTGGTGCCTGGCTTACAATTTTCGGCTACGATAGGGTTTGCCGGAGATTCACAATAGGCAGGCAAGGAAGGGAGTTGGCCTGCTGCGATTGTGCATACCCCTACGCAAAGGATCGCAACGATTTGAGCAATAATATTTACACGCAGGTGATAGAGTACAGCCTTTTTCACACCGATTTCTGCCTGATTGAGGATCATTTTGCGTGGCCCGGCCCTGGCAGGTCTTGATGATGAAACAGGATCATCGACCACCCGTATCGGCCTGCCAGGTTTGCAAGCGACGATTTGGCACTCATTCCCGATGCGCCGCTTGACAGCAGTGTTTCCAAAGCAGCGCGCAACCGCTGGTGTCAATCACCGTATCGCCGCGGTAGATCGCTTGACAGCAGTGCTTCCAAAGCAGCGCGCAACCGGGCAAGGAGGGGTTGAGCGGTGCTTTCCTGGGCCTGGCTTTGCAATTCTTTCGGATCGGTGTTCAGATCGTAAAGCTCTTCGCCGAATTTCTCGTGAACGATGTAATGCCAGTTCAAATCAATGATCGATTTCATGCCGCCATAAAAAGCCGGCTGGCGATCGGGCACCCAGGGCAGTTGCCCCATTTCCATCAAAGGATCGGGCCAGTCTTTGGCGGCCCCGGTTTCCGTCCACAGCAATGCCAGGGAAGGACCCCGAAAAGTTGCGCCATCTTTTGCCCCGACAAGATCGAGCAACGTCGCCGGGATGGCGACGATCGAGGCCGGCTGCTCCACTCGCTTTCCTTCGGGCAAATGTCCCGGCCACAAAAAGATCAGGGGAACGTGGATCACTTCACGATAAAGCGAGTTTGCGTGGTGCAGCAGGCCATGTTCGCCAAACATCTCCCCGTGGTCCGAGGTAATAATGACGAGGGTATTTTGATCAAGATTGCGTTTTTGCAACTCTTTGATCAGGTCGTTGATCATCTCGTCCAGATAAGCAACCGCGCCGTCGTAGGCATCGACCTCGCTTTGAATCTGTTCCGGGGTCAGGCCGGTGTAGATATTATTCATATCCCAATCCGAATTGATCAACCCTCCTGGGCCTGGCTTAGCCGAGAACTTGCTGCGATAAGGTTCGGGGGGCAAATAGGGATCATGGGCGTCGTAATAATTGATGAATGCAAAAAACGGGTGTTCCTGTTGGGCCTGGTCGACCCAATTCAAGAAGGCGTTATTGATTTCTCTGGCATCTCTGCGATCGATATAGGATTCGACGCCCAACACCCGGTGCAGCAAATAGTAATGAGCCATACGGCCATAGACGGTGTTAACCAGGATGCTCTTGATCGAGCGATAATAGTCCTCGAAGTGAATGAACCCGCGCCCGAAACCCAGGTGCCGGTTAACGGCCTCGAAGTTTGCCGAGAATGCGCCGGTCTGATAACCGTGAGCGTAAAGAGCTTCGGCGATGGTGGGATAGCGGTTATCCAGGGGTTTATTATCCGCGCCGTGCTCGGAAACGTAACGCCCGGTAAACAATGAGCCATGCGCTGGCTCCGTCCATGAGGAAGTGGAATAAGCCTGCTCGAAGAGCACCCCTTCCTGAGCGATACGGTCCAGGTTTGGAGACGTCGCCCGGGAGTAACCATACCCGGATAAATGGTCTGCTCGCACTGTGTCCATAACGATCACCAGGATGTTGGGTGAATCTTTGGCGGCCGCGGGCAATTGGGTAAGGGCAATCCTCTGCTGGAGCCAGAAACCGCCCTGTACGATGACGACCGCCGCCAACAGGATAGCGATCAACCAGGCCAGGCTCCGCTGGAAAAACCGCAGGATCGCCTGGCTGCGCTGGTCCATCCAGCGGGAGACTTGAAACGCCAGGCCAACCACGAAGATGAAAACAGCCCAGATGAATACCCGCCCGCTTGCCGGGATCATAATCCAGGAGAACAAGCCGAGCAGGGCAAAGACGAAAAAGGCGATGCGTGTTACAGGCAATCTCGGAAAGAGCCGGACGGCCAGGCCCAGCATCAAGCCCACCACCATGAAAAGAAGCCAATCGAGCACCGGCGATATCCATACAACTTCCAGAGATGAGCCCAAGAAGGTGAACTGACCTCTCAACCAATCCATGGATTGAAAGACCAATACACCCAGGCCCTCGACCAGACCGGTGACAATTCCGAACCAGGAGGCGATCAAGAATATTCGATCATAGGGAGAGACAGGCTTTTGGGATATGTCCACTGTGTTTTCCTGTAGGATCAGCGATCTTCCAGCAAGATGCCGGCAACGTTCCGGGCCTTCCGGCTCACCGACTCGCCATTGGTCAACTCCGGGTAGATCTGCGCCGTCGTCGCCAGGTATAAATTCTTAACCGGGGTCTTTACCTGCGGGATCAGGTGGGCGCTATTCAACCCATGCAAAGGCTCCACATAGCGCTCGCGGTGGACCAGGAAATAGCGGATGCTGCGGCGATCAAAATCGGGGAAAATGGTCCCCAGGTGCTGCATCCAGATTTCTTTGATCTCCTCGTCCGATGTTTTCTGCCATTGACTGTTCGGGAAGGTGTACTTGGGCAGGTAAACCAGGTGGTGCCCGCCGACATATTGGGGATCAATGTAGGAGGTGGTCTCGATCACGCCGGTGAAGGGAATGCGATCGTCGGTGATGTTGAGAGTCCAGTAGCCGGTCAGGGGCCTGTCTAGCACCAATAAACCAGAAATGATGCCCAGGTATTCTGTCTTCGAGAGAAATTCCTGGTATTCCTGGCTTGCCCCGGGGATCAGGCGGCGGAAAACCGGCGATTGTAACGTCCCCACGACTTTATCGAAATGGCGTACTTCATCGCCCAGGCGCAATCCCCTGGCCTGGCCATCTTCGATGACAATCTCACTGACCGGCTGTTGGAGATAGATCTGCCCGCCAGCGGCCTGGATGCGCTCGACCATGGCGCGCAGCAGAGTGCTATATCCACCGATCAGGTAGCCAGCCTGTTCTTTTTGATTGGCCCCGCTGCGGGTGGATTTCATTCTCACCAGGCGCGCCCAGATGTACGTGGCGGGTGTATTCTCGAAACCCCCATCGAATTTTGCCTTGAGCATCGGCCGCCAGATGTTTTCATACGTCCGCCGGCCGCTCAAACCCACCAACCATTTTTCCACGCTGATGCCTTCCAACTGCTGCCAGTCGCGCACGAACTGTGCGTAGAGCACGGTGAGGCCCAGGCGAAAACGGTCGATCCAGCCCAAGGGAGGAAAGCGCAGAAACTCGACCACGTTATTCATCGAGTGGATTTTTCCATCGTGGAAGAAACCCATCCTGGTTTCACGAAAACGCAATTGATCCGCGATGGCCAGTTCGTTACAGACCTCCAGCAAATGGCTGTCGCTGGACAGAATGGTATGGTAGAAGCGGTCCACCCTCGTTCCATCTTCAAGAATAATTGGGCCGGCCAATCCCCCGATCGTCGGGGAAGCCTCGAAAATTTCCACCTCAGCGCCTTTCTGCGAGAGGAAATACCCCAGGCAGATGCCCATGATTCCACCACCAACAATACCCACTTTCATCACAACACCACCTTCTTCGATGTAGCTGCCCGGCCATTCTCTACCTGTACACGCTCTGGTTTTCTTGAAAGCAGAGTCTCATCCAGGATCCGGGCAATCCGTTGCGCCGCCGTTCCATCACCGTAAATAGGCGGGTGGTCAGCCGGAGGGGTAAACCCGAACCAGCTATCCAGGATCAGGTTTTTATCGGCCCCCACCAGTTTATTCCAGCCTGCTTCCAGGGTCGCCATCCATTCCGTTTCATCCCTCAGAGTAAGACAGGGGATTCCCAAATAGTAAGCTTCACGCTGCACCCCACCGGAATCTGTAGCAATCAACCGGGCGTTTTCTTCCAGAACCAGCATATCGAAATACCCTACCGGCTCAATGATCTGGACGTGACCATCGATAGCCATATTGATCGAGGATAACGTCTTTTGAGTGCGGGGGTGCAGGGGCAAAATCACTGTTTCTGGCACCGCATTGAGCGCTGAGAGAATTTGCCGGAGCCGTTCAGGCTCATCGGTATTGGCCGCCCGATGGATCGTCACCAGGGCATATTTCCGCGGCCTGATCTGCAACTGCTCAAGAACGTTCGACCTGGCCCGGGCGATGACCCGGGCGTAAAGCAGCGCGTCCAACATCACGTCGCCCACCCAATGGGCAGAACCAGTAATGCCTTCAGAAGCCAGGTTGCTAACTGCCGCCTGGCTGACACAAAAATGCACATCCGCCAGGCGATCGGCCACCAGGCGGTTGATCTCTTCGGGCATATCCCGGTTGTAGCTGCGTTCTCCGGCTTCGATGTGCGCAAATGGGATACGCAATTTACTGGCTACCAGGGCGGCAGCCAGCGAAGAGTTGGTATCCCCGCGCATGATTAAGAAATCGGGGTGCTCTCGCTGGAGCACTTCTTCCAGGCGGACCATGATCGCCGCGGTTTGCCCGGCCTGCGTGCCAGACCCGACTTCAAGATTGTAATCCGGGGATGGAATGCTCAATTCATCGAAAAACGCCTGAGACATCCGATAGTCATAATGTTGCCCGGTATGCACCAGGATTTCATGATGATGCTCTCGCAAAGCGCGGCTCACCGGCATTGCCTGGATAAATTCGGGGCGTGCACCAACGACGGATAGAATTTTCATAATCAACTGCGAGAAATCAACAGAACACCTAACCCGATCATGGCGGTACCGACCAACCGTAATAACGTGATATTCTCCTTGAAAATCAGCCAGGAGGCAATCAACATAATGACATAACTCAGGCTGGCAAAGGGATAGGCAAAGCTAAGATCGACGCGCGAAAGAGCAGCCAACCAGAAGACCGTACCTGTCACGTAAATCGCCAGTCCAATAAAAACGTATGGGTTGGTTGCCATGCGCCACAGGACATTGAATAGCTGGTCAAGACTCAAAGTAATCGAGCCCATGTTGGACATCCCCTTCTTCAGAAGGATTTGCCCTACCGCTCCGCCCATTACACTGATCAAGATGTAGATAATCGCGATGTTCATTTTTGTTCCCTTTGTTGTAGACCTCGATTCGGCTAGTCCCATGCTCGACCTCCGGCATGCTTTCCGGGCGCCCATCGCCCGGACTGAATTCGATAATTCAACACTCGCCATTGAAATTTCAGGTGAGCCCAAATTGTACTGGCGATCCTGGCTTTGGATACGCCATAAACCCTTCTGTAGAGCACTGCCGGGAACTCAACCACGCGATATCCTTTCAACATGGCCTTTACCAGCAGTTCAGTCCCCGCCAGGAACCCATTTGCTTCGAACTGGATATTTCGAATAACGTCGGAACGGTATGCCCGAAACAGGCACGTATAGGTATAAACGTGCCAGTCCAACAGCGTTCGATAGATCAGGGATGAGCCCCGGCTGAGCACCAAACGATAAGCCGGAACGCCAGCCACTTGACCTTGTGGATGGTAAGGGGAGGCATTGACAATGTCCACATCCGGCGTCAGGTAGGATAACAGCCTGGGGATCTCCGTGAATTTGTATGTCCCATCACTATCTACAGTAATCACAATATCTCCCTCAACCGCTGAGAAACCAGTCCGCAGCGCTGCGCCTAACCCCCGATTGGTCTCGTGCTTTTCATATTTGAAACTCACGCCGGGTTTATCGTAGTCTGCAAGCGCCTCTTTCAATACCGGAAAGGTTCCATCCCGGCTCCCATCGTCCACAAAGATCACTTCAGCCGAACAGTCTTCCCCTTTTTCGGCGCGGCCACGCACAACAATTTCTTCGATGACCGGCAATAACTCATCGCGAAGCTTGGGGACATTATCTACTTCGTTATAGCATGGGACAATAATTGAATATTTCATCTGGCACACCTTTGTTATTGATTCACATTGTATGGGCTATCTGGCTTCGCTAAGACCAGGATCGATCGAAACCGCGATAATCGTTATGATTTACCCCGCATCCACCAAAAGTATCCTGCAAAGAATGCGACAACGATGATCGCTGCCAGCCCGCCGCCCCAGACCAACGGAGGGATAGATGACCCCGTCCGCCCAGGTTCCTGGTTGACGATGAAAGTGGGAACTGGCGTGAAAGAGACTTCCGGCTCCGAGGGAGTTTCCCGGGCAGAAACTGTCGGACCAGGAGTAGGCTCCAGCCAGATTACAGAGACCTTGGGCATTTCCTCGATGGCAATGCTGTGGGTGGTGAGATAAAGGACAGGTTGCTGAGCAAGAGCCGGTGGCGAAGGATTCCCCGCTTTCTCGCCATTGGCTGGCAGAATTTCAGGCGCCAGGCCCACAACGGCTACGGAACCGATCAAGGGTTGGGCGGCAACTGTAATTTTTGTATCTTCCGACGGCGAGGAGGTTTGCCCTGGGGAATTTGCATATTTGGGCAAAATAAATGGTTCTGGGTCAGACCAGCTTCCAGGCCGTTCATTGCTGTTCCAAACGCTATAACTAAACCCTGAAGAGTCGGAATTTTCAACAACCAGGTACAATCTTTCATAGGTCGCTACGAGATCAAATGGCATGCTGGCGCCCTGGTAACCGGGGACACCGCCGGTGATGCTCCAATTTTCTGCTTTCTCGCCTTGTTGGTCTATCGCCGCCCAGCGATAGTAAATTCTTTCCGTATTGGTTTGGCCGAATACCAGGTGCACCTGCCCGCCGACTACTGCCAAACTCGGCCAAGCATACCCTCGCGTGGCAATTTCAAAGGGAACACTCCAGACCCGCCCACCATCTGTCGAATACGCATAATAGATGCCCTGAGAGACACCTGTTCCCGGGAGAGGAGCCTGCACCCAGGCAGCGCGCAACACCCCGTCTGGCGCAACCGACAAAGATGGATGATCCACCATCGGCCAACCGGATGCAGCGGCGTTAAAAACCTGCACCGGCTCAGACCAGCTCTTACCACGATCTGCGGAGCTTACCAGGTAAACACCCCGCGCTTCGTTCAGGGGTACGATGTAAAGAACGTACAAACGGCCAGATGCATCTGCGCCAATCCGAGGCCATTTTGCCCCGGTGTGAGAAGCGATGCTCACAGGCGCAGTCCAGCTACCAGGGTTAAATGCCTCGTCGGCTACAGACCGGCTATATAGAATCTGTCCTCCGGTTTCTCCACTCCAGACCAGATGCAACAAATCGGTTTCTTCCGCGGCTTGAGGAACGACCAGCAGAGCAGGCTGGTTGGCAATTTTACCTTCCACCGGCGGAACGATGCCTACAGCCCGGGAAAATTCGCCCTCTTCTGCGCGAACGTAGTACAACGTATCGCCGGGACTATCCGCCCCAAGCTGTTCGCTGGCAACACTCCAGATAAGATGCGTCCTGCCCTTTCTGTCTATGCCCACTGCTGGCAAATCTTTCGGCTGATCTTCGATAGCCAGTTCAGCGGGTTCGGCCCAGGAGGAAGGAGATGCAACAGCCATCCCCAGGTCGCTGATCCGGGTCATGGTCACCCAGGCTTCGTTGGTGGTGGGATCAATCCCGATCACGACCAATTGATCCCCCGATACGACCGCATGCAAGTCATCCAGGCTGACCGTTTGAAGTGTCTCTTCATCCTCGAAACGAAAAGAAGCTTCCACTGGCTCCGTCCATTCACCCACGCCAGGCTGCCATTCGTTCAATGTTAGCCGATCTGATCCTTCGCCCCAAATCCATATGACCCCATCCTGATACGGCCAAAAGGAATCCCCTTGAGGGCAAACAGAGACATTTTCGAAGATAGGGGACGGTTTTGACCAGGAATCTGGGGATAACGGTTGTGTAGGGTTAGCCGCCGAGGCCTGGTCGACTACCATTACCAGTTCTTGCTGGTAGAGTTTGCAGGCAGATTCCTCGCTCTCTTCCCATATCCTCAATAACCCCTTATCTCCTAGCAAAGGAGCCAACCGCAGATGAGAGGAGCTTCCTTCGCCCGTGCCAACGACTTCAGCTTCCTGCCATTGGGTACCGCCATCCAAAGAATACGAAAATAGCGATTGCCGCTGTTGCGGATCGTCCCAGCCCAGGATGAGGACAGGAACCGATGGCGCATTCGCAGCAGTTGCAGCGGACGAAGCGCCGGACAGGTTCATTTCGACGACCCGAATGTAGCCCATCTCGGGGGTCAAGGGGCGGAAGTAGATGCTGTTGCGAATGGAAATGGGCACACTCCAACTGCCAGTAACATATTCCTTCGTAAAGTACAGGCCGGACGGCACCGGGATCGTGTTCAACGGGCGGACATATACTTGCGCCAGCCTTCCCGTACGGGTTGGCGTGATGTCGAACGTCGCTACCGATTCAGCCAGCCTCACCGGATTGAGCCACACCGCCCTAGCGAATTCCATCTGGCTGTACATTTGCCTGCCATTTTCCAGCCAGAATGCATTCAATTTGCCCATAGAGTCCATAGTAATGTAGGGCGTGGTGGTCAAATTTTTGGATAAGGGCGAACTGATTGGACCGGACCAGGTCTGCCCGTCGGATACCGAGGTCATTACCCCATCAAAGCGATCCCACCAGAAGGCTTGTAATCGCCCATCCGGCGCGGCGATGAGAAGCGGGTTTGAGGCAGCTCCTGAACGAGACAGGTTGAGCGGCCTGGTCCAGGTGGGCCCGGCGATGATTTGCGACTCTCTCGCACGAACTTGCAAGGGGCCGGATGCCAGCAGTATGCTGCACAAGGCGACATACATCGCCGCTGTCAAAGTAAATCGCATTGCACCAATTTTTGTCACGACGATGCTTTCAGATCTCTTGCCCAATTCACCCTCTGATCCATCCCAGGGTTTGCAGGCCAATGTTGATAGCGCTCTTGAACCCTTGCCAGGTATTCATGCTCTTCAGATAGGTCAACATCGGGCGAGGCCGAAACGCCCATTCACGGAAAGCACGCCGCTGCCAGTAGAGCAAGTCTTCTGCTTTTAAGCCGGGGTAATCCAGGACGGTAGCCTGATCCATATCCACTTCTTCCCAGTTCGTACCAGGACGGAACCACCCATTCTCAACCACCTCGAAGAAGAAGGGCGTACCAGGATAGGGGGCGGCAACATGGAACAGAACGATATCTAAGGGCAATTTCTTGGAGAATTGGATGGTTTCCTGAATGGTTTCAACCGTTTCACCGGGTAAGCCGATGATAAAGTAACCCCAATTCAAAATACCAGCCTGCCTGGCCCAGCTCAACGCCTTGTGCGCCTGCTCCATCCGGTAGCCCTTATGCGCTTTCTTAAGGATCATCTCGTTTCCACTCTCGATCCCCCACGAGATGACCTGGCAACCTGCACGTCCCATTAAACGCAGCATTTCTTCATCCACATAGTCGACTCTGCTGTTGCACGACCAGGTGACTTTCAGGCCCTGTTCGATGATCAATTCACACAACCTGACCACCTGGTCGCGATTGACAGTGAACAAATCAGCGTACATCTGTATGTGGTGTACACCCAGGTCGGATAACAGGCGAATCTCTTCCACCAGTTTTTCGGGCGAGCGCAAGCGCACCGAATACTGGTAACTGACGTGTTTGATGCAATATTTGCAACCAGCAGGGCAACCCCGGCTCGTCACGATGAAAGTATAGGGCCCTTTGATCAGCGGGGCGCGGTAACGATCCAACGGCAGCAGATGATGTAACGGAATGGGCAAATCGTCCAGGCTCTTGATAAACGGCCGGTCCCAGTTGATCCTCGCCTGGCCCTGGCGCCGCCAGCCCAGGCCCTTAATGGATGCCAACTGGTTTTCCTGGGGCCGTTGATGTTCTTCAAGAGATGGCTGGGCAGGCAGGATGGTAAGCCCGATCGAAGCGGGCCGGGCAGCCTCGATTTTCTCCGCTCCATTCCCTGCAACCGTCCAGGCGGGGTTCCAGTCCGGGTCAGCGTCTTTCCACAACTTATACATCAAGGTGTGCAACTGCGGGCCGGCGCCGGTTTGAGCATCTGCCAGGCGGCCATCTGCATCCACCTGCCACCGCCCTCGAACCACTTCGTGCGTGTCAATCAGCTCTCGCAGGGTCAGCTCAGGCTCGCCGCGCAGCACGTAATCCAGGGCAGGAAAAGATACAAGCGTTTCGCCTGCCATGGGAGTGACATGCGTACCAAACGCAATCGTCACCGAGCCCAGGCTGCGCGCCAGAAAGGCGCCATACATATCATTCGTTAGAGTCGGCGCGGTAACCTGTGTAAGGTAATAACGCGGCCGGCGATCTCGCAGCAGCTTTTCGAACTCAGGCCAGCCCATACGCATGGCAATTGCATCCACAATTTCCACGCTGTAGTCCGGGTAAAGCAAAGCAGCCATCTGTGCCAGGCTGACTTGCGGCCAGATCATATTCTCACGGCTACGGCGTCCGACCCGGTGTTGGGTGCGGATCCAGATCGCACCGTCCGGTGAAGGAGGATTTACCAATAAAATATCCACCTTGCTCTCTCGTTTACGAGCAACAGCCTGTGCGTTGACAATCGAATCCGCGCTCGGAAACCTGGCTTCCGGGAGTGCGGGGATTCGGCGCGCCCCTAAATTAGACCGGTAAGATTCTTTCGTCTCGTCCATATCAATCAGCTCTCAGATCGTTCTCCACTAAACATTCTCGTTGACTTAGCTCGTCCAATACTCTGACGACCACCCAGAAGATTTCCAACTGGATGCCTACCAATATTAACAACGTTCCAGCCAGAAGATACAGCCACAAACGTTCGATCGGCCAGCCTTCAAGGGCATAAACAAAACTCCCAATGCCCAGGATCAAACCTGCAACGGCTGAAACCAATCCCATCCACCAGAACTGGCGCTCCAGTGGGGTCTTAAACACCGGCCGGCCAAACAACCCCTGGCGTACCGGGCGCTTATGGAATAACGAAACCAGATAATTGAACGTCACCCCCAGGGCGAAAAGGTCCACCCCGGCAATACCCAAAACCAGGGCGACGAAAGTGCTGGCTACTCCCCAGGCGCCCAGGACCGTTATGCCTGAGAGGCGCATGGCAATCAGAAGCACCGCGATGAGGCCCATTAAGGCCAGCATCACTACCCCTATCCCTCCCAGGATACGCACCGGGTTATAGTTAAGCGCTGTCCAGATGATGGTCTGCAAGAAACGCATCCCATCTCTCACCACGCTGAGCTTCGAACGCCCCATGCGCTCTTTGTAAGGGATGGGCACTTCCACAAGCCGCACTCCCTCATGTATCGCCCGGGTGCTCATCACCGGGGTAAAGTTCAACCCATCGGGTAGAGGGTACAGGCGCTCCAAAACATCTCGCCTGAAGACGCGCATCCCGCTTGCCGGGTCCATGACTTTCTCGCCGCTCAGCAGGGTAACCAGATTGGACCAGATTAAGTTACCCAATCTTCTGACAGCAGGCATCTCGCTGGCGGCGCCGGAGCGGCGCGACCCGACAACCAGCTCCCCCCCGGCGAGCGCCTCACGGCAAAGCTGGGGGAAATATTCGGGAGGGTAAGTACCATCCGCGTCCAGAAAAGCCAACAAATCTCCGCGAGCAGCATGAAAGCCCGTCTTGAGCGCCGCCCCATAACCTTTGTTCGTCTTGTGGTTCAGCAAGCGAACTTCCGGGCAGGACGATACGATCTCTCGCGTGCGGTCTGCCGAACCGTCGTCGACGACCAGCAGTTCAAGATCAGTAATACCGACCTCGTTCAGCGCCGGCCGAGCCGCAAGCACCCGATTCATGATTTCTGCAATGCCATTTTCCTCGTTGTAGGCCGGAATAACAACTGAGAGGACCGGCGAATTACCATTATTTTTGTCCATAGGATTATGCACCTCAAACGGTCAGTACCAGACTCGCCTGTTTCCAACCTGGGCTTGTCCATCGATTGTCTTGATCCAACGGGCAGGGACGCCGCCGACCACGGTATGGGGAGCCACATCTTTTGTGACAACTGCGCCAGCAGCCACCACCGCTCCCTTGCCGACACGAACGCCATCTGTGATGATCGCTCCGGCCCCCAACCAGACGTCGTCCTCAATAACGATTCCTTCGGCTGTGATACCCTGGTGAGTAAACGGGCGGCCAGGGTCATCGAAAACGTGGTTTACAGCGATGATCTGCGTAAAAGGCGAAGTATATACCCGATCCCCAATGTGGACGCCGCCCTGCCCACGAATCACGGAATATTCGCCGATTAAACAATTTCGCCCAATCCAGATGCCAGCGTTCGGCAAGTCACGAAAATTGTACACATGCAGAACAGCCCCATGCATCACGATGGTGTCTGAACCAATCTCGATGCCTTTCGGGCAGGCATGGAGATATGCGTTCTGATCCAGGTACACACCGTGACCCAGGCGAATGTTGCTGGCAAACCTCAGGCGGACTCTGCTTTCAATTGCAGCCCAACCATCCATGTCCAGGATCAAGCGATATAAAATACCGCGTAACCCCAGGCCAATTACGGTTGGCACCCATCCTGCAAATACATAGAGCGCCTGCTCGAGCAGATAAGCTCCAGGGCTGGAAGCCTGCCGGGATAAGTAGAGTTTTAAACCCTGGACGGCGGATGATTTATGGGTAGGGTTAGCGTTGTATTCTTCAGAATCAGGCATGCTCCGCCCATCCGACATTCATCCATGTCGACTTTTTGTTGGTTTATAGATCAGGCACTGAATCACCATGTCGCTTTCCTTTGGCTCAGCCCTGAATTTTCATCCGGCAAATTCTCTAGCTGTAGAACTCTTTGATCTTGTCCGCAACGAACCTGATGTCCTCGTCACTCAACTCGGCATACATCGGTAGTGACAGGATTTGCGACACCACGCTTTCTGTCACAGGGAGGTCACCCTCCTTGTAACCAAGCTCGACCATCGATTTCTGCAAATGAATGGGAATGGGGTAATGAATCCCGGAGAATACTCCCTGTTCCTTCAGCCAGGCCTGCAATTCATCACGCCGGGGAACACGGATCACATAGAGATGATAAACGTGGCAATTGGCCGGCAGCTCAGTGGGGGGCACCGCCGGGGTGCCCTGCAACAATTCGTTGTATAACCTGGCGTGTTCTCTGCGTTTTTCATTCCAGGCAGCCAGGTGGGGCAGCTTGGCGCGCAGTACCACGGCCTGGATTTCATCCAGGCGTCCGTTGAAGCCAAGCAGGTCGTGATGATACCGGCTTCCCGAGCCATGGTCGCGGATCATGCGGATGGTGCGCGCCAGTTCCGCGTCGTTCGTGGTGATAAAACCACCCTCTCCGTAAGCGCCCAGGTTCTTAGAAAAATAGAAGCTAAACCCGGCCGCATCTCCCAGGCTGCCGGTCCTTTTCCCTTTATATTCAGCGCCATGCGCCTGGCAGGCGTCTTCGATGACCCGCAAGCCATGCCGAGAGGCGATCTCAAGCAACGCATCCATTTCCACAGCCTGGCCATAGAGATGCACAGGCATGATCGCCTTCGTCTGCGGGGTAATCTTCGCCTCGACCTGTGAGACATCCATCAGCAGCGTGTCTGGATCGATATCCACAAACACGGGCTTCGCCCCGACCAGCATGATCGCCTCGGCGGTAGCGATGAAAGTGTGCGACGGGGTGATCACTTCATCCCCTGGACCGATATTCATGGCTCGCAAAATGATCTGCAGCGAGGCGGTACCATCGCTAACGCCAATACCATAAGCCGCGCCACAGAATTGAGCGAACTCTCGCTCCAGCCCTTGAACGTTCTCTCCCAGGAAAAGCTGCATACTATCAAAGACACGCCCGATCCCCTGCAGGATTTCGTCCTTAAGCGGAGCATATTGTTTCTTGAGATCGACTAAAGGGATGCTCATTCGGGTTCTCCTTCATTCACTCGCTGATGACTTCTCGGATGATACGGGCAGGGACACCCGCTACGATGGCGCCGGCAGGAACATCATGCGTGACGACGCTACCGGCGCCGACGATAGCCTTTTCACCAATCGTAACGCCGCACAGGATTGTGGCATTGCTGCCAATCGAGGCACCCCGTTTCACCAGGGTTGGGATACACTTCCAGTCTTCTTCCGTCTGCAAGCTCCCAGATCCGGTAGTGGCACGTGGGTACTTATCGTTGATAAACATGACCCCGTGACCAACGAAGACTTCGTCTTCGATGGTCACCCCTTCGCAAATAAATGTATGGCTGGAGATCTTGACCCGCCGGCCAATTTTTGCCCCCTTTTGAATTTCGACGAACGTTCCAACTTTCGTGTCATCGCCGATCTCGCACCCATAGAGGTTGACAAAGGCATATAGCTTCACGTTCTCCCCGAGGCGTACGTCCGGGGCTACGCGTAAAGTGTCTCTGGCGTCCATTGGATCAGTTCCTTGTGATTCCCCTTATCCAACGATATTTGCGCGGCTTCCAATACCTTTACCACCTTCAGCCCGTCTAAACCACTGGTGAGCGGCTGCTTCCCCGTCCGTATACAATCGAGGAAGTGGAAGCACTCCGTCCGCAAGGGCTCCACGAAGCGAATGTTGGGGATTAGCACATCTCCATAGCGGTAGTTGCACAGCAACTCACCGAAACTTTCCGTGTAGGGGGGTTTATCGACGCCCTTATCGTAAATCTTGATCTTATCGCTCGTCTCGATGTCGTTGTAAACCACCATCTTCTTGCTGCCAACGATTGTGGTTCTGCGCACCTTGCATGGCTCCAGCCAGCTCAAATGGATATGGGCCATGACGTCATCGGGGAAGAGCAAGTTCAGGTAAACGACGTCGCTTATCTTGTCAAATACGCAGTTAACCCCCTGAGCGCTAACAGCAATGGGGTCTGTGCCCAGGAGATAGAACAAGATGGATAGGTCGTGTGGGGCTAAATCCCATAACACGTTCAAGTCACGCTGGAAAAGGCCAAGGTTCAACCTTGCGGAATCAAGATAGTAAACCCGCCCCAGTTCGCCCCGGTCAATCAACGACTTGAGCGCCTGTATTGCTGAATTGTACATAAAGGTATGGCCGACCATCAGAGTGAGGTTTCGACTGTTGGCTTCATCGATCAATCGGATGGCATCTTGACTATTCAAAGTCATCGGCTTTTCAACCAATACATGATGTCCGCTTTGGAGCGCCTCCAGGGCAAACTGGAAGTGAGTGGTCGGGTGGGTTGCCACAACGATCGCGTCCAGATTCATCTTAAACAAATCATGGTAGTCAGTAGTTGTATTGACCTGAGAGTAAATTTGGCGAATACGGGCAAGACGTTCTTCACGCAGATCAGCTACCGCCACAACTGTTGATTCGGGTATTTCTACGAAGTTGCGGATTAGATTCGGTCCCCAATACCCACATCCAATAACGCCTAGTTTTACTGTGTCCATGGTGTCTCCCTTCTTGATCTGATTGTTCTATTCTGTTGGCCCAATGTAGATGTGTTATAAACGCACTCCACAGAGTGTAATCCAGTCCAATTTGACATGGTCTCTGTGAAAGCTTTCTTGATGTTCAAGCCATCAATGAAATGGCTAAAAGACCTCCTGATTACGTTCTAATTCACCTCCTATCCAAACTGAAATATACCCTTCCTAAAAAACACAAAAACCGGCTATCGTGCCGGTTTCGCTATTGGCTACCCAAAGAACATCCCCATTAGCAGTTGTGACACGAAATAGGGGGTAAGCGACCAAATTTGCTCCTTGGTTCATCGCCGCTAAAATACCTGTACAAAATATGCAATTCGTAATTACTAAACTATCAAAGAATTAATCCACCTAATATAAAAAGCTCCCTGTTGTATGCATAGGCTTTTCCGCGTGTTGTGTACGTTCTTCACGGCAAACACAACCGGGTTATAGAAAATGATCTTCACTCACTGGCCTACGGTGGTGCAATATACACTGCCAATATACCACACTCATCGCGCAAAACGGCCTCCTCCTGGCGAACTAGCGTGAATCAGAGTATACGTTAAAAGGGAATGAATGTCAAGTAAACATGGGGTAATTTAGTAAAGGGTTAACACATCTTAAGAATAGCGTCCGAGCAAGCGGGCAGTGGGCTCCCATCGTTTTAGTTGCACCTAAACCAGCGCAAAGATGGCAATGACCGGAAAACCTGGCAGATCAGGCGGCTTCGTCCAGGCCGTATAGGGATACAGTATAATGGGGCAATGAAACCTACCAGGACTCTGCCTGCAAATTACAGCCTGCTTCGCCACCTGGATTTATCGATGGACCGCAAACTGCTGATCGGGTTAAACCTGATCGGATTGGCGCTGTTCTTTTTGTTTGGCTGGTTGTTCACCCGGCTTGCCAGCCGCCTGGTCCTCACCAGGCAATCCCTGGATATCCATGTTTCCGGGTTTTCATATGTCCTGGCCATACTGGCAGCGACCATAACGATTTTGCTGCTACACGAAATGACCCACGGTTTGTTCTTCTGGCTTGTCACCAAAAGCCGACCGCGCTTCGGCCTGCGGGCAGCCTATGCTTACGCGGCAGCCCCTGAATGGTACGTATCCCGCAATGCGTACGCCATGATCGGCCTGGCGCCGTTGATCGTGCTGACCGCACTGGGCATCGCCATCATCCCGTATGTGGATATCAACTGGCTTTATGTGCTGATCTTTGCGATGACCATCAACGCCTCCGGCTCGGTCGGCGACGCCTATGTCGTAGGGTGGCTGCTTCTCCGCCCCGCCAATACCCTGGTCAACGATCATGGAGATGCCATCTGGTTCTATCAAGCCGGGCCTGAATGAAGCGCTCGTTGATTTCCGATCTCTCGTACGCGCAGCCGAAGAGTTTCCCGGCCGCCATCGCCGGTCGAAACATCACTTTCATCTCCAAACCAGGGTTGCCGCTTTGGGACCGAATCTCACCGGCGGCCTGTCTCCTGGCCGAAAAGGCCGAGTTCTCGCCCGAAGACAGCGTCCTGTTGATGGGCTGCGGGCACGGGGCAATTGCCGCAGCGATTGCGCCACGGCTGCCCCGGGGAGAAATCTGGCTGGCGGATAGCAGCTTTGTAGCTTTACAGCTATCCGCACAGACCCTACAGGCCAACCAGATCACGAATGCGCACATTCTCTCCGAAATCAGTTTGCCCGCCAGCCAGGAGGGGAGCTTTGCTGCCGTTTTGATCGATCTGCCCAAAGGGCGCAAACTTGCGCAACGCTGGCTGGCAGAGGCCTGGAGGGGCCTGCGCCCTGGCGGGCGGCTTTACCTGGCCGGCGCCAACCAGCAAGGGGTCCAACCCGTAGCAAAAGATGCGCAGATACTTTTTGGCAACGGCTCGATCCTGGCTTACAAGAAGGGCTGCCGGATTGTAAGCCTGAGGCGTCCCTCGGGAGAAATGCCCCAAACCGGCTGGTGGCGCGAGGCAGGAATCGCACCGGACACCTGGCTGCAAATCCGGGTAGATGCACCGCAAGGCAACCTGGCGCTGTACAGCCTGCCCGGGGTGTTCTCCAATGACCGCCTGGACCCGGGGACGCGCCTGCTGCTCGATCACTTGAACCTTTCACCGGGCGAACGAGTCCTGGATTTAGGCTGCGGCTATGGGATCATCGGCCTGAAGGCGGCGCAAGCCGGCGCGGCCCAGGTCGATCTGGTCGACGCAAACCTGTTAGCCGTGGCCTGTGCGGCGAAGAATGCAGCGGTTTACGCTCGCGACAAAGCCCGCTGCCTGCCATCGGACGTCTTGAGCGCGGTGGCAGACCAGCGCTATACGCTGATCGCCAGCAACCCGCCCTTCCACACCGGGCACGCGGTGGATTACCTGGTAGCCGAGGCGTTCATCCAGCAAAGTTACCAGGCGCTCGAACCAGGCGGCAGGCTGTTCATCGTAGCAAACCAGTTCATCCAATATGGGCGGCTGATGGCGGCGTTGTTCTCACGGGTAGAAACTGTGTACGGCAACCAACAGTACCATATTCTCCAGAGCATGAAGTAGAACTAGAACGCTGCCCGCTCCAAAATCTCCTGCATCTCCTCCGCAGTAAGTTTTATCGGGTTGCCTTGCATACTGCTGGCGCGCCCTGCCTTCTCGATGATCTCGGGGAAAGAAGCTCGCTTCACTCCAAAGACCACCAGCGGAAAAATGTTGAGCGCCTGCGCCAACCCGCGCAGCCAGGCGGCGCCTTCCTCCACCGACGTCTGGGGGTTACCGGTCAGCAAATGCGCCACCTGTTGGTAACGCTCCAACGCCGGGTGATCCGGCTCGCGCAGCCGCAGGGCACGCGCATTCACATCCATGACAATTGGCAATAACCTGGCGCAGACGGCACCATGCGGCGCGTCGAACATGCCGCCCAACACGCCGGCGAAACCATGCACCGCTCCCAACTGGGCATTCGCCAGGGCCAGCCCGCCGAACAGGCTGGCCAGGGCCATATCCTGGCGGGCGGCGGAGTCGTCGCCGTGCTCGTAAGCCCGGCGCAATGAGCGCACGACGCGCTGAATGCCGTCCAGGCAGATGGCATCCGTCAAGGGGTTGGCCTTGTTGCTTACGTAAGGCTCGATCAACTGGGTCAGCGCGTCCATTCCAGTGCTGGCGGTGACTTCCGGCGGCAGGCTATGGGTCAATTCCGGGTCCACCAATGCCAGGCGCGGCAACATCAACGGGCTGCGCAGGCTGACCTTTACCCGCTGTCCCGGCACACCGATCACCGCGTTGCGCGTCACTTCTGCGCCGGTACCGGCCGTGGTGGGTATGGCAATAAATGGCAGCGAGGCCTGCTGCAAAGCCTGGCCACGGCCGACCACCTCCAGGTAATCCAAAGGTTCGCCCGGGTTGGTCATCAAAGCGGCAATCGCCTTGCCCGCATCGATGGCGCTGCCCCCACCAAACCCGATCACCAGGTCGCATTGTTCCTGGCGCGCCCGAAGCAGGCCATCCTGGATGGTCTCCAGGGTGGGCTCTCCTTTGACTATAAACCAGGTGGGTATAACGCCTTGCGCAGCCAGGTTTTCCAGCAGCGGCTGGCAGCGCGCCAGGTCGAAGCCGGTCGTTACCAACGCCCGCCAGCCCATCTCGGCAGACAAGGCGCCGATTTGCTTGAAGACACCTTCGCCAAATAGTATTCGAGTGGCGGTAGCAAACTCAAAGTTGATCATCTTACCAGCCATGATCTTCCGGGAAAATGTTGGAATATTTCACGCCAGAGCGCGGTTCAGCCATCATATCGGCCACCTGGTCACGCCAGCGAGCATAATGGGCGGTTTCTTTATGCTTTCCAGGAGCTTCGGCATCCCGGTATACCTCAACCAGCACAAAGCGAGTGGGGTCATCTGTCTGTTGAATCACATCGAAACGCGCTACCCCCGCTTCCTGAAGGCTGTTGCGGGCATTCTCGAGCGATGCCTGTTTGAAGGCATCGACAAACTCCGGTTTAACATGGACATGGACATGGACGATGAGCATAAGCGCCTCCTGCTTCCAAAAGCATAAAAACTATAGCGAATGTGGGGTAGAAGCCCCGGAATCCCGGGGCATCTGAACGCCCTGTAAACGATGATTGCTCTGAGTATAGCATAACTTGCCCCGAAATATATTTGACACACTTCAATCTACAGCGTTATACTTAGCCTTTGCGTGTAGAATCATTGTAACTACAGGAGTTATTATGTCAATGCTACCTGCCATCCGGATTGGTATCCTCACCAGCGGCGGCGATGCACAGGGAATGAACGCAGCAGTGCGCGCCATCGTACGCACCGCGCTGGATCGCCGCATCCAGGTATACGCAATTTACGAAGGCTATCAAGGCATGATCGAGGGCGGAGAGTATATCCGGCCGATGACCTGGGATATGGTAGGTGGAATTCTTAACCTCGGCGGCACAATCATCGGTACGGCGCGTAGTGATGCATTTCGCACGCGCCAGGGACGCCTCCAGGCAGCCCGGAACCTTCTGGAGCACGAGATCGACAGCCTGGTGATTATCGGTGGCGACGGCAGCCTGACAGGAGCGAATATCTTCCGCCAGGAATGGCCGGGCCTGCTGCAAGAGATGGCTGAGAAGGGCTTGATCGACAAGGCCAGGGTCGATAGCCATCCAAACCTGCGGATTGTCGGCCTGGTTGGCTCGATCGACAATGATATGTTCGGCACCGACATGACCATCGGCGCCGATTCGGCCCTGCACCGCATCACCGAAGCCATCGACGCCATCAGCAGCACGGCCGCCAGCCACCAACGCACCTTTGTGGTTAAGGTGATGGGACGCAACTGCGGTTACCTGGCTTTGATGGGTGGCCTGGCTACCGGGGCGGACTGGGTGCTTATTCCAGAAAACCCGCCCGCGGTAGACAACTGGCAAGATGTGATGAGCGAACGTCTCAAAGCCGGCCGCAGGGCCGGGCGGCGCGACACCATTGTGGTGATTGCCGAGGGAGCTCACGATCTGCATGGCAACTATATCGGCAGCACCGAAGTCGCCGAAACGCTTGAGAAGGCGATGGGAGAAGAAGTGCGCGTCACGGTCCTGGGCCATGTGCAGCGCGGCGGCGCGCCCAGCGCGTTCGACCGCAACCTGGGCACCTTGTTGGGCCACGCCGCTGTCGAGACCCTGCTGAAAGACAGCCCGGACAGCGAGCCGCAATTGATTGGCCTGCGCGGCAACCGTATCATCACATCCCCGCTGATGGAATGTGTGGCCAAGACTCGCGCTGTCGCCGAAGCCATCCAGTCCCACAGTTACGAAACGGCCATGGATTTGCGCGGCAGCAGTTTCAAAGAGTCTTTCCAGACCTTGCGTACCATGCTGCGCGCCCTGCCTCACCCGTCGCAACCGGGCCAGGACCGTTACCGCCTGGCGATCATTCACGCGGGCGCACCCGCCCCAGGGATGAACGCTGCGGTGCGCGCGGCCGCGCGCATCGGCCTGGATAAAGGCCATATCATCCTGGGTATTCGCAACGGTTTCCACGGGCTGATCGATGGCGAAGTCGCAGAGATGAACTGGCAAAGTGTGAACGGCTGGGCTCCGCGCGGCGGTTGCGAGCTGGGAACCAGCCGGAAAGTCCCATCCGGCGGCGACTTCTACGGCATCGCCCGCGCCATCGAAAAACAAGAAATCCAGGGGATCTTGATGATCGGCGGCTGGGCCGGGTATGAAACTGCTTTTCAAATGCTTAGACTGCGTGAAAATTATCCGGCTTTCAACCTGCCCATCGTTTGCTTACCCGCCTCGATCAATAATAACCTTCCCGGCTCCGAATTGAGCATCGGCGCGGATACAGCACTGAACAATATCGTCGAGGCCGTCGACAAAATTAAAGATTCAGCCGGCGCCCTGCGGCGTGTATTTATCGTGGAAGTAATGGGGCGACACTGCGGCTACCTGGCGTTAATGAGCGGCCTGGCCACCGGCGCCGAACGCGTTTATTTGCATGAGGAGGGGGTGACTCTCAAAGATTTGGAGAAAGACGTTGAAAACCTCAATTATGGCTTCAGCCATGGAAAACGCCTGGGGTTGCTGATTCGTAACGAATATGCGAACCCGGTCTATGATACGCCCTTCATGTGCAAACTATTCGAGGAAGAAGGCCAGGATATGTTCGACGTACGCCAGTCGATCCTGGGACACCTGCAGCAAGGTGGGCACCCGTCGCCGTTCGACCGCATCCAGGCGACACGCCTGGCGACGCGCTGTATCGATTATCTGATCGAGCAGGTTGCATCAAAATCATCCCAAAGCGCCTATATTGGCTTGCAAGGCCGCGAGATCAAGTTCCACCCGTTACAAGATTTCGACCGCATGGCAGACATCAAACAGCAGCGGCCAAAAGATCAATGGTGGATGGATCTGCGCGGTATCGCTCGCATCCTGGCGCAACCAGGCCCGCGACAATCCACAGACTAATTAAAGTTGATCATGTTCCGCTCGATCATACCCTTCGTCCGCGCTTTCACTTTTGCCCTGCTGGTCTTCTTGCTCGTTGGAGGCGCTTTCTATGCAGGGTATCTTTATCGCCAGCAGCAAGAGACCAGCCAGAATTTTCCAGTTCTGGGCGAAGCTTTTAAAATATTGATCGGCCACGGGCTGACCGACCCTCCAGCCTCGCCAGCTCTTGAATATGGGATGGTGCGCGGCATGCTGCAGGCTTATAACGATCCGTATACCGTTTTCCTTGAGCCGCCGCAAAACGAGCTGGAGGGCAACCGCCTGGAAGGGCGCTACGGGGGTATCGGCGCACAGGTGGAAAAAAACAGCGAGGGGTACTGGGTCGTGTACCCCTTTGCAGACAGCCCGGCGCGCGCGGCCGGCCTGCAGGATGGCGATCGCTTGCTGGAAGCGGATGGCCAGGCGATTACGCCTGATACCCCACAAGATACGTTACTTGCTGCCATACGTGGCCCGGTGGGCAGCAAGCTGAAACTGACCATCGCCCGGGCTCCAGATTTCAAACCCATCCAGGTTACGATCGAGCGAGCCGAGATACCCTTGCCATCGGTCACCTGGCGCGTCCTGGCTGAAGAACCAAGCCTGGGAGTGATCAAAGTCAATCTGATCGCAGCCAGCACATCCACAGAAATTCAGAATGCGGTAAAGGATTTGCAGCAGCGCGGCGTGGCGCACTTCGCCCTCGATCTGCGCGATAACCCCGGCGGCCTGCTGGATTCCGGCGTCGAAATTGCCCGTTTATTTCTCAAAGATGGCACCATCATGCAGGAACAATATCGCGGGCAACCCGTAAAGACCTTCGCGGTAGAAAAAGCCGGCCCTCTGGCCAACCTGTCGTTGGCCGTAATGATCAACCACGGCAGCGCCAGCGCGGCTGAAATTGCTGCCGGGGCGATCCAGGCTCGAGGGCGCGCTCCATTGATCGGCGAGCCCAGTTTCGGCAAGAACACCATCCAGCTTGTGTTCACCTTATCGGACGGCTCCAGCCTGCACGTCACGTCGGCCCGCTGGTGGATACCCGGCTCGGATTTGCCCCACGCCGGCCAGGGACTTCAACCCGACATCCCCGTCGATCCGGCCGGCGGGACCGGTTCTGGCGCCGACCCCTACCTGCAGGCTGCCATCCAATACCTGTTGAAGACGCCGTGAACTTCTGGAAATCTTTACGCCGCCCCCCGCGGCGCCGCCCGCGCAGCAGTCCGTCCCAGGCGACTGCCGGACGTGCGCCACAACCTGCGCCATACCAGCCTGCCAGGCCACCCGGTGACCGGCTGGGGCCTACGCCACCTGGACAGGGCCAATCCAGCAACCTGCCAGCCGCCGGTCCTCCCCAGGACATCACTGCTCCATCTACAGCACCGCCAGCCGGCGACCGGCCCCGGCCGGGATATGGTAACCAGGTCGCACCGCCATCCCCCCCGTCGTCTTATCCCCACTATCCTCCCCCGGCTGCACATCCACCCCCGCCGCGCACAACCTACTTGCGGCTGAGGGAGCGCCGCCGCAGGCGCCGCCTGCCGCGCCCGGGCATTGGTTGCCTGGTCGTTGCCTCGCTCGTCCTGGTCATTGGGGCAGTCCTGGGCATTTACCTGCTGGCGCCGGCGCGTACCAACATCCTGCTGATGGGCATCGACTACGTCGATCCGGGCAGCGCAGTAGCCCGTTCGGATACCATCATGCTGGCTACTTTTCTGCCTCTCAAACCCTACATCGGCTTGCTTTCCATCCCGCGCGACCTATGGGTTACGATACCAGGGGTTGGCGAAAACCGGATCAACACCGCACATTTTTACGCTGAAAGCCACCAACCGGGGAGTGGCCCGACAATGCTGCGCCAAACCATCTTCCTGAATTTTGGCGTGGACTTGCCTTACTACCTGCGCATCCGGTTCCAAGGCTTCCGCCAGGTCGTGGATGCCCTGGGCGGTGTGGACATCAATTTAAGCGAGCCGGCAGCCGGCTACCCGGCCGGTAAACACCACCTCACGGGGAGAAAAGCGCTGGCTTTCGTTCGCGAACGCTACTCGTCGGACGATTTTCACCGTATGGCGAACGGCCAGGTCATGCTCAAAGCGCTGCTCAAAAACCTGCTCAACCCGCTCAAATGGCCGCGTCTGCCGGCAGTGGCCCGGGCATTCTTCGGCGCCATCGACACGAACATCCCCACCTGGATGTGGCCGCGCCTCGCTTTTGTCCTGCTGCGCGCCGGTCCTGGCGGCATCGACAGCCACGTGATCTCCCGCCAGATGGTCACACCTTTCACTACCGATCAAGGCGCGATGGTCCTGGCCCCCGATTGGTCAAAGATCCGCCCGGTAGTACAACAGGTCTTCAGCAAATAATCCCTCGCTGAACTATCAAAATTGTACAGAATTATATTACGCGTCGCGTCATCAACTATGTTAGAATCCCGCAGGTAAATATGGAAACAGGTATCAAAATTGTCGCCACGAACCGTAAGGCCAGCCATGAGTATTTTTTGCTCGACCGCCTGGAAGCCGGGATCGCTCTACAAGGCAGCGAAATCAAGTCCATCCGCGCCGGGCAAATCAGCCTGGCTGAAGCTTACGTGCACATCGACGGACAGGAAGCCTGGCTGGAAGACGCCCACATCGCACCTTATGAGCAGGCCAGCCGGTATAACCACGAGCCGCGCAGACCGCGCAAACTGCTCTTGCACAAAAAAGAGATCCGCAAGTTATGGGACGAGGTGCGCCAGAAAGGCGTAACGATCGTGCCCCTGCGGGTCTACCTGAAAAACGGCCGCGCCAAAATTGAGATTGCAGTAGCAAAAGGCAAAAAACTGTATGATAAGCGCCAAGCCATCGCGCAACGGGATGCCCAGCGAGAAATGGAACGCGACTTCCGCCGGCGGGGTGAGTGATTCCTGGAAACCTCACACCGTGCGGAGCATCAATACTTTGCCCGAGGCAGAAAAACGGGAGATCTACTCGCGCCTGATCCCCGATGAAATTTTTCAGCGTTTCGACCTCAACCCATCGTTAAGAACCCCTCAAGGGCACGATCTGTTATCTCTCAACTGCCCTCCACAAAGCCCGCTGGCTGAGATGGCGCTTTACCACCAGCCAGGATTTCCCGATCCTATCCTGTACGGCCAGATTACCGATACGATCACCGGCCATCTGCACATCCTATTGTATTTGTTGAACGATCCGCACTCGCCGCGTTTCGAAGTCGATTGTATGCCCGACGGAACACCGACTCAATTTGGCACGCAGGTGCGCAATCTGGCGGCCGAAATAGCCGCCATGTCTTACGGCCTGGCGCCGGGCCAGGTACGCCGCGGGCTGCGCATGCTCGGCCCGGCCATTCAAGCCTTCGAACGGCTCGTGGCAAGCCTGGATCAAGAGCTTTACTTTGTCGAACCGCTCTACTACCATAATGCGATTATCTTCGAGCGTTATGGTTTCGCCTATTTGCAAGGCAAGAAGCTTATGGAGCGCATCCAGGCTGGCTTTGCTCTACAAGGCGATTTGATCCACCGGCTGGACGACTCCACCCCTTTCCGCACACCTGAGGCGGCGCACAGTATTCGCCTGCGTTCCTGGGCGCTGCACGATGGCCTGCTTGGCGAGCCATTCACCGGTGTAACGATGTACAAACGCGTCGGTTCATCCGCCAACCTGGATACCTGTCCGGGCTGTGCATGGTAAAATTCTGCCATGCTCAACAACAATTTCATAGCCCTGGTGGTTACCTTTGCCGCAGCACTGACCTGGCTGCGCTTGAACGATTTTGCCGCTCACCGCGGTTGGGTGAGCAGCAGCGTCAGCCGCAAGATCATCCACATCGGCACAGGCCCGTTATTCGTCCTGTGTTGGCCATTATTCACGCATGCCCTTGCGGCGCGTTTTCTGGCAGCTTCCGTTCCCTTGCTGATTACTGCACAATTCATCCTGGTCGGATCGGGGATCGTGAAAGACCAGGCCGCCGTCCAGGCCATGTCACGGTCCGGCGATCGCCGTGAAATTCTGCGTGGGCCCCTGTATTATGGGATCGTATTTATCATCGTTACGCTTCTCTACTGGCTGGAAAACCCGATCGGCATCGTCGCTCTCATGATGGTTTGCGGGGGAGATGGCCTGGCAGACATCCTGGGCCGACGATACGGCAAAGTAAAATTACCCTGGAACACACAGAAATCCTGGGTCGGAAGCCTGGGTTTTTTCCTGGGAAGCTGGCTGCTGACGCTGTTCGTCCTGGCAATCTACCTGGTTGCAGGGGCCTTTCCGGCGCCTTTCGTCAGCTATCTGCTTCCGGTTACGCTGATCGCCCTGGCATCCACCGCGGTCGAAGCCGTTTCCCCGCTGGATATCGACAATCTGACCATCACGGTCGTCGCATTAGCCCTGGGGCACCTGCTGTTTTAGGGAGGTTTACGGATCTGCAAACCGCCATTGACGCGAATTAACGATTATGATAAACTCCGTCCGAAATCGGCTGATTTTGATAACTTTTCCTTCCATGAGGTATAACTATGCTCGCTGATGAAACCCAAACTGAAATGATTACCCTGACCCCTGCGGCTGCCCAGGCCGTTCGTGACTTACTGGCCAAGCGAAACCTTGAAGGCTACGCTCTGCGCGTCTTCATTTCTGGAGGAGGCTGCTCCGGTTTCCAATATGGAATGGCTCTCGAAGCGAATATCCGCGATGCCGACTTGACCGCAGAGTTCGACGGTGTAAAAGTGGTCGTCGACGAAGTATCGATCAATTACCTGCGTGGCGCTACGGTTGACTACGTCGAGAGTGTAATGGGCTCGGGATTCAAGATCGAGAACCCGAATGCGATTTCATCCTGCGGCTGTGGCAGTTCTTTCCGTACCAAGGACTCAGAAGGCAACGGCGGTTGCAGTAGTTGCCACTAACGTTAAACCAAGAGCGGGCAACCCGATTGCCCGCTCTTTGATTTTAAGATCATTACCTGCCGCCCAGGAAAGATATTAGCAATCCAAACACCCCTACCACCGCCATGCCAATGATCACCAACCCTATGGGGAACCTCCCGGAAGTGGCAATTGGGGCATCGACTGGAAATGTCGGCGTCTGATATGGCGGTGGTTCGGTAAAGGTAGGCAGTCTCGTCGGCGGCACCTCCACCAGAAACTGAGCCGCCAGCGTTGGATCGATTGTTGCGGTCACAGCCGGCGTCATCGTGGGAGGCGGTTCGACCACCGGCAAAGAACCGCGCACCTCGACCAGATCGCTCCACACCCAGGCCACGCCTCCGGGTACGCCCGGATAAGCCACCTCGATCCAGTCCCCTCCCGGCGAGCGCCCCAACGCCGGCGCCTGCTGGCCGCTCACCAACACCCCCACAATCTCATATGCAACCGTAGATGGGCCAGCACGTAGATTAATAAAACCCTGGTCATTATCCAATACGATGGCTAACGCTCCGACCGGGGTGCCTGTCACCGTCGGGATCGATCCCGTTGGGATCTGCTCCGGCCATCCCGCATGCCCCGGCGGCGGAACCATCCAATACAGCCAGGCAGCGGAGAGGCTTACACACAACAAAATAATCCATTTACCCGGGTGGCGAAATTTTTGCATAAACTGACTCAATTGAATTGCCTGTCTTGCCAATTGGCGATTATAATCCATCTATCGCATTGATTAAGGATTCTGACATGGAACAACGCATCTTTCACGGAGACCTGACACCGCGTAGCCTGGCCAAAGCACTGGCTGCTGAATTCAACCGGGGCGGTCTGCGCACACGACAGATCGGGGATGACGAAGAGATCATCCTGCAGATTGCCACCGTCGAAAGCCTGTCTTCAGGTGGACAGACGTCCATGACGGTCACCTTACGCCAGGTAGCAGATGGCGTCGCCGTGGCGGTTGGGCGACAGAACTGGTTGGGCGTGGCTGCCAGCCTGGGCCAAACCGTTCTCTCCACAATCATGAATCCCTGGAATTTGATCGGACGCCTGGATGACCTGGCGCAGGACGTAGAAAGCCTGCAGCTCTCTGAGAACGTCTGGCAGGCCATCGAGAACGCAACCCGTTCCGCCGGCGCCACCCTGGAGCTATCCGACCGCCTGCGCCGTATGGTTTGCGAATACTGCATGACCGCCAATCCGGTCGGCGCAGCATCTTGCATTGCCTGCGGAGCACCGCTGGGGAATCGACAACCGCGTACATGCCCCAAGTGCGGTTTTGTCATCCGCACTGATGAGACCGTTTGCCCAAACTGCAAGCAACGCCTCTAGGAAATCACCCCAAATCTAAGGCGCTCTCAACGACTTCAAGGCCTGCTGGATCAGCGGCAGCAAACTGGCCTCGTCTCTCTCATCATCGATCCCCCGCCCGTTCAAGCGCGCTTCGAGGCGAATTGCCATGCGGGCCAGGGCCGATTCCGCATCCATGAAACCCATGCGACCGATGAAATAAACGGCCTGTTTGCGAATCGAAATCGAGTTCTGGCGATTTGCAGCAATGTCCGCCAGATGACCTCCGGCAAACGAGCAATAACCCAACAACGTGGCTACCATTGGCTCGGCGAGCGGATCAAAGGCAGCCACCTGTAACAATGCAAAAATCTGTCGTGTACGCATAGCAGACAGGAAGTGCGCCAGGCTTTCCAGGATATTCGGGCGCACCTCGTTGCCGTTCGCATTCAAGTTAAACACATTCGCCAATGCTGTTACAATCCGGCTGCGAAGTTGGATATCCGGTTCCGTAATCCGGGTTGCAAAGAGATAAGCAACCAGCGCAGACTGGCGCAATGCATTGGTTTCAACCAAACGATCCACCCCCTTGATTCGAATTTCAAGATCAGGAGATGCCAGAGCTTCTGCAGCGGCCCAGGTTGCCGATAAATCGACGGCAAGCGGTGCTTCCCTGGCTGGCTCGAGGTCGTGTAATTCAAGCACGCCGGCGGGTCGAATATTTAGTTGAAATGGATCATCGTCCATATATTTTTGAATAACCTCAAAGGAAGTCTTTGAGCACAGTCATGTTCAATACAGAATAGCTCACAATACCATACAGTATACTCGAATTAATGTTAAGGAAATTTTTATGTCATATTAAGGTCTGCTGAATTGTTTGCCACAAAATCATTAAGTATCCACAGAACAAATGATCCAAGATTTATTCCTCAGACAGTCAAGAAGGGTTGTCTGGCAGCGCATGCGCCGCAGAACAACCCTTCTCGAATCACCGTCCGGAACAAACGTTTCAGACCTTAGAGCAATTTTCGGGCCTTTTCGACGATCTCACTCACAGTCAGGCCATATTTTTCGTAAATGACTTTGTAAGGCGCAGAGGCGCCGAAGCGGTCCACCGAGAGAATATCACCCTCGTCTCCCACCCAGCGATCCCAGCCGAATGAAACGCCCGCTTCTACTGCCAGCCGCGCCCGAATACGCCGGGGCAGGACTGCTGCGCGGTATTCGGCGTCCTGAGCAGCGAACAATTCCCAACTCGGGAAAGACACCAGCCTCACATTGGCCCCTTCTGCTGTCAGGCGGAACGCCGCTTCGACGACCAGGCTGACCTCCGTCCCGCTGGACATCAAGATCAGTTCAGGCTCCTGGTCGCCCATATCGGCCAGGACATACGCGCCACGGCGTAAGCCATCCGCAGGGGCAAAAATTTGCCGGTCCAACGTAGGCACTGCCTGGCGAGAGAAAATCAGCGCAGTCGGGCCATTCCGCCGTTCCACGGCTACTTTCCATGCTTCTCGCACCTCGTTGGCATCTGCCGGGCGAATGGTCACCATACCCGGAATGGCACGCAGCGAGGCCACGTGCTCTACCGGCTGGTGCGTCGGGCCGTCCTCCCCCACACCGATACTATCGTGCGTGAAGACCCAAATGCTCGGGTAATGCGAAATCGAGGCTACACGCAGTGCACCGCGCATATAGTCAGAAAATACCAGGAATGTGCCGCCATAGGGAATAACGCCCCCGTGGACAGCCATCCCATTAATTTCCGCCGCCATACCATGCTCACGTACCCCAAAGTAGAAGTTACGGCCCTGATACGAACCCGGCTGGAAGGCTGGAGCGCCGTTAATCCAGGTCAAATTGGAGGGCGCCAGATCGGCCGAACCGCCGATCAATTCAGGGATTTTCGCAGCCAGGGCGTTGAGCACTTTACCGGAAGCTGCCCGCGTTGCCATGCCCTTTGCATCGGCGGGGAACTCCGGCAGGCCAGCATCCCAACCCTGGGGCAATTCCTTCCTCCATCGCCGTTCCAGATCAGCCGCCAGATCGGGATATTCGCCCCGGTATGCTTCAAAACGCGCCTGCCAGCCTGCCTGTAATTTTTCGCCGCGCCCCACCGCCTGGCGGAAAAAGTCCAACACATCTTCGGGCACAAGGAAACGCGGTTCGAGCGGCCAACCCAGTTTCTGCCTGGCGCCATTCAGTTCTTCATCGCCTGGCGGCTCGCCGTGCGCCTTTGCGGTATCCTGGCGGGTGGGCAGGCCATAGCCGATGTGCGTACGTACGGCAATGATCGAGGGGCGCGGGTCGAGCCTGGCGGCCTGGATCGCGGCGTCGATCGCTTCTACGTCGTTGCCATCGTCTACGCTTTGCACATGCCAGCCATACGCCGCAAAACGCGCCAGGCGATCCTCGGTAAAGGCGATGTCTGTGCTGCCGTCAATCGAGATGTGGTTATCATCATAAAGATAAACCAGGCGGCCCAATTTCAGATGGCCGGCCAGCGAAGCTGCTTCCGACGCCACGCCTTCCATCAAGTCACCGTCGGTAACCAGCGCGTAAATGTAATAATCCAGCAGTGAGTGTCCCGGGCGGTCGAACTGCGCAGCCAAGTGTTCTGCCGCTATGGCCATCCCAACCCCATTGGCAAATCCCTGTCCCAACGGGCCGGTGGTCACTTCGACGCCAGGGGTCAGCCCGTACTCTGGATGACCAGGGGTGCGGCTGCCCCACTGCCGGAAGCTTTGTAATTCTTCTAAGGTAAGATCGAATCCAAAAAGATACAACAGGCTGTAGAGCAGCATCGATCCATGCCCGCCGGAGAGGATAAAGCGATCCCGTGCAGGCCAGGCAGGGTTGCGCGGGTTGAAGCGCAGATGACGTGTCCACAGGGTGTATGCCAGGGCAGCGGCTCCCATCGGCAATCCGGGGTGACCAGAATTCGCTTTTTGTACTCCATCGGCCGAAAGGAAACGGATGGTATTAATGGCACGGTCCTGGAATCCAGAGTTATCAGACATGACGATCTCCGTAATCATTTAGATTTTAAGTTGTTGGGATTATTTTCCGACCGCTTGTTTTGCACACGCATTGGCGGGGTACAGAACGAAAGCAGGTTCTTTATTTTACCTTAAGAACGAATAAGTTTGTCCTGATCGGACTGGGGAGAGCAAAACTCTGACCCATCTCAAGTTGTAGTATAAGCGGCCGATCCCAGGAAAAGTTGCCCGAAAACCTGACAGGTCTTTATCGGCACACCATGATCTGGTGTCATCGTTAAGACCTGTCAGGTTTAGGCCACACAAAATGACCTTCGGTCGAATAAGGAAATTGTGAAAATTAGCACAAAATGGATAAAATTACTAGTGACTTTCATCACGAAAGACGCGTGCCTTTCGTCACTATACTAATCGATACAGAATCTCGATACTATAACAGGATTTTTACTCCAGCAAATTGGAGGTGTTTATCGAGTGAATTGAAAATGCACCCTCATTGCCGCCCGACTCTCATCAGGGTGTATCAGCGTCCGTATCCTGTGGAAACCATAGATCACCCGGCTCTCTTTACTCAGGAGGAGGTGGCCCTTGACAACGAAAATCCCCTATCTCAGTGAATCTAATCCAAATGTTCGTTTTTTGGAAGAGGTGAGCGCGCGAACAGCAGGCGTCTCACGTCTTGAAATGTGCATCCAGTGTGGCACATGCGGCGGATCGTGCCCTTCTGCGGAGGACATGGATCACACCCCGCGCATGTTGTTTGCCATGATCCGCGCCGGCTATCGCGAGCAGGCGCTGCGCAGCAATACCCCCTGGATTTGTGTTTCGTGTTACCACTGTGTTGTACGTTGCCCACAGGATGTCCACATCGCAGATGTGATGTACACGCTGAAGAGTATGGCTATCCAGTCTGGCCTGTACGCCGACTCACCCTCGTACAAAATCAACACCACTGCAGCCGATTTCTCCAGTACATTCATCCACAATGTCAACGAGTACGGGCGCAGTTGGGAGGCAGGGTTGGCGACAGTACACTCACTTAAACACTTTCCACTGCGCGCCCCGAGCATGGCTCCCATGGGGTTGGGTATGTGGTCTAAAAGTCGTCTAAACGTCACCCCCAAGAAAATCAAAGGGATCGAGCAACTCAAGGCGATCCTGGCAAAGGCCAACACGTTGGAGGTGGTGTGATGAACAAATATCTATTCTATCCCGGCTGCTCCATGGAATCCAACGCCCTGGCTTATCGTGAGTCGCTGATGGCGATTCTCGACACGCTGGCGATCGAGCTGGCCGAAATCGACGATTGGAACTGCTGTGGCGCCACCGAGTACCTGGGGATCAGCACGGTGCCGGCATACGCCCTGATCAGCCGCAACCTGGCACTGGCAGTCAAACAATCCAGCGGCGCCAACACCGTCGTGGCGTCCTGCAGCGCCTGTTATCTGAACCTGGCCAAAGCAGACCACTACATGGCAGAGCGGACCAGCCTGGGAGAAAAAGTCAACGAAGCCCTGGCAGCCGGCGGCCTGTCTTACAAGCCCGGCTCGCTGGAAATTCGCCACCTCCTGGATGTGATCGTCAACGATGTGGGGTTGGACGCCTTACGAGGTAAAGTCGTTAAGCCGCTCAAAGGGTTAAGAGTAGCGCCTTACCTGGGTTGCATGGTCCCTCGCCCTGACTACAAAAAGCACTGGTCGGACCACGAGCACCCCAACGAGCTGGACCGGGTGCTCAAAGCGCTGGGCGCAGAAGTGATCGACTTCCCACTGAAGACACACTGCTGTGGTGGGCACATGACTCAGATCAGCCCGGACACAGCCTTCGAAATGATCGGGCGGTTGTTGGTATCCGCGTACCAATACAAAGCCGATGTTATCGCCACGGTTTGTCCCATGTGCCAGCTCAATCTGGACGCCTATCAGAATGAAGCGATCCGCTACCTGCGCTCCCAGGGCCGTGATGCGAACTACAAAATCCCCATCCTGTTCTTCACCCAGTTGATGGGTGTGGCTTTTGGGAAAGATCCCAAAACGCTGGGTTTCGGACGTGAGTTCGTAAACGCCAGCGAAGCAATGGGGCGCATCGGTGTGGAGACGCCCGCCGCAGAAGAGGCCAAGGCGCATCCCAAGCGCAAAAAACCGACCGGACTACCGATGCCGGCCATGCCGGGCCAGGCCGGTGAGGAGGAATAACCCATGACCACACATACCACGGATAACCCTGAAGAAAAGAAAGAACGCATTGGCGTCTATGTGTGCCACTGCGGCAGCAATATCGCCGGTATGGTGGATGTCGAGGATGTGGCGACCTGGGCAGGGAAACAGCTCGAAGAGCGCGGCGTGGTGGTTTCGCGCGATTACAAATTCATGTGTTCCAGCCTGGGCCAGGAGTTAATCGAAAAGGATATCAAAGAGGAAGGATTGACACGGGTGGTGGTAGCAGCCTGTTCGCCCCACCTGCACGAAAACACTTTCCGCACTGCCTGTAACCGGGCCGGGCTGAACCCCTACCTTTGCGAATTGGTCTCCATCCGCGAGCAAGTATCCTGGGTGCATACCGACCGGGCAGCGGCCACCGAAAAGTCGAAAGCCATCCTTTCGGGCGGTGTGGAACGGGTAATCCACAATGAACCGCTCGAGCCGCTGCGCGTACCGATCCACCCGGCCACACTGGTCGTGGGCGGCGGTATTGCCGGCATCCAGGCGGCATTGGAGATCGCTGACGCTGGCTTCCCTGTGTACATGATCGAAAGGGAGCCATCCATCGGCGGGCACATGTCGCAGTTCGATAAGACCTTCCCCACATTGGATTGTTCCGCCTGCATCCTGACCCCCAAGATGGTCTCTGCAGGAACACACCCCAATATCCAGCTTTACACCTACAGCGAGGTGGAGCGAGTGGATGGTTATGTGGGCAACTTCACGGTGACGATCCGCAAGAAAGCTCGTTGTGTCAACGAGGATTTGTGCACCGGCTGCGGAATTTGCCAGGAGAAATGCCCGAAGAAAGTGATCGACGATATTTACGAGGCGGGGTTGGGATACCGTAAAGCGGTTTATACACCCTTCCCGCAGGCCGTTCCAAAATATCCGGTGATCGACAAGCCCAACTGTACCTTCTTCCAAAAAGGGACCTGCAAAGCTTGCCAGAAGTTCTGCCCGACCAATGCTATCGACTTCGAGCAGCAGGACGAATTCGTTACTATCCAGGTGGGCAATATCATCCTGGCCACCGGATATGATCTGTTCGATCCACGCCGGGTCACCCAATATGGCTATGGACGGCTGGCCAATGTCTTCACCAGCCTGGAATTCGAGCGCCTGACCAACGCCGCCGGGCCAACCAACGGCAATATCGTTCTGAGGGACGGGGTGACCACACCGAAAACGGTGGGCATCGTCCACTGTGTGGGCAGCCGCGACCGCAACTTCAACAATTACTGCTCGGTGATCTGCTGTATGCAGAGCCTCAAATTCGCCCACCTGGTTCACGAACGCACCGGAGCAACCGTTTACAATTTTTACATCGACATGCGCACCGCTTACAAAGAGTATGATGAATTCTACCAGCGCGTTCTGGAAGAAGGTACCCTCTTCGTACGCGGCAAGGTTGCTGAGATTACCGACGCGGCGCGCAGGCCCGGCGAAGAAGGCAAATTGATCATCCAGGTCGAAGACACCCTGGCCGGCAGGCAACGACGCGTCCCGGTGGATATGGTGATCCTCTCCGCTGCGATGGAACCCCGCAAAGACGCCAAGGAGGTGGCCACCTTGTTTGGCATCTCGTGCAGCGCGAACGGTTGGTTCATCGAGAAACACCCCAAGTTGGACCCGGTGGCGACGATGACCGAAGGCATCTATATCGCCGGCTGTGTCCAGGGGCCCAAAGACATCCCGCAAAGCGTGGCGCAAGGCGCGGCGGCGGCGGCGCGTGTGCTGGGCAAGATCCAGCAGCGCGAGATCGCCCTGGAACCGGTGCGCGCCAGCGTGGATCAGGAGAAATGCTCCGGCTGCCGTATCTGCAACAATATGTGCCCGTTCAACGCGATCATCTTCCACGAAGACCGGATGGTCACCGAGGTCAACCCGGCCCTGTGCCAGGGCTGTGGAACCTGCGTGGCGGCCTGCCCGGCCGGCGCGATTTCGGGCACCGTGTTTAGCAACGAACAAATCTTCGCTCAAATCGAGGGCCTGTTGATGGTCAATTTCGAACATGAGCGCGTGGCGGCTGTGGCGTGAGCGCACAGGAGGTTGACATGAGCGAAAACTTCGAACCTGTTATTATCGGCTTCACCTGCAACTGGTGCAGTTACAGGGCGGCTGACCTGGCCGGCACCGCGCGGGTCAAATATCCACCCAATGTCCGTTTGATCCGTTTGATGTGCTCCGGTCGCCTGGACCCTACCTTTGTGCTCAAAGCCCTGGCCGAAGGAGCAGACGGTGTGATGATCACCGGCTGCCATCCCGGAGAGTGTCATTACCTGGAGCAAAACTACAAGGCTTTACGCCGCTACCTGCTTTTGAAACGCACCCTGGCCGGCCTGGGCATTGAGCCAGGGCGGGTGAAGCTGGTGTGGGCCAGCGCGGCCGAGGGCGTCAAACTGGCCGAAGAGATCACCAAGCTGGTCGAGGAAGTGCGCGCCCTGGGACCGCTGAACTGGCCAAAATGGCCGGCGCCCAATGGGCATACTTCGATCGCTACGCCAGCGACGGAGGAGGTGGCAGCATGAGCACCAACGGAAAACCCAAGTTTGCCATGTATTGGGCTGCTTCATGCGGCGGCTGTGAAATCGCCGTGCTAAACATTGGCGAAAAAATCCTGGATGTCGACGCCAATTTCGAAGTGGCCTTCTGGCCGGTGGCGATGGACGCCAAGTACAAGGATGTGGAAGCCATGCCCGACGGATCGATCCTGTTGACGTTGTGGAATGGCGGCATCCGCAATGCAGAGAACGAGGAATTAGCCCATTTGCTGCGGCGCAAATCGCAAATCCTGGTGGCTTTTGGCTCGTGCGCGACGGAAGGATGCATCCCTGGCCTGGCCAATCTATCCCAACCCAAGCAGATTTTCGATGCAGTTTACAAGAGCGTCTCCACAGAAAACCCCAACAACACCTGGCCCGAATACGATTACACCATGCCAGAGGGCGAGATTCACATTCCCAAGTTCAACCCGGTACTGAGGACGCTCGATCAGGTGGTAGATGTGGATTACTTTATGCCCGGCTGCCCTCCTGAATCGCACCAGATCGCGGCAGTGATCGACCTGGTCATCAAGGTGCTGCACGGCGAAGCCACCCTGCCGCCTAAAGGCTCGGTCATCGGCGCCGGCGGCTCCACCGTGTGCGACGACTGCCCGCGTAAACGCAACGAAAAGCTGATCAAGAAATTTGTGCGCATACAGGATGTCACCTGGGTCGATCCGAACCTGTGCCTGTTGGAACAGGGCATCCCTTGCAACGGCCCGGCGACGCGCAGCGGCTGCGGCTCGCTATGCCCTCAGGCCGGCGCGCAATGCATCGGCTGTTACGGGCCGGCCGAAGGCGTACTGGATTACGGCGCCCGCCTGGTGGCAGCTTTTGCTTCGGTGATCGACAGCAAGGATCCTGAAGAGATCGAAAGCATCCTGGATGGCATTCCTGATCCCACCGGGCAATTCTATCGTTTCAACCTGGCCGGCTCGCTGCTGCGCGCTGGCAAACCTGCCTGGAAAAGGTAAGCGAGGAGGCCAATATGCAACGTATCACAATCGACCCAATCACCCGGCTGGAAGGCCATGGCAGGATCGAAATATTCCTCGACGAGGAAGGCGAAGTCGCCAATACCTATTTCCAGATCCCTGAGCTACGCGGGTTCGAGCGCTTCTGCGTGGGACGGCCGGTGGAAGAAATGCCCTTGCTGACCAACCGCATCTGCGGCGTGTGCCCGGAGGCCCATCACATGGCCGCGGCCAAGGCCGCTGACGGGGTTTATAAAGTGGAACCGCCCCCCACAGGCAAGAAACTGCGCGAGCTGCTCTACTCCGGCTTTTACTTCACCGACCACACCACTCACTTCTATGCCCTGGCTGGCCCGGACTTCGTCATGGGGCCAACTGCTCCAGTGGCAGAACGCAACATCCTGGGTGTGATCCACAAAGTCGGCCTGGAGATCGGCGGTCAGGTGATCCAGGCGCGCAAATACGGCCATCATATCGTGGAGATCATCGGCGGGCGCAAGGTGCATCCCTGCACTTCGATCCCCGGCGGGCTGACCAAAGGCATTACCGAGGAGCAGCGCCAGGAAATCGAAAAGATGGGACGCTGGGGCATCGAATTCGCCCAGTTCAGCCTCAAACTGTTCAACGACATCGTGCTGGGCAACAAAGAATACGTCGAGCTGATCCTGGGCGACATCTACACCCACAAGACTTACTCGATCGGCCTGGTGGATGCCAATAACAAAGTCAACTTCTACGATGGCAAGGTCAGCGTCGTGGCGCCAGACGGAGAGCGCATCGGCAAGTATGCGCCCAACGAATATACCGATTGGATCGCCGAGCGGGTGGAGCCCTGGACCTATCTCAAGTTCCCCTACCTCAAGAAAGTGGGCTGGAAGGGCTTCGTCGATGGCAAAGACTCCGGCGTATACTTCGCCACGCCGCTCTCACGCCTCAACGCCGCTGACGGCATGGCCACCCCGCTGGCGCAGGAGCAGTACCAAAAGTTCTACGAAACGTTGGGCGGCAAACCCGTCCACCAACGACTGGCCATCCACTGGGCGCGCCTGATCGAGCTGCTTTACGCGGCCGAACGCATTGTCGAGTTGGCCACCGATCCAGAGATCACCTCGCCAAACTTCCACGCTGTTCCAACCGAAAAACCCAGCGAGGGAGTGGGCATCGTTGAGGCGCCGCGCGGCACGCTGACCCACCATTACAAAACGGATGAACGCGGCATCCTGACCGAGGTCAATCTGATTGTCGGCACCACCAACAATTACGCCCCGATCAGCATGTCGGTGAACAAGGCCGCCCGCAACCTGATCCACAAAGGCGCCGTTGTCACAGAAGGCATGCTCAACATGGTTGAGATGGCTTTCCGCGCATACGATCCTTGCTTTGGCTGCGCGACCCACTCTTTGCCCGGGCAGATGCCCCTTGAGGTCACGATCCGAGATGCGCAAGGCAATCCGGTCGAGGTGCTGAAACAATATTGTTGATGGCTACGGATAGAAACCAGGTGTGGAGCCTGGCTCCAGAGCCAGGCTCCACACCCTCACAGACGATCGTCATTGGCCTGGGGAATCCTATCCTGGGCGATGATGGCATTGGCTGGCACATCGCCAGGCAGGTTGCCGATCGTGTACAAGAAATGGCCTGGCAGGTCGAGATTGAATATCTGTCGCTGGGCGGGTTGAGTTTGATGGAACACTTGATCGGTTACAGCCAGGCCATCCTCATCGACGCCATCACGACACGCCAACGCCCATTTGGCACAGTGATGTGTTACTCATTAGCAGACTTGCCTGAACACACCGCCAGCCACCTGGCATCCGCTCACGATACCGGATTGCAAACAGCCATCGCAGTCGGGCGGTCAATGGGAGCCATCCTCCCCGATCAGATTAATATCGTGGCAGTAGAGTCCGAACAGGTGTATGATTTCTCCGAAGAGCTAACCCCCGCCGTGGCCGCTGCCATCCCGCACGCTGTACAGATTGTTCTCGATATGCTCAAATCTTCGACCATCAAGGAGGCCTGATATGATCTCTCCTGAGCTTCTCCGGCGTTACCCTTTCTTTGGGCCGTTCAACGATGCTCAATTACGCGCCATAGCGATGATTGCTGATGAGGATTCAGCGGACCAGGGAGGCGTGTTATTTGAAGAATGCGCGCCTGCCAATACACTTTATTTACTCCTGGAAGGAGACATAGACCTTTACTACAAATCAGAAGAGGAGTATCATCCAGTAACGAAAAAAGAATTTCTGGTTGGCGAGATTAACCCGGGCGAAATCTTCGCTGTCAGCTCTCTCATCCACCCCTACATCTTCAGCGCCACAGCCCGCGCCAGTCAACCCTGTCGTTTCGTAAAAATCGACGCGACCGAGCTGCGTAAGTTATTGGACAACGATCCACACATGGGCTATATCGCGATGCAACAAATCACGAAAGCCGTCGCCGAACGTCTGGCATACACCCGAATTCAACTGGCCGCAGCCTGGACTTAGTCTTTGAGAAAGGAAGGGGTATGGTCACCAAAGAAGATTTGATCTTTCGGCAAATTGTTACCATGCGGGATGGCGCCCGGGTCCTTTTGCGCCCCCTGGTGCCAGATGACAAGAAAGCGCTGCTGGAATTCTTCCTGCCCATTTCTGTGGAGGAGCGGCGCTATATGCGTCACAACGTCAACGATCCAGAACTGATCAACTCGTGGGCAGATCAAGTCGATTACGACAAAGTCTTCCCCCTGGTCGCAGTCGTTGGGGATCGCATTGTCGGAGAAGCCACACTGCACTTCCAGGATGGCCCGGCTCGCCATCGCGCTGAGTTGCGCATCTTTCTGGCTAAGGACTTCAAACGCCGCGGCCTGGGCACCAAGCTGATCCAGGGTTTGATTGACGTTGCCCGCAAGCGCAGCATTTATATCGTGGAAGCGCAGGTGGTCATCGATCATGTTGAGGTGATCAAAGCCCTACAAAAAGCAGGCTTTGAGTCTCTGTGCACATTCGAAGACTATTTTATGCTGCCAGATGGCGAACTGCGCGATGTCGTACACTTGATGCTGCGTTTGCGCAGGACCGAAGACGAATTCTAATTTCCAAGCCGTGTGGCTTACTCTGTGAGCCACACGGCTTGACCGGTTTCGAAAAACTCTCCCAGACTGCGGAAGCAAGAAGCAGCCAGTTTATGCCCCACATCTTCTTCGCAATAGAAGACCTGCGCCCCCGCGCTTCGCAAGATATCGCGCGCCTGGCGGGCGCGTTCGACCGGCACTAACTCATCTCGCAATCCGTGCGCCAAAAAGGCCGCTTTATCTTGCAAAGGGCGTGCTTCAACCAACCGCTCAACCCCTTCGGGCATGAACCCCGAAAGCCCGGCCAGGGCGCCCACACGGCGAGGGTAAAGCAAGGCCAGGCTGTAAGCCAACGCTGCTCCCTGGCTAAAGCCGGCTACATTTATCTTCTCCAGATCGGCCCCAGGGAAATTTTCCGGGCGCAAGAAATTCAGTAACGCATCCACCGCCGGGCGGAAATCGTCGATCCTGGGCCAGCTACCCTCCAGGCGCTGCTGCCATCCATACCCGCTGAACGGCGTCGCATACAGGCCCCGCGGCGCTACCAACCAATGGTCTTTTGGAAAACGCTCTGAGAACACCCACATGGCATTTTCGTCCCCGGTCCAGCCGTGCAAGAGCAGCAGCAACGGGTGAGGGCCATTTCCAGAGGGGAGTCTTTGCCGGACTACCCAGCCGTCTATATCCAGAGTTTCGGACCTGTCCATACGATGCAATCTCTCTCAGCACTCCGTGTATCTCGATGATTTACTCGCCATCTGCCTTTTTGACAAGCCACTCCAGCAGCGTCAGGACGATCCATATCAACACAAGCGGCGCCAGCCCCAGAACCGTGCAGAGCACCCCCATCAACGCCGCGCCTCGCCCATAAAGCACAAAAATCAAGCCGTCACCGACGATAAATAGCAACAAAAAGAACCCAACCAACAGGCGGGCATTGGTCTGGCGTGCGTACCGTCGCAAATCCCGGGACATTTTTCCTCAATCCGCAAAATCCGAAACGTAGGGAAGACGAACCCGGCGGGAGGCAGGGGGGCGCAAACGGCGCAGAATGGAGCCTTGCCAGCTCACCGCGCGCTCCAAATCAGGGAGCATTTGCTGGGCAGCCCGCTCGCCCAACTGCGCTACCGCGGCAACATCTACGTCGTCCAGCATACCGATGTGGCGCACGTTCGGACGGATCAGCACATCCGGCTTCTCCATCTCCAGAAGGACCTCGGTCAGCAGCGCCCCACCGATGTCAATCGAGCGCATAAAGATATTCAGCGCCTGGGAAAAGCGAAAGCGCGTGATGTATTTGGATAGAACGGGCAGTGAATTCAGCAAACGTGGCTGCTGCGGCCCATCCCACTCGTCAATCGGCGGAGAAAGCACCACCGCCGCCACCGGCAGGCCCGGCGCCAGCGCCCGCGCCAGGCCAACCGGGACAGGGTCGAGCACACCTCCGTCCACCAGGGTGCGCTGGTTCAGTTCCACCGCGGGAAAAACCCCGGGGACGGCAATCGTCGCCAGCACTGCGTCCAGCACCCGCCCGCTGCGCAGCACAACGCGTTCGGCAGTATTCAAATCGACCGCCGTCACGGCAAATGGCCTGTGCAAATCTTCGAAATTGCAGTCGCCCAGTGCATCTTCGAGCATCTGGCGCACTCCGCTCACCCCCAACCAGGAGGGGCAATCCCCTGGCTGGCGAGCGAAGAGGATATTCCGGTCCAGGCTGTCAATGCGCACCTGTATTTCGTCCGGGCTGTAGCCAAACGCATACAGGCTGCCAATCAGGCCGCCGGCGCTGGTGCCAGCCACCGCTCGCACCTGGAAGCCCTCTCGCTCCAAAGCCCGCAATACACCCAGATGGGCATAACCTTTTACGCCACCGCCCCCCAGAGCCAGTGTGATCTCTTTCATAATCGAACAATCTCCTGATGTCATCCGAGCGAATCCTGTAGTTGCACATCAAACGGTAAGCCACCAATATTTTACTCCATTATGACAATTGGGATGCGGATGAACGCGGATGTTTTGGGCCGGTAGAGTGAAAAAGGGCGACTTTTGCGGTAAAATAGACGAATGTTATCTTCATTGGAATGGAAAAGCCAGTTTGAAAGTGAGATCGCTCGGGCCGAAGAAGCCCGCGCTGCGGGCAAAGAAGGCATGGCGCGGGTTTGTGCCCGCAGAGCAGCAGGGATTATTATCGGCGAATACTTTGCGCGACGAGGCGCTCCGCCAGGCACCCCCAGCGCCTACGACCGTTTGCGCCAGTTCAGCGCTCTGCCGGAAACTTCCCCACAGGCGGCAGCCACAGCCAACCGCCTGGTGCTGCGGGTTACACCCGAATATACTTTACCGGTCGAAGCAGACCTGATCGCCGACGCCCTGTGGCTGCGCCTGGAACTGCTCGGGGAATGAGCCTGCGCCTGCCTCAGCAATGAAGCATCTACCGGACGAATTGACCGACCCGCGAAGCTGCACCATCATTTTCCTTGCCTGGCCTCAATGGGCATCGACAGCGACTTTGGCGATACGCTCATGCACGTTTCCGGTAATGTTCTAAAAGACAACGTGGCTGAACAAGTACGCCCTTTCAGGAACATCCCCTTCATCACCCCGGGTTTTCGCAGCGAGGAATAAGCCTGCCTGGTTGGGGCCTGCATCATAAACCCCAACCCACTCTACTAAACCAGCGTGGAACGCTTCGCCTCCATCTGCCCACGCGCCTGGTGCAATACACCCAACAACCCCAACACCGTTACCGCGGCGCGTACACCTGCCAGGACCAGCAATGCACCGCTGGCAATTCCTGCCAGCGAAAGCAATACATATTGGAACAGCATTGGAGCTGGCGTACTGGTCACGGTTTCTTTTGCCAGCCGCGCTTTCAGACTGGCAGCAAATGCTGGCCGTGGCTCCACGGGCTGTAGCGAAGCGCGAAGGTAGCTTTCTACGCGGGCTAACTCTGCTTCACGCCTGCTTTTGTCAGGTCGCTTAAATGTTTTCATGATGTCCATCCTTATTCTACGGGATAAGCCACAATCCCAACTGTGCCCGGCCCCAGATTAGCGGCCACACCAATCGAAAGTTCAGTCATGATCAACTCTTTGCAATTCAGGCGCCTGGCTACGACCTGCATCAATTGCTCACCTGAGGCAAAATCCTGGGCGTGTACGACCGCGGCATTGAGAGCTTTCGTTCCCATCCGCCGGACCATCTCATCGACGATATAGCCTAGCGCCTTATGCCGGGTGCGCACTCGCTCACCCAATTCCAAAACTCCTTCTCGCAAAGTAATGATCGGCTTTACATTGAGTAGAGAAGCCAGGGCCGCCTGAAGCGCTTTAACACGCCCACTGCGCCGGGCATACTCCAGCGTATTCAACGTCAAAATAATCTGCATCGAACGGCGAATACCATCCAACCGCTGGATGATCTGCGACAGGCTACTCCCTGCCCGATCCAGGAGGCGCGCCTCGCGCGCCATATATCCCATACCGGCTGAACCACAGGCCGAATCGAATGGGACCACTTGAAAGGTCCCGGCCACTTCCTGCGCAGCCATTTCTGCCGAAGCCAGCGTACCCGATAGCTTGCCGGTCACGTGCATCGACAGGATCGTATCGCCCGGCTGGGCTACCTGGTGATAGAAACTGACAAATTGCTGCGGAGTCGGTTGAGAGGTCTTGGGGATCACACCGCTCTCGTCTGCCAGACGATAAAAATCGGCGTTGCTCAAGTCGATCCCTTGCAAAAACATCTGCTCCCCAAAATGGATATTGATGGGGATGACCTGGATATCATATTCATCTGCCCATCCGGCCGGCATATCGCCAGCGCTGTCAATCACAATCCGCAGCATGTGCTCTTGCCTTTCCACTTTCTGTGCCATTGCCACCTAACTCCACTGGCAAGTCGCCCAGCTCGTCGCGAATAGCCAGTAAAGTACGGTGATAAAGACTCTTGACAGCGCCTTCCGTGCGCCCCATGATGACACCAATCTCCGCGTTCGACAGATGATCGACAAACTTCAAAATCAACAACTGCTGGCGCTCAGGCGGCAGACTGCGAATGACCCGCAAGAGAAGTTCCTGCTCTTCAGCCTGCAACACCTCGTGCTCAGGAAAACCGCCAGGATGCGTATGCAAAATGCCGTCATCCAGCGGGATTTCCTTGCGCCGGCTGTTATCGCGATGCCAGTTGGCCACCAGATTGTGAGCAATCCGGTAGAGCCACGCCGAAAACGGCAGACCGCGGTGATCGTAATTCTGAATATGGCGAAGCGCCCGGAAAAACACCCGCTCGGTCAGGTCTTCGGCGTCGTAAACATTGCCGGTGCGATAATAGACATAATTGTAAATCCGGCCCACATAGCGCTCATAAAGCATACCAAACGCTACCGCGTCGCCTTTCACGGCTTGCTGGAGCACCACATTGTCGTCGCTGTTCTCTGGCACGTGTTCTACCCTTACCACAAGCGAGGTCAACCAGCCAGCGCAGCGCCTTCCTATGCAGTGAGCCTTGCTGACTATGATAACCCCACCGGGATTAAAAAGTTGCTCACCCGAGTGCTGGGTGCATCTTACAGACCTGTAAGGTCTAAAGAGAGGCCAAACAATCTCCGGTCAAAAAAGTCAGGTTTGATCGACTAGCTCAGGAGTATAACACAGTCTTTGGCTCCTATCGAATTTTCGAGTATAATACAGGCGTCTGGGGATGATAGGTCTCGACGGGAGAGGCTGGCCCCGGATTGCGAGCCGAGAGGCGCCGAACTCGCTAAATCCGCGCAAAAAATCAAGTGCCAACCGCACTTCCTACGCTGCTCTGCCCCTCGCTGCATAAGCGAGACAGATCGGCCGGTCCTCTGAAGTAGGGCCGCGTCCGCCTGCCCCGAACTCCTGCCGGTGGCAGATGCGGGCGTCACAAAGCCGGAGTGCCGTATGCCTACACCGCTAAGCATGCGAAAGAGGGACTTTCGGGTCCCAGCGGTTAGCTCGAGGGCCGCCTTTGTCGGTTGGGGCGCCGAGGGCAAAACTGCCCAACGGACTACGCTCGTAGATATCCGCGGGACGAATCTTTCGGACTCGGGTTCGATTCCCGACATCTCCACTATTGGATAGCAATGGGGTGGGCTTGGCCCACCCCATTGCTATCCACCAACACATTTCAGGTGCGATACACAACCAGGCCCTTAAGATACGCTCCCTCGGGGAAATGCAAGGACACAGGATGATCGGCGGCCTGGTGCAGATAATCAACGATTTGGGCGTCTACCCCGGCGTCCAGGGCAGCGCCGGCGACGATCTTCTGGAACAGGCCAGCGTCAATTCCGCCGGAACAGGAAAAGGTGAAAAGCAGCCCGCCCGGACGCAGCAGCTTGAAAGCCAGCAAGTTGATGTCTTTATAACCGCGGGCGGCCTGCTGCGCCTGGGCCGCAGTAGGCGCAAACTTGGGTGGGTCGAGCACGATCAGGTCGAAGGAACGCCCCCGGTCACGCAGGCCGCGCAGCGCCTGGAACACGTCGCCCTCCAGCCAGTCGATGCGCCCGGCGTCCAGGCCGTTGAGCGCCAGGTTCTCACGTCCTAGGGCCAGGGCCTCGGCGGATGAATCGACCGCCAATACGGAGGCCGCGCCGCCGGCCAGCGCCGAGACGGCAAAGCCGCCGGTGTACGAAAAACAATCCAGCACCTCGCGGCCAGCGGCGAGGGAGCGCAGGCGGGCGCGGTTATCGCGCTGGTCGAGGTAATAGCCTGTCTTGTGGCCGCCCGCCACATCGACCCACCATTGCAGGCCGTTCTCCAGGATTTGCAACCGCTCTGCCGGCGAGCCGCGCAGCGGGCCGCGGCGCTCGGCCAGACCTTCCAGGCGGCGTACATCTACATCCGAACGCTCATAAATACCCCGCGCCCCGGTCAATTCCAAAAGCAGATCGGCCAGCGCCTCGCGCCAGCGCTCGGCGCCGCTGCTCAAAAACTGGGCTGCCAGCGTGTCTGCATAGCGATCTACAATCAGTCCAGGCAAACCGTCCGACTCGCCGTGAACCAGGCGCATGGCGTTGGACTGGCCTTCCAGCCCTAACGCCTGCCGGGCAGCCAGGGCCTGCTGCAAGCGGGCGCGGAAGAAGGCCGCGTCGATAGACTGCCCGGCCTGCCAGCTCCAGACACGCACACAGATTTGCGACCCGGCGCTGTAGGCGCCCCAGGCCAGGAAGTTCCCACCGGCGTCGACTACCCGTACGGTATCGCCATCTGCCGGGGCGCCCTGCACCTGTGCTACTGCCCCCGAAAATACCCAGAGATGGCGGCGCAGCAGGGATTTCTCCCGCCCGGCTTTTAACCGCACCACCCCGTCAGGCAATGACGCCCACCAGTCTGCCTGCCTCGGCGATGACTTCGATGGCGTGCTGGATTTCTTCCGGCTCGTGGGCGGCGGTGACCGTGGCACGCAGGCGCGCCAGGCCGGGCGGCACGGCCGGCGACACAACCGGCAGCACGAAAATATCGCGGTGCTGCGCCTCGCGCGTCATCATAAAGGCCTTTTCGTCTTCACCGCACAACACCGGCACAATCGCCGTCTCGGTAAGCATGGTATCAAAACCAGCCTGTTTCAGGCCGTTGATGAACTGCCATCCGTTGGCCCGCACGCGCTCCACCCGCCAGGGTTCGTCCAGGATGACTTCGAAGGCCGCCTTGGCGGCAGCCGCCTGGGCCGGCGGCAGCGCGGCGGAGAATATGTAAGCACGGGTGGCGTGGCGCAGATAATTGATTAACTCTTTACGCCCGGCAATATAGCCCCCCACGGAAGGGATCGTCTTGCTCAACGTGCCCATCTTGATGTCGATGGCATCTTGCATGCCAAAGTGCTCTTCGATGCCCCGCCCGGTAGCGCCCAGCACACCGACCGAATGCGCTTCATCCACCATCAACCAGGCGCTATAGCGGCGGCACAACTCCACCAGGCGCGGAAAGTCGATGATGTCGCCATCCATGCTGAAGACGGCATCGACCACCACCAACCGGGTCGCCCCGTCCGGGACCTGCTGCAAGCGGGCTTCCAGCGCATCCATATCGTTATGGCGAAAACGCAAGAACTTTGCTCCCGACATCATGCAGCCATCTACGATGCTGGCATGGTTGAGCTTATCCGAAATGACATAGTCCCCCCGGCCCAACAGGGTAGCGATCACCGATAAATTGGTGGCATAACCGGAGGTGAAGGTAATCGCTGCTTCGGCGTGCTTGAAAGCGGAGATCGTCTCTTCCAGCTCTTTGTGCAAGGTGAGCGACCCTGCCAGCGTGCGAACACCATGAGTCCCGGTCCCAAAGCGATCGATGGCGGCTTTCGCGGCGGCATTGATCCGTGGATGACCGATCAGCCCCAGGTAGCTATAGGAAGCATACATGCCCATCTCGCGGCCATTCACCAGGGCGCGTGAACCGCCATGCAGTTCGGCCACCGGCTGGTTGTAAAAATACAAATCGTCCTTGCGCAAATCCGCAGCGCGTTTACCCATCGCCAGGATACGTTGCACAATGGCATCATCAACTTTGGCGTAATCCATCTTCGTTCTATTGCACTCCTTGTGATTGGAAAAATAACATCCAGCGGCGGGGTGGGCGCTACGAGCCGCTGTCATTTGCCAGACGGCGCAGCCCGGCTTCGTCCAGAATAGGAACACCCAGATCCTGAGCCCTGGCCAGTTTCGATCCAGGCGCATCGCCGACGACCAGATAACTGGTCTTCTTGCTCATCGAGTCGGTTACCTTACCGCCTCTCTCTTGAATATAGCTCTTGACCTCGTCGCGCGAGAGCGCAGGCAACGTGCCCGTAACGACAAACGTAAGCCCAGAAAACGGCTGCGACCCGGCCGGAACCTGCGCAGCCTGCTCGGTACGCGGCCACACCCCGACGCTACGAAGCTTCTGCAGTACCTTGCGGTTGAGCGGGCGGTCAAACCAATCCACAATCGCCTGGGCGATATTCGGGCCTACGCCTTCGATCGTTTGCAAATCTTCCAGGCTGGCGCGAGAGAGGATCTCCAGGTCGGGGTAATAGCGGGCCAGGTCGGCCGCCATCACTTCGCCCACGCCATGGATACCCAGGGCCGTAATCAGCCGGGCCAGGGACTGGCGGCGCGAAGTATCGATCGCCGCCAGCAGGTTATCTGCCTTCTTCTCTGCAAATCCTTCCAATTTCAACAAATCATCGCGCTGCAGGGCATACAGATCGGCGACATCGTGCACCAGGCCGCTTTCCACCAGTTGCTCGACGATGCGAATGCCCAGGCCAACGATGTCCATCGATCCGCGGGCAACAAAATGTTCCAGGTTGCGGATCAGTTGCGCCGGGCAGGAGGCATTCATACAGTACCATGCCACCTCACCCGGCAGGTTCTCCACCGCCTCACCACACGCGGGGCAAATTTTCGGCGGCGAGTAACTTTGCTCGGCGCCGCCCCGCAATTCCACCACCGGGCCGATCACGTAAGGGATCACCTCGCCAGCGCGCTTGACACGCACCCGGTCGCCGATGCGAATATCCTTTTCAGCGATGTAATCGAAGTTGTGCAGTGTCGCTTGCTTGACAACCACCCCGCCGATATCGACAGGCTCCAACATGGCGTAGGGAGTCAACACGCCGGTGCGTCCCACGTTCACACCGATATCCAGCAGACGGGTGGTGACCTCTTGCGCGGGAAACTTGAAGGCCATGGCGCTGCGCGGGTCTTTGCCTACAAATCCCAGGTCACGCCCCAGGGCCAGGTCGTCGATCTTGATCACCACCCCATCTACTTCAAACGGCAGCAGTTCGCGCCGCTCTGCCCAGGCGGCGCATTCGGCAATGACCGACTCGAGGTCCGTATGCCGGGTAGCATGGCGGGTAACCGGGAAACCCAAAGAACGCAAATACGCCAGCGTTTCCCACTGTGTGGCGGGGAAAATGCCCTCTCCGGCGACAATGGCATAGGTCAACAAATTCAACGGGCGCGTGGCGGTCAGCGCCGGATCGAGCTGGCGCAACGAACCCGCCGCCGTGTTCCGCGGGTTCAGATACGTCTTCTCACCCGCTTCTTGCAGGCGCCGATTCAGCTCATCAAATTCTTTGATATTGATATAAACTTCCCCGCGCACCGCCAGATAAGGCGGCGCCGGCGGCCCGCCCGGGTCGACCGGTATGCGCAGGGGCACGGAGCGCAATGTACGCAGGTTCAAGGTTACATCTTCGCCCACTTCGCCATCGCCGCGCGTCGCCCCCTGGACAAACTCTCCGTTGCGGTAATGCAGGACCACAGAAAGCCCGTCGATTTTGGGCTCAAGCACGTACCCGGCATGGGCGACGCGTTCATCCAGCTTGAGGATGCGCTCATACCAGGCGCGGATATCCTCGGGGCTAAACGCATTCGCCAGGCTTAGAATCGGAGCGGGGTGGCGGACCTTGGCAAATTTTGCGGCCGGCTGGCTGCCCACACGTTGGGAAGGCGAATCGGGGGTGATCCATTCGGGGTGCTGCGCTTCGATCTGGCGCAGCTCGGCCAATAATCGATCGAATTCCGCATCACTGATCACCGGCGCATCTAAAACGTGATAGCAATAGTTGTGAAAATGGATCTCCCGGCGCAATGATTCAAGCCGGTTATACAGTGGGGATGAGTTTGCCGTAGTCGATTCGGGAGGTTGCGTCATAGGTTCTCAACTATCCATGCGTCGGGCGAGGGGCGACTTTCGTCATTTGATCCGGCCTGAATTGGCAGATCTCGCCTTCAGCAAAATTGGCAGCAGCCAGCAGGACGAATGAAATCCATACCAGGTCGGCCAACAATAAATGCACAAGCTGCATCCACACCGGCGCCAGGAGAATCAGGTTCACCAGTCCAGCAACCAACTGCACCATAAACAAGCCAAACACAGCCGCGGCAGCTTTACGGATGCGCGGCGTCACCCGGAACAGGGCAACCAACCCGGCCAGGAAGCTGAGATACAGGCCGGCTAAAACAGCGATCACCGGATGCCAGACGCGCAACCGTTCCAGGAAATGCGCCGTAGGCAAAAAGTCTCGCGCCACGCCAGCCTGCAAAGATTGCGCCGGAAATAACGTATCGCCCAAAGCAGTCATTGCTCCCGAAACCCCCAGGACGATCACCGCCAAAAAGGCCGCTACAAACAGCCACAGGGCCAGCCCATGTCCCCTGAGGTTAAGGCGTTCCCCGCCCGAGGCCCACCAGGCGGTCAGAGTCAGGACAGCCAACAACAGGAACGTGTTGACCAGGTGTACCGCCATCGAAATCACCCGCCCGATGGAGGCATCCCAGGCTACCCATTCAAAAAGCACCAAACCCGCTCCTACCAAAGCTTCGGTAATGATGAAAACCATCGACAGGGTGGCGCCCAATCGCACGGCGTGCCCTTTCGGATAGGCGCGCAAAGCCCATACCAGCAGCGCCAGCACCAGCAAGAAAGCCAGCCCGCTACTCAAGCGGTGGGCAAACTCGATCATGGTTTCGACCTGCGGAGAGCGCGGCAGAATTTCGCCATTACACAAAGGCCAATGGCTGCCACACCCTGCTCCCGATCCGGTTGCGCGGACATACGCACCCCACAGGATGACAAGGACGTTGTATGCCAGAACAATCCAGGCGTAAATTGCAAATGGGGATTTTTTCATATATAATACATCAACTCATCTTGTTCATTCAACTCATTTGGATCGAAGATGTCATCCCGGTCGTAAGGAAAGCCGATCGAACCAGATACCCTTCGACCCGATTTTGAGGAGCCTTTATGCCTGATGCGAACATCGTCATTTATGCCACAGATTGGTGCTGGGACTGCCGCCGCGCTCGAAGTTTCTTCGACCAGAATGGCATTCCTTACCAATGGATCAATATCGATCACGACAAAGAGGCCGAACAGTTCGTTCTCCAGACCAACAACGGCAACCGCAGCGTTCCCACGATCGTCTTCCCGGACGGCTCGGTCCTGGTCGAACCTTCCAACTACGAGTTAGCTCAAAGACTCAAGCCGCCCGCGGACCATTTCGCAACCGGCGGCCCGGCCTAAGTATTCAACTCTCCCAGGTCTCCGGTAGCCATAAAGATAACCCTTTCGGCAATATTCGTCACCCGGTCAGCGATGCGCTCCAGGTTATGAGCCGTCCATAGCAGATAAGTCGCCCGGGTGACCATCTCTGGTTTGCGCGCCATCGTCTCTACCAGCTTTGCGAAGACGGCATGGTACATTTCGTCCATTTCTGCATCCTGGGCAGCGATCAACCGCGCCTGTTCTGCATCTTTGTGGAGGAATGCCTGCACGACATCTGCGAGCATTTGCTGGCTAAGCTCGCCCATCTTGAATATTTTCTTCAAGGTCTTGAGCAGCGGCTCCTCTTCCATCCTGACCACTGTTTTGGCAATCCCGGCAGCATGATCGCCCATACGCTCCATCTCGACAACGATATGCATCATCGCTACCACCGCCCGCAAATCTCCGGCGATCGGCTGTTGCGTGGCAATCAATTCCAGACACGCCTCCTCGATTTTGAAACGCAGTGCATTTACCCGGGCGTCTTCGGCGATCACCTCTTGCGCCAGGCCGACGTTACGATCGCGCAATGCCTGCATCGATTTATCAATCGCCTGGTTGACCAAATGCGTCATTTCCTTCAGGTCATCGATGATCAGTGCGAACTCGCGGTCGAAAACGGTCTGATGCTCGTGAAGTACCATGTTGCGATATCCTTTCCAATAATTATCCCATTCTGCCTGTAATATAGATTTCAGTCAGTTCTTTTTCCGGGCGGGTGAACATCTGGTTGGTAGGTGAGAACTCGACCAGTTCTCCCAGCCAGAAAAATCCGGTAAAATCCGAAACCCGCGCAGCTTGCTGCATGTTATGTGTGACGATCACGATTGTGTAACGTTCTTTCAATTGAAAAATCAATTCTTCCAGGTGCGCCGTGGCGATCGGATCGAGGGCTGAGGCCGGTTCATCCATCAGGATGATTTCTGGCTGCACGGCCAGGACGCGCGCCAGGCACAGGCGCTGTTGCTGGCCCAAAGAGAGGCCCAGGGCGCTTTCTTTCAAATGGTCCTTCAACTCATCCCACAACCCCACCTGGATCAGGCTGTTTTGAACCACCGAGGCCAGTTTCTCATTACCCGAAACGAGGCCCAACAGGCGCGGCCCAAAGGCGACATTATCGAAAACCGATTTCGGGAACGGGTTGGGCTTCTGGAAGACCATCCCCACCTTGCGGCGCAAATCCGCCTGGTCGAAATCGGGCGCGTAGATATCCTGGCCATCCAGCAAAATGCGGCCAAGAACGCGAGTGTTGGGGATGGTATCATTCATGCGGTTCAGGCAGCGCAGGTAGGTGGATTTGCCGCAACCCGAAGGGCCGATCAAAGCAGTGACTTTGCTGGGGAGAATGTCCATATAAACCTGGCTCAAAGCCAGAGATGGGCCATAGTAGAAATCCAGGTTGCGAACTTGAATGACCGGTTCTTGATGATCCATATTTTAGATTTTACTCGATAATTCCCGATACAAGTTAATCTTGTCCGTATTCTTTTTCGCGGCTATAATCCTTGCGATGTCTCTTCGCCGCTTGTTGTTGATATTCCTCCTTGCCATTACGATCGCCGGATGTCGCTCTAATTTACAAACGGCGCCCTCCAACGCACCAGCCGCATCGCAAACCTACATCGAAAACAAAGGTTCGGACACCATGGTCAACCTGGCACTGGCGTGGGCAGAGCGTTATCAAAACCTGCGTCCCGAAATACGCATTTCTGTTACCGGCGGCGGGTCGGGCACCGGTATAGCCGCCCTGATGAACAATACTGTCGATATCGCAAACGCTTCGCGGCAGATCAAGCCGGAAGAAATAGCAACTGCTGAAAAGAACGGCATTCAGCCCGTGGAACACGTCGTTGCCCGAGATGCCATTGCCGTTATCGTGAACCCCAATAACCCGATCGCGCAGCTTAACATCCAGCAAATTTCCGACATCTACAGCGGCAAAATTAACAACTGGCAGGAAATCGGCGGCGAAGACCGCCCGATTGTACGCCTGTCGCGCGAGACGAACTCAGGCACGCACGTCTACTTTTTGGAGCGCGTCCTGCGCCTCGGCGAAAAAGACAACAAGACCTTGTTTGCCACCGACACGCTGCTGCTGCCCTCATCACAAGGCATCACGGAGGAGGTCAAGGACAACCCTAACGCAATCGGCTACGACGGGCTGGGATATGTGACTCCGGATGTCAAGGTGCTGGCGGTGGCAGATGGAGACAGCGCCCGCTACGTCTTGCCTTCCGCCGAAACAGTCAACAACAGCAGCTACCCCATTGCCCGCGACTTGTATATGTACACAGCCGGCGAGCCCGAAGGCGGGATCCGTGACTATCTGGACTGGATTCTCCAACCCGAGGCACAGGAAATTGTCGAATCCCTGGGCTTCGTTCCGATCTTGAGACCATAGGCAATCAGGACGTGAACCTTATTTCAGTAATGTGTAATCCGCCAATCAGCGATCAGGCCAGTTCAGCGTCTTGTACCCGAGCCAAAATAGAGAAAGAGATGATCTAGCAAAATGGAACATGGCCTGGACTGGAAAGACAGCCTGATTACCCGCACCATTCGCATCTGCGGCTATTCGGCGATCGTTTTTGTGGTCGTCATTTTTATCTATTTGATGAAAGAAGGATTGCCCGCACTCGGCGAAGTATCGTTGAGCAATCTATTTAGCCAGCGCTGGTATCCCATCGAAAACTTTTTTGGCATCTTGCCGCTGCTGGGCGGCTCACTCATTGTTACCCTGGGGGCCATGTTGCTGGCCATGCCCATTGGGATAGGCACAGCGATTTTTATTGCCGAGATCGCCCCCCGTTGGGCGCGCGAAATCCTGAAACCGATTGTCGAAATATTGGCGGGCATTCCTTCGGTCGTGTTGGGCTTCCTGGGGATACTGATCCTGGCGCCCTATCTACGACGAGTGTTAGAGCTCCCCACCGGGCTGACCGCCTTTGCCGGGGCGCTGCTGCTGGCAGCAGTTTCATTGCCCACCATCGTCTCGGTATCCGAAGACGCCCTGGACGCCGTGCCGCGCTCTTACCGGGACGCGTCGCTGGCCTTGGGCGTCACCGACTGGCAGACCATCTGGCATGTCACCCTGCCGGCGGCGCGCTCGGGCGTGTTGACCGCGTGCATGTTGGGCGTGGGCCGCACGGTGGGAGAAACCATGGCCGTATTGATGGTTACCGGCAACGCGCCGGTTTTGCCAACCGGGCCGGGCGACCTGTTCTCCCCGGTGCGCACCATGACCGCGACGATTGCCGCCGAGATGGGCGAAGTGGCCACAGGCAGCGTACATTACCACGTGCTGTTCTTCGTCGGCATCGTCCTCTTCCTGATCACCCTGGCAGTTAACCTGACCGCGGCATCGGTCATTTTCCGCCAGCGCAAACGATCCGAACGCATTTTATCCTGACTGCGAAGCAAGCGTGAGCCAAGAGACGATGACCACCTTTTTTTCAAACAAATCTTCCGCTGCCAGAAACCGCACGCAGCGCCTGGGCTTTGGCCTGCTCAGCGCAGTTGCTTTTTTCACCATTCTGCCAATCCTGGGACTGATCACCATCCTGCTGGTACGCGGCGCCCAGGCGCTTTCCTTTCAATTCATCTTTGGTTTCCCCGCCGAAGGCATGAAAGCCGGGGGCATCTGGCCAGCCATTGTGGGCACCGTTTACCTGACCCTGGGCACGACGGTCTTCTCTGTACCGCTGGGCATCGGCGCAGCGATCTACCTCTCAGAATACGCACCCGATAACCGCGTTACACAAACCATCCGCGTGGCGATCATCACCCTGGCAGGCATCCCTTCGGTGGTATATGGGCTGTTCGGATTGGGGCTGTTCGTCATCTACATGCGCCTGGGCACCAGCATCCTGGCCGGCTCGCTGACCCTGGGGATTATGAACCTGCCGGTCATCATCAGCACCACCGAAGAAGCTCTGCGCGCCGTGCCCCAGCCTTTTCGTGTGGTGAGCATTTCGCTTGGCGCCACCCGCTGGCAAACCATCCGGCGCATCGTTCTCCCTGAGGCCCTGCCCGGCATTCTCACCGGCGTGATCCTTGGCCTGGAACGCGCTGCCGGCGAAACCGCGCCGATCCTGTTCACTGCGGCGGCATTTTACCTGCCCCGCCTGCCCGGCTCGCCCTTCGACCAGACCATGGCTTTGCCCTATCATCTGTACGTAATCTCTACCCAGGTCCCCGGCATGCCCGTCTATCTGCAATATGGCACAGCGCTGGTTTTGTTATTCCTGGTGTTGAGCCTGAACATCCTGGCGACTGTGATTCGCTCACGCGCTCGCGCTCGCCGCCAATGGTGAGTGCATCGAAATGATGGACAAAATTATTATCGACAAACTCTCGCTTGGCTACTCAGACGGCACTGAGTCGCTGCGCAACATCGCGATGTGCATTCCGGCCAATGCCATCACTGTTTTGTTCGGCCCGGCGGGCGGCGGCAAGTCCACCCTGCTGCGGGTGATCAACCGCCTGAATGACCTGGCCGACGTGGTCACCATCACCGGGCGCGTGCTGCTCGCCGACGAAAACGGGGTTTATATCAATGTGCTGGACCCACAAGTAAACGTCATCGCCCTGCGGCGCAGGGTAGGCATGGTATTTGCGCGCCCGATCGTCTTACCGCTCACCATTCGCGGCAACCTGACCTACGCGCTGGAGTTGGCCGGTGAGCACAGCAAGGCCCGCCTGGATGAAGCAGTGGAGCGCAGCCTGAACCAGGCTGCCTTGTGGGATGAAGTCAAGGACCGCCTGGATGACCCTGCCATGGCGCTTTCGGGTGGGCAGCAACAACGCCTGTGCCTGGCGCGCAGCCTGGCCCTGGAACCTGAGGTGATCTTGCTGGACGAGCCTACCTCGGGCCTCGACCCCATTTCGACCAGCAAAGTCGAGGCCACCCTGCAAGATTTGAAACAGCGATATACGATCGTCCTGGTGCCACACTCGATCAAGCAGGCCGCCCGAGTTGCCGATCACGCGGCATTCTTCCTGCAAGGCGAACTGGTAGAATTTGCACCGGGCAAGAATATTTTCACTTCACCGCAGGATAAACGCACCGAAGACTATGTGGAGGGTCGTTTTGGCTGAAAAAATTCTGGTTGTCGAAGACGAACCTGCTTTACAAGAGACCCTGGCTTACAATCTGAACCGACAGGGATACCAGGTCGAAACGGCCGGCGACGGCCACGCTGCCTTGCGATTGGCGCGCGAACAGCACCCCGATCTGATCGTTTTGGATATCATGTTGCCCGGCCTGGATGGTTTCGAGGTCTGCCGCATCTTGCGCCAGGAAATGAACGTCCCCATCCTGATGTTGACCGCTCGCGACGATGAAATCGACCGCGTCATCGGCCTGGAGATGGGGGCAGACGATTACATGACCAAGCCATTCAGCATGCGCGAATTCCTGGCGCGCGTCAAAGCGCAATTGCGCCGGGTGCGCATGATACGCGAGGAAATGGACAGCGCGGATATCCTGCCGCGCGAGACGATCCGCTTCAACAACCTGACGCTCGACCTGACCCGTCGGGAAGTGCTGCTCGAAGAGCAACCGCTCTCGCTCAAGCCCAAGGAGTTCGATCTGTTGCTCTTTCTGGCGCGACATCGCGGCCAGGTGCTCTCACGCGAATTGATCCTCGAACGGGTGTGGGGATGGGATTTTACCGGCGGCAGCCGCACCGTAGACGTTCACGTGCGGTGGCTGCGAGAGAAGATCGAGAAAAACCCCGCTGAACCCGAACGGATTGTCACCGTCCGCGGCGCAGGTTACCGCTTCGAGGGTTAAGGCCTTGTTCCACAGCATCCGCCTCAGAATCGGCCTTCCCTATGTCATCCTGATCGTGGCTTTGATGTTGGGCGTGGGGTTCTATCTTTCCAACTTTGTACGCCAGACCTATTTGAACGACCTGGAAACCAGCCTGCTCAGCCAGGCAACATTGGCCAGCGACGCCGCCGCTCCTTTGATGGCCAGCGGCGCACAAACCGAGGCATTGGATTCAATGGCCAAACGATGGGCAGACCTGCTGGACGCCCGGGTCACGATCATCGATCAGAATGGCGTCGTGCTCGGTGAGTCACAGGAAGACCGCCTGGCAATGGAAAATCACGCCAGCCGGCCGGAGATTATTGCAGCGCGCGCCAGCGGGAGAGGCAGCGCCACGCGCTTCAGTGCGACGGTGGGCTATATGATGATGTACGTAGCGGTCCCGGTCACGAACCAGGGGCAACCGGTCGGTTTCATGCGGGTTGCCCTGCCCTTGCAGAAAATCCAGGCTAACGTCGCCGCGCTGCAGCGCACCCTGCTCCTGGTTACCCTGGCGGCTGCGCTGGTGGCTGCCCTGCTGGCGGTGTGGATCGCGAACCGCACCACTCGCCCGCTGCGCGACCTGATCCAGGCCGCCGACCAGATCGCCGCCGGCCACCTGGAGACGCGGCTGATCCCCTCCACGCATGACGAAATCGGCCAGTTGACCCATACCTTCAACGAAATGGCCGAAGAACTCAGCGTACAGATTACCGCGCTGGAGGCCGAGCGCAGCCGCATGGCAGCAGTGCTCGGCGTGATGACCGACGGGGTGATCATCGTCGACGCCCAGAACAGCGTCCAACTGATCAACCCGGCCGCCGAAGGTATGTTCGAGGCGGATCAAACACAGGCGCTGAAGCACAGCATCGTCGAAGTGGTTCGCCATCACCAGGTGGACGAACTTTTGCAGCATTGCCGCAAACTGGGCGAGTCGCAGGTGACTACCCTGGAGATTACCCCGCGCAGGTTGTATCTCCAGGTAACCGCTACGCCGCTGGGCCAGGCGCTGCCGGGCAGCACGCTGTTGTTGTTCCAAAACCTGACCCGCCTGCGGCGCCTGGAGACGGTGCGCCAGGATTTCATCAGCAACATCTCGCACGAATTGCGCACCCCGCTGGCTTCGCTCAAAGCGATTACAGAAACGCTGCACGACAGCGCCCTGGACGATCCCCCGGCGGCGCGCCGTTTCTTGCAACGCATGGAAACCGAAGTCGACGCGCTCACTCAGATGGTCGAGGAACTGCTCGAGCTTTCACGCATCGAGTCGGGGCGCGTGCCGCTGAAAATGACGCCTACTACTCCATTACAATTGATCAGCCAGGCAGTCGAACGTCTCAATTTGCAGGCCCAACGCGCCGGCCTGCAGATTCAGGTTGATTGCCCTGCTGATCTACCGGCAGTGCTGGCAGACGCCAGGCGGCTGGAACAGGTCGTCGTTAACCTGCTGCACAACGCCATCAAGTTCACGCCCAAAGGCGGAAAGGTTACCCTGAGCGCTCAAGCCCAGGTGGAACGAATCCTGTTCGCGGTTGCCGATACCGGCTCGGGCATCTCATCCGACGACCTGCCGCGCATCTTCGAGCGTTTTTACAAGACCGACCGGGCGCGCTCCGGGGGCGGCACCGGCCTGGGGCTGGCGATTGCCCGGCACCTGGTGGAAGCCCACGGCGGCAACATCTGGGCGGAGAGCATCGAGGGCAAAGGCAGCACGTTTTATTTCAATATCCCTATTGCCGGGTAGATCTCTGCCTGTGCCCCATATTTCAAAAGGGGCCACAGGGCTATTGCATTCCTTCCCTGGCAAATGCCTCCAGTTGGCGACCTTCCTGGCGTACCGCCTCTACCAGGCGAGATCGCTGCTCGCGGAGGCTGGCCGCGCCCAACGCCTGAAAACTCAAAATCTCCGCCTGCAAACCCTCCAGGTTGCCAGCCAGGCCGGTCAATTGTGCATCCACCCGATCCAGATATGCCGCCACCTGGCGGTGTTTGGCCAACCGCGCTTCTAAGGCGCTCACAGATTGTGCATACTCGCGCTGCGCGATTGGATCGGCGGCCCGGTTAGCCTGTTCGCTCAATTTCACCCATTCCAATTGGAAGCGCGGCGCCAGCGGTATACGACTCTCCATGGCATGACCGACGCGCAGCGCCGGTTGGCGGGCGATGCTCAATACCATCATACCCCATAAAATTAACCCAACCGGCAACAGCCACCAGGCAGCACACAATCCGGCAGCGATTACCAGCGCCAGCATGGCCAGATTAGCAGGGTGTAAAAATGCGATGACCAGGGGGCTCTTCTTACCCAGGATAGCCAGATCGTACAGAAGCGCCCCATATATTTCAAATGATTGATTAATTCAAACAACTGTTGAACCCATCCAAGATATAATTCCAAGCATTAACGAAGAAATTTCTCCTATGCCATCAACGCTTCCCGCCGACCAGACTTCATCCCAATGGTTTCGTCTGGCTGAGTTAGCGCGCTTGTTTCTACGGATGGGCTTCACTGCCTTTGGCGGCCCGGCGGCGCACATCGCCATGTACGAAGACGAAGTGGTCCGGCGGCGCAAATGGATGGACGAGGCGCGCTTCATGGATTTGCTCGGCGCGACCTACCTGATCCCCGGGCCAAACTCGACTGAAATGGTTATTCACATCGGCTACCTGCGCGCCGGTTGGCAGGGGATGATCCTGGCAGGGGTTTGTTTCATCTTGCCATCCGCGCTGATTGTGCTGCTTCTCTCCTGGGCCTACGTTAAATTCGGTGTGCTGCCCCAGGCAGATTGGCTGTTGCAAGGCATCGAGCCAGTGGTGCTGGCGATTGTTTTGCAGGCGTTAATGGGGCTGGGGAAGAAGGTGATCACCAGCCGGGTAGCCTTCCTGGTTGCCACAGGCTGCATGCTGCTATACCTCTTCTCGGTTAACCCGCTGCTCATTCTATTCGGCGCTGGCCTGCTGGTGATGCTGGCCAAAAATATCACCGGGCTATACCGCAGCCCGGGCGCGCTGGCATTTCTCTTGCTGGGCAAGCTCGGGCCGGGATCCGATACGGCCAGGCCCTTCAACCTTTGGGAACTATTCCTGACCTTTATAAAAATTGGCTCGGTGCTGTACGGCAGCGGCTATGTGCTGCTGGCCTTTTTCCAGACTGAACTTGTCGAACGCCTGGGATGGCTGAGCCAAAAGCAGGTGTTGGACGCCATCGCCCTCGGCCAGGTCACTCCCGGGCCAGTGTTCAATTCCGCCGCCTTCGTAGGCTATATCCTGGGAGGTATCCCAGGCGCTTTGCTGGCAACCGCTGGCATATTTCTGCCATCGTTTGTCTTTGTCGCCCTGAGCAACCCACTCATCCCACGCATCCGTAAATCGGCGTGGGCAGGCGCTTTTCTGGACGGGGTCAACCTGGCCTCGTTGGGAATGATGGCGGGTGTTTTATTTGTCTTAGGCAAAGCTACGTTTGCTGAACCATTTTCTATTCTCATCACTGCAATCTCAGCGCTCTTGCTATTCCGCTTCCGCACCAACACCACCTGGTTGATCTTGGGCGGAGCAGCCGCCGGCTGGTTGTACCACTGGCTTTGATCGTTTGCGTACAAAACAGCCTTTCGTTAAACTCTTGTTTACAAACTATTGACTGATTGTTAAAACAGCGTTCCCTGGGCGTTAACTGAACGGCGATATACTCCTCCTGAATTACGATCAAACAACACCTATATTTCTGGAGGAGAGTTTATGTTTCGCAATACATTTCGACTGCTATCTGTCTTGATCCTGGTAGCAATGCTATTGGGTGCTTGCACCCAGCCCACGCTGACACCGGCTCCGGCCAAGACGGAAGCCCCAGCCAAGACAGAAGCCCCGGCAATGACCGAGGCCCCCAAAGCCACCGAAGCTCCGGCGGCAATGACCGAGGCTCCTAAAGCCACCGAAGCCCCGGCAATGACCGAAGAACCCAAGATGGAAGGCATGATGCTGCCCGAGGTCGATCCGGCAGCGGCAAGCGGCAACATCATCGCGGCTGGTTCGTCCACCGTCTTCCCCCTGGCCGAACGCATGGCTGAACGCTTCAAATCCGAAGGCTTCACCGGCGATGTCACCATCGACAGCATCGGCTCCGGCGGCGGCTTCGAGCGCTTCTGCAAGACCGGCGAGACCGACATCGCCAACGCCAGCCGCGCCATCAAGGATGCCGAAGTGGAGAACTGCAAAGCTATCAATCGCACTCCCATCGAGTTCCGCGTCGGCACCGACGCCCTGGCCATCGTCGTCAGCAAAGAAAACACCTTCGTCACCGATGTCACCAAAGAAGAACTGGCCAAGATTTTCTCCAAAGAAATCACCAAGTGGAATGAAGTCCGCCCCGATTGGCCCGCTGAAGACATCCTGCGCTTCTCCCCCGGCACCGACTCCGGCACCTTCGACTACTTCGTCGAAGTCGTCATGGGCCCCGCTTACCCCGGCGCCGATGGCAAGCCCGACCTCAAAGCCGGTGAAGAATCCATCCTCTCCGCAGCCAACATCCAGTTCTCTGAAGACGACAACGTCCTCGTCCAGGGCGTCGAAGGCAGCCCCTATGCCATCGGTTACTTCGGCTTCGCCTACTACCTCGAGAACGAAGACAAGCTCACCGCCCTCTCCGTCGGCGGCGTGGCTCCTACCGCTGAGACCGCCGAGAGCAACGAGTACCCGCTCTCTCGCCCGCTGTTCGTCTACTCCGATCCGGCTATCCTCAAGGAAAAGCCCCAGGTCGCCGCTTTCATCAACTTCTTCCTGACTTACGTCAACGAAGAGATCAGCGACGTCGGCTACTTCCCCGCCAGCGCCGAATCCCTCGACGGCGCCAAGCAAGCCTGGCTCGAGGCGACTTCCGGCGCAGGCGAAGCGAGCGGCGTGATGCTGCCCGAAGTCGATCCGGCGGCGGCAAGCGGCAACATCATCGCGGCTGGTTCGTCCACCGTCTTCCCCCTGGCCGAACGCATGGCTGAACGCTTCAAATCCGAAGGCTTCACCGGCGATGTCACCATCGACAGCATCGGCTCCGGCGGCGGCTTCGAGCGCTTCTGCAAGACCGGCGAGACCGACATCGCCAACGCCAGCCGCGCCATCAAGGATGCCGAAGTGGAGAACTGCAAAGCTATCAATCGCACTCCCATCGAGTTCCGCGTCGGCACCGACGCCCTGGCCATCGTCGTCAGCAAAGAAAACACCTTCGTCACCGATGTCACCAAAGAAGAACTGGCCAAGATTTTCTCCAAAGAAATCACCAAGTGGAATGAAGTCCGCCCCGATTGGCCCGCTGAAGACATCCTGCGCTTCTCCCCCGGCACCGACTCCGGCACCTTCGACTACTTCGTCGAAGTCGTCATGGGCCCCGCTTACCCCGGCGCCGATGGCAAGCCCGACCTCAAAGCCGGTGAAGAATCCATCCTCTCCGCAGCCAACATCCAGTTCTCTGAAGACGACAACGTCCTCGTCCAGGGCGTCGAAGGCAGCCCCTATGCCATCGGTTACTTCGGCTTCGCCTACTACCTCGAGAACGAAGACAAGCTCACCGCCCTCTCCGTCGGCGGCGTGGCTCCTACCGCTGAGACCGCCGAGAGCAACGAGTACCCGCTCTCTCGCCCGCTGTTCGTCTACTCCGATCCGGCTATCCTCAAGGAAAAGCCCCAGGTCGCCGCTTTCATCAACTTCTTCCTGACTTACGTCAACGAAGAGATCAGCGACGTCGGCTACTTCCCCGCCAGCGCCGAATCCCTCGACGGCGCCAAGCAAGCCTGGCTCGAGGCGATGAAATAATCACCAACCGGTCGAGTTTCGTTGGCTCCGCCAGGCAATTCATCCAGACGACATTGCGCCTGGCGGACCAACAATCTCGTTTGAAGCAATCTTGTTCCTTCCTCTCCCAGGTGTTCCCCTTCTCCGCGCAAATGAGGAGAAGGGGAAAATCTCCAAATTACCAGGGTGATTAGAAATTCCAGGTTCCGAATCTGTGATGGACAAGATGTACTCTGTATGCAGCAGGTAGAGATGTCTGAAATGATTGAAAAGGACAAATCTATGGCCACTTATTCGAAGCCCATCGCCACCGTCGATACGGCGATGGCAAGAGACACAATTGAACTGCGCAAACGCCCCCACCTGGGCGAAAGCGTCATTCAGGGCTTTCTATTTATCTGCGGGCTGGTTTCTGTATTAACCACCATCGGCATTGTGCTTGTGCTGTTCGAAGAATCGCTGCGTTTTTTTGGCAGCCCGGAGGTCTCACTGGTTGAGTTCTTCACCGGTACCACCTGGCAGCCAAAGATCGGCGCGTTCGGCATCTGGCCGCTGTTGAATGCTACCTTGATTACCACTTTCTTCGCCATGCTGGTTGCCATTCCTTTAGGAATCAGTGTGGCTATCTACTTGAGCGAATATGCCCAGGAACGCACCCGCAAACTCATCAAACCTACGCTGGAAGTACTGGCTGGCATCCCCACCGTGGTCTATGGATATTTTGCCCTGACCTGGTTCACACCTATGCTGCGCGAGATCTTTGGCAAAGGAACAGTTCAAATCTACAACACTGCCTCCGCAGGGTTGGTGATGGGCATTCTCATCCTGCCTTTGATCGCTACCATGTGCGAAGATGCACTGCACGCCGTGCCGCGCTCTCTACGTGAAGCAGCTTACGGAGTGGGAGCGACGAAATTGGAAACATCGGTCAAGATCGTTGTACCCGCAGCGACTTCCGGGATCGCTGCGGCAATCATCCTGGGCATTTCGCGAGCCATCGGCGAGACGATGATCGTTGCCGTCGCTTCTGGCGCGGGGCCTAAATTCACCTTTGATCCCTTCAAAGGCGCTGAAACGATCACCGGCCACATCGTACGGATCAGCGGCGGCGATTTGAGCTGGGAATCCATCGACTACAACAGCCTGTTCGCCCTGGCCCTGGTTTTGTTTTTCCTCACCCTGGTGCTGAACGTCATCAGCCAGCGCATCGTCAGAAAGTTCCGCGAGGAATACGAATGAATCAACCGGCAAATTCAGCTCCTCTTGCTCGCTCTGCCGGCGAGGGTATGGCTTCCAACCTGCCTGCCCGGCACCGCATCGGGAAAATCTGGCGGGGGGTTTTCATTGCCTCGACCGTTTTTGGCATGCTTGCCCTGGCCATCTTATTGGTCGATATTATCAACGACTCATTTGGCTACACGGCATTCACATCTAAAGTGGAACCCACTTCATTGACCGCGGATGGCAAGCCATTGGAAGAAGCCAGCTCGGAAGAACTGGTCGCCATCCTGCAAAAAAACCTGAAATCCAACCGCCTGAAAACGCTGGAGAAGGAAAAACCTTTGTCCGAACGCAGCGCGGACGAACTGCTCCCATTGGTGGTCGAAGAAGTCGTCCAACCGCAGGTGCTTGCCGTGTGGGGCTTATCCGACTCGCTCTTCAAAAAAGAGGAAATTGCCGCCCAGGTCGGCGAAATCAGCGCCAGGAAAAAGATCGACCCAACGCAGGTCAACATCGTTTTCATGAACTGGCTGGACCGGGAATTCATCACCTCCCCGCAATCCAGCGATGCGCTATACGCCGGGGCGCGTACGGCGATCTTAGGTTCGCTCTACGTCATTTTGATCACCATCCTGGTGGCCTTTCCGATTGGCATCGGCGCATCGATCTACTTGCAGGAATATGCAGTTGACAACCGCCTCAACCGTCTGATCCAGACCAATATCAACAACCTGGCCGGCGTTCCATCCATTATCTACGGGATGCTCGGGTTGACTATCTTTGTCCGCCTGCTGGCACAACTCACCAGCGGCGCGGCCCTGGGCTATCCAGGCGCCGACCCCAATAACGGGCGGACCATTCTCTCCGCCGGGTTGACCATGGCGCTGCTCATCTTGCCAGTGCTGATCATCAACGGCCAGGAAGCCATCAAGGCGGTGCCCAATTCGCTGCGCGAGGCCAGCTTTGGCGTCGGCGCCAGCAAGTGGCAGACCGTGTGGCACCACGTGCTCCCCAATGCCATGTCCGGCATCTTAACCGGCACCATCCTCTCGATATCCCGCGCCATCGGGGAAACCGCGCCGCTGGTCATTGTCGGCGCGTCCACTTACATCACCTTTGACCCCGATGGGGTTTTTTCAAAGTTCACCACATTACCGATCCAGATCTACCAGTGGACATCCCGCCCCCAGGATGAGTTTCGCGCCATCGCCGCGGCGGCGATCATCGTCCTGCTGGCGATGCTGCTTGCGCTCAATGCGATCGCGATCGTATTGCGCAACCGATTATCCAGGAGATTGCAATGAACATCTCGATCAATCTTACCTCCCCCAAACAGACCCTTGCCTCCACCCTTCCTGCGCCGCCGGCAAACGGCAAATATGCCATCGAAGCGCGTAACCTGAGCATCTATTATGGCAATTTCCGAGCGGTAAAGGATGTCAATATACCGGTCGAAGCCCAGAAAATTACGGCGATGATCGGCCCTTCGGGCTGCGGAAAGAGCACCGTTCTGCGCGCCTTCAACCGGATGAACGACCTGATCCCCTCGGCCTACGCCGATGGCGACGTGCTTTTTCACGGGCAGAATATCTACGCCCCCGAGGTCGATCCCATCCAAGTGCGCCGGCACATCGGCATGGTCTTCCAGAAGCCAAACCCGTTCCCAAAGTCCATTTACGAAAACGTCGCCTGGGGAGCGCGCATCAACGGTTTCCGCGGCAGCAAAGCGGATATGGATGCGCTGGTGGAAGAATCTCTGCGGGGAGCGGCGCTTTGGGATGAAGTGAAAGATAAGCTCAACCAGAGCGGCCTGTCGCTTTCGGGCGGGCAGCAGCAACGCCTGTGTATTGCGCGCGCCATTGCCATCAAGCCAGACATCGTGCTGATGGATGAGCCCTGTTCGGCGCTCGATCCAATTTCGACGTTGAAGATCGAGGAATTGATGCGCGAGCTATCGGTGAAGTATACGATTATCATTGTCACGCACAATATGCAGCAAGCCGCGCGTGTCTCCGATTACACCGCCTTCTTCACCCTGGATGAAAGCCGGGCGGGCTACCTGATGGAGTTTGGCACCACCACGCAAATTTTCACCAACCCGACTCAAAAAGTCACTGAAGACTATATCACCGGGCGTTTCGGTTAATGGTGCGTCGTTTTGAAGAGGAGAGAACACATGAGCAGAGATATTCTTGACCGCAAAATTCGGAACCTGATGGATGGGATTCTCATCCTGGAAAGCATGATCGAAACGTCCATCCTCGAAGCGGTGGAGGCATTGAAACACAACGACACCGAGAAGGCCCGCCGGGTTTACAACGCAGACCGCCAGATTAACGCCCGGCGTTTCGAATTGGAAAACGATTGTATCATTACCATCGCAACCCAACAGCCCATCATGGCCACCGATTTACGCTGCCTGGCTTCGATCCTGGAGGTAGTCAGCGAGTTGGAACGCATCGGAGACTATGGCAAAGGCATCGCCAAAATATGCCTGCTGATCGGCAGCCAAGCGCACGTCAAACCGATCATCTACCTGCCGAAAATGGCCGAAATCGCCGTCGATATGCTGCACAACTCGGTGGGCGCCTTTGTCGCCCGCGACGACAGAGCAGCGAACAAGATCCCCCTCAGGGATGATGAGGTGGACGATCTGTATAACCTGGTTTACCGCGAGCTGGTTGAGATTATGATTGCCAGACCTGAGACCGTCGACCAGGCCAACTACCTGTTGTGGGCCGCCCATAACCTGGAGCGCATGGCAGACCGGGTGACGAATATCTGCGAACGCACCATCTACATCGTCACCGGGCAGATGAAAGAAATCGACATCTCTGATGATGAAATCGTCCCGAGCAACTGACCCCTTGAAGATTGCATAACAATTTCACGAGACACGCAATACGCTGAACACAACCAGCTTCTATCACCTCCCTAAGGGGAACTCGAACTGACTACCACCTCTACAAAAATCGGATCGCCGAAAACCTGCCCCTGCGGATCGACGGCCTGCCAGGCGCTGCGATAGACGCCTGGCTCGCCCGGGATGCGCAATAACATGCGAATCGAGGCCTGGGTGCCCGCCCGCGCCGGATAGAGCGCCTGTTCATCTGGAAGGCCGAAATCGGGGCCAGAAATGCGCCGCAAGCGGTAACGCTCATTCCAGTTGCAGGTGGCATTGTTTTCCACCTGCCAGCGTTTATCCACCGCCTCACCGCCCGCTACAATCGTGCCGTCCGGTATGGTCAGGTCACTGATAAAGAGCAAGCCATTCTGGCAAACCGGGGTGACGGTGACCGACAAAGTGGCGGGGGTCGGCGTTGCGGTTGGAGGCGGGCTGGGCAAAACAAAACGGGTCGGCGTCGAAGAAGGCGCCAGGGTGGGGATGGCGACCGCGGCCGATGTAGCAGGAGCCGGATAGGCTCCCGCCACATCGGTCACAACCGATTGGCCGGGCTGCCTGCTGCACCCGGAAAGGAATATCCAGGCGACGAACAGGCCACAGGCCAGCCAATATGGTCTTGCCATTCGCGCAGCTTCCTGACTCAGACTTCTTCGTCTGCCCCACCGCCTTCGTCGTCGCCGCCGAAGGAGAGCTGCAAATCACCCGCCATCGCCCGCTGGCGTACCACCAGCTCGATCTCATCTGCCAGATCGCTGTTCTGCCTGAGGAAATCTTTCGAATTCTCGCGCCCCTGCCCCAGGCGGATATCACCATAAGAATAGAACGAACCGCGCTTGGTGATGATATCCAGGCCGGTCGCCAGGTCGAGCAAATCGCCGGCGCGGGAAATGCCTTCATTGTACATAATATCGAACTCGGCGGTGCGGAACGGCGCAGCCACTTTATTCTTCACCACCCGCACGCGGGTACGGCTGCCGATGATTTCAGAACCCAGCTTGATGGCCTGGATACGGCGCACGTCCAGGCGCACCGAGGCGTAAAACTTGAGCGCCATACCGCCGGTGGTCGTTTCCGGGTTGCCGAACATCACACCGATCTTTTGGCGAAGCTGGTTGGTAAATACCACCGCCGTGTTGGTCTGTTTGATGGCGCCCGAGAGCTTGCGCAGCGCCTGAGACATCAGGCGGGCCTGCATGCCCATTGGCGAGTCGCCCATATCGCCCTCGATTTCGGCTCTTGGCACCAGCGCGGCCACTGAGTCAATCACAATCACATCGATCGCGCCAGAGCGAACCAGGGTCTCGGTAATTTCGAGCGCCTGCTCTCCCGTATCAGGCTGCGAAATGTACAAACTTTCCAGGTTCACACCGCAGCGCACGGCATACGCCGGGTCGAGGGCGTGCTCCATGTCAATATAGGCTGCCGTTCCGCCTATCTTCTGCGATTCGGCGACAATATGCTGGCAAATGGTGGTCTTACCGGACGACTCCGGGCCGTAAATTTCGGTGATGCGCCCGCGCGGCACGCCGCCGATGCCTAAAGCGATATCCAGTGAAAGCGCTCCGGTCGGAATAGCTTCCACCAGCATATGTTGCGCCTCACCCAGGCGCATGATGGTGCCATCACCATAACGCTTGGTGATATCACTCAGAGCCTTATCCAATGCAACGAGCTTGGAACTATCCATCTCGGGAGCCGCAGGAGCGGGGGGTGGAGAGCTTTTTCTGGCCATTGATTCTATACTCCTATATATCGAAATAAGTTCTAGTCTAGCACAAACGTTCTATTTGTCAAGGGGTGGGAAGGGGTGTTTCGGTAGCATCCGGCGGTATGAATGTCGCCCCGGGAGTAGGAGGCGGCGTGAAGACAAAGCCATCCCGCCCGGTGTAAGAGAAAAAGGTTACCTGCCCGCCGCGAATGGTCACCTGGGACTTGATGGATACACTCTCCAGATCGAAGATAATCGTATACTCACCTTCCGGTAAGTCACCCAATACGAAATTCTCATCGTAATAATCATCGCTGTTGACTGCACCTTCGGCATAGGTAATCACATCGTGGTTACCCTTACCTTCCAGCGAACGCAGCTTGACCGTAACCTTTTGAGCATGTTTTCCCCTACCATCGATGATACGCCCCACCAATACACCCCGTCCCTGGGGAGGAGAAATCCAAAGCTCGGGATTGCGTGAAACAAAAAAGCTGTTGTCGCCTACGCGCACTTCAAAGTGCAGGTGCGGGCCAGAGACTTTGCCCGTTTCGCCAACCACTCCGATCTCCTGCCCGCCTTCCACTCGCTGGCCGCGATACGCATAGGTCTGATCAAGATGACCGTAGACGGTATAGAGCACTTTTCCATTATATCCAAAATCGTGCTTGATCGCCACGGCGATGCCATAAGGGTCTTTATATTCATCCTGCATGAAATAAATCCCGTAACCAGCCCAGATCACCGTACCCGGCCCGGCAGCAAGCACAGGCGTGCCCTTGGGAGCCGGGATATCGATGCCCGTGTGCGGTTCTGCATACAGCAAGTAGCCATAGCGGTAGCGCTCCAACGGGGAGTTGATCTCGTTGGCGCCAATCGGGCGAATAAAGTAAAAATGGTCGTAAGGCGATGGCTCCCAGGGTGTGGGGTAAAGAGGAGGGCGCCAGAGCGATTCGGGGGCGGATTCCACGGTCGGGAAGGTAAAGCGCAACGGGTCGGGCATGGGCGAGGGCAAAGCCGGCAATGCGGTCTGCTCTGGAGCACGCTCCACGGCCCGGTTGGGGACGCTCGCCAGCACCACCACCGGCGTCGGGCTGGGCGACGACAAAAGCTGCGGCGCAGCCGTCAGCGTAGCGATAACCGACTGTGAAACATCCAGAGGCGGCAACGGCTCCGGCGCGCGCAGGTTGCACCCGCCTGCCAGCAACAACGCCAGAACCAGCCAGGCACAGATACGCCGCTTTGTCAATGTAACATCCCTTGCGCCCAGGTCGCCCCGGCCAGCAAGCCAGACAAAATTTGCCAGGCGCTGCTGCCCGGCGGCGGCAGAGTCGGCGAGGGTGGCAGTGTAGGCGTCCAACGCGGGGTCTTCGTCGGCGTGCGGGTGATCGTCGGCCACGGGGTCCTGGTCGGCCGCGGCGTATTCGTCGGGCGGCGGGTAAAGGTCGCCGTCGGGGTTGGCGAGCGGTAAGGCGTCCGCGTAGGCGTGTTCGTCGGCGTATAAGTAGCTGTCGGCGTAGAGGTGGGCGTCGGCGAAAGCACCGGCGTAGGCGTATCCAGGGCTGCCTTGGGATAAACCTCCAACATGGCCGAAAGCCAATCTCTACCATCACGCAGTATAAACTCGTTGTAACGCGCCGCCGAGTAAGACGACTGCCAGTAGGAAAGCGCCGGCAGGCGCTCCCAGCCGTACGCCGCAGCCAGTTGGGTAAAATCCACCCAATACCCGGAGGGCATTCCCCACTCCTGGGCCCCACCCTGTTCATAGGCGCGCGGGTCACCCGAATGACGGGCGTTCAAATTCCACGGCAAAGCCTTCAACGGTCGCCCTTGAGAGCCATCCTGAAACCGTGTGCGCAGGTAAATTCGCCAGTAGGTTTCCGGGCCATAATTCTCTCGCCCCAACAGCACCCAACCGGCATTCACCGGCGAGGTATTAAAGGCGAATGCCCGCCCCGTATAAAGCCAATCTTCCATCAAGCCCGGGTTCAGAGGCGAGGTGAGCGGGATATAAGCCTGTTCCAGGGCCGAGAGAAAATCCCAGCCGGTCTCCTGAGCGACGCGTTGTTTCAAAGCATAAAACGACTCGTCTACCCGATCCTGTAACATGCCATAGGGCGCTTCAATACCTTCCAACGGAATTAACTGGGCTCGACCGCCGGGCACGTCGCTATCGGGGATCACCACTGGAGCCCACGGGGGAGTAGGCGTCATGCGCGCCGCCTCGGCCAGTCCGGCAGGCAACGAGGCTACCGGGGGCAGTTCCCCTCTCCCCCACGACATTCCCTTGATGGCTCCGGCCAATCTTACTACAGGCAGGGCCAGGCCGTTCTCTCGCCAGGCATACAGGGTCAGATAGGTCTGGTTAGGTGTAGAAAACCCGGCCAGCAGTTCATCCCCCTGCGGACTCCAGGCCAGCCAATCGCCGCTGTTCATCGACAACGGGCGATCGAAAGGTTGGTCTACATTCCAAATCTGCACCGCCTGGAAACCGTCTACCGATGTCGACGACCAGGCCAGGCGTGTCCCATCCGGCGACCAGACCGGGTGCGCCTCGGTGGAGTAGGAATTGCGGCTGACATTCAGGAAACGATCTTCTACACGGTCCAGATCTGCCAGCCATATTTCCGCATCGCCGCTGCGTGTGGAGACGAAAGCCACCTGCCGGCCACGCGTCGACCAGCCTGGCGAATAATCGGCCGCCAGGTCATCCGTCAGGCGAATGGGCGATTCAGAACCGTTGGCAGGTTGGATGAAAATATCCAGGTTTCCACCCGATTCGTCGCCGACATAACGCTCATAAACCAGCCACTGGCCATCCGGCGACCAGTCCGGCGCGCCTTCGTATTCCGGCGTTTCGGTCAAAGGGGTGATCACTCCGCTGGGGAGGTCGAGAAGATACAGATCCCAATACCCGCGGCGGTTCGAAGAAAAAGCCACGGTCCTGCCATCCGGATTGATCGCCGGGTTCACATCATCCCATTCACCGGAAGTCAGGCGCACCAAAGCGCCGCTGCCGGGTGAATAGGCATACAGGTGAGCATAGCCCCCTTCCTCGATCGAAAGCGCGGCCCAACCATTCCCTGGCGGGAGCGGTATGGCATCTTGCTTTAGAACCATCGTGGGCACGACAATATCAGTGGAAGCCGGCTGCGGCGTGTTCGAAGGGGCCGGCGAGGGCGTCAGAGATGGAGTCAGGGTCAGGCTGGGCGGCGGAGAGGTCAGTTGCGCGGCAGGAGAGATCATCGCCTGGCTATCCGGTTCGCCAAAGCGGAGAAACACCGTCCAGGCAAGATACCCAAGCAACACCAGCGCGCCGAAGATCAACCCCACAACGACCAGACGCATCACTCGCAACCGCAGGGACACCCGGCGTTTATGATCAGGAGCGGACATAAGGGATATTAAACCACTAAATCAACGTTTAAGGGTCAACTCGAGTAGTAAATTTCTCCTAAGTATTTAGCGACGGGGCGGCCCCTGCTCCAGGCGGCGGCGGACTGTCTCGGCGCCATCCGCTTCATCCATCGTACGCCACAGGCTTTCGAGCCACCAGGTAGCGCCGGCATCTACCCAGGGCTGCAGGGTTTCGGCTGACCGCGCCGGATCGTCGCCCGGTGTTTCACCTTCTACAACAATATCGAATGGCGTGGTCTCGGTCCGGTTGGCAAGGATATAGTCGCGCATCTGGCCCACTTCATCGGGGGTAGCCGCCTGGGCAACGGACGCGCCCCCTGCGCCTGGCTTGACCACCTGCGGCAGCAAACCATCATAACGCAAGACGCGCTGCATCGATTTTCGGCCGGGCCAGGCTCCCACCACCCAGATGGGGATGCGCGGCTGTTGCACCGGGGGCGGCGGCGGGTAAAACGATACCGGCTGCACCTGGTAATGTTTGCCTGCGTAGCGGAAAGGCTGGCCGCGCCACAAGCCGGTAACGATTTCCAATGCTTCGTCGAGCAGCTCGGCGCGTTCCTTGCGTGGAGTGACTTCGCCAAACTCGGCAAAACCGGTATCCACCGCGCCCAACCCGACCGAAAGGATCACCCGCCCGCCGGACAGGTTATCCAGGGTGGCGGTTTCGCCGGCGACCTTCCACGGGCGCATGCGCGACAGCGGGCTGAGCATGGTGCCCAGGCGGATGCGTTCGGTGCGCATGGCGGCAGCGGCCAGGCAGATCCAGGCATCGATGCCCCACACCGGCTCCCAGACAAAGAAGCCATCCCAACCGGCCTGTTCAGCCTGGTAAGCCCGTTCTGCGGCGGTACGGGCGTCACCATAGGGGAGGACAAAACCATATTTCACGGAAAACACTCCTGAATCATTCCTAATGGGTTGCCAGGGTATGAGTCACCGGGTGGTCAAACCATCCAGCGCCAGGGAGGCGGCTGCACGCACCGATTGTAGCATACATTTACTATCGATCTCTTTATTTGTCTGAAAGCCGTTTTGTGTGGCCTAAACCTGACAGGTCTTGATGATGATAGTGGCTCATTGAGCGGTTCAAAAGACCTGTCAGGTTTGCGAGCAACTCTTCCGCAATTGGCTGCTCTGTAGTAAATTTGGTTTCATTATCACGGGCTATTTGCCCAGGAGCCAGGAATGATGCCATGCCAGATACACCCGCGATGCCAGGATTCAATTTCTCCGGACGGGCCAGCTTTCGCCTGCGAAACATTGCCAGCCTGTTAAACACATGGACTGTCGTGACCCTGCAACGCTGGCGGCAGGGGCCACTCTTGCCCGGCTGGAGCTGGACCGTGGAAACGGCCAATTATTTTCTACGCGCACAGGGTTCGCACGCCTTCGAACTGCCGGAAGCGCCGGCGCGCCGCGAGTATATCGATGCCATGCGCTTCGCTTCCCCTGTCGCCGCACAGGTGCGCACCGAGCGGGCCAGCGCCCCGGTGGGAGGCGAATGGCACCATCCGCAAAACGAGAGCAGCGGCGCCATCGTACTCTACCTGCACGGCGGAGGCTACGAGTATTACGCCCGGGCGCACCGGGGATTGATCGCTCTGCTCGCCCTGGCAACCCGGGCGCCCATCTTCGCCCTGGATTACCGCCTGACCCCCGAACACCCCTACCCCGCTCAATTGGAAGATGCCCTGGCCGCTTATCGCTGGCTGCTGGATGGCGGCGCGCCGCCCGAACAAGTGGTGGTGATGGGCGATTCGGCGGGCGGCAACCTAGCCCTGGCCCTGCTGCAAGCGTTGCGCAGTAAGGACATCCCACAGCCGGCCCTGGCCGTATGCCTGTGCCCGTGGACCGATATGGACAGCGCCTACCCGAGCCTGGCGGCGAATGAAGGATACGACTGGATCGAAAAGCGCATGATCGAGCGGTGGGCAACCTGGTATTGCAACGGGAACAACCGGGAGGATCCGCTGATCTCGCCGGTACACGCCGACCTGCGCGGCCTGGCGCCCATCTACGTGCAGGCGGGCGCGAACGAGTGCCTGATCGACATGATCCGCGGTTTTTACGAAAATGCAGAACGCCAAAACGCTGCCGTGACGCTGGACGTGTGGCCGAATATGATGCACGATTTCCAGGTCTATGGCGACTACCTGCCCGAAAGCCGGGAAGCGCTGCAGCGCATCGGGGAAAAGGTGCGGGAGGCAACAGGGTGATCAGGCGCCGCTCTTGACAGAGCCGGCAATTTCCCGTATAATACAAATAGCTTTGTACTACAAAGTTATTTGTATTATACGGGAGAAATCAGCATGTCCACCCCATTCAATCTCAAAGAAATCGAACGCAAGGCGTTCCGTTCCACCTACCAGGATGGCCTGTGGGACATCTACCTCGGTTTGATCGTGGTCTGCATGTCCATCTTTGTCTACCGCCCGGAGGATGGCTACACCCCGGCGAATATCATCCTGTCGACCCTGGCATACGTCCTGGCTTTCGGCCTGTTCTGGGGAGGGAAAAAGTTCATCACCGTGCCGCGCATGGGCCAGGTGCGCTTTGGGGCGGCGCGCAGGAGGAAAGGAATCACCCTGGCTATCATCCTGGGTGCGGTGGTCCTGATCCAGGCCGGGATCGTCGGACTGACCACGCTGGCCTGGCTCAATCCCGAGCTGGGTGCAAAGGTGAACAGTTTCCTAAAAGAGCGCGACCTGATGGACCTGGCAGTCGCCGCCCTCGGTTCGCTCTTCGTCGGGCCAAGCATCCTGCTGATCGCCTATTTTTCCGATTTCCCGCGCGGTTATTACATCGCCATGCTGATGTCGCTGGCCGTTTTCCTGATGATCTATCTGAACCAGCCGGTCTATCCGATCTTGATCGGTGGATTGATCATCCTGCCCGGACTGATACTCTTCGTGCGCTTCCTGAAGAAACACCCGCTGCCGCGGGAGCAGGCGCCCAATGCGTGAAAGCGACGGCAAGACCGCCCTCGCCGGACTGGCAGACCTGGACCGGTTGGTACACGAACCGGCGCGGCTGGCGATGATGGCCCTGCTCTTCGTGGTCGAAAGCGCCGATTTCACTTTCCTGATGAACCAGACCGGCCTGACCTGGGGCAATCTTTCCGCCCACATGAGCAAGCTGGAAGAAGCCGGCTACATCGAAGTGGAAAAAAGCTTCAAGGGCCGGCGCCCGAACACCACCCTGCGGCTGACCCCTCAAGGCCGGGAGGCTTTTCACGAGTACGCAAAGAAGATGAAGCAGGTCTTCCAGGGTTTACCCACCTGACCGGGACAGAGGCAGACCTGGCAAGGGCGGGGCTACCCGTAGAGGCAGTTCCCAGCCCTGCCCTACGCCCCCCATCAACGGATGACCAGGCTCACCGGGCAGTGGTCCGAACCGGTCACCTCTTCGTGGATGACCGAGTCTGCTACGCAGCCGACCAGTCCCGGCGAGATGAGGAAATAGTCCAGGCGCCAACCGACGTTGCGGGCGCGGGCGCCCATGCGGTAGGTCCACCAGGTATACTGCACCCGCTGCGGGTATAAGTGGCGGTAGATATCGACAAAGCCGTGCTCCAGGTAGCGATCCACCCAGGCGCGCTCTTCGGGCAGGAAGCCGGAGGTGTCCTTGTTCTGTTTGGGGTTCTTCAGATCAATCTCGCGGTGGCAGGTGTTGAAGTCGCCGCACAGGATCACCCGCTCGCCGCGGGCGTGCAGTTCATCACACAAATCGAGCAGGCGGGCGTAGAAATCCAGCTTGAAGGGCACCCGGCTGTGATCGTGGCCGCCGTGAGGGAAGTAGATATTAAACAACCAGAAAGCAGGAAAACGCCAGGCGATGACCCGCCCTTCCCCGTCGAAGCGCGCCTCGTCCAGCCCCAGGCGCACCTCCTGCGGCGCGCCCCGCCCCAACACCGCCACCCCGCTGTAACCGGGCCGCCCGGCCGGGTTCCAGGTGCGGTGAGGGTAGAGCGCTTCCAGCTCGCGCATGGCGGCGCCGTCCACCTGCTCGGGGCGGGCGCGTACCTCTTGAAAGCAGAGCACGTCGGGAGAGGCAGATCGGAGGTAATCGAGCAGGCCCTTGGTCAGGGCGGCGCGCAGGCCGTTGAGGTTCCAGGTGGTGATGATCATAGGGTAGGTGGGTGAATTATAACGTAAGCGAAATTATACGCCCGAAATCCCCTTTGCCGCCCCTTCCGCCACAGCTTTGATGAACGCTTCCTCCCCGCCCTTTAGCATTTCACCCAGACTGCGTACCGCCTGGAGCAGTTGCTCTTTTTCTCCAACCGTAAACAAACCGTCCCATTGCTGCTGGCGCAGCCAGGCGCCCATCTCGTCTCTGGCGCGCAGCGCCCGCAGCAATTCTTCGGCCAGCCACCACAGCATCACCTGCGAGGCGACGCGCCAGCCGCCGGGCAGTTTCGTATCTTCCACGACCAGGCCGCGATTCTTAAGTTGGCGCAGCTCGGGGCCGTAGTCGATCAACGACTGGCGCAGTTGATCCAGGTCGAAATCCACCTCGCCCAGCAAGCGCGGCATTTCATCGAGAGCAACGATGGTGAAAACTTTGCGCATCTCCAACGTCCAATGCTGCCAGGGGTCTTTGAGAGTCGTTTCGACGGCGGTAAACAACGCCCCAGCAATTTCTTGCCGCCGGGCCGCCGGTGAGCGCTCGCCAGCTTCGTATGATTCCCACAACGCGGCGCAACCCACCTGCAGCAGGTAGGGATGCCCGCCGGCCAGGGCTTTGAGAAGCTTACACTCATCGGCGTTGAAGCGTTCTCCGGCGCGTGCCAACAGGGCACCGGTTTCGGCATGGGAAAAGCCACCCAGGGTAACTTCATCAAAGATATTAAAATACGGTGAACCCATCCGGTTGAACTCCTTGGTGGCATCGTTCATCGCTGTCAGGGGAGCGCGGCTGGCGATGACCAACGCCAACCCACCGTTGGACTGCGATGCCAGTCCACGCAGGCTGCCGAAGAATTCGGCTTTGTTAAGCATGGGATGTTCCAGTAGAGTGTCAAACTCATCCAACAGCAGGGCAAAGCGCCCGCCCGCCGCAGCCAGTTGAACGAACAGCCGCTCCAGGACGAAAGCACCGTAACTGTTACGCCGGCAGGTATCCAGTGCGGAACGTACAGGGCGTAGCGCGTCTTGCTCTTTGCTGGCCTGCGCTAGCGGCTTAAGCGCCAGCGCCCAAAACTGCGCCTGGTCGAGGCTGTGCGGCAGCATTTGCGAATCGAGGAACGAAAAAACCAATTGTGTTGGCAGGTCAGGAAAAAGCCGGCTCTGGTTCTGCGGTGCAGCAAGGTAATTCAAAAAGGATGTTTTACCCATGCGCGGCTCGCCTACCAGCGTGCTGGATTGGCCGCTATTAGCAATACGTCCAGCAACCCGCCTGAGCAAACGGGAGCGGCCCAAAAAAAGGCCCACAGGAACAGGATTGCCATAATAAAAACGATTATTCATGAAACATTCCTCACCTAAGCATGTCGTGCTACAATCAAAATTCTGGGCAAATCACCTGACCAGAGACGAATTCTGAACGAATTAGAGCATCTACATTTCAATTAAAAAACTGAAACGCACGCCAGCCGCCCAAGAAACTGAACCAGACGAGGAAAATAAAGGAAGCAAGAAAACAAAAGAAAATGCCTACCCGCAGCCAAAGCGGGCTTTTTGCGATACCAACTGCCGCGATGAACGCCACACTGAACGCTACGGCAAATACTATGACTCCTACTGCACCGAAAGCCAAACCAGATGTCAAGCCAGTCACAACGCCAGATGTCACGCCACCAGCTATTAAATATGCAACACCAAATGTTGCATCGCTAGCGACTATGTTTGCAACCCTGAACGCTACACCGCCAACAATTAAGTTTGCTACGATGATCGCCAAAATACTTTCCGTTCCTCCTATCACACCAACCGTGGTTATACCCACCAGAGCAGTCACCATGCCAACTACTACGAAGACAAACCATTTAGCTGATTTTTCGATAACGTTGATATATGCAACTAATATCCCTGCTAGGAGCATTAATCCAAATCCCAGAAAAAGATAAGCTGTTGAAGAAAGCTGCACGCCCATGTCAAGCGGCAATCTACCTAATCCCACCCCCAACATAGGTAGCATAAGCGGTAGAAAGACCAACATAATGGCTAAACGGCTGCCCAAATCCTTCATAGAGATTTTACCATATGCCTGCCGGTAACTGTCCAGATGCTGTGGCAGAAAAAACAACCAGGCTAATAGACGCAAATAGTCCAAAGGATTCCAAAGTAGCAGGTGATGCAGAGAGAGTGGAGATGATGGAGGCTTTTCCAATGGGCCCCACACCTTTGTCGAGAGTTTCACTATATCATCCTGCCCTTTATTAATTCTTGCCTTCAAATCTTCTATTATCTTGTTCGCGTTGGCAAGATCTACTTTTACTTTGGTAAGCTCATTTTCCACTTGTGTCGGGTCTTTACCAGTAACAGCTAGATGCAAATAACGAGTGGCTTCTACATAATTCGGTTCCAATTGGATAATCTCAACCAACAACTTAATTGCCAATTCGGGATTAGGTTGATTCAGCGCTCTTAAGGCACCTTTGTATATCTCAGCGAGATTCGTCCTATGCGCCAATCGCTGGACTTCGTCTTGCCAGCGAAGTTCATCAGGATAACGCTCGGCTAACTCTTTTGCGGTTTTTAAGGCTAGCGCATAATCCTGTGCGGCTTCCTGTTTTGCGATCAAACGCGAACCGGCTTCCTCTATTTTTTCCTTTATCCCGGCATTCTTGAAATTTTGAAATGCAGAAGCATAATTACCTGCTTGTATAGCAGTTTCGCCACGTTCCAAATACCTTTTTACCCATGCAGCGCGAGCAACAAGATTCTTTGGGTCCAACTCCAAGACTTTTCCATAATAATCAAGCTGCTGATTTTCATGACTATCAATTTTTGCTAGCTCAAGGTAAATCCGGACTTGATATTGTCGGGCAACTATCGGGTGAGCTTCCATCAAGTGATTGACCCGTGACTGCAATTCGTTTAGCCTTCCTTGCGAGATTAGAATTTTGAACAGGAGTTCATTAGCATCCAAATGATCAGGGCTGAGATCAAGAACCTTCAGCAACAAGGTCTCAGATCCATCCAGGTCACTCCTCTGGAAAAGTCCATCAGCCGCTAAGTATAAGCGCTCTGCCGCCGATTCCAATTTGCGGACCAATTCATCCTGCGCTCGGCGCAATGACTTGTTTTCAGCAATCCAGCGCCGCAATAATTCCACTCGGAAGCGGTAGCTGCCATCCACATCCTCAAGCAAGTCCCAATCCCGCAATAATTCCGGAGCATCACGCAATTCGCGAATTGATACTTGCACACCACTGTTCCTCAAAATCATTTCTAGCTTTTCTTTCGCCACGATACCAGGGCCAGCCTGCGCCAATGCTGCTGCCACCACTTTTTCTGCTGGGCCTAAACCATTCCAGAGGTATTCCAGCATGTTGTTGCTGGACTCCAGCGTCTCGTCCACCGCATCCAGTACCATTTGTGCCTCTACTTGCGCTGGGCCAACCTTTTCATCAAGCAAGACATCCCATACTTGCGAGCACAATGACTGAGCTAAGTAGGGATGTCCATGTGTAAGATTCCAAACTTCCTGTGTTGCAGCATCCGTCCATTGCAGCCCGCCATCCACTTCAGAGAAAGTGATCAGTTTGCGTGTTTCAGTCGGCTTGAGTAGGGAAATATGCCGTGAAATCACACCCTTGAACGTCGACAGAATCTCGTAACTTAAATCGCTGACCTTACGCCCAAATACAAATACAAATTGCAAGCGAGCCGGATCAAGTCCCAGCAATTGGCGCAGATAAGGGGAAAATGCTATTGCCGACTGCTCCGCCTTGGGATCATCAAGAACATCGAACTCATCGAAAAGTAACACAAGGGCTGTTTCGTCAGGCAACGATGCCAGCGCGCCGGGCAGCCATACCAAGCGAAAAGCATCCTCTGTGCCTAGGCCAAGCCCGGGGTCAGGAAGATTCAAGTCATAAGCGATCTTGCGCGCCAAGTCGCCAATCAAGCGCTCCAACGGCCAGGCAGCCTTGTCTTGCAAATCGTAAAGCACAGGACGATAATTGCCCTGCTCTGGAAGATGGCTGTGCAGGTACTGGAGAACGGATGTCTTGCCGATGCGCCGCTGGCCGTAGAGCGTGATGGCATTCTGATCGGGATTGCGCAGCATGCGCACTACCACCTGCAACACGTCCTGCCGCCCGACAAAGATGGATGTATTACCCACTGGATTGCCTACAATATATGGATTTCTCGGAGCCATTTCTGGTTTAACCCTCAGCGTTTAGCGGCCAGCTTTCAGCTTGCTAATGATTACTCCCAATTTGCGCCGCCTGACAGGCAGCACCTTTATTTTACATCAAATTGGACTTGCCGGGCAGACCGGACTTCCGAAGTTCCTATAACTTCGGAAGTCCGGCGCTTACAGGTATAATGGAGCCATGTTCGTGCTAAGCCCCTCCGGTGCAACGCACTCTCAAAAGTGCGCCGCACCGGATGCCATCCACCTCCGCGTTTTCCGCGTTCGTCTGCGTCCCATCCGATAAAGGCCACCCGTGCGTCAAATTTCCCGCATCTTCCTCGCCCGCCTGTTGATCGCTGCCGTCCTGCTGTGGAACGTGCAGTGCGCGCTGGCCTTCCTGTTGTCGCCGGAGGGCTACGCGCCGGCCTTTGCGCTGGAAGGCGTAGCCGGGGCGGCGGCGGTGCGCGGGGTGGGCGTGTTGTTCCTGATGTGGAACGTGCCCTACGCCGTGGCCCTGGCCGACCCGCGCAAGCACCGCCTTTCGCTGTACGAGGCGGTCGCCATGCAGGCCATCGGGGTGATCGGCGAAAGCTGGATCGCCGCCTCGCTGCCCGGTGGATACGCGCTGCTGGCCGCGTCGTTGGGGCGCTTCATCGCCTTCGACGCGGCCGGCCTGGCGCTGTTGGCGGCGGCGGCGTGGATCAGCGCCAGGCAATTGGAGTCCGACAGGCAACCGCCAGCAAATTCACGGTAATCGTTCGCCTGGCAATATTTCTATGCTCCTGACACCGCGACCTGGCGGTCGGTGCGGAAGATCGCCCCACCGATCCAGCCGCCAATGACCCCGAAGACCACTTCGATCAGCACGCCCATCAGGTTCATGAGAGTCCCCGCCCAGGCCGGGATTTCCTGGATATCCCCCATGGCCTCCGGCGGCAAGGTCTGCTCGAAACCGCTCATCAGCGCCTGCACCCCGGCCAGGCCGGCGAAGCTCAGCAAGAAACCGATCACGCCGGCGAGCAGCCCGCTCAGCGCGCCAATGGCGATGCCCTGGCGGAGGGTCAGTGTTCCGCTCAGGCGGCGGTACAACCAGACGGCGAAGATGGCGCTGCCCCAGAAGGCGGCGCACAGCAGGCAGTTGACAAAGCCAAGGTAGGGCAGGTTGGTGACCAGCAGGCTCAATGCAGCCCCGCCCAGGCAGGCAATCCATAGATTTTTGGTATTCATGGTTTTTCCTTTCTATAACTCGAACAAATAGACTCCGTTATCCATCGTGGCTGATCGATGAAAATTTGACCGCCTGTATCTCGCTGGTGGGGACACCGGCAGGCCGGGCCAGCGCCTTCAGCCCGAAGAGGAAGCGCAGCAGGTTCAGCCGCCGCACCAGGTATTCGTATAACCCGAGGGTGACGCCGAAAGCCAGCGGCGTAATGACCAGGTACTTGACCGCAACGGGAAGCGCCAGCGGGACGACGAAATAGCCGATGAGCAGGATCACCGGCTGGTGCAAAACGTAGAACGGCAGCACCGCCTCATTGGCATAGGCAAGCAGGGGGTGGTTGGCGTTCAGATAGCGCATCCCGTAGCCAAAGCAGGCCAGCAGGTAAGACCAGATGAGCAGGCCCGCCAGGGCCATCAACAGCGCGTAAGCCGGCAGGCTGAGTTTCCAGCCCAGTTCCTCGATCCCCAGCGAGACCAGCGGCGGGGCCAGGGAAAAGGCCAACGCCAGGATAAGCGCGGCGCGACGCTGGCGAATGATCGCCTGCTGGATGCCGGTGTCAGAAAAGATAAGGTACCCGTAGACCAGGTACGCGGGAAATGCGACCAGCCTCAGCATGGCTTCGGGCAGGGCGGGCCTCAACAGGCCGAACGGGTCCAGCGGGATGGCCAGCAGGATGAAAGGGACGATCCAGAGGAAGATGGCGCCGGGCCGCAGCGAGAACCGGCTGAGGGCGCCCAGGGCGCGCTGGCCAGACGGCTGCTTCAGCCAGGCGAAGAGCGGCATCCACACCAGGGTGAACAGGAAGAGGTATTCCAGATACCACAGGTGGACGCCCGACCAGGCGAAGTTGCCGCCAAAGATGCGCCAGTCACGGAAGTAAAGCGGCAGGAATTGGAAGAAGTTCCCCTGGAAATCGCCGTGGGTCAGGCGCTCCAGGTAAATCTGCGGAGGGCCCAGCACCAGGATGCCGAAGGCCAGCGGCACGAGCAGGCGCCAGGTTCTCTGGCGAAGGAAACGTCCCGCTCCCCCGGGGCGCAGAGCGAGGAAGATGCTGGCGCCGGAGATAGCAAAGAGCAGCGGCATACCCCACAGGTCGAAGATGTTGGTGAAGATATCGACCACGGCGCTTGTTTCGGCGTTCTTGATGTGCCAGTAGTCGCTATTGAAGAAACGGGCGCAGTGATAGAAGAAGACCCCGCTAAAGGCCAGTACGCGCAGCCAGTCGAGATCGTATCTTCTTTTTTGAACAGGTTCGGGTTGCATGATAAACTCCTTATTTCGGTGATGGGTGATCAGTCGCTGAGTAATCCGTTCTTGATCGCCGATTTTGCGTGACCTGCAAGGCACATGGCCCAGACCCTAAAGGTCTCAGAGACCTTTAGGGTCTACAACCACAGGCGCTGAGGGCTTACAAGATGGCATGCAGCAGGACATCATAGCTGGCGCCTTTTGCGATAAAGCCGTCCGCGCCGGCGTCCCGGGCGCGCTGCTGCTCCTGGGGGGTGGCATGGATGCTCAGGATGATCACCCGTGGAGCTGGCTGTTCTGCCTTGATCAGGCGGGTGGCCTCGTAGCCATCCAACACCGGCATTTCCAGGTCCATCAAAATCACATCCGGATGCAGGGCGCGGGCCAGTTGGACGGCTTCACTGCCATTCTGGGCTTCGCCGATGATCTCGATCTTCGAGCGGGCGCTCTTTGCGGCCAACTGCAACACGATCGACAGGCCCTGGCGCACCTGAGGCAAATCATCTACAATCAAAACCCGGACACTTTCCATGAATTTAGGATAACGGAAAAAGCCCCCGGCCGCATCGGGCAGGGGGTGGAATTCGATCTAGGGATGGAGAAGGATTTGCAGGATCGGGCTGGAGGCCGAACTCCGCCGCTGTGCCTACGACCTGCGGCGGAGGCGGCCTGCAGCAAACTCGCGCTTCAGCCCGGGCGCCACTGGCCGATCAACTGGCGCATCTGGCCTAAGGCGGATTGGGTTTGCGCCTGCAGGTCGTCAATCTGCCCGGCTGCTCGCCGGGGGTCTTTTTCGAGCATCAGTCGGGTAGCTTCTGCCGCAAGCTGAATGGCAAAGATCTTTTGGCCCACAGAATCGTAGAGTTCCTGGATCATGCGGTTGCGCTCCTGCGCAGCAGCCAGCTTTTCTGCCTGGGCGGCGTAGTCTGCCAGCTTTTGATGCGCCTCGCGAAGCTCTGCCAGCAGCACCTGGCTCTCGGCCAGGGCGTCTTCGTGCTGCGCATATTGGATATCGTAGGAGGTGAAAATAACGGCGATGACGATATAGGCCAGGGCGCGACCCGGACCGGAGATCGGGCCAAACTCGATCAACAGGGTAACCAGAGTCGAGACGGCGAACAGGCTCCACCACATGACCGCTTCTTTGCGAGAGCAGTGCCTTGCCACCTGGAAGCTCAGGGCGATATAGAGCAGCACCCAGGTATCCTGATGCGCATGGAACAACCCCAGCGTTTGAACGAGAACAACCTGGATAGCAAAATAAATTCGCGGATACGAGAGGAACCGTTGAACCTGCCAGGGTTCGCTGATATAAAGCGCTGCAAAGAGGCCCAGGAGAGCCAGGACAAAACCGAGGCTATAAGCTCCAACCAGGTCGTTGGGCCGGCGCAGGGCAAAGACAAAGATGAGCAAGTAGCCGAGCAGATCGACGAGGCGGTGCGAGTGAGTTATGAAGCGATCTGGCGTCCCGGTCCTGCTCATGCCGCTTTCTCCTCAACCCGGACCTGGGTGCCCCGGCCAGGACAGGATTGGATCGCCAGTTCCCAGCCGATCTCGCGGGCACGCTCAGCGATCCCGGCCAATCCGATGCCGTTCAGCCGATGCGGGCCTTGCAGGTCAAATCCGCAGCCTGCATCGACCACCTCCAGGCTGGCGTGCGGGCCTTCCAGGCGCAGCCGCACCAACGCCTGGGTAACGCCGGCATGGCGGGTCACGTTGTTGAGGGCCTCCTGGGTAATGCGGTACAGGTTGGCCTGCACCGGCTCGGGCAAGTCCCGCTGGCCGGTCACTTCCAGGGATACTTGCAAGCCATCCTGCGCCAGCCGTTCCCCGGCTAATCGCTCGAGCGCCGCGCCCAGCCCTTCCTGGGCAGGGTGGCGCAGCGGGATCTGCCCGGTCAGGGCCTGCACTTCGCCGGCGGCGTTACGCGTCAGGCTTTGCAGGCGGGCAAGATGTTCGCCGGCCGCGTCCGGGGCCTCCCCTGCCGAAAGTTGAGCAGCCTGCACCGCCAGGTTCATGCTAAACAGAGTCTGGGTAAGAGAGTCGTGCAGCTCGCGCACCAGGCGGTGGCGTTCCTCGGCAGCCGCCAGCGCTTCTGCCTGGGCAGCGGAATCTTTCAACTGGCGATACGCCCGTTGCAGATCCACAAGCAGGCGTTGGTTCTCCTGTCTCCTCTGCTCGGTGCGTGCCATCAGGTGGGCAAAACTGCCCATCAGGAAATTAGCCCCGCTGGCGGCCAACACCATCGTCAGCCCCGACTCCCACTCCAACCCAAACAGGAACATGCCCATCATCGCCAGGCTGAATACTCCAATCCAGGCAAAGCCGATCCGGCCGTGGAAAAACTGGACGGCTTGAAAACTGAGCGGGAAGAAGAGCATGGGAAGAATATCCTGGTAAGGAGCAATGTACAGCATGGCAATGACCAGGCCCGACTGTACCAGCGTGTATAAGCGCGGGTACAGGGGAAAGCGACGGGTCAGCGCTGGCTCTGAGAAAAGGACCAACCCAAAGATGGGCAGCAGAATCCAGATCGAGGTCGGAAGCGGCGGGCTATCCTGACTCCAACCCGCCGCCCGGGCCAGAACAGCAATGTAAATCAGGTAGGTGGCAAAATAGCGCATGAATTTGCCCGATCAACCTTCCGAACCCAGCCCGTGTTTCAAGGCCCAGATCGCCGCCCGGGTGCGATCTTCCAGGCCGAGTTTGTCCAGGATGTTGCTGACGTGGGTCTTGACGGTCTTTTCGCTGATCACCATGTGCGCGGCGATCTCACGATTGGTCAAGCCGCGGGCGATCAGGTCGAGAACTTCCCGCTCGCGTTCGGTCAGATCTTGTAGTTCTTTGAGCAACGAGGCCGGCTGTACCTGCCTTACGGGAGCGTCGCCAGAGACAGCCGCCATCAGCCGGCGGGCAATATCCGGATGAAGCTGAGCCTTGCCCTGGTAAGTTTCCCGGATAGCCTGCACCAGGTCGCGCGGCTGGACATCTTTGAGCAAATATCCCTGGGCGCCGGCGCGGATGGCAGGGAATACTTTATCGTCTTCACCGAAACTGGTCAGGATGAGCACATGTGAATGAGGGTTACTTTCCAGGATTTTGCTGGTCGCTTCCACGCCGTCCATCTGCGGCATCAGCAAATCCAGCAGGATCACGTCAGGGGTAAGCCGGGCAGATAACTCCACCGCTTCAACGCCGGTGGTTCCTTCGCCGACCACTTCCATGTCGTCCTGCATCTCGACAAACATGCGCAGGCCCTGGCGTACCACGGCGTGATCATCTACGACGAGCACCCGGATTTTCTTACCCAGGGGCATTGAATGAAAAGGGGTGGAGGAATCACGGCTCATGCGTTACTCCTGGTACGAATTGATGGGACGCGGATGAGCGCGGATGAACGCTGAGGCCATTTTTCATTGATCCAGGCTGCCGGCCGCGCCCGGCAGGTTGACGGATATGGCTGAAAACCGTTTTGTATGGCCGGTGCATTGTACGTGTTCTTCGTGCATTGCACCGGAAAAACCTTCGCTTGATTCTACACCGTTATAACTGGCAGGCATAGGCGTAGTATAATCCCCGCCATGTGCGCTGAAACCATCAACTTCGTCGAAGGGCGCCTGACCGTGCTGTTCGAGGACCCTTTCTGGGTGGGCATCTTCGAGCGCTGCGACCCACGCGGATATTGCGCGGCGCGCCACGTCTTCGGCGCCGAACCCACCGACGCCGAACTATTCCAATTTGTCGTGCACCATTTCGCCGGCCTACCGTTCAGCCAGCCTTCGCCTGCCCTGGCGCTGGACCGGCCGACAACGGAGGTCAACTTCAAACGCCGGCAGCGCGAAGCGCGCAAGATCCAGGTCGAGGCGCGTCCCAGCACCAAAGCGCAGGAAGCCCTGCAAGCCGAGCGGGAACGGAACAAAAAGACCCGCCATGAGATGAGCAAAGCCGAACAGGACGCCCTGGAATCTTACAAGTTCCACCTGCGCCAGGAAAAGCACAAAGAGAAGCATCGCGGGCATTAAAGGCCCACGCAGGCGCAGCGGCTTGCCGGCGCCTTTGAGACAGGCGGTCAGACTTCCCGCTACTCCCCTGCTCTATCCTGCCTGCTCCCCACGAATTTCCTCTCATGAGCACCTCCCGCCCTCCTCTGCTCAACACGACCCTGCGCTGGTTCCTGGCCGCCATGGTGCTGGCCAACATCGCCGGCGAGATGGTCTTTACCGTGCTGGCGTTGTACCTGGCATCGCTGGGGGCCAGCGTGGGGCAAATCGGGCTGGTCTATTCGCTGGCCGCCCTGGTGCCGCTGGCGTTGCAGATCGTCGGCGGCTGGCTATCGGATACGATCGGGCGGCTGCGCACGATCGCCATTGGCAGCGCCGTCGCCACCCTGGGCTACCTGGGTATGTTCCTGGCCCCATCCTGGGAATGGGTGCTGGTCTCCCTGGCCCTGGAATACGTCTCCGGGTCGATGGTGGGGCCCAGCTTTGCCGCGTTCATCGCCGACGAATCCAGCGATGCGCAGCGCGGCCGGGTGTATGGTGTGACCCGCGGCATCTTCCTGGTGGTGGGAGTGATCGGCCCGCCGCTGGGCGGGTTGCTGGTGGATCGGCACGGTTATCGCCTGGTGATGGGAATTGCTATGATCCTGTACGCCAGCGCTACCTTGCTGCGTTTATGGATGGCGACCAGCGAACGGTTCGCCCCCGGCAAGCCCGCCGGGCAGCTTACCTTATCCGGGCTGCGCACCCGCCTGGCATCCATCCTGGCTTTGCTGGTAGCAGGCGGTGTGCTGACCTGGATCCTGATCACGGATGGCGTTTCCGACAGCGCTTACCTGCTCTCGCAGGAATTGCGGCCGTTGTATCTCTCGAAGGTGGGCGGGTTGAGCGTAACCCAGATCGGCCTGCTGGGTTCATTGATGAGCATCACCACCATGCTGGTGTCGGCGCCTACCGGCTGGCTTTCAGACCGCTACGGCGAGCGCGTCGCCATCACGGCGGGGTTCTTGCTGGCCTCCAGCGCCCTTTATGTGTTTCTGAATGCCAGCGCATTTCCCGGCTTTGCCCTGGCGGCCATCGTGTTGGGCGCCGGCTTCGGCGCTATCGGCCCGGCCTACGATTCGTTGGTTTCCAAGGTGACCCCCGAGAACTTGCGCGGCCTGGCCTTTGGCTTCTTCCAGACCAGCCTAGGCGTGGTCTCGCTGCCTGCGCCGTGGATCGGGGCGCAGTTGTGGGAACGCTTCGGCCCAAAGGCGCCCTTCACCATCACTGCGGCGATGGCGCTGTTGGCTGGAGCCCTGGCCTGGACGAAGTTCAAGCTGCCGCCGGGAACCACAGGCGAAGAACACCCGGCGACGGACGCCATTGACGAAGGAGAAGAAGTTGCTCACAAACCGGACAGGTCTTAATGGTAGGACCGAAGCGTAGTGCGCCTGCAAAGACCTGTCCGGTTTGGGCCACACAAAATGACTTTCGGTCGAATAAGGGTGACGATACGATTGGCTGGAAAACCGGTTCGCGGCGCGCATGGATAATGCCGAAACCATCGTCCCTAATGGCAGATGCCCGCGTGGGCGACATGGTTGCCTTGATACAGGATGGCCCCGTCATGCCCACGATTGTCTCTATCGATCCCGGTCGCGGCTTCGTGTTGAAAGACGGTTGGGGGGTTATTCCATCAGCCTGGCCGCGGCCTGCTCGTAAAGCCTGGTCATGGGGTGATCCGGGTAGCGCAAGGAGAAAATACCTCCGCTGGCCAGGATCATCATTTCGTCTGAGTGGGGCAACACGACGGCCACTGGCAAGTTATAGATCTGTTCCACCTTCGTTTTGAGCTGGGCCGAATCAAAAACTGAGGGGGCCTTGTTCACCATCAGCAACATACGTGGCACTTTGAGCTGGCGAGCCACCTTTACTGTGACACCCGTGCCTTCATAATCCTGCCGATCAGGGCGCAAAACCAGGACCAGTGTATGTGAGATTACAATCGAAAGCAGGTTCTCTTCTCCCAGGCCAGGGTGGGTATCGATAATGAGCACATCTAATCCCAGATGATCGATCAGATTACGGAATCCCAGGGTGAGTCGATGGGCATCGTAACCCTCGCGCAACACGCGAGTAATCTCACCCGGTTTGATACTGGAGGGGATTAAAAAGACTCGTCCCTTCATATCCGCACCCAGGTTAGAGGTTACATCCTGGGCAGTTTGTTGGGCAGAGCATTTCCCCCACAGGTAATCATTCAGCGTCTGGTTAATTTCCTCCCCATCCAGGCCAAATAAAACGTGAATGCCGGGAGATTGGATATCCGTATCCACGACCCCTACGTTGTGCCCCCCGGCGGCCAATATGGCAGCCACATTGGCGACAATATTCGACTTGCCCGTTCCACCCCGGAATGAATGTATAGAGATGATCCTGGCCATTGTATCCTCACATAATGAGTTTTCATGACAAACGATTTATTCTCTGGATTCTTCCAGTATCCGCCTCAAATTTTCCGCCTCTGCCTTTAAAAGGCGAAAGTAATCGCTCTCAGTGATTTCAGCCACCTGGTGCAATTGCCTGGCTCCGTCCATTTCAATGCGAAGTTGTTCGATCTGCTGCCTCAAAATTTGCTCACGGCTGTACACGTCAAGCGCCACGCTGGCTAATGAAGACAATGACTCGATCAATTGCTGGAGATATTCATCGAAAGGAATAATCTCGCCTGTCTCGGGATCCTGGGCGTTGAGCAGTTGCAACACACCAATGGCGCGGTTGTCACTGGCCTTAAGAGGGATGGTTAAACAGGATCGAGAACAATAATTGGTCTGTTGGTCAAATATCCTGGTGCCGGTAAAGTCAAAGCCTTTCGCCTGGTAGATATCAGAAATGTTGATCGAACTACCGCTCAAAGCGACATAAGTGGCAACATTCTCGTGGTTCGGTTCACCAGTGACATTGTTATACAGAGGCAACGGGGCAAATTGAATATCTTTGCCAGTCGTGCCGCCCTGGGCAATATTCAGCGAATCGTTGCGTATAATGACAAATTCCAGGTTGTCTTGTTCGGTGCGCAGGTACAACGTTCCACCATCTGCATTGCAAAGTGACTTGGCTTCCAACAAGATCTTCTCCAGCAACTGGTTGAAATCCTTTTCTGTCGGCAGTGCCACTCCGATGGGAATGACAATATTCAACAGTTTCTCGGACCGGCTTTTTTCCTTCTCGATACGTGCCAGGTACCTGGCTTCCTGGTCACGCAGCCTTTTCTTCTCCAGGCAAGCCCCAATGCGGGCTTTCAAAAGGACCGGGTCGAACGACTTGGGCAGATAATCCTCTGCGCCCAGTTCAATCCCTTTGACTACATTCTCGATCTCATCCTGAGCTGAAATGACAATAACTGGAACATCGCGCAGAGCGTCGTCGTCCTTCATATGCTCCAGCACCTGATAACCATCCATTTCCGGCATAAGGATATCGAGCAGCACAAGGTCAAAAGATTCTGCGCGCAGAATGTCCAGAGCCTGCTGACCATTTTCCGCCTCGGCCACAGTATGCCCCTGCTGCTTCAAACCCAAGGATAACTTAAGGCGGGTTGTGCGATGATCATCCACTACAAGTATATGGCCGTGTTCAGCAGTCATATCAGGTTCCTTTCCCGAACTGCCTGCAGTTCCACCTTCACCCATTCATATTCAACATCCATTTGCATTACCAGTTCTTTTAGTCCATCCAAAACTCCAGTCCTGGCTTTTGCCTCTAGCTGCTGGCTAAATTCAGAAAGCCTGATCGCCCCAAAATCTCTGCTACTTGATTTGAGGGTATGCGCTGCTCTACGTAAAGCATCAACATCATGGCTTTCTAGAGAGCGGTACAGGTCCACCAACAAAGAAGGCGTATCCTGGAGGAAACTGTCGATCAGTTCAGCCAGGAGATGTTGTTCGCCACCCACTAACCTCAAGAGTTGATCCAGGGCCGCCTGATCTAATATGCTCCCGGCAGGGATGTCACTGCCAGGAGATTCGATCCCTTCTAGCGGCGCCACAAGCGAGGCTGTTGATTCAGTTGCAGCCCCTACCGATTCAACCAACGGACGGCACCGGTTCAAAGCAGCAACCAGTTCCTCAACCCGGATCGGTTTCCCTAAATAATCGTTCATACCCGCAGCCATACAGGCTATTTTGTCTTCTTTCATTACGTTAGCTGTCATGGCAATGATGCGCGGCCCCTTTTCACCAGGCCAGCGGCGGCGAATCTGGCGCGTTGCCTCCAGGCCATCCATCTCTGGCATTTGAACGTCCATCAGGATGACGTCATGAGGCAGATGTTCCAGCGCAGCAAGAACTTCCAGGCCATTAGCAGCCACGTCTGCATGGTAACCCAACCGCTCCAGCATCAGTAAAATCAGCTTTTGATTGGTGGCATGGTCTTCAGCCAACAAAATACGAAGCGGTAACCGCTGCCCCATCTCTGCATCAAACTCGGACCGGGCCAGGCCATCAACAGATGCCTGGCCTTCATCCCCTGCCAAGATATTCATCAGAATGTTATACAATCGTGAGGCCCGGACCGGTTTCGTCAAGGAAGCATTATATTGCCCACTTTGCCCGGCTATCTCTCGCGCCGATGAGCTGATGATTACCAGCGGGAGCGCCTCCGCCCGGGGCAGTTTTCGGATTTCAGCAGCCAGCGTCAAACCATCCATCTCTGGCATTTGCTGGTCGACCAACGCAACATCAAATGGCTCGCCTCGTTCAATCCACTCTAAAGCTTCGAGCGGGGTTCCCGTTGCGAATGCTACCATTCCCCATGCCCTGGTCTGTAAACTCAAGATTTCCCGATTGGTAGCATTGTCATCTACGATCAGCACCCGTTTACCGCGCAAATCCACCTGGGCAGTTTGCAGGAAAGCTCGAATGGGCACTTCAGCTTTCTCAGCAAGGATAGTGAAGTGGAAGGCGCAGCCTTTTCCCGGCACCCCTTCACTCTCAACCCACATCCTACCGCCCATTAACTCACTCAAGCGCTTGCTGATGGCCAGACCCAATCCGGTGCCTCCGTATTTGCGTGTGGTGGAGCTATCCACCTGGCTGAATGACTTGAATAACAGATCCATCTTATCGGCTGAGATACCAATTCCGGTATCGCACACAATAAAGTGCAATTCCTGTAAAGGGGTATTCAGGTCACCCTGGTTCGTTACCGTCACAACCACTTCCCCTGTATCCGTAAACTTAACTGCATTGCTCAACAAATTGAGCAGAATCTGCCGTAGACGAGTTTCATCTCCAACAATCGCCGCCGGAACTGTCGGGGCAATCATGCAAACAAGCTCTAAACCCTTTTCTGCCGCCCGGTGCGACAATAATCCTACGGCTCCATCCACACATTCTCGCAGATCAAAAAGCTGCTGGCCAAGCTCAATACGACCCGCTTCGATCTTGGAAAAGTCGAGAACATCGTTGATGATCTCTAACAGGGCGTCGCCGCTGGACCGGATCGTATTTACAAATTCGCGCTGTTCAGCAGTCAGGTTCGTATTCAACAATAAGCTGGTCATGCCGATAACAGCATTCATTGGCGTACGAATCTCATGGCTCATCGTAGCCAGGAAGACGCTCTTGGCCTGGGCGGCCGCTTCAGCATATTGCTTCTGGCTCTCCACCTCGGCGAACAAGCGCGCATTCTCAATGGCGATGGCCGCCTGCTGTGCGAACAGGCTGAGCCGCCGCACATCGTCAGGGGTGAACCGGCGGCTGGGATTGACATCGGCGATGCTCACCGCACCGACCATCCGGCCGCTGACCAGGAGTGGGGCAGCCAGCGTAGCGTGCAAATAGCCATGTGTATATTTTGTCGATTGCCCTTCCCATTTCAAATAGTCATCAATAATTAACGGCTGGCAAGTCTGGGCCACGTAACCCATCGCTCCTTCACCCAGAGCGAGTCGTGTACCGACAAAATCCTGTTCCATGTTGTGGCTGATAACCACGAGACATTCCTTCTGCTTCTCATCATAAATGGCCAATTCTCCCCCGGTCGCGCCGAGCAACATCACGGCGCGTTCCATAATGGCCTGGAGTAATTTAGAGATTTCGAGTTCGGCCGAGATTTCCGTCGTGGTAGCATGCAAAGCAGCAAAATATTGGTTCTGCTGGCGTAAGTCTTCTTCTATGCGAACTCGCTCATTAATCTCTTGCTGGAGCTGGTCATTGGCCAGGGTCAGTGCAACCGTGCGCTCGTTTACCTGTTCTTCCAGGTGCTCATACAAGGCGCGCAATTGGGTCGTCATCTGGTTAAAAGCGCGCGCCAGTACACCCACCTCATCTTCCGTGAGCACCGGTGCGGTTTGAGTCAGGTCACCGGCCGCTACCTGTGAGGCCGTGTTGGCAATCGCCAGAATTGGCCGGGCGACCTGGCGCACCATTAAATACACACCGGCCGCCAGCAGGCCGGCTGAGATCGAACCGATCCAGAAGATTGCCCAGGCTAACTGGCGCGCAGGCGCAAAGGCTTCCTCCTGGCTCATCTCAGCCAGCAAAGCCATTTCTCGTTCGTCAATCCAGCGATATACGCCGATTACAGGGATACCCGCATAATTTAGATATAACCCGGAGCCATCTATCCCTTGCAGAGCAGCATCGATCCCCGTGGAGTGGGCCTCGCCCTGAAGATCATGCCCGCTAAAGAGGACTTCTGCAGTGACAAACATGTGCGATGTGTTAACCAAATAGGTTTCGCCGCTCGTGCCCAGGCCTGTACGTTCCAAAACGAGCCGGTCAACGCGAGCCAGGTTGAGATGAGATGCCAATACTCCAATACGCCGTTTGTGTTGATCGAACAATGGCGTGGAAATTGTGACCGTTGGTTTGCCGGTAAGCGGCGATATATAAACCGTCTGTGTCAGTTTTGACTGTCCCTGAATGAAATAAGGTGCTTCAGCCTGCGACTGGCCTTCGTGGGCTTTGTCAGTGGAGAGGGCAATCTCCCCATTAAGGTTGAGGATCAGCAATTCTGTCGAATCCGACGTGCTTGTAACCACAAATTTCAGATACTCGGTCAGAAGAGCATAAGCCTGTTGATATGCAAGGTCGGACTCGGGATAACTCAACAAGGAACTGGCCTGGGCGCGTACTTCTGGCAACCAGGCGATGAAGACCACATTCCGGCGCTGGTCGTCGGCCCAACGATTCAGTTCATCTTCTTTCAGGCTGGCCACGGCCTGGAGCCGATCGAATACCGATTGCTTAAGCGCCTCTCTGGCTCGAGTGTATGCAACATAGCCTACCAGGCTTACTGTCACCAGTGAGAGAAGCAAGAAATAGCCGACCAGCCGGGCCACCAGGCTCTTTTTCCAGAATCTCATTGCCGGTCTCCATTTTTACGTGGATTGCACGATTGCCTTCACATCACGGGAGTTGGCCAAGTGCATTAATATCGAACTTGCCGGCCACCGTGGTGAAATCTGTTTCGTAGTACTGCAGCGAGAGTTTTAGCAGTGTGCCATCAGTATGCATTTGCTGGATAATCTGGCTGATTTTCTGAACAAAGGCAGCCGGGTCGTACCGGCTCTTTTTGTCTACAGCAGCAGACAAATATTCGAAGAACACCGGCTCTCCCAATTGCTTGATGGGGAGGCCATCCTGGATCGCCTTCAGGCCCGTAGGCTGCGCGACCAGGCCCGCATCCAATTGTGCACCATCTCCCAAAGCCAAATCTTGCAACACGGGGAGATCGACATCGTAGCCCACAATGATAGGATCTTCAATGACAAAATTAATGGTCGTACCGGGGATCACGAGCGTTCTGCGTAAGTAGGCGTCATAAGTACAGCCGGTGCAATTTCCCACTCTTTTGCCAGACAAATCGCTGGGCTGTGAAAATGTCGTATTATCTTTGTGCACAAACAAGGCAGCCGGTGTGGCATAGTATGGCTGCGTAAAATATAGAACTTCCATTCGCTCCAGTGTAGGGGCCATCGATCCTACACTGATGTCCCAACGGTCATCCCAGTTTCCGGCGGTGAGCTGCGTCCACGGCGGCGTGACAAAACAAGGTTCAACACCGAGCCGTGAGGCAATCTGGATTGCCGTAGCAATATCAAAGCCGGTAAGTTCATTCGCTGTCAGCTCGGTGGGGGCGCATTTCGTGTCTGCCTTGCGCTCTGCACCTGAAATAAGCTCCGACTGTGGTGGGTAGGCAGGGTCGGTTGCCACAACCAGGGTACCCCGTGTGATAACTTTTGCCAGCAGATCGTTGGATAGGGTTGGCGTCGGCGCAGGATGTGCAGCATTGCAGCCTGACACCATGAACGCCGCAGTAACGAATACCCAAAAAACAATCTGGTTCTTTTTCATGGTTTCACCTCCATCCACACAGGGCATTTGTAACGTGGCTCAGAAATCGCAAACCACGCTAAGTCAACAGGATTTTGGCAAATTAATCACTCGACTGTTGTATTTTGATGTCAAAGGTGTAAACTTAGCGGACAATCATCC
>CAZQQJ010000017.1:0-142937 GCA_964595435.1 uncultured Anaerolinea sp. | reverse complement strand
TTTTTCGCCAAAACGTAATCGGTGGCGTAACCAGTCCCGACTCGTCCAACCCTCCGACTGAGGAATTGAAACAAGATTACGGGAAAATTCGGATACTGCACGCTGGCGTTTGCTCCCCGATAATTCCGACTGAGGAATTGAAACGAAGCGCGCAGGTAGGCGACGAGACGATCTCCGGGGTTTGCCCGCTGAGGAATTGAAATAGAATCCGCTTACTTCTCCTTTACCCGCGTAGAGATTCTTGTATGCCTGCGCCATGTCGTAAAAATCAACGGCCGCTCATTGCCTCGAATGAGAGCGGCCGTTTCTCATCTCTGCCTGGGATCCTGGTAATTACCCTCTGGTCTCTCCTCGATCTATGTCGCCCTCCCTATCTCTGGCTGGCGGCTGAAACCTGACCGCTGACCGCTGAAACCTGAACCCTGTGGCACAATCATTGCACCATCCGCTGCATGAACCAGACCCAGAAAATCGCCACCCTGATCATCTCCCTCTCCCTCGCCGTCCTGCTGCTCGGCCTGGGCGCTTTCGCCTGCGCCGCCACCCGCCTGGCCCTGGCCACCCCCGAAATCGTCCTGGTTGACCGCCCTTACCCTCTCGTCGCGGTGACCGTCGTCACCCGCAACGCCCTGGTCGTGGTCACCGCTACCCCCATTCCCACCGGCGTCTCGTCCATCACTCCCTCCCCTACGGCGACTTCGTCGCCGGCGGCCACGTTCACCGCCGTTCCCACGGAGACCTCCACCCCCACCGAAATCTTGCTCCCTACCCCCACGGCCACCCCTACGGTGGAGCCCGCCGCTGCCGTCTGGCCGCTGCTCTCCTCCACCCGCCGCCCTCGCCTCGATTTCAGCCTCAAGCCCTACGGTTCCACCTGCAGCGGCGGCGGCTGAAAGACCCGCAAGTAGGCCGTCGGCCTGCCTCCGGCTAAGTCGCTTCCCCCTTGAACTGCGCCATGTACAAGCGGTAATAATGCCCCTTCCGGGCCAGCAGCTCGGCGTGCGTTCCCCGCTCTACCACCTGCCCGTCGTGCATCACCACCAACTGCCCGGCGTCCCGGATGGTGCTCAAGCGGTGGGCGATCACGAAACTGGTGCGCCCTTTCATCAGCCGCAGCAGCGCCGCCTGGATGCGCGCCTCCGTGCGCGTGTCCACGCTGCTCGTCGCCTCGTCCAGGATCAAGATCGCCGGGTCCGCCAGGATCGCCCGGGCAATGGCCAGGAGCTGGCGTTGTCCCTGGCTCAAGTTGCTGGCCCGCTCCGAAAGCATGGTCTGGTAGCCGTGGGGCAACTGGCGGATGAAGTGATCCGCGTCTGCCAGCCCGGCCGCCCGGAGGCACGCCTCGTCGCTCGCTTCCAGCCGCCCGTAGCGGATATTCTCCATCACGCTCGCCGAGAACAGGAAGGTATCCTGCAGCACGATCCCCAACTGCTGGCGCAGCGCGGCCTTGGGTATGGTGCGGATGTCCTGCCCGTCGATACAGATGCGCCCCTCGTCCACCTCATAGAAGCGCGAGAGCAGGTTGATCAGCGTGGTCTTCCCCGCCCCCGTCGGCCCCACCAGCGCCACCGTCTCGCCGGCCTGCGCCTCCAGGCTCATCCCGCGGATCACCGGCGTCCCCGGCACGTAGCTGAACACGACCTTTTCGAAGCACACGTGGCCGCGCAGCGACCCCGGCGGAGGCGCCGTGCAACCCTGCTCTCCCTCCAGCCTGCCATCCCCAGCCGCCCGGGCGATCGCCGCCTCGCCTGGCTGGTTCTCCCGCGCCCATTGCTTTGCCTCAGCAAGCTCATTCTCGTCCTTGCCATCCTTCGCTTCCCGGATCGCTGCATCTTGCCGGCCCGGCTGCGCCCCGGTCGTCCCCTTGTCCCTCGCAGCGGCGATCTCCTCTTTGCCATTGCCGCCCACGGCCGCCGGGAATGCCACCCTGCCGGCCTGTTCCGCCAGTTCGATCCGGTCGCTTTCCGCGGGCGAGTCGATCACCTCGAACACTCGCTCGGCTCCTGCCAGCGCCGCCTGGATGGCGTTATACATGTTTGCCAACTGGCGCAGCGGCTGCACGAAGTTGCGCCCGTAACTGATGAAGGTGGCGATCACTCCCACCGTCACCAACCCTTGCAGCGCCAGGTACCCGCCCATCCCCGCCAGCACGATCACGAAGAAGTTGCCCAACACGTTGGTCAGCGGCATCAGCAGCAGCGCGTAGGAATTGGCGTACACCCCCGCCCGATAGACCTCCTGGTTGCGCCGCCGGAAGGCCTCGATTGCCGACTCGCTGCGCCGGAAAGCCTTCACCACCCGTTGCCCGCTGATCGACTCCTCCATCACCGCGTTCAGCTCGCCGAGCCCTTGTTGCAGATCGCGAAACCCCTTGCGCGTGTAGCGGGCTACGAACTCTGCGAACCAGAACATAATCGGCACCACGATCACCGAAGCCAGCGCCAGCCAGGTATTCAGCACGAACATCGCCGCCAGGATGCCTGCCAGCGAGAGCAGGCTGGCCAGCAGGGCGGTCACGTTCTGCGAGACTGCCTGGTTGATCGCCTCGATATCGTTCGTCAGGCGGCTCATCAGCTCCCCGGCCGGGTGCGTATCGAAGAAGCGCAGCGGCAGCCGCTGCAGGTGGCTGAACAGGTCCCGGCGCAGCCCCTGCAACGCCCGCTGCGAGATGCGCGCCATCACCCAGCTCGAGCTGGCCTCGCTCCCTGAGCCGAGCAAATAGACTGCCACCATCAGCCCGGCCATGCGCGCCAGCCCCGCCGCATCCCCCGAGGCGATGAACACATCGATCGCCCGCCCCATCAGGTATGGCCCGAGCAGCCCGAGCAGCGTATAGACCAGGATCAGCGCGACCACAAAGGACAGGGTGAGGGCGTAAGGGCGCAGATACGGCAGCAGCCGCAGCAGCGCTTGACGCGAATCTCGCGCCTTCTCGAAGCGCGCCGGTCGCCCGGGGCCTCCTGCTGGCCGGATCATGCGCAGCCGTGCGTCGGTGGTGGTGGATGGAGAGGTGGTCATCTGTTCCCATCCCCGAGCTGCGAGGCGTAGATCTCCTGGTAAATCGGGCTGGTCTGCATCAATTCAGCGTGCGTGCCGGCTGCCGCGACGCGCCCCTTGTCGATCACCACGATCTTATCCGCGTTGAGCACCGTGCTGATCCGCTGGGCCACCATGAAACTGGTGCGCCCCTTCATCCATCCCTTCAGCGCGGCCTGGATGCGCGTCTCGGTCTCCACGTCCACCGAGCTGGTGCTGTCGTCCAGGATCAGGATCGCCGGTTGGGTGAGCAGCGCCCGGGCGATGGCAATCCGCTGCTTCTGCCCGCCCGATAGGTTGACCCCGCGCTGCTCGACGTGCGTGTCGTAACCTTCCGGCAGGGTGGTGATAAAGTCGTGCGCCTGGGCCGCTTTCGCCGCGGCGATTACCTCTTCGTCGCCTGCCTCCGGCCGCCCGTAGCGGATGTTATCCCGCACGCTGCCCGAGAACAGGATCGTCTCCTGCGGCACGATTGCCACCTGCGCCAGCAGCGAGTCCTGCCGGATGCCGCGCACATCCTGCCCGTCGATCAACACCCGCCCCTGGCTGGCGTCGTAGAAACGGGGGATGAGGTTGACCAGCGTGCTCTTCCCCGCGCCCGTAGCCCCCAGGATGGCCAGGGTCTCACCCGGCCCGGCGCCGATCTCGACGTCTTGCAGCACCGGGGCGGCCTCGGCTCCATTGTAGTGGAACCCTACTTTCTCGAAGTCCACGCGGTGTCCAATTGCCGGGGGCAGGGGGCGGGCGGCCGGGGCGTCCTGTACTTCGGGGATGGCTTCCAGCACCTGGCCCACGCGCCCCGCCGAGGCGATGCCCGCTGCCCACACGTTGGCCAGCATCACCATGATGGTGAGCGGCCCCAGGCTGGTTTGCAGATAGTTGATAAACGCCACGAGCTGCCCGGTGGTCACCTCGCCGCGGATGGACTGCATCCCGCCCGCCCAGATCACCACCACGATCCCCAGGTTGACGAAGACGGTCAGCACGGGCGACATGGTGGACATGAACTGGGTGACCTGGACGCTGCCCGCGGTATAGCTGGCGTTGGCGTTGGCGAAGCGCTCTTCTTCGTAGTCGGCGCGCACGAAGGCCTTGACCAGGCGCACGCCGGCGATGTTCTCCTGCAGCACCGTGTTCAGCCGGTCGAGCCGCTCTTGCATCAGCAGGAACATCGGCCCCATCTTGAGCACGAAGAAGACCACCACCGCCGAAGTGGCCAGCAGCAGCGGCAGCATGGTGAGCGCCAGCCGGCGGTCTGTGTTGAACATCAGGATCAGGCTGCCGGTCATGATCAACGGGGCGCGGGTGCCGATGCGCAGCGAAACCTGCACCAATCGCTGAAAGACGCTGGCGTCGCTGGTCAGGCGCACCAGCAACTGCCCGGTCTGCAGGCGGTCCAGGTTGCCGTAAGACAGCGATTGGATCTTCAGGAAAAGGGCTTCGCGCAGGTCGCGGGCCACGCCTTCGCCCACCTGGATCGACAGGTTGTTGTTGCCGATGGCGAACAGCGTGCTGGCCAGCGAGATGCCGAGCATCAGCAGCGAGGTGTTCAGCACCACTTGCATATCCTGCCTGGCAATGCCCTGGTCGATGATGCGCTGCACCAGGCGGGGGATCGCCAGGTCCATGAGCACCACGGCGACCAGCAGGGCGAGGGTGAACAGGCTTTTCTTCCAGTAAGGGCGCAGGAATGGGAGCAGGTTGCGCAAAGATTTCATATAGCAGTGGATGGGGGAACGCTGGAGGCGCGCATTGGGGCTGCGGCTTTCAGGCGAAGGAGGCTTTACGCAGGGCTTGCAGGCCGCGCTGGATGTCGCCGATTTCCGCTTCGCTCAGCGGCGCATAGGCGCCGGCCATCCAGCGACGGGTATCCTCGAAGACCGCGTCGAGCAACGCGTCGCCATCCGGGGTCAGATCAAGCTGGATGTGGCGGCGATCCCGCAGATCGGGCGTGCGTGCGACAAGGTTCTTTTCGACGAGCAGATCAACCGCCTGGCTGATGGCAGCCCGGCTGATATGTTTGGCTTCGGCCAGTTCGCTGACCGACCCCTGACCTTTGCGTATGTGGCGCAGGATGTGGAATTGTTCGACAGTGATGCCGAATTGCTCCACGGCGACCTGGCGGATGTGGGCGCGAACCTGGTGCCAACAGGAGGGGATCGTCTCCCAAAAGGCGTCGACGGCGAGGCGGATGGTTTCTTCAGAAGATGGCATGGAAAAATAATAAAGAAAGTTAATGGTTAAGTAACGAAACTATTTTAATGTGAGGGAAGAAAAATGTCAAGATGTCTTTTGATGTATAATCGGGGCGCACAGGTGTTAGCTGTGTAGATTAGTTGTGTAGAAATGAGGCATGTTGCAATGATGAATTCTATCTATTTACCGCCGGTGGATCAGTTGTTGAAGCTGGGTGAGCCAGAAATCGTTGAGGCTGCGGATTGGCCGGATTACCTCAAAGCGGGGTTCGGGCCGGAACACGTCCACGAGCTCATCCGGCTGGCGCTGGATCGCTCACTGGATGAGGCTGAGGAGGATGATCCGGCCGGTTGGGGGCACATCCACGCCTGGCGGGCGTTGGGGCAATTGCGGGCCGTGGAGGCGATCCGGCCGTTGATGCGCCTGTTCAGTGATTTGAACGAAAGTGAGTGGATGTTCGAAGAACTGCCGGATGCTTACGCAATGATCGGACCGCCAGCGATTGCGCCCCTGGCGGATTACCTGGTGGATGAAGAGCAGCCGGGCAGAGCACGTGAAGCGGCGGCTGAATGCCTGGTGAAAATAGCAGAAGCGCATCCAGACTGGCGGGGGGAGTGTGTGGATGCCCTGGTTCGTTCGTTGGAGCAGTTTGCAGACAACGACTCGGACCTGAATGCTTTCCTGGTCGCGGATCTCATCGAACTGGAGGCGAAGGAAGCCGCGCCGGTTATCGAACGGGCTTACCAGGCAGGGCTTGTAGCCGAAGATTTATCCGGGGATTGGGAGGACGTACAGGTTGCGTTGGGACTTAAGGCCAGGCGAGAAAGCGAGCGGGCGTGGTCCATGCCGCCGCCAATGGCTGAGGCGGGCCGCGAGCCGAGAGGTTTTTCATCTGGCAGAAAAAGTGAGGATGCCAAAGCGAAGGCGAAGCGCAAGCAGGCGGAGAAATCGCGCAAGCAAAACCGGAAGAAGAAAAAACACAAGAAGTAAGCGGCTCCAGTTTATTAACTTTCTATCAGAAACGTCAGAATAAACCCCCTGGCCCTTGACCTGGCGCAAATGGGAGGTAAAATCAGGTCGATATTTTGGTAATTTTGGAAAAAAAGGAAATTTTTACCATGAAACTAACTCGCCGGCAGGAAGAGTTTGTCCAGAAGATGTTCGAGCTGAGAGAAGAGTTCAACGGCCCGGTGCACTACTCTTTGCTGGCCGAGCGCCTGGGCGTCAGCCCGTTCACCGCCTACGATATGCTTTGCCTGCTCGAGGAGAAGGGTTACGTGACCTCTGAATACCAGTTGCCCACGGACAAGGCTGGCCCGGGGCGGGCAGAGCGCGTCTTTTACCCCGCCGGAATGGCTCTTGCTCACGAAAAGCACATGCTGGATGAGGCGGGCATGCAACTGGAAGGCGAGGCGCTCAAGCAATATGTATTGGAGAAGCTGCGCAAGGGGCAGATACCCCATGACGGGAGCGACCTGGCTGAGCAGATGATGGCCCGCTTGCTGGCCGGCGGGCAGGGAGATGTGGGTTACTGTGTGGAGGTGATGACGATTGCCGCGCTGCGCCTGCAGCACAGCGCCGGGCGTAATGTGCTGTTGGCGCACCTGCCCGAAATCCTCCCCGGTATGGCGGAGGTGTGCAAGGCAAACCTGGCCCTGTTGGGCGGTTTCGTTTTTGGCCTCCTGGTCCAACAGAATACCCCTGATCAGGAATGGCTGGCCCAGTTGCGCCAGCATTTGCAGGGTTATCTGGATGTCGTGATGGGCATGGACGGCGAAGCTTGCAACCAATTGGCCGCACAGTTAGCCGATGTTTTCGCTGCCCTGGAAGGTGCGGAGTGATTGCTTTGTGGCGGAAGAATAAGGCCGGCGCGCCATCCTCTCCCAACCGGGGAGAGAGCGTTATGCTGCTTCCACCCTCTCACTTTCAGGGAAATGACCGGGGTGAGGGTTTGCCTCTCATCGAAGCGCGCCGCCTGACCAGGGTCTACCAGACCGGGGCGGGCGGCTTCACCGCCCTGAAGGACATCGACTTGCAGGTTTTCCCCGGCGAGTTCGTCGGCGTGGTGGGCAAGTCGGGTGCGGGAAAGACTACTCTGCTGAACATGCTCAGCGGGGTGAGTGAAATCACTTCCGGCGAGGTGCTGTTCCGCATGCCGGGAGATGGCAAGCAGGCCGGGGGAGTGGTTTCGCTGGGCGCTCTCGACGAGGATGCAATGGCCCTGTGGCGCGGCGGCAACGTGGGCATTGTTTACCAGTCCTTTGAACTGCTGCCGCAGCTCGACCTGGTGGATAATATCATGATCCCGCAGGATTTCGCCGGCTATTACCAGGCGGGGGCGAGCCGGGAGCGCGCCCTGGAGTTGCTGGAGCTGGTGGAACTGAGCGAACATGCCGGTAAACTGCCGGCGCACATCTCCGGTGGGCAGAAGCAGCGCGTGGCGATTGCCCGCGCCCTGGCCAACGATCCGCCGCTGATTCTGGCCGACGAACCGACCGGCAACCTGGATACGGCCACCGCCGAGACGATTTTCCAGCTTTTCAACCGGCTGGTAGAAGCGGGCAAGACCATCGTCATGGTGACGCACGACAACAACCTGGCGACGCGCTGCTCGCGCACGCTGTATATCGCCGATGGCGAGCTGGTCCAGTCGCTGTCGAACGGGAACGGCGCCGGCGAAGAGCAGCGCGCCAGCGGTGAAATTGCCAGCGAGGAAAAGCCTCAGGGCGCCGCCGCCGGGCAGGCCGGCTACCTGCAAGCGGGATACGAGGCCGTTCCGTGGCGGGCCGGCGATTGCCAGGCCGCGGGCCGAGACGAGCCGGCCAGAGCGGCGATCACCCTGCAGCGCGTGGTCAAAACCTACTTCAACGCCGCCGGGGCGTTTACCGCCCTGAAGGGCATCGACCTGCAGATGAACTACGGCCAGTTTGTCTCCATCGTGGGCAAGTCGGGCAGCGGCAAATCTACCCTGCTCAATATGCTCACCGGCATCGATCATCCCACCTCCGGCGAGGTGATCATCGGCGAGCAGAATATCTACAAGATGTCGGAGAGCCAGCGGGCGCTGTGGCGCGGACGCAACATGGGCATCGTCTTCCAATTTTTCCAACTGCTGCCCACCCTCACCCTGCTGGAGAACACCATGCTGCCCATGGATTATTGCAACGTCTATCCGGCGAACGAGCGGCCCGGGCGCGCCCTGGAGCTGCTGCGCAAGGTCGGACTGGAGGCGCAGGCGTACAAGTTGCCTTCTATGGTTTCCAGCGGCCAGCAGCAGAGCGCAGCGATTGCGCGTGCCCTGGCTACCGATCCGCCCATTATCGTGGCCGACGAGCCGACCGGCAACCTGGACTCGCGCTCCGCAGCGGTAATCATCCGCCTGTTCCGCGACCTGGCGGCGCAGGGCAAGACCGTGCTCATCGTCACCCATGACCCTTCGATCACCCGCCTGACGGACCAGACGGTGATCCTTTCGGATGGCGAGATCATCGACGAAGTGGTGGCGCGCGCCTTGCCGCTGCTCAATCACCCGCAGATGCTGCAGATCACCCGCCGGGCCCGGCGGCAGACCTACCAGCCCGGCGAAACCATTCTGCGGCAAGGGGAGCGGGTAGAGCACTTTTTTATGGTGGTAAGCGGCGAGGTGGACGTGATCTTGAACAAAGCGGGTTGCCCTGAAATGCGACTGGCGCGCCTGGGACCGGGGCAGTTCTTCGGTGAGGTGGAGCTGATGAACGGCGGCAAGTCGATTGCCAGTGTACGTGCGTCGGGCGGCTGTCCCGTCGAGACGGCCCTGCTGGAGCGAGATGACTTCTTGCGCTTGCTCGACAGCGCCCCGGCAGCCCGTGCCGACCTGGTGGGCGTGGCGCAGGCACGCCTGGAAGAGAATCGGGCGCGTGCAGAAGGAGGGTGCTGCCAATGACGAAGACCAGGCGCAAATTTCTGAAACCGCGCTGGCGCAAGATGCTGGCTGACCTGTGGGAAGGCAAGACGCGCACGCTGCTGGTGGTGGCTTCCATCACCGTAGGCGTGTTTGCTGTTGGCGCGATTGCCGCCTCTTATAGAATGATCCTGGAAGACCTGAATTCCGGTTATGCTGCCATCCAGCCGGCCAATATCGAGATGGTTACCACGCCCTTCGACCAGGACTTCCTGGACACGGTCAGGCGCATTCCGGGCGTATTGCAGGCCGAGGGTCGCCACGCGCTGACCGTGCGCGTCAGCAAAGATGGCGAGAACTGGCAGAGCCTGTCGCTGGTGGCTGTAGAGGACATTGGTGATATACAGATCAACCAGGTCAGGTACATCGCCGGCGCGTCCCTCCCTGGCGAACACGAGTTGTTGATCGGGTACGAGAAATATCTGGATACCGGCTTTCGCACCGGCGACGTGTTGCAGGTGCGCCTGGCGGATAATACCTTGCGTTCGATGCGGGTGGCGGGCGAGATCGGCGACCTGACTCGCTCGCACGATCCGATGGGCGCGCAGCGCGGCTATATCGACAAAGACACGCTCACCTGGCTGGGCGAGCCGCTGAACGATAACCGCTTGCTGGTGCGGGTGAGCGAGAATGTGGACGACGAAGATTACATCCGCAGCGTGGCAGATGTTGTTGAAAACAAGGTCGAGAAAAGCGGCGGGGCGGTTCATCGTTCGTCGGTATTCAAATCCAATGAATTCCCCATGGCGATTATGGCTGTCGCAGTGCTGGGCATCCTGGGGGTATTGGGTGTGTTAGTCATGCTGTTGAGCAGTTCATTGATTGTGAACACGTTGAACGCTCTTTTCGCGCAGCAATTGCGGCAGATCGGGGTGATGAAACTGATCGGGGCACGCGGCCGGCAGGTGCTGGGGATGTACTTGCTGTTGATCCTGGCTTACGCTTTGATTGCCCTGGCGATGGCTGTTCCGCTGGGGGCGTGGGCAGGTTATGGGCTGGCAGCGTACATGGTGAGCATGTTCAACATGGTCCCCCGCGGTTTTAGCATTGTGCCATCCGCTATCATCATTCAGGCAGTGATCGCTATTTTCATACCCTTGCTGGCGAGCATCCTGCCTGTGCGCAGCGGCGCCAGGATCAGCGTGCAGCGGGCGCTGAGCAGCGACCGCGCCGGCGAACAAGGCGCTGCGCGGGGCCTGTTTGCCGGGCTGAATCAAATGGGAGGGCGTCTGCTGTCGCGCCCGGTGCTGCTCTCGCTGCGCAACACGTTCCGGCGCAAAGGGCGGCTGGCCTTGACCTTGTTTACCCTGACGATGGCCGGGGCGATTTTCATCGGAGTGTTCAACGTGCGCGACTCGATGAACGTTTATATGGACGGCATTATGCAGCACTTCATGGCGGACGTGACCTTGAATTTCGAGCGTCCGTATCGCGCGGCGCGCATCACCCAGGCGCTGCTGCAGGTCCCTGGGGTTCAGGCGGTGGAAGCCTGGTCGGGAGCCTCGGCGGAGATCCTGGACGCTCGGGATCAACTGGTCGAAAACCTGAACCTGGTTGCGCCGCCGGTGGATACCGCCCTGCTCAAGGCGGAAATACTCGCCGGGCGTTGGCTTCAGCCTGGCGACCAGCGCGCGCTGGTCATCTCGGATGCGATTTACGACCTTTACCCGGGCTTGCAGCCTGGCGATACGCTGCGCTTGCGCGTTGCCGGCGGCCGGGTCGAGGAATGGACGGTGGTGGGCGTGTTCCGCTTCACGAATATGCTGGGCGACGTGATGGGGTATGCCGATTATACGTATGTTTCCGATCTGCTGGGTACACCGGGGCAGGCGTCATCCTACCGCCTGATCACCAATGCTCATACCCTGGAAAGCCAGAAGGCGATGTGCCAGGTGGTGGACAGTTCCATGCGCGGCCTGAACTTCCGGGTGAGCAGCGCGGAGGCCGGCCTGGTAACTCGCCAGCAGTCCGGGCAGGGGATAAATATCCTGATCGTTTTCCTGCTGGCCATGGCCCTGTTGACTGCTTTCGTAGGCAGCATCGGTCTGACCGGCACAATGGGTATGAACGTGCTGGAACGCACGCGTGAGATCGGGGTGATGCGCGCCATCGGAGCGGTCGATCTGGCGATTATCAAGTCGGTGGTCATCGAGGGCGTGTTCATCGGGCTGATCAGTTGGGCGATGGCCTGGGCCTTATCTTACCCGATCAGTTTTCTGCTGATGCGCATCATTACGACGGCCATGCGCAGCGGCCCGATTGCCCTGACCTATACCCCGGAAGGTGTGTTCGCCTGGCTGGCGGTGGTGATGGCGCTCTCGGCGATAGCCAGCGTGCTGCCGGCGCGCAACGCGGCGCGGCTGACGATCCGTGAGGTGTTGGCGTATGAGTAAAGTTATCCCGATGTGGTATGTGGAGCATAGTTCCACATACCACATCGGGATTAACGAACATATCCCTCGTCCTCCGGCAAATCCCTCCCCTGCGCCGCCCGCTGCGCCAGCTCGTCGCAGCGCTCGTTCTCGCGGATGCCGGCGTGGCCGGGCAGCCATTTGAATTCCACCCGGTGCAAGGCGCACAGCTCGAGCAATTGCGCCCACAGGTCGGCGTTTTCGGCGGGGCGATTGACGGTACGACCTTCAGCCTCGTCCCATACTTTGCGCTGCCAACCGTTGGCGCGCCAGTTTACAGCCCAGTATCGGGTGATGCCGTTGACTACGTAACGCGAGTCGCTGATCAATTTCACCTGGCTGCCTTCCGGCAGCGCGCGCAGCGCCTGGATGCAGGCGGTCAGCTCCATGCGGTTGTTCGTCGTGTAGCGGAAGCCGCCGGAAATTTCGCGTCGTTCGCCATTCGCCAGGATCACTGCCGCATAGCCGCCCGGCCCCGGGTTGCGCAGCGCCGATCCGTCGGTGTAGATGGTGACGACAGTTTGGGCAGGGGATGCATTAGGCGGCAGACTGTAGCCCATGACCGGCGCACCGGGATCTCCCGGTTGCGGTTCCATGCCCGGCAGTTGGCGGCTGGCCCCCGATTGCCGGTGTCTGCCCTCTGCCCGCTGACTGCTGATTGCTGATCGCTGCCCGCTGTTGGCTGATCGCTGATCGCTGACCGCTGTCCGTTGACCGCTGACCGCTGACCGCTGCTCCTCCAGCCACTTTTTGGCCTCCTTGTGCGAAGTGAAGCCTTTGTATCGCGCCCCAGGAAAGCCGTCCACTTGGGCGCGAGCGCCGCCTTCGCCGTCCCACTGCGTGTAGATGCCAGGCTTGCGCCCGATGGCCACGGCGTAATGTGTCTTTCTGCTCACCGGTGCACCATGCCGTCGATGGCGGCCTGCCAGAAGCGCAGATCCTCGAAGCCAAGCGCCCACATCGAAAGCCCGGCCAGGTCATACTTCACCACCAGCGCCGCCTTGGCCCGGATGCTTTCGGGGTTCTCATGCCATGCTACGTGATCGTGTCCGTCCTGCGTGTAGGTGATGAACGGCGACTGCGAGACCGGGTCCCACTGCGCCACAGCCCCCGGTTTGGCCAGCAGGGCTGGCACGTCCGTCCAATGAAAATCCACCGCAGAATACCTTTCGTTCGCCGGGTCAGAAGCGGTCAGGTCCCAATCGTAACCGTAGGCGGGCAGTCCGATGAGCAGTTTTTCCGGCGCCACCTGCGAAGCCGCGTAGCTCACACACGCCTCCACCCAATCCGCCCCCGAGACGGGGCCGGGAGGTCCCCAGGGGCCGTTCTGGTCATACGTCATCAGTTGCAGGTAGTCGGCATCCTGACCCAGGGCGGCAAGATCGAAGGGGTAGGTCCAGGTATTGTCGGCAGAATCGGCGGTCTTGCCGGGGACGCTGATGGCCAGTTTCAACCCGTTGGCGTGCAGGCGACCGGCCAGGTCGTGGATAAAAGCACTGAAAGCGGCGCGGTCATCGCCGATGTTCTCGGAATAAGCCAGGCTTTCCAGGTCGACGTTGACACCTTCGTAGCCTCCGTCCAATGCCAGGGTCGCCAGGCCCTCGATCACCGTCTCTTTGTGGGTGACGGTGGCGGCGTGCGCCAGTCCGGGATCGAAGTCGTCCACCTGCGGGGCGCTGTTGTAATTGTTGACACAGAGATAGGTGTGGATGCCGTGAGCCTTGTCGAAAGCGACAACCTCGAAATCGTCCTTACCGGTGATGCTGCCATCCATCTGGACGGTGAACACGTCCGCAGATGCGATCTTCAGGTAGGCCGAAAAGGCCTGGACTGCCGCGTAGGATTTCTCCGTTCCGGTGTAGTAGCCCAGGGTCAGCCGGTCGATGGTCGGCTGTGGTGTGTTGGCCGGGGTATCGGAAGGTGCCATCGTTGGGGAAGCTGTCGCTTGCCGGGTCGCGGTGGGGAGGGGCGTGTGGCTGGGAACGAATGCCAGTGGCGATGGTGGCGCTGGCGCCGTGGCGGTCGCCATTGTGGTGGGGCCGGAAGGGGGCGCCGGCGCAGGGCCGCAGGCCGCCAGCAGCAAGCACACCAGCCCAAAGTGGAGAATCAGGCGCAGTCTCAGCACGTCGAAATTATAGCATCGAAACCCGGCTCGCCAACGCGCGCTCCCTGTTGATTTGAAGATTGGTTATTGCTATAATCAAATCGTGTTGTTCACCCTGCGTTCATCGTGCTGGCATGGCCGGGGTCGGCGCTCGGATTGTTGCGTTTTTCCAAATTATTCTAACAATGCTGGCCTGGCCCAACCGGGCATGAAGTGTCCCGGCTACATAACGCGCTGGATGAAACCGGCCACATCCGGCGCGGAGCGGTCTAAAACCCCCATTTATGGGGTGCTGTTCGGTAGCCCGGCGATTCATCGCCGGGAGGTCTCGAATGAGGAGGACACGTGGCTCTCAAGTTGGATAATCAGGTACAGTTGAAGAATGGCAGGCGGCTGGGATACGCCGAGATCGGCGACCCGCGCGGGCGTCCCGTGCTGCATTTCCATGGCATGCCCAGTTCGCGCATGGAAATCAGCCGCCCATCGCTGGATGAGATCGCCACGCGCCTGGGGGCGCGGGTGCTGGCGCCGGAGCGCCCAGGGTTTGGGCTGTCGGATTTCTGGCCCTACCGGATGGTCGATTGGCCCGATATCGTTGTCGAATTCGCCGGGCAGATGGGGTTGGAGCAATTCGCCGTGATGGGGTTATCCAGCGGGGGAAAGTACGTATGGATATCCCCGAAGTGATCCAGTCGATGAGCGACCAGGACCGCCAGCTTTACGCTTTTGCTCGCCGGGCGCCGTGGCTGCTGCGCCTGCTGCTGTGGAAGATCGCCGGTGATGCGCGCAAGGACCCCAACAGCATATTAAAGCTGTTCAGTGAAGTGAGCTCTCCCGACCAGGCCGCCCTGGCACAGCCCGACATCCAGAAGGTGCTGCAGGGCATGGTGGCAGGGGCATTCCAATCGGGCACGCGCGGCGTGGCCTGGGATTGGAAGCTCGAAGCGCTGCCGTGGGGCTTCCCCCTGGACGCTATCCGCATGCCGGTGGCCCTGTGGCACGGCGAGCAAGACCGCCTGGTGCCGGCAGCGCATGGGCGTTACATGGCGCGCTCCCTGCCAAAATGCCAGGCGCGTTTCCTGCCCGACGAAGGCCACGTTTCGCTCATCTCCAACCATTTCGAGGAGATTTTGCAGGTCGCCTTGTGCTGAGTATCGATGCTCTGCGATCTCATCTGATCCCGAAGCGCCTAATCCCTGATTGCCTTGCGGTACACCCGGTATCTCTTATACAACCTCGCCCCGGCGTGCCCTGCCAGGATGGGCGTATCCGGGTTATCGTCGCTGGTCAGGGAGAGGTCGAACCAGGTGTAGCCTTTGGCGCGCACCCGGCGGGCCATCTCGGCGAAGAGCAGCACGCTGACGCCGGTGTCCCAGTATTCCGGCAAGACTGCCACGGCTTTAATCGCCAGGCACTGCGGCTGCCGACGCATCGCCAGGAACAAGCGCAGATAATCCCAGGGACGGCGCAGGCCGTTTGCATGGATCACCGCCTCGTTGATGTTGGGGATGCCGGGGAACCAGCCTACCACCTTTCCACTGATCTCGGCGAAGAGTACCAGTTCGGGATCGACGATCTGGCGGAAGGCGCTCAACGATTCGTGCAGCGTCTGGCGCTGCCAGGGGTTGAAATCCGACAGGTGCGCCTGCGAAGTGTTGATCAGGTCGAGCAGGCGGTCGACCTCGTTGTCCCAATCGTCCAGGTTTGCCCCGCGGACGGTGACCTGCAGGCGACGCTGGACGCGTTCGGCCAGGCGTTCCAGGCGGGCGATCTGCGGCTGGCTGTTCTCAAAGCGGAACTCGAAGGCCAGGTTATCGCCGCGCGTGGGCAAGAAACCGTAACACTCGACGAAGCCCAGGTAATAGGGCGGGGTGTGCCCGCACAGGATCACCGGCGGGCGGTCGCGCCCTTCGATCAGGATGCCGTAGCCGTCTTCGTAATCCAGGTTGAACGGCCCGTACAGGGTTTCCAGTCCGTGCTCCCGAGCCCAGGCCGCGGCGCGGTCGAACAGCGCTTCAGCGACCGCGTAATCGTCGATGCACTCGAAGAAGCCGAACATGCAATCCCGCAGGCCGCGCAGCCTGTTCTGGCTGACGTCGTCGGCGGCGCAGATGGTGCCCACCGGCTGTCCGTCGCGCCGGGCGATGAAGAATTCCGCCTGCCCGCCGCGCTTGAAGAATGCGCCGCGTTGCGGGTCGATGACCTTGCGCCGCTCAGGGAGCAGCGGCGGCACCCACAGAGGGTCATTTCGGTAGATGCGCCAGGGGAAGTCGAGCAATGCCCGGCGGTCGGCCGCGGTGCGCAGTGGGTGGATTTCGAGATTCGATGTCATGCCGGTTCGTCCTGGGGAAGTTTACGTCGCCGCTCCAGCCCTGCCACAATTTCGTTGTGCTGTTGGCGGTCGAGTGGGTAGATGGCGGCGAACAGGATGCCGGCGCTGAGCAGAGTGGCGGGGATGAGCCCGGTGACGAGGCGAATGCCGGTGAGCGCCAGAGCGGGTTGTTGGGCAGCGTTGGGGACGTAGCCGGTAGCATCCAACACCAGCAGGGTGAGCGGGATGGCAATCGAGGAGGCGATCTTTTGCGCCAGGGTGACCAGGCTGTAGAAGGCGCCTTCATGACGCTGGCCGGTGTGCCATTCATCCCATTCGATGGCGTCGGGGATGATGGCCCAGGTCAGGATGTGCGCCGCGCTCACGCCGATGCCGGCCAGGATGCAAAGGAACAGCACCATTGTCAGGTTGGCCGAGGCGCTCAACGTCGATATGACCATCAGCACTACGGCCATGAAGGCGATGCCGGCCATGTAGGCGCGGCGCTTGTCCAGGCGTTGCGAAACCCAGGCCCAGAAGGGCAGCACCAGGATAGCGGTGACAAAGATGGCGCCCAGGATGAGGTCGCTTTGCGCTTCGCGCTTCAACCCGTACTTGATGTAATACAGCAGGGTGGTCTGTACGATGTCAATGGAGGCCCAGGTGAAGAGAAAGATAGCCACGCCGAAAATGAAGGGGCGGTTGTGCACGGCGGCGCGCAGGGAATCCAGCAAGCGCGGCTGGATCTGCGCCATATAGCTTTTGCGTTCGCGGGTGCCGAAAAAGGTGAACAGCAAGGGAATTGCGCTGCTCAGGCTGATGATGATGCCCATGCGCAGCACGGCCGGCGCATTTTGAGGGGTAAAACTACCCACGATGGCGATTGGGACGGTGAATGCCAGCAGCCCGCCCAGGATCGAGAAGAACATGCGGTAGCCGGTGAGCGAGGTGCGCTCATCGTAGCTGCTGGTCAGCTCGGGGGTGAGCGTGTAATAGGGCATGTACACCAGGGTGGCGGCGGTGTCGAAGAGTACGTAGGCTGCGGCGTAATAGATCGACAGGGCCAGGCTGCCGGTGAGCGGCGGGCGCCACCACAGCAGGACGAAGGCAATGGCAAAGGGCAGCGCCCCAAAGAGCAGGTAGGGCCGCCGCCGGCCCCAGCGGGTGCGGGTGCGGTCGGTCAGATAGCCGATGAAGGGATCGTTGAAGTAGTCCCAGGTGCGCCCGATGAAGATGGCGGCAGCGGCGACAGCCGGAACGACGCCGACCACGTCGGTGAGGAAAATGGCGAAATACACGCCGATGACGGAGCTGGTCAGGGAAAAGCCGGTGTCTCCGATGCCATAGAAGAAGCGCGTGCGGCGGGGCAATGTTGTTTTCATCTTCCTATACCCAGGTACGTGTTAAGTTCACCGGCCAGCTCTTCCAATGGCGCGGAGCGGGTGAAGTCGCTCAACAGGTCGATCTTGCGGCCGGTGGCCATCTCAACGGTCAGGTGATAGTGCCAGCCGTACTTGACTCTGGTCTTGCGCACCTGCAGGACGCGTATCTCGCTCACCGGCAGGCTTTTGTGGCGCGGCCAGGGAAGCGGGCTGGTATGTATCTCCAGGCGGTCACCCTGCAGCCGCACGGTGGTCGCGTTGAACAGGCCGGTAAGCCCGAAATAAAACAGCCCTGCAAAGATTGCCATGTAGAGCAGGGTCTGGAACCAGTTGTCTCCCCAAAAATAGATGCCGATCACCAGGCACAGCAGCGCCGTGGCTGTTTGCAAGCCGTAGCTGAAAACCGATCCACGCGTCTTACGCCAGGGATACACGCGTTCCAGGCCAGCGATGGGCAAAATTGGGCGCGCCGCAGGCGCACCTGCCGGGACAGGCGCAAGGTGCGTTGCACCTCCAGCCTGACTAATCTGCGCGCCGCAAAACATGCAATTGAATGCGTTGCCGCTGGACGGCGCCCCGTTGGTGCGCCCGCACTTTGGGCAGATCGCAACGCCGCTGGATGCTGGGTTCATGGTGCAATTCCCAGACGGCTGGTCAGCTCCGCGGCCAGTTCGTAGAGCGGGGCGGCGCGGCTGAATTCTTTCATCAGGCTGGTTTTGCGCCCATTTACCAGTTCGGCTTCCAACGAGTAGGTGGTGGCTTTGTGCCGGTGCTCGCGCACGTGGAACGCGCGGATCTGGTCGAGTGGGATAGTTTTTACCCGTCGCACCGGGAAGGGGCCAGTATTAATCTCCAGGCGGTCGGCCATAAGGCGCACGGTGGTGGTATTGAGCAGGCCGGCGATCGAATAGAAAACGCCCATCACAAAGATCAAGAAAAAGACCGACAGGATGATCCAGGCCAGCGGTTCGGGCGGCTCTTTCGAGATCCTGTAGCCGCTATAGACCAGGACGGCCAGCGAAAAGACCAGGCCCAGGCTGAAACCCAGCCTGGTGCCATGCGTCTTCGACATGGGGTAGGCGCGCTCCAGGATGGGAGCGGACTGGCTCATCGCCGGGTCCAGGCCGGCGATGCGGGGAAACGCATCTTCCATACGCGTCTCGTCCGGCGGCCTGTCGGGTTTTGCTGCAGTCGGATACCCCTGGCTGGATGTAGCCTGGATCGGCGCGCCGCAGAACATGCACTCGAAGGTTTCCCGGTTGGAAGGCATGCCATTGACGCGCCCGCATTGTGGGCAAGTGATAACGCTGCTTCTGATTTCGCTCATGCTGCTGCTCCTGCGGTCGGCCTTTTGTCTCTGGTGAATTTGAAGGAACTCCCGGCTGAGAGAATCTTACCACGAAAGCGCAGCGCGCTTCCAATTTCACACCACGCCGCGGCCAATCTTAATGGACTGCCCCCCGATCTTGATCTATAATAGAGGATATAGAAGGCCTTGCCCAGGCCGACATATCCCTGGTGGGGTAGAGCCATACCCTTCAACTGCAGCTTCATCGAATGTCCGGCGATGGCAGGCGCCGGGCATTTTGTTTTAAATATGGATTGGAGGGAAATATGAGAAACTTCAAGACCATTCTATGCATGGCGTTATGTCTTCTGCTAGGATGCCCTGCTTGCCCGGCGCGGTCTGCGGTTTCTACCGGCGAACTGGTTGGCGTATCTCCCGCCATCCTGAGGCAGGAGGCCGCCGGTCTCCTCCAACTGCCAGGTGAGCGTTACCGCATACGCCACCCCGCGCAGAGACCGGATTTGGAGCCGGCTGGGGATCTGTTTGCCCCGGGGGAGCGGCTGTGGCCGAGCACGGGTAATAGGTTGTTTGGCTGCACCGTGGCGCTCAGTGCGGATGGAAATACAGCGCTGGTGGGGGCTTATGCCGATTCTCTCGGCGATCAGGGAAGTATAGGCATGGCCTACGTCTTCACCCGCAGTGGAAGCGTCTGGATCCAGCAGGCACAGTTGACCGCCGCAGACCCCAGCCTGTACGATGGTTTTGGCGTATCGGTAGCGCTGAGCGCTGACGGCAATACCGCCCTTGTCGGGGCTTTTGCCGACGATGTCGCTGGCCTGGAAGACCAGGGATCGGCCTACATTTTTGTGCGCAGTGGGGAAACCTGGAACCAGCAGGCCCACCTGATTGCCTCGGATGGCGCAGCAGATGACAGCTTTGGGGAAAGGGTAGCATTGAGTGCAGATGGAAACGTTGCCCTGGTGGGGGCGGCCGGCACGGATGTCGCTGGCCGGGTAGACCAGGGTTCAGCCTACATTTTCGTACGCAGCGGGGTGGCCTGGAGCCAGTCGGTGCGTTTGATTGCCGCAGACGGCGCGGCAAATGATCGTTTTGGCCTGGCGATAAGCCTGGATGCTGCCGGCAGCACCGCGCTGGTGGGGGCATATCGGGATGACATCGGCAGCCAGGTGAACCAGGGTTCGGCCTACGTCTTTGTGCGCAGTGGGGCGCTCTGGAGCCAGCAAGCCAAGTTGATTGCCCTGGATGGATCGGCTGGTCAGGGGCTGGGCGTTTCGGCAGCGCTCAGTCCGGATGGCAGTACAGCCCTGCTGGGGGCGTATTGGGACGATATTAACGGCCAGGTGAACCAGGGTTCGGCTTACGTCTTTATTCACAGCGGAGCAGCCTGGAGCCAGCAGGCTAAATTGATTGCCATGAATGGATCAGCGCAAGACTATTTCGGCGCTGCAGTAGCGCTCAGCGCCGATGGGAGTACGGCTCTGGTTGGCGCGAATGTAAACGGAGTCGACAGCCCGGACAAACCCGGATCGGCATACGTTTTCACTCGCAGCGGGGCGGCCTGGAGCCAGCAGGCCCGCCTGGCCGCTTCGGATGGGGTTGCAAACGACGTCTTCGGTTGTTCCACGGCGCTCAGTTCGGACGGGAATACCGCTCTGGTGGGGGCGGTTTATGGCAATGCAAAAGGCCTGCTTGACTATGGCGCGGCTTATCTTATGGCGCGCAGCGGCGCATCCTGGAGCCAGCAGGCCAAGCTGCCGCCTGCGCTTGGATCGGCCAATAGCCGTTTCGGTGGGTCAGTAGCGCTCAACGCGGACGGCAATACGGCTCTGGTAGGTTCGCCGGACGACACGATCAACGGCCGGGCAGAGCAGGGTTCTGCGCATGTCTTTGCGCACATCGGTGGGCGCTGGCGGCCCCAGGGTCGCCTGACCGCTTCGGACGGGGAAGCCGGCGATCTGTTTGGCTATTCGGTGGCGCTCAGCGCCGATGGGAACACCGCTCTGGTCGGGGCTTATCGTGACGATTGCGATAGCCAGGCCAATAAAGGTTCGGCTTACGTCTTCGTGCGTAACGGAACGCAGTGGAGCCAGCAGGCCCGGCTGACCGTCTCTGGTGGAATGGCGGATGACATGTTGGGTTACGCGGTGGCGCTGAGGGCGGACGGCAGCCAGGCTTTGGTGAGCGCCATTGGCGAGGAGGTCGCCGGCAAAGCCGACCAGGGCGTGGCCTATGTCTTCATGCGCAGCGGCGAGAGCTGGAGCCAATATTACTGGCTGGCTGCCTCGGATGGAGAAGCCGGCGACGCTTTTGGCTCTGCCGTATCGCTCAGCGCGGATGGGAACGTAATCCTGGTGGGGGCATGCGGCGACGATGTGGACGGGCAAACCGGCCAGGGTTCGGCGTATATCTACACCCGCAGCGGGGGGAACTGGGTCTTGCAATCTCATACGACCGGACTTAACGGCGCTGCCGGAGACCAGTTTGGCTGGTCGGCGGCGCTCAGCGCCGACGGATACACGGCCGTGGTGGGGGCGCCTGGCGATGACGCCGGAAACCAGGCGGATCAGGGGTCCGTCGACGTCTTCCTGCACAGCGGCTGGTTCTGGCCGCGGCAGGCCCAGCTCGCTTCCGCGGATGGCGCGGCCGGCGACAACTTTGGCGCTTCGGTAGCAGTGGATGCCGCGGGAAAGACCATCCTGGTGGGGGCAGGCAGCGACGACATTGGCAGCCAGGTGGGTCAAGGCTCGGCTTATCTGTATTTATTCAACGGGCTCGCCTGGGACCAGCGCCAGAAATTGACCGCTGCCGATGGCGCACCGGGCGATTGGTTTGGCTGGTCGGCCGCGCTTGCTGGCGATGGCGTCTCGCTGCTGGTCGGCGCGCCGGATGATGATGTGGGCGCCATTGTCGATCATGGTACGGCCTATCATTTTTACCGTCTGTCTGTCCTTTATCTGCCGTTGGTTAGAAAAAATTGACCTATTCTGCATTGACTTGTGTGACGATGGCGAGCGAAGCTCGCCATCGCCACGCAAGATACAACCCTGCCGTTGTGCAATCGGCTGATGTGTGGGTGATCTGGAGGAAAGCATGAATACCGGCCGAATACTTTTGTATATGGGAGTGATTTACCTGATAGCTTGCCCTGTGTGGCGGGCGCAGCCTGTTCCTCTCGCCGACTCCGGCGCTCAGGCGGGGCCTGGCAGCCCGGCGGATCTGTCGCCTTCTGCGCAGGCGGCCATCTCAGCCGAGACGGCGCGAGAATATCGTGCATATCTGGCCCGGCCGTCAGGTGATGGTTACCGGGAGAGCAACCCGGCGCATGGCCTGGATATCGGTCCCTTCATCCAGGGAGAGCGCCAGGTCCCGCTGGGCAACGAGGCCTTTGGCAACGCGGTAGCGCTCAGCGCGGATGGAAATACCATGCTGGTGGGGGCCTTTTCCGAAGATGTCGGCTCTGAATTGTACCAGGGCGCGGCCTATGTCTTCGTGCGCGATGGGGCTGCATGGACCCAGCAGGTGCAGTTGGTCGATGCGACCGGTGTGCGGGGCGATTGTTTTGGCTGGGCGCTGGCGCTCAGCGCGGATGGCAACACCGCTCTGGTATCTGCGCCCTGCAAAGAAGTTACCGGGATAGAATACTATGGCACGGCTTTTGTCTTTGTGCGCCAGGGGGCGGCCTGGAGCCGGCAGGCCCAGTGGATTGTCCCCGGTGGTTTAGCAGTCGATTGGTTCGGCTGGTCGGTAGCGCTCAGCGCAGACGGGAACACCGCCCTGGTTGGGGTGCCTTTTGCCGATGTCATGGGCCAGGTAGGCCAGGGCGCGGCTTATTCCTTTGTGCGCAGCGGGACGACCTGGGAAGAGCCTGTGCTGTTGGCAGCTTCCGATGGGAATGAGGCGGATGAATTTGGTTCTTCGGTGGCGCTGAGCGCGGATGGAACGATCGCTCTGGTAGGAGCGCCGATGGATACGGTCGCTGGCCAGGTGAATCAGGGCTCGGTTTACCTGTTCCTGTACAGCGGCTCCACCTGGAGCGAGCAGGCGCGCCTGTTTGCCTCCGATGGAGCGGCCGGTGATCGATTTGGCTGGTCGGTGGCACTCGACGTGGCTGGCAATACCGCCTTGATCGGGGCGGCTTTCGACACCGTTGCCGGCCAGGCTGGGCAGGGTTCGGCTTATCTCTTCACCCGCAGCGGGGCGACCTGGGATCAGCAGGCGCATTGGATTGCTTCGGATGGGGCAGAGGGAGACACCTTGGGGTATAGAGTTGCCCTCAGCAGCGATGGAAACACCGCCCTGGTCGGGGTACCGGGAGACACGATCGGCAACAACGCAGACCAGGGTTCAGCCTATCTCTTCGCTCGCAGCGGGATGACCTGGAGCCAGCAGGATCACTGGTTTCCTTCAAACCTGGATCAAGATTATTTTGGCATTGCGCTGGCCTTAAGCAGCGACGGGCACATGGCCCTGGTTGGCGCGCCCGGTGACCCTGTTGACGGTCGAGGCGGGCAGGGTGCGGTTACCGTTTTCGCCTACGATGGGGCAGGCTGGAGCCGGCAGGCCCGGTTAGTGGAGTCGGACCTGAAAGCTGGCGACTGGTTTGGCTATTCGCTTGCCCTCGGTGCGGCCGGGCATATCGTCCTCGCCGGGGCGCCTGGAGATGATCTCGATGGCCAGGCGGACCGGGGGGCGGCGTATATCGTCGACGTCCATGACTCCTGGTGGGTGCAGCATTACTGGCGTTCAGAGTCGAAACTGATCGCCGCGGACGGGGCGGCAGGGGATTGGTTTGGCCGCTCGGTGGCGCTCGACGCGGAAGGGAACACGGCCCTGGTGGGCGCCTATCTGGCGGATGTCGCCGGCCAGGTGAACCAGGGCGCCGCCTATATCTTCTCGTTAAGTGGCAGCACCTCTGGCCAGCAGACCAAATTGATCGCCGCGGACGGCGCCGGCGGCGACTGGTTTGGCTATGCCGTAGCGCTCAGCGCGGATGGCGCTACCGCTCTGGTCGGCGCGCCGGATGACAATACCGGCGCATCTGCGCAGGGTTCCGCCTACGTCTTTACGCTCAGCGCTGGAACGTGGAGCCAGCAAGCTGTGCTGACCGCTACCAGTGGGGCTGCCAACGGCTTTTTTGGCGGCGCGCTGGCGCTCAGTGCGAATGGGAACACTGCCCTGGTCGGGGCGGCGAGTGACCCGGCTGGCGGGCAGGACGCCCAGGGCGCAGCTTACGTCTTCACCCGTAGCGGGACGACCTGGAGCCAGCAGGCGCAATTGACGCCTTCTGGCGGCGAGGCGATGAGCCTCTTCGGCGGGACGTTGGGTGCCGTGGCGCTCAGTGCGGATGGGAACACAGCCCTGGTGGGGGCGCTCAATGTGAGCGGGGCCGGTCAGACAGCGCCAGGTGCGGCGTATATTTTCGTGCGCAGCGGGACGAGCTGGAGCCAGCAGCAGAAACTGGTCGCCCCGGGTGGGGCGCTGCACGATTACTTTGGCTGGTCGGCGGCGCTCAGTGCGGATGGAAACCTGGCCCTGGTGGGGGCGCCGTGGAGTAATACCGGCGGCCAGGCCGGCCAGGGTAAAGCCTACGCCTTTGCACGGGATGGCACAACCTGGTACCAGTCAACCTGCCTGGTCGCCGCAGATGGCGAGGCCTATGATAATTTCGGCCAGTCGGCGGCCCTCAGCGCAGATGGCAAAACAGCCCTGGTGGGCGCGCCATATGATGATGTCACGGATTGTGCCGATTGCGGCGCGTTCTACCCGTTTTACCAGCAGCTGGCGCTCTACTTTCCATTGGTAATGAGATAAGGATGTAGGGTGATTAACCTTCCCGCAGGTTTACAGCCTGCGAGAAGCTCGTTCAGCGTTTGTAGCTCAGCAAGCGCAGCGAGTTGAGCACTACCGCTACTGTGCTGCCTTCGTGGAAGAAAACCGCCGGGCCGATGCTGATCCAGCCGGTGATGGAAGCCATGACGAGCAAGGCGATCACACCCAGGGCGATGGCCAGGTTCTGGTGGATGATCGCTCGTGCTGCTCGTCCCAGCCCGATTGCAAAAGGCAGCGCGTTCAGGTCGTCGGACATCAGCGCCATGTCGGCGGTTTCCAGCGCCACGTCGCTGCCCGCCCCGCCCATGGCGATGCCCAGGGTGGCGCTGGCCAGGGCGGGAGCGTCGTTGATCCCGTCGCCGACCATTGCCGTGGCGCTGTATTCCTGGACCAGGGCGCGCAAGGCAGTCAATTTGTCTTCAGGCAGCAAGGATGCCCGGAAAGCGGAGACGCCAACCTGAGCGGCTATGTGAGCAGCGGCAGCAGGGTTATCGCCGGTGAGCATCACGGTGTGGCGTACGCCCAGGCGGTGCAGGGCGGTTACCACTGCGGCAGCCTCCGGGCGGAGCACATCGGCTACTGCCAGGGCGCCAAGCGCCTGGTCTGCAAGGCCGACGAAAATCACCGTCTTGCCTTGTTTGCTCCAGGTTGAGGCCTGCTGCGCCAGTTCGTCGGGAATGGAGACCCCGATTTCCTGGATGAAAGCCGGGCTGCCGGCGCGAACGATTTGCCCATGAACCATCGCTTGCACCCCGCGTCCGTTCAGGTGGCTGGTTTGAGCAGCTTCAGGGATAGCCAGGCCGCGCTGGCGCGCCGCGGTTACCACGGCCTGCGCCAGGGGATGGGAAGAATGGTTCTCTACGGCAGCGGCAAGGGAAAGCAAAATGGCTTCGCCGTGACCATTGTGGCCAGGATCGGAAAGAGCGTTGTAGTCGGGGCCGCCGATTGCAGCCGCAGCGTTATAACCGGGATCGCCGATCCCGGCCACGGCATAGAGGTCGGTGAGAGCCGGTTTGCCCTGGGTGAGGGTGCCGGTCTTGTCGAAAGCGATTGCCTGGATGAGCCCCAGGTTTTCCAGGTGGGCGCCGCCTTTCAGCAGCACGCCGCCGCGCGCCGCGCGCGCCACGCCAGAAAGGATAGCAGATGGCGCGCCCAATGCCAATGCGCAGGGTGATGCAGCCACCAGCAAGGTCATGGCGCGCAGGAAGGACTCTCGGAATGAAACCCCGAATAAGGGCGGGATGGCAATCAACAGCAGGCAGGCAACGATAACCAGGGGGACAAACCAGGCCATGAAGCGTTCGGTTACCTGCTGGGTGGGCGATTTGCTGGCCTGGGCCTCCTCCACCAGGTGGATGACCCGCGCCAGGGTGCTATCGCGTGCCAGGCGCGTCGGGCGGATTTCCAGCGCCCCTGGCCCGTTGATCGTGCCGGCGAATACGGTATCACCGGCGGTCTTGTCCACCGGCATTGATTCTCCGGTGATGGGCGACTGATCGATAGCGGATGAACCGGAGAGCACCACGCCGTCCACCGCCAGGCGCTGGCCGGGTCGGGCGATAACCACATCATCCAGGCGCACTTCATCGACTGGCACTTCGATCTCTGCCGCACCGCGCCGCACCAGAGCGATCTTGGGGGAAAGATCTGCCAGGGCGCGCATCGCATGGCGGGCGCGTTCCAGGGCGCGTTCTTCCAGGGCATGACCCAGGCTAAACAAGACGATGAGCAAGGCGCCTTCGGTCCACTCGCCCAGTGCCGCTGCACCCAGGGCGGCGGCGACCATGAGAAAATCGGTGTCGAAGCGCAGCTCGCGCAGCGCGTGCCAGGCGTGATGAGCAATATCCCACCCGCCGGACAGGTAGGCGGCGATGTACAGCGCCAGGCTGAGCGGGTACGGCCATCCCAGAAAACGCTCTCCCAACCAGCCGAGCAGCAGGAACACGCCGGCCGCCAGGCTGAACAGCAGTGCCCGGTTTTCCCGGTACCATTTGCGCGCCCCGGTGGGAGGGATAGGGTATCCCAGGTTTCCCAGGCGTTTCTCCAGGGCGGCGCGGCTGACTTGCTGTGCATCGTATTCCACGTGAATGGACTGGGCAGTGTAGCTGGCTTTGACATCCAGCAGGCCCGGGATACGTCCCAGGCTGTGCTCGATGACCAGCACGCAGTCAGAGCAATCCATCCCCTCGACGGGGATAATTTCGTGGTGGTAGCGGTTGGCGATGCGTGCGCCGGCCCGCTCGGCAGTACGGCGCACGTCTTCGATAGTGATTAGATCAGGATTGTAGTGCAGGCACAGGCAGGGTGATCCTTCCTGGTGTTCGATGTGGGCGTGGTGGATACCGCGGCGACCTTGCAGGGCGGCGTTCAGTCGCTCCATGCAGCCGTCTTGTGGGTCGCGCAGGCCGGGGACGAGCAATGGAATTTCGAGGCGCAGGGTTTCTTCGGACATGGATATAATGCTTGGTGGGTGCTGGATGAGTAAGTTGGCGGGTTATTCGATGATATGGTCGAGCGCGCGGCGGAAGATGTCGGCAACGTGCTGGTCGTCGAGCGAGTAGAAGACCTGACGCCCGGTTTTGTCAGGGCGGACGAGACGCATCTGGCGCAGGGTGCGCATGTGGTGTGAGACGGCTGATTCACTGATGCCGGCAATCTCGGCCAGGGTCTGGACGTCGTGTGGGCCTTCGAGAAGAGCGGCGAGGATTTTGACGCGGCTGGCATCGGCGAGGGCGGCGAAGAGTTCGGCAAGGTGGGCAGCGTGCAGATCGGAGAGAGTGGGTATGGAAACTGGGGGCATTTGGCAATCGTCGACCATCAGATGTTATTGAATTTATGAATATATGAACACATATTCATATTTTAGCGCAGGAGAAGGTATTTGTCAAGGCAGAATCCTTCAGAGATTTCTGTAAACTGAACCTCCGCATCCATCCCTACCTTCTCCTGGCCGCCGCCCTTGGCCTGGCCGCGGCCTTCTACCGATATGGCCTGCGCGTGCTCAATCCGTTGAGCGTGGAGTGGCTGATGGCCAGCCCGGACCTGGCGCAGCATTACCTGGGCTGGCTGTTCTTCCGCCGGGGATGATGTACGATTATTTCGCGCCCATTGGGGCGAGCATCGGATTTACCGATTCGCTGCCCTTGCTGGCGTTTTTGTTCAAGCCATTCAGCGCCTGGCTGCCGGTCGATTTCCAGTACCAGGGGATGTGGCTGTTTCTCAGCCTGGCGTTGCAAGGCGTCTTCGGTTACTTGCTGGCTGGGGAACTGACGGGTAACCGCACAGTGCAGTTGGTTGCCGGGTTTTTCTTCCTGTTCAACCCGCTGGTCTTCTTCCGTTCTGACAACCTGGAAGTGCGTTCGTACTGGCTGTTGCTGGCGGCGGTCTGGCACGATTTGGCCTCAAGCCGCCGCTTTCGCCTGCAGCGCTATGCCGGGGTCTGGCTGCTGCTGGCCGCGCTGGTAGGGTTGGTGCATCCATACCTGGCGCTGATGGTGGCAGCGGTAGGGGCGGCCTCGATCCTGACCGGGTGGCTGGTGTCCCGCCAGTTGTGCCCGCTGGCCGCCGGGCTGTTGCTGGCTGCCCTGGCTGGCGTGATTCTGCTGGAGTGGTGGCTGACCGTTTTTTTCACTTTCAAGGAAGTCGGTTATATTCAAACTTCCGGCCTGGGGGTGTTCAGTACCAACCTCAACGCCTTCATCAACCCAACCCCGTACGTCTCGCGCTGGATCGCGCCGCGCCCGCTGCGGGCCGGCCAGTTTGAAGGATTCGCTTACCCGGGGATAGGCGTATATGCCCTGCTGGCATGTGGTCTGGCCCTGGCTATAAGGCGGGGCCAGGCAAGCAGGCGATTGCCGCGCTTTCTGAGGCATTTGCCCTTGTTGCTGTTGGCATTCGCCTTTGGCCTGTACGCGCTGAGCAACTGGATTACCTGGGATGAGCAGATTCTGCTGACGCTGCCCGCGCCGTCGGGTTTCATTTTGGAATACCTGCACACCTTTCGGGCTTCGGGGCGTTTTATCTGGCTGGCGTATTTCTTGCTCATCGGCCTGGGCGTGTGGCTGGTGGCGCGTAATGCCTCGCCGCGGGCTGCTCTGGTCATACTGGGCGCCTGCCTGGCCATCCAGCTTGCCGATCTAAGTGTGCAGGGGCCGGATATGTACGCAGATTGGGTTTATACGCCCAGGCTGAATGACCCGGCCTGGGAGAAAGTCATCGCCCCGTTCGAGCGCGTCGTGCCTATGCCGCCTTTCGGGCTGTCAATTGCTGCCTGGCCGGAGAAGTGGGCAGATGCCGATCTGAGCACAGCCGATTACAAGGACTTCGCCCACCTGGCCGCCGCGTATGGCAAGGGATTCTCCGGCGGTTACCTGGCGCGCCTGCCATATAACGAGGTGGAAAAGCAGCAGAAGGTCATCGAGAACCGCCTGCGTTCAGGGCATCCCGCCCCGGAGTATCTGTATGTGTTTACACCCAAAACCCTGGCGGATTATCTGGCGCGTTTCAAACGCCTGGGAGGGGCGCTACGCTGTCACGTGTTGGATGGTTACCTGGCGTGTTATTCGGCCAAATTACCTGCCCAATTGCCGACCTCCTTCGACCTGGCCGACCTGTCTCACGAATCCCTACCCTTGCTGGACTTTTTACAGCGCTACCGAGGCGATGTGATCGTGATGGTTGCCCGGGACGAAGCCAGCTTCAAGCTGGGGCAGGCGGTGAGAGATTATTTAGCCGCGCAGGGGGCGCAGATCAACCGGTTGGCTTTCCAGGATTCGTACTTGCTGGTGTTGTATAACGGCCAGGTGATCTTCGAAAACCGACATCCTGACCTGGCGATCGAACAGCGCTGGGCTGCAGGGACCCGCCTGGCGGACGAAATCGACCCTCTCCCTGGCGAACTGTGGCGGCTTTACGGAATGGCGCAAACCGGGTTCGGCTATCCATTTAGGCGGCGTGCAGGTAGCTCCTGACTGGCGCGGGCTGAATGTGGCAGTCTTCAATACCCGCTGGAAGCCGCTGGCGGCTGGCAACTTCGATACCCTGGCGTCGGAACAGGGTTTGATTGAGAAGTTCAGGTAACTCCTTCAGGTCTTTGGTGCATGGATTTCCTTGCGGAAGCGCGCCCTAGCTTCAACTTCTGCTAACCTGGCGGATGCATAGTTGCTGGCGTTCGTCATCAGCTCTTTGGCTTGTTCTACGGGCATTTTGGATAAATCTGCAAGCGTATACCCCTTTCCTTTCAGGAATGTCTGGATATGCTCCATTTCCAATTTGCTGTAGCGGTTACCCAAAATATACTCACCTTCAACCTCGATAATATCCTTCTCGTCCATCATTACACCTCGCCTTGCCAACTCTAAAATTTGTGTGGCCCATTGGCGTGACTGGTTCTATCCACCACCCACGCATCTGAAGAAAAACTATTCGAGCGTCACATCCGCTCGCCGGCGTTCCAGGATGTGTTTGACCAGCTTCATGCGAAAATGGTCTGAGCGTTCGTGCTCGTCCAGCGCGGCCTGGATGGCGTTACGTTCTTCTTCCAGCCGGGGGATGAGCACGTGATCCAGAGCGTTCAGCCGGCGAGATGTGCGCTGGATTTCACCAGCCAGCCGGGTCAGGCGCAGCTCGCTCTCGGCCAATTCCAGGATAGCCTGGACCTCAACCTCGAAAGCTGCCGCGGTTTCATCGATTAGGGTAGATGTACCAGTAATGGCATACCCTCTGCCAAGAACCGAGCGCAGGACCCTTTTTTGCTCGATATGGGGTACTTTAACACCCATTAAACTCGTTGTGGTCACTTCCAGCGATAATTCGGCGCGGGAAGCCAGCGCAGCGGAGGCTACTTCCTGCTCACCGGCAATGGCTTTCGCCCGAGCTATTGCCATCCGGGCATCGTTGGCGGCCTGCTGCAAGGAGTGCGTCCGCTCCATAACGGTATCGGCAATGCGCAAGAACTCGCGCGTCAATTCGGTGCGCTTTTGTTCCAACAGATCGCGGCCCTGTACGGCCAGGGCAATCTGCGTCTTATGGGCGATCAATTCCATGCGCGTGCACGAGACGTTGGGCATAGCCTATCTCCGATACTGTTGGATCACGTCCTGTGGAATGCGCTTGAGCAGTTCTACAGGCATCACACTCAACAATTCCCAGGCCAGGTCGAGCGTTTCGTTGATGTCTCGGTCCGTCATACCCTGGCCAATAAAACGCTCCTCAAAGTGGTTGGCGAACTCCAGTACTTTGCGATCGTTGGCCGACAGGGCAGCTTCACCGATGATGGCGACCAGGCGGCGCAAATCCCGCCCTTCGGCGTACAAGGCATAAAGCTGGTCAGCCACCAGGCGATGATCGGGGCGGGTTTTACCCTTGCCGATGCCCGCGTTCATCAGCCGGGAAAGGGATGGCGGCACGTCAATAGGTGGGTAAATGCCCTTGCGGTGTAGTTCGCGCCGCAGTACGATCTGTCCCTCGGTGATATAGCCGGTGAGATCGGGAATGGGATGGGTGATGTCGTCGTCCGGCATGGTCAGGATAATCAACTGGGTGACCGAGCCGGGGTTATCGCGGATGCGTCCGGCTCGTTCGTACAGGCTGGCCAGGTCGGAGTACATGTAACCGGGGTACCCGCGCCGTCCAGGGATTTCCTCGCTGGCGGCGGCGATCTCGCGTAATGCTTCGCAATAATTGGTCATATCGGTCATGATCACCAGCACATGGCGATGGCAGGTGAAGGCCAGATACTCGGCTGCGGTCAGGGCAGCGCGCGGGGTCATTAGCCGTTCGATACTCGGGTCGTTTGCCCGGTTGATGAAAAGCACGGTGCGATCCATGGCGTCGCTGGCGCGGAACTGCTCCATGAAGAAAGATGCTTCGCGATGCGTAATACCGATGGCGGCAAAAACCGTGGCAAAAGGCTCGCGCCCGCCGCCGTTATTGCCCAGGATGCGCGCCTGTGCCGCGATTTGTGCGGCAAGCTCGTTGGCTGGCAGGCCAGCGCCAGAGAAAATGGGCAGTTTTTGGCCTCTTACCAACGTGTTCAAACCATCGATCGCTGAGATGCCCGTCTGGATAAATTCGCTGGGATGTGTCCTGACAGTGGGGTTGATCGGTAAGCCGTTGATGTCCAGGGATGCTGCCGGGATGATGGACGGCCCACCATCGATGGGTCTCCCTGAGCCATCCAGCACGCGACCCAGCATCGATAGAGATACATCCAGGCGAGCTACGTCGCCGGTAAAACGCACTCGCGTGCGTGCCAGGTCCAGCCCGCTGGTACTCATAAAAACGCGCACCATGCAGCGTTGCCCGTCCACCTCCAATACCTGCCCTAAGCGTAGTTGGCCGTCAGGGCCGGTGATCTCCACCATTTCATTATAGGCCACGCCTGTGGTCCGTTCCGCGAAAATCAGCGGGCCCCTGATTTGTGTCAGCGTGCGGTATTCCTTGGTGATTAGCCGGGGGAGTGCAAGAGCTGGCGCTTGCCGGTTCATAAATTTACCCCCCATTCGGCAAAGCTGAAGCGTGCCCGTTCCATCAGTTTTTGCACCTCTTTTTCGGCGTTGTCAGGGGCCAACTCCTTCATATGCGCGATATCGCTAATGACTGGCAGGGTGGTGATCTTTTCCATCGAGATGCTAACTTTGAGAGCTGCCTGGGCCTGGCGATGGAATTCCAGGATGGCGCGCAGCATCCAATATGCTTTGTGGATCGGGCAATAGCGGTCGACTTCGTGGTAGGCGGATTGCTGCAGGAAGTCTTCGCGCAGCATTCGCGCCGTAGCCAGAATGGCGCGCTCATTTTCTGCCAGGGCGTCTGGCCCGACTAATTGAACGATCTCCAGCAGTTCGGCCTCGCGCTGCAACAGGGCCAGGCCTTCTTTGATTAAATCCACCCAATCTTCGGGCATATTGCGCGTATACCACTCTCTCAGGTCATATAACGAATAGCTCCGTGTCCAGTTGATTGCCGGGAAGTGGCGGCGGCGAGAGAGGTCATAATCCAATGCCCAAAAGACGCCGCTCAGGCGCATCGAGTTCTGAGTGATCGGTTCGGAGAAATCACCTCCAGGAGGGGAAACCGCCCCAACCACGGTGACCGATCCTGACCTGCGACGATGGTCGGGGTCGTGCATCCCACCTAAACAAATCACCCGGCCGGATCGTTCGTAGAATTCGGCCAGGCGGACGGCCAGGTAAGCCGGATAGCCTTCCTCGCCGGGCATTTCCTCCAGGCGGCCAGAAATTTCGCGCAGAGCCTCCCCCCACCGGGAGGTCGAGTCGGCCAGTACCAGCACATCGTAACCCATATCCCGGTAATATTCGGCAATGGTGATCGCGGTATAAATGCTGGCTTCGCGAGCCGCCACAGGCATATTGGATGTGTTGGCAATCATGACGGTGCGCTCCATCAAGGGGGCGCCGGTGAGAGGGTCTTCCAGGGTTGGAAACTCTTCGAGCACTTCGGTCATCTCATTGCCGCGTTCGCCGCAACCTACGTAAACAACCACATCTGTATCTGCCCAGCGTGCCAGGCTGTGTTCAGCGACGGTCTTCCCGGTGCCAAATCCACCGGGGATGATCGCCGTCCCACCTTTGGAGATGGGGAAAAAGGCATCGATAATGCGGGTGCCGGTGATGAGCGGTTCGTTCGGGTCGAGGCGGTGGTGCATTGGCCGGGGTTGCCGCACCGGCCAATATTGGCTGAGCTGCATGTTGAATTCTTTCGCCTGATGGTCTCCTTCCGAGACGATGACTGCGATGGTGTCATCGATATTGAAATCGCCTTCATAAATCTTGACGATGCGCCCGCTTTTTCCGGGCGGTACCAGGATGCGATGTTCGATGGTTTGCGACTCGGGAGTGATTCCTAATAACTCGCCAGCGCCGACCGCATCTCCAACTGAAACGCGTGGGCTGAAGTGCCAAAGTCTCTCCTTTGCCAGCGGTGGGGCATGGATGCCGCGTTGAATGAAATCGCCGCTGGCCTGGGCAATCGCTTTCAGAGGGCGCTGCAGGCCATCGTACACACTCCCCAGCAAGCCGGGACCCAGTTGAACCACCAGAGGCAGCAGGGTGTTTTCCACCGGTTCGCCTACCCGTATGCCGGAGGTATCTTCGTAGACCTGGATCGTGGCGACGTCGCCCGTCAGGCGGATGATCTCGCCAACCAGGCCAGCTTCTCCCACGCGAACCACATCATACAGGCGAGCGCCTTTCAACCCTCTGGCTCCTACAACTGGGCCGGCAATGCGCACAACCTGTCCGAAGCGTTCGCTATCCATGATCACCGCTCCCTCTCTTCGCCGGGCTCCCCTTTGAATGTGATGTGGAAGCCGATAGCTCTACGGATTAACTGGGTGATACGGTAGGCGCGGGATGCCTCGGGGCCGAGTGGTCGCCCGCCTGGAATGGCCAGGTGTGGCATCGCTTCGTAGGAATCCAGCCGCTTTAGAAAAGCGGGGTCCATCCGTTCCAGCAAACCATCGTCGATGGCCAGCAGCCCTTTCTCGCCGGCAGCCATCCAGCGTTCGATCAACTCCTGGGCAGTTTCCACATCCCGCGCGCCGAACGTATCGACCCCGGCTAATTGGAAGCCGGGCACAAGTTCATCACGAGTGATCACCAGCAGGCGGCTCATCTGGCCAGCTCCAATCCAGCCTGGATAGCAGCCGGGTTTAACTCCAGTGCGATCCCCTGGGCAATCCAGTGGAGATTGCGAATTTCATTGACCTTAAGGGCTACATAGCCGAGCACAACGCCAATCCCCAGCGGGTCCGCCTGGATTTGTCCGGCCATCCAGTTCAGGCGAAAACGCCGCAGTTGCTCTTCGAATTCGCTCAATCGGGCGGAGTGCGCAAAAGCTTGCATGGCGTCTTGCAGGGGTACGGTATAGCGCGTGCCGGCAGGCGCCTCGCTAAGCGCGGCCACCGCAGCATCGAGATGATCCTGCTGCGCGGCGTGTTCCAGTAGATCAAACGGTAACCAGCCCGGGCCGACGAGTAAGCTGCCGATCTCGCTGGTGCCAAGAAATTCGAGCATATTCTTGCGCTCGACCGGCGCACAGGCGAAACGCAGCACACTGAGCAGGTTGGTCAGGTCGGCTTCCAGGCAAAGAGCGGATTGCAATACCTTCTGCGCGCCATTCGCCGTGGTTGCAAATTGTAGCCCATCCTGGATGTGCCAGCGTTCCAGGGCGATTTCCATCCAGGGCAGGCTGGCCCCGGGACGTTCGGCGCGCAGCTTGAGCAGTGGCCGGGCATACGGTGAACCGATGCTGGCCAGGATATCGATGGCCTGCCGTACCTCACGGGATTGGGATAATTCGCCCAACAACTGGTAATCCAATTGGCCGGCGGGCAAGATGCTGTTCAATATCTCGGTGGGGGCGGCGTTATTCTCCAGGCCCCGCAATATTGTTTTCAAATTATCGACATCGTAGCTGCGTAGGACAATAGCAACGGCCTCACGATCCGCGTTCGTGTAGAAAGCCCCTACCTTTTCCAGGGTGTGAAGCAGGTCGTAGCGTAACGTTTCGGTGATGCAGGCCATACCTGCGGCGCGAGTCAATGCCGCCTCGACGGCTGCCTTGTAGGGCGTTGAAGCCAGGGCCGCAATCAGACCTCTCAAGCTGCCGGCCTGTGCCAGTTCTTCTAACTGGCGCGGCGACAGCAGGCGGGATTTCATTGCCCTCAGGCGGGCGTTGCCGTATTCGTAGGCAGACATGTTTCACTTTCGAATAGCGCTGCCAGGTAGCGTCGGAGATAGGGAGTAATGCGTTCCAGTCTGGCTTCGATCGTGTTAATCACCCGGATCTGTCCATCCTGGCTTTTCCCGATCACTCCGCCCCAGCAATCCAGTTCGTAGCAGATCGGAATGTGCAAACCCAGTTCGCCTAACAGGTTTTCCAGCAGCTCTTGATCCTTGGCGCAGGCCTCAATCAGCACGGAATCAGTTCGATGCCCGCCCTGGGTTTCCATCGTTGCAGCGAGCTCGTCCAGGGTTTCCTGGGTCAGCCGGCGCAAAACCTGGCTGTAGCGGGGGTCGTTGCGCATGCCTCGCAGATAGCCGTGTAGTTGATCCAGGGCGGCGTCCACCAATCGTTCGCGCGTATCGCCGGCGAGTCGCAGCGCTTCCAGCCGCGCCCGGTGGATGATGCGGGCGCGCTCCCGGCTGGCAGGCAGCACCGCGGCGGCAAAAGCCTGTTCCTTGATTTGCCCGGCTTCCAGCCAGGCGGCGGCTGTGATTTCGTTGGCTTGCTGGAAAGCCGCCTGTTCGATGGCCTGGACTTCGCGTTCACCCCTCTGGCCGATGGCCTTCAGGATGGTTTCCATGCCCATCTCAGCCTCCGAGCAGCAAAATCATGGCCGCAACTGCGAACCCCAGGATGACCATCGTTTCGGGAATGGCGACGAGCAGAATAATCGTGCCCAGGGCTTCTGGTTTTTCGGCGATGACGCCTGCCCCAGCCGAACCAATGCGCGCCTGGGCCAGCCCGGTGCCAATTGCCGCCAAACCAACGGCCAGTCCGGCCCCGATTGCAGCTAAACCGACTTCCATTTTGCTACCTCCTTCCTGATCATTTCCTGTAGTGTGTGTCGTTCTGCAACGCACGCTTGCCCGGGCAATTACGATTGCAGGCGGCTTCGATACGGCTGGTAAGGCCGGCCACCGCCCTCGTAGAACTTGCGGAAAAATTCCACGTAGTGCAAACGCAAACTGTGGATGGTAGGACTGAATGCGCCCAGGACCAGGTTGAGCGAATGGATCAACAGGGCTATGATGATCCCGACTACCAGGCTACCGGCCAGACCGGCAACGTCATTGGCCACTTTGGCGAGAAAGACGGAAGCCAGCCCGATGGCGGCAATCCGCAAGTAGGAGAGGATATTTCCAATCAGCCCGATAAACTCGATCGGCCCCATCAGGATACCCAGCCAGCCGCGGGATGCACCCAGCAGCACAATACCGGTGATCAGGCTTGCGGTGGAGACTGTGCGCAATCCGTCAGGCAGGTAATCCGCCAGGATACCAACCAGCATAAACAGCCCGATCAGACCGACCAGCATTCCGCCGCGCTCCAGCAGATGGCTGCGGCTGCGATCTTTGATGCCTTCCCAGATACCCAAAACCAACCCCAGGACGGTGTGTACCGCGCCAATGGCCAGGGTCATCAATAGTAACCCGCTAATATATTTTGGATTGGTGCGTTCGAACAAGATTGGATGCAGCCCGAAATGCTCTCCCAGGGTGCCGAAGGCCTCGCCAAACAAGAAACCAAAGACAATGGCCCACGCCGAACCCATTCCCAACACGATCAGAACGTCGCGCAAGGTGCCTTTTTTGAGTTTCGAAATCAGCACAAGCGAGGTGCCCAGCAAGATCGCCCCGTAGCCCATATCCCCCAGGATCATACCGAAGAAAATAGGCAGAAAGAGTGCCATCAGGCGAGTGGGATCGATGTGCCCGTAACGGGGCAGGGCAAGCAGCTTCACCAGGCTCTCGAAAGGCCGGCTGGGGAGGGGATTATCCAGCAACACCGGGGCGCGCTGTTTCATCTCGGGAGATAGTGGCAGGTTTTGGATATCAATCGCCTCGCCGATTTCCTCCCGTAGCGCCTGCCGGACTTTTGTCAATTCCGGTTTGGGTATCCAGCCAGCCAACACGAAGGTCAAATCAGTTTCGCCAATGCAGGAGAGCACGCTATTGGCTTCGACATTGTCCTTCAGTGTTTCACGCCAGGTGACCAGCCTGGGCAGCCAGCTTGCGGCCAGCGCGTCCAGCTCCTGTGAGATGCGCCGGGATTCTTCGGAAATGGAGACCATCTGGCGATGCAGCGAGGCGAGCACTGTATCGGGCGGCCCCTCGTTCAGGTCAGCGGGCAGGCGCAGGCGGGATACATCTGCTTGCCCCAGTACGGCTTCGATTTCTTCAGTGAATTTACTCGGAAAGACGATGAACATGCCCCGCGTATATAAATCCACATCTCTGGCAACCACTTCAGCGCGCCCGTTGGTCAGCTCAAAGATACGCTTGGCAACCGTATCCAGCACGTTGATGTTGACCCGGCTGACCAGGATGCCAATGGAAATATTGCCTGCTTTGTAGGCGCTTAACGGGATAATCGGGAGCAACTTGCGCAGCGTGGTTTCGTAACGGGGTAGCATGGCCATTTTGGCCTGCAATTCCTCCTGCCGGGAAGTCAGGCGCTGCACTTCAGGAGCTAATTCGTCGATGCCATGGCGAATTTTATCCGGGCTTTCCTCCTGGATTTGGGTTGGTACTGGAGACTTGCCCTTACCCAGGGTATTGACCAGGCCCTCCAGTCGCGCCAGCAGATAGCTGAATTCTTCCTGTTGCTGCATCATCTCGCGGTCCGGGTTGAACGGGCGAGCGGTCACTTCCGGCATTTCGGCCAATTCTTCGATGTGCAGGCAGCCCAGCCGGCGCAGTGTCTGGGCTACGGACGGCAAGTTGGCTTTAAGGCCCACGATCTGTACCGGAAGCATTTCCACATTCATTGTGCTTTCTCTCTTTCACCCATGCCGATGATCAGATCGATGGCGTAGCGGACGCCTTGCTCTTTGCGATTTTGCCCGGCGCGATGGAGCTCCTGGGCGCGGATGTTTGCCTGGGCTGTGATGGCCCGGGCCTCTTCCTCGGCCTGGGCGACAATTTCACGATAGCGGTTAAGTCCCTCGCGTTTGCCATCTTCATGTGCCTGGCGTCTGGTTTGTTCGGCCTGCCGCCGGGCGTTGGCCACGATCGCGGCAGCGGATTCGCGCGCCGCGGCGATCTGCCGGTTCATCTCTGCTTCGGCCTGGCGGATCTGATCCAGAGGGGACAGTTCGGACGATACAGAATGGTTCATCGACCTGACCTGTTTTCTGAAAATAAAAAAGCCTGACTTTGCCATTCAGCCAGGCCTTCCATTCTCCTGCAATCATGTGTAATCTATCGTTGTAGAACAGATGCCCGGCTGAACCAACAACCGACTACCGGGACAGGCAGCTTGATTTGCTCTTTGTAAAACCTGTATATGAACACACTGCACGCGCAGCGGTATGCTTATATCTACTATAGCAAACTTCTGACCAAATATCAAGACTCTTCCACTTTGCCGGTTTCTCCATCTATCGTCACCTTAAACGTCTTCACCGCCTCCCTTGCCGGGCCGCAGGTGGCTGCGCCGGTGATCACGTCGAAGCAGGAAAAATGCCATGGGCAGATCACCGTGTGGCCATCCAGTTCACCTTCGCTGAGCGGGCCGCCGGCGTGGGTGCATTCGTCGCTGGTGGCATAGAACTGGCTGTCGACGTTGTACACCGCCACGTCCTGCCCGTTGAGTCGAAGTTTCTTGCTCTTTCCAGCCGGCAGGTCTTTGATGAAGAATTCGTTCTCTTTCAAAGCAGGTCTTTCAGCAGGAGCCCGTTGCCCGTCGAGAGGCAGGTCTTTGCTGGCTGGCGCAGCAGGGGCCATTTCAGATGCGGCTGGCAGGCGCAGGTAGACCTGGTCGTCCTGGATCACGACGGGATACTTCTCCAGGTGGGCGCTGGAATCGATCAGCAGATGGCCGTCGGTGACGTCGTAAGTGTAGCCGTGCCAGGGGCAGATCAGACGATCGCCCTCCAGCTTACCGGTACACACCGGGCCGCCACGATGCAGGCAACTGTTGCGCAGGGCGTGCCAGTTGCCTTTGTGGTGAAACACGCCGATCGACACGCCATCCACATCGACGATCTTGCGTTCGCCTTCGCCAATTTCTGTAACCTGTGCTACCAGGATATCCCGGGTGCTCAGGTCGCGGCGCATCCCCAGTCCCTTTTCATAGGAGTCGACCGCAATCTGGTGGACAGCTTGCGGGTCGACTGGGAGCAGACCGGCGTCGCTTTCGATTTCGTGCTCCTCGCTGTAGGCCCGCGCCAGCATCTCCAGGATGACCATGCAAAGTTTGTTCCAGGCCCGGGTCGCGCGCATCTGCAGGTCGGGGTCGTATTCGTGTAGCTCCTGGTGCAGGGCTTCGATAATGGCATGCTGGACGAAGCCCACCATTCCGATGACGTAGCGTTCGGCGATATACAGATGCGGGTCCGCGCCGTGCGAAGTATGGGCGCGGCCAACGTAATCGACAAAGTGGGCGAACTCGTCGTCGTACTCCCCGCCGGCGGCGCGGCGCCAGAAATTTGCCTGGTGGAACATGCGCAGTTGCAAGTAGTTTTCGTCCAGGCTGCCGTCGCGCTTGAGGAAAAACTTGCGTGTAGGCGGATACTGCAGCAGGTTGGTGTAAAAGCGCCCGATGATGGCGGGCAGATGTTTCTCGATCACCAGGGCAGATTGGCGGATGGCGGTCGAGTCTTCTTGAGTGAAGCCGACAAATTGAGCCATGTAATGGAAATATTGCCCGGCATTGTGGACACGGGCAGGATCAGGAATGTTAGGGACAGGTTGGTAAGACATGGGTGTTCCGGGAGTAACAAGTGAAAAGAAACGGGTAATAAGGTTTGGGTTGATGGGTATGGATTATAATCGCGAAGGTTGGTCGTGTGAATGGGATAAATAGCATGAAAATTATTAGGGTGTAGCAGCGAACTGCAGAAGACGGACATCCCGCAGGCTATGAGCTTGCGGGATGTCCGTCTGAGATATGGCAAACTTGATCCGGCGGATTTAAGGCGCAACCACAATCTGGACGTTGAGGCGATTATCGCCGGTACTGGCTTCCCAGATGCCGGTATTTGCCAGGCGCAGGCTGTATTCGGGGCGGGTAGCCAGCGCCGGGTTTGGATCGGGGAGGTGGAGCAGCAGGTCGTAGCGCCCGGCAGGCAGGCGGGCGGGCAGGTGCGCCTTTTCAACCAGCGTATGCGTGGCGCCGGACTCCCACCGACGCGGATCGGAGCTCAACGGAAGGGTGTATTCCACACCGGCCTCCACATGGCGCAGGACCAACACGAATGGGCGGGGGTTATACGGCGCGGCAAATCCATCGTTTACCACTTTCAGGGTGAGCGGAAGGATTTCGTCGGGGCGGACCGTCAGGGGCAGGGTGGCCTGTACCAGGCGCAGACGATATCCCAACCGGCGGGCAATTTCGTCCAGGCAGCCTTGCCGTTGCCAGAGCGCCAACACGTCCGGGTGGTGGCCGATGTTGAGTGCGCTCCAGTGCATGCGCCCCAGTTCAGACAAGGCGTTACTGCACGAGATGTACGGCTGTGCATCCTCACCGTCGTTACAGGTTTCGCCGCCCTGGGGGAGGAAGCGGTTGTCCTGGTTGAAATAGCTCTTGAAAGCCTCGATCTCACCCGGCGTTGAAGATGGCTCGTAGGTGCCCCAATCGGTATCCGAGGCCAGGAAGCAATCGTTGTGCGCTCCAAGCCGCGCTTGTGGAATGCTCGTGAAGGCCTGGCCGGTTGTCAGTGGCGCCGGGCCGAATATCTGTTGCTTCAAGTAGGGATAACGGAGCGCTGCGGTGCGGGTTACTGGCAGGGCGGCCAACACGCCATCGATGATCGCCAGCGAGCTGGCATTCGGTGTGCCATCCGGGTTGATCAACTGGTTGGATGAACTGTGCCATTCTCCCCAGGCGCCCACGAAGCCCATTTCCATGAAGGCCAGTACGTCGGCATTGGCCTGCAGAATAGGTTCAATCTGGGCGATATGGGCCATCACTTGCTCCAGTGTTGCGTCCCGGGCAGACTGATAATTGCTGCCAGATGGGAAGTTGTAACTGAAGCGAGGGATGAGCTTGATCCCGGTTTGGCGGGCGGTGGTGAAAGCCTGTTCGATGGCCGCCAGCGCCTGGGGGGAGAGCGGTGAAGAGCGAAATTCGTCGATGACGAAATAGGCGCGCACCAGGGTGATGCCTTCATCCCGGTATTCTGCCAGGTCTTCTTCGTCGAGCGGCTCTTGCTCGTTATCGATCCACAAGGGCGCGTGCTGGTGGTAGAAGCCTCGTTCCGGGTTGGGGAAATTCTCGCTGCTGGCCTGGTAGGTGATGATTTGCTGGCTCACCCAGGATTTCAGGACGAGGGGCAGGAAGGCGCGCTGCTCATTCAGGCCAGGGCTGCCGGGTGAAGCGGATTGAATTTCCGGCGGAGCGCCTCGCTTAGGGCGCGGTGCTTGCGAAAAAAGGCAGGATGAGAGGGCCAGTATGCAGACCAGGGTTGCGTCGATGATTGTTTTGATACAATTCTCCTGTGCGCGGGATGGAGGCGAAAATTGTAATTGTGAAAGGGGAGAATTACAGTTTCAGGCTCATGGGGTTGTTGTCGCTGTCGGAGCGGTCGTGGGCGGCGTTGCTACAGTGATCTTGAGAAAAACCGGGTCTTTGAAGTTACTACGGCTTTCGTTCGACAGCACCCAGTCCGTGCGATAATCTCCTGGGCTGATAGGCGCTTTCATGGGTATAGAAATATCAATCGTCTCGCCGGGCAGCACCACTCGACCTAAGGGGATCTCCTGCGGCGCGCCAAAAGTGTTGCCACTGTAGAAGCGCAGCAGGTAGGAAACCGTCCAGGTGGTGGCGCCTACATTTTTCATGCTCCAGGTGATTGTAAAGGTCTCTCCAGGCGCAAAGATGGTGCCATCCGCAATCGATTGCGAGACCCATTCGGCCCGGTTCGGGGTTTCTGTCCCTGGCGTTCCACCAGGTAAAGTCGCCGCCGGGATGGGCGACGAGCTGGCTGTTTGTGCCGGTGTGGGAGTAAATGTGCTGGTCGCCGTGGGGCTCGGCATAGGAGTGGCAGAGGGCGTCAGAGCCAGCTCTCGGGTCACCTGTGCCAGGACGGTAGCAGCCACCTCGGTGCGCAAAGGATCGAGGTCGAGCGTTGGCGTGCTCGTCGGAGTCGCTGTGCCGCAGGCAGATGAACAGAGCAGGATCAGAAACGCACCAATTACGGTTACGGTTTTTATGGTATGTATCATCCGTTTTTCCTTAGTCCGGTGATGGGTAATCAATTACTGAGGTATCAGGGTTGTTCACTTGAAGATTTCCTGAATTGATTCTGCATTGGTTGGCAAAAATTGTCAATATTACGATTCATTTTGATCTGGCGATCATTCACCAGTATAATGCTAGTAGGTCTTCGATATCTGTGGCCTAAAGCCTCGAAATTGGGAGAAGGATAGGATATGCCTCTTTCTACAGGACAACTGCTCAACAACCGCTATCGCATAGTCAAGCTGCTTGGCCAGGGAGGATTTGGAGCGGTGTATCGTGCCTGGGATACCAATCTGGATGAGCCGATTGCCATAAAAGAAAGCCTGGAAACTTCTCCCTCGGCGCAGAAGCAGTTCCAACTTGAAGCCAAGTTACTTTTCCGACTGGTGCATCCCAATTTGCCGCGCGTACATGATTGCTTTGTACTGCCCAGCCAGGGTATGTACCTGGTGATGGATTTTGTCGAAGGAGAGGACCTGGCAAAGCTGCTCAAGCAGTCAGGTGGCCCACTGCCCGAGGTCCAGGCGCTGGAATGGATCGGGCAGGTGTGCAACGCCTTGATCTATCTGCATGCGCAGAATCCACCTGTGATTCATCGCGATATCAAGCCGGCCAACATCAAGATCACGCCGGAAGGTAAAGCAATGTTAGTGGATTTTGGAATCGCCAAGTTGTCTGATGGACAGCTTCAAACCACAGTGGGGGCGCGTGCAGTCACACCAGGATTTTCGCCGAATGAGCAGTACATGAGTGCGGGGCGCACAGATGCGCGCACGGATGTGTATGCATTGGGGGCGACTCTATACGCCTTGCTGACTGGCAAAACGCCGCCGGAGGTGCCCGAGCGCAACCTGGGTGCGGCGCTGCCCGCGCCGACCGCGCTCAACCCATCAGTTACACCGCGTGTGTCAAGGGCGATCATGCAAGCGATGGAGATGTTGCCGGAGAATCGTTTCCAGAGCGTGGCGGCTTTTTGGCGGGCGCTGAATGAACCATCTGCTGCATTTCCGCAGCAGGTCGAGTGGATAGAGAAGGATCGTGCGAATCGTGCGAATGCTGCGGCTTATCAACCTGCCGCGCCCACGCAGGAAACGGTGTCTGCGCAGGGAACCCCTGTGCGTCTCCCCTGGCGTTGGATTGGTGGAATAGGGAGTGTCGCTATTTTGGGGTTGGCATTGGTGATGCTCATAATATGGTCGCTTTGGAATTTGCCGGGCGATGACCGTATGTCGCCAACCCAAACGGCATTAGCGTTACAGGCGGCCCCAACGTCGGATGTGCCGACATTATCGGCTTTTGTCTTGCCACCCACATGGACGCCAATCCCTTCACCATCGCCTACGTCAACTCCCACGACCTCGCCTACGCCTACTTTTACGCCCACGGATTTACCGCAGCGTATTGTGGATGACGATGGTATAGAGATGAAGCTGATCCCGTCCGGGGAATTCCAAATGGGGGGCAGTACCGATTTTGCCTTTGCTGAATGTTTGAAAGATTGGTCGGGTTGCGAACGGAATTGGTTTACGAATGAAGAGCCAATGCACACCGTTTCACTGGATGCTTACTACATCGACATTTATGAGGTCACCAATGCTGTGTATGCTCGTTGTGTGGCGGCAGGGGTATGCAGCGAACCAGCCGGTGGGGCAGCTTCTTATTCCAGAAATAATTATTACGGCAATCCAAACTTCGATGACTATCCAGTCGTTTTTGTTACCTGGGGCCAGGCGCAAGAATTCTGTACCTGGCGTGGCGCCAGGTTGCCGACGGAGGCGGAGTGGGAAAAGGCAGCTCGCGGTGGATTGGATGGAAAGGCTTATCCATGGGGCGACTCTCCTCCTGACTGTGAACGGGCCAACTACTCCGGGGGAACGGATAACTGTATCGGTGATACGACAGCGGTAGGCAGCTATCCCCCTAATCGTTATGGCTTGTTTGACATGGCTGGTAACGTGTGGGAGTGGGTCTTGGATTGGTACGGGGAAGATTATTATAGCAATTCGCCATCCAAGAACCCGCAAGGCCCGCAAAGCGGCGAGTCTCGTATTGGGCGAGGTGGTGCCTGGTCGGATATGGTTGCAGGCAATTTGCGAGTTAGCCGACGCAACAATTGGAATACCGATACAGATGCTTACGACTCCTATGGTTTTCGCTGCGCTCGTACTCCTTGATTCCAGTCTACAAGATGTCGGAATCCAAAAACTCTGGCGTGTAATATAATAGAGTGTAGCGACGCATCGACCCAGGAGAAGCAATGGCAAAGCTGAATCTCACTCCCGAGGCGCAATCTGCGGTTGAGCGCGCCTACCAGATTGCGCAACGTTACCGGCACGTTGAAGTGGATGACCTGCATTTGATGGTGGGGGTTTTGCAGATATTGGAACAGGCGCATGCTCGGGAGACGTCTGACGAGAAGAAGACGCTGGCGACCCAGGTGGAAAAAGTAAAGGCGCTTTTCGAGGCGGATATGCGCTCGACGGCGGAGTTCGCCGAGCCGTCGGAAGCCTATCTGCGGGTCATGTTGCGTGCGCAGCAGGTCGCCGAGAGTGAGCAAGCCACCGCGCTGGATTTACCCCATATCTATATGGCAATCATCGATCAAAACGTTGCCCTGGCGGGTGCGTTCGATGAGGCCGCGCGGCGGGCAGTGGAGACGTTGTTCAAGACGGTCGCCCGCCAGCCGGCCGGGCCGGTCCCTGCCGGGCGACCGGTGCTGGCTGAGTTTGGCCGTGATCTGACCGAATTGGCCCGCCAGGGGAAGCTGAACCTGGTGTTTGGGCGGGATGCCGAAACGCGCCAGTTGGTGGAAGCACTGTTGCGGCGCGGCAAGAACAGTGTTGTATTGCTCGGCCCGGCCGGCGTGGGGAAGACTGCCGTGGTGGAAAAACTGGCTCAGGATATCGTCGCCGGGATGGTGCCGGAGAAGCTGCGCCAGGTTGCACTGGTTGAAATCAACCTGCCGTCCCTGCTGGCGGGAACGGTTTATCGCGGCCAGTTCGAGGAGCGCCTGCAGGGGCTAATTCGCGAAGCCAGCGCTGTGGCGGGCGAGGTCATTCTGGTTTTCGATGAGTTCCACACCATCATGGGAGCCGGGGCGGGCGTGGAAGGCGGCCTGGACGCAGCGAATATGCTCAAGCCGGCCGTGGCGCGTGGTGAGATTTGCTGCATTGGCATTACTACGAATGAAGAGTATGCGCGTCATATCGAGAAAGATGCTGCCCTGGCGCGACGTTTCCAGGCCGTGCAGGTAGCAGAACCATCGCCGGATGAAACGTTACAAATTTTGTGCTCCCTGGCGCCGGCCTATGCTGCCCACCATCATGTCGAAATTCCAGAAGACAGCCTGCAAGCGGTGGTGCGTTGGAGCGAGCAGTTCTTGCCGGCGCGCCGTTTTCCCGATAAAGCGATCGATGTATTGGCCAAGTCGGCAGTGAAGGCCGAGATTGGCGGGCAGGCTGTGGTCTCTCGCCAGCGGGTGGCTGGCGTGATCAGCGAGATGGCCGGCGTGCCGGTGGGTGACCTTGAGGATGGTTTGCGCCAGACGCTGGCCGGGCTGGAACAGGCGCTTTCGGCGCGAGTAATTGGGCAACCCGACGCAGTGAGCGTTGTGAGCAAGGCTTTGCGCCTTGCCTATACTGGCGTGCGTGACCCGCGACGCCCCAAGGGCGTGTTCCTGTTTGCCGGCCCTTCCGGAGTGGGCAAGACCGAGCTGGCCCGCTCCCTGGCGGTGGCGCTGTTCGGCTCGGAGCGGGCGTTGGTGCGCCTGGATATGTCGGAATACGGCGACAAAGCCAGTATGGCCCGGCTGATAGGGGCGCCGCCCGGCTATATCGGATACGAACAGCCTGGACAGTTGGCCGAGGCGCTGCGCCAGCATCCGCATGCGGTCGTCTTGTTCGATGAAGTGGAAAAGGCGCACGCTGAGGTGTTCGATTTGTTCCTGCAATTGTTCGATGAAGGGCGGATTACCGACTCGCAAGGGCGGGCAGCGGATGGGCGCAACGCGATTTTCGTGATGACCAGCAACCTCGGGGCGGTGAAGAGCGCCTCGCCGGGGCTGGGTTTTCTGGCCCGCTCCGTGCAGGCCGCGGCAGCCGGCGTAGATCTGGATGCGGTGCGTAGCTTTTTCCGCCCGGAGCTGATCAACCGTGTGGATCACGTGGTTGCCTTCCGCCCTCTCGACCTGGACGACCTGGCGGAGATTGCCGGCCTGGAATTGGCGCGCATTGCCAGCCGCCTGGCCGAGCAGCAAATCCGCCTGACGTATGAAAGTGGGGTAGCGGTGTGGCTGGCGGAGCAAGCCCAACGCCAACGCGGCGGGGCGCGCGGCCTGAAAGCCCTGGTGGAGAAGCTGGCCGGGGAGCCGATCAGCGAGCGATTGATTGCCCGCCAGGATCGATCGCAGCACTGGATTCACCTTCAAATTTACAAAGATGAAATCGAGATGGAGTGGGTGTAGATGAGTTTTTTGCGTTCCTATCAGACCAGGCGAAACATCGAGCAATGGAAGGCGCTCCTGGCGCAGGCGCGCAAAGAGTTATGGCAGGGGAATGCTGCCGCAGCAAAAGCGCTGTACGAAAAGGTGGCGCGCCAGGCAGAGGCGGAAAAGCCCAAAAACCTGGATGACCCGGTGTTTCGCTACCGGGCACTGGCCGCCCTGGGGCTGTGGGGGGTGGCGTATCTGCAAGACAACTCGTTGTGCGGCGAGTACGAGATGCATGTTCAGTCGATCACGGCTGATAAAGAAGTCTGGCTGTTCATTGCCAATGTCTTTTCAGTGACCCGCGATACCGCCCGACCGGCGCTGCGCGCTTACACCGAGTTGATCCAACGGGCGCCAGCCGAGAAAGTGGCGCAGACGATTGAGGCCATCCTGCAGCCGGCTGCATATTCGTTCGAATGCCTGGAACTGTACGGACGCATTGATGCCATCCTGCCGTTCGATACAGACCGTTCCTTGCGGCTGATGCACTGGCACCTCAAAGCAATGCAGGGCGAGAAAGCCGGAGCGGCGGCGCGCAGGTTGCTGGACGCAGACCCCAACCACGTTGAGGCGCACCGTTGCCTGGGGTACCTGGCCGAGTTGGCCAGAGATTGGGAAGCCGCTGCCCGGCACTATGCTGCGGCAGAGGAGTGGCTGCGCCTGGCAGTGGCTGCAAATAATTTGCACCAACCGGAGCGAGCGCTCGATGTCTTAGGGCGTTCACGCCGGGACGAACGAAACACAGCCGCCTGGCTGTATCACGCCGGGTGGGCCAGTTACCAGTTGAAACAGCCGCGCCAGGCCTACGGCCACTGGACCCGTTTGAAGACGCTCTATCCCGACCGGGCGGCGGAGATGGACCGCCACCTGTTGGCGCTGGCGGAGCAGGCAGTGATGTCAGAGCCGGGGCTGCTCGTCGATGGCAAAGACTGGCCGGCCCATCCTTTGATCGATGTCTACCAGATGCAGGCCGGGGCGAATCTGCTGGCCAGCGGGCGGCGAGTGGAAGCGGATGCGCTCTTGACCAGTATCGTCAAACGCCAGCCGAAGAACGCGGTTCCCAATATTTTCCTGGGCTTGTGTAAGGGAGGAGACGGCAAGGACCTGGCCATCGACGCCACGATTTACGGCAATCTGAAGAAATATTACCAGAACGCCAGCTTGTTCTTGTGGCTGCGTGGATTGCTGCTTGTCCGGGATCGCCCGGTTGTCGCCCGGCAGTACCTGATCAAGGCGCGGCAGGAGGGCATCGATCAGTTTTTACCTGCCAGGGCGCTTGAGGTCTCGAGCTGGGTGGTCGAACAAGTGGCAGGGGGCAACTCGCCCGGCGGAACGGGCAGTGATCCTCTGCCGAACTGGCCGGAGGCGGAGGAAGGGAGTAGAATAACCGGGTTTTATCAGGCAATTGCCGCCGCGGCGGTTCTGTTGGCAATGCAGAAGGGCCAGTTGACGCCGCCTGCTTTGCGGAAGGCGCTGGCTACCGGTGGGACGCTGCCTGCCACCTGGAAACGCGTTGCGTTGGCTGCTTGCGCTCGTTATGGAGAATGGGGATTGGCGCTGGCGCAATTACCCCTGGATGGAGATCGCCCGCTGGAGCAGCGTTATCTATTGGCGGGGCTGCGTGAGTTATTGCGGCAGAACGATTGGCAACTGGCTGCGGCTTATGCCGAACGCGGCTTGAGTATTGAGCCGGGGCATGCTGCCCTGGTGCACATCCGGCGCGGGTTGCACGGCTATACTCAGGAGGCCTTGTGGCGGCAGCGAGATTACGCCGCGGCCTGCACTCAGGTGGAGGCGGGGTTACTGGGCGATGCGGCGGGTAGGACAGGGATGCATCACAACCTGGCGCTGCTTTATTCGCAGCAGGCGATCCAGGTGAGCCAGGGGGATCCGGCTGGGATGCGGATGGCAGATGCGTTGTGGCGTAAAGCGATTGGGCACTGGGCCGTGGCGCTTGCCGACGAAGCCTATTGGGATGAATGGTCGGCGCGGCGGGAGGCTGGCTCGCTGGCGGCGAGCGACCGGGAATTGAACGATTTGCGCGCCAGGACTCTGCCGGAAATGTTGTGGCGTTACTGGTCTGAAAAGGCCGAGGATGCGCCGGCGTCGGATGCGGAAAACTATCACGCCTATCGGGCGCTACTCAATCAGGAGGTGCTCGCCGTCCGGGCGATGCTGGCCGGGTTGGAGAATGCCCGTATCCGAAATGTTGCCTTGCCAGAGCGTGTTGTTCGCCTGGTCAGCCCGCTTCTGCTCAAGGATGGCCAGGATCACGGGGATATCCAGTCGTTCTTGAAGAAGGCGCCCGAATTGGGTATGCGCAAGGTCGATGTGGAACTCATCCAGCAGGCGTTTTCGCCGTTGGCAGATGCAATGGCGTTAGTTTCTGATGGCCAGTTCCAGATGGCAATCCGGCAATTGAATGATCTCGAAGCGCGTTACCCGGGTCAGTCGCAATTTCTTGCCGTTTTGCGCAGCGAGCGTCAGAAAGCCATCCAGCAATACGCCCGTGAATTGGTTCGCTCGGAGGCCTGGAGTGAGGCAATGCTGCAGCTAGACCTGATCTTGCAGAATGCTCTGGCAGAGGCGCGGAATTCGCCCGAGCAGGTAGCCTGCAGAAAGTTATACACTCAGGCGATTGTAGGCTGGGCGCAGGCGAAGACTGGCCAGGGGGAATATGCCGCGGTGGTCAAAGAGTTAAAAGCCGTGCGTGGCAAGAAATGTGAGGAAAACAAGGAATTCAAAGCCGCGCTGGCAGAGGCGCTGGCCAAGTGGGGTGAAGAAGCGCTGAAAGAGGACGACCTGCAGGCGGCGCGGACGCGCCTGGATGAGGCCTATAATATAGATCCTAACAATCGCAGCGCCACCACTGGATTGGGGGCAATCTGGGCGCGCAACGCCTCGCAAGAGGCGGAGAAACAGCGTTGGGATACGGCCTATCAATATGCCAGAAAGGCCTACGAATTGCTGCCGGCGCTGGAAGTGAGCCAATTATGGGGGGCGATTGCCCATGATTACGCAGTGCAGTTGTGGCAGCGGGGCAACCTGGTTGGGGCGAAGGATGTGCTGCTGCCGGTGATGGAAATTCCTCTGCCTAACGAATTGATCGTCGCTATCCAGAAAGTGCTGGCTGGCCTGTTAGTCGACCAGGGGGTGTTGTTGGTGCGAGCAGGGAACCCCCGGGCGGCAGTCGATATTTGGGAAATGGCGCTGCAGATCGATCCGCAGAACGAGACGGCGCGGAACAACCTGCGCACGGCGAGAGGATATTGAACCATGATTTTCCTGGAAGATGAAAACCCATATCTTGTGCTGGGGCTGGAGCCAGGTGCAAGTAGTGCTGAGGTAACCAAAGCGTTTGCGCAGAAGAATCGCGGCAATGCTCAGGAGCGGCACCGCGCCCGGCGAGCTTTTGACGCCTTGCGCCAGAAGGATACACGTTTGTTAGCCGACGCGCTGACCCCGGTTTTCGATAAAAAAGTGGACGAGATGGCGCATTTCGCTGCCGGCCTGGAGGCGGATGCAGCCCTGGAGGCGGATTTATTGAAGACAACTTCAGTGCGAAATGTGCTGGATGAAGCACTTACGCAAACGACTCTGGCGGTAATTGCCTACACCACGCGTAAGGCGACTAGAAATATGGCCGGCGACGCACCAGCCCATCTGGAGATGAGCCAGAATTTCAACGGACTGGAGAAATTCGTAGAAGAATGGCTGAAATGAGCCAGGCGATGGAGTTGGCGGAGCGGCGGTCTGTGTGCCGGGAATTGCGCCAGCAAATCGGCGCGCTAAAACGGCGCCGGGTGCATCAACGTCGCGCTCTGGCGGCGGCGCTGCTTCCCGCCCAGGCTGCTGTGCAGCAGGCGCTGGAAGTATTACAGGCGACCGCGTTGGAAACGGGGAATGTCTCAGCGGTAGATTTCAGGCATAGCTGTGTTTTGCTGGTGACCCAATTTCAGGGGTTACTGAAACGATTGGCATCACCGTGGTTAGCGCCCGCTCTGCCGGCGCGGCGCCGAACTGGTGATGAGGCCTGGGAGGATTGCCAGCTTGACCTGGAAGAAGCCTTAGAAGATTTGGAACGTGCTGCCGCGCGGCAGCACCAGGATGATCTTCTGGCATGCGTCGATCTGATGGAGGCAGTGGGGAGGGTGTCCATTTCCAATCCTCGGTCGTCAGTTGTCTTTCATCGAGCGTCAGAATGGCTGGATGGCGCTCATCACCAATTCGCGTTGGTTTTGCGGCGCAGGGGAGTGCAGGCGCTGCGTCTGGCACCAGGGGATTATCCACCGGTGGAGCAGACGCGCATCGCTTTCCGGGTGGATGGGCGAGAAAGCGAGCGCTTTGTAATCCACGAAATCTTGGAACAGGGCTACAGCCTGGGAGACAGGCTGTTGCGCAAGGCAACGGTATCTGTCGTTACACAGCAGGAGGAATAAATGGGACGTATCATCGGGATCGACCTGGGCACGACCAACAGCGTGGCGGCTTATTGGAGGACGAAGCGGGCGAAAATTATTGCCAACCCATCCGGCTCAGGCGAGCAGCCGGTCTTGCCTTCGGTGGTGGCGGTAGAACAGGGCAAGCGTTACGTGGGGCAAGACGCTAAAGATCGCCGTGGCAGTGGCTCGCGACAGGTAGTGTATTCGGCCAAGCGTTTCATTGGCCGGGATTATGATGACCTCGAGGTGCAGAAGGCATTACAAACCTTCAAGAATGCCCGAAAAGCAGCCAATGGCGAGGTAGAAATGCAGTTGGGGGAGCGTTTTTACAGCCCCGTGGAAATCTCGGCGATGGTCCTGGAACAACTTAAGAAGAACGCCGAGCTACAGTTGGGCGAAGAGGTAACCCATGCGGTGATTACGGTGCCGGCGTATTTTAGCCAGCGCCAGAAAAATGCCACGCGCGAAGCGGGGAGGCTGGCAGGGTTGAACGTCTTGCGCATCATTAATGAGCCAACCGCGGCGGCGCTGGCCTTTGGCATCGAGGAGGCGATGGGCGAGCCGCAGCAGGTGTTGGTGTTCGACCTGGGTGGGGGAACGTTCGATATATCGATCTTGCTGGTGGCCGCAGGAAACTTCGAAGTGTTGCAGATCGATGGAGATAATTTCCTGGGTGGGGATAACGTAGACAGCCGTATTGTTGAGAAGCTTTTGCAGTACATTCGGGAACGGTATGGCGATGACTTGAGCCAGGACCAGGCTGTGCTAAACCGTTTGAAGGATCTGGCGGAGCGTGGCAAGATTGACCTGTCCCGCGAAGAAAAGGTGCACATCATCTACCCAAACCTGACTAACTCGCAGCGCGGCGGGCCGATCAACGTGGATTATTTGCTTACGCGGAACGAATTCGATGCTATGATCCAGGACTTTGCACAGGATGCGATTACACTGACCCACCGGGCATTGGAAAAGGCCGGTATGAGCGTCGATGATATCGACCGCGTCCTGTTGGTAGGCGGTTCGACGCGCATTCCCCTGGTCCGGCGCCGGCTGAAGGAGATATTTGGCGATAAGATCGAGATCGATGTCGATCCGATGCAATGTGTTGGCTTAGGGGCGGCGGCTCAGACGGCGATCCCCATCGAGTGGGTTTGTGCGGGCTGCAAGACAGTTAACGACGGTACGGAAGAAAGCTGCACCGCGTGCGGCGCGCGCCGCAGCGACCTGGAGGACGCGCCGCATATCGTCTGCGAAACCTGCCATAAGCCTAATCAGCAGGGCCGCCTGCATTGTTGGAATTGCGGTGCGCAAGTAGGAGCGTTGTTTGCTGGCAAAGAACTGGATGGCCAGGCAGATGAGCCAGCAGCCGTTGGTTCAATTCGTATTGGAGATATCACATCCAAGCACCTGGGGATCGAGATTGGTGGTGAGAGCGATAACCTCTTCAGCCGGCTGGAGATAATCTTACCTAAAGGTACGCCGTACCCGACACACGAAGCGTTCCGGGCAGAACTGTATACCACGCACGCCACGCAGACAGTTTACCGGCTCCCCGTTTACGAGGTGGAAACGGAGGATGCAGAGCGGAAGGATTGGGAACACGTAGGGGAGGTAGTGAACGACCGTCTCCCGCCGGGCACACCAGCCAATACCCCGGTGGTGGTGGAGATGCGCATCGACGGAGATGGCATCCTGACGGTGGCTTCGTACCTGAAGAAGTTGAAAGGGGAAACCTACATTGACAATCGTTTCGATTTCGGCAGTGCGCAGGCAAAGCAGCAGCAAAGCAGCACAGCGGACTTAGAGCAGTTGGCTTTCTTTGGGGTTTTCCTGACAGCCATCAATAATATGCCCGCATTGAAGAAATACTGTACACCGCAGGTAAGCAGCAAGGCTCAGTCCTTCGTGGACGAGGAAAAGCAGGTTCTGGATGGCGGAGATGGCGAAAAGGCCAGGGATCTGGTGGCGCGCATTCAAAAATTCATTGCCGAAGATGTGCCGCCTCCCACCTGGGATGTGTTCGTGACGTTATGGTGTGTGGAGCAGCCGCAAATCAGCGCCGTGGAGAAAGGGCAGGTGAACCAGACCATCCAGGGAATAGATCGGGCAGTGGGAGCGGGTGACCTGGATGGCGCAAACCGTCAATTGCAATTGTTGCGCCAACAAAATGCTGCCTTGCTAAAGAAGATCCCGAATAATTTACTCAAAGCGGCGCGCTAACTTACAGTTCGATCTGGCCTGCCCCGCGCTGCTTGGCTGCTTTTAACTTACCTTGGGCGCGTTGCATCAAGACATCGAAGCTGGTATCTTCCGGGATCAGGCCGGTCCCGCCGATGCTGACTGAGAGGGGGATGCGCTTCCCGTTGATGGTGATATTGAGCACATGGCACAGGCTGACAGCGCGCATAGCGACCCATTGCGCGGCGGAGACGGGCGTTTCGGGTAATAGCAAGCCAAATTCTTCGCCGTTCAGCCGGGCGAAGATGTCGGCGCGGCGTTTGTTTTGCTGCAGCGTGGCGGCAAAACGCACCAGGGCGATGTCGCCGGTCGCGTTCCCATAGGTTTCATTGATGTGCTTGAAGTGATCCAGATCAAGGATAAGCAGGCTGAGGGCGCGATTATAGCGCTTTGAGCGATTGAATTCCAACTCGGCCTGTTGGAGAAAGGCGCGGCGGTTATAGACACCGGTAAGGGTGTCATTGAGGCGCAGGGTGCGGTTTTCTTTGGCAGACTGGCGCAGCGATTGACCCGTCTGGAAATGTAAGCGGCGATAAGTGTACAGGCGGATGGAGGCCAGCCCAGAGCCAATCGCTGCAAGGCAGAGCGCCAGCGCCTGGCCGATTGTATCCGTTGTAATGGGTTGGCGAATCAGCAAGAGCAGGTTGAGAACCAGGAAGATCTCCCCGACCAGCAGCCGGTTGCGCTGGGTGGTGGGGAAGGCGATGAACAGCGCCATGAGCAGCACCAGACTCAAGGCGAAGTGCGTTGGGTCGCTGATCGGGTGCATCCAGGAAACCAGTATCCACTGGATCAGGTAGCTGCCGATCAGAACCAGGATGATACGGTCGATGCTGCGTGGAGCCAGGTCACGGTGCAGCACCCATAGGATAAGCAGGCCGATGGCGATCTCGACCATGCGCAGAGTGATGCGATTGTAAAGCAGCGCGCCCGGGGTGAGGGTGATGGCATCCTGGTAAATGCGCACCATGTAGACCAGAGTGGAGAGTGCAATACACATGCGCAGGATACCGATGTCGGTAGGCAAGTAGTAACGGCGATAAGCGTCTTCCAGTTCGCCCAGGTGGGGTTCAGTAAGGAATTGCCTTATGCGTGCCAGCATCGCGTCTCCTCTGGCCGTGAACGCTGCAGGGATGATATCCGTATGGATTGAGCGGGTCCAGCGGGCTGCACCTGCCCAACGGGGTTGACCATAGAAACTATATACATGGTACAAAAGTACTGTGATTTTACCGCAGTTGAACGGAAATCGGAGGATATCTACTGGATGGGTTGTTCAATGCGCGGTGACGGTTTTATGGTACACTTAATTTTGAGCATCGGGACGCCGGGTCGTTGCAGCGTTCTGGATGGATGCCTCGCTCCTTTCCCAAAATATGAGGTCCACTATGCCCAAATTGGCTATTGTCACCGACAGTACGGCCAGCATTCCTGAACGCCTGATTCGTGAATTGAAGATCAGTATTGTTCCCTATTATATTCATCGCGGCAATGAAGTTCTGCGAGACCTGGTGACAGTTGACCGGGAGACGTTTTACCAGTGGCTGCCTCGTGCCACACAACTGCCTACGACGGCCAGCCCAGGGCCTGGAGATTACATCACCATGTATCAACGCCTGGTAGAAGAAGAGCGTGTGGAGCAGATTGTCAGCATCCACATGACTTCTAAAGGCAGTGGGGCTTACCAGGCAGCAATGGCAGCCAGGGGAATGGTGGCCGAAATTCTGCCACGCTTGCAAATGGAGGTGATCGATACGCTAAACGTATCCATGTGCCACGGCTGGATGGCAATCGAGGCCGCGCGGGCTGCACTGGCGGGTAAGACCCTGGGGGAAGTAGTGGCGATGGTGCGAGAGATGATTCCGTTGACGCGTATGGTCCAGACCGCAGATACGCTGAAGTATCTGTATATGGGTGGGCGGATCGGGAAGGCAAAACACCTGCTTGGCTCGCTGTTGAATATCAAGCCGCTGATTGGTATGGAAGATGGAGTGATTGTTCCCCTCGGCACAGCGCGCAGCCGTAATCACGCCTACAGGATGATGGTAGATGCCATTCAAAAGGCGGTAGGCGAGCAGGGAAAGGTGCGCATTGCCTATGTGCACGCCGCGGCGTTGGAGGAAGTTCAGAAAATCAGGGAAATGGTCGAGCAGCGTATCCAGGTGGTGGAGTGGATGTTTGCTGAACTTTCGCCAGCGTTGGGTGTACACACCGGACCGGGGACGGCGGGTGTGTGCTATTTTCCTGTATTCGAATAAACAATCCCATCTCTCTCGATTATTCGTCGCCGCTATCGTCAACCATGCCGGGCTGCTCGACGTCGATCACTTCGCCGTGGACGTTGATGCGTACGCGCAGCCCAACCATGCCCAGGTAGGCGCGCGCTTCTTCGGGTATGCCGACCTGCATGAGGGTGTCGAACTGTTCGTCCATATGCTTGAGCTGGTTAACGATCATTGCCATAGAAAAGAGATCTTCCTGGCCGAGCATTTTGGCAGCCTGTTGGGCGAGCAGGTCTTCATGGCCTTCGATCATCTCACGCATCGAATCGAGCACCTGGCGGTCGACCTGTTCGGCGGGGATATGGCGGCGAAAACCGGCGTCGTCTACCACATAACATGGGTCAGGCCCAACGTAAACGACTTCAGCCGGACGGCCGTATTCATCAAAAACAAGTCCTTCAAATACTGCTTTCATCACAATATATTTTATCTCAAATTGTGAGGTTGTGATTTTCGGATTGCGTCATTGGTGCACATTAACCAGGGTGCCCACGCCGGCGAAGTCGAACAGCCAGCCAGCATCCGGCGTACGCAGATTGACGCAACCGTGACTCATTGGGCGGCCGAAATTGTTATGCCAGTAGGTGCCGTGAAGACCATAGCCTTTATAGAAATACATTACGTAGGGCACGTTGGGTAGATAGTAATTGTCGCCAGCCATATCGGCGTAGCGGTATTTGACGTAGATGCGGAATTGGCCGGTGACGGTGACGTTGGGCCACAGGCCGGTGGAGACGACGAATGAGTTGACCACCTGGTTTCCGCTCATGGCGTAGACAGTCTGGCCGGAAAGATCGACGTCGATCCAGTGTTCTTCATTGGTGATAGAGCCGGGAGGCTGAGATGGTTCGGTTTGTTGGGCCGGCTTGGGTTTTTTCTTTGCTGGCCGAGGGGTGAAGGTAGCGGTGGGTGGCGGTGTGGGGGTGAGAGTCGGGGTTTGGGTTGGAGTGGCGGTCGGGGTTTCGCTGGATGTCGGCGTGGGTGTAAATGTCTCTGTGGGCGTGGGTGTTTCGGTCGGCGTTTCGGTAGCCGTTGCGGTAGGTGTGGCGGTAGACGTAGGTGTCTCAGTGAAGGTTGGAGTGGCAGTGGGGGTTTCGGTAGCGGTGGGAGTGCTGCTGGCGATCAATGCCAGAGCGAAGCTTTTCGCCTGGCGAGTAGCCTGCCCTAGCCGGGGAGCGAGTACCCAACCAAACACAAGTATAGATAAGCCAAACAGGGTAACCAGAAGGATGAGCGTGGCGCGACGGGTGGCGGGCGACGGCCTGCTTATTTCGAGCGAGGGGGAAATGGGGACAGGCTGTGGTTTGACCTCTATCGCTGGTGGTTTGGCTTCAACCACCGGTCGCCCGGTTTCGATCATCTCCTGGCGGATCCGCCCCGCAGCCCAGTGCATTCCGGAGCGAGCGCGCTTGCTGGATGGGTTAATTTTCAGCGCGCGGTTCAAATACGCCAGGCTGGCACGCGGGCTGGCGACCGCGGCCAGAAGCAGCCAGGGGTCCTCCATCTCAGGCGCCAGCGTTGCGGCTCGAGCGGCGTGCTGTCGCGCCTGGAGGCGTTCACCGCGTTGTAATGCCTGGCGTGCCAGTTTCAGGGCTTCGCGAGCCTGGATCAGGCGGTCAGTATCCGTGAGGGCAGGTATGGCAGGCATGGGTGGAAGGTCGATAACCTGGAGCGTTCGATATCATGGGGTGGGTTGAATGCCGGGGGCGACGGGCACGATGGTAGGAACGGCGATTGCTTCGTTGCGCAGGTAGCACAGGATGCCAGAGGCAACGCCCTGGGCAACCTGGTCGGCATGTACTGTGAGAATGACCTTATCCAGGTTGAGAAAGCCGGTTTCGATAATCGCGGCAGGGGTATTCTCGTTGATTTCGCCAAAGGCGTGGTAACTGGTCATATCAGGCGTGACGCTGGTGCTATGCAGCGGCAAGCTGGTGGCAGCGCCGTATCGGGCGCGCAGACAGGCCGTGAGGCGAGCAGCGCGTTCGGGGTGGCGGGTACCCATGGCGGATGCCACTTTGAAGCCAGTGGCTTCGTTATTGATGAAGTCACAAGAGTCGTTATGGATGGAGACCAGGGCGGCAGCCTGGTAGTCATTCAGGCGAGGGTCGAATTCGTGGAGCATCTCCACCTGGTAGCCCTGCTCGGCGAGGATTTTCTGCGCCAGGCTGGCGATGCGCAGGTTGACGTCCACTTCTTTCAGGCCATCGGCGCACACTGCTCCCGAGTCATTCTTCCAGTGACCAGCGACGATACCGATCAGGCGCGGGTTGCGCAGGGTGGGAGTGGGGGCGCCAGGCGGCAGGGTAGGGCTGGGTTCCAGCGCTACAGCGATCGCAGTGCTTTGGGCGGGAGGAAAGAATTGCTGCTCCTGTCCAGGCGTCCAGGCGGTGAATAGAGTGGCGAGTAGAATGGCTACGGCAAAGACGAAGCCAACTTGTTGGATTGTATTTTGCATCGGCAGGCTGCGTGGATCGAAGCGGCGCGGCGTTGCCGGCTTTTTGGCAGTGGAAGGAACGGGCGGCGGGGTAGTTGAAGACGTTTCAGTCATAACGCTGATCATAGCTTAAAGCGAGAAAGATGACAAGATCAGGTGCAAAAGTTATGCCACTGTCGCCAGCGAGAGCGAAGGATATTGTGTGATAGAATTAAGTCCGTACTCTTGACTGGCGAATTGGATAGCCAGCATGAAATGATCTGGTCGAGTAAGGGAGACAGGCGATGATGAGTTTGATAATAATGGCAGCAGTAATTGGGGTTCTATTCATCGTTCTTATTGTGGTTGTGTATGGCAGGCTGGCATCGCAGGCGCGCAAGGTGAATCTCACGAAGCCTGAATCTGCGGAACAGAAGCCGGAATGGATGCGTACCACGCCGCCAGATGAAACGATAGCAGCCACGCAAGAAGATGGCGAAGGGATTACCCTGTACGACGCTGACCCAAGTGAGCAAGTGGCGGCGCCCTTTGCTGAGCAAATTGAGGACATTGTGCGCTCTTTGCTTAAAGCCGACCCGAGTCTTGCCTCAGTTGAGTTGGACTTTGGTACAGCCGCAGACGGTGGTTTGGAGATCTGGGTAGATGGGAATTGTTATTCGGCCATCGATCAGATTTCAGATGAAAGAATTCGCCAGGCGTTGCGCACTGCGGTCGAGATGTATGAACATCGATAAGCGATGGGAATCAAAAAACCCTGGTGCAGATACACCAGGGTTTTGGTTTCACTCGGTTCAGGTTAGTTGGCGATAACTACGTTGCTGGCCTGCAGGCCCTTGGGACCTTTTTCGACCGAGAATTCAACTCGCTGGCCCTCGACCAGGTTGCGATAGCCTTCACTCTGGATGGCAGAGTAATGTACAAAGACATCCTCGCCGCCCTGGCGCTCGATAAAGCCATAGCCCTTGCTGCCATTGAACCACTTAACCGTTCCGATGATACGTTCAGACATTCGATTTGCTCCTTCTAACAAGACAAAAAAAGTTGTTCGTGATACCAGTCAGTTTACCGTAAGTTGCGCAAAAAAAGCTCACGGACTGAACCATGAGCTACCAGCGCTTACGCTCTATAGTAAACCATCATGTATCCTGCTTCGGTAAATATACCATAGTTTGTCCGATCATTCAATGGCGAAGGATGGTTATTAATATTTTGTTCATGTTTTCGGTAACACGAGAGCAGGTAATCGAAAGCTCAGGCTTTTGGGGATTGGGTGGTCGAGTAGATGGGGAATGTGCTAGAATCCGAAGCAGAGTTTTGCCGGCTGGCATGATCGAGCCAGCCAGCAAAAAGATCTGTGCCTGATGTGTGCGAAGCAAACATATCGAAAGCGAAGAAATTACATTTGAAAACACTCAACCACAAAATTGTTATGAACTTACTCATCATACTCGTTCTGGCAGCGTGCAACTATCCAGGATTGCCCCCGGCAGTCACCAACACACCCGCCACGGGTGCCACGGCAGGTGCCCCCACGGCAGGTGCTCCGATAGTTCCTGTCCTGGCTACTGCAACTTTGTTGCTTCCGACGAATACCTCTGAACCAAGCGCCACTCTGCCGCCGCCGGCAACTCCGACCTTGGTGCCTCCACCAACCCGCCTGCCGACGGATACCCGTTCGCCCACTCGCACGCCAGTTTTACCGGCTTCGCGCGGCAAATTCCTGGGTACCTTCACCGGTGGTAAGCTTGTGCTACGGGTGAACGATAAGGGCGACGGAATCGCGCTGAAGGAACTGGTCCTGACAAAAGCTACCTGTACCAATGGGAAAGATGTCTCGACTCGTTTCGATTACCCCACGGCGGTTTATGCCGCAATCGAATACAACCAGTTCACGATCAGCACAGATAACGTTACCGTGACCGGGTATTTTAATAACCCCCCAACCAGTGCAGCCGGGACGGTGCGCGTGCAGGCCAAAGGCAACAAGGGCGTCTGCGTGGTAGGCCCGGTGGATTGGACTGCGGTCTTACAGTAGACCCTGTTTATTTGACTACTTACTTCGTAACCGATTACCCATCATTGGAATAAGGAGTACTCGATGACCTCTGTTTCCCCGTTTCATATGTTGTTGGATGAGGCCTGGGATGCTACCCTGCGCTTCGACCCATTGTTTGCCACGCTTACGGGTGATCACCGGTTCAATGACCGCTTGCCACACGTAACACCGCAGGCTTATGCTGAACGTCTGGAGGAATTACGCGCCTTCCGCCGACGGTTGGAGACGATCTTGCCCGCCGACCTGCCTGAAAGCGAGCGGTTGAACCGGGCCGTCTTCCAGCGCAGCCTGGACGATGAAATTTCCGAGTTGGATTTTGGAGGTTTTTATCTGCCCATTTCCAAAGCGGGTGGATTTCATATCACTTTCCCGGAACTGTTCCAGTTTGTCCCCCTGGATACGTCACAGGACTACGATAACTATCTGGCTCGCCTGGTAGAGTTTCCGGCTTACGTACAAGAGTATATCGAGCTGATGCGTGCTGGGCTTCGCTTGGGGTTCATCCCGCCGAAGGTTACACTGGAAGGCGTGGCCCAGTCGCTGCAGGCGCAGATTGTGGAGATCGCCGTGACCAGCCCGCTGTATACGCCTTTCGAACAACTTCCGGATGATTTCGATGCTGTGGAGCAGGAACGGCTGCGTATGGCGGGTGAAGCGGCGATCAGCGGCGCGGTGGCGCCTGCTTACCGGGCGCTGTTGGCTTTTCTGCATAACGAATATCTGCCTGTGGCCAGAGAGAGCATCGCCGCCGCGGATTTGCCGGACGGTGCGGCTTTCTACGAGCATCGCATCCGTTATTTCACCTCTCTCAGCCTGATGCCTGCTGCTATTCACCAGATCGGTTTGGACGAGGTGAGTCGCATCCGGGATGAGATGGCGGTGGTTGTGAACGCTTGTGGTTACGGAGACGATTTCCCGGCTTTCCTCGAATTCATGCGCAGCGATGCGCAGTTTTATGCGACCACGCCTGAACAGCTCCTGGAAAGGACCGCTCTGGTTCTCAAGCGCGCCGACGGTGAGCTGCCGCGCTTGTTCAAGACTCTGCCGCGCATGACCTATGGCATTCGCCCGATCCCCCATTATGCCGCCCCGGGCAACACCGCAGCCTATTACCAGCCTGGCATGGGCGATGGAACCAAAGCCGGGATGTATTATGTCAATACCTACGACCTTCCCAGTCGCCCGTTCTACGAAATCGAGGCGCTTTCCCTGCACGAAGCAGTGCCCGGGCATCATTTGCAAACCGCGCGCCAGATGGAGATGAGCGAGCTGCCCATGTTCCGGCGTTACAGTAATTTTGAAGCTTATGTCGAAGGCTGGGCGCTCTATGCGGAGCGGCTTGGCCTGGAGATGGGTTTCTACCAGGATCCGTACAGCAACTTTGGCCGCCTCAGTTACGAGATGTGGCGGGCCTGCCGCCTAGTGGTGGATACGGGGATGCATGCCCTGGGTTGGACGCGCCAGCAGGCGATTGATTACATGGCCGAGAATACGTCCGCCACGCTATTGAATATCACCAACGAGATCGATCGCTATATTGCCTGGCCGGGCCAGGCGCTGGCTTATAAGCTGGGTGAATTGAAGATCAGAGAACTACGTCAGCGCGCCGAAGATGTCCTTGACATGCACTTTGATTTGCGTGTTTTCCACGATGTGCTGCTGGAGTGTGGTTCACTCCCGCTGGATGTTTTGGAGGATGTCGTCCAGAAATGGATTGACGAAAAAAAGGCGCAAGCAGGCCTTGCGAAATGATCGCCTGTTCGGTTGTTTAGCATGCTCTAGCTTTTTTCTCGTCCCCACCTGCCGATGACGACCGGATCACACTACAAAATTCCACTGCAGGTCGTTCTGGTCACACCCTTTGTCGTTCTGCTGTTTTGTACCAGCGCGTTTGTAGGTTATCTATCTTACAGGAACGGGCAGCGTGCAGTAAACGAGGTGGCCCATGATCTGCGGGAAGAGATTACCTTGCGTATCGTGCAGCACTTGCGGACATTTTTATCCGTTCCGGAGGAAATCAACCAGCTCAATGTCGATTCACTGTGTCTGAAGGTGGGAACAGCCGGCGATCCTGATGCTCTAATGCAGTGCTTTTGGGAGCAGGTCCGGGTTTTCGAGACGGTCACCAGTATCTATTTTGGCAATTCCCAGGGCGGTCTGGTAAACGCAGGCCGTGAGGGTATGGGCGGTCCTTTGTACGTAATTCTCACAGATGGATTTACCAGCGGTCCATTCCGCAAATATTCCGTTGACGAACAAGGCGCCCCGGCCGAATTAATGGTGACCGTTCCGGATTTCGACGCCCGTTCTCGTCCCTGGTTTACCAGCGCGGTAGAAAAAGGCGGCCCTGTGTGGAGTGAACCCTATGTCCTGTTCACCGGCCAGGATATGGCCATCGCTGCCAGCCGGCCGGTCTATACTGCGCAGGGCGACCTGTTGGGCGTCGTATCGGTGGATATATTTGTCTCTCACCTGAGCGATTTTCTCAACAGCATCGAAATCGGTAAATCCGGCCAGGCGTTTGTCCTGGATCAAACGGGTCGATTGGTGACTACCTCGACTGGTGAAAAGCCCTTTACCTCGACCACTCCAGCGTCCCAGGACGGTGCTCCGCTTTACCAGAGGCTCAATGCCATTGATAGCGCCAACCCTATTACCCGCCAGACAGCGGCTGCCCTGCTCGAAAATTTCGGTGATTTTTCGAAGGTCGCTGAAACGCGCCACTTTGAGTTTTGTGCCCAGAATGGCGCAACACGTTGTGGAAATCAGTTTGTACAGGTAACACCGGTGCATTACGAAGGAGGGCTTGATTGGTTGGTGGTCGTGGTAATCCCCGAGGCGGACTTCATGGAACAAATCCAGGCCAACAATCGTGTCACTGCGCTGCTGGTGGCTGGAGCCTTGCTGGCGGCATTGGCCCTGGGATTGCAAATTGCCAACCAGGTTACCCACCCGGTTAAACGCCTGAATGCCTCTGCCCAGGCGCTGGCGCGCGGCGAATGGTTGCCCGGTGAAAAGAAAGTCGACTCGGGTGAGGGGCCTATCGAAGTGGATTGCCCTGTCAGCCATCCTGGCGCAGAATGGATTCGTGAAATTGCTGAATTGTCGGTTTCTTTCGACGATATGGCAACACGTTTGAACCAGAGCATGGACAATCTGGTGGCAGAAATTGCCGAGCGCCAGCTTACCGAAAATGCCCTGCGTGAAAGCCGGAAACGGTTCGAATTGGCAATCCAGGGCGCTGATCTGGGTACCTGGGATTGGAATGTCCGGACAGGCGAGGAGGTATTCAACAGACGCTGGGCAGAGATGCTCGGCTATACTCTGGAAGAGATCATATTCGATCACACCAGTTGGGAATCGCGCATACACCCCGAAGACACCCCGCGAGTATTGGGTGCATTGAATGCTCACCTGGAGGGGCAGACGCCAGTTTATCAAGTGGAACAACGCCTGCGCACGAAATCAGGCGAGTGGAAATGGGTTTTAACAACGGGAAAGGTGTTCGAGCGCGACCAACAGGGTCGGGCGCTGCGTGCAGTTGGCACACATCGGGATATCGACGAACGAAAACGAGCCGAACAGGCGCTGCAGGAGAGCCACCGCCAATTGGAAGCCGCGCTGCTAGAACTTCAGCAGGCGCAAGCCAGCCTGGTGCGACAGGAAAGGCTGGCGGCAATTGGCCAGATGGCGGCAGGCATTGCGCACGATTTCAACAATTTGCTTACTGCGGTGGCCCTGTATACCCAAATGTCATTGAATGTCGAGAATCTGTCGCCTACGATGCGCCAGCGCCTGGAGGTGATTGCCAGTCAGGCCGACCGGGCCACGGATCTGGTGCAGCAAATCCTGGATTTTAGCCGCAAGGCGGTGATCGTTCCCCAGCCCCTGGCCATCGATGTGCTGCTTGGTGAAGTATTTGAATTGCTGCGGAGCAGCCTGCCGGGAAATATCCTGCTGGAGTTGGAAATGGATGCGGAACTGCCCGGAATGCGGTATCGGATTAGCGCCGACTCGACGCGCGTCCAACAAGTGATTATGAACCTCGCTTTGAATGCTCGAGATGCCATGCCAGGTGGAGGCAGATTGCGGTTTAGCCTGTCTCGATTAGAGGGGTGTGAATTTAATTGCAAAGAATGTGGGCGAATAGCAGGTGGGTCCTGGGTTGAGATGCGCGTTGCTGATACCGGAGCAGGCATCGATCCGCAAGTGCTGCCGCACATTTTCGAGCCGTTTTATACAACGAAATCACCGAAGGGCAGCGGTCTGGGGTTAGGGCAGGTATATGGTATTGTCAAGCAACATGGCGGGCACCTGGATGTTGAAACCCAGCCTGGTCAAGGGACGATCTTCCGCCTGTATTGGCCGGCCCTTCAGGAAGCGGCAGGTGGCCAGGAAAGTGGAACGCCCGACAGCTTGTTAGACGGAGTTGCCCTTCAGCAGGATGGGGATGGATCTCAAGATGTTCAGAAGGTTGGTGAGCCAGTCCCCATCCTGGTAGCCGCAGATTACGATTTGATGCGCGAAGCTCTGGTGGATGCACTGGATGCAACGGGTTACCGGGCAGTGCAGGCGTCCAGTGGCCTGGAAGCGCTGCGCCTGCTCGATGAGCAGCGGGCGGCCAGCGATATTCGCCTGGTAGTTTGTGATTTGAGCGCGCCGGAAATGAGCGGTATAGCGTTTGCACAGGCAATCGGAGAGCGCCGCCAGGATATAAGGATCGTGATGTTAACGGAACGTCCGGTCATCGAGATCGAACTGGACGGCTGGCCGGCGAACATTGTAGAGTGGTTGCACAAACCGCTCGACCTGCAAACCCTGGCTCAAGCGATCCAAAAAGCCCTGGAGTGATTGCCGGTGGCGCGCCCTTTGTTGCCAGTACCGTTGGTCAGCCTGCTGCGCGCTTTGAGGCACCCTCCTTTTACCTGGGTGTGGAGCGGGCAAAGTATTTCGCTGCTGGGCGACCGAATTTTCCAGGTGGCGCTGGCCTGGTGGGTCATGGAAGCAACCGGATCGGCCGCAGCGATGGGCACGGTAATGATCCTGTCTATCCTGCCCATGCTGCTTTTTCTGTTGATTGGCGGCGTGTTGGTGGATCGCTTTCCGTGCCTGTGGCTGATGTTCATCTCCGACCTGGTGCGCGGTCTGGTCATCGCGGCTATCGCCGTTTTGGCTTACAAGCATGCACTGGCGATCTGGCATGTCTATCTGTTCAGCCTGGTTTCCGGTTTTGTGGAGGCTTTCTTCCAGCCGGCCTATCGGGCGGTCATACCCGAGATCACCCGCGGCGATGAACTGACCAGCGCCAATTCGCTGACCAGCCTGAGCGGTCAGTTCGCTGGCATCGCCGGACCGGCGCTTGGGGCGTCGATCGTTGCCCTGGGCGGGATGCCGTTGGCTTTTGCCCTGGATGCGGTTTCTTTCTTTGCCTCCGCGGCATGCCTGGCGCCAGTTCTCAAGCTGGCCAAAACGCCACAACTGGATGAGCCGACGCGCGGTGTGCTGGGTGATTTGCGTCACGGGCTGGCGGCTGTGGTGGCCTCACCCTGGTTGTGGGTAACGATTGGTGTGGCAGGCGTCTCGAATATCGCTTACGCCGGCCCGATGGAGGTGGCGCTGCCCTTTTTGCTCAAGGAGAACCGCGGGGTGGATGTCCGCTCCCTGGGCCTGTTCTATTCGGCCAGTGCGTTGGGCTCGATCCTGTCAGCCGTCTGGATGGGTCGTATCCCTCGCCTGCGCCATCGTGGCCTTACCCTGTATGGCTCCTGGGCGATCATCGGGCTGTTGGTGATGCTCATTGGCCTGCCTGTGCCGCTGCCGGTGATCCTGCTCGCCTCTTTGGCCATTGGCGCGTGCAACACAATCCTGTCGCTGGTATGGGTGAACAGCTTGCAGGAGCTGGTGCCCGGCAACCTGCTCGGGCGGGTGACCAGCGTGGATTATTTGGGCTCCTACCTGCTTCTGCCGCTCGGCTATGCTTTCGGCGGTTGGGCAGCTGGGCGTTTCGGCGCGTCGGCATTGTTTGTTTTCGGTGGGGCTCTACAGACTCTGCTGGTGGTTTTGGGGCTGCTGCATCCAAAAGTGCGAGGCGTGGATTAGGCCAGAATCGATGAACTCGCTCGATTTCGTTAAATTTTCCCTGCAATCATTTGGCAGAATATGTTGAAATCGGCGGTGTTTTCACCTATACTATTACTAAAGCCAGGCACCGGAAGGAGAAGAAATGATGCGCGAACTTTCCGTCGAAGAACTTTATCGGGCATGTGACCCGAACAGCATTCCCTGGGAGTCTAGCCAGGAGGTCAGCCGGTTGGAGGCGATTGTTGGCCAGGATCGTGCAGTCAAGGCGATGAAGTTCGGCCTGGGAATAAAAGATAAGGGGTTCAATATCTATGTATCGGGAGTACCTGGCACCGGGCGCACCACAGCGATCAGGCAATTCATCGAAGAGATCGCTGCTGCCCAGCCTACGCCGCCGGACTGGTGTTATGTCAATAATTTCCAGGACAGTTCTCATCCAAATGCCATCCAGCTCCCTGCCGGGCGGGCGGTGGAGTTCCAGAAAGATATCGACACGCTCACTCAGGATGCGATCCGGGCGGTACGCAACGCCTTCGAGAGTGATGAATATTCAGCGCTCAAAGAGCGAACGACTCAGAAATTCCAGCAGAAAAAGCAGGAAATCCTGGAGTGGATGAATGAGCAAGCCCGACAGGAAGGATTTGTGATCCAGATGTCCCCGGTCGGTTTACTGACCTACCCGCTATACCACGGCAAACCTTTAGAGGAAAAGGATTTCCTTGCCCTCAGCCAACAGGAAAGGGACGAAATTGTCGCAAAACGGCAAAAAGTGCAGGATGCGCTGCAAACCGCCTTGCGCCAGGGGCATGCTGTGGATCGCGATGCGGCGGATGCCTTGCAAAAGATGGATCGTGAAGTAGCCACTTACGCCATCAGCCAGATGGTGGAAGAAATTCAGGAGAAATATCAGGATGTAGATGAGGTGGGGGTTTTTGTTGCACAGGTTCGTGATGATATCCTCGAGAATCTTGCCCAGATCAAGGAAGATGAGTCGGAACAATCCCAGCCCGCGACTCCAGCCGCGGCCAGGGCAGGTAAGAAGCCTCTGCTGAAAAAGTATTCGGTGAATGTGCTGGTCGATCATTCGCAATTGCGCGGCGCGCCGGTTGTCGTGGAGCTGAACCCAACTTACCCCAACCTGTTTGGCAAGATCGAGCAAGAAGCCCAGTTTGGGGCGCTGGTCACCGACTTCACCCTCATTCGCTGTGGCTCGTTGCACCAGGCCAATGGCGGCTACCTGGTATTGCCGCTCACTGAGCTGCTCAGTAATCCCTTCGCCTGGGAAAGCCTTAAGCGCGCTTTGGCGAACCAGAAGATTGTGATCGAGGAGATCGCTGAGCGGTTGGGTTTTTCCACTCGCAGCCTTCAGCCTGAACCGGTCCCGCTCAATGTAAAAGTCGTTTTGATTGGCCTGCCACACCTGTTTGCTCTCTTGCAAAAACTGGATGAACAATTCGACGAACTGTTCAAAGTGAAAGCCGATTTCGACACCGTTATGGAACGCAGCGCCGAGCATACTGTGGAATACGCCGCTTTTGCCAGCACCTTGTGCGAAAATGAGGGATTGAAACACCTGGACCGCAGCGCGCTGGCGCGGGTGGTCGAAGTTGGATCGCGCATCGCCGAAGACCAGACCCGGTTGACCACCCGTTTCCGTGATCTGTCAGATATCATCCACGAGGCCAATTACTATACCTGTCAGGAGGGTGCCCCGCTGGTCACCGCGGCGCACATTCGCCGGGCGCTAAACGAGCGCTATGATCGTTCCAGCCTGATTAAAGAGCGCATCTGTGAGTTGATCCGGCGCGGCACGATCAAGATCGATATTTCTGGCGAGGAAATCGGCCAGGTGAACGGCCTGTCGGTATTCGAGATGGGTGAGATCGCTTTCGGCCAACCCAATCGTATCACCGTCAGTGTGGCCCTGGGGCGTGAGGGGTTGATCAACATCGAGCGCGAGGCGAAACTGAGCGGCCCAATCCATACCAAGGGCGTGCTCATTCTCTCTGGCTACCTGGCAGAGAAGTTTGCCCAGAATAAACCGCTCAGCCTGTCGGCCCGCCTGGTCTTCGAGCAAAACTATTCCGGCGTGGAAGGCGACAGCGCCTCCAGTACCGAGCTGTATGCGCTGCTCTCGGCGTTATCCGGCGTGCCTATCCGGCAGAGCATCGCCGTCACCGGCTCGGTCAACCAGAAGGGGGAGGTGCAGGCCATCGGTGGGGTGAACGCCAAGATCGAAGGCTACTTCGATGTGTGCCAGGCGATTGGCCTGACCGGCGATCAAGGGGTAATGATCCCTGAGAGCAACGTCGACAACTTAATGCTGAAGGACGAAGTGCTGGAAGCCGTACGCCAGGGGAAATTCCACGTCTGGGCTGTGGCCTCGATCGAAGAGGGCATCCAGGTGCTGACCGGGATACCTGCCGGGAAAAGGCTGGAAAGCGGAGAATATGAAGACGGCAGCATCTTTGCGCGAGTGGACCAGCGCCTGGGAGAGATGGCAAAGATGATCAGCGAATTTGGGCGAGCGGCAACGCCTCCGAAAGAGGATCGACCGAATAATCACTGATTATCTGGCCGTCGAAAAGCCGCTAGTCATATACCTGAGATACTTCGTCGTAATTTACCCGGATCATATCTATCCAAACCACCGGAAATTCGGCCACAACTTCTCCCAGGGCAGCCGGGGATGGCCGCATAGCCAGATATCCGGGTGGTCTTCGGTCTCCTCGTTCAGCACGTCATGGCGATTGGTGATGTGTCCGGCTAACTTGCAGTTTGTGAAGAGGCGGTCTGCGGTTGAATAATTGAAGCCGATCACAATCAGCGTTTGCGGTGGTGGATCGCCGTAGCCGCGCAGCCAATAGGAATTGATGCCGCTGATGGCTTGCGGCAGGCCGTAGGCCGGGCCGTACAGGTTGACCGCCCCGGCTTCGCCGTAATTGCCGGCCAGGATGCCCGTCTGGGATCTCTGCTCGGCGGGCAGGGCGTGGTAGATATTCGCCACCGTCTCGGTCAATTCCGGCCAGCCGAGTTGCTCCCGGAAAAGATCGTGCACCTGGTTCGCGGTGCGCCACACGGGCGAGTTGACCGGGGTCAGCGGGAGCATGAGCAGAGCGCTGGTGATCCCGCCCGCAGCCAGGGCCGGCCAGCCGATGGATGCAGAGCGGCGCCTGGCGGATGGGGAAAGTGAGGTCAGCCCGGCTTCCCAACGCATGGCGCCGGCCGCGAACAACATGGGGTAGGCAGGAGCCAGGTAGTAGCCACGCCCCTGGGCGGCGATGAACAATGCCAGGGGGATGAGATACATCCAACCCAGCAATCGGTAAGGCTTGCCATCCGGCTCCAGCATATAATAACGCAGGCCGCCCAACCACCACAACACAGTGAAGCCGCTGGCGCACTGGATGAACTGGTCCAGGATGAAGCCGGATGTGCGCCCGATATCCACGTCTCTTTCGTGGATGCTGCCCAGGAATTCCAGGGTGATGAAATCGTGCTGCACCTGCCAGAGCATATTTGGCAAAAAGATGAGCAGCGAAAGCCCTACGCCGCCCCATAACCACGGGCTGCGCAGCCAGCGCCTGGCCGGAGTGAGCAGTACACCACCGGCCAGGCCGGCGACGTAAAACAGGATGGTGAACTTGGTCATCATACCCAGGCCGATGGCCGCGCCGATGCCCGGCCACCAGCGCGGATCCTGGCTCTTGAGCAGGCGGATGACCAGATAAGCAATGAGTACCCACCACAGGTAATCGAACGAGACATACATGAACATCGACCCGATGGCCAGCGAGTAAGGTGTGATAGCCGTCATCAGAGCGGCGCTGACCTGCGCCAATCGTCCACCGCCCAGCTCGCGCGCCATCAAGCCGGTGAGAAAGATGGCCATGCTCTGCGCCAGGGCGGCGAACAGGCGCACACCCACCAGCGATGGTCCGAAGAGGGCCAATCCCACCCGCCCGATGAATGGCATGACCGGGGGGTAGGCCACAAAACCCCAGTCCAGGTGGCGGGCGTCATCCAGGGCGGCCAGTTCGTCGCGGTGCCAGCCATATTGCCCATTGGTAAAGATATGCAGCACGAAGATGGCCAGGGAGATGGCGGCGAGGAGGATGAGGTTGTTGGAGAGGAAGGATGAGCGATTAGGCGAAGTCTTCATGATAGCGAATCCTTACCTTATCGGTGATTGGAGATGATCTTCAGCCCGCCTGCGATGACGAAGGGCGCTCCTAACCAGGCGGGGTTGGCCAGGAATACACCGGTGATGACCGGGCTCAAAGACGCTCCGATAGTACGCGCCACTCCGGTGACCCCGGCGGCCGCGGAGCGCTCGTCTGGGGCAACGACGGCCATGGTATAGGATTGGCGGGTGGGCACATCCATTTGTGAAATGCTGAAACGCAGCAGCAACAGCAGGATCGCCAGGGGAAGGCTGGGCATGAACGGCATCAGCACCAGTAGGATATTGGAAGGCAGGTGGGTGAACACCATGGTGTTGATCAGTCCCACACGGCGGGCGATCCAAGCTGCCGAGAGGGCGGAGATACCAGCCAGGACGTTGGCGCCGAAGAAGATCGTCCCCAGGATTTCGGGCGGTACGTTGAAGCGCATCTGAAACCAAAGCGCCACCAGGCTCTGGATGACAAAACCGCCAGCGAATGCGTCCAGGCTAAACAGGACGGAAAGCTGTAGGACGAAGCTGCGTGAGCGGTGCAGCCCCAGGATGGCTTGCGGTTTTTGGGCCGAGGGAGATGCTTCAATCGCTGCACCCAACCGCGAAAACAAGCACAGCAAAACCAATCCGATCAGCGTGTAGCCCAGGATGACGGCGCGGTAGCTCTGCAGTGCAGTCATTCCGGCAGCCTGTAAACATCCCGATAGCAGGCCACCAGCCAGCGCCCCGCTGGCTGTCGCAAGTGAGCCGACCAGGTTATACCATGCAAATACGCCTGTACGTTTCTGGTTGGGGATTAATTGAGACAGGGTGGCCTGCTCGATGGAGAGGAAAGGCCCAACCTCGTTGCCACTGGGGCTGATGACGCCGATAATGGCGGCTATCAGGAGCAGATAGAAATTATTTGTGGCAGCAAATAGCACACCGGCGAAGATGATCAAACCTGCACCTGCCAGCAGCATGCGTCTACGCCCGATCCGGTCAGCGTTGGTGGTGATCCACAGTGAGATGAGCGTGTCACCCAACAGGGTCAGGGTGAATAGCAGGCCAATCTGTGTTTCTTTGAATCCCAGGGCAGCCAGGTAGAGTGCTAAGGTAATGGAAAGAAAACCATAGCCAAACAGTCGCAAGGTGCGCGTAGCAAACAACAGACGGCCATCCGAGTGGGTTGGCCGGAAGGGGTGCACAGGTTTCACAAGATAATGATAACCTCTGCACTGAAAATTGCCAATACCAGCCGGGGGAGTGCGGTGGGCTAGTGAGCGACCATGCGCAACCGATACCCAATGCCTGGCTCGGTGCGAATATAGGTCGGTCGGGTGGGATCGGGCTCCAGTTTGCGGCGTAAATTGCTGACATTGACGCGCAGCAAGTGCATGTCGGCCCGCTCCTCTCCCCACACCTGGTGGAGCAACTGGTGGTGGGTGAGCACTTTCTCGGCGTTCAAGATCAGTATCTTGAGCAGGTCGTATTCGGTGGGCGTTAATTGCACTTCTTTGCCGTTCACAGTCACCTGCCGGCGCTCGAAATCGACGCGCAGGCCTCCGCTTTCGAAGGTCGGCTCGTTTTTGCCTCTCGCTTGACGGCGCAGAGCGACGCGCATGCGCGCCAGTAATTCGCCAAGCCCGAATGGCTTGGTCAAGTAGTCATCTGCACCGGCATCCAGGGCGGCGATTTTATCGGCTTCCGCCTCGCGTACCGAGAGGATGATCACCGGAGTCTGGCTCCACTCACGCAGGCTGCGCGTCACGTCGATGCCATCCAGGTCTGGAAGACCCAGGTCGAGGATCACCAGGTCGGGCCGCTCGAGGGTGATGCTTTGCAAGGCTTGCAGCCCGTTGGCCGCCTCGCTGACCACGAAACCTTGCCCGCCCAAAGCCACTCGAAGGAAACGGCGGATAGCCAGTTCATCATCGACAACCAGGATGCGTAATCCGTTATCCATCATTGTAATTCCTCTGCGGGCAGCGTTATGGAAACGACAGTCCCGCCGCCAGGGCGGCGGTTGGCCCAAATCGTTCCACCGTGTGCCTCGATGATTCCTTTGCAGATGGCCAGGCCCAGGCCTGTGCCGCTGACACTTTCCGGGCGCTGTACGCGGTAGAACTTATCGAAGACGCGCTGCAAGTCTTCGCTTGGAATACCGACTCCCCGGTCGGCTACCGCGATCTGCAGCATTTCACCAGACAGGCGCGCACTTACTTCGATGGGAGATCCTGCTGGTGAATATTTGATGGCATTGTCCAATAAATTCGCCAGGGTTTGCACCATGAGCACGGCGTCCATCGAGATCGAAGGCAAATCGGAGGGCAGGTCTATGTGTACCGGATGGTCTCCAAGCCGGTCACTGGCCTGTTCCCGCGCGGCGCCGATCACGTCTTGCAAGTCGCATGGCTGGCGACGGATGTGTATTGCTCCCGATTCCAGGCGGGTCATATCCAGCAGGTTCCCCACCAGCCGGTTAAGGCGGGCGGTTTCTGTGGTAGCCATTTGCAGCAGACTTTGCTGTTGGTTTTCATCGAGGTTGGCAGCCTGGTTGGCCAGGCTGCTCAAAATCCCCATAATGCTGGTCAGTGGAGAGCGCAGGTCGTGCGAGATCGAATTGAGCAGGGCGGTTTGCAGCTTTTCGGTGGCCTGCAGCAGCATAGCCTGGTGGGCCTGTTCGGCCAGGATGGCACGTTCCAGCGCCAGGGCAGATAGATTGGCGAAAGAGGCGAGCGCCTGGCGTTTTTCGGGGGTGAGCAAATAGCCTGGTTCTGGCGGGCGGATACCGAGGATGCCCACCAGGCCATGAGCGGTTTTGAGCGGCAGGCAGCGCAAGGGCACAGCAGACAGGGTATCGGTGCCCAGCCCGGCAGACTGGTCGTGGGCGTAGGCCCAACTGGCTACGGCCAGTTCGTTATCATTGGGGTTATAACCCGGGGTGCTGGCGAACGGTTTCACGTAGTCTGCGACGGGAAGAAATATGGCTGCATCGCCATCGAAAAACTGGCTGGTTCGGGTGATGATAACGCCGGCGATATCCTTCAAGTCTTCGGCGGCGGTCAAATCTCGCCCCAGGTTGTACAGTGTGGAGGTCTGCATCTCACGCTGAAGCGAAGCCTCGGCCTGTTCGCGCGCACGGGCGGTCAGGTTGCTGACCACCAGGCTGACCACAAAAAGGCCCACGAAGGTCAGAATATATTGGGTGTCGCTGACGGCGAAGGTTAGAAAGGGCGGGATCAGGAAAAAGTCGAATGCCAGCACTCCGACAATGCTGGCCAGCAAAGATGGCCCGCGGCCCAGGTAGATGGCAGAGATAACTACCACGGCCAGATAGAGCATGACCAGGTTAGCTGGTTCCAAACCACTGCGTACGAGCCAGCCGAGCGCGGTCGCCGAAGCGACCATGCCCAAACTGACCAGGTAACGACCTAACGGCCGGTGGGGCTGCCATTCCGCGGGGATGGCAAGTAGCTGGGTGCCAGGCGGCGCGCCGATGACGTATACGTCGATGTCCCCGCTGTTACGCACCAGTTGTTCCACCACCGACCCGGATAATATCTCCTGCCAGCGCGGGCGAAGCGGCCGCCCGACGATGATCTTTGTTACATTGTTCTTGCGGGCATAATTCAGCGCGGCCTCGTGGATTGAGCGCCCTGCCAGAGTCAGCGATTTTCCACCTAGTTCCTCGGCCAGTTGCAAAGTTTTGCCAATCCGCTGGCGATTTGCAGCGTCCAATTCGGGCCGGGAGGCAATTTCGACGTACGCTGCGTACCATTCAGCGTTCAATTCGTCGGCCAGACGGCGGGCGGTGCGGACAAGCCTCTCAGCCAGGGGGCTGGGGCTGATGCACACCAGCAGGCGTTCGGTTGCCGCCCACGGGCCGGGAATGGCGCGAGTCTGCATATACGCGCGCATCTGGTCGTCGACGCGCTCGGCGGCCCGGCGCAGCGACATTTCGCGCAATGCGGTGAGATTGCCCTTACGGAAAAATTTCTGGATGGCGCGTGCGGCCTGGTCGGGGATGTAGACTTTGCCTTCCTTGAGCCGTGCGAGCAGCTCGTCGGGAGGCAGGTCAACCACCTCGATCTCGGAAGCCTCGTCAAGCACCCGATCGGGAACGGTTTCGCGTACGACTATCCCGGTTACCTGGGCAACCACATCGTTCAGGCTTTCCAGGTGCTGGATGTTGAGAGTGGTGTATACATCGATCCCCGCATCCAGGATTTCATCCACGTCGAAATAACGCTTGGGATGTCGGGACCCAGGGGCGTTGGTGTGTGCCAGCTCATCCACCAATACCAGTTCGGGGCGGCGACTCAGGACCGCGTCTACGTCCAGCTCAGGGAGTCTGACGTTGTGATACTCTACAGCCTTGCGCGGCATCACTTCCAACCCCTCCAGCATGGCCTCGGTCTCGACCCGTCCGTGGGTTTCCACGTAGCCGGCTACGATGTCTATGCCATCTGCTTTCCGTTGGTGCGCTGCCTCGAGCATGGCAAAGGTTTTACCTACCCCGGCGGCGTAACCCAGAAAGACTTTCAACCGCCCGCGGGCAGAGTGCTCGGCCTGGAGATGCCTGAGCAGCTCATCTGGATCGGGGCGGGGAGGTAGATCGCCAACAATCATATCGTTCTCTGTTGCGCATCAGGGCTGGTAAGCATCCAGCGCCAGGTTCAGTAATAGCACGTTAACGCGGGGCTCGCCCAGCCAGCCAAACTGCCGCCCCTCGATGTGCTGGTCAACCAGTGCTTTGACCACGGCCTCATCCAGGCCGCGTGCCTCTGCTACGCGCCCAACCTGGTAATATGCTGCTGCCGGGCTGATATGTGGGTCCAACCCGCTGGCCGAGGCGGTGACCAGGTCTACCGGTATAGGCGTATTGTTGGCCGGGTCAGCCTGGCGGAGCGCCCTGACTCTCTGCTGAACCGCCTCCGCCAGCATCGCCGAGAGCGGGCCAAGATTGGAGCCTGAGGATGCCGCCGCGTTATAAGGGAAGGGCGACGTGGCTGACGGCCGCCCCCAAAAATACTTCGGAGCAGTAAAGTTTTGGCCGATCAGGGCTGAACCGCGATTTTCGGCATTGACGGCGATGGTGCTGCCGTTGGCCTGGTGCGGGAAGATAACCTGCGCCAGGCCCGTTACAACCAGTGGATAGATCATGCCGGTCAACGCGGTGAGCAAGACCAGCAGCACCAGCGCCGGCTTGAGCTGTGCATAAAGGTTCATTGCAAGGCTTTCTCGCCTGGGGCGGTTTGTTTGGGGCGGCCGCCCAGTCGCGGCTCTGTAATCGGCTCCAGATACTGCGCCAGCAGCGATGGCGCTTCAGGATGATCGACGTGTAGGGCGTGGTCGTAATCTCCGGCAGGGACGGGATGTTCGTAACGCGGTGGGCGGCGGACGCCGAACAATTCAAAAAAGCGGGAGATCCCCACCAGCAAGGAGTAGCGATATTCCTGCATCTTGAGCGACTGCCACTCGACGATGGAAGCCATGGCGCCGCGTACCCGCGCTTTATCCCGTACGATGCGGTGGATCTGCTGCGGAGTGCGGTAGCCAACCGGCGAAATGAGCACCAGGTGGGCGGCGCCGAATAGCGTGGTAAAGGTGATCAGCCGGATCCAGCCACCTTCTTCCCATTTGCCTACGATTTGCCCAACAAACACCGTTCCGGCGATGGCTGCCGCCAGGGCTGCTCCCCTGGCACCCCACTTGCGAACCCGGCCGGTAAAGTGCTGCAACACGTGCTGACGGATGGCAAGCCCCATCACCATGATCGGCATGAACACTCCTACGCCGTAAAATGGAACGGCCACGCTCGTCTTGCCGCGCACCAATAACATAATCAAAACAGCCACCCCGAAGGTAATGGTTACCGAGCGGGTGAAAGTGCCGTGGGGATCCCGGTAGACGATAATCTCGGGGATTTCGCCGATGGCCACATCACGCCACTCGGTGGCCTGGGCATCCTGGAAAGCGGTCATTGAAGCCGCTGCCAGCAGAGCCACCGCTAAAATCTGGTAAACCCAGAACAGGATGATCCCGCCAGGGATCTGGCCGAAACCGATGAAAGCCAGGTTGCCCACCAGGGTGCGCCCCAGGGTGCCGTCGAACACGTCGAAGCGAATGGCAAAAAAAGTCAGGATGAAGGTAGTGATACCACCATAGAACAGGAAGGAGGTTTGCACGAAACGCCCGATGCCAGATTTCCCGTTGTAGAAATTCCAGACTTTGTTTAGCCGGGGCATGTGCTTTTTGCCCCATTTCACCAGGGCGACATCTTCGTTGATCACGAACTGGATGCCGTTCGACATGGCTTCAAGACCGGAGAGCGCCACCATGCCTTTCATGGATGCGGTGAGCAGGTGCATCAACGCCTGGGCAAGAGTTGCTGATTTGGGCAACTCAGTGACCGGTATCGGTGGTATCCCTTTGAAATGTGCAATCAGCAGGCCAATGACCATGGTGATGGTCAGCATGGCAAAGATGCCCAGCCCGGTGAAGACCACCTGTGAAGACTCGCCTCGCCCGCGGATCGTCAGGTACCAGGTGACCGAGGCAAGCAGCACTCCGATGATGAAGTGCCATACCCAATGGGTGTTATAAGCATTCAAGATCGAGAGCATCTGGTCCGCGCCGGACAGGGTCGAGACGACGATGGTAAGCACGTAATCCTCGATCAGTGTAACTGCTACGATCAGGCTGAGCGTCGGCTTGAGGTAGCGCATCGAAGCGGTATACGATCCACCACCCTCGTTGAACGGGCCCAGCGAGAACATATACAGTGCTCCGAAGATCATGTTAACCAGGGCAATCACGCCTGCTGTGAGATAAGCATACTTTTGCAAGCCGTAGGGGTGCAGAGCAGACATCATTTCACCGGTGGCGTAATAGAACGAGGTGAAATAATCCACGCCGAAAAGAGCCACCGCAGCCAATAGACCGATCTGCCCTGCACCGTGTACGGCGCTGTCTTCTTGCCGTTCACGCGGCGCGGCGCGATAAGCCAGGTAAACGATAACCACCAACAAACCAAGAGAAAAGACCATGACCTTAAGACTACTCCCAGAAAAATTGGCCGGACATGACGCCCACGCCGACCCAGATTAAAACGATGCCGATCATTCCCTGCTGCGCCAGTGGGCGGAGGGGAAAAAAGGCAGAGGCGATGATTGCCGCGGCGGGGACACTATAGAACCAGGCTATCCTGGCAATCCGTTTCCAGGGCAACTTGCTGTACATACCTTCCTCCTAAACCAGTTTCAAAGCGACCAGGATCATGTCGATGACCTTGATGCCGGCGAACGGCGCGACCAACCCGCCTAGCCCGTAGACCACCAGATTATCCAGCAGCAATTGTGCTGCTGGTTTGGGACGGTAAGGCACACCGTGTAAGGCGAGTGGAATGAGGGCGACGATGATCAGGGCGTTGAAGATGACCGCCGATAGGATAGCGCTTTCGGGGGTGGCCAGGCGCATGAAGTTCAACGCGCCGAGCGCCGGGTAGGTGGTGGCAAAAGCCGCCGGGATGATGGCAAAGTATTTGCTCACGTCATTGGCCAGGCTGAAGGTAGTCAGCGCGCCGCGCGTCATTAGAAGCTGTTTGCCGATCTCGACGATCTCGATCAGTTTGGTGGGGTTGCTGTCCAGGTCCACCATGTTGGCGGCCTCGCGGGCAGGTTGTGTGCCAGTATTCATCGCTACGGCCACGTCGGCCTGCGCCAGGGCAGGAGCATCGTTGGTGCCGTCCCCAGTCATGGCTACCAATCGCCCGCCGGCTTGATACTCTCGGATCAGTTTGAGCTTGGCTTCCGGCGTTGCCTGGGCCAGGAAATCGTCCACCCCGGCTTCGGCGGCAATCGCTGCCGCGGTGAGCGGATTGTCTCCCGTGATCATCACGGTTTTGATGCCCATCTTGCGCAGTTGGGCGAAACGTTCCTTGATGCCGCCCTTGACGATGTCTTTGAGATAGATGGCGCCCAGCGCCTGCCCGTTGCGCGCCACGACCAGCGGTGTGCCGCCTGCCTGGGCAATGGTCTCTACTGTGGATTTGAGATCGGGCGGCAATACGCGCCCGTTGGATTGGATCAACGTCAGGATGGCATCAGGCGCCCCCTTGCGGATCGATGCGCCGTTGAAGTCCACACCCGACATACGGGTTTGGGCAGTGAATGGCACGAAGTGCATACCGTGGGGAGCCTTTTCGCTGGCGCCCATAGTGTGGCCGCGCAAACCGTATTTCTCTTTGGCCAGCACGACGATCGAACGCCCTTCGGGGGTTTCATCGGCCAACGAGGCAAGTTGTGCGGCTTCGGCAAGCTCTCGCGGTTCGGCGCCCGCGACCGGGATGAATTCTACTGCGTGCCGGTTGCCCAGGGTGATCGTGCCGGTCTTATCCAGCAAGAGTACGTCCACGTCGCCGGCGGCCTCCACGGCTCGCCCTGACATGGCGATCACATTGCGCTGGATCAGCCGGTCCATCCCGGCAATACCGATGGCCGAGAGCAGGCCGCCAATGGTGGTAGGGATAAGACAAATGAGCAGGGCGACCAGCACGGTCAGGGTTATGGGCGTGCCTTGCCCGGCAGCGGCCACACTGTACTGCGAAAATGGCAGCAGCGTGGCGCAAACTACCAAAAAGATGATGGTAAAGCCGGAGAGTAAGATGCTGAGGGCGATCTCATTGGGCGTCTTCTGCCGCTTCGCGCCTTCCACCATGCTGATCATGCGGTCGAGGAAACCCTGGCCCGGGTCAGCACCGACCCGCACGATCAGCCAGTCGGAGAGCAGGCGCGTCCCGCCAGTCACCGCGCTGCGGTCGCCGCCGGCCTCGCGCACCACCGGCGCGCTTTCGCCGGTCACCGCGCTTTCATCCACGGATGCAATACCCACTATAATCTCGCCATCTGCTGGCAGGATATCGCCCGCTTCGACCAGATACAGATCGCCGCGGCGAAGATGTGTGGAGGATATCATTTCGACGGTGGAGCGGACTGCCTCGAGGTTTAAGGCCGCCGGGTCGGCATTCTCCACTGGCTTCGACTGGCGCAGCCTTCGGGCAGGTGTTTCGCGGCGCGCTTTGCGCAGCGATTCGGCCTGGGCTTTGCCGCGCCCTTCGGCGATGGCTTCGGAGAAGTTCGCAAACAACACGGTGAACCACAGCCACAGTGCGATGGCACCAATGAAACCGGGCTGCGCCTCTCCCTGGCCTGCCAGTGCCTGGATCCATAGCAAGGTGGTGAACAGGCTGCCTGCCTCAGCGACGAACATCACCGGGTTGCGCGCCTGGCGGCGCGGATCGAGCTTTTTGAAGGCCTCCAGCGCTGCTCGGCGGTAGATTTCACTGCGCAGACTGGCAGCCTGGGATTTCTTGGGTGAAACGCTGGCCGACATTAGAAGAACCTCCCGCTGCCCAGCATCAAATGCTGGACGATCGGGCCAAGCGCCAGGGCCGGCAAAAAGCTGAGCGCCCCGACGATGATCATAACGGCAATCAGCCACCCGGTGAACAAGGGGGTGTGCGTAGGCAATGTGCCTGCGCTGGGTGGGATTTTTTTCTTTGCAGCCAGCGAACCGGCCATGGCCAGCAGCGGCACGATCAAGGCGTAGCGCGCCGCCAGCATAGCGATCCCCAGGGCAGTGTTGTAGAATGGGTTGTTGGCTCCCAACCCGGCGAAGGCCGAGCCGTTGTTGTTGCCCGCCGACGAGAAGGCGTACAGTACCTCGCTGAAACCCTGCGGGCCAGCGTTGAAGCCCCCTGCTCGCCCGGCGCTGGTCGAGACGGCTAACGCTGACCCAGACAACACGATCAGTACCGGCAACAGTACAATCAGGGCCGCCATTTTCATTTCGTAGACTTCGATCTTCTTGCCCAGGTATTCGGGGGTGCGCCCAACCATCAACCCGGCGACGAAGACAGCGATGATTACGAAGGCTAACATGCCATACAGGCCGGAGCCGACCCCACCGAAAATCACTTCACCCAACTGTATCAGCCACATGGCAGCCAGCCCACCCAGCGGCATAAACGAGTCGTGCATCGCATTTACCGAACCATTGGATGCGGCTGTCGTGGCTGTAGCCCATACCGCCGAATTCAGGATGCCGAAGCGTACCTCTTTGCCTTCCATATTCCCTCCTGCCTGCAGTGCACTGGCTGACTGGTCGATGCCCAGGGCTGGAAAGGCGGGGTTGCCCGATAGCTCCGCACCGATTGCCAGGCTGGCCATTGCCACGAATACCACCAGCATCGCTGCCAGAATAGCCCACCCCTGGCGCGTGTCTCCGACCATCTTGCCGAAAGTGTAAGTGAGCGCGGCGGGGATGAGCAGGATGGCCAGCATCTCCAGAAAATTGGCCAACGGAGTGGGGTTTTCGAATGGGTGCGCCGAGTTGGTGTTGAAGTAGCCACCGCCGTTAGTGCCCAACTGCTTGATGGCGATTTGCGATGCAGCCGGGCCGAGCGGCAAGGTTTGAAAAGCAGGCGCACTCCCCGCGCTTTGCTCCACGACTGGCACTACAGTATAAGGCCGGAAAGTCTGTACCACACCCTGGGAGATGAGCGCCAGCGCCAGGAGCAGCGAAAGCGGTAGGAGGATGTACAATATCGAGCGGATCAGGTCTATCCAGAAGTTTCCCAACCGGTGCGCGCTGGCGCGGGATAAACCGCGGATCAATGCAACCAGGGCGGCCATGCCGGTAGCGGCGGAGAGAAAATTTTGCACGCCCAGGCCGAGCATCTGTGAAAGATAACTGAGCGTGGTTTCGCCACTATACGATTGCCAGTTGGTGTTCGTAACAAAGCTCACCGCCGTGTTGAAGGCCAGGTCCGGCGGGACGTTCCCCATTGCCTGCGGATTGAGCGGCAGCAGGTACTGGACTCGCAGCAGGAGATACACCAGCAGCAGTCCAGCCAGGTTGAAGACCAGCAGAGCGCCAGTATATGTTTTCCAGTCCATTTCTTCATCCGCGTGTACGCCGGCCAGGCGGTATAACCAGCGCTCCACAGGCGATGCCAGCGGGCTGAGAAAGGTGTGTTCGCCCTGGTAGACTCTGGCCATGTACGCGCCCAGCGGCTTAACCAGCAGGCAAAGGACGCCCAGGTAAGACAGAAATTGCAGCAAGCTCCAGGCGTTCATCCGAACCACTCCGGTTTGAGCAAAGCGACAAACAGGTAAAGCAGCAGCCCTGAGACGATCAGGCCAGCGATGAGCAGCATCTTATTCCTCCAATAGCCGCTGGCAGAGCCGGCTAAAAGCAGCCATCAGGGCGAAAAAGCCTGTTGCGATTGTAAGAAAAACCAGGTCACTCATTGTGTAAGCTCCATAAACCCTGTGAATATATCCCCCTCCAGGTCAATTTAGGAGAAAGAACAATGCCAGATGTGACAAGAAAGTGTCAAGAAGGGTCGCCTTTGCAACCAAAAGCGGCCTTTCACGTAAAAGATAATAGCTTTGACATGTGCGGTGTTGTACTCCACACATACAGAAATTTCGGATTTTACGGAGGCTTTCTATGTCCACCCCTATGAAAAACCGCCCGGTGGGTGTTACCATACTGGGTATTTTGCAACTGATCGCCGGGTTGATTGGCCTGTGCATTCCACTCATTGTAATTACTGGCAGCACCGCTTTGACTTTTGCCAGCCCGGTGGGCACTGTCGTCGGGTTGATCGGGATTTGCGCCGGGCTGCTGATCCTGGCCGGCCCGGTCCTGCACCTCATTGCCGCCTATGGCGCTTTCAACCTGCGTAAGTGGGCCTGGTGGCTGGGCATCCTCGCTACCGGTGTAGACGTACTCGGCGCGGCGGTCAACCTTTGGAACGGTACGGGTATTTTGCAGGCGATCTTCCCCGTGGGATTCTCGATTATCGTATTCATCTACTTGCTCACCCCCGGGGTGCGCCAGGCATTTGAAGTCTAACCTTTTTCCAGAATAACCGATGTGAGCGCTCGTCGCGCCTCGCCGCCATCGCCACTCGTGCAGTCTGCTTGATTCGAAGGTGTTACGTATCCGGAATGGATATCTTAACCACAAAGCGACACGGATTCTCTGCGGAATTCGGAGTGCTTCGGTTATAATTCGTGGGTGTTGACTCTTTCTCCCGAAACCGACGCCGAACAACTTCGCCAGCGAAACCGTGAGCTTTCTATACTCAACGCCATCGCCGAGGCGCTCAACCGTTCGGTTGACCTGGACCAGACGCTCGATGCAGCGTTGGCTCAGGTGGCCGAACTGCTGCACCTGGATAGTGGCTGGATCTGGCTGCTGGATGAGGAGAATGGGCAGATCTATCTGGCTGCTGCACGCCGCCTGCCGCCCGGCCTGGTTGAAAACCCGGAGATGATGCAGGGCAGTTGCTACTGCCTGGATACCTATCAGGCCGGTGATATGGAAGGGGCTGCCAACATTAACGTGATTACCTGCAGCCGCTTGAAGAAACTGGTGGGCGGTACGGATGGGCTGCGTTACCACGCCAGCATACCCCTTTATGCACATGGCAGACAACTTGGCGTGCTCAATGTCGCCAGTGCCGACTGGCGTAGCCTTTCGCAGGATGATTTGCGATTGTTGTACACCATAGGTGATTTGTTAAGCATCGCTGTCGAGCGTGCGCGTTTGTACGCGCACAGCGCCGAAATCGGTGCATTGCAAGAACGTAATCGCCTGGCGCGCGAAATTCACGATACCCTGGCGCAGAATCTGGCGGGGATTTCTTTGCAGCTCGAGGCGGCTGATGCGCTGTTGGAATCCGGCGCCCAGCCGGAGCGCGCCCGGCCTGTCTTGCAGCAGGCGATTGCCCTGACCCGGTCTGGCCTGGAGGAAGCGCGCCGCTCGGTGCTTGATCTGCGTGCAGCGCCCTTAGAAGGCCGCAGCCTGGCACAGGCGCTTGCCGCGCTGGCCGCAGCCCTGAGCGAAAAGGGTGAAATTTGTGTTCATTGTGAGATTGCCGGCGAAGTTGGGCCTTTGCCAGCGCGGGTCGAAGCTGGCCTGTACCGCGTTGCCCAGGAAGCACTCACCAATGTCGAAAAGCACGCCCGGGCGCGTCAGGCTATGTTGAGCCTGAGCGCCACGCCGCAGGCGGTCACCCTGATCGTCGCCGACGACGGACAAGGTTTTGCCCCGGGCCAGCCACCCGCTGGCCGCTTTGGCCTTGTAGGCATCCAGGAGCGAGCCCACTTGCTGGGTGGTGAATTGCATGTAGAGAGTTCTCCCGGTGCAGGGACGCGGCTGGTGGTGCATATTCCTTTGCCGCGGTGAGTTGCGAATGGGTTGTCGCCAGTGGTCGGAGGTCTATCGACTATGGCCAGCTGTCGGTAATCATTTGTCAGCAATCAGGCGCACGGAGCATAAATGGACAATCACGAACGGGTTCGTATTCTGGTCGCTGATGACCACCCGGTGGTGCGGGATGGACTGGCAGCCATGCTGGGTATCGAGGCGGATTTCGATGTGGTGGGTGGCGCGGCGAGTGGGCAGGAAGCGATCAACATGGTGATTGCCCTGGAGCCGCAGATCATTTTGCTCGATCTGGAGATGCCTGGAATGGACGGCGTCGAAACGTTGCAACGGCTGCATGCAGAACGGCCGGAGGTACGCGCTATCGTTTTCACCGCCTATGATAGCGATGAACGTATCCTGTCAGCATTGCAGGCTGGAGCCCAGGGATACTTGCTCAAGGGGGCGCCGCGAGCCGAAATCTTGAACGCAATTCGGGTCGTCAGCCAGGGTGGTTCGCTGTTGCAGCCAGTGATCGCCTCCCGTTTACTCCAGCAGATGACCGCCGTGGACCAGGCAACTGCCCTTTACCACCGGCTGACCGTGCGAGAGAAGGAAGTATTGGCCTTGTTGGCGCAGGGGAAAGCGAACAAAGAGATCGCACTCACATTGGAAATTAGCCTGCGTACAGTCAAGTTTCACGTTTCCTCGATTTTGAACAAACTGGAAGTGAGGAACCGTACCGATGCAGTGCGCCTGGCATTGCACGAGGGATGGGTGGAACCTTAAGGCGTTAAGAGAATTGTATCCTGTACCAAAGTACAGGGTGAAAACTGGACCGGCGTCCGTTGTGTCAGGCCGGTCTTTTTCGTACAATCAGGAATATTCGCTTTCAAGGAGATGGACCATGCAACGGAATGCGCTGATAACAGGCGCCAGCCGGGGGTTGGGGCTGGCATTGGCTCGATCACTGGCTGGAGAAGGCTGGCAATTGATGCTCGATGCACGTGGGGCAGAAGCGTTGGAAACAGCTCGTGCCCTGTTATCCCATCAGGCGCCGGTAATTGCCCTGGCCGGTGACGTATGCGACCCGGCGCACCGCAAAGCGTTGGCTGCTGCCGCCAGGCGCCTCGGTGGATTAGACGTGGTGGTAAATAACGCCAGCGTCCTCGGACCCAGCCCTCAGCCTGCGCTGCTGGATTACCCGCTGGAGGCGCTCGAACAGGTTTACCGCACCAATGTCTTTGCTCCCCTGGCGTTGCTCCAGGAGCTGCGTCACGTGCTGAAGGCGGATGCGCGTGTCGTAAATGTCACCAGTGACGCTGGCGTGGAACCTTACGAAGGTTGGGGCGGCTATGGCTCGAGCAAGGCCGCCCTGGAGCACCTCAGCGCGATCCTGGCGGCGGAGAACCCGACCTGGCGGGTGTATTGGGTCGATCCGGGGGATATGCGTACGCAAATGCACCAGGAGGCTTTTCCTGGTGAAGACATCAGTGACCGGCCTTTGCCAGAAGAGAGCGTGCCTGGCCTGCTGGCCTTGCTCAACAGCGACTTACCTTCCGGGCGCTATCACGCCCGCCGGGTGGCCGAGGAGATCGCCGGATGAACCACAGCCTGGAGCACCCATCTGTATCGACTTGGCAGGCCTGGCCTGAATTGGCTGATACTACTCCCATGCAATTTGAACTACCGGCGCAGCTTGAAGCCAGCGAGCCGCCGGAAGCGCGGGGCCTGTCGCGCGACCAGGTGCGATTGATGGTTTCCTCCCGCTCGACGGATAAAATTGTGCATACCTGCTTCGACGATCTACCGGTCTATCTGCATCCGGGCGACGTATTGGTCATTAATACCAGTGGCACGCTAAACGCCGCGTTGAACGCGGTGCGCCAGGATGGCACTCCGCTCGAACTGCACCTTTCCACACACTTGCCTGGAGATTTATGGGTGGCAGAACTGCGCCAGCCTGGCCCGCAGGGTCTGCAACCCTTGTATCATGCCTGTGCCGGTGAACGCCTGGTTTTGCCGGGTGGGGCCCATGCCGGTTTGTTGCTTCCCTATCGCTCCGACCAGCGCAACCAGCCAAATGGCAAGCTCCAGGTGCGCCTGTGGATTGTCTGGCTGAATCTGCCCTTGCCGCTGGACGAATACCTGGCGCGGTATGGCTTTCCGATTCGTTACAAGTATGTACGATCCGAATGGCCACCTTCGTATTACCAGACGGTGTACGCCGACGAGATGGGCAGCGCTGAAATGCCCTCCGCCGGGCGCCCCTTTACCTGCAAATTGCTCGATGAATTAGAGCAGCGCGGCGTGAAGGTAGCACCGCTGGTATTGCACACCGGCGTGGCCAGCCTGGAAGATCATGAACCTCCCTACGAAGAATATTACCGTGTGCCTGCCGAGACGGCGCAGGCGATGAACCGGGCACACGTCGCTGGAAAACGGGTGATCGCCGTGGGCACCACCTGCGTGCGCGCCCTGGAGAGTGTGGCCGGTGTGGACGGGCGCGTCCACGCCGGTGAGGGCTGGACGCGCCTGGTGATTACCCCGCAGCGTGGGGTCTACGCGGTAGATGGTTTGCTGACCGGCTTCCACGAGCCACAGTCCACCCATTTGACCATGCTGGAAGCGATTGCTGGAAGACAACATCTGAACCTTACGTATGCCGCAGCGCAGCGCGAGCGGTACTTATGGCATGAGTTCGGCGATTTGCACCTCATTTTGCCATGAAGCGTGGATAACCCGGTGGGTGAGGAATATCTCTGACCTACTGGCTAATGGCTCTGGTCGGCGTATTTCCACCAGAAATACGTCCCGATCATGCCCACCAGACCGGTGATGAACACGATCCAATAACTGACTGGCGCCAGTGGGCTTTTCCCCATTGCATATAATCCCGGTATAGCCCATGGAAAATATTCACCCCACCCGAGAATCGCTACCAGGTTTGCCATCATCAGTGCTAGAACCGCCAACCCGATGGGCAACAGGTAGCCTCGTCCGAAGCTTGCAAAGAATGCAAATGGCATAACTGCAACGATCGTCAGACAGGCTGTTATCGCTACCTGGCTGCTGCCCTGGACAATAACCTGTATCGAACCTCCTGGCAGCTTGATCATCGCGCCGATTGTTGTGCCGACAACGGTGATAACCATAGCCACTACTACCGACCAGGCTGCCGTTAGAATAAATTTCGCCAGCAGGATGCTTGAGCGTTGGACTGGCACTGCCAGCATATCTTTCACCGTCCCATCCGTAAATTCACGGCCAAAGGTCCAGCTAATGATCAGGATGAACAGAATGAACCCGCCTGCGGCAACCATCTGGCCAAACAACCCCATGTAAGTTGGCCAATCTGCTGAGGCATAGGCCATCAGGTTAGCTTTGGCGCCTACCAGGCCCAGCTTTTGGGAAATCTCTGGATTCTTGGAGACGAAAATTAGGAAGGCGATGCCAAGCGGCATAAACAAAGAACCGACTATGGTCCACAGGGGCATTTTGGAGCGAATTGCTTTTCGCACCTCGATCCAGATCATGTCATATAGATTATTCATTTTGTGATCCTCCATTCATTCCAACCAGCCGCAGGAAATACTGTTCCAGTTCTTCTTCCTCGACGGCTAACTGGATCGGCGGAGTCCCGGCGTTAACCAGGAGGCAGTTGATGTCATCAGGGTGTTCGACGGAAGGCGCGTTTCTCAGTTCTATCGTTCCGTCTGGCAAAATCTCGGCAGGCTGCCCGGCGGTCACCAATGCCTGGTGCGCAGCTTCCGTATCCCGGGCCCGCAGCAGGAGCCGCCTCCTGCGATTCCGTTCTAACTCATCGATATTCAGTTCCTGGAGCAGTTGCCCTTTGTGGATAATTCCTATCCGCTGGGCAAGTCGTGAGACTTCAGCCAGGATGTGGCTCGACATAAAGACTGTCACTCCCCGTTCGCGAGTCAGTTCCAGCAGCAGCTCGCGAATCTCGACAATCCCGGCCGGATCCAGTCCGTTGGCTGGTTCGTCCAGAAAAAGCAGTTTGGGGTTGTGCAGCAGCGCTTTGGCCACCCCCAGCCTTTGGGCATTGCCTTGTGAAAGGTTAGCGGCCCGCCGGTTTGCATAGGCGGCCAGCCCCATGCGCTCGATGATCTGGCTCACGGCCGCCTGCGGGGTGCCAGGGTGCAGCCGCCGGCTGACCTCCAGATTCTCTTCGACAGTTAGTTCTGGGTAGCTATGGGGGATCTCCACAAGATATCCCACCGATTTCCAGGGCTCCCGGCTGCCCGGGCGCACCCTCGTTTGCAGCACAGTGGCGTACCCGGTGGTGGGCCGGATCATGCCCAACAGCATGCGGATGGTGGTCGTTTTCCCTGCGCCATTCAGCCCGAGAAAGGCGTAAATTTCTCCCTCGGCCACCCGCAGAGAAAGGTGCTCGACAGCCCTTACGTCTCCGTAGCATTTACCCAGGTCTTCAGTTTCGATTGGCAGGTTCATAGGTTTCATATCCTTCGTGGTGAATATCGATCTCGCCCAGGCAAAAAGCCGCGACCATCTCCAGCAGGATGTCGATGCTCTTGTCAGAGGTGCTCAATCCCAAATCGTCCTTGTGCAAAGCAGCCAGGACGAGCAAATACAACAGGCCCATGATTTGCTCGAATGGCGCCCGGATGTATATGCCCGCCTCCTGGCAGCGGGCGATCATCTCCTCGAAAAACACCCGGTCGCTGGCCAGGTGTTCCTGGAATTTTTCTGAGGAGACTCTGCGGAAAAGCAGGTCATAATCGCTTCCCGTGAAAAATTGCAGGATGGGGATGGCCTGGAAGAGGCTAAACGCCTTCTTCAATATGTTAAACAAACGGGCGCGTGGTGATGGCCCCGGCAAGTCAATGGCAGCCAGTATTTCCTGGCGCACGCGCAGTTCGGCCTGTTCGACGACATCCATAAACAGGGCTTCTTTGGAGTCGTAAAAACTGTAGAATGCCCCTTTCGAGATCCCGGCAGCTTTTGCGATCTCCTCGATATTGGTCTTCTTCAGCCCGTAGGTAGAAAATAGCTTATAGCCCTGCTCCAGTAGCAGGCTGCCGATCACTTCTTTCTCGTGTTCACTAAACGCTTTAGGCATATCAATCCCTATTTCTATATGACTATATATGTTTTTCGGTCATTGATCATTATACCACGGATTAGTTCACCTGGCGCGCAATTTTCAGATTTGATCGTTTTTGGTTTATACTTTCGTGGTGTACGACCAGGTATCTACCATAGTAGAGTTTGCAACTTGCAAGCTATTTGGTGGAGGGCTTTCACACACGAAACGAGGAGTACTATGAGCGGATTTCGAACGGAACACGACCTGCTCGGTGAGCGTGAGTTACCCGCCGGGTGTTATTATGGTATCCAGACGCAGCGCGCTGTGGAGAATTTCGCCATCACCGGCATTCCCATCTCGCATTATCCGCGCCTGATCCACTCGCTGGCTTACATCAAAAAGGCAGCGGCCCTCACCAACCAGGATCTGGGCCTGCTGGACGCAAAGATTGCCGGGGCAATTGCCGCCGCCTGTGATGAACTGCTGGGAGGCAAACTGCACAGCGAGTTTGTGGTGGATGTGATCCAGGGAGGGGCGGGTACCTCCACCAACATGAACGCCAACGAAGTCATTGCCAACCGGGCGCTGGAATTGTTGGGTTACGAAAAAGGACGCTACGACGTGATCCACCCCCTCAATCATGTCAACCTGTCGCAGTCGACCAACGATGTCTACCCTACGGCGTTGCGCCTGACTCTGAGTATGAAGATGGATGGCCTGCGACGTGAGATGGAACGAGTGCAGGCCTCGCTGCGCGCCAAGGGGCAGGAATTTAGCGAAGTAATCAAGATGGGTCGCACGCAGCTCCAGGACGCCGTGCCCATGACCCTGGGCCAGGAGTTCGAAGCCTGGGCGGTGATGGTCGGCGAAGATGTGCAGCGCCTGGGAGAGGCGCAGTCGTTGATCCGCGAGATCAACCTGGGAGCGACGGCAATCGGCACCGGGCTGAACGCTCACCCGGACTACGCACGCCTGGTGGTGGCGCGCTTGCGCCAGTTGTGCGGCGTGGCGCTGATCGGCGCGCCCAATCTGGTGGAAGCAACCCAGGATGCCGGGGCTTACGTGCAGCTCTCCGGTGTGCTCAAGCGCATCGCCGTCAAACTCTCCAAAATCTGCAACGACTTGCGCCTGCTCTCTTCGGGGCCGCGCGCCGGGTTGGGTGAAATCGTGCTGCCGCCTATGGCCCCAGGTTCATCGATTATGCCCGGTAAAGTCAACCCGATCATCCCGGAGGTGGTCAACCAGGTGGCTTTCGAGGTGATCGGCAATGATATTACGGTGACCATGGCCGCGGAGGCCGGCCAGCTCGAGTTGAACGCTTTCGAGCCGGTGATTGCTTTCAACCTGTTTCGCTCGCTGGATATGCTGGGGCGGGCCTGCCGCACGCTCGCCGAACGCTGCATCGATGGAATAACGGCTAATCGGGAACGGACCCGCTGGATGGTGGAGCATAGCATTGGCCTGGTGACTGCTCTCAATCCACTGTTAGGTTATGAGAAGTCGAGCGAGATCGCCCGCCAGGCATTGGAAAGCGGGCGGTCGGTGTATGAGATTGTGCTGGAGAAAGGCTATCTCAGCCAAGCAGAACTGGATGAGGTGCTTTCGCCGGAGAATATGACGCACCCACGCTATTTCCTGCGACCATAACCATGCTATAATCAGTTTGGCCAGTCAACACGCTGCATCGCTTTTGATCCGAATTTTTTCTGCGAGGTAGCGGTGAGGCAGAAAGAGACTTTGCCGGTAATCCCCCAGGCGGGTGGAGACGGGGAGAAAGAAGTGTCGAGCCTGCGAGTTGCCTTATTAGGACCTCCGGTGATCTTATGGACTGGGCAGCCGTTGGCAATTTCGCGGCGCCAGGTGCGGGCCTTATTGTATCGCCTGGCGTCCGATTTGCAACCCGTTCCTCGCGAGCAGCTTTGTTTCTTGTTTTGGCCGGATAGCCCTCACTCTTGTGCCCGGCGGAGCCTTTCGCACTTGCTCACGCATTTACGTCTGGCTTTTCCCGAACCAGATATCGTTGAATTCTCGAATGAGTATGTGGCCTTGGACCCCACCAGGGTGTGGTGTGACACGGTAGCTTTTGACGCGTTCTTTGTCGGGCGTTATGAGGCGCGCCAGGTAGCAGCGGGTGACCCGGTCGACTCTCTGGCCTGGGTTGAAAGGCAAGAGGAAGAGCTACAGTATTGGCGTGGCCCATTCTTGAGCGGGTTTTCCTTGCCGTCTTGCCCGGAATTTGAATCCTGGGCCGGGCAGATGAGGGAGAGTTACACGTGTCGCTATCTGGAAGCTCTGGTGGATTTGATAAACAATTACCAGGAGCATAAGGCCTACGATATGGCTATCGCCTGCGCAAACCGTTATCTTGAAATTGACAACCTGGCGGAGGATATTCATTGTAAGTTGATCGAATTGTACACTGCGATAGGGAACCGCAGTGCCGCAGAACGCCAGTTTGAGCTGTGCGTACTGACTTTAGAGAAAGAATTGGGGGTCAGCCCATCCCCGAATACGTGGGCGATCTACCAGTCGGTCTTTGGCTCAAGGTTGCCCGGTGCACTTCATACCGCTTGTGGCCCAATCGACCGGTTAGGGAAGATCGAACTGCCGTTTGTCGGGCGCGATGATGTTGTTAAACAATTGCACCAATCCTTCAACCTGGTCTGTCAGGGGCGAGGAAGACTGTTCTTGATCAGCGGAGAACCAGGCATTGGTAAATCTCGATTGCTCCAGGAAATTGCCATACTTTTTCGGGGCCGCGCAACGATTCTATACAGCGCTTGTAACCCGGGTATGGGGAATTTGCCTTATCACGCGGTAGCTGAGGCCTTACGCGCAGCGATTGAGATGCGTCCAGCGGAGATCAAGACTGGCACGATATGGCTTGCCGAGGCGGCTCGACTGTTGCCAGAAATTTATAGCTGCTTTTCGAACTTGCCAACGCCATTGCCGGCCCGGCCAGAGGAGGCGCGCAGGCGTTTGTTTGAGGCACTCTATCAATTACTCGAAGGTATGTCGGGGCGTTCCCGGCCTGTGCTGCTGTGTCTGGATGACTTGCATTGGGCAGATGCGTCAACCCTGGAATGGTTAGCCTATTTGGGCTGCCGGCTGGAGGTGGATGGATCGAATCATATCCTGGTCGTTGGTACTTATCGGATCGAGGCGGCGGGTTGTTTGAACGAATTGCGCTTCGGATTAGGGCGGTTGAGAATTTTGGAGGAATGTTTGCTACCGCGCCTGGAGGCGGATAAAGTGCTCGAGATCCTCGACCAGCTTTTTGGGCCAGGAGAGAATGACCTAAAACTGGCAGCTCGTTTACACCAGATTTCGGGCGGGAATCCGTTTTTCCTGGTTGAACTTTTGCGAGAACTGGCAGAGACGCATGGGGGAGTATGCAAACCAGCAGACCTGGAAAATTTGCCGATCCCGAAGACGATTCAAGAGGCGGTACACCAACGTTTGGCCTGCCTGGATGCCCGGCAACGCAAGCTGTTAGAAATAGCTGCTGCTTTAGGACGCTCTTTCACTTTAGAGATGATGCAAATGGCGACTGAGAGTGGCGAGCTGGATGTATTGGAAGGCCTAGAAGTGATGACCACCCGCCACCTTCTGGATGAACGGGATGGGCATTATTCGTTTGAGCATGAACTGGTGCGAATGGCGATCTATGACGAGCTGGGCTATGATCGGCGGCGTTTCATTCATCGCCAATGTGGCAAAATGCTGGAAAAGTTGCATCCGCAGGAGATCGCTTTGCTGGCATGGCACTTCGAGCAAGCCGGAGAAGCTCAGAAGGCAGCAGGCTATGCGATGCAGGCGGGAGAGAAATCGAGTAAGTTGTTTGCTTTCGATGAAGCTCTGGATTATTTCAGCCGGGCCTTGACTTTGCTGAAATTACAGGCGGCAAGCCTGGTTGAGCCTGATGACGTTGCAGAGAATTATCGTCAGCAACTCCGGGCGCTTATTTTGCGAGGCAGAGTGTATCGCTCTATTGGCGATATGCAGGCTTATCAAAATGATTTCGAGCAAGAAGCCAAAATTGCAGCGCAGGTGGGGGACGAAACCGCTATCGCTCACGCCATTTTACGTGAGGCGAATGCACACCGCTGGTTTTGTCGTTATTCTCAGGCGCGATCTTGCGCCGAAAAAGTATTCAATATCAGCCAAGAGCTGGGCGATTTATTGATGGAAGCAAAAGCTTTACGCGAGATGGGCTTGGCAGCTCGAGCAGTTGGAGATTTTGACGACGCGCAAGCCAATCTGGATAGAGCGTTGCGTTGTTTCCATGTTTTGGGGGACTCCAGCTACGAAGTCTATACGATTTGTAATCTTTCTACACTGTATGGCTATTTAGGAGATTTCTGCAAGGCAGAGGATCTGGCCTGGACTGCCTTACGATGCTGTGAGCGGGCGCAATTGTTGTACATGCGGCGCTTCGCCCAGGGTGTTTTGGGAGTCGCACTGGCTGGCCGCGGGCAGGTGGATCAGGGTAGAGAGTGTTTGCTTTCCAGCCTGGAATTGTCTCGCGAAATCGCCGATCGGGCGCAAGAGATATTTTGCCTGTGCAACCTAGGTTGGCTCGAGATTCGCTCGGGCCGGCTGGACGATGCGCTTAAGTATCTTCGCGATGGATTGGTGCTTGCCGAGCGGCTCGACTCGCGGGCTGAGCAGTGCCAGTTTTTTGCTGGCCTGGCAGAAACACACCGTCGTTTGGGTAACCAGCGCCTGGCGAAACCGTTTGCACTAAAAGCCCTGGAACTGGCCCAACGACATGGCCGGCGCTATGACCAGGACCAGGCGGAGCAAATTTTAGCCGGGGTCGAAAATAGCTTGTAGCCAACCGGGTCGTAAATTGTAGTCTTGTTGTAGCCAACTTTTTGCTAAACTGGCGTCAAAGAAAGACGTCAGTTTTGTTTCAATTTCCTGGGGGATAGGTGATTGTACGGTAAGAACTGGAGGTGCGATGATGGCGATGGCTACCCTTTCGCAGCGGCCTACGTTCAACGATTTGTTCTATACAAGTTTGCAGAAGTTGCCCGATGGCGAGCAAATTCTGGCTTGCTTGCAGTGTGGCACGTGCAGTGGAATTTGCCCTTTCGGATATTTGATGGACTTTCCACCCAGTAAGCTGATTGCATCCCTGCGGGCCGGTTTCGTTGAAAGCGCGCTGAAAACCGATCTTGCCTGGATGTGCGTCTCGTGTTACGCCTGCAGCCGCGCCTGTCCAGCCAGGATACCCCTGACACCTGGCTTGATGACGCGCGTGAAAGAGGAATTACTCCTGGCCGGAAACGTCCCCACCGAGCTGAAAGATGCCCTGGAAAACTCGCAGCGTTATGGCAATCCCCTGGGCGAATCGCCGCGCAGGCGGGCTGCCTGGATGCAAGGCATCGATCCGCCGGTAGCGATTATGAGCCAGGTGCGGCGACCGGTGGATGTGCTGTGGTTCGTTGGCGATTACGCTTCCTATCATCCTCGCGTTGGGCTGGTAAGCCGGGCATTTGCCAGGCTGTTGCATGCCCTGGGCGTCAACTTTGGTATTTTGGGGCACGAAGAAAACAGTGATGGCGATTCCCAGCGTCTGGCTGGAGAGCGTGGCCTGTTCGAAATGCTTGCCGAAAAGAATGGCCGGGCGTTCGAACGGTATACGTTTACTGAAATCGTTACAACCGACCCGCACGCCTATAACGCTTTGCATAATGAATACCCTGCGCTGGGTATTGCTTATCCTGTCCGCCACTACACACAATTCCTGGCAGAACGCTTGGAGCAGTTGCAACCGCTTTTGCGACATCCGGTGAAAGCCAGGGTGACATATCACGATGCCTGTTTTCTGGGCCGGGCGAATGGCATTTACGATGAACCACGGGAAGTGTTACGGGCGATACCGGGTATCGATTTGGCCGAAATGTCGCATCATCGCGAAACCAGCTTGTGTTGTGGCGGTGGCGGTGGAGGCATGTGGCTGGATGGTTTTACCTGGGAGAAAGCCCATGTGCGTCTTTCCGAGTGGAGAGTACGTGAGGCCGTAGCCACCGGGGCGGATATTCTGGCGATTGCCTGTCCCTATGAATCGCCGCGCTTTGAAGACGCCGCCAAAATGGTTGAAAGAGCCAGCCGCCTGGTGGTCCGGGATATTGCCGAGTTGTTGGTCGAATCTATGGGCGAAGAATAAGCTGCCGGTCCTGTAGGAGATGAGGAGCTGGATATGAATGTGGTTGTGCTTACCAAGTTGGTGCCCGACCTGGTTGAAGAACTGGTCCTCGATGAACAAGGCGTTGGCCTCGACCCGATGTGGTTGCGGCTCAAGCTCAATGAGCCGGACGACCATGCGATCGAACAGGCGATGGTGTTAAAGGAGCATTACGGTGCGCAGGTAACCGTGCTTGCGCCCGATATGGAAGGCGTCGACGATGTGTTGTTCGCCGCTTCAGCCAGGGGTGCAGACCGGTTGCTCAAGCTGTGCGGTGATTTCGATCAGAATCTGGATAACCATTCCCTGGCGCTTACCCTCGCCAATGTGTGGCGCAGTGATCTTCCCGATTTGATCTTGACCGGGGTGCAGGCACACAATGATCTGGATGGGGCGGTTGGGCCGCTGCTGGCAGGGTATCTGGCACTACCCTATGTGGGGTATGTGGCGGCAGTGAGCATGAACGACGGCATTTTACTGGTGCGCAAAGAGTACCCCGGCGGGTTGGCCGCGGAGATGGAAGTAACTACACCGGTAGTATTGGGCATCCAATCGTCTGAACGCCCGCCAGGCTACATCGCCTTCAGCAAGATTCGCCAGGCGATGAGGACAGCAGTGGTTGAAGAATTGATCGCGCCTGAACCACCGCACCGGAACGGGCGCTCCAGGCGGATGTTCAAACCGGAGGGCAGTGCACAGGCAGTCATGCTCACAGGAGACACAAACCAGGTTGTTGCCCGGTTGGTGCAATTATTCCGTGAAAAGGGCGTGTTCTGATACCATCGCCGGAGCTCAAGCAGTAGAATTAGCATGAACCAGGATATTTTTATATTGATCGAACATCTGCACGGGCGGGTAGCGGATATGTCCTACGTACTGTTGGCTGCTGCCCAGGGGGTGGTAGAACGTACCGGGGGGAAGGTGATCGCTCTGTTGTTAGGGCACAACGCTCAAGGGTTAGCTGCAGACCTGGCGGCTGATCAGGTATGGTATATGGACGCCCCCATTTTGGCAGATTTCAACTCAGATGCTTACTTGCAGGTGTTGGTAACGTTGGTCCGCGAACATAAGCCGCGTCTGGTATTGCTGGGTGATACTTCCACTGGCGCTGAAGTGGCCGGATTACTTTCCGCACGCCTGGATCTTCCGTTGGTCAGCTCGTGCCGTAGCTTGAGAGTAGTAGTGGACGGTGAAGTCATGTTTACCAGCCAGGTTTGCGGTGGCAAGATTATGGTTGAGGGTGACCTGGCAGAGCCGACTGCTCTGGTGACGATGATACCCGGTGGTTATAAGCCAGATCGAGGGCGCAGCCCCCAACCTTCCGAGCTTATCTCTATTGAACCGCCGCTTTTTGAGAAACTACGCCTGGCGCTCAAGCGGTATATCGAGCCAGAAGCTGGCGATGTGGATATCTCGAAGGCAGAACTGCTTGTGGCCATCGGTCGCGGTATTCAAAACCAGGACAATATCCAGATGGCGCAGAACCTGGCGGATGCCATGGGCGGTGTGGTTTGTTCCTCTCGTCCCGTGGTCGACCAGGGCTGGCTGCCGGCTACGCGGCTGGTGGGGAAATCGGGTAAGCGGGTCAGGCCCAGACTTTACCTGGCGATGGGAATTAGCGGCGCACCGGAGCATGTCGAAGCCATCGGTGACAGTGAAATGATCGTGGCTGTGAACACAGATGCTCAGGCACCGATATTTGATATCGCCCATTATGGTGTCAAGATGGATCTGTTCGATATTCTGCCTGCGCTGACTGATGCTGTCCGGCAGGCGAAGGAATGATGGTGGACATGCCATACCCGGTGATCAAATCGCTCCTTGTCCTGGCCAGCCTGGTTGCAGCTTTGGCTGTGTTTGGGAGACGCGCCTACCAGCGATTGTGGATCACCATGAGTCGCGGCCAGCCGAGTGGAAGTTTTGGAAGATGGGGCGAGCGGCTCAAAGGGTTGTTGGTTTTCGTGGCTGCTCAATTGCGCCTGTTCCGCTTCCCACTGCCTGGTGTTTCCCATTTTATGATTTTCTGGGGGTTCTTGATCCTGTTTCCCACCATCGCCCAGGCTATCTTTGAGGGCCTGTTAGCTTTTACTGTGCCCGATTTCAAAATTCCGGTATTGGGAACCTGGGGACCGCTGGCGCTGCTTCAAGATTTGTTTGCGGCGCTTGTGTGTCTGGCGATGTTCTACGCATTATATTTGCGCCTCGTGGCCAATCCCGAGCGGTATGAAGGTAGCCATAAGAGCCAGGGTGTCATGGTACTGTTGTTCATTTTGACCATCATGCTCTCCTTGTTGGTGATGAACGGCATTCGTATCAACCTGGGAGAGGCTTCCCTTGCAAGATGGCAGCCCATTTCGGGTGCAGTTGGATCGCTTTTTGCGGGTATGAGAGAAGAAACGCAGCGAGTCATTGGGGATGGAGCCTATTGGGTGCATCTCAGCGTCGTACTGTTGTTTCTGACTGAACTCCCTGTGGGAAAGCATTTCCACGTCGTCACCTCTTTGCCAGCGGTTTTTCTGCGCAATCTGAATCCGCGTGGCCGGTTGCCATCTGCACCGGAATTTGGAGAAAATGGCGGTGAGGTAAAACCGGGCATCGGGGCGATCACGCAGTTCCGCTGGCGGCAGATGCTCGATTTTTATACCTGCACGGAATGCGGTCGCTGTCAGGACGTTTGTCCGGCTTTTGCCAGCGGCCTGTCGCTTTCCCCTAAACTTCTGATAATGAGCTTGCGCGAGCAGTTAGGGGCCTCGGCTGAGGAAGGCAGTAAACCATCGATGTTGGGCGAGGCGGTGGAGCAGAAGAGTTTGTGGGCATGTACCACTTGTTATGCCTGCGACCAGGAATGTCCGTTATTCATTGAACATATTGCTCCAATTGTAGATATGCGCCGCCGCCTGGTTTTCGAAGGTAATATGGATGCGATGCTTCAGGAGACGTTGGTCAACCTGGGGAGGTACGGCAATTCGTTTGGCCAATCCGAGCGCATGCGCGCCCGTTGGACGCAGCCTCTGCCCTTTAAGATTAAGGATGCACGTAGAGAGCCAGTAGAATATGTCTGGTTCACTGGCGATTATGTTTCCTATAATGCTACGCTAGGTGATATTGCGCGCTGTACGGCGGAAGTCCTCCACGCAGTCGGGCTGGACTTTGGCATTTTATACGATGCTGAGCGTAATGCGGGCAACGACGTACGTCGGGTAGGAGAAGAAGGACTATTTGAAATGTTGGCCCAAAAGAACCTGGCTGCATTGGAGCGCTGTGATTACCAGGCCATTTTTACCACTGATCCGCATTCCTACAATACGCTGAAAAATGAATATCCCTTACTGCTCAATGGCAACGGCCATTCTAACGGTTACCACCCGGTATTGCATTATGCTGAATTGCTTGATCAATTGATCACTGCGGGGCGGCTTCAATTCAACCGGCGGTTGGATTATGTTGCGACTTATCATGACCCTTGTTACCTGGGACGTTATAACGGTGTGTATGATGCGCCGCGCAGAGTGATCGCAGCTACGGGCTGCCGTCTGGTCGAGATGCCGCGGTATGCCAGCCGGGCGCTGTGTTGCGGGGCGGGGGGTGGACGAATCTGGATGGAAGAGCAGTCGCTGAAAGAACGGCCTGCAGAGGCGCGCGTACGGGAGGCCGCCGCGCTGCCAGGGGTGAAGGCGATGATTTTAGCCTGCCCAAAGGATGTTGTGATGTACAAAGATGCGGTCAAGACTACTGGTTTTGAACAACGCCTGGCGATAATAGACTTGATTGAACTGGTGCATGAAGCCATGTGAAAGGAATGCATCTATGAGCGAGAAAGTTGGCGTATATATTTGCCACTGCGGCACCAATATTGCCGGGATTGTCGATGTGCCGGATGTGGCGCATTGGGCCAGCGAACAACCCGGAGTGGAGATCGCCCGCGAATACAAGTTTATGTGCTCCAGCCTGGGGCAGGAACTTGTCGAGAAGGATATCAAAGAACGCGGGCTGACCAGAGTGGTGGTGGCGGCCTGCTCTCCACACATGCACGAGAAGACTTTTCGGGGCGCCTGCCAGCGCGCCGGGTTGAACCCATTTCTCTTCGAAATGGCCAATATTCGCGAGCTAGATTCATGGGCAACGACTGACAAAGCTGCCGCCACCCAAAAGGCGAAAGCTTTGGTCAAAGGCGCTGTTGAACGGGTGGTGCATCACCAGCCGTTGGAACCGGTGGTGGTGGAAATCAACCCCAATGTGCTGGTGGTTGGCGGCGGGATTGCCGGCATCACTTCCGCTCTGGAACTGGCGAACGCCGGCTATCACGTTTACCTTGTCGAGCGAGAGCCGTCCATTGGCGGCCACATGGCCCAATGGGACAAAACGTTCCCGACCCTCGATTGCGCCGCATGCATCCTGACGCCGCGCATGGTCGAAGTGGGCCAGCATGAAAACATCACATTGCTAACCTATAGTGAAGTCGAGAAGGTAGAAGGGTACCTGGGCAATTACACGGTCACTGTGCGCAAGAAAGCCCGCCATGTCAACGAGGCGCTTTGCACTGGCTGCGGTATTTGCGAAGAGAAATGCCCAAAGAAGGTGGTGGACGACAGTTTTAATGTAGGGCTGGGTCATCGCAAGGCGATCTACCGCCCTTTTCCACAGGCTGTACCCATGTACCCGGTCATCGATGTGGAGGCGTGTACTTACTACGTCAAGGGGAAGTGCAAGGCCTGCCAGATCTTTTGCCCTCCAGGTGCGATCGACTTCGACCAGCAGGACGGGTATCTAACTCTCCAGGTGGGCAGCGTCATTCTGGCGACCGGTTACGATGCGTTCGACGCACGCCAGATTCCGCAATATGGATACGGTCGCCTGGCTAACGTATTCACCAGCCTGGAATTTGAACGGATGGTCAATGCCTCCGGCCCAACTGCCGGGCAAGTGCTGATGCGCGATGGCAGGAGCGAGCCAAAGAGCGTGGCAATTGTGCATTGTGTTGGTTCGCGAGACGAAAACTATAATGAATACTGTTCGCGCGTGTGCTGCATGTATTCTCTGAAGTTTGCCCATCTGTTGCGTGAACATTTACCAGATGCTGAGGTCTGCAATTTTTATATCGATGTGCGTGCAGCCGGTAAACGGTATGAAGAGTTCTATCACCGGGTGATGAAAGAAGGTGTCCATTTCATCCGCGGCCGGGTGGCAGAGGTGACAGACGCGGCCCGCACGACTGAAGAAGAAGGCAAACTGATCGTTCAGGTTTATGATACCTTATATGGGGTACAACGGCGTATTCCGGTGGATATGGTCATCTTGAGCGTGGGGATGGAGTCGCGTCACGATGCAAAGGACGTGGCCAATCTCTTTGGCATGGGCTGCGATTTTAGCGGTTTCTTTATCGAACGCCATCCCAAACTCGATCCCATCCTCACTATGGTGGAAGGCGTCTTTATTGCCGGGGCCTGCCAGGGCCCAATGGCCATCCCGGAGACAGTGGCCCAGGCGGCTGCCGCAGCCATGCGTGCCGCCAGCCTGATTGCCCAGGGTACAGTGCTGATGGAGCCGGTGCGTGCCCATATCGATAGCGAGCATTGCTCGGGCTGCCGCATCTGTAATGCCCTGTGCCCCTACAGTGCCATCGTATTTCACGAAGACAGCAAAGTTTCTGAGGTGATCACCGCTTTGTGCCAGGGATGTGGCACCTGCGTGGCGGCCTGCCCCAGCGCAGCAATTTCTGGAGCTCACTTTACCCGCCAGCAATTAATGGCTCAAATCGAAGGGTTGCTGTGGGATGTACGCCAGCCGGTTGGGAGCGAGGCAGTGATTGCCTGAGTCTCGAGGTCGATCAAACGAAGGAGAAAGCCAATGGATCAGATTTACGAACCCGTCATTGTAGGATTTCTTTGCAATTGGTGTTCTTACCGGGCGGCAGACCTGGCTGGCACTGCCCGTCTTCACTATGCACCCAACATGCGCGCCATCCGGGTGATGTGCAGCGGGCGGGTAGAACCCGACCTGGTGCTCAAGGCGCTGCGGGAAGGCGCCGACGGGGTCCTGATTGCTGGCTGTCATCCCGGAGAATGTCATTACATCGAAGGCAATCTGAAAGCGTTGCGGCGTTATCTTTTATTGAAGCGGATGTTGCGTCAGTTTGGTGTCGAAGAAGAACGCGTGCAAATCGTGTGGGCTTCGGCATCGGAGGGGCCTTTGCTCGCCCGGACAATAGACCGGATGACCGAGGAGTTGCGTCCCCTGGGTCCTTTGCGCTGGCATCGCTTGTTGGTTGGCAATGGTCATCACAAAGCCGTAGAGCAACGCGTTATACCCGGTCAGGCGCTGGCTGTCAAGGAGGTGTAAGCATGTCTGTGAATGGAAAGCCCAAGCTGGCGATGTATTGGGCCGCTGCCTGTGGAGGCTGTGAGATCGCTGTCCTCAACATTGGCGATAAGATACTGGATGTGGATGCGATCTTCGACTTGGCATTCTGGCCGGTAGCGGCGGATTTCAAGTATGCAGATGTGCGCGGCTATCCGGATGGCTATATCGATCTGTGTCTCTTCAACGGCGCCATCCGCAATTCTGAAAATGAGGAGATTGCCCACCTGCTGCGCCAGAAATCGAAGCTCCTGGTGGCTTTTGGCTCGTGTGCTTACGAAGGATGCATCCCGGCGCTGGCTAACCTGACCACATCCGAAGATATTTTCCGGGCAGCCTATGTGACCAACCCATCCACTGATAACCCGACCGGTACACTTCCTCAGCCGGCAACACATGTCCCAGAAGGCGAGCTGTACATTCCAGCCTTTTATCCGGCGGTGAAGTCTTTGGATCAGGTTGTGGCTGTCGATTATACTGTGCCCGGTTGCCCGCCGGAGCCCCACCAGATTTGGACAGTGCTACAGGTCGCAGTAAATGCTCTACTGCATGGCGCAGAACTTCCGCCGCCGGGCTCTATTCTGGGGGCAGGCGAAGTGGCTGTCTGCCAGGAATGCCGGCTGGAAAAGAGCGAAAAGAAAATCCAACGCTTCTACCGCCCCTATGAGATCATTCCCCAGCCTGGCGTGTGTTTGCTGGAACAAGGCCTGGTATGCATGGGGCCGGCCACGCGCAGCGGGTGTGGTGCGCTTTGTCCGCAGGTAGGGATGGGTTGCAGAGGCTGCTACGGCCCGCTGGATGGTGTCGAGGATCAGGGGGCCAGGATGTTGGCCGCGCTTGCTTCAGTGATTGGTGCGGGTGCTCCAGGCGAAAAAGAGGAGGATATTGAGCGCAAGATCAACGCGGCTGTGGATACCCTGGCCGACCCTGCCGGAACCTTTTACAGATTCAGCCTGGCACATTCTTACTTGAACCGTAAGCGAGTCAATGGCAAGGCCGCTTTGGAAGGAGGCGCGTGATGGAACGGATCAGCATTGACCCAATTACGCGGCTGGAAGGCCACGGCAAAATCGAGATTTTTCTGGATGATAAAGGGGATGTGGCGAATGCTTACTTCCAGGTGCCCGAGCTGCGTGGCTTCGAGCAATTCTGTGTGGGCAGGCCAGCGGAGGAAATGCCGCGTATTACCGACCGTATCTGTGGCGTTTGCCCCGAGGCGCATCACATGGCTTCAACGAAAGCGTTGGATGCCCTTTTCCATATTGAGCCTTCATCAACCGTCAAGAAGCTGCGCGAGCTGTTCTACTCGGCCTTCTATGTCACCGATCACACCACGCACTTTTATGCCCTGGGTGGGCCAGATTTCCTGCTTGGCCCGGATGCTCCTCCGGCCGAACGCAACATCCTGGGCGTCATTCACAAAGTTGGGGTGGAGATTGGCAAGCAAGTCATCGAATGCCGCCATCGCAATCATCTGGTCATCCAGAAAATGGGTGGGCGCGGCGTTCATCCCGTGGCAGGTCTGCCAGGCGGATGGAGTAAACCGATCAGTGAAGAAGAACGGCGTGAGTTTGAAGAGGTTGCCCGGGAAAATGTCGATTTCGCTTTGTTCAGCTTGATGATTTTCGATGATCTTGTCCTGGGTAACCCGGCCTATGTGGACTTGATCCTCTCCGATGTGTATACCCACCGGACGTATTACATGGGCACTGTAGATGCCAATAACCGGGTCAATTTTTACGATGGCATGATCCGGGTGGTGGATCCGGAGGGAAATGAATTTGCCAAGTACCCACCTCGCCAGTATGTCAAGCACATAGCAGAGCATGTCGAGCCTTGGACCTATTTAAAGTTTCTTTATCTGAAGGGAGTTGGGTGGAAGGGATTGGTCGATGGTGTGCACAGCGGTGTGTACTGTGCCACGCCACTATCACGGCTGAACGCGGCGGATGGGATGGCCACGCCCAGAGCACAGGAGTACTTTGAGAAATTCTATACTACGCTGGCCAGTGAGAAGGTGGACGGGCGTTACCGGCCGGTGCACCAACGCCTGGCGACGCATTGGGCGCGTTTGATCGAGTTGCTCTACGCCGCAGAACGCATGCTGGATCTGGCAACCGATGATGAGATCACGGATCCGAATGTGCGCGTCTCAGTCAGTGAAGTACCCAACGAAGGTGTTGGGAGCGTGGAGGCGCCGCGTGGCACACTGACGCACCATTATTGGACAGACGAAAACGGTATCCTAACCCGCGTCAACCTGATCGTCGGCACGACCAATAACTATGCACCAATTGCAATGTCAGTCAAGAAAGCCGCCCAATCGCTGATTAAGAACGGTACGGTGATCACAGATGGTTTATTGAACCGGATCGAGATGGCATTCCGCGCTTACGATCCATGTTTTGCCTGCGCTACCCATTCACTTCCTGGCCAGATGCCGTTGCAAGTGACGATTTATGATGTGGATGGCGAGATTATTTCGAGAATTGGTTAAACACATTGGTCTACTGGAGGATTGCTATGGTTCCACCTGAATTGCTGAGTCGATACCCTTTCTTTAGTTTCTTCAAGCCCGCTCAACTGAAGAAGATCGCCCAGGCTGCTAAAGAGGCATCGTATGAGCGAGGGGATGTGCTGTTTCGCGAAAACGATCCGGCAGACACATTCTATATCTTGCTGAAAGGAAGCGTGGAATTGTATTTTGCCGTGGAAGTGGAATATCACCCTGAGCTGCGTAAAGAGTTCAAATTTCGTGTGATCTACCCCGGCGAATCGTTCGGTATTTCGGCATTTATCGAACCACATATCCTGACTTCTTCGGCGCGGGCCGTGGAGCCTTGCCAGGTGATCCGGGTCGAAGCGGCGCCTGTGCTTGAGATGTGTCGTAGAGATGAAAAATTGGCTTATGCGTTAATCTATCAGGTTGCCAGGGCGGCGATCGACCGGTTGAACGCTGCCCGTTTGCAACTGGCTGCGGTATGGGTACCGGCTAAAGTCGCCTGACATATCCAGGAGCGATACAATGATATCTCCCGAATTGCTAAGACATTACCCATTTTTTGGCTCGCTAAACAGCCATCAGTTGAACGAAGTAGCGATGATTGCGGATGAAGAGATATATGAGAGTGGTGAAGTGATTTTTCACGAGGGAGAAACCGCCGATGCTGTATATTTTTTGTTAGAGGGTAGTATTGATCTTTACTACGCGATTGCAGATACAAAGTATGCAACGCTGGAAAAAGGCATCCCGGTCGGCGAAATCAACCCTGGAGAACCCTTTGGGATTTCTGGCCTGATCGAGCCGCATCTGCTCACTTCTACTGCGCGTTCCTCGGGCACAAGCCGGGCGATCCACATCGACGCAGTGGCTTTACGAGCCTTGCTTGAGAAGGATCGCAAGATGGCCTATTTGTTTATTAACCAGGCAGCCAAGGCTGCCATCGAGCGCCTCAAAATGACGCGCATCCAGCTTGCTACAGCATGAGGTGAATTTTGCAAGTGAAATGAGCGGCGCCAAGTGCCGCTCGTTTCACTTTTTTGCAGGCCAATTTTTGCGGTTCTTTCAGCGTTTGCAGATCAGAACCTCCTGTGCCAGTTCGATGATAACCCGGCTATATTCTTCGGGCTGCTCGATCATCGGGTAATGACCCCAGCCGGGCTGGATATGGATGGTGCTGTGCGGCAACAGGCGGCGAAAGTCGCTTGCCCGGCTGGACGGCGCCATGCGATCTTTTGACCCCCACAGCAGCACGGCAGGCAGCCGCATGGGAAGCAAACTGGCAAACCATTCCGGTGAGACCAGGGTGTTCATCTGGTTGAAAACAGCGCAGTCCCGGTAGGCATTGAAGAAGGTTTCCAGGTAATCAGCAGGTAGCGAGCGGGTGAAAAGCATACGCTGGGACAGCGGGCGCAAGAGGCGGGAGGTAAAAATGCGTCGCCCGGCAGGGTAGGCAGCCGGTAATGCCATCAACCGGGCAAGGGGGCGTTTCCCCGGGTGAGCGCTTGCCGGCGCATGCAAGATCACAGCCTGGATTTTCTCGGCATCGTATTGGCAGAGTTCTAAGGCGATGGCGCCTCCCATGCCATGACCCAGGAGCACCAGCGGAGGCTCTAAAGAAAGCAGGGTTTCACTGATCTCGAATGCGTAATCGGCCAGGTTCTCCAGGCAATGGTCGGCCGGGCGGCCGGCAAAACCGGGCAGGGCCGGGGTATGCAGGTGCACAGTGGGTGGGAGGCAGGGACGCAGGCGTGCAAAATGCAGCTCGCTGCCGCCGTTTTCGTGCAAGGCAACCAGGGTGAATGGCGCCTGAGGCGAGAGCGGGGAGTACCCTGCGGATGGGGGCGGCATGTCTTATTCGGAACGATCAGGGCTGGCTACTCGCCGAAACCGGCACTGCTCCCTCTGCGGGGATGACCATCGCTGCGTCGATGGCGTCGGGTAGTTCGATTTCCAGGCGGCGGATGCGCGGCAGGAGCAGGATGAGCGAGGAGACGGCCATATACAGCACACCACCGATGACGAACATCAGGCCGATGCCTCGCCCTGGGCCGGTGCCCAACAAGGGGCCGAAGATGGGCGCCAGCGCCCCACCGGGCAGCATCGCCGGTTCGAAGACTTTTTCGGCCAAAGGACCAGAGAGGGCGTAAGCCAGGGGCATGATCGAAAAAGCGATCATGCGGCGGATGGCGAAGACGCGCCCCTGCACGTCTGCTGCAACTTTGGTTTGCCAGTTGGCCTGGCTGCACGCGCTGGACACGGGCAGCACCAGCATCATTGCAAAGTTGGCGGCGGCAACGAGCGGGATGATTGAGCTCAGGCCGAGCATCATGCTGAACAGGCCGGCCAGAACCTCGGCGGCGAAGATGCCCAGGACACGCTGTTTCGGGCCGCCCCAGGCGCTGAGCAGTAGCGTGCCGGCCAGCCCGCCGGCCCCGGCAGCCGAACTGACGTAGCCGAGCACGTCGGGAGAAGTCATGTCCAGCAGCATGGGAGTGAGCAGCGGGTAAGTAGCGCTCATGATGAAATTGAGGCTGGCGAAGACAATCAGCAGGCCGAACAGCCCGGCGCGGGCGCGAATGTAGCGCCAGCCATACAGTGCCTCGTTCCAGAAGGATTGCCTTTCGACCAGACTATCCAGGCTGGGTTCGGTTTGTGGGAACCGTACGGCGGATAGCGTGCCCAGTGCAACCAGGTAAGTAGCCACATCGATTACCAGGATGGCGCCCAACCCTTTGCTGACGAACAGCGCTCCGGCCAGGGCAGGGGTGATCAGGCCGCTGATCGCCTCGCTGGCCTGTGTCATGCCGCTGGCGCGGCCGAGGTGTTGTTTGGGCACCAACAGCGAAATGGCCGCTGAGTAGGCCGGCCACTGGAAAGCGTTAAAAGCGGCGTTAAAGAACATGGCCAGGTAGACATGCCAGACTTCCAGGTGGCTGGTCATGAGCATGATGGCGACAAATAGCGAGCTGAGCCCGGCGCCGGTATCACTAAAGATCATCACCAGGCGGCGGTCAAAGCGGTCGGTGACTACCCCGGCCAGCGGCGAAAAGGCAATATTGGGCAGGATCCAGACCAGCAAGCTGATTGCGAACAGGATGACAGAACCGGTGGTCTGGTAAATCCATACGCCCAGGGCAAAACTGGTCAGCCCGGAACCGAGAAGGGATACCAACTGACCGGCCCAGATGATCGTGAAGGTGCGCATGCCTTTGGTGATGAAGGTGTTCATTTGGATGTTTCGATGCGGTAAATGAATCGGAGAGAGATGCAGCGCAGATCACTGGATGCACATGGCGGCCTGGCTCAACGTATGAAATACCAGATCGCCAGGAAAGTTAAGAATAGCACCAGGGCGACGAACAGGCGTGGGATGATGGCTGCTCCGCCCAATAGCTCACTTAGGTTGCGGGGAGTGGGAGGAAGTTCCTCGGACACAGGCTCGATAGGGGATTCTTCTTGGGATGGGTTCTGCATGGGTAAATTATAATCGAGTTTAGGTTTCTCTCACCCTGCTTCACAAGCGGGGAGGCGGATCTGGAACAGGCTTCCCTGCCCGGGCCAACTCTCTACCGACACCGTTCCGCCCATCGCTTCGGTCAGTTCCTTGACCAGGGATAGACCCAGGCCCGTTCCGTATTGGGTGTGCTGCTGAGAAGAGGCTGCCTGGTAATATTTCTGCCAGATATGGGGCAAATCATCGGGCGAAATGCCTTCGCCGGTATCTTCCACCTCAACGCAAACCTGCTCTGCATCGGGATGAATATCCAGGGCTACCAGGCCGCCCGGTGAAGTATGCCGTATCGCATTTTGCACCAGGTTCACCAGTGCTTGTTCCAGGCGAAGCGGGTCAGCCAGAACAAAGACTTGCTGGGATGGCGCCGAAAGTGTTACCTGAACCCGTTTGCTGCCCCAGGCCAGCCCGGCAAAGGTTTCCACCAGGCGTTGCGCCAGGAGGTTAGCATCCACGGCTTGAAGCGAAATGCTCAAATGACCGGACTCCACTTGCGATGCGGCCAACAAATCGTTAAGGATCGCGTGCATCCGAGACGCCTCATATTGGATTGTCTCCAGATCGTGCCTCACTTCTTCGGTAGAATGGTCTTGCCAGTCGCGACGCAAGGAATCGCTATATCCCTGGATCGTTGCCACGGGGTTCCGTAGCTCGTGCGAAATCCCTGCTACCAGCTCACGCCGCGCTTCCAATAGCTTCCAGACCTTATCTTTTTCGGCTTGCAAGGCCAACATGGTTTCTCCCAGGTCGGCAGCCATGGCATTGAAATCGGCCTGTAATTGGGCAATTTCGTCCTCGCCCTGCACCTCGACCCGCGTGGTAAGCTCCCCTTTGCGCAGCGCCAGCGTGGCTTTCGCCAGGTTTTCCAGCCTGGCGGTCATTTTCCGCGCCACCAGGTAAGAAAATAGGGTGGCGGGAGGCAAGAGCAGAAGGATACCGCTTGCAAACAGGATAAACGCCAGAAGGATAAACAAGCTCAACCAGAAAACAGCCCGGCTGAAAAACGATTCGGGCGGTATTCCCCAGATATCGTTTCCCCAATTGCCGGCGGTTTGCAGGATTGCGCCAGTCAGGAGAAGCAGGCCGATCCCCCCTGCGACGATTAGAATTGCGTGCGTAAGCGCCCAGACGTAACGGCGGCGGCGCAGGCGATCCCAGCGCCGCCAGGCCCACAACCCCACTCGCATCCCCAGGTACTCTGGCCCCGCCATCCCGATGAAGAACAATGTGCCCCAGGTACCGGCGTAACTATGGCGGATCAAATCCAGGCTCCCCACGCCTGCAAACACCCCCATCACGCAGCCCAGGATGCCCAGGCTCAGGAGGAGCGCCACGCAGCATTCTTTAACAATCGCTCGAATTGGGTGTCCGGAAAAGAAGCGAAGTCTCAGGCTGGTGAATACCGCACAGGCCAGTGGTACCTGCACCAGGTACAGGCTGCGCGGCAGCGGCGGCGCATCTAGTAAGGCCGGGAGAATGGGAACCAACAGGCCGATGCACGCCAACCAGCCTTCTGCAAGTGCACGCCGCGCTGAAACCTGCCTCCAGAAAGTTGCTCGCCAACCCCCCGCAGATTTCGAACCTGCGGGGGGTTCAGGCCACTCAACGTGAGCCCCGGTCGAACGTGGTCTTATGGTACAGAAATGAAGGAGACGGAGAAAAGCTTTCATCCCAGTTCGTCAGGTTTACTCGTTGCCCGGGACTACCTCGTGATCCGGCGAATTGGGTCCGCCCAACTGGCGCATGCGATAGCCCATGCCGCGCACCGTTTCCAGGCAATCGCCGGTGCCGGCCAGTTTCTTTCTCAGCCGCAAAACCGCGTTATCGACGGCCCGGTCGCCTTCGATGAACCCGGATTTCCAGACCGTTTCCATCAAATAATTGCGGTTAAACGTCCTTCCTGGATGGCCCACCAGCAGAGACAACAATTCAAACTCGATCGGGGTGAGTTCCAGGGGCTGCCCGTCCAGGGTACAGGTGAATGCCCGGGGGTCCAGGACCAGGTTGCCGTATTGGATCAAGTTTTGGTTTCGTTTCAGGTCAGCGGCCAGCATCTCGCGGATCCGGTCGGCGCGTCGCAAAAGGGCCCTCACCCGGGCTACCATCTCGGGAAGGTTGAAAGGCTTCACCAGGTAGTCATCCGCGCCGACTTCCAGCCCGATGACCCGGTCGGTGGGGTCGCCGCGGGCAGTCAGCATCAAGACTGGAACCGCTGATGATACACGGATACGTCGCAGCACGTCCAGGCCATTTAACCCGGGTAAGATCCAATCCAGGATCAACAGGTCCGGCGCGTGGCGCTGGAACAATTGCAGGGCCTGCCATCCATCGGCAGCGTACCAGACCTGGTACCCTGTCTGTTCCAGTTCGCGTTGGATAATCTCGGCCAACCTGGTTTCATCTTCCACAAGCAGTATCGTAGCCATCGGCGTCTCCGACGGTCACAATTTTATCCCAAAAGTGGAGCCATCAAGCGCCAGGAATGTCGCAATTCTGTCGTAATCGTCTTTTTTGCCTGAAAGTCATTTTGCGTGACCCAAACCTGACAGGTCTTGATGGTGAAACCGGGTCATTGACCAACGAATAAGACCTGTCAGGTTTGTGAGCAACTTTTTTGATCGAGTAGTCTTGTAGTGCATCGTACCGGCATTTTTGTGTAACTGGTGCATTGCACGTGTCCTTCGTGCATTGCATCTGGGTAACTTTTTACTGGGACACGGACCGACAAGGTCTGATTTGTGTTAGAATATTTCGACTTAACGCTATGCATTGGCTTGTGCCTCATTTTATTCTGACCCACTACACTGACGGACAGGCAAGTGGTGAGTTTCTTGCCGCCGGTATGTTTGTGGATATATCCGGTTTCTCAGTCATGACCGATGCGCTCATGGATCATGGGCAGCACGGCGCAGAGGTGCTGGCTGAAGTGATGCGTTCAGCGTTTGAGCCGTTGATTCGATCGGTCTACGAGCAAGGGGGTTTTGTGGTCTCACACGCCGGAGATGGCTTCACCGCCCTCTTCCCGCTTGGTGCTGATCCTGAAACCGGAATGTTGCACGCTCTGGCGGCAGCCTGGTCGGTGCGCCAGTGGGCGAATATCGCCCAGGTGCAAACTACGCTTTACGGTAAGTTTTCGATCTCGGTCAAGGTTGGGCTGGCCGTTGGCGAGGTGGCCTGGAGCATCATCACCTCGCAAGATGAACGCCGAGCAGTCTATTATTTTCGCGGCGATGTGTTATCCGGTTGCATTGCAGCCGAACACCATGCACAACCGGGCGAGGTGGTCTTGGAAGAGAAGTTCTACGCTGGGGTGCAGCACCTGGTGGATGTCGGCCTGCCGGGGGCTTATGTCTGCCTGAAAAACGTCCGCGTAGGACTCCCATCCCCGTTCCCATTTCACCTGCTGGATATAGATCCTGGGTTGGCCAGCCGCTTTTTCCCCGAAAACTTGCTTTTCCAATCCCTGGTAGGTGAGTTCCGCCAGGTGACTTACTTGTTTATCGGCCTGCCGACCGTTCGCACCGATGCACAGTTGGCAATCTTTATGCAGTCGGTCTTCGATTTGCAGGACAGGTATGGCGGGCTGCTCAAGCTGCAGTTTGGCGATAAGGGTGTGCACCTGTTATTGATCTGGGGCGCGCCGGTGGCTTACGAGAATGATATCCAACGTGCACTGAGTTTCATTCTGGATTTACAAACCCAGACGACGATCCCCATTGTCTGTGGGATGACACACCACATTGCCCACGCTGGCTACATCGGCAGCGAGCTATCTGAGGAATACACTGCTTACGGGCGAGGCGTCAATCTGGCGGCGCGTTTCATGACCAGCGCCCCGCGTGGGGAAGTGTGGTTGGATGAACGGGTGGCGCAACGCTCTCGCCTTCTGGTTGACGTGGAATACCTGGGAGAAAAGTACTTCAAAGGTTTCGCTCAAGCCCAGAAAGTGTACCGGTTATTGGGGAGCAAGGAAGTTGCGGAGCCTTTCTTTGAAGGGGTATTGGTGGGGCGCGAGGCGGAACTGGCGGAGCTGGATCGCTTCATTCAGCCTGTTTTCGCTGGAAATTATGCTGGCGCTCTGATTGTGTGGGGTGAACCTGGGATGGGGAAGAGCCGGCTGGTGCACAAATTCCTGGACCGTCTGAAGGAGCGCCCCGCAGCTTTCCAGGTCTTCCTGGCGCAAAGCGATGAGATCCTGCGCCAACCGCTAAATCCGTTCCGTTATTGGTTGCGGCGTTATTTCGGCATTTCGGAAGCGATGGCGGATGCCCCCAACAAACGCAGTTTCAATCGCAAGCTGGACGATTTGATTGCTGTTACCTCACCGTCATGGCTGGCAGATGAGCTGGATCGGACGCGCTCTTTCCTGGGAGCCCTGGTGGGGTTGCATTGGCCAGACTCTTTGTACGAACAATTGGAGGGCGAAGCACGTCGCGAAAACATCTTCGCTGGCCTGGCGAACTTGTTGCGCGCCGAATGCCTGCGCAGGCCGGTGGTCTTCTTCCTGGAAGATATTCACTGGCTGGATGGCGAATCGAAAATTTTCCTGCCGCGCCTGTTGCGTTGGCTGGCAGCCAGTGAGCAGCAGCCTTACCCAATTTCGATTTTGTTATCTGCTCGCCGCCTGGAAGCCCCGCCTTTGCCGGAGGGTATACCCCTGTTGCAGATTAACCTGGATTATTTGTCACGCCACGAGTTGGCGCAACTGGCGGAAGCGCGTCTGCAAGGCGTAGTAGATCGATCTTTTCTGGATCTGCTGGAAGCACGTTCTGAAGGCAATCCATTCTTTGCCACGCAAATTATCGATTATTTGCGGGACGAAGAATGGTTCGTCCAGACTGAAAGTGGTTGGGCTGTTCCTCAGCAGATTGGGCCAGGCCTTCCGGTGGATGTGCAAGCCATGTTGGTCGCGCGCCTGGATCACCTGGAGCAGGATGTGAAGGAGGTGGTGCAGACCGCGGCGGTGTTGGGGCGTGAGTTCGAATTGCGGCTGCTGGTACAGATGCTGCGTGACGACCAGACTCTGGATCATAAGATTGCCCGGGCCGAACAGTCGGCCATTTGGGCCGCCCTGGACGAGACGCGTTATATCTTCCGGCATACCTTGTTGCGTGACGCTGCCTACCAGATGCAGTTGCGAGCTCGCCGGCAGGGATTGCACGCCCTGGCTGTCCTGGCGTATGAAAAGATCTACTCCGGCCGCCTGGAAATGCAGTATGGCGACCTGGCTTATCATGCTGAACAGGCAGGCTGGGTATCCAAAGCGCGCCATTATCTTGGACTGGCCGGGAAGGCGGCTCAGGAAGCTTATCAGAACCTCCAGGCGATCGACTATTTCAGCCGGGCGCTGGAGCTGACGTCCGAAAAAGACGTGGCAGCGCGGTTTGATTTGTTGCTGGAGCGGGAGACGGTATATGCAACCCTGGGGAAACGCGACAACCGTATCCTCGACTTGCAGGCCCTGGAACAACTGGCGCAGGCTGGCATCGATGGCGGGCGAAAAGCGGTCCTGGCTTTGCGTCAGGCGGATTATGCCGTAGGCCAGGGGGACTACGATCTTGCCATCCAACTGGCTGGACGGGCGCTCCACGAGGCCGAGACGGTTGGCGAGAGCGAGATCATCTTGAAGGTTTGTGTCTATATCAGCGCATATTATATGCGCCATAACCAATTGCCATCGGCTGTTTCGTACAGCGAGCGCGGCCTGTTGCTGGCGCGGCAGGCCGGCGACCGATATCGAGAATCTCAGTTGCTTAATACCCTGGGTATGGTTGCTATGGAGCAGCGTGACCTGGCAGCGGCGCGTAGCCGTTTTGAAACCAGCCTGCGTATTGCCCGCGAGTCGGGTAATTTACAGGCGCTGGCCTTGCCATTGAATAACCTGGGTATGGTGACCGGGTACCAGGGGGATTTCTCGGCGGCGCTGGGATATTACGAACAATCGCTGGCCATCTCCAGGCAGATTGGCAACCGGGCAGGCGAGGGGATTGCGCTTGGTAATCTGGGTTGGGCGGCTGGAACGTTGGGCGAATACGGCAAAGCACGCGACTATTCCGGGCAGCAACTGCGCATAGCTCAGGAGGTTGGTGATCGGTACAGCGAAACCTATGCCCTCATTAATCTCAGCGCTTACACTGGCGCCCTGGGTGACTATAACACCTCATTGCAGGCTGCTGAGGATGGTCTGCATCTCTCGCAGCAAATTGGTGAATGCATGGCCGAAGCCTGGGCGCTGACCTATTTAGGCCACAGCCGGTTTGCCCTCGGGCAGCTTGCCGGTGCGGCCGAAGCCTATCGAGCCGCGCTGGAGATTCGCCAGGGCCAGAATCAGCCGCTGTTGGCTACCGAGCCGGCCGCCGGCCTGGCGCGGGTGGCGCTGGCGACCGGCGACCTGGCTGCTGCGCAACAATATCTGCAGCCCGTGCTCGCTTATCTGGAAGGGGGCCGCGATCTGGATGGCACCGATGAGCCTTTGCGCGTCTACTTAACTTGCTACCTGGTGCTGCACGCCGGCGGCGACCCCGGGGCAAAGACGATCCTGGAGACAGCTTATGGTCTATTGCAATCGCGCGCCGCAAATATCCCCAACCAGGCGGCGCGCGATTCGTTCATGGAGAATATCGAATATCACCAGGCGATCCTGTCTGCCTGGAGGCAGCAACTATGACTAAACCATACCGACGGGTGGATCGGCCAGGGTGATGATTGCATCGACTGTGTTAGCGTTATCGGGAGAAGGGGTGGTGTTCAGCTTCTGCACGTAGGCGCCATCGAAATAGACATAAGTGCCGCTCAACTTGGGCAACCTGGCGGTATAACTGCTGCCTGCCGGCATAGTGTGCACGAAGTGGCCGTTTTTGTCGGTCAGGCCGAAGTTGCTGAACCAGGTGATGCGTTTATCCTTCTTATCGTTCGGGTCGGCCCAGGTATCGGGCAAGTCTTTCGGATATTCTTTTCCGGCAGCGTCGTAGCTGTTTTCCAATCTGCTACCCAGGATGACTTCGACTGTGTGGGTGAAGCGTTTCCTGGGGTTGGGGTCGTTCGGGTTTGCGGGAACGGTAAAGCGGCTCATGCTTTTCTCCTGGGATCATCGGGTGAGTAAAATTCACATAAATAATACCATAAATATCGATAATGAGTGATGAGTAATGTGTGAATCGAGGATCGGGCGCCCAGAGAACGGGTGCCTGGCATAGATTTTCTGCGATTATCGATTTTGCGTGATTAGCCCAGTCGGGTAACGATTTAAGGGGAGGCTGTTTTAGGCAAAGAATCGCCGAAAAACTCGACCATGCGCCGGGCGTATTCGTCCCAGGCGGTCGTCAGGCCGGCGCCGTGCGGGGCGTTGGAGATGACCCAGGCCTCGCCGGATTGTCCCATATCGGCGGCGTAACGGCGAGCCAGGGCTGGCTCCAGGAAATCCTGCCCGGCGGCAACAAAGACAACCGGGCGAGGGGTGTAGCGCGCCAGCATCTGGCGCACCGCAGACTCACGCCCCGAGCCACTCAATCCCTCGCTGGTGCGGAAGAACATCCAGTTAAGGGGGATGTTGAAAAAGAGCGGGCGGATTTCAGGCAGCATGGGGTGCAGGGCATCGGATGTGTCGGCCAGGCCAAGTCCTTCCAGCCACAGGGCGCGCAGGTCGGGGGTTTGAGCGGCGGTGCACAGGGCGGTCTGAGCGCCGGAGGAAATGCCCATCGCGCCGATACGTTCCGCCTGGACTTCGCCACGGCTCTTGAGATATTCGATGGCGGCCAACACATCGTTGGCCGCCAGGCAATGAGAGAAGCGCTCGCCTTCGCTCTCGCCGTGGGCGCGCATGTCCAGGAGCAGCACACCGAAACCGGCCTCAGCCAGCAGCCTGGCGTGGGGGACGACGTGCAGGCGGTTGCCGCCCAGCCCGTGCAGAGCAATGATCGCCGCTCCGTTTTGCGAAGGGATGTACCAGCTGTGTAGGGTCAGGTCATCCGCAGTGTGCAGAGTCACCGTTTCAGTAGCCGGGGCGATTTCGGTGGGTGTCAGGCCGAGCAAGGGGTTGCGAGATGGATAGACCTGTTCATAGGCGCCGACGGAGGGGATGACCAGATAAAGGATAAGCAGCGCTTCGACGAGGAAAAGCAGCAGAAGGTGGCGGGCAAAAGGCCAATTGCGCATCGCACTGACCTTGCTGTACAACGTGTTCGCTAACCAACCCAGTAAAGCGCCGAACAGGGCGCCGCCCAGTGTCCAGAGCAGCGCCCGGGAGAGCATAACACCGGCCAGCAGGCCGATCAGAGCCAGGAGAAGGGTATTTATCCAAATCAAGCGGGGTATGGATTTCACGGCTTCCTTGCTCCGAAGGCGGCAAAGCATGAGTTTTTGTGCAGCACATCCACCTGGGTGAAACCCACTTTGCGTAGCAAGTCGAGCTGGTAGGTGAGTGGCCGGGGCGAGTCTTCATGGTCAACCCAGCCGAAGACTTTTTCGCGGTAAGCCGCACCACCCAGTGTTTCCAGGTAATCGCCGTAGCGTGCCCACATCATCTCCTGCACTGCAGGCAATTCGTGAGCTACCAGGTCAGTCACCCAGACTGAACCGCTTGGCGCGGTAAGGGTATAGATTTTGGCAAACACCGCCTCCCAATCAGCGTCATCGCGCAGGTGGTGCAGCACCGCGGCTGCAATGACGATATCGTAATGGGCAAGCGGCAGTTCCACGTTGCGGATGTCTGCCTGGAAAGCACGAATGCGCCCGCTGTTGGCTGCGCGGATGCGCGCCTGGGCGCGATCGAGCATCGGATGGCTCAAGTCGACCAGGTCGCAGTCCAGCGGCTGGAGGAATTGCAGCAGTTTGAGGGTGTTGTTGCCCGCCCCGCAGCCGATATCCAGCAGGGTGCGGGCGTGTGGGGTGCAGGCCGCCGCGGCGCGGCTGATCAGCTCCATTGCCAGCGGGGCGTCGATGATCGTCTGCTGGCCGGTCTCCAGGCTGGAGAAGCGCTCAACGTCTTTGTCGAAACGCTGGCGGATTTCGTCTGGGGTGGATTTCTGGCTAACCAATGAACTGCTCGACATACTGCAGATAGCCGCGCAGCCCGCTGCGTTTGTTCCACTTCTGCACCGACTTGCGAATGCGTTTCAGGCAGGCCAGGATTTCATCGATAGAAAGCGAAGCTACCCCGGGCTCGAATCGCTTGTTTGTTGGATCTGTCAGATGCTGGCGACCGAGCCGCCATTCGCACATGTCTCTCGCTCGTTCGTACACTTTCTTGGGCAACGGTGCCAGGGATACCGACGGGGCGGCCTGCCCGGTTTGCTCTCCCTGGTATTCCTGGATCAGGGCGTTCAGGGCTTTTTCTACGTCGTAATCGGTAAGCTGGCTGTTTTCGCGGTAAACGCTGACGATGGCGAATTCGATATTTTGTAAAACGTCCAGGTATTCTTCTTCAAACTCTGGCATGATGGCACTCGCTTTGGTAATGTGTGATCAGGAGGCAGGTAATGGAGATTATACAGTAAAATTGTTAGACGGCGAGATTATAGCCCCTTGGCTGTCTTACCCTGTTGCGGGTGAGCCGATGGCATAGAGCCAGCCGCTGCCCCCCAGGGTCTCCTGCGGACCGAATGCCATGCGCCAGCAAGGGGTGTCTTCATGCAGGCCGGGCAGGCTGCGCAGCAGTTCGATGGCGCGCGGGTTGGAGTCCAGCGCGCCGATACGCAGGGTCGCGCCAGGGACGGCCAGGGCCAGACGTTCGAGCAGCACGCCGGCGGGCAGGCCGGGCAGGGCGCCCCACGGGCCGACGGTGATCACCCCGTCGCCGGGGCGGGCCATGATGTAGCCGAGCACCTGGCGGCCTTCTTCGGCTACGAAGCACAACTCCGGGTTGCGCTCGAAACGGCGGCGCAGAAAGAAGCTGCGGTCGTCGCCGAACAAGGCCCGGTCGACGCGCAGGAGCATGGTCAGATTGATGGTCGTGGCCGGATGCACCCGGAGAGAGTCGCTTCCGGCCACCTGGCCGTTGAAACGCCGCGAGAGGCATACCTTGCGGAAACCGGCTTTTTCGTAGATTGGGATGCCCGGGTCGTCACCATCCAGGTAAATGCTGGTGACCCCCTCGTTTTGCAGGTATTGCACGGCATGGGCGAAGAGGGCGCGGCCCAGGCCGCGGCCGCGCCATTCGGGGAGCACGATCAACTCGCCGATGAAGCCATTCTGGCGGTATGACGTGGCGATGACCATGCCCGCGGGGTGGCCATCGCTTTCAGCGACGAAGCAGCCGTTCGGCTCGTGGGCGAGAAAATCCTCGAGGCTGAGGCGCGTTTCACTGCGCCAACCTTCCGCTTGCACGAGGCCGGCAGCGAAATCCAGGTCGATGGGGTTCATCTGGCGAATGTCCATGGCATGTTTCTGCGGTTGGATACTATTCTGGTTGAGACTGGAGCAGGCGCAACAGGGAGCGACGGGCGAGCAGGTCTGCGGTGACAATGCCGAGGACGGCGCCCTGCTCGACAACGGGCATCGCCGAAATTTCATCGTGTTCCAATTTACCGATCATTTCCAGGATGGTTTCGTCTGGGGCGGCAGCGATGACCTGGCGGCTCATGATCGAGGCAACGGGCTGGTCATCGGAATGCCCCTGGGCTGCCCAGTTGGTGATGTCCCATTGCGTGACCACGCCGACCAGGCTACCCCCGGCGTCCACCACTGCCAGCAAGGGGCTGTTGGACCGTACCAACAATGCAGCCGCGTCTCGCACGCTGCTCTCGGCTGGCACGGTCTGGATGGTGGCCATGATCTCGGAGGCGGTGCGGTCGCTTTCACGATGTGCCACGCGGCGGATGCTGATGCGCTCGGCAGCCTCGCAGGGCAGCATATCGGCATCCGAGATGAGGAAATCGACCAGCTCCCTCATGTTGTGGCGGATGACTTTTTCGCGATATTGTTCGGCAGCTTTGCGCCGTTTTTCGGCCAGCACGTCCAGGTCGGCGGCGTGTTCGGCGAGCCAGCGCTCGACGGCGGGGCGGTTCCCGAGCATCTCGTCGGGGATGCGCAGGTGTCCGGGCGTCTTGATCAGCAGTTCCTGCGCGGCAAAGATCACCCCTCCGGAGTTGACCAGGTAATCGGTGGCAATCAGTACGCCGCGCTGGCGATAGACTTGCCGCTCCATGCGGGCCCGGGCGGCCTTGCGCGAACGGTCAGGTGAGTAGGTGTTTGCGCCTTCGATGATCACCGTCCAGGCGCCCATCCGGTCCACGGTAATGCTGGGCCCAGAGCTTTCGTCCAGGTCGAGATAGTTGGCTACCGGCGAGGCGGGGATGAGGCAGAAGGCGGATTCGCGCAGCAGGTCGTTGGGAGCGCTCGAATATTTGGCCCGGGAGACCCCCCAACGGTCCGAGATGAGAATGTCGTTGAAGTAGTTGCGGGTGACGTGACCACGCTCGCGCCAGATGTCGAGCAAGTCTTCGATAGGCAGGCCCTCGGGATCGTAAAGATAACCCAGGGCGTCGCTGATGCCGGTGATGCGCATGCCCGGAATGCGTTTGTGCAGCAGCCGGGCAGTGTGCGCGCCGACCGCTCCAAAGCCCTGAATGAGCACCGAGAGTTTTTCGGGAGCGGGCACCTGCAGGTCGGCGAATTGGGGCAAGCATTTGAGGCGGGGCATTTCTTCGAGCAAGGACTGGATGGCGATGACCATACCACCTGCCGCGGCGCCAAGCTGGTCGACGGGGCTGCCGCCCATGTCGGCTGGCTTGGAGATGGCCGTATCCAGGCCGTTTTGGATGGCGATGGTCTTCATATCCGCGTCGTTGGTGCCTACGTCGGGGCCAGGCAGAAAGATGGCGCGGTAAGGATGAAGCAGCCGGGCAAAACGGCGCACCACTTCACTGTGTTCTTCAGGGGTAAGGCTGCGCTCCGCAATGATACCCACCTTGCCGCCGCCAAAGGGCAGGTCCGCGGCGGCATTCTTGAGGGTCATGCCGCGGGCCAGGCTGTGCACCGTGGAAGGGGTGATGTCAGGGAGCATGCGGATGCCGCCCATGGCCGGGCGGCCCATTGCCAGGTTATCAATGACCAGGTAGCCGCCTACTTCCAGAGGTGATTCCTCTTCCCACATGCACACCAGGCTGTGGGGCCCCAGCGAGTCGACTTCGACGCCCAGGCGGGCCAGACGGTCTACGTCTACGGCGCTGAATTCCATATAGCAGCGGCCCTGATCGCATTTGAGGCGGTTGGTCCAGGTGCGTTCGGGCAGGCGCTGGTGCAGGAAGGTTTGCATTTTCTTGGGGATCATGGGATGCTCCTTGAATCATAAGACCTGACGGATCTTTGCAACCCGTCAGGTCTGGAATTGAACTACTTGTGCAAGTTCTGCGCGGCGATAAACGACAGGCCTTTCTCGGTCAAAGTCCAGGCGGTGCGGTTGCAGGCCTCGAATTTGTCCATGAAGTTTAACGTGAGGTTTTCCCAATCGCCGGAGGCGATGACTTCGCTTTTATCGCGGAAGTAGTCGAGGATATCAGATGGGTGGGGGCGAGTTTCGTCGATCTCGGGATCGCCTCCCTCGTGCTTGGCGGAGATGTTGGCCACGTGGTCAGCCAGTTCGACCAGCTCGGCACGGCGGTTGTAGGGCTGGCGCACGATGCTCTTGAAGGTCTCAGTGATATGGTGCTCGAAGCGCACCACGTCCTCGAAGCCCAGTTGCTTGCGAAATTGGGCGGTGATTTCGAGGGTCTGGTTATTCACCGAGTTGCTCCAGTTGAAACCGATGAGCGGAGAGGTGCCGTCGTCGCGCGAGAAGAGCTTGGCGCCGAGCAGCGTCCACAGGCCGGCGTAAGGGTTGTCGTTACCCATGAACACAGAAATCTTGAACTCGATGTCGATGCCCAGGCGGTAGAGCAGGTAGCCGACCAGCACGGTGCCGGGGTTGATATTCAACACCTGGCGCACGCCGTAATTCGTGTAGTAATAAAGAAGTTCATCTGCCCATTTGAGCGGGTAGTGGTTGGGCTGGCCGACGCCGCCGAAGTAGCCGGTGATGGTGGCCGGCCCACCCAGATGGACGTTGGAGCCGTCGGTGCCTTTGGTATCCAGGGTTTCGACGTAGCTGGCGCCGATGATCTGCATGGCAGCGGCAAAGGCCGGCAGGTCGCCGTCGGCCTCCTGCTCTTTCATCTTGCGTACTTTGATAAAACGCCCCGGCATCAGGCTGCGCTCGGCGATAGCGCGCCGGGCAGCTTCGATCACCCAGGGAAAATACTGGCAGGCGCTGACCTCCAGGGTAACGGCGAAGTCATCGGCAAAGGCCATCTGTCCGGCCTTATCGCCCAGCACTTTCTGGCGGTAATTGGCGATGGAAATGAAAGCGCCGCGGTCGCGTTGCTCGGCCAGCCAGTCCAGGTCTTTGAGGAACTCGGGTTGTTTCTCGCGTACCTTCTCCAGTAAATGGGAAAGCTGGCGCGCCTGTGCGGCTTTGCGGTTGATTTCTTCGGGGGTGCCGTATTTTTCGACGACCGCCAGCAGGTCGTTGACGACCTGCATGTCGGGGTTGAGCAACACAGCATTGATGTCATCCAGGCGGTTGTAGGGGATCTTGAGCAATTGGCGTAGCTGTTCGGTCATTTTTTCTCCTTCTTTAACCGGAGGTCTTTTTATGTGGTTCAGCAGAGTGTGCGGTGTGAAACACCGCACACTCTGCTGAAGAAAAACCATTTATTTGAGCAGGTCGACCAGCTCGTCGTATTCCTCGTCCTTCATGCCGAACCAGTTCTCGGGCTGTGGGAAGGTCTTGGCCGTGACTTCATTCACATAGCCTTTCAAGCCATTGAGGATCACTTCGCCGGCATTGCCGAACACTTTGGCCATTTTCGGTTTGAAGCGTGGATAAAGGCCGAACATATCGTGGTAAATGAGCAGTTGGCCGTGGGCATGCGGGCCGGAGCCCAGGCTCATGATGATGCAGTTTTCTGCCCGTTCGGTGATCAACTGGCATACCCGGTCGGGAACCATCTCCAGCAGGATCATGAAGGCCCCCGCGTTTTCCAGCGCCTTGGCCGCGTCGATGATTTTCTTGGCCTGCAACGCGCCCTTGCCCTGCACCTTGAAGCCGCCCAACAGGCTGACGCTCTGTGGGGTCAGTCCCAGGTGGCCGATGGCGGGGATGCCGGCCTTGACGATGCCCTCGATGCGGTCGGCCATTTCCACGCCGCCTTCCAGCTTGATCGCGTCGCAGCCAGCTTCGGCCATGAAGCGCCCCGCGTTGAGGATACCTCTCTCGACGCTGGGCTGGTAGGTCATGTAGGGCATATCGCCGATGACGAAAGTGTTCGGCGCGCCGCGGCGCACGGCCTGGCTGTGGCGGATCATGTCGTCCATGGTGACCGGCAAGGTGCTCTCGTAGCCGAGCATGGTCATCCCCAGGCTGTCACCAACCAGGATCATGTCCACGCCAGCCTGCTCTTGCAGGTAGGCGGTGGGGTAGTCGTAGCAGGTGAGCCAGGTGATGGGCACGCCATCGGCGACTTTCTTGAACAGAGCCGGGATGGTGGGTTTTTTGCGTGGTTCAGTTGTCATTCATAGCTCCTTAATTTGGGTGATCGGTTGCTGAGTGATGAGTGATCGGGCGCCTGGGCGCTCGGGCACTCAGGGATCAGGCGATTGGGCGCTCGGGCATCCAGGAAGCCCGGGCGCGAGCCAGCTTTAGCTTTATTGTACGCAACATGAGGGAGAAATGCAACTGACAAACTTCCTGAGTTTTGGGGATGAGTGATCAGGAACCGGCCGCCTGGGGGTCAGGCGACCGGATTGGGCGGTTGCGCGCCTGCTGAAGCGACCAGCACTTTGTCCACCCGGCGGCCATCCATGTCCATCACTTCGAAATGTAGCTGGTTCCACTCGAAATGATCGCCGGCGCGGGGGATACGCCCAAGTTGCGCCATCATCAGGCCGCCCAGGGTTTCATAGCCGATCTCTTCTTCACCGGGTAGCTCGTCCAGGTCGAGCAAGTCTTTGACTTCTTCGACCGGCAGCGCGCCATCCATCAGCCACGACCCATCTTCACGGCGCACGGCGGGGAGTTCTTCGCCTTGCTTGCCGCTGGGCAGGTTGCCGAGAATGGCTGCCAACACGTCATCCAGGGTGACCAGGCCGACCAGCCCGCCGAATTCGTCCACCACCAGGGCCAGATGGGCGCGTTCCTGTCGAAAACGTTCCAGCAATTCCAGCCCGTCCATGGCTTCGGGCACGTAAAGCGGTTCGTGCAGGATGTCTTCCAGCCGGATGATGCCGCCTTGCAGGCAATGCATCCAGTATTGGCGGGCGCTGAACAGGCCGATGACGTTATCCAGGTCGCCGCGGGCAACTGGAAACCAGGAGTGATCATGGGCCAGGATTTTGCGCTGGATTTCAGCCTCGGGCGCCTCGATGTTGATCCAGACCACCTCCTGGCGATACGTCATCATCGTGCTGACCCGGCGGTCGCCCAGGCGCAGGACTCGCCGGAGCATGCCCAGTTCGGATTCTTCGAACAGGCCGCTTTGCTCGCCCTCGTCCAGCATCTGCTGCACCTCTTCGTCGGTCAGGGCGTTGGGGATCGGCTGGCCGGCGCCGAGCAGCCGCAGCACGGCCTCGGTGGAACGGCTGAGGAAACGCACCAGCGGCGCCGTAGCATTGGAAAGGGCGCGCATTAGCCGGGATAAACGGGCGGCGATGCGCTCGGCATCCCGCAGCGCCAGCCGCTTGGGAGCCAGTTCGCCCAGCACCAGCGAGAAGTAGGTGATGACCAGCACGACCAGGCCCAGGCTGATGGCATCCGCGTAAGGCGCCAGCCAGGTAACCGTGCGCAGAAATTCAGCCAGGTATTCGGAGATGGTTGCCCCACCTATAGCGCCGCTGAGGATACCGATCAAGGTGATGCCGATCTGCACGGTGGAGAGGAAGCGGTTGGGGTCCTCGGCCAGCTCTAACGCAGCCTGGGCACCCGCATCGCCATCTTCGGCGCGGGTTTGCAGCCGCGCCCGGCGGGCGGAAACCAACGCCATCTCGGCCATGGCAAACAGCCCGTTGGCCAGGATGAGCAGCAGCACGAGCAAGATTTCGGTAGCGAGTGCGGACATGCGGAGGAATTATACTGCAACAGGCGGTCAGGCGCGTGGGGATTGGCGTTAGGTTCTGTGAAACTATGTTGATTGAATGACTCCTCTGTAAAAGCCGTACTTTAACAACTCAAAACTGGCCGGGAGACCGGTCCAAGCCTTAGCAGACAGGCGAGAAAGGAGCACACAAAGCCCCAAAGAGGAGACGCAGCCGTTTTTGATGCGCTCTCTGGCTGGCTGTGGGCCATTTCTGGCTGCTTTTTGCCTTCACTTTTAGCTTCCAGGTAGCGTTGTATACGCCGCACGTTACTCACGGCAGCAGAACCGATTACCATGCAGGTCACTTGGAACTTGCCTCAGACGGGTAGCTTACCTGATGGGAAGGGATGTTTGACACTGCGCACGGTGGCTTACACAGCCGAGCGCAAGTTGCCGGCTTCTCTGTTTCCTCGCCGGATGAAAGTAAATGGAGGCGATTTTATTTTGAGGTGGTATTCAGGTGGAATATTCTTCCAAAATACTTCGCCAGTTGAAAAAAAGAGGATTATTTTATATTGACGTGGAATTCAGGTCGTAAGAATTCTGTAACACTTTCCCAAGAATTCTGTAACACTTTCCGAGTATTATTGTAGTAGAGTGTAACTAAAGTGGCAGCATGGACAGACGGATGGTGTGTTGAGGGGGTGACCATGCTTATTGTCTACTAATCAACATATTTTCCAAGTGGATTTACAAGGAGAAAAGGATACGAAAACGAAACAATCTTTGATGAGGACGTTTGCTTTGGCAACAACACTGATGTTGCTGCTGGTGAACGGCCTGCCTGTTGTCCATGCTGCTCCTGAAACCTGGGATATTTCAACCGGCAATTTGGTGATCAGCTCAGGCGGCACATACGCTGTCACCGGGTCGACGACGAGTAATACGATTTCTGTCAACACCTCAGACGCCGTCATCGTTACCCTGGATAACGTTTCCATTGACGTGTCTGCCACGAGCGATAAGACCGCTTTCGACAGCGGGGGAAATGTCACGCTCTACCTCAGCGGATCGAATACACTGAAGAGCAGTACCAGCCAGCCCGGTATCAGAGTCACAGACGGTGAACAGCTCACCGTGAGCAACGCGCTATCGTCCGGAGGCTCGCTGTCCGCAAGCGGTGGGGCGTTTGGAGCAGGCATCGGCGGTGGGTACATGCAAAACGGCGGCACCGTGATGATCAGTGGCGGAAGCGTTACTGCGAACGGCGGTGATCTTGCAGCAGGCATTGGCGGCGCGTATACCGGCAATGGAGGCGCGGTCACGATCACCAGCGGGACCGTCACCGCTAACGGCGGTCTCCGTGCAGCGGGCATCGGCGGCGGGATCGGTGGTGCTGGCGGTGATGTGGTGATCACCGGTGGATCGATCAAAGCGAGCGGGTCACGCAGTAATATCGGCGCTGGGTACAACGGCTCCCATGATGGGACGCTGACGAATGGCTTCGTACCTGTTGCACTTACAACGATCTCTAATGCGGTGGCAGCGGTTGATCCAACGGAAGTCTCATATCAAATTCCTGTTGTCGGCAATAATCCTGACTTCAGCTATGTCTATACCTACACAGGCACCGGGCACGGAGGAGGAGACACGAACCTGTATTTCTACCTGCCGCCCGTCGTATTTCCGATACCTCTCGGACCGACCGGCCTGACAGCCACCGCCGTCTCGAGCAGCCAGATCAACCTGACCTGGGTCGACAGCGCCACCACCGAGCAGGGCTTCAAGATCGAGCGCTGTACCGGCGCGGGCTGCAGCAACTTTGCCCAAATCGCAACGGTCGCCGCGGACGTGACCAGCTATTCGAACATTGGCCTCAGCGGTTCCACCAGCTACAGTTACCGCGTGCGTGCCTACAACGCAGCCGGTGATTCGGACTATTCCAACACAGCCAGTGCGGTGACACAAGCAGCCCCGGCGTTGCCCGCTGCTCCTACAAACCTGGCTGCGACTGTCATCTCCAAGAGCCAGATCAATCTATCCTGGACGGACAATGCCACTAACGAGACCGGCTTCCGAATTGCGCGCTGTAAAGGATCAACCTGCACCAACTTCACGCTGATCGCCACGGTGGGTGCGAACGTCACCAGCTATGCAAACACGCAACTCATTGCAAACACAACTTATCGCTACCGCATCTACGCTTACAACGCGAGCGGCGATTCGGGCTACTCGAACGTCGCTAAGGCAACGACACGAAAGCGCTAACCAGAGAAGCAAAACTGCGGGTAGTTGAATAGGTACCGGGTTCACTGCCCTGTTCCAGTTCATGAAATAACAAGATTAGGATTGGCAGTAAACCCCTGGGGCTGTCCGGTAAGTAGGCGGACAGCCCCCTTCCCTATTACAGTACGGCGGTCTGGCGATTGACGATGTGAGCGTGCAGGGCTGCGCGCCGCTCCCGCCGGAGGCCAACGCCGGCCCCGACCAGACAGTGAACACTGGTGCCACAGTGCAACTGGACGGCGCGGCCAGCTCCAGCCCGGGCGGCTTCCTCCCTTTAAACCTACCAATGGACGCAGACCGGCGGCCCGGCAGTGACGCTGAGCGATTTGACCGCCGCCGGCCCGACCTTCACTGCGCCGGGCGACCCGGGGGTGCTGACCTTTACCCTGGCCGTCACCGACAGCCTGGGGCTGGCTGACCCCACCCCCGATGCGGTAGTCATCACCGTCACCAACCAGGCGCCAGAGGCCAACGCTGGCTCCAACCAGTCGGTGAAAACCACCTCCCTGGTCACGTTGGATGGCAGCGGGAGCGCCGACCCCGATAACGACCTGCCGCTGACCTATCTATGGATGCAGACCGGCGGCCTGGGGATGCCGTTGAGCGATTGGACCGTCGCCAGTCCGACCTTCACTGCGTCGGCCGATCCGGGGATGCTGGCCTTTACCCTGGTGGTCACTGACAGCCTGGGGCTGGCTGATCCCACCCCCGAGAGGGTATTCGTGACAGTAAGCCTCAATTACCTGTACCTGCCGCTTGTGTGCAAGTGAGTTGTTCGTAACCCCCAGGGTCTTTGAGACCCTGGGGGTCAGGCCAAGTAAAACGACTCTCGGTCAAAATGGGGATGTCAAAAAAGGGCGAAGCTTGCCACGGACACCACGCATGGCGCTCTTATGGCTGCTTCGCCCCTGCTTCGGGATGCGTCAGGTAAGCCCGTTATCTATGCCACCGGTTCCTTCTTGGGCTTCTTCTCCGCATCCACCGGCTTTTCCGGGGCAACGAACCCCGGCGGCAGCAGCCCGGCCTCGGTGACGATGCGCGGCACGATCTCTTCCCAGCCCACCGCCATCAGGTGGATGCCGTTGACGCCTTGCCTGGTCTTGACCGCTTCGATCAGCTCCAGGGCGATCTGCACGCCTTCTTCTTCGGCGCCGTCGCCGGCGGCTTCCATGCGCTTCATCAGCTTTTCGGGGATGGTCACCCCAGGCACTTCGTCGTTCATGTACTTGGCCACTTTCAGGCTCTTGAGCGGGGTAATGCCGATCAAGATGTAGACCTTATCCAGCAGGTCCCGCTTGGCCAGTTCGTTCAGCCACACCTCCAGGCCGTCGGGGTCGTAGACCAGGTTGGTCTGGAAGAACTGCGCCCCGGCGTTGACCTTTTTGTGCTCGCGGATGGCCTGGAATTTCGGTTCGGAGGCGTAGGGCGAGGCAGCCGCGCCCAGGAAATACTTGGGCGGGAATTTCATGGCGCGCCCGTCCAGGTATTTGCCTTCGTCGCGCATCCGGCGCAGGATCCATAACATCTGCACCGAGTCGATGTCGACGATGTCCATGCGGCCGCGCGGGTCGGGGGCCATCTTCATGCTGTCGCCGGACAGGCACAGCACGTTGCGCACCCCCAGGGCATTCGAGCCGAGCACTTCGGCCTGCAGGCCGACGCGGGTGCGGTCACGGGCGGCGATCTGCATCACCGGCTCGGCGCCGGCCTGCACGCACAACGTGCTGCATGCCCAGCTCGACATGCGCGGCGTGGCCGATGGACAGTCGGTGAAGTTGATCGCCGTGACGTAGGGCTTGATCATTTCGATGTTCTGGATCAGTTTCTTGGTGGCGGTGGTTACCGGAGGGGCGACTTCGGAGGTGACCACGAACTCGCCGGCCTTGAGGTGCTTTTCCAGGTTGGAGACTGGCTCGGTGTAGGCTGGAGCATGGTATTCGGCGTCGCCCTGCCACCATTCGGGCTGGCGCACCGGGCGGAAGACCGAGTCCCAGGTGGCGGCGCGCTCGGCCGGATCACGGTCGAGCATGCCGGAGATGAAATTTTTCGTGCCCACTTTCTTTACCTGGTCGATCACATCTATCCAGGTTTCGCCGCCGGTCTTGCTCCAGTCCAGCGGGGGGAGCACTTCGAGGAGAATCTCTTCGCGGCCCATCCTGAAGGCGCGGTCGTAGATCTTGTACCAGATGCACGGGCGGGTTTCGTCAACGTAGCAGTGCTCTTCGGTGGAGCCGCCGCACGGGCCGTTGCGGATACCCTTGGGGCATTCCATCGGGCAGATGAAGGCGGTCTCTTGCAGCAGGCAGTTGCCGCACATGCGGCAGCCGAACATGGGGCCTTTGACCATGCGTTCGACCAGCTCCAGAGTGCGGCGGCCGAGGGGCTCTTTCTTGAATGGCAGGTAAGGGGGCTGCCAGCGTCTTCCAGGGGTAAAACCGGGCATGGGGATATCTCCTTTGGTTGGTGGGATCGGTCGTCAGTAAGCAGCGATCAATAAATGGTAGTCGAATGGATAACACAACAATTTTACCGCAAGTGATTTGGAGTTATAAAGTGTCATTTGCCATGATTGATAGGTGACATTTTGGAGAGATTTTGCATTCGGATGCTTACCTAAACGGTTCTTCATCCCATGTCTATCTTGTCACCGGACACGCTGTTTGGTGGTGTTTGTCCCAGATAATTGAAGATAGATATGGCTCCAAATAATTCAGCCCAACACCACCAAATAATTTGTCCGCCAATACTATCTATCATAGTATAATCGAGTATAACAATACCTTCGCCAAAATGCTAAACCGTTGTCTTTTGCTCGAAAATGATCGGTTTTTCAATAAAGTTATCCCTTTCAATGGGGGTTGGCACCTATCGCACCCAATATATGGCAGGTCAAAAACCATGTATGATACCGCTAGAAATTTGGCGAAGGTGTTGGTATAAAACAAAGACTAAACTCGGAACAGGTGATTGGCATTTATTGGCAAAGGAGTTTGCGATGACAAGACAATTCACCGCAAGCGTCTGGCGGGAAGGGGATTGGTTTGTTGCTCAATGCCTGGAAGTGGATGTTGCCAGCCAGGGAGAGAGTGAAGATGAGGCGCTTCGCAACTTGGAAGAAGCCCTGGAGCTGTTTTTTGAGCCTCCCTCAGCCACCCTTGCGCCGCAAATATTCCAAATCCAAGTAGATGGTCGCAGGCTAGGCGTTGCGTTCATTTCAAACATGAGTTTTTAACGTAGTGATATTGGCAACAAACCATTTGCCATTTACTTTGATCAGGATCGCCTCTTGATAGGCCGAAGGACTATCGTAACGCACAACGGCTCTGTCGCCTTTGATCTCGATCGATTCAAAAGTTAACTTAATTTCACCAATCGGGTCTTTCCTTGCAAACGCAAGAATCTTATTCGAGTTGGCTTCCAAGAAATCTTTCTTTTCCTGCATAGAAAGTTTACTAAAATCGATGGATTCCATCAGCCTGGCGCCATCTTTCCAGGCCAAATAATATGCCCGCATATAGGACAGGTATCCAGCCTTTTCAATCGCTTCGCTGCCCAACATTTCTTGAATCATCGCTTTCTGGCGTTCGTCTGGTTCAAAGTCGGGTGTATCGATGAAAACCTCGGGAAACCGGCTGATGTCAAAATTGCGCGCTGCAACTGCCTTGAAGTAGTGGGCCTGTTCGATCGTCGCCATAATCGCTTTCGCATCGGTTGTATCGGGGATTTTACCCGCGCCGCTGTCTGCTGTTGCTCCGTAAATCCCCCCGGCAGCCGCGACGATCAAGACCAACACAATTGCCGCCACGGAGGCTTTCATCCAACGGTTGATCATTCCACCTCCATATCCTCTTTCATAGATCGAATCAAAACTCGAGATAATAATGTAGAACCTGATTTCTCAGATTCTACATTATTTGTCATCGTCTGATCAACCATGCAACCAGATAATCATACATTCTTCCAGCCCCTGAAGAGGGGCTTCGTGTACTCGTTGCTGCGATTTCAATCGCCCGGCGCTCTACTGCTCCAAATACGAATCAGCGTAGATCACCTTGTTCAGCAATATCTGCACCGTCTTCCAGATCTCCACCTGCTCCGGGTCGGAGAAGTCCACGTCGTCCATCTGGGGTTCTTCCATGGCGGCGATGCGGTCGGCGATCTTCAGGTACAGGCGCCCGACCGGGGTGCTGTCGTCGCGGTTCTCGATGATGTGGATCACTTCGTTCTGCTTCTGGTCCATCGGGTTGGCGATCATCATCTGCAGGCCCACGCCCATCAACATGGCCAGGTAGACGCGGTTGATCAAGGGGCGGTTGGCATTGGGCACCGCGTTGGAGACGTTGGACAGGCCGACTGAGATGGCCGGGGCCGGATCCCAGGCGTACTGGATGGTGCGCACGGCCTCGATCAACTGCGGGCAGTATTCCTGGCAGCCGGAGACGGTCAGCACCAGCGGGTCGATGATCAGGTCGGACATGGGGAAGTCGATTTCCATCATGCGCGGGATCAGCTTCTCGACGGCGATGTTGACCCGCTCATCGGCAGCTACCGGGATGCCCGATGCGCCCATGGTCAGGGCCACCAGGCGGGTGTTGTACTTCTTGGCCAGCAGCGGCACCTTCTCCAGGCGCTCGGCCTCGGCCGAAGTGGAGTTGATGATCGGCTGGGCTTTGGTGACCTTCTGCAGGCCGGCTTCGATGCCGACCAGGTTGGTAGAGTCGAAGCTGAGCGGCACATCTACCACGGCTTCTACCGTCTCCACCATCCAGGGAAAGACGATCTCGCCGTCTTTCTTGCGCGGGCCAAGGTTGAGGTCCAACGCCTGCGCGCCGGCTTCCACCTGCTTGACGGCCAGTTCCTGGAAGAACTCGCGGTCCTTATTGGCCAGGGCCTCTTTCACTTTTTCGGAGATGATGTGAATATTTTCGCCTATGATGTACATTTTTTCCATCCTTTATGGGTTGGTTATAGTTGCTGAGTAACGAGTTGCCGAGTAATGAGTTGCCAGAAGCTCTGATTACTCATTACTCATTACTTCCGAATTCAAAGCTGCCTCCACACTGGGGAAGAGAGACATATCCGTGTGCGGCAGGAACAGGGCGGACATGAACGCATCGTAGAAAGAATTGTCGGCAGAAAGCTCGATATACGTCATGCGCGAGGCGATTTCTTTGATGCGCTCCCTGGCGCGTCGGCTGAGCAGGGCGTAGTAGGCGCCGCGTACCGAGGTGTTGCCCAGGAACTGGAAGCGTTCCCAGGGCATATCGGGCAGCAGGCCGATCTGGACAGCTTTTTCGACGTTGATGTATTTACCGAAAGAGCCGCCGATGAGCATTTTCTCGATCATTTCGATCGGCACGCCCACGCTGGCCGCCAGCACGGTATAGCCGGCAAAGATCGCCCCTTTGGCCCGCAGCAAGTTATCGATATCGACGTGCGTGATGGCGATATCCTGTCCATGGACGGTTTCATTCGCCCAGGCGATCACGTATTCCATGCCGTGTTCGCCATCGCGAATGCGCGGCGTATCCAGGTGCGTGTTCAGGTTGCCGGCCTTGTCGATCACGCCGGTCATAAACATCTCGGCCAGCAGCGAGATCAGCCCGCTGCCGCAGATGCCGCGCGCTTTGCCGCTGCCGATCACGCGGTAAGTCGGTTCGCAAGTCTCGCTATTGATCCACACTTCTTCGATGGCGCCCTTGGTGGCGCGCATCCCGCTGTAAACGCCGGCGCCTTCGAATGCCGGTCCGGCTGAACAGGCGCAGGTCACCAGCCATTCGCTGGAACCGAGCACAATCTCGCCGTTGGTGCCCACGTCCATGAACAGGGTGATTTCGTCGGTGTCATTCAGCCCGGAGGAGAGCACGCCGGCGGTGATGTCCGAACCAACGTAGCTGGCCACCCCGGGCAGGCAGTCCACCGAAGCCAGTGGGTTGATCTGTAAGCCGACATCTTCGGCGGTGAGCAAGGGTACGTGGTTGACGCCAGTGACGAAGGGCGAAAGGCGGATGCTGGATGCCGGTACACCGAGCAGCAGGTGGGTCATGGTCGTGTTGCAGGCGATGGTGGCTTTGACGATCTCTTCTGGTTTGACCGGGAAGAACTCGTCGCCAAAGCGCACGCCGGCTCGCTTGCACACGCTATCGATCAGGCCGTTGATGGTGCCCAGCACCAGTTCGCACAGTTCTTGTGCGCCGCCGTTTTTTCCGGCGTAGACGATACGTGAGATCACATCTTCGCCGCGCGTGATCTGGCCGTTGTATTCGGATGCCTGGGCCTTTACCTCGCCGCTGACCAGATCGACCAGCCAGACGGTAACCGTGGTGGTGCCAATGTCGATAGCCAGGCCCCACAGCGGCTCGTCGAGAACCCGTCCTGGCACGACGTCGATGACCCATTCTTCGAGGAACTTGCCGTTGAACATGTCGCGTACTTCGACGATGGCGGTAACTTCCCAATCAGCGTCGCGCAACACGCTGCCGAGTTTGCGCAGCAAGGGCAGCGAGACGGTGACCGCGGTGAATCCGGCTTGCTGGCGCAGAGCGGTCATCAAACGGCTGAGATCGTCCGTCTGGTCCTGCATGCTGGGCGGCGGCAGGCTAAGCGGTATACGCCGGACGGACTGCTCGTACTCGTAATCGTACCCCACCGGCACGCTGATCTCGGCCACGGTCAGATCGGTGGTCAACCGCCGCTGAACCTGCTCTTGCGGTGGAACGGAAACGGTTACGTCGCCTTCGATCACCGTCTGGCAGGCCAGGGCATAACCCTGGGCCACGTCATCTGCTGAAAGACGAAGTGTACTGCGGCGGCGTACGGCTCCCTCCAGGACTTGCACCGTACACCGCCCGCAGCGTCCCTGCCCTCCGCATGGTTGGCCGATTTCTATGCCCGCCAGGCGCGCCGCTTCGCTGAGCAGCGTGCCGCTCGGCACGCGCACCGGAGCACTGGCGGAGTCGAACTTTACCTGATATTCCATAATTTGATTGCGTATGGTGCATTGCATGTCCCGTGTTGCGGAACATGCAATGCACCATCGAACTTATAGCGCTTCTTTCATGAATTTGGGGATATCCACCGCTTCACGTGGGCCAACGCGGATCTCCCATCCGTGGAGTTCTTCCTCCAGCTCGCCGGAAAGCACAGCCACGTGGCCGGGGAGCACCACGCGCTTACGGCTGACTTTATCGGCAACGTTGAAGCCTTTGACCGCTTTGGCGATCCGCTCGGCGTCGAATTTGCCCGCTGCCCAGGCGGTGAGCACGCTCATGCCTTCGGCGTCGCATACCACCAGCCAGGCGGGCAGGCCGGAGCCTTCCACTTCATTAGCCACGCTGAAGTAAGTGATGCTGAAGTTGGTGGTGATCAACACCGGGCTATCCGGCTTGGGGTTGTTGATTTCATAGATGCCCGGCTGTACCTGGATGGGCTTTTGCGGGTCCGTGTAAATGTTCTGGCGCAGGACGAGCAGCGGGTAGACCATCTCGGGGGCAAAGGCTTCCAGCACCACGAACCCGGCATATTTGGCGATGGCCTGCACCGCGGCTTCGGGATTTTTGGGGAAGGCGATCACCGGGAAACCCAGCGCACGGAAGTTCCTCTTCAACGCCAGGCGGCGGATTTGCGTGCCCAGGGCCAGTTGGCCGCCCAGATCGCCTGCCTCGGGAAGCAAAGCCAGGTCTTCCAGGCCTTTCCCTTTGACCTTCTCGGTCAGGTCGGCCAGGCCATCCAGGGTTGGGGCGGCGACGGCCAGGGATGCCTTGGCGCCTTTGGCCAGGTCGGCCATGGCGGCCCAGTTATCCGCGTCGGCGGCGCACAGCATCGGCGCTTCGCCGGGCAGTTCTTTGAGCCCCGCAGCCATCACCGCCGCGTCGCGGCTGACCAGGACGAGCGGGCGTTTGGTAGCGGCGCGCACCGCCTTGACCGCCGCGGCGAATTTACCCGCCTCGCCGGAGACGGATTCAACGGCAAAGCCATCCACGGTCAGGGCGATGCCCACGTAATTCACCTGGTAAGCATCGGCGGCAGCCACGACGGCCTGGATGGCGCTGGCGGGCTGGTCGTCCGTGACTTTGATGAGCAGTCCTGGCCGGTTGTAGAACGTCTTTTCGTGGCGGAAAAGCACCACTTCGTTGCCGGCTTTTACTTCGTGGCCGTCCGATTTGAGCGTCACCAGGCGGATAGGTGGGGCGGCAGACTCGGCCAGTTGCGCCTTCGATTCTTCGCTGACATAAGGGCAGGATGAAAGCTCGACCTGCTTGGCGGCCAGTTTCATGGCGAAAGCCAGGCAGGTGGGAAAGCCGCATTCTTTGCAGTTGGTCTGCGGCAGCATTTTATAAATTTGAATACCAGAAAGTGCCATTGTTATTCCTCCGTGTAGGTTACGCCAACTGCGGCGCGGCCATCAGTTCGTCGATGGCAGCTTTGACGCGCTGGATGCTCTGCGGGTGGCGCAGCACGATGATGTCGGCGCCTGATTCGAGCAGGGCAGTAGCGGTCATCGATTCCCAGTGGATGGCGCGGTTTTCCCAATCGCCCCACGCCTCGGGCACGCCTTCACCTACTTTGGACTCTTTGGTCTTCCAGGCCTCGAATCCAGGAGTGACCAGCATGGGCAGTTGCGTCATGGCGTCGCCCTGCAGGGCAGCCAAGCGCAGGCGCTCCATCACCGAGTAGCCGTATTCGATGCCGTAACCCAGCGCACCGGTGGTGGGGTCCATGATAATCCGGTCGGCGGCCAGGCCCATGTCGCTGATCAGGATGTTGAGCTGCTTGGCCAGGTTGACGTCCATCGGGGTGCGGGCGCTCACCAGGTGGCCGTTGGCCATGGCTGTGGCGACGATGGTGCGGTAGTTCTTATCTTCGCAGATGCCCAGCAGCAATCGCTCGCCTTTGGCTGCCTCGGCTACTGCTACCAGCAAGGTGTTATCGACCTCCGCCTGTCCGGGGCCGAAGACGATCAGCGGCAGGCCGGTGGCAGCCAGCACCGTCTTGACTGTAGCGGCTGCGCCTTCGGGCGTGATCGGGTTGCCGGCCTTGTCGGTAAGGCTGAGAGCCAGTTGAATCAGGTCGGCGCCGGCGGCTTCGGCGGCTTTGGCCCATTGGGCAGGGTCGTCTACCACGTCTCCCCAGGTTTGGAGCAGGAGCGGCGACCAGTCTTCCGGGCGGCGGTCGCGAATTTCCACGGCGATGAGCGGGCGGTTGGGGATAGCGCCCTCGTAATGCATGAACGGCAGGGTGGTTTCGCCGCCCACGGTTACCGAACGGGCGCGTGTGCCGCCTTCTGCAGCGGTGGCACCGATTTTGGCGGTGCGCACGCTTCCAGGCCATTTGTCTTTTACAAGTTCTACGGGCATAGGTTTGTTCACTCCTTTACTTTGTCAATGGGTGATGAGTCATGAGTACTTTGGCTTCAGGCACCGGGCGATCGGGCGCCTGGAATGCTCATCAGGTGCGGTCAGCACGGTTTTTGTTGCGGGCGGCGTCGCGGCGTTGGATAAAAGTTTCCAACGGAGATTGGCGCTCGGCGTGCATACCCAGGTCGCGCAGTTCGCTCTCGTCGCGAGCGACCAGGTGGCGCAGCAAGTGATGGTAAGTAATGATCGCCGCCGGGTATTCGATGCCGGCGGAGTGGTGCATCAGGAACAGGGCGCGCACCCCCTGGTCGAGCATGAGCTGCGCTGCAACGGTCAGCGGTACATCCGGCGGCACCTGCGGCACGCCTTCGCGGAGGATGTCGCTGGCTTTCAATTCGTTCACGTCCTGGTGGGCGTAGGCGCGCACCAGTTCGTCCTGCCCGACCACGCCCAGGGCGTGGCCTTCTTCACCATCCAGGACGACGAAGGCCTCCAGGTTTTTCTCGACCAGCAAGCGCGCCAGATCGACCACCGGCGTATTCGGGGCGCAGGTGGCCACGCCGACGGTCATCAGGTCACGGACGAGGGTAGGGGGCATGGTTTGGTCGGGTGGTCGATGATCCCACCGTACAGCCGGATCATCGACCACAGGTCTGAGTCGCTTAGAACATCGGATCCATTACCAGGGCGGGATGGTTATGTTCTTCCATCCAGGCCAACAGTTCTTCTACGGTCGAAGCGCCCCGGTCGTCGGCGATTTTACCGATCAAATCGGGGTCGCCTTCGCGCTCGGCGACGGCTCTTAGCTCTTCAGCCATGGTCTCTTTGAGCACCGAGCTCATCCAGACCACGCGCTTGAAGCCGCCATCGGCAGAGATGAATTTGGGGCTGATCAGGTAGAACTTGCCTACGCCCATCACGCCGGGGGTCTGCAAGCCGCCACCGGCGATGCCGGCCAGCGTGCTGAAGGTCATGCCGGCCGGGGTCATGCTGGTGTCTTCACGGCTGACCACCATCACACCGTTGGCTTCTGGGATGAGCATCACGATGCACTCGAAACAACCGCAGGCGGTCATTGGGTTCTCCATGATGGAGTACATGGAGACTTCCTGAACCTGGCCGTGCGAGCCGATTTTGGCGTAATCGTTGGTCCCGGTCCAGTAACCTTTCTGCAGGTCGACCAGTTTGCCCAGTTTGATGGGCTGGTTGGGTCCGGTTGGGTTGATGTTAAAGGACGCCTTGCAGTCCAGCCAGTTATAGGCGCCGCACAACCCGAGCCGCTCGGGGCTGACCACGCAGACGTGGTTCGGAGCGAAGGACTGGCACAGGGTGCAGGAGTAGAACTCTTCCACTTTGTCGTCGGTCAGGTCGGCCAGGCGCTTGTTGCGGAAGTCGTAGGCTTCGCGGGCTTTGCCCAGCCATTCCTGCACCAGAGCGGGATCGGTGAAGACCGTTACCTGGACTTTATCGACGATGGCGCCGAAATCGGTCTTGAAGCGGGCGTGCAGGATTTTGCCGAAGTGTTCCAGGTTGAAGCCTTTGTCGGCGGCGGCGTTGGAAATGCGGATCCAGGCGATGTCACGCTGGCCGATATGCTGGATGCCGGAGGCGCCATTGACGAAGTAGTGGATCTGGCGCTCGAGCACCGGCTCGAAATCCCCCTGCATTTGCCGCCCGGCGACCTTGACCACGATGCCCATGTCCATGGAGCCTTGCGCCGGTATGTTCTCGAAGGTCGGACCGACCACTTCTACCTTGCCATCCACTACTTCTTCGAGTGGGGCCATGTGTAAATATTCGAAGCAGCGAGAGTGCTTGCCGCCGAATTCGACGCGCATATCGGCTTTGCGCACCACTTCGCCTTCGAAGGCCGAGCCGTAAGGCACCGGCACGGGCACGTCGGCGACTTTGACTTTCACGCCGCGCACTTCGATGCATTTCTGCACCAGGCGCTCGGCGCGTTCCAGGTCGTCTTTGCCTTCGATTTCGTTGAAGGGCATGCTGACCACGTGCTCGTAGCGGGTGACGCCGGTGGGCAGGATTTCGGGGATGACAGTATCGGCGATGACCGGGAAGCCGAAGTTGATTGCACCGGCCGCCGCGGCGTACTTCAAGTCATCAACTTCGCCCAGGGCCAGCACAAAGGCAAAGACGCGCTCCCGGTTGTAGAGCAGGATATCGCGCGCTTGGCCGCCCTTCATGCCGCCGAAGGTGAGCGCCGAGCGGGTGGCGAAGCCCAGGGCATATATGGCGCTGATCGTGTCGGTGCCGAAGGGCACGGTGTAGGTGTCGTAGCCCAGTTCGACGCCTTCTTCGGTGAGCTGGTCGATGATGCTACGCCCGTTGACGTTGCCGCTCAGGAAGGTGAGGATGTTGCGCTTCTGCAGTTCGCGCACAATCTTGACGGCTACTTCGTTGGACTTGGCGCAGCCAACAATTGCCGCAAAGCCAGGCATACGGCCATCAACAAGCTGGATGCCCCAGGAACGGAGCTGGATGTCATCGATCGGGCCATTGAGATGACCATCGGTCAGGTGTGGATAGGCGGTGCCGCCGGCTGGGTGAAAGCCGGGCCGCGGTTCGGGCTGCATGCCGTAGACGAAGCGGACCGCTTCGATCACTTCAGCAGCGAACAGGGTGGCCATGCCGCTATCCAGGGTCTCGCCCAGGTAAGGGGTCCAGTGTTTCATTGAAGGCACAGGGTGCAGCAGCTTGCGGGCCTGCTGCATGATCGGCTCGAGCTGTCCCAGGGTGGAAACTTCCTGCCCGGTCATACCCAGGATCAGCGGCAGGTAATAAGCGGTATTCGGAAAGGCCACTTTGGTATCTGGCCCTTTCTCTTTGAGGGCCTTTTGCAGCATCAATTCTGCTTCGGTGACCAGAGCGTTAGCGCCGCGGATGGCGCGAGTTGCGATGTAACGAGACATAAGGTTAACCTCCTAAGTACCGGCCGGTCAGTCGGCGGCCACGCCGTATAACGCCTGGCGGCGTTCCAGGACAGGCATATTTTCGAGTTCCACCATGCGGGTATCGCCGCTGCGACCGAATTTCTTGGGGTCGTAAGCGGGCAGGCCCAGGGCGGCGCGTTTCTTGTCGATGTGGGCCAGCGTGCGCTGGATCATCTCGTCCGGGTCGGGAATGAATTCCATCTTGCCGCCGTACAGCTTTTCCCATCCCTCGCTGATGTAGCGCAGGACGATGTCGCTGTCGCCGACCTTGTCGGGCATGCCGCTGATGGGCGATGAGCCGCCGAAGATGACGTATGCACCAGAAGCCACGCAGTAGCAGCCGATCGAGAGGGCTTTTTCGCTCATCCACTCCGGAGCCAAGCCGACCGCGGGAACCTGGTCGATGTCATCGCCCAACCCGCCTTCTTCCACGACCTGGGTCAGCACAGTGAGGATGCGGCTGTTATCCACGCAGGAGCCCATGTGCAGGACGGGTGGGATGCCCACCGTTTCGCAGACTTCGCGCAGTCCGGGGCCGACTTTCTCCAGGCCGGCTTCGCCGAGCAGCAGGCCGAGCTTGGCGCTGGCGATGGCGCCACAGCCGGTTTCGACCACCAGGACGTCCTGTTTGAGCAACTCCTGGGTCACGTAGGTGTGCAGGTAGTCCTGCTTGCTGCGCGGGTTGTTGCAGCCCACGATGGCCGCTACGCCGCGAACGCGCCCGGACATGATGGCGTCGTTCAGCGGGCGGAAGGAAGCCCGGTAAGAGCCACCCAGCATGTAGTTGATGTATTCGTGCGAGAAACCGGGGATCAAATCCTCTTTCACCTGCGGGATGTGGGTCTTACCGCGGTTCTTGTAGTTATCGATGGCGGTCTTGAGGATGCTCTTGGCAATGGTGAGGGCCTTGTGCTCGTCGAATTCGATGTGGGTGGCGCCTTTGATGCGCACCTTGGAGGAGGTGGTGATGATCTTGGTATGGAAATTGCTCGCCAGGTCGACCAGGGCCTGCATGATGCACTGCACGTCGACGACCATAGCTTCGACGGAGCCGGTGAGGATGGCCAATTCCTGGTGCAGGAAGTTGCCCGCGGCAGGGATGCCCTGGCGCATGAGGATTTCGTTGGCGGTGCAGCAGATACCGGAAAGGTTGACGCCTTTGGCGCCAGCGGCGCGGGCGTATTCGATAATCTCAGGATCCTGCGAAGCAGCCACAACCATCTGGCTGAGAGTAGGTTCGTGGCCATGCACCACTACGTTGACCATATCCTCTTTGAGCACGCCCAGGTTGGCCTGGCCCAGGATAGGGGCCGGGGTGCCGAAGAGAATATCCGAAACATCGGTGGCGATCAGGCTGCCCCCCCACCCATCTGCCAGGGCAGTGCGCATGGCGTGCAGCAAAATATGCTCAGGGTCCTGGTCATCGCCGATATGTGTGCGATGCAGGGCTTCGACCACTTCGCGGTCGACGCCGCGCGGGGTAATGCCACGTTCGTTCCACAATTCCTGGCGCTTCTTGGGAGCGCGCTTGGTGACAACGATATTGCCGCGCTGCTGCCCGAATTGGGCGATATACAGATCGGCCAGGTCATTGGCAATTTCACTCGGAGAGCGGCCTTCGATAGGAATGTTGTACAGGGCAGCGGTGTTGCGCAGCTTGGCCACGTCGCGGATCATATAGCCTTCCGCTTCACCGTTGGCTACTGCTTTGAGAGTGAAGGCCATATCGCGCCCGTGGTCGGAGTGTGCGGCAGCGCCGGCTGCGATGGCGCGGATGAAGTTGCGCGCCTGGATCGTGTCGATGGTTGCGCCGCACACGCCGGTTTGTCCATCTTTGGTCAGGCGGCATGGGCCCATGCCGCAGATCTTGCAGCACATCCCCGCGCCGCCGATGTTGCACGGCACCATGTCATCCGCGCGACTGAAGGCAGTGGAAATGCCCAGTTCGTCGGCGCGAATCAACATCTCCTGTGCAGCGGGATCGGAAGTTTTTTCTTCGTAACTGCGTTTACCTTTTGCCATTTTTTAGTCCTCCATCTTGTTACTATTAATCACACCAAAACCAGGGCAAGTCCATAGAGGTCTACCAGAATAAGGTACCTTTTGTGCAAAGCTGACCACCTGCCGGCTGGTTTCGAATATTTCAGTGTGCCGGAAATAGGTCAGCGGGCGATCCGCCTGGGCATAGGTGGCCATGCCAGTTTCTTGCGGCAGGAGCCAATCATCCAGATAGCCAGCCTCGCCCAGCTTTGCCGAAATTTCGGCCTCAGACACCTTCTCATCGTCGAAGGTTACATCGACAACGCGAAAGGCGCTGCTGGCGTAAATATCCTCCACGCCTGGCAAACTGAGCAAAAGTTGCCTGACTTCCTGAACGTGGTGGTCCCCATACAGGGCAGGGGTGTCGAACGTGACAGTTTTATTCATAGACTCCTTCCTAACGATCCGGATATGGCGCGCTGCCGCAGGGCGTTGCGCCTGGTGACAATATAAGAAACGCCTGGTCGGAACGGCAAACTGCCGCTCTGGTCAGGCGTCTCGGGCTACAAAAAAGAGGTTTCAGAGGCTTACAAGTCTGCACCATATAGCTCCAGTGTTTGAATTCGCAACGACTATAGCAAACTTGTCATAATCTGACAAGTGACAAATATTACTTTTTCGGTAATGTATTTGTCCCTATTTCTAGCTAATTTGTACATTTTGTCACAAATTAGCTCTCTACATAGAAGCAACTGGCCCGGCCAGTTGCTTCATCTGCTTTCGCTATGGGAAGAGATGGATACGATATTGCCCTACTTCCCTAGGAGAGTCTTCTTGTGAATTTTATCACAAGAATTGTGGGAGCGCAAGACTTGATATATCTATTTGTGATCGTTGATATATCAGTGAGATTGACGAAGCAGCGTTGCTGCGATCATACCCAGTACGATAGCTGCGATCACGCCGCCAGTTAACTCCAACGGCTTTTCCCAGGGTGAGCGGGAGATAATCTTAGGCCCGGCATCCTGCAGAGGTTGTACTATCCAGTCGAAAGTGGCCTGGCTATCGGGCAGGCCTCTGCGCCGGACGGTGATTTGAATCGCCCACCTTCTGGGTTGGGTGAGTGAATAGGTTGCCAGGCGATAAGAATCCTGCCATGCGCCTGCTTCGACCAGTTCGGCATCTTCGACGCTTGTGCCCATCTCACCGTCAAGATAGGTCATCTTGACAATCACGCGTAGGGTTTCGGCAGGCGCCGGCCGGCGGCTATTCAATACGCCGATGTCGAGCAGGTTCAGTCCGGGCCGGTTGGGCCTGGCCGAGAGCTTGATGAAGATGTCATGGGCTGGCTGGCTCATATCATCGGGCATTTCACCGGGCGTGATGGTATAGGCAAGGTTGTTAGCGGGCGGCAGGGCAGTCAAAATGCCTGCCAGCAAGATGATGAGAAAGCTCAGGGATGCTTCAGCGATTGCCAGCCCGGGAAACCGCTCCAGGCGGAACGGCGTCCAGCCGTCCGGTTTCCCCATCAAGATGGCCAGCGGTGCCGCCAGCCGGGGATGGAGCAGCATGCTGTTGAGCAATCCCAGCAGGCCGGCAAAACCGAACAGGATAATTTTGGTAGAGAGGACTTTTCCGTAAGGGTTGAGCAACAGCGCATCGGCTGAGATGACCTCCTGGGCTGTACTGTATAAGCCGGTGGCGATGACCATGCCAACGCTAACGGAAGCCAGGCGGCTGAATGGATTCCAGAAGCCGCGTGTAATTTCTGCAAAATGGGCGCGGTCGTGCAGCAGAATGGGCAGCAAACCGGCCAGCAGGGCGATGATCCCCCCGACCCACAGGCCGACGAAACCCAGGTGAAGAGCATTGACGACCACGGGTAAGACGAAATTTTCTTTCGCGGCAGCATGGCTGGACATCGATAGTCCCAGCAAGGCGCAAAAGCCCAGGGCCAGCATCACATATAGAGTGTGCTGATTGATGCCTGCCGACCTAAAGATCCACCATCCGGTCAGAGCCACCAACAGCCAGCTTGCCTGGCGGGCCAGCCAGGCGAATCCCCATGGCACCTGGGTCATCAATTGCCCGACGACCTGGAAAAATGCCGGCTGGCCGGAGAGCGTATTGGTAAGCCCCAGGGCCTGCCAGGTGATCTGTGCCAGCCCAATCAGGAAGGATAGGCTGGCAGCCGCTATTCCCAGGGTCAGGATACGCTGGCGTGCCCCGTCTTTAGTCAGCTCGAGCAGGTTCCCGGTCGGATGCCCGGTGAGCCCAGGGCGAAGGACGAACGCCAGGGCGCCAATACTTCCAATGGCAATGATCGCTGCCAGGTAACTCAAGGAGCGCAATAAAATATCTACCCCGCTGGCGCTCAACAGGTCGATGGCCGGCTGGTTGGGCGTGCTCTCGCCTGGCAAAGAGCCGCTGCGGACGCCAAAAACAAAATATCCCGCGCTGGTATGCCCGTCCAAGGCAGAGATGACCCGCCAATTGACCGTATAGACTCCCGTATCCAGTACTGGAATTGCCAGTGTCATTAAGGTTGGGTCGCCAGGGTCCACAGGCTGCGAGATAACATTGATGGGATTGCCATTCAGATCGAGGATACGGGCGGAACTGAATTCGGGAATGAACGCCTCGCTGAACCAGAGCCTGATCTGTTGAGGCGAATCCTGCAATATGCTGTTGTCAGCCGGTTCCGAACGGATCAAGATCGAATGGGCCTGGGCGCGGGTAAACAGGCTCAGGCCCAGCAAAATGCCTGAGAACAGCAGGATATACCTGAAAAGCTACTCGCACTTCGTGGGCCACACAAAATGATCTTTCCGGCTAGCCGTG
>CAZQQJ010000016.1:0-144961 GCA_964595435.1 uncultured Anaerolinea sp. | reverse complement strand
TGGGCATCTCTCCAGTTTACCGCACTTTTTCCTACTTCTCCGACAAACTGCTAGCGCGGCGACAATGCGATCTGTCACTGCAGAGATTAAGGTGGGGGTTACCTTATGGATACGAGGATCGATCTGGTCGAAGGCAAAGGAATGGATATCGGCCATGGGGCAAGTATAGCACAAAAGCCGATGAATACCTGGTTGTTGCGATCATGGGTGGTTTTCAATCCGGGCGAGTATCTGCGGACTCGGCCCTCGCCCCATCGCCGATGGCGATGCCGCTCGAATTGTAGATGTAGATCACGTAGCGGTCGCCGCTTGAGGCTGCCGGGCGAGCAGACTCAAGCGACGCCGCTCCCACCGTCTGCTGGCCTGGGCCGGCAGGCTGCGCCTGGGGCGGCGCGCCGTCCAGGGCGTAGGCCCCGCCGGGCAGGATGACGATGTTTTGGCCGCGCCAGGCGCGCTGGTCTTCATCCGGCAGGTCCGGCCATACCGCGTAGGCCGGGCGGGAGAAACGGCTGCCGGAAACCTGGTCGAAGATAAAACGGAAATCGGGATCGGACAGGTCGTAGCCCAGGAACAGGAAAGTGTAGTGGCGGAAGGCCACGCGCAGTTCGTCGGCGAAGTTCGGTTTCTGCTGGAAGAGCGTGTAATGGTCGCGCGCCGTGACCACCAGGCTGTCAGGCGCTTTCAGGCTACCATACAGGCGGACCAGGGTGGGGCGGCCGGGCCGGATGAAATGCACGTCCTCCTGGTTGAGCAGGCGGTTGGCCGTCACCCCGGCCTCCTGGATGGCGTATTCCAGCAGGTCGTCGTAAGCGGCGCTGACCACCAGCGGGATGTGGAAATCGCGTACCATCCCGGCTACCTGGCGGTGAAAGCGCTGCGGGCGGGTGGCGGTTTCCATCTGGTCGCGCAGGAAACGGGTGAACTCGAATCGCCCGCCGGCCGGGCTGAGGCGCTGGGCGGCCTCTGCCAACGAGAGCCCGGCCGGCAGGCCATATTGCGCCGCCAGGCGTTCGGCCAGGTCACGGCGCGACGGCTGGCCGGTGACCTCGGCAGGCAGGTCGCCGCCGATGAACAGCGCCAGGCTGCTGTTTTGCAGCGCATCACGCAAAGGCAAGGGGGCAGTTTCAGGCATGGATGAAGACCTCCCGAGGGTGAACGAGACGAGGAAATTTTACCTTGTTTAGGGGTTTCTGGGGGAGGCGGTCTGTCGATTGGTGTGTAACCTGCGGGCGAAGCCCGCGATTTACACAGGAAAAGATAGGCTGCCCGGTTGACGCGGTGCAGAAAGCGGGTGTGATTAACGGCAGGCCTGAAATGTCGTTACTGCACGTGGAGGGAAAAATGACCGATGTCAACCCATCCCCTGGATTGATCCCCGACCAACTGCTGGCCTGCATCCGCCAGGAGAATTGCGTGCTCTTCCTGGGAGCGGATTTGCCGTTGGACTATGATGGCGCCCCGCTCTCGCGCCCGGAACTGGCCGCCGCCCTGGCGGAGAAGTACGACCTGCCGCGCGGCCTTTCCTGGCCTGAAACGGCCCAGGCCTGCCTGGGTCGTAACCCCAAAGATCGCCATAGCCTGGTGAGCTTCGTGATGGAAAACGCCGGAAAGAGAGCCGGACCGCTGCACCAGGCTATTGCCCGCGCCGGTTTTCGCGCCATCGTCACCTGCTGGTACGACGAATGGCTGGAGCAGGAGCTGCGCCAGGCCGGCCTGCGCGTGCACCGCGTGGTGCGCGACCGCCAGCTCCTGTACAGCCAGGAGGGCGAGGAAGATGTCACCCTGGTGAAATTATTCGGCTGCACCAGCGACTCCGAGTCGCTGGTGATCAGCGAGCGCGACCAGACGCGGCTGATCGCCCACCTGAGCAAAAAGCTGGATGCAGTCATTTCCTTCGTCCAGTTGCGCCCGCTGCTGTTTGCCGGGCACGACCTGGCCGACCAGACCGTGATGCTGCTCTATGAGCGCGCCAGCGAGGGCGTGGTAGAGGACATGCGCCCCGCCTATGCCGTCTGGCCGCAGCCGAGCAGCGCCATGCGCAACGCCTGGGTGGATTGCAACCTCTATTTCCTGGACTACCGGCCGGCGGCATTCTTCGATGCGCTGGCGCAGCAGGCGCCCGCAGCCAGCGCATCGGTCGCCAAAAGCCTGCGCGTCCATCGCCCGCCTTACAAGTTCCTGGATTACTACCATCCGGAGGACGCGCCGGTCTTTTGCAGGCGAGATACCGAGAGCCAGATCGTCGCCCGCCTGGCGCTCAGCCACCGCGCCCTGACCCTGTTCGGCCCGTCGGGGGCGGGCAAGACCAGCCTGCTGCTGGCCGGAGTGCTGCCCGGCTTGCAGCGCGAGGAGTACCAGCACGTTTACGTGCGCGCCCTGGACGCCCCGCTGCCCGCCGTGCGCCGCGCCGTTGCCGCCCGCGCCGGGCGCGACGACCCCGACCCGTCCTCCAGCCTGCGCGCTTTCTTCAGCGCGCTGCTCAAGCCGGAGGACCGCCTGGTGATCCTCCTGGACCAGTTCGAGGAGTTGTTCCTGCGCGTGGGCGGCGGCCTGCGCCGGGCCTTCTTCGAGCAGGCGGCCGCCGCCCTGCACGAGCCGGAACGCGACGTGCGCTTCATCTTCAGCCTGCGCGAGGACTACCTGGCGAGCATGGACGAGGCGCGGCCTTACCTGCCCGACATCCTGAATAACAGCTTCCGCCTCTCGGCGCTGGATCGCAGCCACGCCCGGGTCGCCATCACCGAGCCTGCCGCCCGCGCCGGGGTGGCGGTGGAAGCAGCCCTGGTGGACGCGCTGGTGGGGATGGAAGGAAGACACCCATCCTCCCTGGCAACTCCCGCCCTCTCCCAATCCTGGGAGAGGGGGCCGGGGGGTGAGGGCGGCGACCTAGCCGAAGCCGACGGTCGCATCCCGCCCGCCGCGCTGCAGATCGTGCTCGACCGGCTGTACCGGGAGGCGCTGCCCGCCGGGCACGACCCGGCCAAGGCGCCGCCGGCGGGGGTGAAGTTGAGCCTGGCGGCTTACCGGGCGGTGAAGTGCTGCCTGGGGGAGGGGGCGGAGGCCAAAGAACTGCACGGGGCGCAGGCCATCCTGGCCGATTACCTGGACGAGGGGCTGAAGCGCATGGCGGAGCTGGTCGACGAGGGCGGGCGGCCGCTGGAAGCCGACCCGGCCCTGGGTTGGGAGATGCTCAAGGCCATGGTCACCAGCCGCAGCAGCAAGGCCGCCCTGGCGGTGGAAGAACTGGAGCTGCTGCTGGAGGAGGCCGGCGCGGTGCGACGGGATGACCGGGCCGACCGGCGCCGGCTGGAGAATACCCGGCTGGGGCTGGCGCAGGTGCGCCTGGCGCGCAGCTTCGAGCGGGACGGCGCCGCCTACCTGGAGCCGGCCCACGACCACCTGGCGCTGGCGGTAGCCGCCCGGTTGAGCCAGGCGGAGCTGGGCGCCCGCCTGGCGCGCGAGCTGCTGCGCCCGGCGCTGGAGAACCGGCGGCTGGCGGGGCAGCTCATCCCGCTGGAGACGCTCAAGCTGATCGACGCCCGGCGGGAGCACCTGCGCCGCCTGAACGCCGGCGAGGTGGAGCTGCTGCTGCGCTCGGCGCTGGCCGTGGGTTATGAGGTGCCCTACTGGTTCGAACGGGCGGCGGCGGGCGGAGTGGACGCGCCGGGGATCGCCCTGTCCGGGCTGAAGAGCGAAAGCTACCGCGCCCGGGCTGCAGCGGTGAGCGCCCTGGGCGGGCTGGGGGCGCAGTTCATCCCGGCGCTGGGCGAGATGCTGGCCGACCTCTACCCGCAGGTGCGCATGGCGGCCATCCGGGCGCTGGAGGAGTTGCAGCCCACCGGGGAATGGCGGGCGCGGCTGAAATACGAGTGCTACGTGCCGGCCGGGGAGTTCATCCTGGGCGATGATCGGGGTCGCAGTGACGAAAAGCCGGCCCACAAGGTGTACCTAGAGGCTTATTACATCGGCAAATACCCGGTGACCAACGCCGAGTACCATCGTTATATGCAAGACCGGGATACGCCCTACGACGTGCCGGCGGGTAAGGAAGACCACCCGGTGGTGTACGTCAACTGGCACGAAGCGCGCCAGTATGCTCACTGGGCGGGGATGCGCCTGTTGAGCGAAGCGGAGTGGGAGAAGGCGGCGAGCTGGGATGCGAGAGGCCGGGCGAGTCGGAAGCGCAAATGTCCGTGGGGCGATGAGTTCGATAAAAATAAATGTAACACACGTGAATCGGGCATCGGCGGTACGACGCCGGTGGGAAAGTACAGCCCGGCAGGCGACGGCCCGTATGGCTGCGCCGACATGGCCGGCAACGTGTGGGAATGGACCAGCAGCCTTTACCAGAAATATCCTTACCGGGCAGGCGACGGGCGCGATGATGCTGGCTCGACCGGTAACAGGGTGCTGCGGGGCGGCTCTTGGGGCTTCAATGTTGGCTACGCCCACTGCGCTTCCCGCTACAGCGGCTACCCGTACGATCGCGTTGGCAACTTCGGGTTTCGTTGTGGGTGGGGCGGCCAGGAGGTGAACCACTGAAGCACTGAAGGGATGAAAACACTGAAAAAGACGCGCCGGGTATGGCAGAGGCGGCTGGAAATGAAGTACAATGCTTCCGGTTTGCCTCGCGCAATGTGTTTTCACTTTGCTCAGTGGTATCAGTGCTCTCAGTATTTCCAGCCTGCTCAATGGTTCGGCATTTTCAGTGACCCAACTGGTCTCGGCGATATCAGTATTCTCAGCCTGTTCAGTACTTCGGTTTTTTCAGTGACTTCAGTGGTATCAGTGCTCTCAGTGATTCCAATGTTTTGAGGAGGCCTTTATGAGCGACACATACGTCAATGACGAATATCGGTTTTCCGACCTCACCGCGCGCATCATCGCCGCGGCGTTAGAGGTGCACAAGGCGTTGGGGCCTGGCTTCGAGGAAGTGATCTACCAGCGCGCCCTGGCTCTTGAGTTGCCCGCTCACGGCCTGAGCTTCAGCCGCGAGGTGTGGATCGATGTGCACTATAAAGGCGTCAAAGTCGGCAGGAAACGGGTAGACTTTGTCATCGAGGGGGTGATGGTCGAACTCAAGGCGAAGGCCGAGATCGAAAATGCCCATTTCGTGCAGGCACTTTCGTATCTGAAAGCGTCTGGCTATCCGGTTGGGTTACTGCTCAATTTCGGCGCGCCCCGGTTGCAAATCAAGCGGCTGGCGAATTAAGGGATCACCGAGAACACTGAAGGGATAAAGACACTGAAAAGAACGTACCAGTAAGGCCAGTTCGTCTCAGGGGGATGAATTCAGTGTTCTCAGTGCTTCAACGATTCAGTGATCCCGGACGTGATACTCCCCCTGCACCACCCACTTATACGTGGTCAACTCGCGTAACCCCATCGGCCCGCGGGCGTGCAGGCGCTGCGTGGAGATGGCGACTTCAGCTCCCAGGCCCAACTGGCTGCCATCGGTGAAGCGGGTGCTGGCGTTGACGTACACTGCGGCTGAATCGACTTCGGCGACGAAGCGTTGCGCGTTGGCCTGGCTGGCGGTCAGGATGCCGTCCGAGTGCCCGGTGCTGTGCGCGGCGATGTGAGCGATGGACTCTTCCAAGCTATCTATTACTTTCAACCCTAACACCAGCGATAACCACTCCGTATCGAAATCGCCTTCCCTGGCGGGCAGCACCGAGGCCGGCAAATTTGCCCTTTGGCTGTCCATCTCCTCAAACGCAGTCGGCGTGCCAGGTTCCGCGCCCTCCTCCTGGCCCGTTTGCCTGGTTACTGATCGACTGAGTGGCTGATTACTTATATATGGGATTGCCGATGCATCGGCGCGGAAGGTCACGCCGGCTTTTTCCAGCGCGGCGACCACGGCGGGCAGGAAGCGCGCTGCCACGGCGCGGTGTACGAGGGCGGTATCCAGGGCGTTGCACACCGTCGGGCGCTGCACTTTGGCGTTGTAGATCACCTTCACCGCCGCGTCCAGGTCGGCGGTTTCGTCCACGAACAGGTGGCAGACGCCGATCCCGCCGGTGATCACCGGGATGCGGCTGTTCTGGCGGCAGAATTCGTGCAGCGCCGCGCCGCCGCGCGGGATCAGCATATCCACGGTATCGTACATTTGCAGCAACTCCATCACCAGCGCCCGGTCGGGGTCGTCGATCAGTTGCACGGCGTCGGCGGGCAGGCCGCAGGCTTGCAGCGCCTGGCGCACCACGCTGACCAGGGCGCGGTTGCTGCGCAGCGTTTCGCTGCCGCCGCGCAGGATGGCAGCGTTGCCGGTCTTCAGCGCCAGCCCGGCCACGTCCAGGGTGACGTTGGGGCGCGCCTCGTAGATCACCGCCAGCACACCCAGGGGGACGCGCTGCTTGTGGACGCGCAGGCCGTTGGGCAGCACAGACTGCTCGAAGGTCTCGCCGACCGGGTCGGGAAGCCCGGCCACCTGGCGCAAATCGGCGGCGATGCCCTGCAACCGGGCAGGGTTGAGCAGCAGGCGGTCGATCATCGCCGCGCTCAGCCCGGCCTGGCGCGCCGCGGTCACGTCCTCCTGGTTGGCGGACAGGATGGCATCGCTTGCTGCCAGTAATTCATCCGCCATGCGGCGCAAAGCCAGTTTTTTTTGCTCGCTGCTTGCTCCCGCCAGACGGCGCGCCGCCGTTCGAGCACGTTGTCCCATTTCTACCAGGTTTGACATGCGATTGTCTCCTTTGGTGAGAGAGAAGTAATGGGTCGATGGGGGATGAGTTACTCAGACGCTCTGGCACCGGGGCACCCAGGCACTTAGCCACTCAGTCAATCAGGCGCTCAGGCGCCGGGGCGCCCAAGCACTCAGCAACTCAGTAACTCATTCACCCAGTAACTCGGCAACTCAGGCGTCCAGGCGCCCAACCCCTGATTACTCATCTACTCATCACTCCTCATCCTATAATAGCACCATATTATTGCGGTGAATGACTTCTTCGCCGTAGAATACGCCGAGGGTCGCCTCGATTGCCTCGGACTGCACGCCCAGGATGCGCTCCAGGTCGCCGGCGGCGTAATTCACCAGGCCGCGGGCGATTTCCTGCCCATTCGGGCCGGCGACGCGCACGGTATCGCCGCGCTGGAACTTGCCGGTCACGCCGGTCACGCCGACGGGGAGCAGGCTGCCGCCGCGGCGCAGCGCCTGGGCTGCCCCCTCGTCTACCGAGAGCAACCCCAACGCCCGGCGCCCGGCGCTGACGATAAAACGTTTGCGCCCCTCCAGGGTGCTGGCCGTGGGGTGGATGCAGGTGCCGATGACTTCGCCGGCGGCCAGGCGTAGCAAAATATTTTCTTCGTTCCCGGCGGCGATGACGACGGTTACACCCGACCGGCGCGCCAGGTCCGCGGCTTGCAGCTTGGTCACCATACCTCCTGTGCCCAGGCTGCCGGAGGTACCGCCGGCGGCCTGCCACATCGCCTCGGGGATTTCTGCGCCTTTCACCTCGCGGATGAGCTGCGCGGCCGGATCGATGCGCGGGTCGTTGGTGAACAGGCCGGGCTGGTCGGTAAGCAGCACGAGCAGATCGGCCTCCACCAGGGTGGCCACCAGCGCCGAGAGGTTATCGTTGTCGCCCACGCGGATCTCTTCGGTGGTCACGGTGTCGTTTTCGTTGACCACTGGCACGACACGCTGCCCCAGCAGCGCCATCAACGTATTGCGGGAGTTCAGGTAGCGGCGGCGGTCTGCCAGGTCGGCGCGCGTCAGCAGCACCTGTGCCACTGGCAGGCCGTACAGCCCGAAAAGCTGTTCGTAGACTGCCATCAAGCGCGGCTGGCCTACGGCGGCGAGCATTTGTTTGGCAGGGATATCCTTGGGCAGTTGCGGAAAGGCCAGCCGTTCGCGGCCCGCGGCAATTGCTCCGGACGAAACCAGGATCACTTCGTGGCCGGTTTCGTGCAGCCGGGCCATCTGTCGCGCCAGCTCTACCAGGCGGGGTAAAGAAAGGTGCGGCGTCCCGGCCGTCAGCGTCGAAGTGCCCAGTTTGACGATGATGCGGCGGTAGCGGTTCGTACTCATAATGGCGGCAAGTTTATCACACCCTGGCCGTTTTTCCAGGTAGATGACCACCCATTCCGGTGATGCCCTGGCAGGTCATTTCCGGTAAGATAAGATCAGTAGATTCTCTTATTATTGATTTAAAGGAGATAAACCATGACCGATTTTGAAAATTCCCCTCTGGTTGCCCTGTCGGAGGCGATGGCAGATGCAGTTGCCCGCGCCGGCGCCTCGACTGTGCTGGTGGATGCTCGCCGCAGGCTGCCTGCCAGCGGCATTGCTTACGCGCCGGATTTGGTGTTGACCGCCGACCACGTGGTCGAGCGCGACGAAGAAATCAGTGTGTTGCTGCCTGATGGGCAGCGAGTTTCTGCTGCGATTGCCGGGCGCGATCCTGGCAACGACCTGGCTGTACTACGCCTCGAAGGCCACGCTGCTCTGCCGGCTGAAATCGCTGTTCAGCCGGCCCGCGTCGGCCAGCTTGCCCTGGCACTGGGCCGCCCTTCAGAAGAAGGCATCCAGGCCAGCCTGGGCGTGGTCAGCGCGATCGGCGGCCCGGCGCGCACGGGGCGCGGGGGGCTTTTGGAGCAATATCTGCGCACGGATACGGTCTCGTACCCGGGGTTCTCCGGCGGCCCGTTGGTCGACGCAGCCGGGCGCGTGTTGGGTATGAATACCTCTGGCCTGGCGCATGGCGGCGCGGCGATCACCATCCCCGCCGGGCTGGCCTGGCCGCTGGCCGAATCGTTGGCCCGGCATGGCCATGTCCGCCGTGGGTACCTGGGCATCCGCAGCCAACCGGTCGAGATCCCTGCCACTCAACGGCAGGCGCTGGGACGCGATCAAAAGATCGGTTTGCTGTTGGTAGGTGTCGAGGAAGGCGGCCCGGCGGCGCTTGGCGGGCTGATGATGGGCGACATCCTGGTCGGCCTGGGCGGAGAAGCCATTATGGATCCGGACCAGTTGCTCACTCGCCTGGCCGGGGCGATCGTTGGCAAAGAGGTGCCGGTGGAAATCCTGCGCGTGGGCCAGCCGGTGCAAATTGGGGTTACAATTGGAGAGCGAAAATGACCTTGCAAAGCGATACCCGGTTTGCCGGTGGGGACCGGCTGACAGGCGACTCGACCCAGGACGGAACGCACCTCGGGCGGTTGCCAGACCTTCTGGCTTCGGCAGCCGCAGAGATGGTGCGGCGCGTCCAGCGCAGCCTGGTGGTGCTGCATAATGGCCATCACGGAGTAGGAGCAGGCATCGTCTGGGGCCGCGATCCCCGTGGAGGAATGTTGATCCTTACCAATCACCACGTCGTGGATCATCAGGGCATGACGTGGGGCAGGCGAGCGGATGGGCAGCAGCTACGTGCCGAGCTGGAAGATAGTACCGAGGTTCCTGTTCGTTTGCTTGCCAAAGATGCCGAGGTCGATCTGGCGCTGCTGGCGGTCGACATAGCGGATTTACCTGTGGCGATGGTCGCTGACGCGCATGGCCTGCGCGTCGGGCAACTTGTGCTGGCCGTTGGGCATCCCTGGAGGCAGCGCGGGGTGGTTACGGCCGGCCTGGTCAGCAGCCTGACCAAAGCGAAGACAGATGGCCGGCGCGGCAGCGTTGATGTGATCCGCTCGGATGCCCGCTTGGCGCCGGGAAACTCCGGAGGCCCGCTGGTCAATGCCAACGGCGCAGTGGTCGGCATCAACACCTTGATCGTCGGCGGCGACCAGGGAATTGCTATTCCCAGCTATGTGGCCAATGATTTTGTCGAGCAGTCATTCAACACCTGATTTGCATGCCTGAGTTTCGTCTGAGTTTGTCCTCCGTCTTAGCGATGCCGCGATGCCTGGCGCAGTTCACCAAACGAGGTGCGCCGTGATGCGTATTGGGATTATTGCCCCTTCCCTGGCGTTGCGAACCGGCTTGCGCGCCTTGCTGGCAGATTTCGACGCCCTGGGGATCGTTCACGAGGCTGCCTCATTGGCTGGCTTTGCTGAAGTGAGCGTCGGTATAGATGTGGTGCTCATTACTGCTGAGAGTCTTTCGATCCCTGTGTTGCGCCAGGTATTACCTGAAGAAGAGGGGCGCCTGGGTGTTTTGTTAATCAGCGACCAACCCGAAGATGCCCAGGGGCTGCCGGGTTTGCCGCTGCGCGCCTGGGGTGTGTTGCCACTGGATGCATCGGGAGCGGAACTGTACGCGGCGCTGCTCGCTATCGGGCAAGGCTTGCTGGTTGGCCCGGCTGCACTGTTGGAAGCGGCCATCGGCTTTTTGCCGTTGGTCAAGACACCGGCCGGGCTCGAGCGACGATTATCGCGCGGCCAGGATACGGTTGTGACCCCACTGACCGAGCGGGAAAGCCAGGTGTTGCAGTATGTGGCGCGTGGCCTGGCAAACAAACAGATTGCAATGGCGCTGAACATCAGCGAGCATACCGTCAAGTTTCACATTTCTTCGATTTATGCCAAGCTGGGGGTTGCCAGCCGTACCGAGGCCGTGCGCGCCGGCGTGCAGCTCGGCCTGGTATTGCTGTAGAACGTTTCGGGTGTGGCCCATCAAGTCGGGCCACACCCGGGAGAAACCATCTTTATCGCCGGTGGGCGAGGGGTATGAAAATAAGGTTTCCGGACATTGGCGGCAATGGATAGGCGATAGCGGCTTTCAAATCACCATTGGTATTGTCATAATAGCTGATGGCGGGTTGGCCGGCGCTGTTCAGGTCGATCGAGCAATAGGGGCCGACATCGCCTTCATCGATGCCGTCTCCGTCGGCCACGTCACCATCTACAATAGCAATTTCCCAACCTGTAACGCTATTCTCCCATCGGGCATACTTGAGATTGCCGTTGGTCAGGTCGTAATAGCAAATGTGGCGGGTGCCTGTCAGGGGATTGATGACCAGCGAGCTGTATCGCCCTACATCGCCCACGCTGTCAATGGTGGCGATCACCCAATTGGTTTCATGCGTATCGGATGGCGGCCAGGCTGCATTCCAATAAGCATATTTGAGGTCCTGGTTGGTGGCATCGAAATAGCTGATTTGCGGCCGCCCAAGGTCGTCGATATCGACTGAGGCATACCAACCTACCCCGTCGCCGGTGAGCACACCGATGGAATCGACAGGGTAATACAGTTTCGTCCAGGCAAAAAATGGCGTCTGGTAGGCCAGCCGCAACGTGCCATCATTTTCACCATAATAGCTGACGTGCGATTGACCGGTGCTGTTCAGTGCCAGGGATGTGTACCAGCCAACGGTGTTAATGCTGGAGTCGATGGTCTGGGTATACCACTTGTTGGGCGTCACTGCCGTGTTTACCGTTGCATAGATCAGGTTAGCGGTCGTGGCATCGTAGTAACTGGCGTGGGGGATATTGGTCGAGTCGATCTCCATCGAAACGAATTCGCCCACATAGTGCGTCTTGTCAATGTTCTGGAGATACCAGTTTGGCGAACCGGGAGTAATGTACGAGAAGTAGCGAATAATTTTATTTTTATTATTCTCTAGAACCACGTCATTAATATTGAGCGCAATCGCCGGGTAGCCAACGCTGTACAGATCGATGGACGTAAATAACCCTGGATGCGGTGACTTCAGGATTTCGCTGGTTGCGAACGCGCCTCCAAAGGAACGGGCGTATTTCAGGTAGCCGGCGCTGACATCCACGTAGCTGATGTGCAAGTCACCGGGAGTATCAATCACCAGCGAAGAGCCGATGCCTACATCGCGCGCCATTCCGCTGACGATATAGGGACCAGTCCAGGTGGATGGTCGATAACGGTAGCGCAGGGTGCCATCAGAAGTATTCAGATAGGAGACACCCGGCTTGCCAACCGAGTCAATGGCGATCGAGGTGAAACGACCGGTAGGCGGGGCGTCTGTGCCGCCCTCCAGGATCATTCTCCCCCATGTTCCTCCCCAGTTTGCATTGTAGGTGATGCCTGTGCCGCGGCTATAGATCAAGTCCATGCCGGTGGCGTTGTAGTAGCTGAGGTGGAATATCTGATTGGTCGTGGTTGTGTTCCAGGTGATTCCTAATGAGGTAAACCAGCCGGTACTGCCGGTGGTATCAATGACTTTCTTCTGCCATGAAGAGCCTTGATTGGGCGGCGCCCAGGCAACTTTTCTGGCGAGCATGAGGTCATAGCTGCCGACGACGTCGAAGGCTTGATAGGCAATGTAGGGGACGCCTTTAATATCCACCGCGATCGATGGGAAAGAGCCGCGCTTGTAGTTTTCGCCGCTAGGACCTAATCCATCCACGGTCTGTTTGAAACAGTGGGCGGTCGATTTGGCGATCATCGCATATTTCAGATCATCATATTTGTCGCTCATGTAAGCGATGTGGATGTAGGTATTCTGGTTTGTATCCAGGTAGACGGCGATTGAAGAGTATACCCCGGCATCACCCTGGTCATGGTAGTTATCCAACACCGCTCCGCTGAAGGCGATGCCGTCAAAGGTCTGGTACTCAAGCGAGCCATTCACCTCATCATGGTAGCTCATGTGGATAATGCCAAGTTCATCGATGGCAATCGAAGCATATTTGCCATAACCTTTTTTGCTACCGATGTCGAAGCCCGGCGCCAGCAACGTACTGGGGTCAACCCAGTTCGGGTCGCCAGGCTCGGATAGTGGCGCCTGGGGAGTTTCGGGGCCCTGTAGTGTACCGGGTACAGGCGTTTCGCTGCTCTGCGGGGTCGGCACGGGCGTAGAGAAGGCCGTACCTGCATCGAGTGCGGGTGTTTCAGGCGGGGAGAAAGTAATTTTCCCCAGGTCTTCAGGAACTTCGGCCGGGGTTCCGTCTGCCGGAACCAGGCTCAGTGAGTTGGGAATCTCGCAGCCATACAATGCCGAAACATTCGGTACAACATACTTTTGCCAGGCCACACCATTGAAATAAGCCATTTTTAGGCGGGCGTTGTAGGCGTCATAGTAGGCGATCACCGGACGGCCAGCCATTGCAGCCGGCACTTTATAGAATGCCAGTGCAGCAAATTGGCCCACGCCAGGGTCACTATCTACCATAGTCGTTTGCCAGACTGCCGTTGTGCTGTTATAGCATGAGTAATACAGGTGATCGCCACCGTAGGCTATGCAGGGGGCGCCATCGGTCGGCCGGTAGGCCAGGCTGCGATCAGTCATATTCAAGTAATTGGGCGGACCATCGACAACGCTCTTCGTCCATGTCGGCATTGGGCTGTCTGGCGCTTCTTGCGAGAAAGCGCTTTGCGCTGTCAATGTCGAAAACAGCACCAGGACAAGCAGGGTGCGTAAAAACAGCATGCCCAGTGGAGCTTTCCGGGTTTCCGCCGTTTTATTCTGAGAGCGGAAAGCTTTTATAGAATTCATCGAACTCTCCTCGTTTCCATATATTGTTTCCATATGTTAAAAGTATAGCATAAAGCGGATCAAAACGAGTTTGCTTAACGGTTATTTCTAACGAAATTAAGCGCATATTCGGCGTCCTGGTAGAGTGGATTCTTGACCAGGGCTTGCTCGAAGTCATCAATAGCCTGGGAAATCTTGCCTTTGCGATACATTGCCCAGCCGTGCCACAGCAGCGCCTCTTCTGCGCTGGGGGTTACCTCCATGGCATATTCTGTCAGGGTAATCAATTCGTCGATCTGGCCGGTATGGAAGTATGAAATGAATGGCCCGAACTGGTAGCGCAACATGCGCTGGGGCAGGTTCAACTGGCGCGCTTTGTCGTAGGCTTCGGTCGCCTCGATATAGCGCTCGAAATAGGTCAGGTTGCTACCCAGATTGAACCAGGCAAAGGCATTTTGCGGTTTGGACTGGGTTTCGGCTTGAGCGATCTCCAGCGCATGCTGGCGGTTGGCGTCGGGATCCCAGTTTTCCCCCAGGATGGCCTTGATGGTTTCTTCCTGGTGTGGCAGATAAACCAGGATGTAAACTCTGTTGAAGGCCTGCCAGTATTCATCAAGAGTTTTATAAGGGATTTTTAAATCTGGGCCATGGAAGCTGTCCTGTCCTGTGAATGTCTGTGCAACATTATCATAGCCGGTGAGTAACTGGTAGTGAGCTGCCCACAAGTCATCACCTGTCCAAAAAGGCTCATCGAAGTAGAAACTCTCTTCAATCATGACCGGAATGCCCGCGGCCAGGAGTTGTTTGAGCAAATCCAGGTCTCCGCCAACCCGGTACTGAATGTTCAGCCAGCCGGCCTGGGTGCGTACGAAATAGGCCAGCTCTTCGACATTGACATTGCGATCTTCACGGTAGGGTTTGATGACTTGGGTGATTGTTTCTTGATTGCCTTCCCACCCATAGAAGCGCAAATACATGGTCAGGGCGGCCGGGCCACAGTTGTTGATATCCTGCTTTTCCCACTCAGGGGCAGGCAGTGCAATTGCTTCAGGCAGCGGCGTAGGGGATGGCAGAGGGGTCGACGTTTGCACTGTGGTTGGGGAAGGCAGGGGAGTGTGCGTTGGTTTGGGTGTGGGTGTGGGCGTATTTACGCCAGCGAGTGGCGTTACGGGTATCGCGGTAGGCAGCGGCTGAATTGGGTCGATCAAATTGCGCGCGTAGACTTTAGCGATTTCCCAACGCCATTCGATGCGACTTCTCAGTGAGGGTAACCCATAAATCAGCCCTGAAATTAATACCAAAATCCCCAGGGCTATTAAGATGTATAGGGCTGGCAACTTGCGCATGCGACCCATTTTATCATCAGTGCCTGTGGAATGTGTGAAGCATATGTTAAGAAATTCGACTTATTAACATTTAACGGACGAGGTTGTGCGGCACAAATAACCGTGCAATCTTACGCACGATGATCATTTGTTGTTATAATATTGGACATGAAGTATCACATTTGGACTGAAGGTTGTCAGATGAATGTGGCCGATTCGCTGCGGGTGGCTTCTGCTCTGGAGCGCCTGGGTTACCAATCGACCCGCGGTGTTGATGAAGCCGATGTCATTGTTTTGAATACGTGTGTCGTGCGCCAGAGCGCCGAGGATAAAGCTTATGGACGCCTGCACTCCTTGCGACCGCTCAAAGCGCGGCGCCCTGATCTGGTCATTAACCTGATGGGGTGCCTGGTCGGCGTGAAGGGGCACGAGCGATTGAAAGCGCGTTTCCCTTATGTAGACGTATTTTCGCCTCCATCCGATCCCGGCCCGCTGATCGCTTACCTGACCCAGGATGAGAGCAGAGAGCTGGAACAAGGTCAAACTCACCAACGTTTTGCGGCTATGGATGGCGACCTGGCGCTGCCTGTTCAAGAGCGCGGCAAGCTGGTGGCCACGCATGTACCGATTGTGTTGGGCTGCTCGCACGCGTGTACGTTTTGTATTATCCCCTACCGGCGCGGTGTTGAACGGAGCCGCCCGGTAGGCGAGATCGTCGGAGAAGTGCGCGCTCTGGTCGAGCAAGGTGTTAAAGAGATTACATTGCTTGGCCAGATCGTGGATCGATATGGTAAAGATATTGCCGGTGGCCCCGACCTTGCGGCCTTGTTGCACATTGTACATGCAGTGGATGGCCTGGAGCGTATTCGTTTCTTGACTTCGCATCCCAATTGGATGAGCGGCGACCTGCTCGATACGGTGGCTGAACTGCCTAAAATTATGCCGCATATTGAGGTGCCGGTGCAGGCCGGTGATGATGAAGTGCTCAAAAATATGCATCGCGGGTACACGGCCGACGATTACCGCCGCCTGGTAGAACGTATTCGCAGGCGTATTCCGGGCGTATCGATTGCGACGGATGTTATTGTCGGTTTTCCCGGTGAGGGCGATGTTCAGTTTCGACGCACCTACGACTTGCTCGAGGAACTTCGCCTGGATGTAGCTCACCTGGCGCGTTATTCACCACGCCCGGGTACTGTTTCAGAGCGCCGTATGGCAGATGATGTGCCAGATGCCGAGAAGTGGCGCCGTTTTCGCTTGTTGGAGGAGCAACAGGAACGCATTGCGGGCGAGATCAACGCCCGCTACCTGGGAGAAAGCGTGGCGGTGCTTTTCGAGGAGAAGGTGCGTGGCCGTTGGCGAGGGCGCACTCCAACCAACAAGCTTGTATTTGTGGAAACGGGTGAAGATTTGCGCGGCCAGGTGCGTAATGTGACGATTACCTGGACAGGCGCGTGGTCGATGCAAGCTTCGTTGCCTGGCAAGCCGCTGGTTATCCAAACTTAAAGCAAAGTTTTCAGCGGCCAGCCATAAGCTACTTCGACAATCTTCTGGTCGTCGATTTCGAAACTTTTTTCTCCCAATAGCCTGCCACCCAGTTTTTCATACCAGGCCCTGACCGGGTTGCCTTGCAATGTCCACAACATGACTGATTGGCAACCACGTTGATGCAGTTCTTGAACAACGTGTTGCCATAAGGCTTTCCCAACCCCCTGCCGCTGGAATTCCCGCCGGACGTGCATCGCCATAATCTCTGCATCATGGCCCGGGTAAATGTCGGCCTGTAATCGGGCAAGCACGTAGCCGATCACTTCTTCCCTGTCGTCAACGGCTACCAGCAAGATATCCTCGGCATGGCTGACCAGCCATTCGCGCCAGTCCTGTTCCTGTTCATCGTATGTAAAATGATCGAGGTAATCTTGCGGCATCAGGCCGGCGTATGCAGTACGATAACTGTCCACCTGGAGCCGAGCGATACCCGGGGGATCTTGTTGCAAAGCGGGGCGGATGAAAAACGTGGTAGGGTGTTGTTTATTACCGGTCATCCGATGGATAGGTTAAAATATGAAGCTGGCAGACGAATACAACCTCAGTGATGGGTCTGCATTCTTATTCGTCGATAGTTTCGCTTTCTATCGCGGTCTTGCGAACACGCCGCAAGAAAGCCGGCGTGTTCAAACCGCGTTCGAGCAAGTATGTCAGATAATGCTGTGCGACAATTTCGATCTCCTGGTTGGTGGATGGAGAGAGGCGCGCTCTGCTAGCTTCGATAAAATTGCTGCGCTGAAAATGGCGCAGGTATTTGAGCGCCATCATTGAAATTGGCTGTATCCCGTTCATTTGTGCCCCACAGCGCGGGCAGACGGCTCCACCCAATTGCGCCGAAAAATATTGTCCTTCCGGCTGAATTTCTGCCTGGCAAGATACACATTGGAACAATTGAGGGCGGAAGCCGACCAGGTCCAATAAGCGGACCTCATAGTAGCGCAGCACCAGGTCGCGCTCAGGGTGCTGGCACAGGCGGGTCAGTGTATCAGCTAACAGGCGATATAGCAGTCGATTTTCCCCTTCTTCATAGGTGAAACGATCCAGCAGTTCGATAACGTAAGAAGCATACGTCGCGCCTGCCAGGTCGTCACGCAGCGGCAGATATGCATCCAACGTGTCTGCCTGTGTAATGATCGGGAGGTCGCGCCCGCGTGCCAGTAAGACCTGGACGCGCGTAAATGGCTCCAGGTGGCCTGCTTTACGGGAACGCGGTTTGCGTATCCCTTTGGCAATAGCGCGTACTTTCCCCATCTGCAGAGTATACAGCCATAGCAGGCGGTCGGCTTCGCCCCAATCATTGTGGCGCAGCACAATGGCCTCGACATGAAAAACTCGTTGGCGATGAAAAGCTTGTTGATCAGCAGATTCAGCCGCGCACATGGCGCGATTATATCAGGCTTCACCTGTTGACGCATTCCCTCCCTTCTGGTAAAATCAGCCCGCTCGGAGCGTAGTACCCTTCGTTCCGAGCGGTGCCGCGCAGGCAAATATCATATCCTTAAGCGAAAGGGCTTGACTTGAAATGAAAGTACTGTTAATCAAGGACGTTTATAAATTGGGGCGGGCTGGCGATGTCAAAAAAGTTGCCGACGGTTACGGTCGTAACTACCTGCTCCCCCAAGGGCTGGCTGTGCTGGCAACCCCTGGCGCGCTGGCTCAGGCCAATCATATCCGCTCCCAGGCCAATGCCAAACGTGCAGTGTTGAACAATGAGATGAGCGGTCTGGCTGAAATCTTGTCGAAACTCACCCTGGCATTTCCAGCCAAGGCCGGCGAAACCGGGAAGCTTTACGGCTCGATTACCCCGGCGATGATCGGCGAGGCGATTAAGAAGCAAACAGGCATCGATGTGCAGCGCCGTCAGGTGGACTTTGAACCGATCCGTGCACTGGGGACCCACAAAGTGCACGTTCGCCTGACGATCGACCTGGTTCCTGAAGTTACCGTGATCGTTCATCGTGAGGGTGAAACGGTCGAATTGCCACCATCTGGACCGGCCATCGAAGCTGAAAGCGAAGAGAAAGTAGTCGAGTAAGATCGAGCAGACTGGCGCCGCCTGATTCTTTCTCATGACCTATACCGGCCTGGCTTCAGGCGAGCAGGAAATGCTGAGTTATAGCCTCGGGTGCTTTGCTCAGATTTCTATCGTCGCTGGCAGGCCGGTAATTTGTTTATTGTGATGAGTGACTTCACTACAAACGTTGGTCACCAGCTTCGCCAGGCGCGTGAAGCACGCTCCTTGACCATCGATCAGGTTGCCCAGGCCACGCGCATCCGCCAGCATTATTTACGCGCCATGGAATCTGGGGATTTCAGTGCTCTGCCTTCGATGGCGCAGGCGCGTGGTTTTTTACGCGCTTACGCCAGTTTTCTCAACCTGGATGCCGATCCTCTCCTGGTCGCCCTGGAAGGTAAAGAAATTCCCACCACTCCAATTTCGGCCAGTACGCCGGCGGCCAGGCAGTCGGCAAATGTAACCCCTGACCAACTTGAGCAGGCTGGAGCAATTTTTGTTGCCCTGGGCCAACAATTGCAGCGTCAAAGAGAACTGTTGGGTCTTTCACTGGAAGACGTTGAACGGCATACGCATTTGCGCCAGCATTATCTGCGCGCCCTGGAAGCCGGAGACCTGGATGGCCTGCCATCGCCCGTTCAGGGTCGAGGGATGCTCAATAATTATGCCGCCTTTCTTGGACTGGATGCCGAGCCTCTGTTGCTGCGATTTGCCGAAGGGCTTCAAACGCGCCTGGCTGCCCGGCAAACCTCTGCCAGACCCACACCACGCCCGGAGCGGGCGCGGCGGCAAAAATCATCCATTCCTGCGCCGATTCGCCGTTTTTTCTCTGGCGATGTACTGATCGGCGGCGCGCTGGCTTTTTTTCTGGTTATCTTTGCGGCCTGGGGGGCTATTCGCATTTTTACGATGACGATGAACCAGGAATCAACCCCGACCGCGCCATCGATTGCCGACGTGTTGTTGGCTACCAGTACGTCAACTGCTACAGCCACACTTCTGCCGCCGACACCTACACCTCCCCTTCCGCCACAGCTTTTTCCTACCCAGGTGGTTGCCACGGATGCACAAACTGGCGCGATCGTGACGCTTCAGACGCAGCCAGGCGTCCAGGTCTATGTCACTGTCTTGCAACGTACCTGGATGCGAGCTATCGTCGATGGCAAGGTGGAGTTTGAAGGCAGAGTTTTGCCTGGGAGCGCCTATCCCTTTGCGGGAGAATCTGCAATTGAAATCCTGACCGGTAATGGCGCAGCCTTACGCATCTTTTATAATAACCAGGATCTGGGGCTGATGGGAGGTTTTGGCCAGGTCGCAAACCAGGTTTATACACTGCAGGGCGTTCTAAACCCCACTCCAACCCCTACACTTACGCCAGCAGCGACAACGCCTCCGCCGCCGCAGGCGACGCCATCTGCTGCTCAGCCTGGCCAGGCGACGACCCCCGCTCTGCCGTGACCCGGGTTGGCGTACACAGGATTACGGATTTTGTTTACATCGACCAGAAAAACGTTTAGAGGTATCGCTTGAACCCCAAATCTTTTCACATGATTTCTCTCGGTTGTGCTAAAAATACGGTCGACTCCAGTTCTATGACCCAATTATTGGCGCAGTCTGGCTACCGGTTGGTTGATAAACCCACACAGGCTGGTGTGCTGATCGTGAATACGTGCGGCTTTATTGGGCCCGCCCGGCAAGAGTCCCTCGATGTACTCAACGAGCTGGCTGCCCATAAACGCAAAGGGCAGCTTCTCATTGCCGCTGGCTGCCTGACGCAACGTTATGGTGTCGAAGTTGCTCGTCAGGTTCCCGGATTAGATGGTATTCTGGGTACCCGGCGCTGGATGGACATCGTGGATGTCGTCCAAAGCTTGCGCGCCAGCAACCATCCTGAACCCCTTTACCACTTGCCCGAGGCGCCGACTGTGGGCAGTGACCGGCAGGGCATTCAGCAGGCAGCTATATTTGGCGCCAGCGCCTACCTCAAAATTGCGGATGGCTGCCGCCGGCCATGCGCTTTTTGCGCTATTCCACTGATCAAAGGGACTGCTGTCAGCCGGCCCATGCAAACGATCCTGGATGAAGCCCAATCATTACAAGAGTTAGGGGTGCGTGAGCTGAATCTCATCGCTCAGGATACTACCGATTACGGGCATGACCTGGGGATGAAGGATGGGCTGGCGCAATTGCTGGAACGCCTGGCTCGGACGGCCCCAGAAATCGAGTGGCTGCGTATTTTATATGCTTATCCGGGGTACGTTACTGACCGGTTGATCGATGTGATGGCCAGCACGCCGCAGATTGTGCCTTATCTGGACATGCCATTGCAGCATGCCCACCCGGCTACTTTGCAACGTATGCGGCGCCCGGCGAATATCGATTGGGTCCACCGCACCCTGGAAAAGATGCGCGTGGCTATGCCGCGCCTGGCTCTGCGTACAACCTTTATTGTTGGCTATCCTGGAGAGACCGAAGATGAATTTCAGACTCTGCTGGATTTTATTGAAGAGATACGTTTTGATCGGGTGGGCACCTTCCAGTTCTCGTTCGAGCCAGGTACATCCAGCGAGCCGCTCGGCGACCCGATCCCGGCAGAGGTGAAACAGGAACGTTACGAACGCTTGATGGAACGGCAGCAGGCTATTTCTTTGGAGAAAAACCAGGCTTTTGTCGGCCAAACATTGTCTGTGCTTATCGAGGGCCAGGGAGATGGCCTGTCGCTTGGCCGCACCTATCGCGACGCTCCGGAAATCGATGGCATGGTCATCGTTGAAGACGAACTGCCTGTGGGTGAAATTTTCCCTGTGCGTATCACCGGTGCCCTGGCTTACGACTTAAGCGGCGTGGCGGAAGTTGCCTCCTGACCGTTCATGATGAATTCTTTGATTTGATTCCTCAACCGAAAGACAACAATATGCTCGATCTGAACCATCCTGAAATTCAATTTGCTCTCGAGGCGGCACGCCAGGCCGCTTTGTTGGTGCGCCAGGTGCAGGCGGAGATGATCTCACCGGCGCTGACAAAGGGTGACCGTTCTCCGGTGACAGTGGCCGATTTTGCCGCACAGGCGCTGGTCGGTCGCTTATTGGCCGGGACCTTTCCCGGCGATCCACTGGTTGCCGAAGAGGACTCGGCTGCTCTACGGGATGCACAGTCTGCAAATATCCTGGAGCAGGTAACCCACTTCGTACAGGCCAGCGTTCATGATGCAACTCCTGGCCAGGTCTGTCATTGGATCGACCATGGGCGCGTCGATTCGGCACCTCGCTTTTGGACCTTGGATCCCATCGATGGCACCAAAGGTTTTCTACGCCATGACCAGTATGCCATTGCCCTGGCGCTGGTCGTTGGTGGCGAAGTACAGGTCGGCGTTCTGGGTTGCCCCAATTTGCGCGATGGCTGCCAGCCAGACCTGGGTGGCCCTGGCTCCCTGGTGATCGCCGCCCGCGGCCAGGGTGCCTGGGCAACGCATCTCACTGGCCCGCATTATCTCACCCGCCTGACTGTCTCAGATCAGGCGGACCCGCGCCAGGCGCGCCTGCTGCGTTCTTTTGAGTCGGGCCATACCAATGTCAGCCAGATGGATATCTTTGCGCAGGCGCTGGATATCCGGGCCGAGCCGGTGCTCATGGATAGCCAGGCTAAATACGCAGTTCTGGCCGCCGGGAAAGGCGATTTGCTATTGCGCCTGCTTTCGCCCTCTCAGCCGGATTATCGCGAGAAGATTTGGGATCAAGCTGCCGGTTCGCTGGTGCTGGAAGAAGCCGGGGGGATGCTTACCGATCTGGACGGTAGGCCCCTGGATTTCACCACTGGCCGGTCTTTGCGCAACAACCGCGGTGTTCTTGCTTCTAACCGCGCCCTGCACGCTGCTGCTCTCGGCGCGCTTCGTGCTATCAATGCATAACCTGTGCTGCTAACGGTTCACTGCTTACTGTTCACCGATGTCTCGTCCCGATCGCATCGCTCTCTTGTTCAGCCTGCTGGCTGTGTTGGCCGGTTACCTGGTCCATGACCGCATTTTTGAGCGCATGGCACACCTCGAAGACGAAATGGCTTATGCCTGGCAGGCCCAGGCCATTGCAAGTGGCCATCTTACCCTGCCATCGCCTCCCGAACCGAAGAGCTTCTTGATCCCTTTCGTCGTCGATTATAACGGGCAGCGTTTCGGCAAATACCCCCCAGGATGGCCTGCCGCCCTGGCCATCGGGGAATTTCTGGGTGTGCGCTATCTGGTCAATCCTCTGTTGGCCGGCCTGGGCGTGTGGCTATCTTATTTACTTGCTAAACGATTGTTTGGCGAAACGGTCGCTCTGCTAACTGCTTTGTTGACTCTGACCTCGCCATTTTTTCTGCTCAACAGTGGTTCAATTCTCAGCCATCCCTTTAGCCTGGTATTGAGCGCGGCCTTTGTTCTGGGCTGGCTGGATGCATTTACCGACACGCGCCTGCCCAATCGCTGGCTGCCGGCGCTGGTGGCAGGTGGTTGCCTGGGGCTGATGGCGCTGGTGCGCCCGTTGACCGCAGTAAGCGTTGGGCTGCCATTTGCCTTGCACGGCCTGTATATCCTGGTGCGCGGGGATTGGGCTACCCGCAAGCGATTGGTTAGCGTTGGCCTGGTAGCCCTCTTCCTGGGCTCTTTGATTTTCCTATGGCAATATGCAGTAACCGGTGACCCGCTGCTCAATCCATATACTTTGTGGTGGCCTTACGATAAAATTGGCTTTGGCCCCGGTCATGGCCATGACCCGGCCGGCCACACGCTCTACCAGGCATGGATCAATACCAAGTATAGCCTATACGTCGGCTACCGAGACCTGTTTGGTTGGGGGAAATATTCGTGGATCTTTTTGCCATTTGGCTTGCTGGTGGTCTTTTTCGATCGCAATTGGCGTGCTTTATTGGTGTCCAGCATTATCCCCTGCCTGATCATTGTTTATCTGACCTACTGGATCGGTTCCTCACTCTTTGGCCCGCGTTACTATTACGAGGGTCTCTTTTGCTTAACCATGCTTACTGGCGCCGGGATAGCCTCGCTGGCTGGTTGGCCGACACGACCCGGCGCATCTTTTCCCAATTATTCTGGCCGGCGCAAATTACGGCCGCTTGGCGTTACTGTAATTGTTACCTTATTGCTAACCGCTAATCTGGTGTACTATACCCCGATGCGGTTGCAAGGCATGTTCGGCCTGTATGGCGTGCAACGCTCTCACCTGGAACCTTTCAATGATCCCTCCATTCGACCGCAAATCCCGGCCTTGATTATCGTTCACGCCACTGGCCCATGGATTGAGTACGGCACGTTGCTGGAATTGCAAAATGCCACCTTGAGCACTCCTTTTATTTTTGCCATTTCACGAGGCATTCGTGCAGATGCTGCCCTGGCTGCCTATTTTCCCGAGCGTTATATCTATCACTATTACCCTGCCCAAGATGCCAATCGCTTTTATGCTCTGAATGAGGTTATGCCATCTCCTTAGAGCACAAGTTAGCGGGATGATCGATCCAAATCTTTTCAAAATCATTCCTTCATAATTTCTGAACAGGCGTTTGTTATCCTTACAAATAGATCCGATATGGATCATCAACTCGATCCGACTATTTTGAAAGGAGAACATATATGAGTCGAAAAGTGTTCGTTTCCACCCTTTTAGTGGGAGCACTGGCTGTTGCAGCCGTTGTTGGTCTGGTGGCTTACCGTTCAGCAAATGCAGCGGCGTCTGTCGCTGCGGTATCCAACCGTGGTTTTGGTCAGAATGGGTTTGAACGAGGCCCGGGTGGTCCGGGTGACCGGGACCCCCAGAGCAATGAGGGTCTGGCGAAAGCGCTAGGGATCAGCGTCGATGAGCTTAACGCCGCTTATGAAAAAGCCAATGCGGCTGCCCTGGAGCAAGCGGTCAAAGATGGCCTGATCACGCAGGCTCAGGCCGACCAGTTAAGCAACGGAAAAGCTGTATTCCCCTTTGGGGGACGCTGGAGTGGCTGGCTCGGCCAGAAAGGCATTGATTACGACGCCTTGCTCGCTGATGCGCTTGGAATTACAACCGAAAAACTTCAGGAAGCTCGCGCTCAAGCCCGTGATGCTCAAATCGACCAGGCTGTTACTGACGGCAAGCTCACTCAGGAGCAAGCTGATTTGATGAAAGGCCGATCTGCTCTCTTTGCCAGCCAGGATTTCCGCTCGGCGATGCAAACTGCTTTCGAAGCTGCTGTCAAGCAAGCGGTTAGCAAGGGTGTCATCACTCAGGCGCAGGCCGATTTGATCCTGAAGAACCAGGACGGGGTTGGCTTCCCTGGTATGCACGGCTTCGATGGCCATCCTGGCGGCGGCCCCGGTTTTGATGGACCACGCGGCCATGGTGGGCGTGGTGGATCAGGCGGCCAGATGCCTGGCACATCCCCTTCTACTGAAACGACTACGCCGTAAAGAGGTCAACCATCCAGCGCTAAAATCCGAATAATCCCCCCTGACTCTGGTGGGGCTATCCAAAAGTAATTTGGGATAGCCCCACCTTTCTTTGTATAATACACGTTACATACCCTGTTTGGATTTCCCTGGTGATGTGCACGCAGTATGAAGCATTCAAACTACGATATGCCGCGCTCCACACCATAATTCACTAAATATGTCATATCTGCGCTGCCGGCGGTGTTTATATATCGAGGCGTGCAACACTGCGCTGCGCAGAGGTGATTGATGACAATGACTCTATCTCGCCGACAAGGACTGGCCACCCAGGCCGATAGCTACCCTTTTGAGTATGAGGCGCTTTTCCAACAATATTGGGAGCGTTTGTGCCGGACGCTGTTTTCAATCTTGGGTGACTGGGATGAGGCTGAAGACCTGGCGTTGGAAGCTTTTGTGCAGCTTTATCGTCGCCCGCCAGCCGGGGCCGAAAACCTGGGCGGTTGGCTGTACCGGGTCGCCACGCACCTTGGATTGAATGCGCTGCGAGCCCGCAAACGTCGCCAGCATTACGAGGAGCAGGCCGGCGCCCTGGCGCTGGAAGACAACGCCCCTGATGATCCGTTGGAAGCTTTGGAGCGCGCCCAGGAGCACCAACGGGTACGCACTGTGTTGGGACGCCTGAAACCACGTTCGGCGCAAATCCTCGTCTTGCGCCATTCGGGCCTGTCCTATGCCGAAATTGCTGCCGCGCTGGACGTAGCGCCTGCTTCGGTGGGTACCCTGCTGGCTCGCGCCGAGCAGGAGTTTGAGAGAGCTTACCGTAAAGGGTAAGGAGGTGCAAGATGCATCCAACCTCGGGAGAAATTCGAGCCTATCTTGATCAGGAACTGCCTGCCGACGCGTACCGGCGCCTCAACGAACACATGGCAGCCTGCCCGGCATGCCTCGAGGAAGCACAGGCATTGCAGCGACAGGCGCAACAGGTCGCCGGCCGACTGGCCGGTCTGGATGTGGAGCGTTCGCACCCCATCCCCATTTCACAAGCGCGGGCGCGTTTGAGCGCCCGCCTCTCTTTAGCAGAAAGAAAGGAGCAAACCCTCATGTCAAGACTTACTCGCATCCCTCGCCCGGCCTGGGTGGGGTTGACGATCGTTGCCGTATTGGCCATCGCCCTGGCCTTTCCGTCAGTCCGGGCGGTCGCGAATAGTTTCCTGCAACTGTTCCGCGTCGAACAGGTACGTGTCCTGCCGGTGGACATGGATAAGTTGCCAGGTAATCTGGATTCATCGGCGTCTTTAGAGGATATTTTTTCCAAAGACGTGCAAGTTGAAAAACAGGGCGAACCGCGCCAGGTTGCCGATGCCGCTGAGGCCAGCGCCGCGGCCGGTTTTGCCGTGCGCCTGCCGGCAGCGTTGGATACACAGCCTAAACTGTTGCACCAGCCTGGCGGTAGTTTGACCTTTACTGTCGACTTAGCTCTGATGCGCGCTGTGCTGCAAGAAATTGGGCGCCCGGATATTGAATTGCCCGACAGTATCGATGGCGCAAAAGTGCGCGTAGATATTGCTGGCAGTGTTGTTGCTTCCTACGGCGAGTGCCAGCAGACCGAATCACTCGATCCAGACCAGGCGCGTGAATATTCTGGCCCGGGTTGTACAGCTCTCGTGCAGATGCCCAGTCCGGTCGTTTCAGCCCCGCCAGAAATGGATCTGGTCCAACTGGGTGAAGTTTACTTGCAGATGTTGGGCATGAGCAAGGAAGAATCCGCAAGCTTTGCCAGCAGCGTGGATTGGGCCAGTACTTTTGTAGTCCCTGTACCGCGCAATGGCACCTCATTTACCGATGTGACGGTAAACGGTGTTCCAGCCACCTTGATTAACTATTATCGTGGCGATCGCGCCTATATGCTGATGTGGGTGGAAAACGGCATTCTGTATGCCCTGGGCGGTCCTGGCAAGGGCGGAGACGCCGTGGAAATTGCCAACTCGCTGAAGTAGACAACTCTTCCGATTTGTTTTATGATGGGTGTGGCCGGTTTTGGCCACACCCATATCATTACGATACCATGTCTACTCCTACGATTGAAACCTACCATCTAAAGAAGGCGTTTGGCGAGAAGGTTGCCGTGCGCGACCTGACTTTAAAAGTCGAACGCGGTGAGGTATTTGGTTTTCTCGGCCCCAACGGGGCGGGCAAAACCACCTCGGTAAAAATGCTGCTCAACCTGGTCTTTCCTACCCAGGGCGAGGGCCGCCTGTTTGGCAAGCCGTTGATCGATATCGAGGCTCGTCGTCATGTCGGCTTTTTGCCTGAACATTTCCGCTTTCACGATTGGCTGAGCGCGGATGAGTTCCTGGCATTACACGCCGATCTATATCAAATGCCGCGTGACGTCGCCCGGCGGCGTATCCCCGAACTGCTCGACCTGGTTGGCCTCGTGCCACACGCTCGCAAAAAGCTGCGCGAGTTTTCCAAAGGCATGTTGCAGCGCATTGGCCTGGCCCAGGCGTTGCTCAATGACCCTGAGCTGGTCATCCTGGACGAACCTACCTCTGGCCTGGACCCGATCGGGCGCAGATTGGTGCGGGATATTATCCGTGATTTGCGCCAGCGCAATGTCACGGTGTTTCTCAATTCGCACCTGCTCAGCGAAGTCGAGATCACCTGCGACCGGGTGGCATTCATCAAGAATGGTGAAGTGATCCGCACCAGCACCCTGCAAACCCTGGTCGATGGCGAATTGACGGTGGAAGCGCGCGTTCGTAATCTACTGCCGGAAGCATTGCAAGGCCTGGAGCGTTGGGGGCAAAACATTCGCCTGGATGGCGAGCACCTTTCATTGACTTTACCCGGTGAAACCGACCTTCCCGCGCTGAACCGCTACCTGGTTGAGCAAGGCGCAGATGTTTACGCTTTGCGACCGCAACACGTTTCACTGGAAGATTTATTCATCCAGATCGTTGGAACGGATGGAGGGCTGTGAGGATGAATACGGTCAATACGTTTACCATCGCCCGCCTGACCTTCCGCGAAGCATCCCGGCGGAAAATCCTTTTGGCCGCTCTGCTGCTTGGCTTGCTCTTTCTGGCCATCTTTGGCCTGGGGTATCACTATATCATGGTGGACTTCGAGAAAAACCTGGATGAGCGCCGCTTGATCATCAATGAGGTCCGCAATTTCTTGCTCATGGCTGGTCTGTATGTGGTTAATGCGTTGACGATCATGATGACTGTGTTGACCTCGGTGGACACCCTGTCTGGAGAGATCAGCTCAGGCACAATGCATACTTTGCTTGCCAAGCCAGTGCGCCGCTGGGAAATTGTGTTGGGCAAATGGTTGGGTTTTGCCGGGATGCTGACGTTGTATTTGCTCTTGATGGGTGGTGGGATAATTGGCCTGATCTACCTGCGTTCCGCTTACCTGCCTCCTAACCCGTTGGCCGCCCTGTCATTGTTGTGGTTGAACGCTATGTTGATGCTCAGCGTATCTTTTTTGGGCGGCACCAGTCTGTCCACGCTTGCTAATGGTGTGTTGGTCTTCGGCTTGTACGGAGTGGCTTTTATCGGCGGTTGGATCGAGCAGGTCGGCTCATTCATCCCCGATGCCTCGTCCAGCCAGACTGCGATCAATATTGGCATTCTCACCAGTCTGATTATGCCCAGCGAAGCATTGTGGAAGCGCGCTGCTCACGATCTACAATCCCCCTTAGCTGCGGCGACCGGTTTCTCGCCGTTTACAACGAAGATTTACCCCAGCACATTGATGATCGTTTACGCGGCATTCTATGTGGTTGTTGTCTGTGCTTTGGCAATCTATCGCTTCAAGAAGCGAGATTTGTAGATCGGTGCGTGTGTCAATTGCGGGAAAAACCATCGCCCGCAATTGACACACGGCTAATTCCCTGGTGCTGTTAATAGTATATTTATCATAAAAATCCTCTGAATGTGCTAGAATTTATTTTATGCACAAGGAAAGTGGATGGAACATAAACATCGCTGCGTTGCGCGGGCAGTGGGGAGGCTTTGCGGCAGGATGTGCCTTGTCCCTGGCTGTATTCTTCGCGATTTTCTGGTTTGCCTGGCAGCCGGTTTACGCGGTTGCCTGGCTCATTCTTCCCTCGATCACCCTGGCTTACCAGCTTGCAATTTTGTGGCGCCACCTGGATGATAACCGGCGTCCAGGTGAAGCACAGCTATTGCCCGATCTTGGCTGGGGCAATCTCCTGACTCTGCTGCGCGGCGTATTCGTCGCAGGAATGCTGGGTTTTCTATTTCTACCCCAACCGGGTTCCTGGTTAGCCTGGCTTCCAGGTATTTTGTATGTGCTTTCTTGTGCGGCTGATTTTTTTGATGGCTACGTTGCGCGGATCACGGATCACGCTACCCGTTTGGGCGAAATCCTGGATATGAGTTTCGACGGCCTGGGCGTGCTGGCAGCCAGCCTGCTGGCTGTGCAGTATGGCCAGGTGCCTGGCTGGTATGTGCTGGTGGGTCTGGCACGCTATCTGTACCTGGCTGGTATGTGGGTGCTTCGCCGCTCAGGCCGACCGATTTATGACCTGCCTCCCAGCCTGAGCCGGCGCATGTTTGCAGGGTTGCAAATGGGCTTTCTGGCTGTGGCCCTGCTGCCGCTTTTTTCACCGCCGGGTACACACATCGCCGCAACGCTGTTTGGCCTGCCATTGCTGGCAGGTTTTGCCTGGGATGGTTTGTACGTCAGCGGTGTTTTGAAAGTTAGCGGCAAGGCAGGCGGGAAACTGCGCGCTGCCGCAGGACGTTGGCTGCCAGTCGCGCTGCGTTTGCTGGCGCTGGCGCTCAATGCAGGTGTGATTGCCCAATGGCTGGATGAATTGCGGTCCTTGTCCCCTGCTCTTGCGGCCCTGGGTCTCTTGAACAGCTTGATGGTGACTTTGCTTGTGCTGGGCGTCATGCCCCGTATTTCAGCGATCGTGGCGTTGTGCCTGCTGGGCTTTTACCAGATGCTGGCCAGCTTGAGCGGCTTGCAGATTATACTGGGTATCGTTTATACGCTGATCCTGTACGTGGGTGGTGGGGCGTTTTCGTTGTGGGCGCCTGAAGAATACCTGTTCCGCAATCGTGCCGGCGAGCGACGGAGATCTCCCAAAAGTGAACAGCCTGAGGCCGAACCCGGCCAGCCCGAGTCTGTGCGGTCTGGGTGGATTCAAACGGAGCGAAGTGCATGAGGGACGTGATCGGCTATTTGCCGCAGTGGGTTTCGCATACGGCCCGGCAACCTGGATGGTCGACGATCCTGCGAATAGGGCCTTATTTGCTCATCCTCCTGGCTGTGCCGTTGGTCGGCTGGTGGTTGCTTTCACGGGTGCCGCTGGATGACCTGGTCAACTTGATCCGCTCGTTCAGCCTGGTTGATCTGGCCGGGCTGGCCCTGTTCAATGCTGCAGGGATGCTGATTTTCAGCGCTCGCTGGTGGTTCATCCTTCGCGCCCAGGGGTACCGGTTGCCTTACCTGGCCGTATTCCGTTACCGTATGGCCGGGTTTGCGGTGAGTTATTTCACCCCGGGCACACAGTTTGGCGGCGAGCCGCTGCAAGTTTACGCAGTGAACGCTCGCCAGGGCGTTCCAGCAGCTACTGCGTTGGCCTCGGTGACGCTCGACAAACTGTTTGAATTGATCGCTAACTTTAGCTTCTTAATGACCGGCGTGGCTGTAATCCTGCGCACCAGGTTATTGGGCGAGATGCCTGGCAGCAATCTGCCCCAGTCTACAGGGCTGGTCGTGGTATTGCTTTGCCTGCCGCTGGTTTACCTGGCGCTGCTGGGCGCCGGCAGATCGCCAGTGAGCGGGATGCTGCTGCGCACAAAGGCTCGCGGCGGCCGGAACCGATTCTTTGCCCGCCTTTTGGATACGGTTACCCAGGCCGAAACCCAGGTTTCGGCGCTCATTCGCCAACAGCCGGTCGTCGTGCTGTGGGTGGGGTTGGCCTCTGCGCTGGTCTGGGCCGTTTCCTTGACCGAATACTGGCTGGCGCTGCGGGCGTTTGGCGCGGTGCTTTCCCCGCTGCAAACCGTCGCCGCGCTGACCGTGGCGCGCATGGCTTTTCTCACCCCTGTGCCGGGCGGATTGGGGGCGTTGGAAGCCGGCCAAATGTTTGCCATGCAGGCCCTGGGCTTCAACCCGGCGCTAGGGGTTGCTATCAGCTTGTGGATTCGCGTGCGTGATACTGCCCTGGGGCTGTGCGGCCTGTGGTTTGGCGCTGCGCTGATCAAAAGAGGTTCGCTTTATTCTCTGCCTTCGCAGGTTGGAGATTGAAGATTGTTTTTGCCTGTCATCACAAGCAAAATCGGTAGACTACGGAGGTTCTTCTCGTGAATACAAAATCATTTGGTCCGGTACAGATTGGGATTATTTTGTTCACGCTGGTTACAGCTATCATTCACCTGGCTTTGGGTATTCCCAACGGCTTGATGATGTTTATTTTGAATGGGATTGGTTATATTGTTCTTGTTGCAGCCCTCTATTTGCCGCAATTGAGACAGTATCAAGGGATTGTGCGCTGGGCTCTAATCGCTTTCACCGTGGTGACCGTGTTGGGCTGGGTATTCATTGGAATGCGCAGCACGATTGCTTATGTGGACAAACTGGCCGAGATCATCTTGGTCGTGCTGTTGTTTGTCGAAATGCGCTCCTCATCGCGTAGATAGCTCTGATCCACCCTTTGCTCGCGGCGGAGGTTTTGTGCGGGCATTGACCGCCCAACGCATAGTTGTGAGGCATATCTCGTGGGCCTGGCGTGAAATTGGTTTTGATAAGAGTGAGCGTCGATCAGAATGCCGGTATTTGAGCAATGGCTTTCACAGGCTGGCCAGCAGCGCGGGCGGCCGCTGGTCAGCCTGTGTTTTGCGCAGAGCCTGGACGGTTGTCTGACGGCGCGGCGGGGCCAGCCAACGGCATTGAGCGGGGCAGAAGCGATGCGCCTGACGCACCAGTTGCGCGCGGCCCACGACGCCATTTTGGTAGGGGTAGATACTGTGCTGGCGGATGACCCTCAATTGACTGTCCGCATCTTTCCCGGGGAGCACCCCCAGCCGGTGATCCTGGACAGCCGATTGCGCACGCCGCCGGATGCGAAACTGCTGGCTTGCCGTGGCGACCCGGGCGGCTTACCGCCGGCCTGGATCGCCACAACCCCCTTCAGCGATCCAGCGCGCCGGGCAGTGCTGGAAGAAGCCGGAGCGCGCCTGTTGCTGCTGCCTCCAGATGCGGAAGGGCGTGTCTTGCTGCCGGCATTGCTGGATTGCCTGGCCGAAAATGGCATTCGCAGCCTGATGGTGGAGGGCGGCGCGCAGGTGATCACCAGTTTCCTGGAAGAGGACCTGGCGGATTGGGTTGCGATCACGCTCGCGCCGGTCTTCCTGGGCGGTTTGCACGCCGTGCAACACGCATTGCCGGCGCTGCCCCGCCTGAGCCAGGTGCAGTATGAGCGCGCCGGTCAGGATATGGTTGTCTTCGGCAGGCTGCGCTAATCCTTAATCAGCAATCCCCTATTTGACCGATTTCGGTTATACTCGCTGGCGTGAAGGTGCGCCGGTCTCTTTATTTTATTGCTCCCGGAGAAGTCGCTGTCCTGGAAGAAACCTTGCCCGATCCACAGGAGGGGGAGGTGCTGGTGCAGACATTGTTCTCGGCGATCAGCCCTGGCACCGAGAATATGATCTATAACGGCCTGTTCCCGCAGGAAATGGCCGTAGACGAAGGCATCCCTGCCTTGAGCGGTAAATTCAGCTTCCCGCTCAAATATGGTTATGCCGTTGTGGGGCGGGTAGTCGCAACAGGACCGGGAGTGGACAGGGGGTGGATGGGGCAGACCGTGTTTGCTTTTCAACCGCACCACAGCCATTTTACAGCTACCCCCGGCAGCCTGCAGCCTGTTCCCAGGGGCGTCAGCCTGGAAGATGCCATCTTTCTGCCCAATATGGAAACGGCGGTGAACCTCGTCATGGATGGCCGCCCGTTGATCGGCGAGCGTGTGGCGGTGTTAGGGCAAGGGGTTATCGGCCTGCTGACCACCTCGCTGCTGGCGCAATTCCCGCTGGCCTGCCTGGTTACGCTGGATCGTTACCTGCTGCGCCGCCAGGCGTCGCTCAGGTTGAGCGCTCACGCCAGTCTCGATCCAGCTTCTGACCGGGAGCGCGAGCAGTTGAACACCATGCTGCCGGATGGGGCGGACCTGTGCTATGAGGTGTCTGGTTCGCCGGCGGCGCTGAACGATGCGATTGCCCTGACCGGTTTCGATGGGCGGGTGGTGATCGGTTCCTGGTACGGGCAGAAGTGCGCCGGGTTGGACCTGGGCGGGCGTTTCCATCGCAGCCGTATCCGCCTGATCAGCAGCCAGGTTACCACGCTGGCCTCCGAACTCAGCGGCCGCTGGAGCAAAGAACGCCGTTTTGGCGTGGCCTGGGAGATGCTGCGCGCGGTGCAGCCCTCGCGCCTGATTACCCATCGCTTCCCGATCCAGCAGGCTGCCCAGGCTTACCGGTTGATTGACCGGCGCCCCGAAGAGACCATCCAGGTGCTGTTGACTTATTCATGAAGCCTCCCGACCATCGCCAGGCAGCCGACTCTGTGGCGGCGTATTACGACCGGAACACGCCGCGCTTCCTGCGCCTGGGCGGCAGCGGTGAGACGGCTGCCATCCACCGCGCGGTGTGGGCCGAAGGGGTGAAGGACAAGGCCCAGGCGTTTCTCTACCTCAACCAGGTGGTGGCCGAGGCGGTCGCGCCGGCGCTCGAGAAGGCCTCGCCGGCGCGCCTGCTCGACCTGGGTTGCGGCGTAGGCGGCACGGCCACCTGGCTGGCCAGCCGTTTGCCAGTGCAGGTGGCCGGTATTACCAACAGCGCGGTGCAGCGCCAGGCAGCTGTTGAGCGCGCTGCCCGCCTGGGGTTGAACCGGCAGTGTACTTTCCTGCTGGCCGATTTCATGGATTTGCCGCCGCTCGATTTGCCCCAACCGGGCGACACGCCGCGACCAGGCGCCCGGCCAGAGCCAGATGAAGCGGTGCAACCCGGCGGCCTGGCCAACGCGGCCTACGCGATTGAGGCGTTTGTGCATGCCCCCGATGCGAGGCGCTTCTTCCAGCAAGTCCGGGGCAAGCTGATCCCCGGTGGGCGGCTGGTGATCTGCGACGACTTCCTCTCGCCGGCCGGGGCATCCGGCCTGCCGGGGTCGCCGCCCGCCAGGTGGTTGGAGCGCTTTCGCCGCGACTGGCGCATCCATAACCTGTTGACCGCGGACCAGGCAAATGGGCTGGCGCAGCAGGCCGGGTTCAACCTGCTGCAGTCCAGCGACCTGACGCCTTACATTCGTTCGTTTCACCCTGTGCTGTTATACATGCTTACGACCCTTACCCGCCTGCCGTTGCCTTCGGCCTACTGGCAAAACCTTTCGGGGGGCGCCGCCCTGCAGGTGTGCATCCGGCGAGGCTGGACGCAGTACCGGGCGCTGGTCTGGGAAAAGGAGGAATGATGTACACGGTTGCCGTCAAGCGAGATTTCATCGCCCAACATTACCTGATCGGGGGAGATTGGGGGGCAGAGAACGAGCGCCACTCCCACCATTACCAGGTCGAGCTGCAGCTCCACGGTGAGAGCCTGGACCAGCATGGCTACCTGGTCGATATCGTGGCCATCGAGCAGGCGCTGGATGCGCTGGTGGCGCGCTACCGGGATCGTACGCTGAACGAGCTGGCCGAGTTCAAGGGGTTGAACCCGAGCATCGAGCATTTCAGCCGCATCCTGTGCCAGGCGCTGGCGAGGCAGCTCCAGGCGCCCAACATCCAGTCGATCATCGTCCGGCTGTGGGAGAACGAGATCGCCTGGGCGTCTTACCAGTATCCAGGGATATAAAAACCACCCGCACGGTTTTCTGCCTCCCTCCCAACCGGCGCAGGCCGTTTTCGTGTACTCGTTGGCGCGGTTTCCCACCGCCCCAGCCCCGCCAACCCGGCGCGGTGGGGAAGGGCGCTGGCGCCCCTTCCCCACACCCCATCCCCGCCCAGAAAACAATTCCCAGAAACCAGCAGCCAGGAATCAGCCCTCAGAACCAGGCGAAAGCACCCGCAAGCCGAGATACACGCCGTAGAGGTCGGGTGCGTTCCTGTAACGGGAGGCGCACCGGGCGAACCGCTGGGCGAGGAACCAAGAACCGCCGCGCAGCACGCGATTAATTTTATCCCGTTCCCACCACGAGGCCGTCCACTCCCACACGTTGCCGCTCAGGTCGCAGATTTCGTCCGGGGCATCGCGGCGGGCAAACTGGCCGACCATGGTGGTGGAGGCCGTTTTTGCCGAATCGCTCTCTGCCCACTTTTGCCACGCATCCCAATCGCTCAAGTCATCCTCGCCGCCCCACCACTCGGCGCAGTTCAGGCGCTGCCGGTCGAAGGCCTCGCCCCAGGGATACTCGCGCCCATCCACGCCGCGCGCCGCCCGCTCCCATTCTTCCTCCGTGGGCAGGCGCACCGGGCGGCGCAGTTCAACCGCCAGCCAGTTGCAGTAAGCTTCCGCCTCGAACCAGCTCACCCCCACCACCGGCGCCAGCGGATTGTTCCACTTCGCATCCCGCCAGTAGAACGGCTCGTTGCGCTTTTCGGCCGGGCGCCTCGCCAGCCAGTCCTTCAGATTCTTAGGCGCCTTACTGTCGTACTCGCCCATCCGCCAGGCCCAGCCTTCTGCGCTCCACCATTGTTGCCGGTCGTAGCCGCCCACCTCGATGAAGCGCCGGTACTGCAAATTGGTCACCGGGTATTTGGCGATGGCAAAGGGCTTTTTGATCACCCGTTTCTTTTTCTCCTCGCCGTACAGGAACGGCCCGGCGGGGATTTCGACGAAGGCGTCCAGGTCATCCGGCGCCCAGCCGGCCCGCCCCAGGCTGAAACCGGCGTCGCGCTGCACCGCCGGCGGCAGGGAGCGGTCCCGGCTGGCGGCCAGCAGGGCGGCGATCACCTCGCGCGCTGCGCCGCGCCCGATGCCCGTCTCGCCCACGTCTTCCAGGCAGGCCCCCGCCAGCAGCACGTTCTGGCAGGCGTCCGCCGCGCTGCATTCCATCTTCAGCATGGCGCGCACCACTTCGCCCGCCACGAGCGGCAGCCTGATGACCAGGCCCCATACGCCCACTGCCAGCAGGATCGTCTCGCGCCAGGCGGGGTCGGTGAGATATTCCTGGATCAGCGCCAGGCTGTCCTGCAGGCGCAGTTGGCCCATCTGGCACAGCCCGTAAGCCGCCAGCATTTCCTCGAAGGTCAGGTGGATGAAACCGTATTGCCCCTGGCCGCGCTCCAGCAGCAGGTTGGAATAAGTGTGCACACTCTTCAGAAAGCCGCGCCCCTTCTCTGCCGCCGGGCCGCGCCGCAGGTCCCAGGCCGGATCCATGTAATAGCGCGTCAGCCAGTCCAGCAGCGCCGCTTCCGAAACCAGCCCGGCGGTGGGGTTCTCCCGGCGCAGCCACAGCGCCAGCGGGCCGAGCACATCCAGGATTTCCTGGTAATCCATCTGCGGGCCGATCTGGCGTTTATCCAGCGAGCGCGCCTTGCTCCACGCGCTGATCAAGGTTTCCAGATAGACATCGTACAGCCTGGCGCGGCGGTTCGGCAGGGTCACCCGCTGGCGCTTGACCAGGGCCAGGATGGTGAGCAGCAGCGGGTTGGCCGCCAGGCGCGCCACGCCGGGGTTGGAAGCGATCGCCGCCAGCAGGTCGTCGCGCTCTTTGCGGGCGTTGGCTTCCGCCTGCGGGGCGTCGCCCAGGGTGAGGCGCTCGAAGGCGGCGCACCACTTCCCGGTGAACTGCTCGATGGCGGCGCGGTCGAAATCCAGCAGGGTGTACAGCGTCCAGCTCCCCGGGTCGAGCGGCGATTCGCGGTAGCCCACGATGCGGCTGGTGACGACCAGCTTGTTGCCCCGCGCCGTGGCTTCAGCGGCGAAGGCCTGCACTTTGTGCACCAGGCGCGGGCGCTCGCTTTGCACCTCGTCCAGCCCGTCCAGCAGGATCAGCGCCCGCCCGCTGGCGATGGCGCTGGCGAAGAGCGGTTCCAGGCCGGCAATCCCCTGCGCCTGGGCGGCAAAGTACCCCGCCAGGTAGGTCTGCAGGTTCAGGTCGCCGTGCTTCTCCAGCGCCGCGGCGTAGGCATTCAGCGGCAGCAGGATGGGCAGCGGGGCTTGGCCTTCCCCGGCCAGGCGCAGCGCCAGGTGTTTGAGCAGGGTGGACTTGCCCGAGCCGGGGTCGCCCAGCACCACCACCTGTTTGTGCTCGCCCACCGCCTGTTCCACCGGCGCGGGCAGGCTGGCGCCTCTGTCCAGGGCGGCCAGGGCGCCTTCGGGCAGTTCGCCGCTCTGCCACATCCTCCCGGCCAGGCGGCGCTCCCAGGTTTCGCCGGTGGGCAGCTCCGCCCGCGCCGCCAGCGGCACGTACACTTCCTCCAGCAGCAGCTCGCGCGAGAAACTTTCCAGTTGCGGGATACCCTTGAAATCCAGGGCGCGGTAGGTGCGCTGCAGGTACTCCAGGTACTGGTCGCGTAGTTGCTCCAGGTCGGGCGGCGGCTGGTAGGCAGGCAGTTGGATGATGTAAGTGATTTTGTTGCCAGCAACTTTGTCCCCATTGACCTTATCGCCGCTCACTTTGTCGCCGGCTCCTTCGTTCAGCAGCGCCTTGATCTCCGCCTGCCCCTCGAGTAAATCCCGGGTATTCTGCTCGGTGCGCTGTGTCGTCCCCTCGATGCGCTCCACCTTGAGGTAGACCGCCGGCAGCAACTGGCCGCAGGCGACCGCCAGGCTGCGCTCCAGGCAGCGCCGGTACACCTGCCCGGCCCGGTCGATCTGCGCGTCGCTGAGCTGGCCCGGCCAATCGGCGGCGAACTGCCCGCGCAGCGCGGCGTACAGCCCCTCGCCGTCCAGGGTCTGCGGCAGGCGGGCGGCCAGCTTCGCCAGCGTTCCCAGATCGCGCAGCGGCTTGTCGTGGATCGCCTGGCGCAGCTTTTCGTCGCCGCACTCCCCGGCAAAACAGGCGTCCGCCCGCTCGAAGGCCGATAGCAGCTTCTCCGCGCTCTCGCCCTGATCCAGGTAAGCGGCCAGCTTTTCACTGACCTCATCCCCGGCAAAATCGGCCACCGCCTCGGCCAGGACGTTGATCGCGCCGTCGCCGAGCTGGCGTTTGGCCTGGTGCTTGACCAGCTCCACGAAAACTTTCACCACGGTTTTGGGAATATCCGGCATGTCTGGATCGCCTCCTTCCGCACGCGCCTGGGGACATTTTAACATAGGGCGCCTGATGGGAGAAGGGATATCCAACGCGGTTAATATCCGCTGCTGCGTAGACGGATCATCCCCTGTGTGCTTTGCTCACCACAGGATGAACATGCTATAATAAATGGGCTTTGATCCATACCGGATCAGAGCACAGGAGTATAAAATGCTGACCCAAGTTACTCTGGCAATTTCAACAGAATCTTACCGCCATGCGGAGCGCCTGGCCGAAGGTGTGCAACAACCGGTGGATATGGTCTTATCGGATGTACTCGAAGATGCTTTGGGCGCCTGGAATGCCCCGGATGAAGCGATGCAAACCTGGTCGGACGAGCAGATTTTGCAAGCCAGTGAAGCGCAAATGCAGCCCGAACAGAGCCAGCGTCTTAGCGAACTGTTAGATCGGCAGCAGACCGGGAAGTTATCGGATGTCGAAAAGCCTGAACTGTGGATTCTGGCGCGCATCTACGACATCGGACAGTTGCGCAGGGCCCAGGCGCTGGCTGAGGCGGTGCGCCGCGGTCTGAAGAGCCTTGCCTGATGACGCCTGGGCGAATTTCGGTCGAAACTCGCCGACTGGTGCGTGCCCAGGCGCAGGACCGTTGCGGATATTGCCTTGCACCGCAAATCCTGGTATATGCTTCGTTGGAGATCGACCACATGATTCCAGTTGCACAAGGGGGAAGCGACGATACGGATAATCTTTGGTTGGTGTGCAGATCGTGCAATCAGTACAAAGGGGCCCAGATGGATGCAGTCGATCCGGCGACCCGGCGGCGCGTGCGCTTATTCAATCCTCGTCGCCAATCGTGGAATCGTCACTTTCGTTGGAGCGAGGATTGGACACATATCATCGGCCAGACTGCCTGCGGGCGAGCAACCGTGGTCGCATTGCACCTGAACAATCCATCCCTGTGTGCGTTATAATAGCCCATCCGACTCGTTGGAGCAAACCCGATGACCAAACTACACGAATTATCCCAACTCGGCCAGGCCATCTGGCTGGATGACATCCGCCGCGCCTACCTGGACGGCGGCGAACTGGCAAACTGGGTGGCGAAAGGCCTGCGCGGCCTGACCTCCAACCCCACCATTTTCGAGAAAGCCATCAACGGCAGCGGCGATTACGACGCCGAAATGGGCGCCCTGGCGCGCACCGGCAAATCGACCCAGGAAGTTTACGAGGCGCTGGCCATGCAGGATATCCGCCGCGCCGCGGACACCCTGCGCCCGGTGTACGAACAGACCGGCGGCGCAGACGGCTTCGTCAGCCTGGAGGTCAGCCCGGCCCTGGCGCACGACAGCGCCGGGACCTCCGCCGACGCCGCCCGGCTCTTCGCCGCTGTCGAGCGGCCCAACCTGATGATCAAAATCCCCGCCACGCCGGAGGGCTTGCCCGCCATCCAGGCCGCCCTGGCGCAGGGCATCAACGTCAACGTGACCCTCATCTTCTCGCTGGCGCAGTACGAAGCCGTGACGCAGGCCTTCATCGCCGGGCTGGAAGCCTGGCTTGCCGCCGGCGGCGACCCGCAGCGCGTCTCGTCCGTCGCCTCCTTCTTCGTCAGCCGGGTGGATACCGCCGTAGACAAAGAGCTGCAGGCCGTGGTAGCCGCCGGCGGGTCGCACAACGCCGAAATCGCCCGCGGCCTGCTGGGCAAGATCGCCGTGGCCAATTCAAAAGCCGCTTACGCTCGCTTCCAGGAGATCTTCAGCGGGGAACGCTGGGAAAAACTGGCCGCCCGCGGCGCCCGCGTGCAGCGCCCCTTGTGGGCCAGCACCGGCACCAAGAACCCCGCCTATTCCGACACGCTGTACGTCGACGAGCTGATCGGCCCGCACACCGTCAACACCCTGCCGCCCGCCACCCTGCAGGCGGTGATGGATCACGCCCGGGTAGCGCGCACCGTGGACCAGGATATGGAGCAGGTCTACACCCAACTGCGCCGCCTGGCCGGCCTGGGCATCGACCTGGACGCCATCACCCGCCGCCTGCAGGACGAAGGCGTGCACGCCTTTGCCAGGTCGTTCGAGACGCTCATGGCGGCCATCGAACACAAACGTGAGCACATGCTGGAGGTTTTGAACCGATGAACGTCGCTTCTCTCTCCCTGAAGGCCAGCCTGGGCCAATACCAGGCCGCCGTCGATGCCGCCCTGGACGAGATCGAGCGCCAGGGGATCGTCGCCCGCATCTGGGACTGCGACCACACCGTGTGGAAGCCGGACCCAACGGAAATCAGCAACCGCCTGGGCTGGCTGCACATCGCCGAGACCATGCAGCCCGAATTGCCCCGCCTGGCGGCCCTGCTGGAAGAGGTTCAACAGGCGGGTTACACCCACGCCCTGCTGCTGGGCATGGGCGGCTCCAGCCTGGCGCCGGAAGTGCTGCGCAAGACCTTCGACGTGGGGCCCGGCTGCCTGGACCTGACCGTGCTGGATAGCACCGACCCCGCCGCCGTGCTCGCCCACACCGCCCGCCTGGACCCGGCCAAGACCCTGTTCATCGTCTCCACCAAGTCGGGCGGCACGGTGGAAACCTTCTCTTTCTTCCGTTATTTCTACAACTGGACGGCGGAACGGCTGGGCCAGGAGCGCGCCGGCGAGCATTTCATCGCCATCACCGACCCTGGCAGCAAGCTGGCCGAAGTGGCGCAGCAGTTCGGCTTCCGCGGGGCGCTGGTCAACGACCCGAATATCGGCGGGCGCTACTCGGCGCTGTCTTTCTTCGGCCTGGCTCCGGCCGCCCTGGGCGGGATGGACGTGGGCACGCTGCTCGAACGCGCCCGGGGCATGATGGCCGCCTGCCAGGGTGAAACCAGGTCCAACCCGGCCGCCTGGCTGGGCGCCATTCTGGGTGAGCTGGCCAGGGCCGGGCGCGACAAAGTCACCCTGGTCCCCTCGCCCGCCTTCTGCACCCTCGGCGACTGGGTGGAACAGCTCATCGCCGAGAGCACCGGCAAAGAGCGCAAAGGCATCCTGCCGGTGGTCGGCGAAGCGCTGGGCAAACCGGAAGAATACGGCTCAGACCGCCTGTTTGTCTACCTGCGCCTGGTCAGCGACCACACCTACGACGTGGCCGTGCTGGCGTTGGAAAGCGCCGGCTTCCCGGTAGTGCGCCTGGAGATGGAAGACCTGTACGACCTGGGAGCGCAGTTCTTCCTGTGGGAAATGGCCACCGCCATCGCCGGTCAGCGCCTGGGCATCCAGCCCTTCGACCAGCCGGACGTCGAGTCGGCCAAAGTGCAGGCCCGCAAGATGGTCGCCGCCTACCAGGCCGAAGGCCGCCTGCCCGAATTCACCCCGGCGCTGCAATCCCAGGGCATCGCCGTGTACGGTGACGTGATCGCTTCGTCGCTGGCCGATGCCTGGGATGCTTTCCTCTCTCACGCCCGGCCCGGCAGCTACGTCGCCATTCAGGCCTACATCCAGCCCGGCGCAGAGAGCGACGCCTCTCTGCTGGCGCTGCGCGGCCGCCTGCGCCAGCGCACGCGGCTGGCAGTGACCACCGGCTATGGGCCGCGCTTTCTGCATTCTACCGGCCAGTTGCACAAGGGCGACGCCGGCCAGGGGCTGTTCGTGCAAATCACCACCGGCCACGCCCAGGATGCCTCCATCCCCGACCAGGCCGGTTCCAGCGCTTCGGCTATGACCTTCGGTGTGTTGGAGATGGCCCAGGCCCTGGGCGACCGCCAGGCGCTGTTGGATAACGGCAGGCGGGTCATCCGCTTCCACCTGAACGTAGATACCTGGGTGGGGTTGGAACGCCTGTTACAGGCGCTGGGCTAAACCATGTACGATGGACCGCCGATCACGTTAGTCATCTTCGGCGCATCCGGCGATCTGACCCAGCGCAAACTCGCCCCGGCGCTATACAACCTGTGGCGCAAGGGCCGCCTGCCTCAAGCGCTTCGCGTGGTTGGTTTCGCCCGCCGCCCGTACGACGACGCCACCTTCCAGGGACTGATGCGTGAAGGGGCACAGCAGTTCAGCGGCGATACCTTCAACGAGCAGACCTGGGCCGCCCTGGCGCCCGGCCTGCACTACTTCCAGGGCAACCTGGATGTACCCGAGGACTACCACCGTTTGCAGACCTGCCTGGCGGGCCTGGATGGCAACCGGGCAGATCGCCTGTACTACCTGGCCAGCGCTCCGGAATTTTTCGAGAAGATCGTCACCGGCCTGGGCAGCGCCGGCATGGCGGACCATTCCGGCGGCCGCTGCAACGTCGTGATCGAAAAACCCTTCGGCCACGACCTGGTTACGGCGCAGGCGCTCAACGCCGCGGTGCACGCCGTATTTCGCGAAGAGCAGGTCTATCGCATCGATCACTACCTGGGCAAGGAAACCGCCCAAAACATCCTGTTCTTCCGCTTCGCCAACACCATCTTCGAGCCGCTGTGGAACCGTAATTACATCGACAACGTCCAGATCACCGTGGCCGAGACGGTGGACGTCGGCCATCGCGCCGGCTATTACGATCACTCCGGCGTGCTGCGCGATATGTTCCAGAACCACCTGATGCAGCTCTTCACCCTGGTCGCCATGGAACCGCCCGCCTCCTTCCAGGCCGATCACCTGCGCAACGAAAAAGTCAAGGTGTTGAGCGCCACGCGTCCGGTCGCCCTGGCGGACCTCGTCGCCGGGCAGTATCTGGGCTACTGCGAAACGCCCAATGTGGACCCCCAATCGCAGACGCCCACGTACGCCGCCTTGCGCCTGTTCATCGATAACTGGCGCTGGCAGGGCGTGCCCTTTTACCTGCGCTCGGGCAAGGCCCTGGCACGCAAGATTTCTGAAATTATCATCGAATTCAAATGCCCGCCGCACATCCTGTTCAAAGAAGTCTACGATGCGGACTTCACTTCGAACATCCTCAGCCTGTTCATCCAGCCCGACGAAGGGGTGCACCTGCGTTTCGAAGCCAAGGTGCCTGGCTCGAGCCAGGAAACGCGCTCGGTGGAAATGGAATTTCACTACCGTGACATTTTCGGCGACGGTGCGCTTCCCGACGCGTACGAACGGCTGCTCCTGGATGCAATCAAAGGAGATGCTTCCCTCTTCGCCCGCAGCGACGAAATCGAGCTGGCCTGGAAGCTGATCGATCCAGTCATCCAGGGCCTGCATTCCCCCGCCCATCCAGGCGTGATCGCTTACGAAGCAGGCAGTTGGGGCCCGCCGGAAGCCGACCAGTTGCTGGCCGCCGAAGGCCGCCTGTGGCACACCGGCCGCCAGCATGAGTAGGAGCGGCCCTTAAAGTCGCCCGTGTGTCCGCATGGCAGAAATCCAGGTTTACCTTACGAACGAAGAGCTGGCCCGGGGAGCTGCGGAACGCATCGCCGCGGCTGCCGGGCAGGCGATCGCCCGCCGGGGGCGGTTTTCGCTCGCCCTGGCCGGAGGCTCCACGCCGCGCCTGGCGTACCAGCGGCTGGCTGAAATGGGCGAAACCCTGGACTGGCTGCACATCCACCTGTTCTGGGGCGATGAACGCTGCGTCCCGCCCGACCATCCCGAGAGCAATTATCACATGGCGAAACTGGCGCTGATCGATACGGTGCCCATCCCACTGGCCAACCTCCACCGCATCCCCGGTGAGCTGCCCGCCTGGCAGGCGGCGCAGCGATACAACGAGCGGCTTGAAGATTGCTTCGGCCCCGCCAGCCCGGGCGACTCCGCAGAGCCGGGCCGCCCCGTCCCCGCGGCTGGAGCGGCGACCTTCGACCTGGCGCTGCTTGGCCTGGGCGAAGATGGCCATACGGCCTCGCTCTTCCCCGGATCGACCGCCTTGCAGGTCGCCGGTCGCTGGGCAACGGCCGTCGAGCACCGCACGCCGCCTCCGCCGCTGGTCGACCGCGTCAGCCTCACCTTGCCTGCCCTGAACGCCTGCCGCCAGGTGCTCTTCATCGTCGCCGGCGAGCAGAAAGCCGCCATCCTGAAACAGGTTCTCTCCCCGCCGGCAGACGCGCCGCCGCTCCCTGCCCAGCAGATCCACCCGCAAGACGGCGTGTTGTGGCTGGCCGATGCAGCCGCCGCCAGCCTGCTATGATTTTAAGATGCAGGTGGGATGCACGTCGAGCGTGCATCCCACCTGCATTCCAGAATGATCCCATCGCTGCCAGCGCGTTGCCGGCCACACAAAATCAATGAGCAAACCGGCTTACTCATTGGCCGGTCACCCATTACCGGAACAAGAATCAATCAGGAATATACAGCTTCTGCCCCACCTGGATCAAATTGGGGTTGACACCGATCGTAGTGCGGTTGGATTCCCAGATTGCCTGAACCGTCGAGCCAAACAGGCCGGCGATCTTGGACAGGTTATCGCCCGGCTGGACGATGTAGCAAGCCGCGCCAGACTGCAGATTCGTGCGCACGTTCATTTCGATACTCCTTTGTCAATCATCCCAATGGATGGGTTACCCGCACCAACCGCTGCGGTCCGGATAGGTATAGCCGACGTTGCTCCCGGTGTTAACCGGATAGGATGGAGGGGTATAGCTGTAGACTGGCTGCTGCGGGTAGTAGTAACCGTTATAAACCGGGTACTTCGACGCGCAATTGGCAAGTTTCGCCTCCATGTTCAGGGCCTTTTGCATCATATTCGCCGCTTCGGGGCTGCAGTTGCCTGCTTTACCGGCGCGCAGTGCAGTTCGAGCTTTCATCGTGTTGTACTCCTTCTATTTCCATCAGCCAAAGACTAGGCACAGCCCAGGCTTTGGGCCAGTTTCTTCAACGAATTGTATTGCTGACGCCAGTACTGTATACCCAGTGAGCAGTCAGCTACACTCACCCCGGAGCGCAAATCGGTACGTACCTGAAATTGCGATTTCGGGGCCAGGTCTTGCGGGGATTGCTCCCCCTTCGCTGGATTGGTTTGCATCGGAAAATCCTCCTCAGGTTGTTGAATTGGGCGGCAGGAGTCATCCAGGTTAGATGAAATCGCCGCCGTCAGGTAAGGATAGGTGATAAGCCTCATTCTATCAAATTCCTCCGCTTTTCGTATCGGAAATTTGACGTAATTTTTCCCCGGTCAAATAGAGCACAGGCGCATCCGGGTCGTGGCGCAGGTAATTGGCCCTGGAGCGGGCAAAGCTGCTGGTCGCATAGCAGTACTGGCAGCCAAACAGGCAGGAGTCGTACATGCCGATATCTTTGCTCACCACGCAGCCGCACGCCTTGCGCTGGTTGGGGTCTTTAGCAGATGAAACAGCCAACCCGAAGGTCTGGTAGATATATTCGTCATCCACGCATTTTCCCGGCCGGATGCCATAGTCCCTCAAGTCCATCTCCTCGGCGCATCTCACAATCTCCATTGCGTTCTCCCCGGCGACCACCGCCAGGTCGCTCATCAAATCGCCCACCCATCCCTGCATGGGGCTGCCATCCTGCGGAACGCTGGCGGCTGGCGGCTGGCGCCAGGCGCCTGTCACCATCGAATGGCTGGCACCGGGCAACAAACTCGCCCCCTCTGCCGCCATCGCTTCCAGCCGTTTGCGCGTCCTGGCATATACATCCATCAGGCTGATCACCGAACGCCGGGTATAGCCGCGCAAATCGCCGGCGATCTGCCGGTAGACCTGGCGGTGAAAATCGGGAGGCGTCTTTTCGCTGAGCACGATGGGGTCATAACGCCAGATCACCCGTTGCGGCCCCACATGGTCCGCCAGGCGGCGAAAGGTGTCCCGCGCCGCCGGCAACGCCGGAGATGCCGGATCGATCAGGCGCGGATTATTCATCAAGGTATATTGAAAATAATAACGATAACCGCGCTGGTCGAGCTCGTCCAGGTAAGGGAAGAGCGGTCGCGGGTTGCGCGTCCAAAAGACGATCACGTCCACATCCTCCGCAGCCAACGAAACCCGCGTCACCTGTTCCGGGTTGAATGGGTTGGGCACCTCACAAAACCCGGCGCGTACGCGTTGGATAAACCAGCGGGCGTAAAACGCCGGGAGATCTGTGCGGCGGCTGGCGCTGATGATCATGACCCTATTATATCGTTTCTACCCGCGGGTCGATTGCCCGGTTCAAGCAGAAAAGCTGCGCGTGCTGTGCAGGTCACGCAAAATGGGCAAGCTTTCCTGATTACTCATTGACCGATTGCGGATCACCCAAATAAGGTCTTGACAAACGACCGATTTCGTATACAATTATACAATAATACAATCAAACAATAATACAAAGATACAATTTGGATAAACTCGATGCGCATAGCATATCATGAATATTCGGCTTGATTTTCGTTCGGCGCAACCCCTGTACCTGCAGATCATTGAGCAGGTAAATCAACTGATCGCCACAGGCAAGCTGAAACCCGGCGATCAGCTTCCAACGGTACGCCAGCTCGCCGCCGACTTGCGAGTCAATTTCAACACAGTGGCGCGCGCGTACCGTACGCTGGACGAGGCAGGCACGATCTCCACCCAACACGGGCGCGGCACTTACGTCTGGGCGGCGCCGTCCGCCGAAACCAGCCAGCGACTGCGCTGGCAAAGCCTGGAAGAACTCGCCCGGCGCTTTGTCCAGGAAGCCGGGCGCCTGGGCTTCTCAGCGGAAGAAATCGCCCGGGTATTTGAACAACAAATCGTCATTCAGAAAGAGAGCTTACCATGAAAATCCAGAAGAAAGATTCTTCGCAGGCACGACCTGAAGAAAAAGTGGATAATCTCCGCGTCCCAGGCATCGCCGTCACCATCAGCGCCGTCATCATGCTGGCCGCCATCCTGGTCGCAGCGGTCATGGATTCCGCCGGTGTATCCGACACATGGATCGGCATCACCGTAACTGTGCTCATCCTGGTAGCATCGTATTGCCTGTTCGCCATGAAAATCGCCCGCCAGTGGGAAAAAGCCGTCGTGCTTCGCCTGGGAAAATTCCACGGCCTGCGCGGGCCGGGGATATTCTGGGTCGTTCCCCTGATCGACGCCACGCCCAACTGGATTGACCACCGCGTGATGGTGACCCCCTTCAACGCGGAGAAGACCCTTACCAAAGACACCGTACCGGTGGACGTCGATGCGGTATTCTTCTGGATGGTGTGGGATGCCGAAAAAGCTGCCCTGGAGGTAGCCGACTATCGTTCAGCCATTGTGTGGGCGGCTCAGACCGCCTTGCGCGAGATCATCGGGCAAATGCCCCTGGCGGATATCCTGATCGGGCGTTCGAAGATGGACGCCGATTTGCAGCACATCATCGACGAGCGCACCACCCCCTGGGGGGTATCGGTGCAATCCGTCGAAATCCGCGACGTGATCATCCCCCAGGACCTGGAAGACGCCATGAGTCGCCAGGCCCAGGCCGAGCGCGAGCGGCAGGCCCGGGTCATCCTGGGCGAATCGGAGAAGCAAATCGCCGAGTCCTTCGCCGAGGCGTCCCGCTCTTACCAGAATAACCCTACCGCCCTGCACCTGCGAGCCATGAACATGCTCTTCGAAGGTCTGAAAGAGAAAGGCGCCCTGGTCATCGTGCCGAGCAGCGCTGTGGATACGATGAACCTGGGTGGGATGAGCGGTGTCGTAGCCCTGGCGCAAAATGCGCCCGGTATCTCATCCAAGGAGTAAGTCATGGCTGAAACCACCCAATGGGAATACCGGGCAGTGAGCATCGGCAGCTTCTGGAGCATGCCAAAAGACGAAGAGATCGAAGCGGTCTTGAACGAGTTTGGCAGCGAGGGATGGGAAGTGATCAACATCTACGCCCAGGAAGGAAGCAACAAAGCCCGCGTCATCATGAAACGTCCCCTGACCGGCGCAGTCCGGCGCCAGCGCAACTGGCCTGGATAGCGGTCATAGCAATACAATCTGGTTCAGGTGCGGCGTATGACCGAAATACGCCGCACCTGTCATGCAAAATGATTTTTACCCGGCAAGGAAAACCTGAGAATGATCCAACGTCGTAGTTTATATACTTATCTCTTGATCGCTTTTAGCGTCGCCTGGGCGCTGTTCCTGCTGCCCCTGGCATTCGGACAGCCAGGCGCCCCCACGCGCCAGACCATTGCCATGATCTGCTGGTCGGTGGCCATGTGGGCGCCGGGCATCGCCGCCATCTTTACCACGCTCAAGGTGGACGGTCAGCCCTTTAGGTCGCTGAACCTGGGCCGCCTGGGAGATCGATGGACTTACCTGTGGGCCTGGTTGCTTCCCCCATTATTGGTAGCCGGCGCCGGGCTGCTCACCTGGCTCCTCGGTGCAGGCAAGCTCGATCTGGAATTTACCGCCATCCGCCAGGCAATGGCCCAGGCAGCCGGTCCGGCGCTGCCTCCGGGAATGATCATCAGCTTGCAGATCGCCGTGGCATTGACCATCGGCCCGCTCTTCAATACCCTCTTTGCCCTGGGGGAAGAACTGGGCTGGCGCGGCTACCTGATGCCAAGGCTATTGCCCCTCGGACAGGGGCGCGCCATCCTGTTTAGCGGTTTGATTTGGGGCGTGTGGCACTGGCCGGCGATTTTGCAGGGGCTGAACTACCCCAAGAATCCTTACCTGGGGTTGCTGTTGATGCTGGTTTTTTGCGTCCTGTTTGGCGCCATTCTGAGCTGGCTTTACCTGCGTACCGGCAGCCCGTGGGCGCCTGCCCTGGGACACGGCGCGCTGAACGCGGTAGCCGGTTTTCCGCTGCTATTCATGCCAGAAGTGGATATGGTGATTGGCGGAACCCTGACCAGCCTGATCGGCTGGATCCCCATGCTCCTGTTCGTCGGCTGGCTGTACTGGCGCAACGCCTTTGTTTCACGTGAAACAATATAGCAGAATTTGAGGAGCGGCGCCCTGTGTTCAGGGCGCCGCTCCTCAAATTTATCTTCATACGGTCGGGATAACTCCAGCCACCCATCAGGCCCCTTCCCATGCGCCGTTGGCCCGTGCCCACTCTTCCAGTGTTTCATCGATCACATCCAGATAAGCGTCCAGGGCATCGAGCCGCCCCAGGAAAGCCGCTCCCGCCAAGCCAAGCTGCGTAAAGGCCGCCTTCCAGGTATTGGCGTGACTGCTGTCTGCCGCCAATAATTCCACCGCCATGCTCCAGGTGCGCAGCAATGGCCACAGGCTGGTCTCCGGCTGCGTACCGCTGATCTGGGTGTGTAATGCACCCAGGTAATACATTAACCGGTCCGGGTGCAGCCGGGCAGGGGCCTGCCCGGCAGGGATGGCCTCGTAAGCATTCCGCCATGCATCTAACCACTCAGCCAGCGCACCATCCGGCAAATTCGGCGCCCCCAACAATCCCAACAAACCGGCGTATAACCCGGGTCGCCCCACCGCCTCGGCCCGCCCCGGAAACTGCAGCAAAAAACGCCGTTCGGCCAGCGGCGGACCGCTCAGGCTGGCAACCGCGTTGGCGGTATGTTCTACAGCACGCAGATAGGACAGCACGTCCTGCGGTCCTGCATCTACCGATTTCATCTGGTAGCTCAGCCAGATGCTGCGCGCCTGTTCGACCTGCCGGCGGGCGCGCTCGAAGACGTGGTCAGAACGATCGAATTGGCCCCGCACACTGGCCTGGGTGAAATCCATAAAATGTTGCGGGTCGTACAACACTTTGCAGGAGTTGAGCGCCGGCCCCAACCAGGGGTGGACGCGCAGCCGCCGTGTATCGCGGTAATCTTTGTGGTAATGGTTGGCAATATCCAGGTGCACTTCATCCGTCAGGCGGACGATCTCGCGCTCAGGCTGGACAGGATCAGTGTAAATAAAAACCAGGTCGATATCCGCACTATTTCCAAACAGGAAATCTTCCCCCAGCACTGAGCCGCAAAGATAGGCAGCCATCAAGTCCCTGGAGGCGCGCGCCCGCCGGTCCACAGTTTCTGAGGCAATTTTCAACATCGTATCACGGGTAACACGCATGGCTGCTTTCCCTTTAGCTCATACTTTCAACGCTCATGGCTGTGGCATATCCAGCGGTAATTCCGGCTGGTAGGGTGCCATCTTCAATGTCTGGCGAATGCGATTCTCAACCCATTCCAGGTCCTGGCGGTTCTGAATGTAATTCAGGTGATTGGTATCGACCGGCAACACCGGTGAACGCCGTTCCTGGTGGTCGGCAAAGAACTCTTCATAAGCATGGTTAAGCTCATCGATATATGCCCGCTCCATGTTGCGCTCGTAAGGGCGGTCGCGCAGGGCAATGCGCTGCATCAACACATCCGTATCCGCCCGCAAGTAAACGATCAAATCGGGCACCACGATCTTTTCAGCCAGCGCATCGTGGACACGGTAGTACATGTCCAACTCATCTCCTTGCAAGTTAATGCCCGCAAACAACGCATCTTTCTCGAAGGTATAGTCAGCAACCAGGTTACTATTCTGGGCGATCAAATCGCTTACCGTGCGTCGTTGTTGGTGATAACGGCTGAGCAGGAAGAAAATCTGTGTCTGAAAAGCATAACGTTGGCGATCAGCATAGAAATCCGAAAGAAATGGGTTCTCTTCGAAGACTTCCAGCAATAATCCAGCCTGGAATAAAGGCTGCAGTAACCGCGCCAGGGTCGTTTTTCCAACCCCAATCACGCCCTCGATTGCAATATACATAAATAGATGGTGCCCTTTCTATCGTCTGGATTGCAAGACAAAATGAGAATATTTATAATAACTCAAAATATCATTCAGAGCGTTTCCCAGGACAACGGGATAAATTCGATCTAACCTCGGGTTTTGGCAATGGACACCAGCTTTTCACCAGCAGACTGGCGAACAACCGCCGGGGCGCTGCACCGCATGCACACCAAGCATACCAGTGAACAGCGTAAAATGCAACGGTTTCAGATGCAAGAAACGGCTGGCTTCCCTGCACAATTTCGAGTATCATGCAGGCATGTTGAGCGAAAACGATCTCGAAGCGCACGCCTGGCGGCTCGCAGAGCGAGAGCCTGCCTTCCGGCTAATCCTGGACAGGTTAGGACGCCCTCCGTTATGGGAACGCCCGGCAGGATTTGCCACCCTGGTCTGGATCATCCTGGAACAACAGGTCTCCCTGGCCTCTGCACGGGCAGCTTACGACCGGCTGCTTCTGATCCGCCCGCAGTTGACTCCTGAAAATTTTTTGACGCTGACCGACCAGGAACTGCGTAAAGCCGGCTTCAGCCGCCAGAAGACCACCTACACCCGCCACCTGGCCAACGCCATCGCCGCCGGCGAACTCGACCTGGAAGGTCTGCACCAGCAAGGCGACGACGAAATTCGCCAGGCGCTGATCCGGCTAAAAGGCATCGGCCCCTGGACGGCAGACATCTACCTGCTGCTGGTCCTTCGCCGCCCGGATATCTGGCCTATCCACGACCGGGCGCTGGTGGTCGCCATCCGCCGTATCTGGCAGTTGGATCAGGTTCCTACTCCCCAACAGGTAGAGCGCATGGGGGTAGCCTGGCAGCCCTATCGTTCCACAGCCGCCCGCCTGCTGTGGCATTTTTACCTGAACACCACTGCCGCATCGAGCTGGCCCCGGCCGGAACCGGCAGCGAATTTCACCACTTGACAAGCGCCAGACTCGCGCTAAACTGTAGGGTATCGGCCTTGCTTCACTAGACAAGCTTGTTCAAGGAGAAAGCCATGCCAAACCTGAATCGTGTACAGTTGATTGGCCGCCTGGGGCGAGACCCAGAAACGCGCTACACCCCCAAAGGATCGAAGGTCTGCCAGTTCAGCATCGCTGTCGATCGCCGTTGGCGCAGCGCGGAAGGCGAAGCGAAAGAACGCACCGACTGGTTCAATGTCGAAGTCTGGGGACGCCTGGGAGAGACCTGCCAGGAATACTTGAGCAAAGGTCGCCTGGTTTTCATCGAGGGTCGCCTGCAAACCGATCAATACGACAAAGATGGTGAAAAGCATTACTTCACCAAAGTTGTCGCATCTGGAATGCAAATCCTGGATCGCAAGCCGGAAGAAACCGAACCGGTGCCACCGCCGCCCGAACCGGAAGAAGAATTTCCCTTTTAGTTTAACCTTCAAGGGTGTGCCTCACTTTGTAAGGCACACCCTTGAAGAAGCTTCTTGCGTAGGGATGGTCAACAACAACACTGGCGACCAGAGATTGGGCGCTCTGGCGCCCAATCTCTGGTCGCCGCTAAGGCTTATTTCTGCATGGCCTCCAGCAAGGCCTGGATCGCCAGTTTGCCCGAGGCATAGCGATGAGGCACCTGGCGTAACGGGCTGACTGAGGTGGCTGCATCGGCCAGCACCTGGCTGCGGCCACCGCCGCGCTGTTTGGCCTGCAAATAGGCCATGCCAAATTCGAACAGCGTGCCCATGTCCAGCGGGTTGCCCGCAGGGGTTTTCCCGCTTTCGTATTGTCCCCAGGCGGCCAGACCACCGGCCAGCGCTTTTAAAACATCACCCGAACGCAGCACCGGGGGGGATACGTCCGTAGATGCCGGCTGCGAGGCCTTATCCTCCGCCAGAGCGCCCCGCACATAGCCAAGCAAATCGTCCAGGGAAATATTGTAGCGGTGGAATTGTGCCGCCATCTGGCGCAGGCCATGTGCGTACATCTGCGCCGAGCCGTTGTGCGCCAGGCCTTCCAGCACGCTGGCCGCATCACTCATCGCCGCCGCCATTTCGAGGTTGTCATACACCTGGGCAACGCGAGCGGCAACCTCGAAGATCTCGACCATATGATCGCCGTGGTTCCCGTTCCGGGCATCGGCCAGGTTGAACGCATCTTGCTCCTGGCGCAAAACATCGCCGACTGCCTGGAACAATGTGGAAAGCTCGGAAGATTTGAAGTCGTTCACCCAATATTCCCGAGAAACGTCATTGCGCCAAAGCTTCCAGTTGCTCGACCGTGCGGCGAATCACATCGAAGCCGCCCTGCCAGAACTCGGGGTGATACACGTCGATGCCGGCTTCCGATAGAATCTGCACCGGGGCCTGCGAACCGCCGGCAGTCAGGATCTTGAGATAGCGGGGCTTGAAAGATTCTCCCTCTTGCTTGAATTGTTCGTACAGAGAGAGCACCAGCAGTTGCCCAAAGGTGTAGGCATACACGTAGAAAGGCACCTGGTAGATGTGTGGGATAGATACCCACTCCCATCGGAACTCATCGCTGACCTCCACTGCATCTCCAAACTGCGTCTTCAGATTTTCCAGGTAAGCCGCGGAAAGCTCGTCCACTGCTGCCCCCTGCTGGATCATCTCGTGGGCCTGGCGCTCGAACAAAGCGAAAAAAGCCTGGCGCATGACCGTAGCGTAGGCGTCATCTACCTGGCGGAAGAGCAAATCACGGCGCACGCCTTCGTCGGTTTCTTCGGCCAGCAGACGATCGATGAGTAACATCTCGCCGAAGGTTGAGGCTGTCTCGGCCAGCGGCAGGCAGGATTGCTGGGTGAACAGGGAATGATGCGCAGCAAGCAAGGAATGGATAGCATGGCCTAATTCGTGGGCCAGGGTGGCCACGTCATCGGCGCGCCCCTGGTAGTTGACCAGCACCCAGGGGGCTAGGTCAGGGTTGATCGTCGAGCAGAAGGCTCCGCCGCGCTTCCCCTTGCGCACCTCGCTATCCAGGTGGCCGGTGTCGAAGACCCGGAGCGCCAGATCGGCCACGCCGGGATCGAAACGCCCAAAAGCATCCATGATCATCTCTGCCGCCGCAGCAAACTCAAACGTTTTGTCCGATCTCGCCACCGGGGCATACACATCGTAACGGCGCAGGCGTTCCATCCCCAACAGGCGGGCCTTGAGGCGGAAATAACGCTGAAACACGCCCGCATTGCGCTGGCATACGTCCAACAGCGTATCCACTACAGGATCGGGGATATCATTGACCAGGTTGCGGGCCGAGATTGGGCTGGCAAAATGGCGCAAGTCGATCTGTTCGTTGCGCCAGTCGCGTACCAGGGTCTGGTACATCTGCCCCAGGATCGGGCCATCCTGTCCAAAGACCCGGTAAAGCTCCTGGTAAGCCGCCGCGCGCAGATCAGGGTCGTGACCGCGCACATACACCATCAGTTCCCCGCGGGTCAGTTCCTTCTGCTCACCATCCACCGTCAGCTTGAAGGCGTAACGGTTGGTGATTGCATCGTACAGGCTGTGCAGCGCTTCGGTTCCCGTGGTGTTCTTGATGTTAACAATTTTCTCTTCCGCCTCACTCAGAGTGTGCGGTTTGAAGTGGCGCATCTCCTCCAGCCAGTAATGGTAATCGCCGGATTCGGCCATCAGGCGCGCCGCATTGGCATCGTCCAGGTCCTTCCACCACAGGCTGAAGAACAGGGTGCGGTTCTCGATGCCGGCCATCGTCTGCTGCACCCGGGCCAGGAAAGTTTGGGCAGTCTGATCCTGGGTATCGGCAGCAAAACGCAAGCTGGCGTAGCCATAGATACGGTAAGCCAGGCGGCTCAGCGCCTCCAACTGGCGTGCAATTTCCAGGAAATCTGCCACCGGGATTTCCGCGGCCAGTTGTGAACGGCGCTCCTCGAAGGCAGCCGCCTGGGCATCCAGATCGGCAAAAGCAGCCTGCATCTCCGGGCTATCCTGAGCAGAGAAAAGGTCTGCCAGACTCCAACGCGATGGGGTATAGGTAAAAGTCATTGATCGATCCTCTTAGAGGCTGAAACGCACGTGCATAATTTCGCCGTCCTGGACGATGTACTCCTTGCCTTCCAGTCGCAGGCGACCGTGGGAGCGCGCCTCGGCCATGCCGCCCAACGTAACCAGATCGTTGTAGGCAACAATTTCTGCGCGGATGAATCCTTTTTGCAAGTCCGTATGAATTGCGCCTGCCGCCTCCACTGCACTGGCCCCGCGGCGCACCGTCCAGGCGCGCACCTCGTCCTCGCCGACAGTGAAGAATGATTGCAAGCCGAGCAGATCGTAAGAAATCTCGATCACCCGCTGCAGGCCCAGCTCCTGGATGCCGAAATCGGCCATAAACATTTCCGCCTCATCCGCTGGGAGTTGGGCCAGCTCCATCTCCAACTTGCCCTGCAAAGGCACCACCCTGCTGCGCTGGTGGGGATAATCGATCCGCGGCGGCTCCTGCCCATCACCCAGGTTGAAGATCAGCAATACTGGCTTGCGGCTCAAGAAGCCGAAGCCAGACAGCGCCTTCTCATCCTCGTGGGGGATCTCGATATCCCGCAAGGGGATATCCGCAGAAAGGGTGTTTTTGAATTGGTCGAAAAGGGCAATCTCTCGTTCGATGACCGCCTTATCGCGCCCGCCGCCCTTTTTGCGCTCTTCGACCAGCCGCTCCAGCTTGCGCTCGACCATGATCAGGTCGTTCAACGCCAGCTCGTTATCCAGCGCCGCCAGGTCACGCAAAGGATCGACGCTTCCTGCCGGATGGGGCACGCTGGCATTCTCGAAACAGCGCACCACGTGGACAAAACCGTCCATCTGGCTGAGCTGGTTGAGCAGCGTTCCAGATAGACCGCTTTTGTCACTGCCCCCTTCCAGGCCGGCGATATCCGCGTAGGTAACTTTGGCATAGATCGTCTTACGCGGCTTGAACATCCCGCTTAGCCGGTCGACGCGCCCGTCGGGCACATCTACCACCGCAGTATGCACCTCGAAGCGCCCACCGCTCATCGATGTAGGCTGGTCGCCGCGCGTCAGGGCGTTGAAGATGGTCGTCTTGCCAGATTGGGGTAAGCCAATGATTCCCAGTCGCATGGCCTTTACATTAGCTCCTGATTCTTTCAGAAAAACTTCTTTGAGAAGAAAATTATACCCCAGTTTCCCACCCCCAGAGGCGTGAGCAGTGCTGATAAAATCACTGTCGAACGCCTGGAGGCCGGCACCTGCAACCCCGAAGCAGACGTCATCTTCACCGAAACCCTGCGCAACCTGGAGCGCGTCAGCGACCACGCCGACAACCTGGGAGTCAGCGTGGCGCGTTCTTGAATTTCCGTTCAAACCCACTCTTGACCATGCGCCCATCTTTCGATATACTATGCCTGTCCGACGCCGAAGTGGCGGAACAGGCAGACGCGCACGACTCAAAATCGTGTTCCCTAAAGGAGTGTGGGTTCGATTCCCACCTTCGGCATCCACTGGCTTGAGATAGGGCTGGGTGAGCAAGGTTCACCCAGCCCTATCTTTTCCTGTTTCGGCGGTCAAAGCTCGATCCAATAACGGGATATCTGTACCCCGCTGTCCGGCGAAACGGCGTACCCATCCAACAGACCACCATTCTTCTCGATGATGCGCGCCGAACCGATATTGTCCGTATCGCAGGTAACCAGCACGCGTCTCAGGCCCATCAGGCGCGCTTTTTCCAGGGTCAACGCCAGGATCAGCGTGCCAAACCCCTGGCGCCGCGCCGCAGGACGGATCATATAACCAATATGCCCGCCTTCCACCTCCAATGCCGGCGACAGGTGGTGGCGCAGGCGGCTCTCACCCAGGATCACCGCTCGATCTTGTACCAACCAGAAGGTAGTCATCGGCACGTAACCCGGCAGCAAGTCGAGGCCGCGCTGTTGAGCATCCACTTGCGCCAGATAGGAGGCAAAATCTTTCTGCGCCAGCTCGCAGTAGGAATATTGCTCGCCGGCTGCCTGGCACTCCGCCGCCAGGGACAGGTAGGCGTCTTGTAAAGCCATCGTCGGCTCGATCAGGACAAAATCATTCGACATAGACCATCTTCTCCGGGCAATCCAGTATTGACCAGTATACCCGATTATTTACTACCTGGCACTTGACACCTGGTACAGGACACCTGATAATTAGAGAAATAAATCCAATCCATCGGAGGGTAAAAAATGGCCTCGCTCGAACAAGTTTTAGCCGTTATCCTCGGTGGCGGCGTTGGGAAGCGCCTCTATCCGCTCACCAAGCAGCGCGCCAAACCGGCCGTACCAATCGCCGGCAAATATCGCCTGATCGATATTCCTCTCAGCAACTGCATCAACTCAGGCATCCATCGCGTCGCCGTACTGACCCAGTTCAATTCTGTCTCGCTTCACCGCCACATTACACAAACCTACAACTTCGACGCTTTCCACCAGGGATGGGTCGAAATCCTGGCCGCAGAGCAAACCCCGCGCAGCTCGGATTGGTATATGGGCACCGCCGACGCCGTGCGTAAGCAATTATTCGAAATCAAAGCTACCCAGGCTAAATACGTGCTTATCCTGGCCGGCGACCACCTGTACCGCATGGATTACGCCGAGATGGCCTACTTCCACTGGGAACATCAGGCCGACATCACCGTGGCCGTACAGCCTGTCCCTGCCAGCCAGGCATCGCGGCTCGGGTTGCTCAAGCGAGATGCAGACGAGCGCATCACCAACTTCGTCGAAAAATCCCGCGATCCAGAAGTCCTGGCGCAGTTCGTCAGCCGGGATGACCCCGAGCGCCCTTACCTGGGCTCGATGGGCATCTATATTTTCAACACAGATGTGTTGATCGAGATGGTGGAAAAAACCACCTACGACGATTTCGGCAGCCAGATCATCCCCAACGCTCTGCCTACCCATGCCGTCTTCGGCTTCGGCTTTGACGGCTATTGGGAGGATATTGGGACAATCCGGTCTTTCTATGAGACCAACCTGATGTTGGCACAACGCAAATCGCCTTTCAATTTTCATGATCCGGTGCGCCCCATCTACACCCACGCTCGCTTCTTACCAGGAGCAGTGATCGACGGCGCTACATTGACCAACGTGCTGCTGGCAGAAGGCAGCGTGATCCACAAAGCAGAAATCTATAACTCGATCGTCGGGCTGCGCAGCCGGATTGCAGACGGGGTCTACATGGCCGATACCATCATGATGGGCGCTGATTACTACGACTCGCCGGAATCTCTCTCGCCATCCGCCATCCCACTGGGCATTGGTGCCAACTGTCGCATCGAAGGAGCCATCCTGGATAAAAATGCCCGTATCGGCGAGGGAGTAGTGATCAAACCATTCCCGCGCGGCACCGATCTTGAAGCCAGTAACTGGGTCGTGCAAGATGGCATCGTGGTTATCCCCAAAAGCACCACCTTATTCCCGGGCACCTACATCGGTCCAGAATAACGCTTCCACGAGATGTAAAAAAGCAGGGCACTGAGTGCCCTGCTTTTTTACATCTCGCAAACTTTACGCAGGTTCCATAATTTGAGTATACACCTCGAACTGTGGTGGGCGCTCGAAGTGTTTCTTAACCGCGCACAGCTCGGCAGAACGCACCAGCGAATCGCGATATTTATCCGGGAAAGTCGGTGGCACCTGGATTTCCAAATCGATCTTGGTCACCATACCGCTAAAGCGATCTGCGTGCATCCGTTGCAGGATGCGGATACCCTCCGTAGGCAGTCCGCGCTGCTGGCAGAACCCAAGCACATAGATACCCGCACAGGTACCAATTGAAGCCAGGAACGTCGCAAACGGGGTCGGTGCCGTGGCAGCCGGCGGTTGGTCGGTCATAACAGTAAACGATCCAAAATGTGCATCTACACGTGCCCCACCAGGAAAATCAATCACCATTTCCATAGTCTCAAAAACCTCCAATGCTTTGTGTTTGTAATCACATCCTTAGATGCCATCATCGGGCAAAGGTTACATCTGTGGCGCCCCATCACTGAGTGTCTGATCGCCTGAACGCTTATTCCCTGAGCACCGGAGAGCCGGATGCCTGTTTGTTCAGTGATCGATTGCCCGTCCAGAAAAATGCCCAATACAAAAATACTGAAAGCGTGTAGAGAAAAATCGTCCCCATAAAGACCGGCCCAAAACCATGCCGCACCTGCAGCCAACCGCTGATCATCGGGCTGAACGCCCAACCGAAATTCCAGGACATACTCACCAGGCTTGCAACCGTGGCGCGTGCTTCTTCGTCAACCTGTTCCATAACAAAGGTCTGATAAATCGGACCGCTCATATTCATCAATACCAGGCGCACGTAGTATGCCGCCGCACTCAACCAGAACCAGGGCGAGAAACCCATCAAAATCAGGAAAGGGATCGAAAGACCCTGGCTGATCACCACCAGTTGAATCTTACCCAGGCGCTCAGCCAGAGGCGGCGCGACCAACAAGCCAATCCCCATCGCCAGCGATCCCCAGGCAAATAGGGCCCCAATTACCGGGTCCGGCTGATGGTATACCTGGCGAAAGAACACATTCATAAAAGGCATAATGAGGCCGGCGCCAATCGATGTAATCAACATGGGTAAAATCAGCTTGTTCAAGGTCAAGGGATGCGCTGCCGCATAGCTGAACGGGGCAAACACCGAGCGTTCGGCGCCAACCAGTCGCCGTAGTTTCATCGCTGCCAGGGGGAGCAGAGATAATCCGATCATCAGCACCGCCGCCACCAGAGCGCCGCCGTAAGCCCGGCTGCCCGTAGGGTCACCCCCCGTCCACTCTGCAATCCAGGAAGGCAGGTATCCACCGATCCAACTGCCTGCTGAAGCCGAAACCATCTGCAGGCCAGAATTGAAACTGAACAGATACGTGCGCTCTACCTCACGGCTATTTTCCATCAAAAATGGGCCCATCGTAATCGCCGCCAGGCTTTGTGAAATCCCCAACAAAATATTGGCGCCATACAATACCTCGACAGATGGCCAAATTACCATTGCCAACCCGGACAATCCTGTAAACCCGCCAGAGATGATCAACGAACTTTTTCGGCCCAGGCGATCTCCCACGAATCCGCATGGCAAAGCAGCCAGCAAGGCGGTCATACTGTTCAACGTTACAAACTGCCCTAATAGCGCCTCATCGTATCCCAGGCTGAGTACATAAAAATTGAACAACAGGCGATAGACTCCCATCGCCGCTCCAACAACAATCACGTTGGCCAAATAAAGGCGGGCATTCGGCTGAAAAGAGCGAATGCGGTCGAAATAATCCTGTGCGAAGCCCATTGTGCTATTTTACCAGGGGCATCCCCAATTATCGGGCAGTACGCTTTGTCTCGAGCAGATATTACACTCTGCCTGCCCAGGTCAGCATTGTGAAAAAAGCCATAAAAGCCACATAAATACCCCCCACATTTACGGGTATGCCGACATCAAGAAATTAACGCCACGTGCTTCCACCTGTGGATAAGTCGCGAAAAACTGTGGATAAACGGGCCAAACTGGGGACAACTCACCCATTTGTTCGATTTTTCATCCTGAACCCTGTCCGTGCATCCCCCTATATATGGGGGGGTATCTTACGAACTGCCCAAATCTCTTTCCAACGCGTGGGATTGTGAAAATCAGTGCCAACAATCGCGGATCATCCCCATCCGGCCCGTGGAGAAAAAAGCATAGCTAATCCGCCGGATATAGCTTCCCTGGCGCATGTAGCTCTGCATATAGGGGCAAAAACATCCCACTGCAGGTTCCTCCACATATCCACAGGCCCTACTAAGACTACGATGATTCAATAAGAGTCCAAATATAAGAGTTAACCATGGGAAAAGCAGAAAGATGGTTCCTGCCCTCAAATTCCTAGATAGGGTGAGAAGTATTTCCTATCCGGCAGCTTATCCTGAAGGCATAATGAAAACAGGCAAGATTTTGATCACAGAAAAGACACGATTTGAAAAAGAGCATTTTGCATTGATCCATTTTGGTTCACATACCATTCTTCGAAAGAGGAGGCCTGCAATGACAGATAAAGACAAGCTAACCGTGAAATTTTGGGGCGTCCGGGGTAGCCACCCGGCTCCAGGGACAGAGACTGCCCAGTTTGGAGGCAATACCCCTTGTGTTGAGATTCAGGTGGCCGGACAAACCATCATCCTGGACTCGGGCACCGGGATCATCCCTCTGGGGAAGGATCTTATGCAGCGTGTCGGGCACAGACAGGCTCCCATCTATGTGACATTGCTTTTTAGCCACATGCACCATGACCACACGCAAGGGTTCCCGTTCTTTGCCCCTGCGTTTGTTCCCTCGACACACATGTATATCTTTGGCCCCCACACGTTTGAACGTGCTTTGGACCAAGTCCTGGCGCAAAACATGATCCCGCCGGTATTCCCGGTCACCCTGCAGGATATGGGGGCATCGAAAGAAATCAGTGCTGTCGGCGAAAACCAGGCGATCTTGCTCCCGGGCCCCGGTTTGCCACCGCAAATCGTCGATGTAGATCGCATTATGACTGTCGGAGGGCCGCAAGCGGTACGTATCCGTTTGATGAAGTCGTATGCTCATCCTGGCAACGTATTGGTCTACCGCATCGAATGGCGCAACCTGTCAGTCGTCTATGCGACGGATACAGAAGGATATGCCAATACGGATCGCAGGCTGGCCAGTTTTGCTCGTCGCGCCGACCTGTTGATACATGATGCCCAGTATACCGACGAACATTACCTGGGGCTTGTGCCGGGCACCCGCTCGACGCAAGGCTGGGGACACTCAACGGCTCGCATGGCCTGCGATGTGGCCCAGGCGGCAGAGGCCAGGCAGTTGGCCCTGTTTCACCATGATCCTGGTTCCACAGACCAGACTGTCGCCGGGATCGAGGCCCGTGCCAGTCGGTTGTTCCCTGCTGTTTTCGCGGCTCGTGAAGGGCAGTCGGTTTCTCTGGTTGCCAATCAAGGCCCCGTGGAACAACGCGTTGTACAAGGCAGTCTTCTCTCAGCCAGTGTATAATGGGTGTTGTGCATGCAAGTGTTGGGCAAAATGTCCAACCTCCGGTGGAAAGGAAGAGAAACATGCTTGCCATCGATACTGTGGCGCTCCAAGAAATTGAGTTGTTTCGAGGCCTGTCGCCCGATCAACTCAGCCAGGTAAAAGGCTGGCTGTATTCGCGCGTTTTCCCTGCCGGTGCAAACATTATCACTGCTGAACAGCCAGGCGAAGTAGTGTACATCATCCAGAGTGGCACGCTCAAGATACACATTGAGCAGGCGGATGGAGCAGATGTTGTGCTGGCGATCCTGGGTCCTGGGGACGTAGTGGGTGAAATCAGCCTGATTGATAGTGCCGGGCGCTCTGCCAGTGTGGTCACGCTGGAAGAAAGTCGCTTGTTATGGATCGGGGGGCAGGCTTTTCAGGAATGTTTGCGCACAATCCCGCTGTTTTCTCAAAACCTGGTGCGTATCCTGGCCGGACGTGTACGCTTGGCCAATGAATTGATCCAGGCGCTTGCCACGCTGGATGTCAATGGGCGTGTCGCTCGCCAGATGCTGGCCTTTGCCGAGAAGTATGGCTATTCTGGCACGAATGGTGATGTGCTCATCCCGATCCGCCTGACCCAGGGTGATATTGCTGACCTGGTCGGGGCCTCGCGCAAGCGGGTAAACCAGGTGATGGTGATGTTCAAGCAATTGGGCTATATCACCGTAGATGAGCGGGGTCGCATTACGGTACATAACCGCAAAGCATTGGCGCAGCTTTGCCATTGAATAGCCCAGGACGTATGGGATGCGCTGCTTTTCCTGCCGTCAAAATGCCAGGTGCTCGGTGCGGGCGATGATCTCATTTTGCAGGGTTTCGCTCAGATCGCAGAAGTAGTCGCTGTAACCGGCCACGCGCACAATCAGGTCGCGGTATTCTCCCGGGTCTTTCTGCGCCGCGCGCAGGGTGGCAGCATCGACGACATTGAACTGGATATGGTGTCCATCTAAGCTGAAATAAGTTCGCACAAGCTGCACCAGGCCGTTCAAGCCGGTTTCATCGGCCAGTAGTTGAGGGGTGAATTTTTGGTTCAACAGCGTGCCCCCCGTGCGCCCGTGATCCATCTTGGCGGCAGAACGCAGCGCTGCGGTGGGCCCGCAGCGGTCGGCGCCCTGTACTGGAGAGATGCCCTCAGAAAGCGGCAAACCCGCTTTCCGGCCGTCTGCGCTGGCGCCCATCACCGATCCAAAATAGACGTGCACCGTGGTGGGCAGCAGGTTGATATGGTACTCTCCGCCTTTGGTGTTACGTCGCCCATCCACAGCATTGAAATACGCCTCGAAAATGCGCTGCATGACCTGGTCGGCATAATCGTCATCGTTGCCGTAGCGTGGCGTGCGGTTGATCAACATCTGGCGCAGGCGTTCCTGTGGAAAATTTTCGTCCAATGCGCTTAATAACTCGTCCATGGAAAGCGCCTGCTGGTCAAAGACGTGGTACTGGATCGCAGTCATGGCATCCGTCAGGCTGCCAACGCCTACGCCCTGAATATAAGATGTATTGTAGCGCGCTCCCCCGTCGTGATAATCTGCACCGCGGGCGATGCAATCATCGATGAGCAGGGACAAAAAAGGCGCTGGCATGTAGGCGGCATACAGGCGCTCGATCACCTGATTGCCGTGCACTTTAATGTCGACGAAGTGCAGCAGTTGCTTTTCAAAGGCTTCGAACAATTCGTCGAAAGAGTGGAATGTGCGTGGATCGCCGGTCTGCAGGCCAATCTGCTGCCCGGTTTGTGGGTCGCTGCCGTTGTGCAGCGTGATCTCGAACACCTTGGGCAGGTTGAAATATCCGGTCAGGTTGTAATTCTCTTTGCCAAAGGCGCCCACCTCTACACATCCACTCGACCCGCCGCAGCGGGCGTCCTCCAGTGATTTCCCCATCCGCACCAGTTCCTGTACGATCAGGTCGGCATTGAAAATAGATGGCTGCCCGAAACCGGTGCGGATAATTTGTGCTGCACGCAGGATGAATGGATCGGGGTTCTTTTTGCTCACCTGGATGGAAGAACTGGGTTGCAACAACCGCATCGTTTCGATCACGTCCAGCAGTAGATACGACACATCATTCACCGCGTCTGATCCATCCGGCAGGATGCCGCCCACGTTGATTTGGGCGAAGTCGGTGTAAGTGCCGCTTTCGGCGGCGGTCACACCCACTTTGGGTGGGGCGGGTTGGTTGTTAAACTTGATCCAGAAACATTGCAGCAATTCTTCGGCCTGCTCGCGACTCAATATGCCATCTTGCAGTTCTTTGCGATAAAAGGGGTATAAGTGATGATCCAGGTGTCCTGGGCAGAAGGCATCCCAGGTATTCAATTCACTGGTCACTCCCAGGTGTACGAACCAGTAAGCCTGCAGCGCTTCCCAGAAATTTCGCGGCGCGCGCGCCGGCACCCAGGAGCACACCTCGGCAATGCGCTCCAACTCGGCCTTGCGTCGTGGGTCGTTGGTTTGGCTGGCAAGCTGGCGGGCCTTCTCGGCATGGCGCTCTGCAAAGTGGATGATCGCCTCAGCAGCCATGTGCATCGCTTTGAGTTGTTCCTGCTGGGCGTATGCCCGCGGGTCGTTCAGGTAATCCAGGCTCGCCAGGCTTTCCTGGATGTTGGCCTGGAAGTCACGCAGCCCTTTGTGATATATTTTGTCATCCAGCACGGTATGTCCTGGGGCGCGTTGTTCCATGAACTCGGTGAAGATGCCGCTTTCGTAAGCTGCTCTCCATTCCCGGGTCATTTCCTGGAAAATCAACTCGCGCATCGTCTTACCTTGCCAGAAGGGGATGATGTCTTCTTCGTAGAGCCTGCGCGCCTCAGGGGTTACTGCAAAGGGGATCTTGGGGCGCGAGTCGAGGATATCCAGGTCCTGCAAAGAGTGGCAGCACAACTCGGGGTAGGTCGGTGTGGCTTTTGGCGCAGGGCCTTTTTCGCCGACGATTAATTCATCTTCGCCGATATAAATGGCCTTGTTTGCCATCAGATATTGAAAGGCCTTCGCGCGCCGCATTGGAGCTGAAGCCAGCGATGTGTCCTGCCGGTAGAAGGCGGTGATCAATTCGGCGCGCTCAGTGGAAAGCTGCGGCCGTGCATCGATGCTTTGCTGGCGCAGGCGTTTTACGCGTTCGGTTATGGTCATGAGAATGCCTCCACTTCGAAATATTCCTTGTAGGACCTGCAAAACCTGTTCAACTTCGCAGCCTGCCTGGGTCCCTATCCGCCAATCGTGACGGGCAGGCCGCTCTGTCTGAACAGATTGGCGATTTCCTTCATTCGCTCTTCCGTCGGCGGGCGCAGCCCGGTCAGTTCATAGGGCATGCCCATCCGGGCATATTTGGCCTCGGCGCTGTCATGATAGGCTAACAGGTCGACGCGGTGCAGCCCCGGCAGCCCGGCAAGAAACTGGCAGGTGGCAGCGAGGTTTTGTCCGTCGTCATTGATGCCCGGGATAACCGGCACGCGTACGATAACTGTGTGGCCTGACTCGCAAAGTTTGCGCAGGTTGTCCAGGATCGGCGCGTTGGAGACGCCCGTATATTGGCGGTGGCGGGCGTTGTCCATCAGTTTCACATCGTATAGGAACAGGTCTACCTGTGCACGTACCTGCTCGATGTTTTTCCATGCGGTATATCCACAAGTATCCACTGCAGTATGCAAACCGCTGGCTTTGGCAGCGCTCAACAGGGCCTGCAAGAAAGAGATTTGCATCAGTGGTTCTCCACCGGTGAAGGTAACTCCACCCCCCGATTGGTCGTAGAAGGCCCGGTCGCGTTCAATCGCTGCCATCACTTCGGCGCTGGTCCAGGTTTTGCCTGCCAACTGCCGCCCATCTGCGTAGCAGACCTGAGTGCATTGGCCACACACCCGGCATTTGCTACGTTCTGTGTAGAACCGGTCACCTTGCCGTAGCGCAGCGCCGTTGGGACATGCCTGCACACATGCCTCACAGGCGATGCAGCGGTTAGGATGCAGGACCAACTCCACCCGCGGCGACTGGCTTTCCGGGTTATGGCACCAGACACAGCGCAGCGGGCAGCCTTTGAAAAAGACCGCGGTACGGATGCCCGGGCCATCATGGATCGAGAACTTGCGAAGATCGAACAGTATTCCTGAAACCGGATCGCTCTGCGGTGGCACAGGGATAAGTATACGCACACGGCCCCTTTTTGTCAAATCAAATATCCAAACGATATATAATCTGTATATCATTTGATTGCGATCTGGCTTAATTTATGGTTTAATAAGTGGGGAGTCGCCCCACATCCCTGGTATCTTTGTATTTCACTCAATTGTCTGGCTATTGCTCAAGGAATACTCAGTGTTCATCATCATGCTGCCCGCGATGGGTCGTGTAGGAGAAAAACAAAATGGCCGATCATATCTCGCCAGTGCGCGAAAGCGACCGTGTTGAAGCCGAACTAAGGCGGCTGATCCTTTCTCTGGAGTTAGAGCCTGGGTTAGCGGTCAGCGAGGCCGCCTTGATGAAGCGCTATGGATGGGGGCGTACACCGTTGCGCGAAGCCTTTCAGCGCCTGGCAGAGCAGTCTTTGTTGAACATCGCCCCGCGCCAGGGAGTGGTCATTGCCCCGTTGAGCGTCTTCGATTTCGTTGAAATGATGGATGCGATGGCCATTGTGATCGGTCCGGCGGCGGCGTTGGCCTGCAAACGCTTCAGCGAGCAGCAATTGGACTGCCTGGATGATATCATCGAGCGCAGCATGCAGGCCGGGGCCGCAGGCGATTGGTTGCTGGTCGCCGAGTTGGACTATGAGTTCCACCGCATCCTGGCGGAGGCTACAGGCAACCACTACCTGCGTGATTACTTGCTACATCTGCATCGTGTGGCCACGCGTTTTAACCTGGCGGCCTGGAAGCGGCATGGCTCGGTAGACCAATCGATAACCGAACACCGGCGCATCGTGGAGACTCTGCGCCGGCGTGATCCATTGGAGAGCAAATCGGTGATGTTAGAGCATATTGAGAACGGCCGCCAGCGGGTGATGGGTACGATGGTGAAGGAATAATGGGCAGGATATCTGTCCATTTTTTACATTACACCCGCATTTCCTCGCGTACTTTCTGGTATAGCGATTCCGCCTTCAATTCACTCAACGTATAGCAGGGCGCCTTAAGGTGGTCGGCCAGGTTTTGCGCTAACCCCTGGTCGAAGGCCGCGTGTTCCATGTTGATTACCACGCTGCGGATTTCGTCATCTGCGATCTGTTTTGCCAGGCGCCCGGATTCTTCCTGGGGGGGCATACTGCTCATCGATACATTCCCGGCCCCGTCAGTCAACAGGATAATCAGCGGGTTGACATCCGGGTGCAAGAGGCGCTCGCGTTGGATCACCTCGTGGGCCATGAATAACCCTGCCGAAAGGGGTGTCTTGCCGCCTACCGGGATATCTGCCAGGGCGCGCTGCGCCAGTTGGACAGAGTTCGTCGGCGGCAAAATCAGCGTGGCGCGGTTTTTCTGAAAGACCACCAATCCCACCCGGTCACGGCGCTGGTAAGCATCTGTCAACAGTGACAGAATAGCCCCTTTGGTGGCCGACATCCGTTCGGCCACAGCCATCGACCAGGAAGCATCCACCACAAAAAGCACCAGGTTAGAAGCTTTCTTGATGCGCACTTTGCGCTGGAAGTCGCTCTTGCGAATGGCAAAGGCCACCCGCTTGCGTTGTTCGGCGCGCTCCCTCTGGAAGGGCGCCGCTGCTCGCAGGGTAGCGTCGAAGGCCAGGTCGTCTGTTTTGCCATTGGCCGGACGCGCCTGGATATAACGCCCGCTCTTGCGCTCGGTATGCGTGCGCGAACGCCGCCCGCCGCTCCGGCGAGTAATCCGGTCCAGCGGATTCTGTATCCTGCGCGGCTCAAAGGTCTGGCCGATCTTCACTTTTTCGCCGCCATCCCACCAGTTGGCGCTTAACGTATCGAATACGTTTTGTTTAGTCGGTTCCGAAGGTGGGCGGCTCGATTGGTCCGTTTCGCGGATCTCCGCAGCTAGAGCGTTTTTTTTTCCTCGTTACCCTTCGGTTCGGCAGGCGAAGGTTCAGGCTCGCCCTGGTTGGACATGGAACCTTGCAATTGTTCGATGCGCTCTTGCAAATCTTCCATGCTCATCTCGGCCTGGTGGAACGGGCCACGCTTGATCCGGTGAGGCAGCGCCAGTTCAGCAGCCAGGGCTATGTCTCGTTCTGTAATGGCCTGCCGCCCTTCGAAAGCCGCGTGCGCGCGGGCTGTTTTCAAAATGACCAGATCGGAGCGATGCCCATCTACGTTGAGCGATGCAGTGAGCGATGCGATCGAGATCAAGTCTCTCGTGGTATACGTCACTTCATCCAGGATGGTGCGCGCTTGCTCGATCTGGTGTGACAATTCCAGCTCTTTGGGCAGCCATTGTTGGCGAAATTCCTCCGGGTTTGCCTCGAAAGCCAGGTTGCGCTGCATGATCAGCACGCGTTCGCGTGCATCCCGAATGCCGTGGATCTCCACCGACAGGGCGAAGCGGTCCAACAGTTGGGGGCGTAGATCACCCTCTTCCGGGTTCATTGTCCCGACCAGGATAAAGCGTGCCGGATGGGCGAACGAAATCCCTTCGCGCTCGACGGTGTTTACGCCCATGGCTGCAGAGTCCAGCAACAGGTCAACGACGTGATCATCCAATAAATTGACCTCATCGATGTACAACAACCCACGATTGGCGGCTGCTAATACGCCCGGCTCGAAGTGGCGCTTCCCTTCCTGGATCGCCTTTTCGATATCCAGGGTCCCAACGACGCGATCTTCGGTGGCGCTGACCGGCAGATCTACGAAGCGGATTTGGCGTTTGACCATCACCAATTCTTTGCCGGCCACTTTTTGCTCCTTCACCCAGTCCGACCAGGTATTCGGCGCATAGGGATCGTCATTGAAAGGCGAGTCGGCAAATACCTCGATTTGCGGTAACAGGGCAGCCATCGCCCGCGCTGCCGTCGATTTGGCCGTGCCGCGCTCACCGCGGATCAGTACACCGCCGATCCGTGGATCGACCGCGTTCAATACCAGGGCGCGTCTCATACGCTCCTGGCCTACAATTGCGGTAAATGGAAAAACAGGTCGCATCTTTTCCTCAATGAAAGCTTAAACTGTTCTACATTGTAATCCGATCACAAAGGTTGTCAAGTTGCCTTTTCGCCTTTATAATAGCCTTCTACATATTTCATTCGTCTGGAGCTAGTAAGATTATGGAACACAATGGCGCCCTTTTTGGGCAAGAGGCTGAGACTTCCGAAAGCCAGAATATGCAGGCCCTGCTGGAAGAAGGAATCAGCCTGGATTTTCCAACCCAAGGTGAGATTCGCAGAGGAATCATCGCTACCATCCGGGAAAACGAGATTCTAGTCAGCATCGGCACCAAGTCAGAGGGGGTAATCTCTGGCCGCGAGTTAGAGCAAATTCCTGTTGAGGAACGCGAGACCTTTGTGGTCGGTATGGAGATTCCCGTGTTTGTTGTTTCTCCGGAAGACCAAAATGGTAATGTCGTGCTTTCCTACGTGCGGGCGCGAGAAGAGCGCGATTGGGACGATGTTGAGGCGTTGCTCGAATCGGGCGCTTCCTTCCCTAGCAAAGTAGTTGGCTACAACAAAGGTGGCCTGATCGTGCCCATTGGTCAGTTGCGTGGCTTTGTCCCCGCCTCGCAGGTCAGCCTACTGCGTCGCCCCTCGGCCAACGAAAATGCCGAGCAGCGCTATGCCAGGATGGTCGGCGAGTCGATGAAAGTGCGCGTCATCGAGGTCGACCGTTCTCGTCGCCGCCTGATCCTTTCCGAACGTCTGGCGCTTCAGGAAACTCGTGAAACGCTCAAAGACCGCCTGCTGGACGAACTGGCAGAAGGCGATGTCCGCAAAGGACGGGTAACCAGCCTGGCTGATTTCGGTGCATTCATCAATATCGATGGCGCCGATGGCCTGGTACATCTTTCTGAAATTTCCTGGGATCGCATCCAGCATCCCAATGAAGTTCTTAAAGTGGGCGAAGAAGTCCAGGTCAAGGTCATCAGCGTAGATCGGGACCGCAAGCGTATCGGCCTGTCCATCCGCCAGCTTCAACAAGATCCCTGGTTGAAGAAAGTTGGCGAATTCAAGGAAGGTATGTTGGTGGAAGGCACCATTACCCATCTGACCAAGTTTGGCGCCTTCGCTCGCATTGGCGATGATCTCGAGGGCTTGATTCACGTCAGCGAGTTGAGTGAGCAGCGCATCGGACACCCCAAAGAGGTGGTAAAAGAAGGTGACGTGGTCACCTTACGCATCATCAAGGTCGACGCTGAGCGCCGCCGTATCGGCTTGAGCCGGCGCAAGGTCGATTCACCGGCCTATGCCGACCTGGACTGGAAGATGGCTCTGTCCGACGAAGTTGGTACTGCCCAGCAGGGTGATGAGCAAACGGATCAAATACCATCTGTTGCTCCGACCAACGAAGAAATCGCTTAGCATTTGCAGGCAAGTTCAACAGGTATGCCCTGATTTGTGGCGCATACCTGTTGAACCATAGCAGGAGAGCGTACCTCAACCGGGTACGCTCTCCTGTTATGGTTGGAAACGGTCGTTCACACCGTACTATATATGAGTTTCGTTAATTTATCAGCCTTTAACCACAGTTAAGTCGATTCTACCTATATTCTCTGGTAGAATCACAATTGGACTAAATGTCTCGCAAATTTTGTTATTGTTTGTTTAAGTAGGAGGAAGTACCGTGTCTGGTATGGAACGATTTACACAACGAGCGCGCCGGGTGCTCAGTCTGGCCCACCAGGAAGCCGAACGAATGCGGCATAGCTATATTGGTACAGAACACCTGTTGCTCGGGTTGATCAAAGAGGAGGGCGGGGTTGCCGGGCGTGTGTTACGCGAATTGGGCCTGGAGGCAGATCGAGTACAAGAAATTGTCGAACGACTGACTGGCCCGGGGCAATACCGTGGAGGAAAGCTGGACCTTTCCCCGGGTACACAGCAGGTACTCGAATATGCTGTTGATGAAGCGAGAAAATTGGGCCATCATTACATTGGCACAGAGCACCTTTTATTGGGATTAGTCCGTCACGGTGAAGGCGTCGCTTTTGATGTTTTGCGCAAGATGGGCGTAACTGCCGAGCAGATCCGCCGCCAGACGCGGCGCGTTTTGCAGGAGAGCAGCGCCTCTCAACGCACCGGTGCCACACAAGCCGCCACAGCCGAGCGCAAACCATCTCGCCAGGAGCAACAGGCCAAGCCCAAGACGCCGATGGTCGACCAGTTGGCTACAGATCTGACGGCTATGGCTGAAGAAGGCAAGCTCGACCCGGTAATCGGACGGCAGATGGAGATCGAACGTGTCATCCAGATCCTGGCCCGCCGCACCAAAAACAACCCGGCCCTGATTGGTGAGCCGGGTGTAGGCAAGACGGCGATTGTCGAGGGACTGGCGCAGCGTATCGTCGAGGGTGACGTGCCTGCTCCTTTGCTCGACAAGCGTGTCCTGCAGCTCGACGTTGGATCGCTGGTGGCCGGCACCATGTACCGTGGCCAATTCGAGGAGCGCCTGAAGCGCGTGATCGACGAATTGAAAGCTTCCGGTGCTATTCTGTTCATTGATGAAGTTCATATGCTGGTGGGCGCTGGCGCCGCCGGTTCATCGGTCGATGCTGCCAATATTCTCAAGCCGGCGCTTTCACGCGGCGAGCTCCAGGTGATCGGCGCAACTACTCTGAACGAGTATCGCAAGCATATCGAGAGCGATGCCGCTTTAGAACGCCGTTTCCAGCCGATCATGGTGGAAGAGCCGACTGTGGAAGATGCCATCAAGATCTTGCAGGGCGTCAAGAGCGCCTATGAAGAACACCATCGCCTGATCATTTCGGAAGAAGCGTTGAATGCTGCCGTACATCTTTCGGCACGCTATGTCACTGAGCGCTTCTTGCCGGATAAGGCCATCGATCTGATCGACGAGTCGTCCTCACGGGTGCGCATGTACAAGAGCCAGGCGGCCCAATCGGCCAAGCAAATCATGAACGAACTGCGTGAACTGCGCCGGAACCTCGCCCTGGCCCAAGAAGATGGCCGCAACGACGACGCCCAGGATTTCCAAAACCAACAGGAATCCCTGGAACTGCAATTGGAACGCATGCGCACCGGTTGGGATCGTGCCAGCAGCCCGGTAGTCACCGCCGATGACATTGCTGAAGTGGTCTCTATGTGGACCGGTGTGCCGGTCATGCAGATGGCCCAGGAAGAGTCGCAGCGCCTGCTCCAGATGGAAGATTTCCTGAGAGGCAGGATTATCGGACAGGAAGAAGCCATCCGTGCGATATCCAAAGCGCTGCGCCGTGCCCGCGCCGGGCTGAAAGACCCGCGCCGCCCGATTGGCTCTTTCATCTTCCTTGGCCCGACCGGCGTAGGCAAGACGGAGCTAACCAAGGCACTGGCCAGTTTCATGTTCGGCAGCGAAGAAGCCTTGATCCAGCTCGATATGTCTGAATTTATGGAGCGGCACACCGTCAGCCGCCTGGTCGGCGCCCCGCCAGGATATGTTGGCTTCGAAGACGCTGGCCAGCTCACGGAAGCGATCCGCCGCCGGCCCTATTCCATCGTAGTCTTTGACGAGATCGAAAAAGCCCATGTCGAAGCGCATAACATGCTCTTGCAGATTATGGAAGAAGGACATCTTTCGGATGCCCGCGGGCATAAAGTGGATTTCCGTAACACCATCATCATCATGACCTCCAACGTCGGCGTCGAAGAGATCAAGCGCCAATCCCAAATCGGCTTTGCTATGAAGCGGGATGTCACCTCTGAGGAGCGCCAGGCCTACGATGATATGAGCAAAAAGTTGCGCGAAGAATTACGCCGCCGCTTCCGCCCCGAGTTTCTCAACCGTCTGGATAGCCAGATTATCTTCCGTGCCTTGAGCAAAGAAGATATCCAGCAGATCGTCGAACTGGAACTGAATAAAGTCGCCCGGCGGCTGGATGAGCATGCTATTACTCTGACCGCTACCCCTGAAGCGTTGACGAAACTGGCCGAGTTAGGCTACGATCCTGATATGGGCGCCCGTCCGTTGCGCCGGGTTATCCAGCAAAAAGTTGAGGACCCGCTCTCCGATGGTATCTTATCCGGGCAATTCCAGGATAATGACACCGTTTTGGTTGATTACCGGGTTAAGGATGGTCTTGAAGGCGAGGGTGAGCAAGAAAAGGAAATCGTCCTGATCAGCACTCGCTCAGACGGTGAAACGATCCTGCCGCCCACTGGCGAGGCCGTGCCGGCCTAACGGCAAAATCTCAGATCAATGGGTACAGACCTGCGGAGTGTGCGTATGAATGACGCACACTCCGCAGAAAAAACTTACGGTATAATATCCCACCAGTACGTGCAATAAAAAATCAAGGAGAAATGAACATGGCAATGAAAATTTTGGACGACTGCATTAGCTGCGGTGCCTGCGAACCGGCCTGCCCGGTTGAGGCGATCAGCCAGGGCGATACGATCTTCGTCATCGACGCTGCAAAATGTGTGGAGTGTGTAGGGCACTACGACACATCCCAATGCGTCGATGTTTGCCCGGTAGAGTGCATTGTAAAAGCCTAAATAAACTCGAAATCGAAAAAATAAGGAGGGCCGGCAGCGCCGGCCCTCCTTATTTTTTCACCCTCTCGATGATCTCAGCGGCCAGGTCATACCTGCCAAACTGAGGCATCAAATAGATCCCACTGGCCCAGGGTCGCATCTGTTCGACCATCTCCACTGCGATGCGCACACCTTCCCAGGGGGCATCCGGGCCGGCGGCATGGATGCGCTGCTGGATTTCGTCGGAAATCGAGACCCCGGGCACTTCGTTGTGCAGGAAAGTAGCGTGGCGTACACTGTACAATGGCAACACGCCGGCCAACACGGGGATTTCGAGCCGGCCATATTCGGCGGCGTATCGTTCCAGGAAACCCTGGGCTGCTGCCGGGTTGAAAACCGGCTGAGTCAACACGAAGTCTGCGCCCGCTTTGAGCTTGCGGCGCAGATTCTTGATCTCTTGTTCGAGGTCCTTGGGGGCCAGGTTGAGAGCGCATCCAACGAAGAACGAGGTTGGCTGGCCGATATCTGTCCCGGCGTGATCCAACCCCAGGTTGAAGTTTTGCTTGATCAGCTTGATTAGCCCGGAGGGGACCAGGTCATAGTTGTCCATGGCGTCCGGGTAATCGCCGATGGCAGTCGGATCCCCCATCACGACGAACACGTTGCGGATGCCCAGGGCGTGGGCGGCTAGCAAATCGCCCTGCACGCGCAGTAAATTGCGCCCTCGGGTGGGGAAGTGCAAAGTGGTGTCTACCCCTACCTGGCGCTGGATCAGATCGCACACCGCCCAGGGGCTCATCCGCATGCGCGCCATCGGGCTATCGGCCATATTGATGACATCTGCTCCGGCTTCGGCCAGCAGGCTGGCCCCGGCCAGCAATTTGTGGGTGGAGAGACCGCGCGGTGGGTCCATCTCGACTGCCACGACAAACTTCTTTTCGGCCAGCTTCTGAGCCAGGGGAGATGAAGTCCGGGCATCCCCTCGTTCTGGCTCGATTTCGGCAGGCGGGGCCAGCTCGCCCAGCTCCGGGCCGCAGCCCTGCGGCAGGCGCTCCAGGGCCGCGCTCATTGCGGCAATGTGCTGCGGCGTCGTTCCACAACAGCCGCCGATCAGCCGCGCCCCCACCTCGCAGAAAGCCAGTGCGTATTCGCCGAAATATTCCGGGTTTGCCGGGTACATGATGCGCCCGCCCACTTGTTCTGGCCAGCCGGCGTTTGGCATGGCCGAGAGAAGCGCCGTCGGAGCCGCCTGGCCCATCTGCCGCAAGATGCGGAAAAGCTGTGCCGGTCCTCCCGAGCAATTAACGCCCACTACATCTGCCCCACAGTTGGCCAGTTCCCTGGCCACCTTCCCTGGTGAGTCGCCCAACAGCGTGCGGTCATCGCGTGTAAACGACATCGAAGCCACCACAGGCAAGTCACAGGTTCCCCTGGCTGCGGTGATCGCTTCGCATAGTTCGATGAGATCGCTGAATGTCTCCAGGATAATCAAGTCGGCGCCTGCTTCGGCCAAGGCCCTGATCTGCTCGGCAAAAGCCTGGCGGGCCTGTTCTGGCTGGACGCGCCCAAAAGGCGCCAGGCGCACACCCAGCGGCCCTACGTCGCCGGCTACCAATACATCCCTGGAAGTTGCCCGTATGGCCTGCCGCGCCAGTTCGACGCCGGCGCGATTGATCTCGGCCAATCTGCTTTCCAGGCCGTGCGCTGCCAGCTTGTAGCGATTGGCCCCAAAGGTGTTCGTCTGGATTATCTGCGAGCCAGCCTCGATGTATTCGCGATGAATTTCAACCACCATCGCCGGCTGGGATAGGTTGAGCGCGTCGAAGCACTGCTCGAACCCGGCGCCGCGCGCGTTGAGCATGGTCCCCATCGCCCCGTCGCTCAATAACGGAGTGGGCGATTGATCGATTAAAGTCAAAAACTTAGACGGAGTCACAGCAAACCTCTCGGGATACAATAACCGGTTGGGGCGATCTGCGTGTCATCCCGTACCACTGGGATACGATCGAGATTGTGTTTTTGGACAGCCCAGGGCAGATCACCAGGGTAGCGCCTATTTTACCTGCATTTCCACGCAAGTTGAGCATTTGTTATAATTCAAGGGTTGTCAACGCTCAGCGTTTTCACCAGAACCATGATATCGGACATAGATGTATGATCCCTATTCGCCTGTCTATTTCCGGCTTCCTTTCCTACCGTGAGCCGGTAGAGATCGATTTCACCACCTTCGACCTGGCGTGCATTGCCGGACCTAATGGGGCGGGGAAATCGTCGCTGCTGGATGCGATGACCTGGGCGCTTTTTGGCCAGGCGCGCAAACGCGATGATTCACTGATCAACGCCCAGTCCTCTGCCGCTGAAGTCAGTCTGGTCTTTGCCTATGAAGGCAACCTGTACTCGGTGCGGCGCACCAAGCCGCGCGATAGGACGGCCATGCTCGAGTTTCACATCCACCAGGATGGCGAGCGATACACCACAGATCTTGACGGCCAGTCGTCTGTTGCCCGCCGTCTGGAAACCGGAAGCTGGAAACCACTCACCGAGCGTACCTTACGCGAGACCGAGGCGCGTATCCAGCAAACCCTGCGCATGGATTACGAAATCTTTATCAACGCCTCATTTTTCCTTCAGGGCAAGGCCGACCAGTTTACCCAGCAACGCCCGGGAGATCGCAAGCGCATCCTGGGTAGCATCCTGGGTTTGGACGCCTGGGAACGGTACAAGGAACGCGCTGCTGAACGGCGCAAGAGCGTGGAGGCGGACATCAAGGGTCTGGATGGGCGCATCCATGAAATCAATGCCGAGCTTTCCGAAGAAAACGCTCGTCGCCGGCGTTTGCAAGAGCAACAGGAGGCCCTGCAGTCCATCAGCCAGCAGCGCGCCAGCCAGGAGAAGGTTGTGCAAACCGCCCGCCAGGTGGCTGTAGCTTTACATGAACAGGAGCGCCTGGTGGACGCGCTGGCCCGCCAGGCGGAAGCAGCCAGCCGCCGCCAGCTCGATTTACAGGCGCGCCTGCTGTTGCGCCAGGACGAAAGCCAGCAGTTCGCTGCCATCCTGGCCCAGGCGGATGCGATCGAGACCGCCTATGCCGGCTGGCAGGCAGCCCGCCTCGAATTGGAGCGGTTAGAGCAAATCGCCGGCCAGTTCCGCCAGCAGGAGAAGGAGCGCGAAGCGCCGCGCGCCGAAATCCAGGCTGCTCGCGCTCGCCTGGAGCAAGAACTGTACACCTTGCAGGCCCGCCAATCGGAAATCGAAACATCTGCAGCCGAGATCGAGAGCCTGCGCTCCCAGGCCGGGGAGGAGCAAACTGCGCTGGCCGCCGCGCTGTCCGGCCTGGATCGCCGCGCCCTCCTGGATGGTGAATTGCAAAGCGCCCGCCAGCGCCAGGCCGAAGCGCGCGCCGAGAACCCGCGTTTGAAAGCTGAAATGGAGGAATTGAAGGCGCGTATCGACCAGTTGAGCGCGGCTGAAGGCGCCGAATGTCCGTTGTGCGGCCAGGCGCTGGTCCAGGATGATCGCCTGGCCCTGGTGGACCGCCTGGGCGCCCAGGGGCGCGAGATGGGCGCCCGCTACCGCGCCAATGCAGCACTGCTGCAGCAGTCCAATGAACAGGTGCGTGATCTGGAGGACCAGATCGCCGGCCTTGCTCAGTTCGAGAATGAACGGGTGGCCCATTCCCAGGCATTGGCCCAGTTGGCTTCTCGCCTCGAAACCTTGCTCGCCGCCCAATCCGAATGGCAGAGTCGCGGCGCGCTGCGCCTGGCAGAGATTGTGAATGTCTTGCAAAACGAAAGTTATGCGCCCGAAGCCCATGCTCGCTTGGCGCAGATCGATGCCGAATTGAAACAGATCGGTTATGATGCCGCCGCCCATGATGCTGCCCGTGAGACGGAACAGGCGGGGCGGGCCAGCGAGGTGGAGCTCCGTTCATTGGAAAAAGCCCGTGCTGCCCTGGCTCCCCTGGATCGCGAGATTGCCGAATTGCAGAGCCAGATTGCCGTACAGCAGGCGGAGGCGGCCCGCCAACAAGAAGAATACCAGGCCGCCGCGTCCGGCCTGGCCGTGGCTCGATCGCAGGCCCCAGACCTGTACCAGGCTGAAAACGATCTGTTCGATCTGCAAGAACGTGAAAACCGGCTGCGCCTGGATGTCGGCGCTGCGCAGCAAAAAGTGGCGGTGTTGGATGACTTGAAATCCCGCCGTAAGGCGTTGGAGATCCAGCGCGAAGAATTTGCCCGCCAGGTCCAGCGTTACAAACAACTCGAGCGGTCTTTTGGCAAAGACGGCGTGCCGGCTTTGCTCATCGAGCAGGCGCTGCCCGAAATCGAGAGCAAAGCCAACGATATCCTGGCGCGCTTGAGCGGCGGCAATATGTCCGTGCGTTTCGTTACCCAGGCGGCCTACAAAGACAAGAGTCGCGATGACCTGCGCGAAACGCTGGACATCCAGATTAGCGATGGCGCCGGGACGCGTGACTATGAAATGTTCTCGGGCGGCGAGGCTTTCCGGGTGAATTTTGCCATCCGCCTGGCCCTTTCCGAAGTGCTTGCCCAGCGCGCCGGCGCTCGTCTGCAAATCCTGGTCATCGACGAAGGGTTTGGCAGCCAGGATGCCCAGGGACGCCAGCGCCTGGTCGAGGCCATCAACCTGGTGCGCGCCGATTTCGCCAAAATCCTGGTGATCACCCATATCGATGAACTGAGGGATGCTTTCCCCAACCGCATCGAAGTTGAAAAGACGGAGCTGGGCAGCGTGATTCAGGTCGTATAATCAGGGCAACCCCGCAGTATTTTGGAGAAGTTTAGTCTATTTTAACCTTCCTCCCGGGTTATTAAATGTTACAATCGAGATAAGATTGTTTTGCAGGCAGGCAAGGTTTTGAGGCGAATATGAATGATAAATCGACACAATCGAGATGGGACGCGCTAAAGAGGGTGTTGCGCGGCGGGCAGTCGGCGCCGCCGGAGCAGAATGGATCGAAGCAGCCTGAACCGGTTTCTGTCGCGGCCCAGGCTCCCGCGCCGGCGCAGGAGCCGGTTGCTCAAATGCCGCCCTGTACGGATGACCAGGCCCGCCTGGAAGCCCTGTATCGTGTTTCGCGCGTCCTGGGTACCTCCCTGGAGTTGGATGAGGTGCTTGCCCAGGTGATCGACGCGGTTATCGATCTGACCGGCGCTGAGCGCGGCATCCTGGTCATGATCGAAAACGATTCTACGGATTCGAAACTGCGACTGGCGCGCAACATCGACCCCGAAAAGTTAGACAATTGGGAAGCAGAAGTCAGCCGCACCATTATCAACACGGCCATCAAGACTCGCCAGGGGATCGTCACCGCCGACGCACAATCCGATCCCCGTTTTTCCACCCAGGCTTCGGTGATCTTCAATGTACTGCGTTCGATGATGTGCGCCCCGTTGATGGCTCGCGGGCGGGTGATTGGCGCCATCTACGTCGATAGCCGCATCCAGACCGATGTCTTCGATGACGACGACCTGGAAATGCTGGATGCCTTTGCCACTCAGGCCGCTTTCGCCATCGATAATGCCCACATCTATACCCGCACGGTTCAGCAGGTCAAGCAATTGACCATCGAGCTGGACGAAGTCAAGCGGGCGCGCCAGGTGGCCGAGATCACCGAGAGCGAATACTTCCGCAAGCTGCAAGCCAAAGTGCAGACTTTGCGAGATCACCAGAAGAGGTCACAGATCGGACATGACGAACCCTGAACAATCCAACTGGCGCGTTTTGTTGGCTGTCCTGGCTCACCCCGACGATGAATCTTTCGGCACCGGCGGCACGTTGGCCCTGTATGCCCGCCAGGGCGTCGAAGTCCACCTGGTGTGCGCCACGCGCGGTGAAGCCGGTGATATGGACCCGGACTGCCTGGATGGGTTTGCCTCGATTGCCGAGCGGCGTGTCTCCGAGCTGCGCTGCGCGGCCGGCATCCTCGGCCTGAGCGGGGTGCACTTTCTGGATTATCGCGACTCCGGCATGCCCGGTTCACCGGATAACCAGCATCCCCAGGCGCTGGTCAATGCCCCTCTGGATGAGGTCGCCGGGCACATCGTTCACTATATTCGCGTGCTCAAGCCGCAGATCGTGATTACCTTCGACCCCATCGGAGGTTACAAGCACCCCGACCATATTGCTATCCACAACGCTACCGTGAAAGCTTTCCAACTGGCCGGCGATGCCGCTTACCCTGGCCCGTCGGACCTGCCCCCTTATTCGCCGCAAAAACTGTATTATCACGTTATGCCCAAGCGCGTCATGCGCCTCGTTGTGCGCCTGCTCCCGCTGTTTGGGCGGGACCCGCGCCGTTTCGGGCGCAATGGCGATATCGACCTGCGGGACCTGGTTGAATCGGGCGACTTCCCGGTGCACGCCAGCATCGACTATCGCGGTGTGCAAGAACAGCGCGATGCCGCTGCGGCCTGCCACGCCAGCCAACTGGGCGGCGGCCCACCCATCCGGGGGATCATTGCCTGGGTCTGGCGTTTGTTGGGCGGCAAAGAGCAATATATGCGTGCCTTCCCCCCGGTGGAAGGCAAGTTGCGCGAGAAAGACCTCTTTGTCAACATCCGCTCACAATAAAGATGTGAGCGGCGGTCAGCCGCGTTTATCCATCCCCATTTTACCTGGTGTTTTTATGTCGGCGCGCCAAGCCTTGTCGCCGGTCGCGTTGCTGGCTTATCGGATTTGAGCATCCAGTATGCAAAACCCGTGGCGACCAGGAAAGCCAGGCCCAGGCTGCCCGTGATAATCGTTACCACCCATTGGCCCACTGCGCTAGCGCCGGATTTGATCCGCGCCTCGCCGGGCTGTGCAGGTTGGTATGCTACCGTGACCACGTCGCCTTTCTCGTAAGCCGCGGGCCGGCTCCCTTCCGACAATTGCACGGTCTGGCGGCTGTTATCCGGCAGGTAGAATTCCACGACCGGATAGTAGAACGCCTTGCCCGACGAGTCCTTCCGTTCCACCATGTCCACAACCCGGCCTGGTGCTGTTTGCTCTGTGGAGAGTTTCTGGCCGGTGCTGACTCCCGCAATCGTCGCGATGGCGAGCATCAACACCGCAACGGCCAGGAAAACCAGCACGATGATTTTCGACATCGTCGAAGACATATTTCCAGTGGCGCCCAACTCCATGTCAGAAAAATCTGCCATATCCTCGAAATTGGACACCAGGAAAAACATTTTGGTGCGATCGTCTTCATCGGGGATCTCGTCGTAGGTCTTATAGCGCACGCCGTCCACTTCTACGGAGATGACTTTGTCTTTCTCCACGTTGATGGAATATTTCTTAGCCATATTACTTCCTACAAAGGGTCCTGATTACGATGGTTATGAAGGTTTTTCACCGCTCAGTGGATTCTCGATCCGGTATCGCCGGAGATCGATACCCCACAGGTGGATGGTTTCCACGAAAGCCATCCCGCACTTTTCCAGCACACGCCGGGACGCGGCGTTTTCGGGATGCACCAGTGCGATGATATGGCCGAAAGCGAAATGTTCGAAGCCGAACTGGAGCGAAGCGCGGGCCGCTTCGCTCGCATACCCCTTTCCCCAGTATGAGCGGTCCAGCAAAAAACCAACTTCCGTTTCGTCCAGCTCGGGCAGGTATTGCAAACCCGCCCACCCGGCGATATCTTTCTCGCCCTGTGGAACCACGCCCCAATTGCCATAGCCATATTTTTCCCAATGGGTCTGCTGGTAGGCGATGAAACGCTCCACTTTTTCGAGCGGCGGCGGCGCCGGGTTAGGAAAATATTGCAGCACCCCGTCCGTCTGGTAGATGCGGTGCAGCGTGACAGCATCTGCCGGAACGATGGGGCGAAGGGTCAGGTGAGGTGTCGTAAGGATGGGAGTCGTGTTCACTGATGATTCCTTTTCGATGTTGATTTAGATGCTTGTGCGGTGCGCAGCACCGCACAAGCATCTAAAATACCTTATCTAACCGCGAAATAGCGCCGTCGTCACCAGGTTGTCGCAGGTGCCCGAGTGCTCGAAACAGGTGCAGTTTTCCAGCGTCGTTTCGGCGATGTTGCGCAAGGCGCGGTCGGTGAGGAAAGCCTGGTGCCCGGTCACCAAAACGTTCGGGAAGGTCAGCAGGCGGGCGAAGACATCGTCGAGCACCACTTCGTTGGATAGATCGCGGAAGAACAGATCGCCTTCTTCCTCGTAAACGTCCATCGCCAGGTAGCCGATCTTGCCCGATTTCAACCCTTCGATAACCGCCAGGGTGTCGATCAATGCCCCGCGGCTGGTGTTGACGATGAAAACGCCGTCCTTGAAGCGGGCGATCATTTCAGCATTGACGATGTGGTGCGTTTCCGGCGTGAGCGGCATGTGCAGCGTGAGGATGTCCACCTGGCTGGCGATCTGCTCCAGGTCGTCGACGTACTCGCACAGTCCGCTCACCGCCGGGTTGCGGTAGGCGTCGTAAGCCAGGATGCGCGGCCCAAAGCCGCTCAGGTTGCGGATCACCGCTGCGCCGATCTTGCCGGTGCCCAATACCCCCACTGTCTTCTCGTGCAGTTCGAAGCCCTGCAGCCCTTCCAGTTCCATGTTGAGCTCGCGCACGCGGTTGTACGCCCGGTGGATCTGCCGTCCCAGGGTCAGGATCAACCCCAGGGTAAACTCCGAAACCGCGTTCGGCGAGTAGGCCGGCACGCGCGCCACGGTCAGGCCATGCTGCGCCGCGGCCTGGATGTCGATGTGATTGTATCCGGCGCTGCGCGTGGCAATGATCCGCGTGCCGTGTGCCGCCAGTTGCTCGATCACCTGGCGGTTGACGTCGTCGTTGACGAATACGCACACCCCCTCGTAGCCCTCCGCCAGGCGCGTCGTCTTGGGTTTCAGGCGCGCCTCGAAGAAGTGCAGCTCGTGCCCGAACTGCGCGTTGACCTGTTCGAAGGCGCGCTGGTCGTAGCGTTTGGTGCTGAAAATGGCAATTTTCATTTCATAAATTTCCTCGTAAAGATAGGCAAATTTTACCTTATGGTATCGATAACCGAGGCAATGAATTCGGCGTCTTCTCCCACCCCGACCAGCAGCCCGGACTTTTGTTTGTACAGCCAGGGCAGGCCCATAAAAAATAACCCCGGGTAAGCGGTTACGCCCCGTTTCTGGATGGGGTATCCGTCGCCGTCGAAGACCGGCAGCCGGACGAGGCTGAAATCGAAGCGGTAACCCATCGCCCAGATGATCGTCGTGATCCCGGCGCCCTGCAGGTCGAGTTCGCCGATCTCTTCCGCCTCGTAACCATCCCGCAGTTCTGGCAGGCTTTCCAGGGGAGCATCCAGTCCATTCTGCGCGATGTACCCGTCGACGAGCTTTACAATCTCGGCCTCGAATTTATCGGCCCTGGCCAGGTTCTCTTTGAGGTCGGGGGCCAGCCTGATCTTGGTGCCGTGCCCGCCGCCGATGATGACAGTTTCTATCTTCTGGTTCATACCGACCTTGCCCATCTACCGTTAAGGTGTATATGTACGATGGATCATGCAAAACTGCTGCCCGCCGGCGCTGCGTTTTTGAGTATCTGATTGCTGACCGACTGGAAAATAGTATAATCCCGTTAATTGGATAATACAAGTGGGGTTTGCGTCTTCGCTGTCTTCGTTGCTATTGGACGACTTGGCCAGTTCAGATTAACTGGCTTATCACTTCAATCACAGGATTTCTTTGATCTTTAGCACGGTTAACCTTTCCTGAGGTATAGCCACCTCCGCTTTCGTTTGGGAGAGAACGTGCCATAATTCTGGGATTAACAGTGCGACTTTCCGCCCCACGCTTGCTCAAAAGTGATCGGCATCTACCGTTTTCGGTGATTGTCCTGCATCGCACTATGATCCAAACACAGCCCAAACCCCGACGAAAAACTTCTGACAAGGCCAGATGACTCTGGAGTATCTGATGAGAAAAGTTACACGAAAACCTGACAGGTCTTTATCGGCGCACAATGATCTGGCGTCATCGTTAAGACCTGTCAGGTTTAGGCCACGCAAAACGGCTTCCAGCCAAATAAGGTGTTAGAATGGTCCACGTTTATGAATGCATTAAGCGTGGGATGTAAAACCTTGGGCTGGCAGGTAATAAGGGAGTTATCATTTCTGTAAACGTTTTGTTAAAAACATACGTGCTTTATTGATATATAATTTTATAAATGGTGACGGATTTCGCCAAGAATTGAATAGATCTGTTCCGAATTCCATTGGCATCGCCTCAGGGATGACCCTGTGTCAAAAGGATGGAGCATGCCAATCATCACTTTAAACTTCTATTATTTTCGAGGTGGTTGATGAATCCAATTGAGCAAAAGGTCGCTTCTTATATCGCCCAAAATATCCTTTTCAGTCGAGATGGATATCCCTACCCGACGGATGCTTCGTTTCTAGAAAGCGGCATTGTCGATTCAACCAATCTCCTGGAGTTGATTCTTTTCGTCGAAGAGGAATACAAAATATCGGTTGCAGATAACGAGATCGTTCCGGACAACTTTGATTCTGTCGCCAAAATGGCGAATTATGTCAAGTCAAAAATGAATTGATTGGCCTATCTGAATATTCCGCCCGTATACCGTTGAGTGCCGGATGTGAGGAGTGAATACTGCCGACTATCTGCTTGAAAATGGTGATCCTGGCGGGGTGGCGCTTATTGCTGGAATCAACCAGTATACCTATCAGGATTTGAAGAATGCTGCCTCTCGGATGGTCTACGAACTGGTCCAGGCAGGTTGTCAACCTGGCGATCGGATTGGGCTGCTTGACAACAATTCTCTTTTCTGGACTGTGTCTTACCTGGCAATTATGAAATTGGGGGCAGTGGCTTTGCCTTTTGCAACCACCCTGATGCCAGATGAAATAGGTGGCATGGCTACCTTTGCAAAGATCAAGGCGACCTGCGCTGAACGCAGAATTTATCGCAAATATTCCTCTGTGTTACCTGGTCCGATCTTATTTGATGATTTAGTGATGCAGTCCGGACCACAGGAATGGCCAGACTCTACTGAGATCGACCTCGACCTGGATGCGGCCCTGATGTTTACCTCTGGGACAACCGCCAAACCGCGACTGGTGCGGGTGTCCCACCGAAATATCCAGGCGAATACAAACTCGATCATTCAGTACCTGGACTTGACACAAGATGACCGGGTGATGGCGGTGCTGCAGTTTTTCTACTGCTTCGGCACGTCGCTTCTGCACACCCATTTACGAGTTGGCGGTTCCATAGTTTGCGCCACCTCTTTTGTATATCCGGAAGTGGTATTGGATGTAATGGAAAAAAGCCAGTGCACCGGGTTTGCTGGGGTGCCATCAATGTATCAAACCTTACTGCGTAATTCCACCTTCAAGAAACGCAAGCTGGTAAGCCTGCGCAAGCTTCAGCAGGCGGGGGGCAAACTGCAAAACGCGTTGATCCTGGAGTTGGTAACTGCCGTACCCCAGGCTAAAGTGTTTGTCATGTACGGGCAAACCGAAGCGACCGCCCGGCTTTCTTTTCTGCCGCCAGAACTACTTGAAACAAAATTGGGTTCCATTGGCAAGGGTATTCCGGGTGTGATTTTGAAGGTAATCGATGAAGCTGGGAATGAGGTCAGACCTGGCGATATTGGGGAAATATGCGCCTGGGGTGAAAACATTTCCTGCGGATACTGGAATGATCCTGAAGCTTCCGCGCCAATATTTGTGGATGGAGGACTTCGTACTGGAGATTTGGCTACGGTGGATGACGAGGGTTTTATTTTTATCGTTGATCGAAAAGCAAACTTCATCAAATCCTATGGCCACCGGATAAACAGCCAGCGTGTGGAAGAATGTATTGTCGAAATCCCAGAAGTGGTTGGAGCGGCGGTGATCGGCGAACCAGACCTGGTTAGTGGGGAAGCGATCTGGGCTTTTGTGGTTCTCAAAGACGGCTCGTCTTTGAGCAAGCGGGATATTCTCGATTATTGTGGTATGCACCTGGCAAATTACATGGTTCCAAAGGAAATAGTATTTCTAAAGAGCTTACCGATGAATGCCCATGGCAAGATCGTAAAAAATGGGCTGCACAAGTTGGCGTCGGAAAAAACTGCTGTGTTAAATAACGTATCAGATTGGTCGTGAATCGACAGTTGCAGATGAACAACGCTGGACGTATCTGGAGATCGAATTAACAGCAAACTACTTGGCTGGCGCTCTGCGAGAAATGGGATCCGGATTCTAAATCGCATGATCCGTGAGGCGTCTCGACTTTTAAGGATGGGTGGATGGGTATGTTTTGAGGTGGGGCTGGGGCAGGGCAAGGATTAAACGCTTCTATGTGTGGTATTGCTGGTATCCTGAATTTAACCGAAGCAGAATCACCCTCACCGGAAACAATCCTGGTGATGTTATCCAGGATTCGCCATCGTGGTCCAGACGGTTTTGGTATTTTTCGGGATGCGGAGATCGGTATGGGGCATGCGCGCCTGAGCATCATCGATCTGGCGGGTGGAAACCAACCACTCGGCAATGAGGATGGCTCGTTGTGGATAGTTTTCAATGGGGAGATATTTAATTATATCGAGTTAAGACCCGAGCTTGAGCGCCGCGGGCATCATTTCTCTACCAGTAGTGATACGGAGGTTATTCTTCATCTCTACGAGGATTATGGTGTTGAATGTTTAAAATACCTCAACGGGCAATTCGCGATTGCGCTTTGGGATCAGCGCAATAAAAGTCTATTCCTGGCACGAGATCGAGTGGGTGTCCGCCCCTTGTTTTATACCCGTTTGAATGGCCAACTGGTCTTTGGTTCCGAAATCAAGGCGGTGCTGGCATATCCAAAGGTGAAGGGGGAAATCGATACTCAATCCCTGGCTGAAGTTTTTACATATTGGAGCCCGCTGAGTCCGCACACGATTTTCAAAGAGATTGTGGAGCTTCCCCCCGCCCATTACCTGCTGGCTAAAAACGGCAAAATTACTATTCGACAGTATTGGAATCTGGATTTTTCATCAGACCCAAGGCAGAAAACTGACCAGGAATATTATGAAGAGTTTGAAAATCTTCTGGTGGACGCCACTCGAATACGCCTGCGAGCTGACGTTCCGGTAGGAGCATATTTAAGCGGCGGGTTGGATTCCTCTATGATAGCTGCTTTGATCCGTAAATATACCTCCAATCGTCTGGATACTTTCTCGATTACCTTCTCCGACACTCATTTTGATGAATCCCAATATCAGCGAATGATGGTTGATCAATTGGGAGCGGATCACCACGAAGTTTTTTGCGAATACACGGATATCGCCAGGGTTTTTCCCGAAGTGGTCTGGCACGCAGAAACGCCCATTCTACGAACGGCGCCGGCACCGATGTACCTTTTATCTAAACTGGTCAACGATAACCAGTTTAAGGTTGTTCTGACCGGTGAAGGCGCAGACGAATTTCTTGGCGGTTACGATATTTTCAAGGAGATGAAGGTCCGGCGATTCTGGGCTCGTGACCCAGAATCGCAACGAAGACCCCGGCTCCTGTTTAAACTGTATCCCGATATCAGCCGCATGAGCGCGAGTGGTGCTTTCCTGGTCGGATTTTTCAGACGGGGATTATTGGAAACGGATTCGCCATTCTATTCTCATACAATTCGGTGGACCAACACCGCCAGGGCTAGAAAATTCTTGACCGACATGGGTGGAGATACTATTCCGCCAGGAATATTCCCAACAAGTCTGCCTCTTCCCGAAGGTTTTTCTTCCTGGCCAGAATTATGCCAGGCTCAGTATCTTGAAATTGTCACATTCCTTTCACCTTACTTGCTGTCTTCCCAGGGAGACCGGATGGCGATGGCACATTCCGTCGAAGGTCGCTACCCATTCCTTGACGATAGGGTAATCGAGTTCTGCAACCGGCTGCCAACGCATTTAAAAATGCCTGGTTTAACCGAGAAATTTTTGCTCAAGCAGTTGGGGATGAAATATCTGCCTGCTGAGATCTGGCGGCGGGTAAAACGTCCCTATCGGGCTCCGATTCGCCGCAGTTTCTTCGATCCTGAACCGTTGGATTACGTGAACGGGCTTCTCTCCGAGAACGCCATCCGGCAAAGTGGTTATTTTGACTCTGCGGCTGTCTCGAACCTGGTGAAGAAGGTAACGAATGGAACTGAGTTGAGTGAAGTGGAGGATATGGCGCTGGTAGGGGTGCTATCGACTCAGTTGGTGGATCAGATGTTCATCCGCGAGGACAGAAAAAATGAATTTGCCAATTTACCCAATCCCATTAAGACCGTTGAAAGGATTATCCAATGAAAGTCAGGTCAAAAAGAATCAATCGAGCCATCTTTTTCAGTCTCTCAATCATCGTTGTCCTTGCGTTGGGTTGGATCGTTTACCGATCGATCAGGGGTCAAAGCCTGGGGTTGGGCATATTCACCAGGATTGGAAATATAGTACGTTCCGTTATTGGTAGCAGTACTGTTGTTGCCGATAATCATGGCGATTATAAGGATGTTATCTTTCTGCATCATTCAGTGGGTCACAATATCATCGAACAAGGCAATCTACGCCAGCATTTAGAGCAATTCGGGTTTTCTTTGTGGGATCAGGATTATATATCGATCGGTTTGACTGGGCCAGACGGACTACCTGCTGGATATAGTTATGACATTCCGGGAGATAATACCAACCCAGATGGGCTGGTTCGCATCTTCCAGCAGCCTGTTTTCGAGTTGCCGGTTAACGCATTCAGTGCGTTACTTCAACATGAAGTGATCGTATTCAAATCATGTTTTCCAAACAGCGATATTCAGGATGATGCAAGTCTTGAGTTTCGAAAACAAGAATACCTGAAAATTCGCCAACAAATCGATCAACACCCGGATCGGATTTTCATCTTGTTAACGACCCCGCCGTTAAATCCAGCCGGAACGGATATGAATGCTGCCAGGCGCGCCAGGGAATTGGCGAACTGGTTGGTGTCAGCGGAATATACTGGTGGTCATCCCAACCTCTATGTGTTTGATCTGTTTGATCTCCTGGCAGAGAAAGATCCGGCGTCTCCTGAATTCAATATGCTTCAGAAGGCTTTCAGAGAAGGGACTGATTCCCATCCCAATGCACTCGCCAATCAACGAATCGCGCCATTGTTAGCGGAATATATCAACCTTAAAACCGAGGAATACAAGGAACAAATATCTTCTTCAAGTTCCAGGAACCCGGGTGACAAATGACTGATGTAACTGCAAACAAGGCGCCATTGAATTTCTACTCAGATGCGCTTCGATTAGATGCTGAGCGAGAAACGGACCGGATCGTCGAATTTCTGACCGAAACAGTGCATCATACCTTTCATCGTCAGGGGGCAGTGGTCGGTATCAGCGGTGGGGTCGATTCATCGGTCGTGCTGGCCTTATGCGTCAAAGCATTCGGGTCCGAGGGTGTAGTTGGAATCTTGTTGCCCGAACGAGAATCGAGCCCAGAAAGCGCGGAATTAGCGCACCAATTGGCCGATCACTATGGGGTTCAGACAGTAACAGAGGATATTACCGCCGTCCTGGAAGGGTACGGCTGCTACCAACGCCGAGACGAAGCCATCCGGCGCATCTTCCCTGAATATGAACCTGGATGGAAAGCGAAGATTGTCCTTCCCGGTGATCTTTTACAGCAAGCTACGCTTAATGTTTTCAAACTGGTGGTAACCAGCCCGGATGGCAAGGAATATAGCCAACGCCTGGCTTTGAAGGAATATAACCAGATTGTTGCTTCTTCGAACTTCAAGCAACGCGCCAGGACAAATATGTTGTATTATCACGCCGAACTGCGTAATTACTCTGTGATGGGTACACCGAATAAAAACGAGCACGAATTGGGATTTTTCGTCAAATATGGAGATGGAGGATACGATATTGCCCCAATTCGACATCTTTACAAGACCCAGGTCTATCAATTAGCCGAGTTTTTAGGTGTGCCAGTGGAAATTCGCCTGCGACCTCCAACTACGGATACCTATCCGGGAGGGGGAACCCAGGAAGAATTTTTCTTCCGAATACCTTACACTATTTTGGATACAATATGGTTTGGTCTTGAAAATGGTCTTGATAAAACAACCATCGCCAATAGCCTGAATCTCAAAGTGGATCAGATAGAATTTGTGATCAATGACATCCAACGAAAGCGAAAAACAACAACTTACTTAAGAACCTCACCGATAGGAATTTTGTAATGCATCATCCTTCTGCACTCGCCAGATGTTAACCCAGGTAGTGATTTTGGAGGTATTTTAGAAGGAAATATTTAGGCGCGGGACGGTTGTTGCCGCCAATGGGGTAGGTTTTGTTTCTGCACAAGGTGGAGATCACATGAGATTTGCCAGCCAATCAGGATGATTACCTAAAGGATCCAATCTCGAATGAGGAAACAGAATGCGGCTTTGCGAGGAATAGCAATTTTATTCGTATTAATGAGCCATTCTAGCACAATTGGAAAATCTGCTGTAATTGGCTCTGGTAGTAACCCGGATACGACGGCGCTCTTATTATTCACGATTTTTAGTGAATTAGGAATCGTTGCTGTACCGATGTTTCTTTTTATTTCCGGGAACTTCTCTGCATATTCAATCCAGAACAAGCCCATCAAATTTTCTATTTCAGTTACAAAAAAGAATATCTCTCATATAATCTGGCCTTATTTTTTTTGGTCTATCATTTTCTATGTTCTTATTTTCTTCGAGTATGGAAAATCATTTACACTATGGGGATATATTAAGAATCTCATTGTCGGATACCCTTTTCATTTCGTGCCGATTTTATTCCTATTTTACTTAATTACACCAATAATCGGATACGCGAAAGGAAGATGGCGTTGGCTCTTTCTGGCAGCAATAACCATATACCAGATCCTGTTAATCATCATCATTAATCAAAATACGATAGGTATCGTCCTGCCGCAATATTTGAATTTATTCAAACCGAAAATCGTAGCATCGACTTTCAGCATGTGGGGCATATATTATCCTTTGGGGCTACTTACTTCGGCACCTTCCAATCTCAATAGAAAAAGAAAAAAAATATTGATACGGCTCCTGTTTATCTTGTTTTGCCTGCTGTTTATTCTTGCATGCTTGGATATCATGGGCAAAGTCAATTTTTTTGCAGCGCTTTACCTGGCCCCCTTGCCGTTTGTACTTATGACATCTTATCTCGACCGTGAAGCAATTCCTTATTACAGGAAACTCGAAGAATTGGGGAAAAGGTCATACAGTCTTTACTTACAGAATTTAATCGTACTGGATCTATGTATATTATTGATAAAATTATTCTTTCCTGTTCTATTGACTGTTCCTTTGATATTATTCTTGACACTCATCGCGTGTCTTCTTACATTGCCTGTAATCGTGTTGAAATTTCTGGAGACTCGAATCAGCCACGAATTCTATAGAGTTTTTTGGGGATGACACATTACTCATAAAATTGAGGCTGGGTCTATACGTCTATCGATACCAATCTTCCTGGCAACCTCGGTTGGCGGCCTCATTAACGAGAGTTGCCCACCCTCAGTAGGCGGGCAACTCTCGTGATCCCTTGCACCGGGCGCCCAACCGCCCGAACGCTCCCTACGGCTTGATGGCGAACACCCCTCCCGCGCTGTTCGCCTGCACCTCCGGGAAATACAGTTGCCAGGCGCGCGCCGGCAGGACGCGAAATTCGCCGTACTGCAGCGGAGTCAGGATGTAGAACAACTCGTAGCTGCCGGCCGGCAGGTGGTCCGCCGTCCAGGTGATGTGATCGTCGTAGATTTGAGGCTGGCTGAACAGCCACATCCCGAAGCCTTTGGCGAACGGATTGCGCGGGTCGAACAGCGGTTGGACTTCCGGCTCGCCGAACATGCCCTGCTGGCTGGTCTTCAGGCTGGTGTCCACGATCTCGGCGCCGGCCGGGATATAATCCGAAACCGCCAGGTAATACATGTCGTGAGGCACGGTCAGCGACACGCGCACCGCCAGGCGGTCGCCCGGGCGAGCCGAGGTCACCGGCTGGCACAACTCTTTTAAGCAGTCTTCGCTCAACGGATAGTAGCTGCGCTCGATGCTCAGACCTTGAGAGAGCGGAGCGACGTCTTCCACCGGACGGCTGACGTTCAGGCCGACGGCGTAGTATAAGCGCCCTGGCCCGCCGCTGCGCTGGATGCTCAACGAGTTGGGATAGTCGGGGTACAGGCGCTGGATCGCCACCTGGGCGCTCGCCGGGGTCATCTGCTGCGTTCCCGCCGCCTGGCCCTGGGCGACGATGTTGTTATTCAGCGTGGCGTCGAAGGTGAAATTGCCGCTCAATTCGCCGCTGGATTGGGTCACCTGGTCGAGGGCAATCAGCGTCCAGGCGGTGGTGTAGGTCGAGAACCAGGCCCCGTCGCCGCCGCGATTGGCCATCAGGTAACGCACTGCATCGCTGACCAGCGGCATCGACGCGTCGCGCTGCGCCAGGGCGTACACCACCATGGCGCTGTTGGATAGCGTCGACTGCATGTTGTATCCGGCCGAGCGCTGCCCGGCATCGTCCTGGCCCAGCTCCCAGAAGGTGCCGGTGGATGAGCGCACCGCTTTACTTTCCAGGCCGGAAAGCAGCGCCTGCGTCTCGGTGTTGCCCGGGGTCAGTTTTTCCAGGGTCAGAGCGTGCAGCGCCTGCGCCCACGGGCTGAGTTTCGCCTGCTCCTGCGAGATTTGCGCAACCATTTCCGGCTCGGCGGCGCTGACCTGGGCCAGGGCGAACTGCTGGAAAGCCAGGCGATCCCATTCCCACGCTTCGGGAGGCCAGCCGCCCCCGCCGCCCTGCACCGGATGGCGCACGTCGCCGCCGGAATCCAGCCGGCTCAAGGGCAGCGGCGCAGACAGGACGTGCGCCATGCCCTGGGCCGGGCGCGGCGGAGCGCTTTTCAGGAAAGTGACCGCCCGCTCGAAAATGTCCTGGTTGATGGTAATGCCGGCTTCGCGCGCCCGGCTCAGGCCGAACAACACGTAGGCCGTGATATACGGATCGCTGGTCGCTTCGTAAAGGTTCAAAGGCTGCCACCAGGACCAGCCGCCGTCGCCGTTCTGGCGTGCGATCAGCCGTTGCAAACCCTGGTTCAAGGTGCGATCCAGCCGCCCTTTGAGCGCCGGGTCGTCGATGCCGTTGCGCTGCAGCGTGCGGTAAGTCTCCAGGTTGGGCAGGAAGCTCGACAGAATCTGCTCGGTGCTGGCGTAGGGGGCGCTCTCCAGCGCGTCCAGCGCCTTGAGCATCGCTCCAGCCAGGGTGGATGACATTTCTATATTGAGCTGCCCGCTGTCAGTCTGGTAAGAGCGCGGCAGGCTGATCAGCTCGGTAACCTGCCCTGCGCCGTCCATCGTGCCGGAAGTACGGAAAGTTTGCGGGGCGACGTAACGTACCACAGGTAATGCCCCCAAAGCCGGGCGCGCCGCGTCCTGGTGCCCGCCCCCCTGGGTCGAAAAGACCAGGTCGACGCCATCGACGTTTTGCACGGTACCCCACCATTCCACGCGGGCGCGCCCCTGTGGGGGAACGCTCACCTGTTGGGTCTGCTGGCCGGCATCGTCCAGGCTGAAGCCGGTGGCTTCCAGCGAGACCTCGGCCTGCAAGGTGCTGTCGGTATTGTTCTGAACGATCGCCGCCAACTGGGCGTGGTCGTTGGCCACGAAGAAGCGTGGTGTCACCGGGCGGATCAGCAGTTCCTTAGTGGTGATCACCTGTGTTTGCGCCTGGCCGACCCTGGTATCGGAGGTCAGGCCGCGCGTCTCTACCTGCCAGGTGGTCAACGTATCTGGCAGATTCATGCTGACCTGTGCTATCCCATCCGGTCCAGTGGTGATTTCGGCGTTCCAATAGGCCGTGTCTGGGAAACGCTCGCGCACCACTACCGGCGCGCCGTCGCCACCGCCGCCGCCTAACCCGCCGGGTTGGAAGACTTTGCGCTGGTCGTACGCCGCCAGCGCAAGGCTGGTGCGCACGCCCAGCGGCTGTTCGGCATAAAAAGCCGGCAGGATGTCTTTAGAGTTCGGGTCGGCCAGGGCCAGCACGGCCAGGTCCACCACCGCCAGGGAGAATTCGCCCTGCACCGGGTTACCCGCTGCATCACTCACCTGGATGGCGAAGGTCACCTGGTCGCCTGGGCCGGCTCGTTGCGGCTGGCCGGCCAGGATAACGTTCAGTTTTTGCTCCACCGGCTCGACGGGCAGGTCGATAAAGCCCTGGTGGAAGTCCGCAACGCCCCCCGCCGTGCGGCCCAACAGGGTGACGGCGAGATAGACGTTCGGCGTATGTTCGTTGGTCAATGGCAGCGGTAAGGTATAACCGCCCGGGGCGATGGTCAGGACCTGGTGCGCCATAACAGTGCCGCGTTCCAGGGTGACCAGTGCCTGGACATCCGTGCCGTAGGGGTTTGGAATGAACACCTGCGCCGTGTCGCCGGGGCGGTAGCTTTCTTTGTCTGCTACCAGGCGCAGGCGGGAATTGGGCACGTTCGGCCAGATCGCCTGCCCCGCGCCTCCCACCCATATCAGCACCTGGGTGCGTGATCCTTTGCTTGCCTCCACCTGGGCATTGTATACGTCCAACATATAGGTGCCCGGCTCGGTGGGCGTGAATTCCAGCCGCGCCTTGCCTTCCGCATTGGTGGTAAAATCTACCCCGCCCACCAGCGTATATTGCGGGGTGAAGGTGGGCATCCCGAACAATTCGCCTTCTGGCGGGTCCTCCCGGATGAAAACCACCTTCTGGAAGTCCGCGCGCAGGCTGCGCCCTCCGGCCGGGTTCTTGTTCCAGTCGACGGTCATCGCCTCGAAGCCAAGCGGCTCGCCGGATCGCCCCACCCAGGCATCCGGGCGGACCCCCACGTAGAACTCGTCCGGGTTTACGTCGGCGGAGGCGCGCCCTGAAACGGGCAGCCCGCTTTCATCCTGGACGGTGACTTCCAACGTATAACGCGTCCGCGTATCGCTCAACTCGGTGGGGAACGAAAGCTTCAGTGTGCCGTCTGCCTCCGTCCTGGCATCTCCCTCATCGACCTGTTGGCCGAATGCACCGCCCCGGGGATAGCGGAACGCTTCCAGCCAGTCGGTATTTTCCGGGCCAACCTGATAGCCCGGCAGGCTAAAATACGCCGGCTCGGTGAACAGGACCCAGTGGGCTTTGACGCCTCCAGCCGGCGCGTCGAAGAAGTAACGCGCGTTGACGGTAGCGTTGATCTGCTCGCCGGCCCGTACCTGCTGCGGGTCGAAGTTTACCTGCAGATTGATCTCCGGTTTGCGGTAATCGGCTACCTTGAATCCGAGGAAAGCGCGGTTGTCTGCCGTCGAACTGATCGAGTAAGCACCTGGAATGGCATCAGCCGGCAGGACGAATTCGCCGTGCGCCGTGCCGATCGCCGAGATTGGCAATTCCATGTCAGCCAGGCGGGCACCATCACCACTGGTAATCGTCACGGGCAGGGTAGTGATCTGCGCAGGTGTGTACCGTCCGTTGAAGGACTGGCGTACCACCGCCCGGAAGTAGACCGTGTGACCGGGGCGGTAGATTGGGCGATCGGAATAGAAATACACAAACGTGCCTGGCGGCTGGACGTTGGCATCGATGCCGAAATCCCAGGGAGAGAGCCCGGCGTCCCAGTTGGAGCCGGTAATGCCGAACTGCTCCTCGCCTGGCTTGCCCAAAACGGCGTACGCCATCATGTAAGGGTCTTGAACCGGGTCGAAGGCGGCGCGCCAGATTCCCTGGGCGTCGGTCTGGCCTTGTGCCAGGATGCCGCCATCTTCTTTGTATAGCACCACTGGACTGTTGGCTGCCGGCGCACCGCTGCGTAAATCGACCGCCCAGACCAGCACATCCGTGGCGCCCAGCTTAAGCGTCACCTGCAGATTGCTGACCGCCAGCAGATTGAAGGACGGCCCGGGAGTTTGCTGGGATCCCCCCTGGTTTTCGGGGAAATCGAAACGCAGGTAATACAGCCCGGGAGCCAGCGGCGATTGGTCCGGCCTGACGTAGATTGGCACCGTCTGGATGCGATCGGGAGATAGGTTCAGCGCCTGGCTCCAGGTGTTCTGGTCAGGGCTCTGGAAAGTCCTTTGCAATTCATAGCCGCCCGACCCGGAGAGCGCCAGGAAATCGCTGAGAGAGAGACTCCCCATTTTCAGCGGCACGTCGCTTACATTGGCAACCTGGGCGGTCAGGCTGTTGTCCTGGGGAGTGAGGAATTGGGCGGAGCTTTGCGCCATCAATTGCAGGGTAGGCGGCAGCCCCGCAGTGGTGAACGTCACCACCGCTTCCTGGCCCAGCGAGCCGCCCCAGATGTCCTTCAACTCCGGGGAGACGCGCACAGTGTACGTTGTGTTGGGTGATAAAACTCCTGAAAGACTCAATGCCAGTCGTTGCGCGTCCCAGTAGGGGGTAAAATTTGGGATGGCCGGCTCGACCTGGATATATTTTTTTACATCCTTACTCTGAATCGGGGCGCTGAAATACAGGTCCATGTTGCGGTAATAATCCATCACCTGGCCCTGGGCGGGGTCGGTGGAGATGACCTTCAAGGCGTCCATGGTCATCACGCTGACCTGGGTGGCGTTGCCCAGCGGCGTGCCGCCCGCTGCCTGCGCCTGGCCATCCAGGTTCAGCGTGTAAGACACGCCGCGCACCAGCAGGTTGGCCGGGCTAAATTTGAGGATGGTATTGTCCTTCTCCCACTCGAATGTTCCCGGCGCCGGGCTGCCATCCGGCCCGACCAGGCTGAAATGGGCTTCCACGCTGGCCGTATCCATGGGCTGGTTGAAGGTCAGGGCCACTTTGGCGTCCACCGGCCACGGCGTTTCGGTGACCGGTTCGATCGAATCCAGGGCGGGCATCGCCGTGGTAAAACTCCACGTTTGCGCCTCGGCTAACGGGCCGCCGTCCGTGCTTTTTAGATCGGGGTTGATCCTGGCCGTATATTGTATCCCTCCGGCGAGGCCCGGCGCCGGGAAAAAGACGTAGGTACTGGTATTGAGCCACTGGCCGCGCCCCTGCGCGGCCGGTTCCAGGCTGAAACCCGCCGGCAAGGTCCCCGGGTCGGCGCCCAGGGCGACCATCGGGCGGTTGAATGCGGCCAGCACAGCCGCAGACGGATCGACATCCGTGCTGTCTTTGGCCGGCAAAGTCTGCATCACCCGCACAAACCCCGCCGTTTTGTAGCTTAGATTGATGGTCTGGTAAAGCGGTTTGCCCTGCGCCGAGCGTACCGAGTCGCTCATCCCTACTTTGAATTCTGACTCCGGCGGCAATGGTGAGCTGAGATAGACGATCAAGGTCGACTCGTTGACCCAATTGAAGGACAACTTCTGCTGCATCTGGCTGGCCAGCGCCGCCTCCACCGAGCCGCGATCCATAGGCTGGTTGAAATAGAGCGTGATCGGCCCGTTCAGCGGCATTTCCGCGTTTTGTGGCGGGTCGGTTTCCACCAGCCCGGCCGGCAGCGGCTGCGGCGTTGCCGTCGGCGTGGGCACCAGGGTCGGCGTGGCGCTGGCATCCGGCAGCGTAGGTGTCGGCCCACCGCCAAAAGGCAGCCCGCAGGCCAGGCTGATGATCACCAATAAAAAGGGTAACACACGAATCATCCGGCGCGTTTTCGATAAAACAGGGGCTTTTTCGCTCTCCATAAAATTCTCCTCGATCAAAACAGATATCTCACACGATTATATCGAAAAGCGAGTTTGCACCTCTCACCATTTCGCGAAGATACGACAAACTGCGTAATTCGGGAACGCAGTGGTGTGATTATACGTCCTTTTATGGTACGCTTACAAGCCATTTCGTCTGGTACAATAATTGACTATGGTAGTTTATCCAGTTACTCGTCATTCGCGCACCGTTCCGAACCTGGCCGTGCTCCAGGTTCTGTTTGCTTTGGTGGGCGGCTTTTCCCTGTTTGTTATTTCCATAACGTTATTGGTTCTGGCAGCCAGTACGGCTTACGCTGGCCGCATCTATCCAGGGGTAGCTGTGGCGGGCATCGATCTTTCCGGGCTGACGCAAGAGCAGGCTGCGCTTCGCCTTTCCGGAAAACTTACTTATCCGCAAACCGGTAAGATCGTTTTCCAGGATGGCGATCAGACCTGGCCGGTGCGCCCGGCGGAGCTGGGCCTGTCGGTCGATCTGCAAAGGACTGTTGATGCGGCTTATGGCCTGGGGCGCAGCGGCAACCCGGCCAGGGGCCTGTTCGAGCGGCTTTCCGCCTGGCATTCGGGCAAGAATCTGCCGCCGCAGTTGGTTTACGATGAGCGCCTGGCGCAAAACTATGTCAGCCAGCTTGCCGCTCAGGTGGACCGGCCAATGGTTGAAGCCTCGTTGGGCGCCAATGGCGCCCAGGTGGTGGCGGTGCCGGGCCAGGTAGGCCGCACCGTAGATGCGAGTGCAACACTGGCGGCGCTGCAGCAGCGAATCACCACGCTCACCGATGGCCTGGTGCCGCTGTCCATCTACGAGACGCCGCCTGAAATCCTGGATGCCAGCCAGCAGGCCGAGGCGGCCCGCCAGATGTTGAGCGCCCCGCTGGTGCTCAGCATCCCCGATGCGAAACCGGGCGACCCTGGGCCGTGGAGCATTTCACCCGAACAACTGGCCGGTATGATGGCCATTGAGCGCGTCCAGGCCGCGGGTGGCGCTCAGTTCCAGGTACGGCTGCAAGAGCAGGCTTTATACACCTATCTCGAATCCGTGGCTGGTAAAGTCAACCGCTCCCCTGGCAACCCTCGCTTTATGTTCAACGACGATACCCGCCAGTTGGAGGTCATCCAGCCGGCAACGGTCGGGCGTAACCTGGACGTCTACACGACCCTGCAGGAGATCAACCAGAAGCTCAGCCAGGGGCAACACAACGCGCCCCTTACCCTGGTCTATTCACAGCCCGAGATCAGCGATACGGCCACGGGCGAACAACTGGGCATAACGGAGCTGGTCGGCGCTTATACCACCTATTTTCGCGGTTCTTCAGCAGAACGGCTGCAAAATATCCAGACCGCGGCGGCCAATTTCCATGGCCTGTTGGTGCCCCCCGGAGCAGTGTTTTCGATGGCCGGCGTGATGGGCACCGTCAGCCAGGATAGCGGCTACGCCGAGGCCTGGATTATCTACGGTGGGCGCACGATCAAAGGGGTGGGCGGCGGCGTCTGCCAGGTGAGCACCACGCTGTTCCGCACTGCCTTCTTTGCCGGTTATCCGATCGTCGAGCGCTATTCGCATGCCTACCGGGTGGGTTACTATGAACAAACTGCCTCTGGTTGGGATGATAACCTGGCCGGGTTGGATGCGACCGTCTTTGTGCCGGTGGTCGATTTCAAGTTCACCAATAACACGCCGTACTGGCTGCTGATGGAAACTTACTTCAAGCCAAACCAGCGCAGCCTGACCTGGAAATTCTATTCCACCTCCGATGGGCGCACGGTCGAATGGGAGACCAGCGGGCCGCAGAATGTCGTCGATCCGCCCGACCCGGTTTACGAAGAGAACCCGGATTTGGCGCCGGGCGTCATCGAACAGGTCGACTGGGCCGCCGAAGGCGCCGATGTGAGCGTAACCCGCACCGTTTACCGGGATGGGCAGGTGCTGTTTTCTGACACATTCAACACGCATTACATGCCCTGGGCAGATGTCTACCAGTACGGGCCGGGCACGGAGCTCAATATCAAGAAGAAAAAGCAGCCGCCGGTGTTCAACCCCTGATGCGGTAAAATATCTTCTGCATTTGGTCACTTTGGATAAGCTGCCCGCGCGCTGCGGGCCATACAAAATCAGTAAAAAAAACCGATTACTCATTGACTGATTACACATCACTCAAATAGGAGTTTGCATGGTTAGCCAAGATTTGCTCGATATTTTGCGTTGCCCGGCCTGTGTGCGCGAAAAAGATGGTTTGCTGGATTTGATTCAAAATACCTGGCTGGTCTGCCGGGATTGTGGCCGCAAATACCCCATTCGCGAAGACATCCCTGTCATGTTGATCGATGAAGGCGATAAGTGGGTGAACGTCAAAGCCGAAGACCTGCCGGTGCCGCCGCCGGGCAACTGAACAACTGCCCGGAAGTTCCTCTGCAGGTAATGCAAACGATTCACGATCTGCTTTCCGCCCTGGAGAGCGGCAGTGACGAACAGGCAGAAGCGGCGGTAACCCGGTTCGCTGCGCTTCCGCCTGTTCAATATCCTCAGCTATTGGATTCCTTGCAAGAGCTGCTGGCCGCGCCAGACGCCGGCCAGCGTTGGTGGGCGTTGCGCGCTGCCGCGGCGATCTCCGATGAACGAACGCCCCAGTTATTATTATATGGATTGCAAGACCTCGATCCGTCCGTGTGCCAGTGCGCCGCCCTGGGGCTGCGTTTGCATCCTCGCGCCCAATCTGTGCCTGCCCTCCTAAGTGCGTTGCAAGATCAGGATGCTCTAACCGCCCGCCTGGCGGCGGATGCCCTCTCGGCCATTGGCGCGGAGGCGGCGCCCGCCCTGATCGATGTCTTACAACAGGGTAGCCCCGCCGCCAGGCGTCTGGCCGCCCGCTCCCTGGCGGCGATTGGCGATCAGCGCTCGATCCCCGCCCTCTTCGATGCCCTGGACGACGACTCTCTCTTGATCGAATACTGGGCCAACGAAGGCCTGGAGCGGATGGGCGTAGGAATGAGCTTCTTTATTCCTGACGGATAGGAGAAAACGAAGTAGTTCCCTACCCATCAAAAGTTGCTCGGAGACCTGACCGGTCTTTGCAGGCGCTCTATGAGCTGGTATCGTCATGAAGACCAGTCAGGTTTGGGCCACACGAAACGGCTTTCAGCCAATAAGGTTATCCTTTCCATACCCATACCCACCACAGACCCATCATCAGCAGGCCAACCAGAAAGCGGGCGACAAAGGAAAGCCCCCAGCCGGTTGCCAGGCCGTACACGGCCTGGCGCGCCAGCTTCCAATCCCGCAGCCGGGAATATTCCAGCAGCAAAACGGCCAGCGGCGCGGCGATGAACCCGCCGATGGGTGGAAAAACGAGCGTGCCGATCACGCCGGCGATCATGGCTACCAGGATCGTCTTCCACGATGCGCCCCCTTGCCTCGCCCCGGCGCCCATCAATACATTATCCACCAGCGATCCGCCGATCATCAGGATCGTGATGATGATAAAGAGCACGATGCCCAGTGTACCAAAGCCGGCGATCACCCCGTAGACCAGGATAGCTACCCACATCACCACCAACCCCGGAAAGACGGGGACGAGCAGCCCGAATAAGCCGACCAACAAGAAGAACTGCACCAGCCAGAGCAAGACGAAGTTAAGTGTATCGTTCACAGTGTATTGATCTATGGTTGTCTAAAAAGTTGGATTTAGGAGTGGTGATCCCCACGAGTCGAGGTTCACCACTCTCCAAGAATCCTGTATATACGGTCAGGGCTGTCCGCGGGCTCAAGTTCGCACAAAATCAGCGACCACTCCTGATTACGCATTGACGGATTGCCCATTACTACAAGAAGAACGTCTATTCGGGTCGGATAATTTCGATTCCGCCCATCCATGGACGCAGCACTTCGGGGATGACCACCGATCCATCCGCTTGCTGGTTATTTTCCAGCACGGCGATCAGCGTGCGCGGCATGCCCAGCCCCGACCCGTTGAGCGTATGTACCAGGCGCGCTCGCCCGCCTTCCGCCGGGCGATATTTGATGTTGGCACGCCGCGCCTGGAAGTCGGTCACGTTCGAAACCGATGAGACTTCCAACCATTCCTGGCAGCCGGCAGCCCACACCTCGAGATCGTAGGTGATGGCCGAGCCGAAGCCGATATCACCGCTGCACAGTTGCTTGACGCGGTAGGGGAAGCCCAGCAAGCGGCAAGTCTCCTCGGCGTCGGCGACCATCTTTTGCAGTTGCGCCTCCGAATCTTCCGGTTTGCAGTAGATGTACATCTCCACTTTGTCGAACTGGTGGCCGCGCTTGATGCCGCGCACATCCCGCCCGGCGCTCATTTTCTCGCGCCGGAAGCACGGGGTGTAAGCGGTATAATGCCGCGGCAGGTCGGCCTCTTCCAGGATATCGTCCATGTGCAGGCCGGTCAGGGGCACTTCGGCGGTGGGCACCATCCACAAATCTTCCTCGTGGTCGCGGTACAGGTTGTCGTTGAACTTGGGCAACTGACCGGCGCCGAAAAGCGTGGCGCCTTTGACCATGAAGGGGGTATATTTTTCGGTATAGCCCTGGCGGGCGTGCAGGTCCAGCATGTAGGCGATCAAAGCGCGCTGCAAGCGCGCCCCTGCCCCGCTGAGCACGTAAAAGCGCGAGCCGGTGATCTTGACGCCCTGTTCGAAGTTGATAATCCCCAGCGCGGGCCCCAGGTCCCAGTGTGGTTTCGGCTCAAAATCGAACTGCGGCAGTTCGCCGATGGTACGCAGGACGACATTTTCGCTGTCGTCTTTGCCGTAGGGCGTGCGCGGGTCGGGGATATTGGGCAGGATCGCCAACACTCCATTGAACTGTTCCTCGATCTCTCGCAGCCGCCCGTCGAGCGCCTCGATCTGTTCGCCCACCTGGCGCATGGCATCGATTTTAGCCTGGCGCTCGGCGGGATCTTTCATGCGCCCGATCTCTTTCGAAACGGCGTTGCGCTGCGCTTTGAGCTCCTCCACTTCGTGGATCACTTCGCGGCGTTGCGCATCCAGCGCCAGTACTTCATTCACCGGCGCGGGGTCCATCTGCCGGGCGCGCATCGACTCGCGCACGACATCCGGCTTCTCACGGATCAAATTGACATCTAACATGGTTGCACCTCCTGCATTAATAGATTACGCCCCACCGGTCCCGCAGGACGAGTGGGGCGCTCGTGGTGCCACCTGCTTTTGCCGCAGCCGGCAGCGCAGCCCGGGGACCAGGCGCTGCCGCGAAACCGACGGCCTCTCCTTTCGCGCTAACGGGCGAACCCGGTCCTCTTACGGCAGACTCTGCCCCTGCGAGGACAACTGGCCCGCTGCCGGGCCGGCGGAGTGGATTTCGCCGCATACCCCTGCCGCCTCGCACCGCCGGCGGCTCTCTGAATGGGTCATGCGGTTACTGGCTCCGCGCTGATCTTTTCGAGATTGAATTGCAGGGATTATACCTGAGCCTGTAAGAGAGTCAAGGTCTCACCTGGGCAACTCGTACAACTCCACCATCACCCCGTTGGCGCTCTTGGGGTGAACAAAAGCGTACTTCCGCCCGCCGATGCCCTCTACCGGCGTTTCGTTGATCAGTTGGATGCCTTTTGCTTTGAGCTGGGCCAGCATACCGGCGATGTCATCCACTTCCAGGCAGATGTGGTGCATCCCCGGGCCGCGCTTTTCCAGGTAGCGCGCCAATCCTGAGTCGTTTGTAGTCGGCAGCACCAGTTCGACTTCACTGCCGCCTACCGGCAGGAAAGCCACCTGCGATTTTTCGGCAGGCACGTCCACCAGGCCGCCCAGTTCCATCCCCAGCGCGTCGCGCCAGAAGGACAGGTTTTTCTCCATATCGTCTACCAGGACGGCGATATGATCGATTCGTTTTACTTGAGCCATGAAATCCTCCTCATTTTCTGCTGCTCATGCCGTTGTTTCACGGCATGAGCAGCAGAAATAAAAATTATAGCCAGGCCGGCGGCTGGTACTCGCCCCAAATTTTACGCAGCAGGTTGCAGATTTCGCCCAGGGTCAGGTCGTTTTCGACGCACTCGATGAACAATGGCATCAGGTTTTCGTTGCCGCGGGCGGCGCTCTCCAGGCGGGAGAGCAGCTCGCTGGCCCGCGCTGCATCGCGGCGGGAGCGCAAGGCGCTCAGCAGGGCCTTCTGCCCTGCTTCAATCGATGGATCAACCTTGAGCCGTTCCAGCTCCATTTTCTCTTCTACCTGGAAGGCGTTCAAGCCTACCACGATCTGCTCGCCGCGCTCCACGGCTTGCTGGAAGGCATAAGCCGCGTTCTGGATTTCGCCCTGGATAAAGCCCTGTTCGATCGCTGCCAGCGCCCCGCCCATGTCGTCGATCTTCCGGATATAGCCTGCGGCGCAGTTTTCGATTTCATCGGTGAGATACTCGATCAGGTAAGAGCCGGCCAGCGGGTCAATCGTATCTGCTACGCCCGATTCATAGGCGATGATTTGCTGGGTACGCAGCGCCACGCGCACCGATTTCTCGGTGGGCAGCCACAGCGCTTCGTCCAGGCTGTTGGTGTGCAGCGATTGAGTTCCGCCCATCACTGCTGCCAGCGCCTGCAGTGCCACGCGCACCACGTTATTCTCGGGTTGTTGCGCGGTCAACGTTGAACCGGCAGTCTGGGTGTGGAAACGCAGCATCCATGAAGCTGGTTTTTTGGCCTGGAAGCGCTGGCGCATAATTTGCGCCCACATGCGCCGCGCCGCACGGAATTTAGCAATTTCCTCCAGGAAGTTGTTGTGGGCATTGAAGAAGAAGGAAAGCTGTCCGGCGAAGCTGTCTACGTCAAGGCCGGCATCCACCGCCGCCTGTACGTAGGCGATACCGTTGGCCAGGGTGAAGGCTACTTCCTGGGCAGCGGTCGAACCGGCTTCGCGGATGTGGTAACCGGAGATGCTGATGGTGTTCCAGTGAGGCACCTCGGCCTGGCAATAGCGGAATACATCTGTGATCAGGCGCATGGAGGGTGTCGGAGGAAAGATATACGTGCCGCGGGCGATATACTCCTTCAAAATATCGTTCTGGATCGTGCCGCGCAACTGGCGTGCCTCTACCCCTTGTCGTTTGGCCACCGCGATATACATCGCCAGCAGAATGGACGCTGGCGCGTTGATCGTCATGCTCGTAGAAACCTTGCCCAGGGGGATTTCCTGGAACAGGGTGGCCATATCCTCCAGCGAGGAGATCGAGACTCCCACTTTGCCCACTTCGCCCATCGCAATCGGGTCATCCGCATCGTATCCAATTTGCGTGGGCAGGTCGAAGGCTACTGAAAGGCCGGTCTGGCCCTGTTCGAGCAGGTAGCGGTAGCGGCGGTTGGACTCTTCGGCGGTGGCGTAGCCGGCATACTGGCGCATCGTCCAGAACCGGCCGCGGTACATGCTCGGCTGGACGCCGCGAGTGAAAGGATATTCGCCGGGAAATCCCAGCTTCTCGCTGTAATCGGGGTCGGGGTCCGCGGACGCCATCAGGCGCGGCAAGGGAATATCCGAAGAGGTGTGGAACTCAGCCTTGCGCTCCGGGAAACGTTTCAGCAGCGGCGCGAGAGTTTCATCCTCCCATCGTTTTTTTTCTTCTTCGTACATATACTAACCTCAGTTTCGAATGTGTCTGGCCTGCGGTATGCAGCGCTCAATGGAACGCACAAAGCACATACCTCAGAAAAAAATCTTACAGAATCTGCTAGAGTATACTCGATCTGCTCTCAGCCGGTAAGCGCGTTTTGTACCGCTTCAATCGTGATGTTTTTCGCCATTTTGCTCGCCAGACAGCAATTCTTGCAGGCGCGGGTGATTGGCATAAAAGCCGCGATATTGAGGCGGCAGCAAAGCCGCGATCTGGCACATAATCTCATCGGTATTGTGCTGCAGCGCGGCGTTGCGATCGGCGCGTGCCAGCGGCGGCAAGCAGAACGGCTCTCCGACGCGCACAAACAGTTGCGGGCGGCTGAACTGGCGCCACTTTTTAACAGTGTTTTCTGTGCCCCAGATGGCAATTGGGATAACGGGTACGCCGACTTTATCTGCCAGGTAAGCGGCGCCAGTCTTGGCTTCGATCAGCGCACCGGTGCGGCTGCGCGTTCCTTCAGGAGCAATGCCCAGCATACCACCTTGTTGCAAAAACTCTCGCGCCGCACGCAGCGCCTGGAGATCAGCCTGCTGGCGATTGATCCAGATGCCATGTACCGTCTCAATCAATGGTCGAAGGAAAGGGTTTTTCTTGTGCGTATCGCCCACCAACCCGGTTACATCGCTGCGCCGAAGGATGGCAAAGATCAACGGCGCATCCACCAGAGCCAGGTGATTGGCGGCCAGGATAGCGGCGCCTCTCTCGGGCAGGTTTTCCAGACCTTCCGTTTTAACCTGGCTGAGCAAGGCAAATAAAAAGCGCATAAGACCGTGCAAAATAGAGCGCAGCATTGTTTTTCTCCGTTCTTTATGATCCATGACCTGAACACAGGTATAATTCAGAGGATGAAACGTTTTCAATTTTACTGCAAAGACTACAGGTGGATTCCCCTGTTGTGGACCAGTTTTCTTCTTCTGGTGTTGGCCTCTTGCAACCGTACGGGCCCAACGCCGGTAACCACTGCGCCCGCGGGGACTGCCCCGGCCATGACATCAGCGGCTGTCGCATCGCGAACGCCTGGCCCTGAGTTGCCTACCGCTACGACCGAGCCGCTGGCGGCGCGGGTTGGCAGTGAAGTCATTACGATGGCCGAATACCAGGCCGAACAGGCTCTATACCGTGCAGGGAGCAACACAGACCTTACTGCCGAAGATCAACGGCGTGTGCTGGACGATTTGATAGACCAGGCATTGCTGGCCCAGGCGGCTGGCGAACAAGGTTTTGTCGCCGATGGCGCGTTGCTCGATGAGCGCATGCGACGGTTGAGCGCCCAATTGGGAGGCGAACAGGCGTTGAACGCCTGGATAACGACTTATGGTTATACTCCAGATAGCTTCCGCCGGGCGCTCTCTCGCGCCGTGCGCGCCGCCTGGATGCGTGACCAGATCGCCTCGGCAGTGCCAAAAACTGCCGAACAAGTTCACGTTCGCCAGATTTTGCTATATAATCTGGATGATGCCAATCAAGTGCTTGCCCAGTTGCAAGCCGGCAACGATTTCGGAAACCTGGCTGTTAAGTATGACCCCGTTGCCGGGGGTGATCTGGACTGGTTCCCGCGGGGCTATTTGCCAGACAAGAAACTGGAAGACGCCGCCTTCGGTTTGCAAGAAAAGCAAAACAGCGCGATCATCGAAACCCTGGCTGGCTTCCATATCTTGCAGCTTATCGAGCGTGACCCGCAGCACAATCTTTCGCCGGATGCGTTGCGGACTTTGCAGAATCAGGCCGTTCGCGACTGGCTGGCGCAGCGACGCAGCCAGAGCGATATCCAGATTCTGGTCCCCTGAAACTTTGGGTGCTTCGCCTTTAAAGAATATTGCCCACAACCAGAGTGTAGCCTGGTAAGCAGGCCACCTGAGCAAAGAGAGAGTGTTTATGAAATCAACCGATGATAACCAAACACAGGGCCAACCTGACCGCACGATTTTGATATGGTATATCCTGACCATAGCTGCGTTGCTGGGCGTTGTCTGTGTCTCTTGTGGTTTTGTGTTGATTTTTACCAATCCTTATTCATCGCTCAATCCTTTTCCCCCGCCTACGAATACTTTACCGGTTCTTCCGCCTACCAGCACGCCTACCATTGCCTTTGTGATTACCTTACCGCCCAGTTGGACGCCAACGGATACCGTGCTGCCCACTTCCTCTGTAACTCCCACTCCCACAAGTACTTTGCCGCCTACTCCGACTCCGATTACCTTGACGCCTACGGTGACAGATACACCCCTCCCACCTCCACCCCCAACAGGAGGGTATCCCTACGAATTGCGCTCCGGAAGCCCTCAGGCATTGCCCAACATCCAGCATCCCGAACTGGGCTGCGATTGGATGGGTGTTATCGGCTCGGTGGTTGGCAAGGATAACAAACCGGTGGTTGGAATGATGGTGCGCGTGGGAGGTAGCGCTCCCGGGATTACCCTGGACCTCAACACTTTTACGCTTACCGGGGTAACGATGACCAACAGCGGTCTCGGTTACGAATTTATCCTGGCGAACCAGCCGGTGGCGTCTAAGAAGGCGTTGTGGATCCAGTTATTAGATCAGTCGGGCGTTCCTTTGTCTGAGAAGATCTATTTCGATACGTACGAAGACTGCCAGAAGAACCTTATCTTGATCGATTTCAAGCAAGTTCGTTAGCTCCATCGTCTGTAGAGCGTATGTTGCTCCGTAATGTACCCTCTACAGCCATCTTGATCCAAGCCACGGCCTGCCGCACGCGCTCCCGATTCTCTTCAATCTGGTGCCAACGGCTGGCCCCTGATGGATGGGGAAGCGGTACGACCCAACGTCCATCGATCTGTTTTTGCCCACCGATGATTTCTTCCAACGCCTGTTTGGGCGGATAGAAAAGCCCGATGGCCAGCCGGCCGACAGGTATAATCAACGCCGGGTCGACCAGGGCGATTTCTTGTTCCAGGTAGGGGCGGCACAGGTGTTGTTCAGCCAGGGACGGGACACGATCTCCGCTGCCTGAACCGGAACGCCCGGGATAACATTTCGTGACCGAAGTCATATATTGGGTGGAGCGAAACCAGGTTTCGTCAATACCGCCTTCAGCCAGCCAGCGGAACAGCCGCGTTCCGCTGCCCGCGTTGAACGGGCGCCCGGCTTCTTTTTCGGTGATGCCGGGCGCCTGGCCGATGATCATTAAACGGGCGCCCATACCACCGGAGAAGATCGCCCGCGGGTAGATCGAATAACCCGCTTCCAGGCATAGACGGCAGGTGTGCATCCGGGCGTGCAGGTCGGCGAGCGCCCGATCAGATGGCGTCGCCTCACTCATCTGCTACTTTCCTCGCCGCTGACCTCGACCCACAGGCGTTTGAGCACCAGGGCATCCTCTTCCATCGCCGGGCTTTCGCATAAAATGCGCCCCCCGCATTTGAGATTGTGTAAAGCGCGGAACAGGGCCTTGATATCCAGGTCCGCATCCTCCACGCGCAGGTGCTCTTTCTCGCCTTTCGGCCCGTACTCGATCCCAGACAGGTGGATGTGTAAGTGCGCTAAGCCATCACGGCCCAGTGCCTGGACGTAGCCATTGAGCAGCCGCGCCCACTCATCATAAGTGTTCATCGATCCGTCGCCTGGCCGGGCGTGCAGGTGGGCAAAATCCAGGCAGGGGGTCACTCCGGGCATGGCGCGACTCATCGCCAGCACATCTTCCAGCGAACCCAGCATGGCTGATTTGCCCATCGTCTCCGGGCAGAGTGTCACCGGGTTGGCTGCTGCGCGTAATTCGTCGATACAACTTGCCAGGCGTTCGATTGCCAGGGGCAACACTTCCTCTGGCGACCGGCCGAAATAGGAGCCGGGGTGGAAAATAATGTGCGTTGCCCCGGCTAGGTTGCCATAGTGCGCCGCGTCCATCAGCCGTTTGCGCGACTTGGGCCATTCTTCTTCATCCGCGTTCAGATTGATGAAATAGGGGGCGTGCACGCTGACCAGAACATCTTTCTCCAGGCTGGCGGCGCGGATCTGGGCACAGGTTTCTTCGCTCACCCGAACAGATTGCACCCAGCCTAATTCCAGCGCATCCAGGCCCATCTCGGCCAGTCGCGATATGGCCCCGACGCTCCCGCCGGGTTTTTTAGGAGTGGATAAAGGCGAACCGACTGTGCCAAAACGGAAAGAAAGTGTGGACATGGCGACCTCAAAGCTGGAAAGGGTGGCTAACGATTTGCGATCAGGAATTGTAATTTTTCAAACAGGGGGGGCCCCAGGATGAGCAGACCGATCAGCACCGAGCTGCCTGCCGCGATCAGCACAGCCGCCGCACCAACATCTTTGCCCACTTTGGCCAGGTAATGGTGTTGTGGGCTGGCCAGATCGACCACTGCCTCCAGGGCCGTATTCACAAATTCTGCTGTCCAGACCAGGGTGACGGCGATCAAGATCACTGCCATTTCCAGGCGAGAAAGTCTCAACCATAAACTCATGATAAAGACGGCCACGCTGGCTATGGCATGAATCCATGCGTTGCGTTGGGTACGTATGACAAACCACCAGCCGTCGAAAGCATAACGGAACGAAAAGGCGCGCGTTCGGAAAAACTCGTTCATGGCTGTAGCGTACACCCCAGGCGCTCCAAAATATTGGCCTGTACTGCCCACATCGCTGTCTTACTCTCTTCGTCGGCATGGTCATAGCCCAGCAGGTGTAACATTCCATGTACAACCAGGAGTTGCAACTCTTCCGCTATTGAATGGCCGCCAGTTTTTGCCTGAGCCAGGGCGCGTGGGTATGAAATGATCACATCTCCCAGGTAAACGGTCTGTGTTTCAGGATCGACCTCACCATCCGGGAAGGATAAGACATCCGTCGGCGCGTCGATGCCCAGGAATTGGTGATTCAGCTCATGCAGTTGTGGATCGTCGCTTAGAACCACGCTTGCTTCGCCCTGTACCTCCTGGCTTTCCAGGACTTGCTGGGCCGCGTGTTCCAACAAAGAGCCGTTTACAGGAGGTAGACTCTGGTCCGTTTCAATCGATTCGGCAATCTGAATGTAGATCATAGTACCTCAACATGTTTGCTAAGTTCTGGCAGGATTTCCAAACTCGCCGGATTTTAGCACTTATTATTTGAGCTTGCCTGAAGTCTCCTCTAGCAGCAACGCCTCTGCCTTGTCCGCCGGCGGCAAGGGCAGGCTTTCCTCGGCGGGGTGTTGTTCCAGGCCAGGATAATGAATACGAGGGTGATAGACGCCGCGCAGGGTCTCGGTAAACGAGTCGATGACTCGCGCCAGGTCCTGTAAGGTCAGGCGCGTATCTTCCAATTGGCCGCTGGCGATACGGTCAGAAACGACGCGTTGGATCAAATCACGAAGTTTTTCCTCGTCTGTAGGGCGTTCGGCGCGTACGCGCGCCTCGCTACCGTCAGCCAGCATCAAAATGGCCGTTTCACGGCTTTGTGGGCGCGGGCCTGGGTAGCAGAATTGGGCGCGGTCTACCAGGCTTTCATCGTTGCCGGCAGCGCGCACTGCGTTGACATACTGGTAACGAGTGACCGATGTACCGTGGTGTTCAGCGATAAAATCTAGAATGCGCTGCGGCAGGCGGTATTTGCGCCCCAACGTTAAACCATCACGTACGTGTTGGATGATAATCGCGGCACTGCCGGCGGGATCCAAATTCTCATGCGGATTGGTAAACCCGGGGGGAAGGTTCTCGATGAAAAAAATTGGATTGGCGATCTTGCCGATGTCATGATAAAGTGCTCCAACCCGGGTGAGTTGCGCGTCAGCGCCAATTCGCTCAGCGGCCTGCTCGGCCAGGTTGGATACTTGCAGGCTGTGTTGGTAAGTGCCGGGAGCATCGTGCAGCAGCATCCGCAACAATGGGTGGTCGGGCCGGCTGAGATCGATGATCTGCGTGGGTGTTACCATCCCCAATAATTGCGCCAGGAAAGAAAACAATAAAATTGCTGTGCTGGCAGAAACCAACCCACTGAAGATCGCCGCGCCGAACAGCGTGACCAGGCCGGTTGTATCGGTGGTCGGTAATGGCAGGTGGAAGACCAGAACGGCGGCCGCGCTGGATAAGCCTGCCGCCAGCCCGGCCCACAGAAACCCCACCACTCGCCGGGCGCGCCCCAGAGCTAAAATACTGAAAGCGCTGCTTACCAGATAGTACACAGTGAGTTCTAGTGAGTTCGGTAAACCATAAGCTGTCAATATCATCAGGGGAAGCGAAGTTGCCAGCGCAATTTCAGTCCCAAACAAGGCGGCAATCGTCAGGCTGTAGGCCGCCATAGGCGCTACATAGGGCAAGACAGTGTGCGAGGGGATGACCAGGCGAGCGCCGATCAGGAATATCGAGAAGAGCGATGCAATAATGGCGACTTTGCGCACTTCGCCAGTAGCCAGGGCCTGCTTGCGGCGCAGGTAAAACACGCTCAACGCGACCATCAGCAGCACGATCCCTACCGCGCTGGTCATCTCCTGCCAGTTCATTCTAGGCCCCACAAGGTCCATCTGGTACAGCGCTTCGACATCGTCCGGATCCAGGATTTCACCTTGTAATACCACTGTCTGGCCGGGTGCAAACGAGCGCACTACTGGCTTAACAGCATCGCGTGCCTGCAAGCGCGCTGCCTGGGTTAGTTCTTCACTGTATTGGCTGTTTGGAGCAACAAAAGCCTGTACCAACCAGGCAACAACGTTAGCCTGCTCCTCGGGAAAAGACAGGCTGACCAGGGCAGGCACTCGCCCGCGTGCATCATTGATATTACTTGAGCGGATTGGGCTGCTCATCACGCGTTCCAAAACCACCAGGGATTCTTGCTGCATTTCTTGCCATCGCGTGTCATTCAAACCCAGTATAATTTGCGCTTTTTCGGATCCAAGTGTGACGTCCTCCAGAGCAGCGAGATCGCTCAACTTTTGCTCTGGAGTGGCGTAACTATCGGCGCGTACGCTGTTGATGAAACCCAGGGCAGCGCGCAACTGTTCTAACTGGCGGCGGGCAACACGTGTGTCAGGGGAAGTGTATATCAGTGGGACAGCTTTCTCTGCCTCCACTCGTTCTCGTTCTGTCCAGATTTCGCTGGTAAAAGTTATATAGCGTGGGGCCCGGTAGTCGCGTGTCGCTACCTGTCCCGCTTGCAGGGCAGGGGAGAGTGAATTTGCCAGTAATGGAAGCAAAACCGCGGTCAGTATGAGCAAAAGACTGACCACCAGGAGCAGTGAAAGATAAACGTATCGCCGGGTAAAGATTGGCAAAAGCTTCATTGAAGCAGCTTGCGCACCATCTGGCTGGCCTGGTCTCCTGTGGCGCGCCCTTCCATACGCGATACAAGCGCTTTCATAACGCGCCCCATATCGCGCAAGCTGGTAGCGCCTTCTTCCTTGATCACTTGTTGTACCAGCGCCTCTAATTCTGCTGGTGTGAATGGTTGTGGCAACAGGCTTTGCAAGTAGGCAATTTCAGCCTGTGCAGCCTCTTCCAGATCAGGGCGTTTGGCGCGCCGGGCATCTTCTATCGATTCTTGGCGTGATTTGACTTCCTTCTGCAGCACCGCCAGCACCGCGCTCTCATCCAATGCGCCGCCTTTTTCGACCTCGGCCAGCCGGATGGCGGATAGAGCCATTCGTAGCGTGCGCTTACGCAGCTCATCGCCAGAGCGCATAGCGTCTTTCAGAAAATTTTCAAGTTGAGCTTTGGTGTTCATAAACCTCCATTATACTTTATTCGTTAGCCAATACGCCTTCACTTACATCGCGAATTACCTGAGCGGCCATCTCACTCAATATCTGCCTCTCAGTAGAGTCGATGTGGCTGGCGCGCCAGTATAGATCAAGTAATTCTGTTGGAGGCAGACTGCCAATGGTCTGGTCGCCAGGCAGTCGGATGCGTGTCTCCATTTGCGGGCGTTTGACCATATGAAATTCAAAACAACCCAGTGTGTACTCGCGCAAAGCGGCTTCATCGATCAATGTTTCCCAGTCGCGGGGATACTCGATCACCAGGCGCACCACCGCACCCTGGAGTTTCTCAGCGGCAGGTAAAGCCGCACGCAGGCGTTCGGTAACTCCTTCCTGGCTCTCCAGGCGCACGAATCGATCCACGAAAGTGCGCCCTTCCAATTGACGCCATTCCACTTGTGTCTGACCTCGCTGTACCCTGGCGATGACAAAGAATTTCTCGTCTTCCACCTCGCCAAAATCCACTCGTTCGATCGAGCCCGGATAGATCACCGGCGGGTGTTGGCCCGGGTTCAGGTCTTGAGGCTTGTGAATGTGTCCCAGGGCCACGTAATCCAGGCGTGGGTCTTTAACCAGCGATCCGGGCAACACCAGGTCGTTACCCAACATGACCGTCCGTTCTCCGCCAAATTTCGCCCCTTGCACCGAACAATGCGCGGTCAAAATAACCGGCAGCGCCGGGTCGACTTTCTGCTCCATCCAGAGATTGACCAGTTCGACCAGCCGGTCGCCCAGTTGCTCATATACCTGCCCGGCATCGCCCGTCCGCGGACCCAGGTGGGCCATCAGGCCCGAGCGGGAGATCCACGGCAGAGCGATCACCTGCACGGGCAATCCATTCAGGTCTTGTGAGCCGAGAAAGGCCGGTTTGTCGATCACCCGTACGTGCGGCACTTCCAGCGTGTCAAAGTTTTCCAGGGCATGAGCACGGCCCAGGGCCGGCGAAAGATCGTGATTTCCTACCAGCAGCAGCGTAGGGATGCCTGCTCTTGACAGGCGCATCACCCGCCGCCCCCACTCGCGCTGGAAGGTGGGCGCCGGGCTGCGATCTTTATAGGCATCCCCGGCGAACAGCACCATATCTACCCGCTCAGCGATTGCCGTGTCGACGATCGTGTCCAGCGCTTTCAAGAAATCCATCACCCGCATGGGCAGCCCCACCTGCGGGTCGTGGCGACCGTAATTGGCCATGTCGATATGTGCATCGGCGAAATGTAGAATCTTTAGCATTGTTGTCACCGTAATTGTTCGGTCAGACGTTCGACAATCTGCGTCTCTCGCTGCAATTCAAGCACGCACACTTTATCACCTGGCTGGCTGTCTCCCAACAGGACGCGCTGGCCAGGCTGTATTTCAGTCATGCCAGATAGGCGCTGTGCTCTGCCAGCCAGGTATGATCCGTTGGTGCTGCCCAGGTCTTCGTAGTAGAAGCGGTTCCCTGCATAGATCAGGCGGGCGTGGCGGTTACTCACCAGGCTGTAAACCTGGGGGATGACGATATTGCATAACCCGGCGCTACGCCCGATCCACATCTCTTCGCGGTCGACGCGAAAAGGCGGCAATACAGTGTTGCGTGCATCATCGACCAACATCAGATAGCCATAAGGCTCGCGCAACTGGCGTACATAACTCTCCATTTCATCCCAGGGCGAGGCGTGGAAAAAATCTGTTGCCAGGTGTTGGATTTCACCGGGCATTAAGCGGTAATTGCGATACCAGTCCGCCTCACTGGATACTTCGAAGCGCATATCCCGCGCCCATCCGGGAATATCGGCGGCGGTTGTGACGGTGAATTTTTCCCACGCTCGTACAGCCCTGCCCGGCTGGTAGCGAAGGACAAGCGCCTCGCGGCAGCGAGCCAGGTTGGCGAAGGGATTGGTGAAGCATACCGTGGTATGGAATTTAAGGGCAGCGAGAAGGGTGGCGTCGCCGGGCAGCCACCTGGCTCGTGCGGAGACCAGTTCGTCGCGGATATATTCGGCGTTGCTTTGCACCTGTTGGTGCGGATTCTGAAACCCTCGCCCGGCCTCGATCACTTTTCCGCCCGCTCGCCACGGGCCGCTGACATCGCTGCAATCCACCTCGCCAAAATGGTGTTTCATCTCCACCACGCCCAATCCCGCTTCACTGATAATGACCATGTCGGGGTTGAGCTCGAAATAACTCCCTGTGTAACAGGGATTGGCGATCAGGGCAAAGGTCTCCCTTTGCCGGTACAGCCGGTCATGCATGTACTGGCAGATGCGCCGCACGCCATTCTCTTCGTGGGTAAAAGTGTAAGCGTGAGGCAATCCTTGCAAGTCACAACCCAGGTAAAATTGGACGGGCATGTTGGTCAATTCCCATTCTGCGCGACTCGGATGGAGCCTGTATATACTGCAAACTTCCTCCGAAAAAATTTATTTAGGCAAGAAATAATCCAACCACCATAGGCGGATGGTGCCGTCGTAGGCACCGGAAGCCAGTGTATGGTCATCCGGTGAAAAGGACAACCCACTTACTACGGCAGTATGCCCGTCCAGACTGGCTAGCAGCGCTCCGTCACTGGCCTGCCAGATCCGGATGCTGCCGCTATGGTCACCAGATGCCAGCAGTGTGCCATCCCAGGAATAGACCACGGTTGTGATGGTGTCGGAATGGCCGTTCAATGTCTGCACCAGCGCCCCATCTGTCACATTGCGGATGCGCACCGCCCCATCCTCCGATCCATATGCCAGATATTGGCCATCTGCCGAAAAGGCCAGACCCCACACCGTGCTGGGGTCTGAACGGAGCGATTGCATCTCTAAACCGCTGCGAATCTGCCAGAGCAAAACTTTGCCGTCTTTAGACCCGGATGCCAATAGATCACCATCCGGTGAAAAGGCGACGATCGTCACCTCATCACTATGACCTTCCATCACTCTCAATTGAACGCCGCTCTGCACATCCCACAGGCGAACCTTGCCATCTCCTGAGCCAGAAGCGAGCTTTCGGCTGTCGGGGGAAAAGGAGACGCTCCATACGCCGCCGCTTTGACCTTTGAGTGTGTGTACCAGCGCTTTGCTGCGCGTGTCCCACAAGCGAATCGTGTTGTCTACAGAGCCGGAAGCCAGCCAGAGACCGTCTGGAGAGAAACTAACCACGCGAATGCCATTGGTATGGCCTTGCAATATGTCGATCAGATTCCCATCCTGCGCGTTCCATAAGCGCACCAGACGGTCATAAGAACCCGAGGCAAGCGTCAGGTTATCGGGCGAAAACGATATGCTGGAGATGGTCGACCCATCGATTTTCAACACACGCACTGGAACGGGTGGCGGGCTGACGGGAGGTGGCTCCAGTGTTGGCGAAGGTGAAGGTGCTGTTGTCGGTGTCGAGACTGGCGCAACAGTTGTGGCTGGTGGGTTCACCGGGCCTGGTGAGCTTTGGTCAAGTGCAACCAGACTGACAACCGGGGCAATGGCTTCGGACAGTACGGTCGGCGTAGCTGGAAATGGATTGGCCGCCGCGTACATACGCCAGACGATGACCGCCACAACCATGCATGCTATTAGCAGACTGCCAGTTCCCAATACACCCCACAAGACGAATCTGCGCTGCGCTGTAGCGGGTGTAGCGGCAACTGCCGGGCTGGCCATCGCCGGCGGCCGGGTTTGGGCCACGATTACCGGCATCCCCTGGGTGGGAGAAATGCTTTGCAGAGCGAGTTTGAATTCTGTTGCACTCTGGAAACGTAATTCGGGATCGATCTGCATCGCGCGTTGCACGGCCTGCACGGTAGATGTGGATAAATTCCGATTCAACTGCTCTACTGGGGGCAAGGGATCGCGCACCATACGTTGGATGCTTTCCGTGGGTTGCCTGCCGGTCAGAAGAAAGTACAACGTGGCGCCCAGAGCATAGACATCCGAACGAGCGTCCGTCGTCCCCTGGCCATACTGCTCGTGAGGCGAAAAACCTGGTGTGACTGCCCGCGCCCCGACCGTAGTACTCTGCTGCGGATCGTAGACTTTGGCGATGCCGAAATCGACCAGCATGGCCTTGCCATCTTTGGTGACACGGATATTCGCCGGTTTTATGTCACGGTGAATCACCGGTGGATTCTGGGAATGCAGATAGGCTAACGCATCACAAACCTGTGTTATCCAGGGCAAGACGGTGGCTTCGGGTAGCGAATTGCCAGCGCGCTGCTGAATTTCTTGCAAGTCTTCCCCTTCGACAAAATCCATCACCAGATATTGCCCACGTTCGGGCAGAATAAAGTAATCGGTCACCCGTGGCAGATTCGGGTGCGACAAATTAGCCAGGAGTTTGGCCTCCCGCATAAATTGGCGCTGCGCTTCCAGCGATGTTTCCAGGTTCTCTTTGAGCGCCACCGGGCGATCCAGTGTAGTGTCCCAGGCACGGTAGACCGCTCCAAAGCCGCCCTGGCCAAGCAGCCTGACAATGCGATAACGGTCGTGTAAAATTTGTCCGGTAGACGGTGACACACCTCACCTCTTGCCTAAAGGAGCTGGTCGATGACAATGCGATTGTACGTGCGCCCCACCAGCCTGTCAAGCACAATCTAGGGCTCCAGCCCTTGCTTTTGTAGCTCCTCCACGCACGGGGTGAAATCTTCATGCACTTCCACGCACTTGTGCAGATCTTTAACCGCGGCTTCGCTATCACCCAGCGCCAACAGTGCTCGTGCCCGCCAGTAGTAACTTTCTTCCAGGATCGGCTCGCTCATTGCGTCCAGGGTCTGGGTAGCCAGGTTGACGACATCCACATAACGGGCGGTGTAGTAATAAGCAAAGTATGGCCCGGTGTTATACCATAACATCCGCCAGGGGCGCTGTTTCTCCGGGATTTGCTCGTAATTGGCAAACGCCGCGTCGTAAGCCGCGGCTGCGCCAGCATAATCCTGTAGGGCTACCCGGCTGCTTCCCTGGTTGAACAATGCGAAAAACAGATCGCGCCCGGAGAGACGGGTGGCATCCTCCACAGCTTTCTGCTCTGTACTGCGGAAATTGAAGTTGTCATAAGCCTGCAAACCCAGGATATCCAGCACTTGTTGGCGGCGGTCGGGTGGATAGATGACCAGGTAGGTGTAATTGAAAGCCCGCCACTCGTTCAGGAATTCCCCATAATCGAGTGACTGGTCAGCGCCTTTGTAAGAATCTTGTGCAATCAAGACCTGACGGGCGTCATCGTAGCCGTTGATCACCTGGTAGTGGCCCATCCAGCCGTCGAAGGAGACCCCTTCGAAGCCTTTCTCGGCAATTACCGGAAAGCCAGCCGCGACGAATGCTTTAATCATCTGCAAATCGCCCCCAATGCGCGTGACTGCTTCCAGGTCGGTCTCTTGTTCCACGTAGGTTTCCATCTCATAGGGCATCACGTTCTTGTCGCGTTGGTTGGGCTTGAGAAAGGCCGCCGTGTTCCGCTGGTCGCCTTTCCATTCCCAATAAGAGAGCGCCATAGCCAGGTTCGCCGGGCCGCAGTTATTCCACATCTGGAACATATGGGTGATACCCGATAGCCTGGCCTGCCCGGGCAGCGGCGTGGGGGCGATGGTCGGCGTGGGTGTGATCGTTGGCGTGGCCGTGGGCCGGTCGGGCGTCACCAGGGCGATGGTTGGCGTGGCTGTGCGCGTCGGCGGCAGGGTCGGCGATGGCAGCAGCTTTCCCTGGGCAGTGGGTACGAAGACGACCTGCTGCGGCGGGTTGATGGCATATTTGATTTGTGCCCGTAGCCCATCCAGCCGCCAGCTCAGGCTGTCGGATGAAAGGAAGACCAGCAACGCGGCCAGCAGGCACAGGATGGGGATGACAATGGCCAGGAATTGGATCGTTCTGCGCATATCTTGCCTGTTTTATGTTGCCGGGCGAGCGTAAGCCGCCCGGTAGGGTGGTTACTGAACGCCTAAAGTTTGCAATTGTTGCACTGCAGGCGGGAAGCCGGGGTGATACTGCAAAGCAAGCTGGAAATCCTGGATCGCTGCTGCCGTATCGCCTAACGCGTTGCGTGCCATGCCGCGCCAGTAATAGCTCTCTTCGAGGTTCTTGTCACCTTGCATGGCACTTAACGTGCCGTCCGCCAGGTACAACGTGTCGTAATATCGCTGCGAATAGAAGTATGCCCAATACGGGGTTGTCTGGTACCACAACATCCGCCAGGGGCGCTCATTTTCGGGGATTGTCGGATAGACTTTGAAAGCCTCGTCGAAGGCGCCCGCTGCGCCTGCGTAATCTTGCAGCCACACCAGGTTCGAGCCGCGGTTGAACCAGGCGAAATACTGGTCGATGCCGCTCAAGCCGTACACCTCATTGGCCGCTTTGACGGCTGCATTTTGGTAATTGGTCTTTTCATCTGCGTCTGCTCCGAGCAGCGCCAGCACTTCAGCTTCTTTATCTGGCGGATAAATGATGATATACGTATCGTTGAATGCCCGCCACCCCTTGATCATATCTTCGTAGGAAACTTTGTGGTCCGCCTTGACGAACGAATCTTGAGTGGTAAACTCGCTGCTTACGTCGTCGTAGCCGGTAATCACCTGGTAATGGCCCATCCAGCTTACCACGCCGGTCAGATCACGCAGATAAGTGCCTTTCTCCACAAGCACTGGATAGCCAGCGGCCAGGAAGCGTTTGATCGTATCCAGTTCGCCGCCGACCCGCTGCACGGCGCGCAGGTTGGTTTGCCCGTTGACATAATCTACCATCTCGTAGGGCATTACGTTCTTGTCTTTTTCTTCCGGCTTGAGCGCAGGGCCAACGATGTCGCGGTTTCCTTTCCACCCCCAGTATGACAGGGCCATCGACAGGTTGGCCGGAGCGCAGTAATTCCAGCGCCCGTGTTGGTCTTCATAGCGCACGCCTTTGAGATCGACGCGCGGCCCCAGCGGGATCGCTGCGACGGTTGGCGTTGCGGTAGGTTCGGGCGTCGCGGTTGGGCCGGCCAGAGTCGAGGTGAGGACAGGCGGTGTTATGGTGGGCAGTGGGTCAGTCCCAGGCGTCGGGCTTGCTATCGGCAGGCCAACCACGCGTGTCACCACGACCCCGATCGCCGGTGCCGTAGGCTGGCCCTGTGGCACAAACACCTGCTTTTCAGGAGGGTGCAGGGCATATTGCACGCGCAGCCAGGCCTCGTCGATCCGCCAGGCCAGGCGGTCGTAAACTGGCGGCAGAAAAAAGACGGTGACCGCACACAGGCACAGCACAGGGATCAGTATCGCAAACAGTAAAGGAAGTTTTCGCATTGTAGATATCAGTTACTCAGTCGTCAGGGATTGGGCGCTCCGGTTTGCCATCTCCGTATATCGTCGGCAGAGTGGGCGCGGCTCAGGGGAATTCGACACCCAGGCGGCGTAATTCGTCGCGAGGCGGGGCATAATTGGGGTTGAGCGTGGCAGCTTTCTGGTAGTCCGCGATAGCCAGCTTCGCTTCTCCCAAACCTTCGTAGGCTTTGCCGCGCCAGTAATAACTCTCTTCCAGCACGGCGCGCCCCACCCAGGCAAGCGTGGCATTTGCCAGATCGATGACATCCTGGTAACGCCCGGTTTGGTAATAAGCCTGGTAGGGGCCATCCTGATACCACATCAGGCGGTACAGGCGCTGCTCCTCGGGAAATGCCCGGGAGAGGGCAAAAGCCTGGTCATAGGCCTGTGCTGCTGCGGCGTAATCGCCCAGGCCGGTCAGGCTGGAACCCAGGTTGAACCAGGCGAAGAATTGCTCACGGTCTTGAAGCGCCGCCGCTTCTTGCACGGCGTGCTGGGCGGCCTGCTGCAGGCTGTAAGCTGCATCGGCGCGTGGCCCCAGGATGCTCAACACCTCGGCCTCACGCTCTGGTGGGTAAATAACAATGTAAACGTAGTTGAAATCGCGCCAGGTTCCCGTAGCAAACCCGGTGTAATCCAGCGGCAGGTCGGCGCCAACCAGCGAATCCTGGGCCAGCAGGCGCCCCTTTTCATCATCATAACCGTTGAGCACCAGGTAATGCCCCATCCAGTAATCGTCGGGCGGGTCGTGGCCTTCTTCGATCAGCACGGGAAAGCCCGCCGCGATCAGGCGCTTAATCGTCTCCAGGTCGCCGCCCGCGCGAGCCATTGCGCGCAGCGGGGTGAACTGAGCCACATAAGCGACCATTTCGCTCGGGTTGACGTTCTTATCATCCACCTCCCGGTTGGGTCGCAGATAAGCTCGCGTATCGCGCTGATCGCCTTGCCAGCCCCAGAACGAAAGCGCCATGGCCAGGTTCGCCGGGCCGCAGTTGTTGAACTCCTGGGCCTGGTAACGGATTCCGGTGAGCAGCGCTTTGCCCGGGATCGGCGTTGGGGTTGCGGTAGCGGTTGGCAATGGCGTGGCAGAAGGCAGCCGCGTGGCGGTCTGGACGGACAGGGTGGGCGTTTCTCCGGAAGGTGTAGCGTGAGCCGGGTCGTTCGACTCTGTTATGGCGACGGGCGTTCTGGATAGCTGCATGGCATCCAGCGTGGCGCGTACCACCGTTTGAATGGCAGCCGGGTCGCTGGAAGATTGTGGGATAAAGACCAATTGCTCTGCCGGGATCAAGGCGCGCTGAATTTGCACCTGCCAGCTCGCTAAACGCGGGCCCAACCGGTTGTGAATAGGGGGAAGATTGTAAGCGATGCCAGCGGCCAGGCAACACAAGACAGATACCGATAAAAGAAGCAGCGCATACCTGCCGCGCCGACGAGTTTTCATACCCGGATTATATCATTGCCTGCGCCGATTCGTGCTTGCCGGGTGGGTGGTGGTTGGCGGTTCTTTGCTCAGCGCAGGTTGGATAAGGTTTGCACCAGGTCATCCAGGGCAGCCGCCAGCGAAAGTTCGTTACTGGCGGCGTAGTAAACTCCCCCGCTGCGTTCGGCCACGCAGCGCAACTCTGGTTCGTCTTGCGCCGGGATGTCCATGCCAATCACATAGAGGCGCAGTGGCAGGCGGATATCCTCCACCTGTGCCCGCACCCACTGGCAGGCGTCTTTGTCGCAGGTGTCACCGCTGTCGACGATCAGGACAATCGCATTCTTAGGGCCATTGTAACGGAACTCACCCGCCGCGGCATACAGCGCCTGCCAGATGGGTGACATTCCTCGCGCTTCCTCTTTTCCCCACAAATTTCCCAGGTGATCCCCCTGACCCGGCAACATTGGAGCCAGCAACTGGGTATCCAGGCAGCTTTGCTCCAAATCAGCCGCTGGTTGCTGGCTGCCAAAAGTGCGCAGGCCGATATGGATATCCAGCGGCAGGCTGCGCCAGTGGCGCGACATGGCGGTTGCTAATGCTGCCTGGCGTGTGCTGTCCCCAAAAGGTTGCATCATGCTGTTCGCGCTGCTCAGGATATATTCCACAAATACACTGCTGGATTGAAGAAGCGTGGGCGAGGGAGTGATGAATGGTGTAGGAGTGAGTGGAGGCGGTAACACCTCGGCTGGCATTGTGGCAGAAGGTGGAACAGGTAGATCAGGGACTTGCGTGACGGTTTCCAGGGCTGATGGCTCCGGGTGTGTGGATTGAATGGCAAGAAGTGGTAGCGTAGGAGTCTGTCCAGGCGTGGGGATACGCGGCCACAGAACCGCGGAAGCGGCCACTACAATGAGCGCCGCCAGGAGCAATGCGGCCGGTAGCGCGGCCCACAACCAGGGTGTCAGGGGTTTGCGACGGGCAGCAGGGCGCTTTGCGGGGCGCGCTATGCTGCCAGATGCGGTCAGGGTTGGTTGTACCGTTTTGGGCGCTGTCGCTGGAAAAACTTTGCCGCGCAGGATAGCATCTTCGAATGCCCGGTAGGTTTCCTGGGCATTGCTAAAACGCTCTTCGGGGTCTTTCGCCAGACATTTGCTCAAGAAAGAGACAAATGCTTCACTCAAGTCCGGCCGGAAGGCGCGCGGCGAAGGCGGCACCAGGTTCAGGTGTTCCCAACGCAGCTTTTCCAGCAGCGAGCCGCTGGTGTTTGCCTGGCTGCCGGTGAAAGGTCGTTCCCCGCCAGTAGCCATCTCGTAGATGGTGATCCCCAGCGCATAGATATCGGTGCGAGCATCCATCTTTCGTCCTAGCCACTGTTCGGGAGCCATGAATTCGGGCGTACCAAGCATGGACATGGTTGCAACTGTCCCACCGGCCGTGCGAGCAATGCCAAAATCCGAGACGACTACCCTCCCCTGGCGAGTGATCATAATGTTCGCGGGCTTGATATCGCAGTGATAAACTCCTACCTGGTGGGCGTAAGCCAGGCCATCACAAACCGGTTTGAGCCAATGGCGGATTTCATCCAATGGGAAACCCGTGCCGGCGTCATAAATGCGGCGGCGCAGGGTGATGCCATCGATGAACTCCAAGAACAGACAGGCCAACGGGCCATATTGCTGGAAACTGTGCAGCCGGACGATATTGGGATGCAGTAATCGTTGCAAGACGGTCGCTTCGGCGGTGAAACGCCGTGTAAAGACGCCATCCTCGGCCAGGTCAGGGTGCAGGGCCTTCAATGCCAGCATGACTCGGTCTTGTAGATCGAAGGCGCGATACACGGTGGCCATACCACCCCGGTCGATAAAGGCATCCACGCGATATCGCTCGCCGAGTACCTGTCCGGTCAAATCTTTCATAGTCGAATTCCCTTATCCGAGCACGTTTTTGCCCACGGCGACGGTAATTTATCCCTTTCCGCCGACGCCTGGCCTTACATTCTTGTCCCTATCATTATCGGGTGGATAAGGGGTTGATGCGGGTGTTTTAACTGGTGCAGGAATAATTTTCCCTGGGGCTTCCACGGCTTTACGGATGATTTCTAAAATGCGTTTCAAATCATCCTCATTGTTTGCGTCGTAATATGCGCCACGAAGACCCTGGGCCGTGCACTTCAACTGCTGGCGAGTGGTGTCGTCCACGCCCAGACCCACAATATGTACTTGAAGGTTCACACCCGCTTGTTGGAAAATGTTTGACACCATGCAAGGGTCGCCCTGGCATGAGTCCATTCCGGCGGTTATCAGAACTGCCGCATTCACACGATCTGGGACGAGGACGAAATCCATTACAGCCTGTGTAATGGCGTTCGCTAACGGTGAAAGCCCACGCGGTTGATAGCTTTGCAGCCATGTTGCGATCTCGCCCTGGTAGCCAGGCGCCAGTGGGGCAATTAACTCGATGTCCTGGCAGCAGGCGACTTTACCGGAACTGGCTGGCAGGCGGTGGCCATACACGCGCAGCCCAACATTGGTTTCTGGGCGATATGTCATCAAATTCTGGCGCAGCAGATCGCCGGCAGCCTGGGCCTTGCTGCGACCGCCGGCTAACGGCTCGGTCATCTTGTCAGACGCATCCAGGATAAACTCCACGTATACGTTGCTCATGCCTTGCATTGAGGTAGGAGTAGGACCGGGGGTGTGGGAGGCTAGAGCCGCCGGATCCAACTTTAGAGGGATAGCTGCTTCCAGGTTGCCTGGCGTTGTAGTAGATAAAGCGGTGAGCGTAGGCAAAAGTTGTACAACGATGCCCGGCGATGGTGTGATTTGCGGGGGATTGGCAGCCAACGGCAACGTTGCTGTAGCCGTTGGTGATGAAATTGCACCGGCTGCCAGCGAAGAGCCGTTGATGGTTGGCGCCCCTGCGGCTGCCTGGCGATAGGAAGGCCAGGTGGACAAGACCAGACAGGCCAACCCCGCCAGGAGCAGCAGGATGGCGGCTCCCAGTCCGCCCAAAATAGCTTTTTGCTTTTTAGTCATGAAGTCTTCCATTTTCCCTCAGAGCTAACGCCTGGTCAACGGGCCACTTGCCCGTTTTCAGCCGCATAGACCAGGCGCAACTGCACACGCCCCAGGCCTATCAGGTCGCCAGGTTGCATAATGCGAGCACTTTGGATGCGCTGCTGGTTGAGATAGGTACCAGATTTCGACCCTACGTCCAGGATTACCAGCCTTCCCGGTTCTGTGCGGATCAAGGCATGCTGCCGTGAGACAGTTTTGTCCCGCAGGTATACCTCGCTGGTAGACCGGCGGCCGATGCTGTTTTGGCCCTGGTAGAGGGGATAATATTGCCGGGTGGCTTCATTTATCAAGCCCAGGTTCAACTGTGCGCTTATTGGACGGGTGGGCGTGGCCGCGCTGAACCGGGTGGGCATCATCAGCGTCCGGCGGATTGAAGGGGGCGTGTCTGGTTCGGCCCAGCTCAACAGCGCATAGACCGCGGCGATTCCCAGGGCAGCCAGACCAGCCAGGGTTCCAAAGACTGCCAGTCCAAGCAGAAAAAGGGCAGGTGGAGTCGACGAAGTTGTTTTGGTCAAGGAATATAACAACCCCGGCAGTATCCCCAATCCCATGGATGCTGTTGCCAGCAACCACGGTAAACTTCCGGGAATCTTGCGCCAATGGCTATCCACGCTGATGTACAAGCTGGAAATCCCCACACAGGCCAGGAAGAACAGCCAGCCTCCCATGCCGCCCACACCCTGAAAATACCACTGCGCGTACCCCACCATTCTGACGAATCCTGTATATCTCTAACGTTATGATCTGCTTGGATTGAGCAGCAATAGTATATACATGATAAAAGAATTCGTCAACCTGTCTTGAGCTTTCCTGACGAAATCCATAGGTCGCCTCCAGGCATTGTCAAAAAGCTGCTCACGAACCTCCCGCAGGATCTGAACCTCCCGCAGGTTCAGGCCACACAAAACCGCTTTCAGCTAAAAGCTGCTCGAACCTCGTCGGTCACGCAAAATCGGCGATCAAGAACGGATTACTCAGCAACTGGTCACTCCTCACTCAAAGAAGAAGGGATCAGGCAAACAAGACTGGCGGCGTAATTTTCCATCTTGACAAAGTGTATTTTATACACTATTATATAAGTGTAGTAAATACACTTAATGAGGTTGTAATGAACTGGCACTCACCATCTTCTCTCGACCAGACTCCCTTCGACCCGGCGCAAGTCTTCGCTGCCGGTCTTTCTCTCCATCACCTTGCCAATACTGCCTACCCCATTGGCCACGTGACCACTATGCGCCCGTACAAAGTGCCTCGCCCCCAGGTGCAGCAAACGGCTCCCCGGGCCTGGCAGGAGGTGGAACGCCTGGGCCTGTATGTCCACGTGCCTTTCTGCCAGGCGCGCTGCGGCTACTGCGAGTATACCGTCCTCGATCCGGCGAACAATTCGGCTGACGAAACGCCCTACTTCGATCGGATGCTACGCGAGATGGATGCCTATCGCCAGGTTATCGATACGGCCACCAAGACGCTGGTCGGCTTTGACATTGGCGGCGGTACGCCCTCGGTTGCCAGCATCCACAACATCCAGCGCGTGCTGGACGCTGCTCGCACCAATTTTCGCCTGCCGGATAGCGTTGCCATCAGTATCGAAACCACGCCCAGGATTGCCGCTGCGGAGCCGGAGAAAATCGCCGCTTACTATCAGATGGGCATCCGCCGCATCAGCATGGGGGTGCAGACCGTCAACCCGCGCCTGTTGGAGGCCGTAGGCCGCCCGCATACCTCGCTTTCCTATGACCTGGCAGCCGCGCACAATATCCGCGCCGCCGGATTTCAGCGTTTCAACGTCGACGTGATGTATGGCTTTGCCGGGCAGTCGCTGGAAAGCGTCGCTGCTACTTTGAAGCACGTCATCGACCTGTGCCCCGAGCACGTCACCCTGTACCGCATGCGCTACAAGGGCACGGCCCTGGCGCACCAGGCCGGCGCTGTGCGCCTGGAAGATGTCATTGCCCAGGCGCGTCTCGCCAAGGATCTGCTCTACGCGGCGGGTTACCACGGCACGCCGGGCAAGAATACGTTCAGCCGCCTGGCTGGTGATCCCGGCACCAGCGATTACCTCACCGAGCGCGTGGTTCACGGCACGCCCTATCTTGGGTTTGGCCTGGGGGCGCAGTCGCTTTCTCACCAGACCCTGGCCTACAATGCCGGTGCAGCCGATAAGCGCCTGGAACATTACCGCCGCCAGGTGGAAGCCGGTCAGTTGCCCATCCAGGACCTCTACCACCTTTCTTTGCCTGCCGCCATGGGCAAGATGATCTCCGTTTCGTTCTATTTCGGCGAGATCGACCTGCCCAGTTTCCAGAACAAGTTCGGTATGGTGTTGGAAGACGCCTTCCCCGGTGAAGTGGCTTTCGTCTTGCGCAACGGCCTGATGGAATATTGCACGGACCTGGCCCCATCCGCCGCAAGCGGCGACCGGGCTCCTGCCGCCCCGCCGCCCAGGCCCACCCCCCGCACCTTGCGCCTCACCTCCCTGGGCGAGCAGCAAGTCAACGGCGTTATCGCCCTGTTTTACGCCGGTGCTGTGAAGGCTCACCTGCTGGAACTGGCGGGGTAGGATCGGGAAGATGTTTGACTTTGCCAACCTGCTCTTTTCCGGTCCTTGCAATGCCCGTTGCTCCTTCTGTATCGGCAGGCAGATGGACCCTCGCTTGAACGCGGATAACCTGAATATCTACCCGCCGCGCAACCTGGACCGCCTGGTCGGATTGATCTGGCGGCACGATATACGCCAGGTGGTGTTCAGTGGCACCAACACCGACCCGCAGCTTTATCGCCACGAAGCGCGCTTGTTGGATGAATTGCGCCGCCAACTGCCCCCTGGAGTCTGCGTCTCATTGCATACCAACGCTCGCCTGGCCTTGAAGAAACTCGATATCTTGAACCGTTATGACCGCGCTACGCTATCGTTTCCATCTTTCGATCCTGCGGTGTATCGCCAGGTCATGGGCGTCCCTGGCCCGCCCGACCTGGCGCAGATCACCCACCGGGCGGTTGTCCCTATCAAAGTGTCTACCATGCTGACATCCTACAATTTACCCGGCCTGCGCGACTTCTTGCTGCGCTGTCGAGATACGGGCGTCCCGCGCCTCGTCCTGCGCAAACTGTTCGGTGACCGGCGCGCCTGGGATGACTTGCTGGACACGGCTGGCCTGGGCCTGGTGCCTGGGCCGGCCTATCGCAACAATCCGGTCTTTGATTTTTCTGGGATGCAGGTTACTCTGTGGGATTTCGAGCAAACCGGCAGCCGTTCGATCAACCTGTTCAGCTCCGGTTTAATCAGCAAAACTTACCTGCTGGTCGGGCGGCATCCGGTGAACTCCCAGGCCATACCATGCCCTGTATTCCCTACATCCAAAGCCGCTGAAGGTAGGATATAATTTCTGAAATTTCCTGTGATGTGAGCCATGTAAAATCGATAATTGTTCTTTTGCTCACCGCTTGACCGACGATAGATCACTCAGGTATTGAAATGACGGATCAAGCCGCCTCCCAATCTTCCTTGCCGACAACGGCTGAACCCGGCCGGATTGCTCGCCCCGGCCAGCCATCCGGTAAACGCGGGGTGTGGAAATGGCTGCCCGGGGCAGATATTCTTCGTCACTATCGCCTGGCATGGTTACGACATGACCTGGCTGCCGGCGTGACGCTGACTGCCGTTTTGGTGCCGGTTGGTATGGGTTACGCCGAGGCGGCCGGCCTGCCCGCCATCTATGGCCTGTACGCGACCATTGTCCCCTTACTCGTCTATGCCTTATTTGGCCCCAGCCGTATTATGGTTTTGGGGCCGGATTCCTCCCTGGCGGCGATGATCGCCGCGGTGATCTTGCCGCTGGCCGGCGGAGACTCATCCCGCGTCGTTGCCCTGGCGGGGATGTTGGCGATCCTGTCTGGCGCCATGTGTATCCTGGCCGGGCTGGCGCGCCTGGGGTTTATCACCGATCTGCTTTCCAAGCCGATCCGTTATGGCTACCTGAATGGCATTGCTCTCACCGTGCTGGTTGGGCAGTTGCCCAAGCTGTTCGGTTTTTCGATTAGCGCCGAAAGCCTGCCCGGCAAAGCTGCCGCCTTTGTTGTGGCTATTTTTCAAGGAAAGACCAACCTGGTGGCGCTGGCGATCGGCGTAGCTGCCCTGGCGGTCATCCTGGCGCTCAGGCGTTGGCGGCAGATTCCATCCGTTCTCCTGGCGGTCGTGGGTGCAACCATCCTGGTCGCTGTCTTCGACCTGGCCGGCCGTGCTGACATATCCGTCCTGGGGCCTTTACCGCAAGGGCTGCCTTCTTTTTCGATCCCGGCAGTTTCTATGAGCGATATCCAGGCCCTGCTGGCCGGTGCTGCGGCGATTGCCATTGTCTCCTTTGCCGATACCAGCGTATTGTCGCGTTCCCTGGCCGCCCGGGGAGGATATGCCGCCGATCCCAATCAGGAGATGATCGGCCTGGGTGCAGCCAACCTGGCGGCGGGTTTCTTCCAGGGCCTTTCGATCAGCAGCAGCGCTTCGCGCACGCCGGTGGCCGCTGCTGCCGGGGCGAAAACTCAGCTCACCGGTGTGGTGGGCGCGTTGGCCATCGCTCTGTTGCTGGTTTTTGCACCTACTCTGTTGCGCCACCTGCCCAATACTGCCCTGGCCGCGGTGGTCATTGCCTCAGCGTTCAAGATGTTCGAGTTGAGCGACATGCGCCGGCTGTACCGCATTCAGCGCTGGGAGTTTTGGCTTTCGGTAGCCTGTTTCCTGGGTGTAGCGATCTTAGGCCCAATCCCGGGTATTCTCATTGCCATCGCGATGGCTTTGGTCGAGTTTATTTGGGATGCCTGGCGACCATACCATGCTATCCTCGGCCGTGCGGATGGCGTCAAAGGTTACCATGACATCACTCGTTATCCGGAAGCGCGGCGCGTCCCGGGCCTGGTGCTTTTCCGCTGGGATGCGCCTCTGTTCTTTGCCAATGCGGAGCAGTTCCGCTCCCGAGTGATCGATGCCGTGATAGATTCTCCGACAGTGGTACAGTGGGTCGTGGTATGCGCAGAGCCGGTGACCAGCATCGATATCACCTCGGCTGATATCCTTACCGGCCTGGATCAGGAACTGCAAGAGGCGGGCATCGAGCTGGTGTTTGCCGAGATGAAAGACCCGGTTAAGGATATCCTCAAACGCTATGGCGTCTTTACCCAGTTGGGCGAACACCTTTTCTTTGCCACGCTGGGCGAAGCCGTTAAGGCTTATCTCCACGCGAGCGGCGTGGAGTGGGTGGATTGGGAAGATAGATGACCCGACTGTAACAGAGTGTGCCGTTTTACCCGGCGAGCAGGATGTCGCGGTCTAGCACAACAGGCCTTTGGCAAACTGGATAAAGTGGTGCACATCGGCGAAGTTGCTGACCAACCCCACCGAAATACGCACCGCCCCCGAGCTTTTGCCATCGATACACAGTCGGAAATCGTCCAGCGTCAGGCGCTCAGATGGCCGGGTGAAACACGCCGCCAGCTCGGGCCTGGAAATTCCCAGGGCGATCTCGCCTGCTCCCGGGTTGCAGAAACAGCCTGTGCGCAGTGAGATGTTGACCTGGTTGGCCCGCTGTTCGATCACGCGGTGGTCGATGGCCCTCCCATTTGCGTCTCGGAAGTTGAGCGCCAGCGTGCCGCCGCGCCGGTCGGTGGTGGTTGGGCCATAGAGCCGGATCAATGCCTCCCCGCTGCTGTGTCGCAAAGCCAGCAGGTTGTCCAACAGCCAGCCGCTCAAACAGAGCACGCGTTCGTGGATGATCTCCATCCCGATGGTTTGCAGGTGCTTCAATCCGATCTCGACCGCCGGTAGATTCAAATAGTTCAGCGTGCCTTCCTCGAAAGCCGCCTCGCCCTCCGCCAGGTAATACTTGTCGCCCTGCACGGATGCCACCGTGATCGTCCCGCCCGCGAACCACGGGCGGTGCAGTTGCGCCAGCGCCGCCTTGCGCGCCAGCAGGCAGCCCACCCCGGTGGGATATCCGAACATTTTGTAGAATGAAAGCGGCACGAAATCCGGTTTCCAGCGGCCCAAATCCAGCCGGTTGGATGGCGCGAAGGCTGCGCCGTCCATCAGCACCTTCCAGCCTTTGGCATGCGCCCGCTCGATCCATTCCAGCGGGTGCTGCGCTCCCGAAAAATTGGACTGCGCCGGGAAAGCGAACAGGTTATAGCCTCCCGGCCGGGCCAGTTCCAGGTAGCCTTCCAGTTGCGCCTCGTCCACGCGCATATCTGGCAATACTACAGGCAGGTAGGTGATCTCAGCTCCCCGCGCCCGGGCAAACTCGCGGATGCCGTTGACCGAGTTGTGATTGTCGAAGGTCAGCAGATAGTGATCGCCTGCGCCAAAGGGGAAAGATTCTCCTACCAGCTTCAGCGCCCCGCTGGCGTTTGCCGTGAAAATGGCTACGTACTCTTCCGGCGGCGCATTGAAAAATTCCAGCACCTTCCGGCGCGCCTGTTCTACCAGGTGAGTCATCGCCAGCGAGGTAGGGTTGGACGAATGCGGGTTGCCAAACACATTGTCGAAGAGCAAATCCATATGCTGCTTCAATTGGGACGTGGCATATAATCCGCCTCCGGTATAGTCCAGGTAGACGTGCCCGTGCCGGTCCAACCGGGCATACTCGCTGCCGCGCAGTTCATCCAGGTACAGGGTGTTGTGATATCTGGGATAGGCTTGTAAGAATTGCTCAAAAGCGATCTTCATTTTTATTTATGCCCTTTGCTTTATCTAAACTCCGTGCCGCACACGTGCCTCGTAAAATAGGAGGCGCCCCGCTACCTCAGCGGCGAATACCAGTGCAAATGCCAGGAGGACCGCGCCGCTGCGCCCTGGCAGGCTGCTTTCCCCAGGCCAGATAAATGTGGCGCAGATTGCCATCATGCCTCCCACCGCCATCGCCAGCCGCAGCTTCAAGATGGCCCCGTGTTGTTGGGCGATTTTTGAAAAAGAAGCCGCTGCTGCCTGGCTGCCCTGCATCTCCGCCAGCCACATGGCGAACACTGCCAGCTCGACGCCAAGCAGCGCGGTTGCTGCGATCATCATGCTTCGCAGGCTTGCCTCGATCCATCCAGTCTGTGTCGGGACGAAGGTGCCCAGCAGCGCTCCGCTGGCCAGCATTCCCAACAGCAGCGCGCTGAGGAAGAACGAGACAGGCGTGACCCAGCTATCCCACGCCGGTACTGTGCGCAGGCGATAAGCGTTGGCCATGGCGTAAACCAGTCCCAGGCTTGCCAGCCAACCGCCTGCCGTCACGACCATTTGCCCCATCCCGTTGCCCCATCTCGCCCACTCCATGCCTGTCAGGATGGCGCACGCCCCGCCGAACAGCATGGCGAGCAAGATTTCCCGGCTCAACCAGGATTGGCGCAGGTTGCTCAACGCCCGCCAGGCGCGAGCCGGTGAGCCCAGGTGGAAAAACGCCGCCAGCATCCCTGTTCCGGCCAGGATCGTGATCGCAGGCCAGCCCAACCGGGCCAATCTGTGCATGGCCTGTGCCTCGCCCTGGCTCGCTGCCCAGGCGTAGAGCAGGCTCAACGCCCAAAACGTCCCTGCGGCCAGTTGGGAAAGGATCGTGAAAACGACCAGCGATTTTTCTCTCATGGTTCCTGGCCTCCGACTTCTTCCCAGTTGCCCACCCGCGCCGCTTCGAGCGCTGCCCGGGCGGCCTGTGCGTGCGGCGATACCACCAGCGATGGCCCGGTCAGTTCCGGCGCTGGCAGCGGGTAAATGGTCTGGCTCTGCCCGTACTTTGCTTTCAGCTCATCGCTTTGGCCGAAATCCAGGACGCGCATCGGGCAGGCTGCCACGCAGGCCGGTATCCGCCCGGCGTCGATTTCATCGGCACACAGCGTACACTTGCTCGTCTGGCCGGTCGCTTCGTCGTACTGCGGCGCGCCGTAGGGGCACGCCCACGTGCAATAGCGGCAGCCGATGCACCGCTCGCTGTCCAGCAGCACGATGCCGTCCGGCCGCTGCGTATAAGCGTTTGCCGGGCAAACCTCCAGGCAAATCGGGCGTTCGCAGTGATTGCACGCCAGCGAAACGTTATAGGCAAACACCGTCGAAACCCACGCTTCGCCGCAGCGCTCCCACCCGCCCCCGCTCACTTCGTACACTCGCCGCCAGAGCACTCCCTCCCCCAGCCCGTGTTTGTCTTTGCACGCCGCCTGGCAGGCCTTGCATCCCGAGCAGGCCGATGCGTCGAAGTAGAACGCGTAGGGACTCATACCGCCTTCTCCACTTCGACCATCGCAGTATGCTGCGCCGTCCCAAACGCCAGCGGCGTCCAGCATTCCGAGGTCAGCACGTTGATCGAACCGCGCCGGTCGACGCCGTCTTCGTCCGGCGTCCACCATGCTCCCTGCGGGATGTCGATCACCCCGGGCAGGATGCGCTCCGTCACCCGGCAGGGCAAAATCGTCGCCCCCCGTTCGTTGAACACTTTGACCGGTTCGCCGTCTTGAATGCCGCGCGCCCGGGCGTCCAACGGGTGGATGAAGGCCCGCTGTGGGAAGGCCTCCTCCAGCCAGTCGTTGTTGTCGTGCGTCGAGTGTACCCGGTGCAGCGTGTGGTGCCCGATGACTTGCAGCGGGTACCTTTGCGCCTCCGCCCCAAACGGGCTTTCCCATTCCTGGATGTATTTGGGCACCGGGGGGATTTCCGGGTTGTCCATGTCGTATAGCCGTTTGGAGAAGATCTCGATCTTGCCCGATGGGGTGTCCAGCGGGTTCGTTTCGGGGTCGGCGCGGAAATCGGCAAAGGCCACCACCGGCCGGGTCACCGGTTTGGCATATACGCCCATATTCGTCGCCAGGAATTCGTCCAGCGTGGGCAGTTCGGGGAAGCGCTCTTGCCGGAAGCGTTCCAGGCACCATTCGACCCAGGCGCGCTCGTCCCGCCCTTCGGTGTACGCCGCGCCAATCCCCAGCCGCTCTGCCACCTCGGCGCAGATGCGGTAATCGCTCTTGCACTCCCCCGGCGGCTCGACCAGTTTGGGCATCAGGATCACCTCGTCGCCGTATTTCCAGCCGTCCTCCACGCCCCACGTCTCGAATTGCGTGCAGGCCGGCAGCACCAGGTCGGCAAAGCGCGCCGATGGGGTGATGAAATTGTCCTGTACGGCGATGAACTCGGCCAGGCTTTCGTCGCGCAGGATTTGCGCCGTGCGGTTGGTGTTGCCGTGCTGGTTGGCCAGCACGTTGGTCGCCACGGCATAGATCAGCTTGACGTTGGTATCCAGCCGCTCGGCGCCCAGGACGCCGTGGTCTTGAGCGGTCATCTCCGTTCCGCGCAGCACCGCCTCTGTCCACAGAAAGACCGGAATGGCCGCTTTAACCGGATTGGCGCCGACCGGGAAGGCCGTCCAGAGCGGTCCGCCGTCTGGCGCCTGGTCGCCTTTGCCGCTCGCCCACCCGCCTGGAATACCCACGTTGCCGGTGAGCGCCGCCAGCGCACAGGCCGCGTTGGCCGCCTGCTCGCCATAAGCTCTGCGCTGCACGCCCCACCCCTGGTAGAGCACGCCCGGCTTGATGGTGGCGTACTCGCGCGCCAGGCGGGCAATCGTCGCCCGCGGCACGGCGGTGATCGGCTCGGCCCAGTCAGGGGTCTTGGGGATGCCATCCCGCAATCCCAAAATATAAGCGGAGTAGCTTTCCGCCTCTTCCGCGCCGGGCGGCATCTGCGACGCGTCGAAGCCCACGCAGTGCGTCCGTACGAAGGCTGCGTCGTACAGCTTCTCGCTGATCATCACGTACGCCATGGCGCTCAGCATGGCCACATCGGTGCCCGGGCGGATCGGCACCCACTCGTCGGCCAGGCCCGCTGCGCTCAGGCTGTGGCGCGGATCGATGCACACCACGCGCGCCCCGTTCTGGCGAGCCAGCTTGATGAAATAATCGCTGTTGGTGCCATCCCGCATCTCAGCCGGGTTCCAGCCCCACAGCAAGAAATATCTCGAATTCAGCCAGTCCTGGCGCTGGCTGCCGGTGTTGACCGTGCCGTATACGTAAGGCGTGGCGGCGTGGGTGGCGGCTGAACTGTACGTGTTATAGATGCCCAGGCAGCCGCCGTACAGGTTCATCAGGCGGCGGGCGGTGTGCGATCCGTTGGTCTGGTTGTAGCTGCCTGTGCCGTAAGGGACGAACAGGGCGCTGTTGCCGTACTGTTCTTTCACCCGCCGGATTTGGCCCGCCAGCAGGTCAAGCGCCTCATCCCAGGATATGCGGGTGAACTTGCCTTCCCCGCGCCGCCCGGCCCGTTTGAGCGGGTACAGCAGGCGATCCGGGTGGTACTGCCGGCGCAGATACGACCGCCCGCGGGCGCAGGCGCGCAGTTGCGGCGCGGCCGGGCTGTCATCCGGGCGGTCGTCGGCGTCCAGCCGGGTGATCACGCCGTCGCGCACGTGCGCCACCAACACGCAGCGCCCGCCGCAGTTGTGCGCCGGGCAGCCGACGCGCACCAGCCTTTCCTGCCTGCCTGGCGCCGGCGCTTTACGGGAAGTGCTGAAAAAGCGTCTTAGCATAGGAAACCCTAACCAAATTGCACGCTCTGCCCAAACATCCTGGGAACGCCGCTGGCCGCTGGGAGCAGCGCCTCAAGGACGCGCTGCTGCGAATGAGCGATCTGCTCCTGTACGATGCGCTCGGCCTCCAGCGCGTCCCGTCTGCACAACGCTTCGCTGAGCGCCCTGTGCTCGTCGCGCATCTCCTCGGCGCTGTCGCGAATGTCCAGCCCCAGGTGAAACACGCGGGTCAGCGCGTCGAGCAGTTGTGAAATCTCTTCGACCAGGCGGCGATTTCCGCTGGCCGCCGCCACTGCCAGGTGAAATTCGCTGTTGTGGGCCAGAAAATTACTGTAGCTCAGCGGGTCTTTGTAAACGTAAGTGTAGCTGGCCAGCGCCGAGATTTTATCGAGCTGAGCCGGGGAAGCGCGCTGCGCCGCCAGGCGCGCCGCCGCCGATTCCAGGATCGAGCGCAGCTCGTAGATCTCGGCCACGTCGGAAACGGTGATCGGCGTAACGATATACCCGAAGCGCGGCACTGCCTGCACCAACCCCTCCTGTGCCAGTCTTTGCAACGCCTCGCGCACCGGCGTCACGCCCACTTCGTACCTCTCGGCGAGTTGCGGCTGGGCGATCTGCTGCCCCGGCTGCAATGCACAGGTAATGATGTCGTTCTTGATTGTCTCGTAAACCTGCTCGGCCAGAGATTGGCCCATCGTTCACCGCCTGTTTGCACTCAAGGGGTGCTCATTGCTACGATAATGCATCGCTGGCTGAGACTAAGCCCTGGGCGTGTTTATGATATATTTGTAATATATTACAAACAACCCCCTTTGTCAAGAAAACCATCCTTGATGTCAGGTATCTTGCCTCAGTTATTTTGTTTATCGGTAGCTTTCCCCAAACCCAATAGTATTTTTTTTACCAGATCGTCGCCACATTCGACAGACGGATACGCTTATCTCGGCTGATCAATGTCAGGTTATATTGCAAAGCGGTGGCAGAGATGATGCGGTCAGGCATATCCGGTATTTCATCTCGTGACACGTTGGCCACCTGATTCGCTACTTCCAGCATCAGATCTGCCAGGATCAGGCCGGTGTTTCCATTTTGGAGTTCAGCCTCCAGTCGGGTTTTTAACTCAGCTGGAATACGGCCTTTCTCTTGCAAATAAACGATTATTGTTAATTGGCCATCAGATGTCCTCGCGTGGGAAGTCTCCCCACATCTCCCGGCGAGCCTGGGCGATATCCTCTTCGGTAACATCCAGCCCGCTCCACAGCCCGCGCAGTGATTTGCGTGGCTTGCCAGGGGCGGCGCGCAAATCGCGCTGAATTTGCGGCGCGATGCGTTCGATCAGGCGCACCTTGTCAGCCAGAGGCAGCTTTTCTGCCAGTTTCAACACCTCGTTCAGGGTCACCATATCGCTCATTGCTTTCTCCAATGACGAGTATAGCATATTTTCAGGCGCTGCTTGTGAAAATAGCGCTACATTGCCAGCCAGGCCAGCTCGTTCTGCAATACCTGTGGGTCGCGGTTCACGTGGAAGGCCCACCGGCCCAGTTTGCCCCAATTGTTCACTGCGGAAACCCAACGCCTGGCTGCCTGGTGCTTGGCCCGGTCCTGTTCGTCCTCGAAGCCTTTGATCTCCAACACCAGCGTGACTTCGTTGCTCAAACGCACCAGGTAATCCGGCTCGTAGTGCAGGCTGACCCCCATGAATTCGTAGGGGATGCTGAATGCCAGCCCGTCGTTGCGGGCGTAGCAGCGCGCTGCGCCGTGCAAAACGGCCTGTTCCAGGCGGAAGGCGGCGGATTGTTCCCAGGCGGCGGTATCTGCGGCCACGGCGTTGATGTGGCTGAATTGGGTCATGAACACCGGTTTGGTGGTTTTGAAGTCTACTCCCTCCGTGCTGCCCACCGGCGCATAGCGGTTGAGCAGCGGCATCAGCGGCGGCTCTCCCTGCCCCTCGTCCGGCTGGATGGCGGCCATCAGCCGCTCGACCACCTTCTGGAAATAAATTTCCTGGCCCAGCTCGCAGGGATGCACGCCGTGGAAATCTACCTTGCGGGTGACGTAAGCGTGCACCAGGCGCAGCACCTGCGGGAAAAGCTGGTGGCGGGATTGCAGGCGCAGGCGGGGGTTGCTGTTTTCGTCCGGCGCGATGTGCTGCTGGAAATCGCCCACCATGTTCTGCACGATCTGCCGGGCGATCTCGAACTGGATGGTTTGCAAGTGCGTGCTGGCGTAATAAGCGCGGCGGTCCTGTTCGGCAAATTCGCCCGGCCCGGCCAGGGTCGGCGCGCCGAGCTGGTAGCCCACCCGCGGCTTGACGAACACCGCCGTCGGCTCCAGCGCCGGCTGGATGGCCAGCGTTTCCATCCGGGAGACGTCCGCGGTGATCAGGTTCTGCCGCAGGGCAAAGGCGTAGCCCTCCACCACTGGAAAGCGCACCAGGTACTGCGCCCGTTCCGGCAAAGCGCGCACGTGGTTCTTGGGCCGGTCGCCGGTCTCTGCTTTATTGGCGGGCCGGCCCTTGAAGGGGATCAGGCTGAAGGGCACGCCGTAGATGTCCACGTATTCCTCGGTGAGCAGGTCGCCGCTCTGCGGGGCGGGGGTGTAATCCATGCGCCGCAGCCCGCGCCCCACTACCTGTTCGCACAATAACTGGCTGCTGAAGGCGCGCACGCCCAGGATGTGCGTCACGTTGTGCGCGTCCCAGCCCTCGTTGAGCATGGCCACCGAGACCACGCAGCGCACCTGCTCGCCCGGTTCGCCCGGTTTGCCCACCGTGGCCACGATGCGGCGCAGTGCCTCGGCGGCGTCCTGCTTGCTCAACGCCGGCTCGCGGCTTTCCGCTTCGGCCAGCAGCTTGCTGTCGATGCGGATGGTGGGCTTGAAATCCTCCCGGTTGGAGAAATATTCGGGGAAAACCCTGCCCTGCCCGTAGACCGTGCGCGTCCTGGGGCGGCTGCCCCGGGCGGCGGGCGTCTCCGCCTGGCTCTCTTCATCGCCATCCGGGGTTTCTTCCGCTTCGACCACCTCGACCACCTGCTCGCCGGAGATGTTGCGGTAAAACACCTCCGCCACGTCGGTGTTGTCGCACACGATAATCAGCACCGGCGGGGTCTTGTCTTTTTCGTTGCTGGCCTGCTGGATGTAATCGAAGCGTTCCTTCCACTGCCCGGCCAGGGTGAGCAGGGCGGGCTGCGCGTTGCGGTAAACCACTTCCGGCTTGGGTTTGCCTCCCCTGCCGGGCAGCTTCTCGCCGGGCTGTAAATTCTCGGTGATGTGCTGCCACAGGCGGAAGTATTCCGGGTCGGGCCTGCCGGTGTTGGTGGCCACCGGCAGGCGGGGAATCTTGACGATGCCGCTCTCGATGGCATCCACCAGCCCGAAGTCGCTCACCAGCCAGGGGAAAGGCGCGCCTTCCACGTAGCCGCTGCCCTGGATGTAGAACGGTGTGGCCGAAAGGTCGATGCAGGCGCGTACCCCCACCGCCTGGTTGAGCCGGTCCAGCCCATCCACCCACACCGTGGCCTCTTCCAGTTCGTCCCGCGAAACGCCCTCTTGAGCGCCTGCCCCTCTCCCTCTCTGAGGAGATGGGTCAGGGTTGAGGGGCGGCCTCCACGCATGGTGCGCCTCGTCGTTCAGCACCAGGATGGGCCCGCGCCCGGCCAGGTCGCCCAGGATGCGCTGCGCAAAAGCCGGCGGGCTTTCCGGCCCCTTGTTCACCACGGCATACGAACGCCCGCCCTCGGCGTGCTCCGACTCGGGGGCGAACAGGTGCCAGTTGGTCACCAGCACCCTGCCCTGCGCCATCAGCGGGCGCAGGCGGGCGGGAACCAGGTCGAAGGCCGCGTAATAGTTATCCGGGCGTTCGGGGCGCAGCACCTGCAGGCGTTCCTTGATGGTCAGGTTGGGGCACACCGCCAGCACCGCCGAAGGGAAGCGCTCGTCGCTGCTCACCCGCCCGCGGTTGCAGAACGCCCAGGCCACCAGCATGGCCATCACCACCGTCTTGCCGCTGCCGGTGGCCATCTTCAGCCCCAGGCGGGCCAGGGCAGGCAGCCCCGGCGCAGCGGGCTGGTCGAGCAGCTTGCTCAGGTCGGCGTCGGTGACCCGCGACTTGAAGCGGGTGTGGCGCCCCGGCAGGCGGATTTCGTTCAGGTAAATCACCGTCTCGGCGGCTTCCACCTGGCAGAAGAACAGCCGCCGCGGGCGGTCAGGGCGCTGCCAGTAGCGCAGCAGCTCCTTGGTGACCTCGGTGGCATTCTCGTAATCCGACCCCCGCCAGCGTTTGACGTCCTCGCGCAGGGCGTTGACCAGTGGCAAGTCTTCGCGCTCCTCCTCGGCAAACCCGGTCAGCATCATCTGCCCGGTGAGCACGCGCTGCGTCTTGTACCAGTAAGAGGCCGGCCGGCGACCGGGCATTTTCTGCGCCTCGCCGGTGGCGGTGTCGTAGACCCAGTGGGCGTCCGGCTCGGCGTAGGGGGAGCAGAGGATGGGGCGCTCGACGGGCTGGATGGGGGTGAATTGCTGAACAGATAACATGGGGAATGGTCGATCTAATCACTCATTGTTGTTGGGGCAAAATCATTTTCACTGATCGGTGCTAACTTTATTAGACTTAACAATTTCTTGAGTCGATCCTTTTCTTGCAAATAAATCATACCTCGCTTTTGGGTTGAATAATTCAATCGATCATATTCGAGTAGGATTAATCGGCGGATAGATAAAGGTAAGCCATCAGAGTTATCTCGATAAGCTTCTAGTTGGAAATACGCTTCTTCTTTCTCTAGATAATACCAGTTTGCCCAGGCAAACCATATTTGCGCCTCAAGCAACTCTTTTGCATTAAGATCCCCTCTTTCGTACAGTTCGTAGGCCATGTCTAAAGATATATATCTGGTTATTTGGTCAAGAAGTTCTTGTTCACGCATGAAATAGCTGCTTGAAAGCCTCGATAATTGTCTTTCAGCCGCCTGAAGATTTTCTGTTGCTAAACGCAAGTCATTTCTGGTTTTTTCCGCAGAATTATTTACTTCCCTTTGGTTGTTGATGAAGAATGTTACTATCCCTGAAGCAATTCCGATTAAAATTACAGCAAAAGTTGCTATCACCCACTTCATTTGCTCTAAAGCGTCTTTCGATGCATTGATAGCCGTTTGCGCAATCTCTTTGTAGATTTCTATCTCTGAGGCAGATGGTGTTGGTGTCAAGATAGCATGAACTGCGCGTGTAGGTACAGGCGAGGCGGCAGTTGGCGAAGGTGGTATGAATGGTGAGATTGTTGTTGTAGGTTGTCGTCTCGATTCACTGAACTCTTTTGCTGATACTTCGACAATATAATTTAGAGTAAGCAATATAAGGCAGAACAAAATTGGCCAAGCGAAACGGATTATTCCTGATAGACTCAGCGTTTTCATGTTCCTGATATCCTTTACTCAATGTCTAAATATTTCCTCATGATTTCAAATAGTTGCTTGGGCCCCAGGGCTTTCTTTACGATTACTTCTTGAATGGGAAGATCTTCGAGATGAAATTTTTCTATTGGATCATCCCAGACTGATAATATCAACACCGGACATCGGGGCTTTAATTCTGTAAGCAACCATTTGAGCAATCCGATCCCAGGAAAAGCTTCCTTTGCCCATTGATCAACTGGCGAAGGTAATTTTTGATTAGGTACTCGCAATGGCAAAATAATGTCTACCACAATAGCCTCATAATTTCGCCATTTTTTTGCCTCATAATAACCGTCTAAAGCATTGAGAGCTGGTCTTATCATATAACCTAGCTTTTCTATATGAAAAAACAGCGCTTGTATATGATAATAGTCATCTTCAATCCAAAGGATCTTTTTCATCTTTCACCTCGCTTGGATATTCCAAAAATCTGACGAACAGGCAACACTACGACGAAAGTTGTTAGATAGGCCTCCCCTACAATTGGTTTAGAGATAACATCAACTCTGCCGTGATGAATATCCTCTATTATTTTTTCAACGTATGTCAACCCTACCCCTGAACCTGTGCGATCTCTGTCTGAAGAAAGCTTACCACGCCGGAATGGTTTGAAGATGATGCGAGTGTCAATTTCTTCCTTGAGAATGCCAACACCGTAGTTTTGAATTGAAATTCTATATAGGGACTCTTCGGTGTTAGCCCAATCCCCCAGGATGCGGATAAAGCGAAGCCGTTCCTGTCCCTTTGGTGGTGAGAAGGAATATTTTATTGCATTGTGTAGAATATTTTTGAAGGCGAGAGTTAGCTCTCCTACGCGCATCTCGACATCTGGAAAGCTAGAAGAATTTATTGCGTGAGGTCTTTCGATTTCACATCCTTTTACCTTTGCTTCCTCTAAGAAAATTTCCCGGGCATCCATAAGTGGCCGGTATATACTGTGAAAGTGAAATCTTCCGCCAATGCTCTTTCCGCCAGTCACTCCCAAGATAGTTTCAGCGGTCATTTCCATAAGATTAATCTGTTCAATGATCTTTTTGCTGTAATTTTGGAGAGAGGTTCCTGCTTGTGTTACAGCGATAATTACTTCTGCATTAGCCCGTAAGCTTGTGAGTGGTCGAGTTACCTCATGCTCAAGACTTACCAACAAATCTTTTCGATCATTTTGGAGTTTGAGCAGATCGATCATCGAAGCCAACGAACTTGCAATTGATTCGACAAATCGGATATCTTCTTCACTAAAAGGAACCTGAGCATACTCACGTAGAAACGTGATCACGCCGTCTAGTTCACTATCTTCGCGTTTTTTGATAGGTACAGCAACGAAAGAGAAAGAGGGTTTTGCGCCCATTTCTAAATATTCCGCAAGATTAGGAGACGGGAGGCCATTATCAATTGATGGTCGTTGAGTCTCGCATAGCTGTTTGAATTGAGCATTAATCTCGCTTTTGGCTCTTTTCCCATCTCGTAAGAGTATAAACCCTACACGATTCCCTGTTTCATCTATAATTAAATCCTCAATCCAATCATTGGGCCTCTCAGTGAGAAGCCGTTCTTTTTCAGCATCCATGTAGGTAGTTCTAGATATCCCAGCACCATAGTGAGCGAAGCACAGTGTTTTTTCAGATAGGGCACAAAATCCGGTTTTACTTTGGCCGATTTCGTAAGATAGATCACGTGCACCGCGACTAGAAGCGACGAGTTGCACGGGTGGCCTATCATTGCTGCGATCTATAGAGAATATGAAACAATCAGAACAGCGAATTAGTTGAGGAAGAGTTTTAATTACTAGATCGTTCAATTCTTGTATACTTTCGCTTTGATTTAATTTGAGCAGGAAATCAGCCTTACGACGGGTCAGATCGTTTTGGACCGTTAAGGCAAAAGCGCTGGCGAACATCTTGACTTGCTGGAGTTCTAAAGGCGTGAATGGTTCTGATCGATTTGGTAAACGACCGGAGATATTATGGGCTGCTAATACCCCTTGTACAGAGTTATCTGGTGCTAAAATTGGAACGGCTATGAAGGGGGCGATATTCTTTGTACCTGCGACATATGATTTATTCGCCTTAGATATTTCCAGCCAACGATCTTCGTCATCAATTTTCTCATTATCAGATATTTTTATTAATATTAAATCGTCGAGCTGTCTGCCCGAAAGGTACTCGCGCGAGTCATTGATTAAGAGCGGCTTGCCTGTTTTTAAAACCCAACCTATCAGCCCTTCTCCGGGGCAAAATTGTACAAGGGTTTTGTTCGAATAAGGATTTCCATCGCGGAATTTCAATTCAAGGCACTGACCTTTATCATCAAGCATGTACAAATCGCAGTGCTGACAATTGAGCATGTTCTGAACACTTGCAGTTATTTTCCCTCCAGCAATTAGGGGATCATTTTCGACTCCTAGTTCAGCGAGCAAAGAAACTGTCTCAGTTCGCTCATCCAAAATCTGGTTTTTCTGAATTAGACCAGCAATCACTTGCCCAACGATTACAGCAATTTGTTCTGCTGCTCTGCTAAATGCTCTGGCACCCTTTCTCTTCGTTAGCTCAAGAACACCGATGATTTCTGCTGGGGTATTAAGAGGTACTAACAATGCAGGCGCTTTTTTTCCACTAGGAGTCAGCGATTTGTCATGATAATACCTTTGGCTTAGTTCGAGTGGAGGGTGAATCCGAGCTAACTCAGCTTCATCAGCGATATCCTCGATTTTTAATTGGTTGCTAGTTTTATACACCCAACCTACCAAGTCCTCTCCAGAAACATAAAAGATTCTGCCTAACCATGCGGCTCGAGAACGTTGATTAGTCTGCGCTAGAACAACAAAAGGTTTGTCAATGCTAATCGCAGGCACCTCATCGCCATCTGTGGTAACTAAAATTTCTGAGAACTGAGGAGTATATTTGTGGGTTAAGTAAACAGAACACCATTCCAGATTTAACAACGGAGGAATTTCGGTGACTATCTGTTCGAGTAGGATATTCAGGTTAGCAGTGGAGGTTATGATCTGTAACAATTTTAGAAGCTTATGTTCCTGTATCTTTGTGAGATCCCCCCAGCTAGACTTGGATACAATGTTCGATATATTTCTTTTTTGAGTCTTTTGCATACGTTCTGACATTGCCCAATTTTCCCTGTTAATCCTGTACATCACTAGGTAGGTACCAAAAAGAAACTGTCACTTTTTTCGCCTACAGGTGCCGTTTTTTGTATAAGAAACTTTTTAACACCTACTTAGATATCGTTTTCGCTTTCTCGAGTTAGCAGCTTGCCTACTATGTGGTTTTAGCCTATGACCTGAGAGCATTGTATATTTGTCGCTCGAAGGGATGGATGCTACTCAGAGCGCATTTCCGACGCTCACCGCCTCACCTCCATCTTCATCACCCTCATCACCTCATTCCCCCTCGGATCGATCACCTTCACCGCCATCCTCCCGTGCTCCCCCGCCCTGAACGCCAGCGACCTCGTCCCCGAGAACGCCGCAAAGCGTTCCGGGTCCACCGTGCTCTTCAGCGCCCGGGCGATCTTCTCCCAGGCCGATGCGTCGGGGAAGAACGCCTGCGTGATGCAGAAGGTCTGCCCGTCGTAATCGCTGTCCAGGAACCAGGCCGCCACTTTGCCCGCGCCGGTGGACTGCACCGTGTTGGTCACCGGGTCGTAGATGTCCACCCCTTCCATCTCCACCTGCCACTCGCCGCCCTTGAGCGGGATCAGGTTGACCCGCGGCAGCCCGAAGACGGTGAACAACTGGCTGGAGGGGGTATCCTTGAGCAGGTCGCCCATGTTCACGTCCGGGCGGACGTGCGCCAGGTGGCAGCGCACCTGCGGGTTGGGGTCCTCCTGGACGATGGCCTGCGCCGCCCCGTCGATGCTGAACCCGGCGAAGACCAGGTCGTCGAAGCCGCGCCGGTAGGCCTCGCGCAGGCACTCCTCCACCTGCTTGGCGGTGATCGGGCCGTACTGCGGGCCGAACGAGACCGCCGCCCGGCGCGCCTCGCCCGCGGCGAACTCGAACCCCCACTCGCCTTCGGCGTGCAGCAAACTGTGCGGCAGCGGGTCCAGGCGGGCGAACTTCATTACCTTGTTGTCCGGGAAGCGCACCCCGTCCTGGCGCAGTAGGCGGATCATCTTCTCCAGGTACGCCTCCGCGTTGAGCGGTTCAATTTCCACCCCTCTCCCGATTCCGGGAGAGGGGAAGGGGGTGAGCGCCTCCGGCTCGCCGCCGATCGGCGTCTCCTCCAGGTCGAGCGTCTCTTCGACCGGCTGCACCCCCTCCACCGTGAACGGCCCGCTCACCCGCGTCACGCCCGGCGTGACTTTGGGCTGGTCGACCAACTGCTGCTGCGGGGCGCTGGCCGCGATGGCCGCGTTGACCTGGTCCATCTTGCCCCGCCACGCCCGGCGGTAATCCTCCAGCGCCCGGCGCAGCGCCTCCGGCCAATCCGGGTCGGCGTCGAAGGGGACTTCCCACGCTTTCCACCCCCCGCCTTCTCGTCCCGGCAGCAACCACCGCCGCCGCTCCGCCTCGCCGATCGCCTTCTTCCCTTCCCGCCGCTCCTTCTCCGCCAGCTTCGCCAGCAGCCGGGCGCGGATTTCGGGCGTGACAAAAGCCAGCGCCGCGTTGAGCGCCGCCAGTTTCTCCTCCAGCGCCGGCTCCCAGCGGGCGAAGATCGGGTCGAGCGCCTGGTTCTGGGCGATGGATTTGAGCGTGATGTGCGGCACCGTCTTATACACAAACCCCGCCGATGGCGAAGCAGGCTTCCTGGCTGATGGCTGACGGCTGTCTGCTGAAAGCTCGTAATAGTCGAACTTCGCCGTCAGCAGCCGCTGGCGGGCCAGGGCCACCGCCACGCGGGAGGTGTCGATGGTGATCCAGCGCCGCCCCCACTGCTCGGCCACGTAAGCCGTCGTCCCGCTCCCGCAGGTCGGGTCGAGCACCAGGTCGCCTGGATCGGTGGTCATCAACATGCAGCGTTCGATGACGCGAGGATTCGTTTCAACGACATATCGCTTCTGGGCGGCATCGAATCCCCACCGGACGTCGGTCCATAGATTTGAAATGGGTGTTACGCTAAAATCATCAAGATACCGTATGTAAGAAAAGGATTTATCGCGACTTATTAATCGTCCAGCTCGAGCAAGCCGAGAAAAACCCGCTTGGTTTGTTTTCCATCCCCCAGGTCCCGGATAAAATAATTGTTAGCGCGCCAAAGTGATGGGGAGCGCCCTTGATGAAAATTGGCCCATAG
>CAZQQJ010000015.1:0-146948 GCA_964595435.1 uncultured Anaerolinea sp. | reverse complement strand
GTCCAAGAAACTCTTTGGGATACTTACGCCCTTAGTTCTCCGACAAGCTGCTAGGACCATGCCAGGTGATCTTGTTCGGCTCGCAGGCGCGCCGCCGCGCCGCACAGGATAGTGACATCGACCTGTTCATTTGCCTGGATAACGATCACCCTTTTGCCAGCCTGCGACGCAGCGAGCGCGCCATCCAGGTTTTAAATCTATTCCGTTACCGTTCCTTCGGCCTGGATGTAATCGTCTTGACCCTGAGTGAGGTGCAAGACTTGATCCGCAGCAACGAAGGTGAGTGGGATCTGATCTTAGAGATTTTACAGCAGGGGAAAGTTTTATATGAGCGAGGCGAACCCATCCGGGCCAAGTAGACATATTCAAGAGCGCACCCGCGAGTGGTTTCGCAAGGCCGAACATGAACTGGTGTTCCTGGAATATGCGCCATTCGATCTGGAAGATCCACCGACTGACACTGCCGGTAAAATGGCGCACATGGTCGCTGAGTATTTACTGAAAGCCTACTTGATGCTAAACAAGCGCAGAATCACCAAGACACACGATCTGGTGGAACTTCTTGCCGGGTGTATCGTCATCCATCACGATCCCGACTTTGAGAGCCTGCGTGATAGCTGCCAATCACTGACTCGCTACCGGGCAGATTTTGTATATCCCGGCCCAATTCCCGAGCAGCTCAGTATCGCCGAGGCGCGTGCAGCGATTGAGCAGGCCCGGTTGATCTACGAGTTTGTCAAAAATAAAGCTCAAGCGCTCGGTTATTCGGCCAGTTGAGCCATCCCGCCTACTACGAATTGTTCTTTGCTACGCACGCCCGGGCGGTTAGAAACCACCGCCACAAAAACACCAATCCCCTCTGCAGGGGATTGGCTTGAAAACCCCTGTAGAGGGGTTTTTGTGTATTCGTCGCCGCGGTTTCAACCGCCGGGCCGTCAGGCCAACTTCCCCAGCGCCTCCTTCATCTGCTCCAGCGCGGCCAAAATATTTTCCAGCGAATTGGCAAAGCACAACCGCAAATAGCCTTCGCCGTACTTGCCAAAGGAGGTTCCCGGCAGCAAGGCCACCCCGGCTTCTTCCAACAAATATTCGGCCAGCCAGTTGGAAGTGCGCCCGAAGGAGGACGCGTTGGGGAACACGTAGAACGCCCCCTGCGGCAGGCGGCAGCGCACTCCGGGGATCTCGTTCAGGCCGGCCACCAGCGCGTCCCGGCGGCGGCGGTATTCGGCGACCACCGTATCGACCATATCCTGCGGCCCGTTGACCGCCTCGATCCCCGCTACCTGGGTGAAGCTGGCCGTGCAGCCCACCGAGTGGGTCAACAGCAGTTCGACCCGTTCGGCCAGCGGAGCAGGCATGATGCCGTAGCCCAGCCGCCAGCCGGTCATGGCGTAGGTCTTGGAAAAACCGTCGCAGATGATCGTCCGCTCGGCCATGCCGGGCAGGGCGGCGATGCTGGGGGCGGGCGCCTCGTAGACCAGGCGAGCGTAAATTTCATCGGACAGCACCCAGATGTTTCGCTGGCGGGCCACCTCGGCAATGTGTTCCAGCGCCGCCAGCGGCATCACCCCGCCGGTGGGATTGCTGGGCGAATTCAGGATAATCATGCGGGTGCGCTCGTTCACCAGGCGGTCGAAGACTTCCAGGTCGAAAGAAAAATCCTCTTCCTCGCGCAGCGGCACCGCCACCGGCGTGCCGCCGGCCACTTCGATCATGGCGGCGTAAGTGGGAAAACCCGGGTCGGGGTAGATTACCTCGTCGCCGGGGCGCACCAGCGCCAGGGTGGGGAAGAACAACGCCGGCTTGGCCCCCGGGCCAATCACCACCTGCTGCGCCTCGAAGGCCATCCCTCGCCGGCGTCCGGCGTCCTCGGCAATGGCTTTGCGCAGCGCAGGGATCCCCGCGGAGGGAGTGTAACGGGTGTAACCATCCTGGATGGCCTTGACCCCCGCCCGGGTAATATTGGCAAAGGTGGGCACATCCGGTTGGCCGATTTCCAGGTGGATAATCTCGCGTCCGGTGGCTTCTAAGGCCTGGGCGCGGCCCAGCATATAATATGCGCCCTCTGGCGCAAGTTTGACGACACGTTCGGCGAATTCCATGTTTGTATCCTAGCTCCTGTGAAAATGATCTGCGCTCGACCGGCGAGGCATGCGCTGCGCGAAGCCGGGCAGGGTTTCTTTATTGTGTTTAAATTGCGGACATCGTCCGCAATTTAAACACAAATCGACAAACCACCTGTCGGCGCCCCCATTATAAAGCCTATTGCGGCGGTCCGGGCAAGTTGCAAAGGCTTCAGGCCAGGCGTGACAGCGCCTGGTCCAGGTCAGCGATGATATCTTCAGGGTTTTCCAGGCCGACCGACAGGCGGATCAGCCCGTCGTCGATGCCCGCCTCGTCGCGTTCTTCCTGGGTCATGTGCTCGTGTGTGATGGTGCGCGGGTGCATGCAAATCGTGCGGCTGGTGCCGAACGTCACGGCGTGCACCACCAGCCGGACGCTGTTCATCACCGCTGCCGCTCCCTGCATGCCGCCCGGCACGACGAAGGACAGCAGACCGCCGCCCGCTTTCATCTGGCGCCCGGCCAATTCGTGCTGCGGGTGGGATGGCAAGCCTGTGTAATTGACGTGCCGTACCTTCGGGTGGGCCGCCAGGAACCCGGCCACTTTCGCGGCATTGGCGCTGTGCCGCTCCATACGCAAGGAGAGCGTCTCAAGATATTGCAGCATCAACCACGCCTCGAAAGGCTGCAAGATGGCGCCGATAAACTCGGTGGTGTTCCAGCGGATGTCTTCCACCAGGGCTTCCGGCCCAACGATCGCCCCGCCCAGGACGGTCGCATTGCCGCTCAGGAATTTGGTCAGCGAAAGCAAAATGATGTCCGCTCCCAGGTCCATCGGCCGCTGCAGCGCCGCCGTGGCGGTCGTGTTATCCACCAGCAGCGGCACGCCGCGGGCGTGGGCCACCTCGGCCACCGCGGCGATATCCGTGACCTGCAGGCAGGGGTTGCTGGGCGTCTCCACCCACACCAGGCGAGTCCTTTGGTCGATCATCTGATCCCAGGCTTTGGGATCGGCGAAGTTTTTGACGAAACGGAATGCCACGCCGCAACGCTGCGGGAAGATGGCCGCGGCCTGTTTGTAGCCCTCGCCAAAGATGTTGAGCGAAGTCACCACATTGTCGCCCGGCCGGACAATGGTGGAGATCAGGCTGTACAAAGCCTGCGAGCCGGAGCCAGCCGAAACCGCCCCTTCGCCGCCTTCCAGGGAGGCCAGGCGCTCTTCCAGCACGCTGACCGTAGGCGTCTTGCTGCGGCCATAAATGTAATCCGGAAAGCGCTCGAAGGTCTCATACGGGTAGGTCATCGATTGGACGATCGGCGGGACAAAAGCACGGAATTGCTGGGTATTTTCCAGGGGATGAAAGCCAGCGTGCAAGGAGCGCGTATCGAAACCAAGTTGCGCGTCTGGACGAACGGCTGGCTTTTGAGCTACATCATAGCTCCAGGGATCGCGCATGAAGAAGGGTTGTTGTTCGTGCATGGTTAATTCCTCGTTTCGCTGCTATTTCCGGCGCGGTTGATCCAGTCCTGCTCGCGCTCGACGATGGCATGGATGCCCTGTTGGACGTCAGCCGGCAGCGGCTCGACCTGGTGCCTGGCGAGTACAGTATCGATAAACTTTGTCGCCCTTCCTTCCATGGTCGTCGCGCCGCGCGCCTGCCAGACGGAATAGGGATTCTTGTCGATCAACTTGGAGTAAAAAGGTTCCTTGTAATGGCGCAGGGTATGCTCGTGCCCCAGGTAATTGCCGGTCGGACCCAGTTCTTCGATCACGTCGATCGCCAGCGTCTCATCATTTACCGGCACGCCCGCCGTGGCCGCTCGCAGAAAGCCCAGGATTTCGTTGCCGATGACAATCATCTGCAGCGAGCCTTGCAAACCGGCATCCATAAAACCGACGTCGTGGACGATGTTGGCCCCGTGCATCAATGCGGTGACCAGGCTGATGGTGGCCTCGAAACTGCATTGCTGGTCCATGACCTTTGAGTCGGTCGAACCCCCCAGGCCAAAGACCGGCAGATCGTAGTATTTCCCCATCGAGGTGGGCACACCCTGTTCATCGGCCAACACATAGTTGCCGACCATGGTTTGCAGATTATACGGTCCACCGTTCCAGCCCGGCAAAGCCACCGGAACGCCGGGATTGACCAGTTGAGAGAGCACGACGCCGAGCAATACCCCGGCGTTCATTGAAGCTTCGCAGCCGGCAATCGTCACCGGCGAGTTCACCCCGCCCGCGTTGAGTGGGATCCACAGCAGCGGCAGGCCCTTCTCGGCCAGGAACATGCACTTTTGCAGCGCCTCGGCGTTCATCGTCATGCCGGAGGTTACATTGATATAACAGGTTGCAAAAGGCTTGCGCTGAAAGGCTTCGGCTCCGCCGGCCACGATTTCACACATTTCGACCGCCGCCACGCAGCCCTCGAAATCCGGCGTTACAAAGACGATCGGTTTGGTGGTGTTGTTCAGCATCACTTCCATCTGGTAACGATCGTAGACACGCTGGTCAACGTCCTCCGGCAAGAAGGCCGACATGACGAAATCGATCTCCGGCAGGGCATCCATCAGCCGGGCTGCATCGCGCACATCGCTCAACACCGGTTTGCGGCGCTGCCCGCTGTGGTGGTCGAGGATATTGAGGCAATCCGAGCCGCCGCCGAAATGAGAATTGAAGCCGCCCGCGCGCATCGCCACTTTTCCGTTACGGTTGTACAGGGTCATCGTGTGCGGCGCAGAGGCCAGCGCCCGGGTGACCATATACTCTGGCAGGCGCACCCGCAGGCCGTCGGCTTTGGCCCCGCCCTTCACCAGGGTTTCGCGCGCCTTTTCGTCGTGTACGTCGATGCCGATCCGCCACAGAATTTCCAGGCTGGCTTGATGAATTTTTTCACACTCTTCTTTGCCCATACGCGCATAATGGGCGCTTGTCATACTTGTACCATGTGTTTGGATCATATCGATTTACCTCGTTCAGTTGTAGGAGATGCCTCAGAGTTTCTGATCTACCCCGCAGGGTTTAAAAATACGCCATCTGATATATCTATACTAGCATCTAATATATCAATTGTCAAGCGCAAAACCGATTGAAATATTACGACTTGCTTCACAGGGAAGCGTATGGTAAGATTACATTATGTCCGAAAACCGGCAGGTGTGCTGACCATGACCACAGATGGTACTTCCAAAACCAGGATTTATCGCCAGGTGCGGCGCTCGATCATCATGGGACATCTAAAGCCCGGTGAGCGGCTGGACATCGAAGAGTTGGCTCACCAGTTCGAGACCAGTGTAACCCCGGTGCGCGATGCGTTGCAGATGCTCAACCAGGAAGGGCTGGTGACCATCCGCCCACGTTCCGGGTATTTTGTAGGGCGTATGACACTGAAGCAGTTACGCGATATGCTCGATCTGCGCAAAATCCTGGAGATGGCTGCCATCGAGCGCGCTGCATTGCGCGCCACCCCGGATCAAATCGCCGAACTGCGCGCCGTACACGCTGGCTACACCGGCGATGACGACGAATCCTATGACCGTTATACAGATGAAAACCGCCGTTTCCACTACCTGGTAGCCCTGGCCTCGGGCAACCTGGAGCTGGCCGAGATGATCGGCCACCTGCACGACCGGCTGGCGCGTTTTATGGTGCTGCGGCATGCCGGAAAATCTCAGGAAGTGACACACGCCCGCATTGTCAGCGCCCTGGAGGTACATAATGCAGAAAGCGCTCGCCAGGCCATTTTGGACGATATTGATACCTCCCGCGACGCTATCCTGGATGGTGTATTGGATGAGGTCTCTGCGTCCTGGAACGTCGATCCATATTAGTCTTGTGGCGCTGATTCGCTACCCACGGAGTGAGGTTCACACCAGCGCAAAAACTTATCCAAACTCGAGGTAAAGAAAGAATGGAAACAAAACTTTCGTGCAAAGATAAAGTCATCACGATCAGCCCCGACCATCCCTTCACGATCATTGGCGAGCGGATCAACCCTACCCGGCGCAAAAAACTGGCCGAAACGATGGCCCAAGGCGATTTTTCAGTAGCCCAGGAGGATGCCCGCAAGCAGGCAGAAGCTGGCGCCCACGTCCTGGATGTGAACGCAGGCATCCCCGGCGCCGACGAACCTGCCCTGCTGCGCGGCGCGGTACAGGCTGTGATGGAAGCCGTCCAGGTGCCATTGTGCATCGACACTGCCAACCCCGATGCCCTCAAAGCCGCCCTGGAAATCTATCCCGGCAAAGCGCTGATCAATTCCACCACCGCCGAAGAACACATGATGTCCCGCGTTTTCCCGCTGGCCAAACGGTACAATGCTGCCGTCATCGGCGTCATCACCGATGAAAGCGGCGTGCCGGCTACCCCCGAGGCGCGCCTGGAAGTCGCCAGGAAACTGATCCAGCGCGCTGGCGATTACGGCATCCCGCCCGAAGATATCATCATCGACTGCCTGGCGCTGACTGTAGGCGCCGACCACAAGGCTGGCCAGGTAACCCTGGACGCCATCGCCCTGGTGCGCAAAGAACTTGGCTCTAATATCAACCTTGGCGCCAGCAACGTTTCCTTCGGCCTGCCCGACCGCAAGATCATCAACACCGCCTACCTGGGCCTGGCCATCGCCCGCGGTATGACCACCGCCATCACCGACCCCACTGTACCCGAAATCCAGACCACCCTGCTGGCCTGCGACCTGCTCATGGGCCACGACGAATACGCCATGCGCTGGATCAAGGCCTTCCGCAAGCGTGAGAAGGCCGCCGCGGCAGCCGCAGCGAAGTAAGCGATACCAACGGTTCGAGTTTTCTTTGTCGAGTGGGCAGCGTGCAACGCTGCTCACTCGACAAAAATTTAACTCGATGATTTTCGCCAGGCACGTACACCGGCGTAGATTGCCAGCCCAATCAGGTACAAAACGACATCGATCACCCCGGTTATCCAGAAAAAAGCAATCGAAAGCCCGCTCCATTCCATGCAGCCGAATTCTGCCATCTTGCAGTCGGGAGGCAGCCCGGCCGAAGCGCACACCCGGGTCAAACACTCCTGGATGTCAGCGTTAATCTTGCCCTGGGCGATGATTTCCATGAGGACAATTGGAAGGACGCCAAGTACGGCCCCTAACAGGCCGTCGCCGCGCCGCATGACAACGATCGCGATGACCAAAGAAAGCGCCAATACACCCAGCAGTATAAGAAGCATCCCAATCATCGCATCGACTCCCAATAGCTCTATGGGGCTGGTGGTGCAGGCGGCGTGCCGGCAGTCGCTGGCGCCGCGCCGCCGCTCCCCGCGCCGTATGTGCCGACACCCCCGGCTCCCATGACCGACCCGCAGATATTGAGGCTGTCCAGGTCGAACCAGCCGGGTACCCAGTAACCGAACTGGTCCGGGAAAACCATGGTACGCACCGGGCGGTAGCCGGCTCGCAAATCGGTACGAACGGATAAATGATCTTTCATCGGTAACTCCTTCGTCGCGGCAAACAGGGACCAATCTTTCAAAACCGGCGGTTGCCCGCCCGGCCTCATCGCCTGCTCTGCGATGCTTATCCATTTTGAAGGGCAAGGGCATCTGCGAAAGCTGGCTGCATTATACCAGTTTGGCAAACGGAAATGACTGCGGCAAAAGCGATCATTTGCCAGGCAGAAGCAGCGCCCGTTTGGACAAGGCGTCCCGAGGCGAAGGCCTTTCGGGGTTTGGTATAATCGGATAGTCAGCGGTGCATTCGTGAAATGCGAATGCCTTTATCACGAGCGAGAGCATGTTTCCGTGTAAAACCATGAGATACCTGGCAGCCTTTTATTTTGTAGGCCTCTTCCTCCTGGCTGCGGCCTGCCAGTCGGCCGCGCCGCCCGCTGCGCCGGCACCGTTTGAAGCTACCCCCACCCGATTTTCGCCGCCGGCCACGGCGGCTCCTACTGCACCCATTATGCCTGCGCCTCCTGCCGGGGCGGCTGCCGCCTCCCGCCACGCCCGCCTGGCCGGGGTCTCTCGCTGGTTCTACGGTTTGAATCTCGACCTGGATGAGGCCGTTCTTGGCAGACTCGCCGCCTCGAGTTACGATATGCTCGTCATCGAACCGCTCGTTACCGAGAGCGACAATGAGGGCTATCCCATTGCCCAGGTCGTCCAGCGCCTGCACCAGGCGCCGCACCCCAAACTGGTCATCGCCTACATCAACACCGGTCAGGCCGAGGATTGGCGCACCTACTGGCAGGATGGCTGGGAAATCGGCAACCCGGATTGGATTGTCGCCCTTGACCCCGACGGATGGGAAGGCAACTATCCTGTGGCCTACTGGCGCAAAGAGTGGAAAGATATCTGGCTTGGCCCATCCGGCTACTTATCGCAAATGCTCGATGCCGGCTTCGACGGCGTCTATCTGGATTGGGTAGAAGCCTACGCCGACGAAAACGTCCTGGCCGCCGCCCGGCGCGACGGGGTCGATGCTGAAAACGAAATGGTAGCCTGGGTGAGCGAGCTGGCCGCCGCCGGTCGCACCCGAGACCCAGGCTTCATCGTCATCGCCCAGAACGCCGCCGGGCTGGCTCAGCGGGACGACTACCTGGCTGTCATTGACGCCATCGCCCAGGAGCAAACCTGGTTCGACGGCGGCGCCGAGAACGACCCGCCGGGCGACTGTCCTTTACCGCGCACGGAGGCCGACATCGACACACAGGCTTACGCGGATAGCTTATCTCCAGATTGCCGCGCCGTGTGGGAGGATTACCCCGATAGCACCCTGCACAGCAGCAGTGAAGAATATCTGCGCAACTTGCAGCAGGCATACAGCCGGGGAAAAATCATCTTCACCGTGGACTATGCCCTCGATCCGCATAACATCGCCTGGGTGTATCAGACGGCGCGCTCGCTTGGCTTTGTCCCCTTCGTCAGCCAGCGCGATCTGGATATCTATCTCGATCCAGTACCATAATAAGCGCATCCTGATTTGCAGAGAATTACCTGCTTTGCTACCTCGCCAGCCACACACGAAAAGACAAATTGCCTGATTTCTGATAACAAAAGCCGTACAAACTGTGCAGGTCATGCAAAATGGGCGATCAAGAACGGATTACTCAGCAACTGATCGTTCATCACTCGAAAAAGAAAGGTTACTGTTATGGGAGCTTACATCAAACTCTATTTAGCTACGCTGGTTGCCTTTTTCGCCATCGATATATTCTGGCTGGCGCTGATCGCCCGCGGCCTGTATCGTAAATACCTGGGCTTTCTGCTCAGCCCACGGCCCAACTGGGCGGCGGCGATCGTTTTCTACTTACTATTCATTGCCGGCCTGCTGGTCTTTGCCATAATCCCCGGCTTGCAAGCTGGCTCCCTGCAAAAAGCCGTGCTGCTCGGCGCTTTTTTCGGGCTGCTGACCTATGCCACTTATGACCTGACCAACCTGGCTACCATCAAAGACTGGCCGCTGGCTATCACCATAATCGACATGATCTGGGGTGTCACCCTGGCCGCCTCGGTTAGCGCTATCGGTTTCCTGGCCGGCAAGTGGATCCTATAGGATGAAATAAGTCAACCTGCCGGGCGCGGCCGGCAGCCTGGATCAAGGAAAATGGCATCCGCGTTCGTCCGCGTTCATCCGCGTCCCATTTTTCATCAGAGGAACAAATCGAGATGACCGTAAACTACAAAGCTGAACTGGTGGGCGTCTTCGGATACCCGGTTGCCGAGAACCCCACCTGCGTGATGCAAGAAGCCGCTTTTGCTGCGTCGGGCATCAACTGGCGTTACCTGACCATCGAGGTCAAACCGGAAGCGCTGGCCGACGCTATGCGCGGCATGCGCGCCATGGGCATGCAGGGCGTCAACCTGACCATCCCGCACAAGGTGGCGGTCATGGCCCTGCTGGATGAAATCTCCCCCGACGCCGCCCTGATCGGCGCGGTCAACACCGTTCGCCGCGCTGGAGAGCGTCTTGTCGGCGAGAACACCGACGGCAAAGGCTTCTTGCGTGGCCTGGCCCAGGACGCCCGCCTTGACCCGGCGGGCAAGCGGGTGGTGGTGCTGGGAGCCGGCGGCGCCGCGCGGGCGATCACGACTGAACTGGCCCTGGCCGGCGCGGCCGAACTGACCGTGGTCAACCGCAGCCCCGAACGCGGCGCTGAGTTGGTGGAGAATCTCCAGCAGCGGGTGAAGGCGAACGCCCGCTTCGTGCCCTGGAGCGAAACCTTCCACGTCACCGCCGAGACGGATATCCTGGTCAACGCCACCTCCATTGGTCTGTACCCGGACACGGATGCCATGCCAGATGTTGATCTGTCGGCGGCGCGCCCTGGCTTGCTGGTGTGCGATGTGGTGCCCAACCCGCCCGAGACGCGCCTGATGCAGGCTGGCCGGGAGCGCGGGCTGAAAACGCTCAATGGGCTGGCCATGCTGGTCTACCAGGGCGCCATCGGCTTCGAGATGTGGACCGGGCTGCCCGCCCCAGAGCAGGCCATGAAAGACGCCCTGAAAAAGGCGTTTAGTGGATGAAATAAACCCTAAGGGTCTCAAAGACCCTTAGGGTTTTAATTTGATGTCCGTCGTCCGTTGTTGGTCGCCGGTCGTCTTTTATCCAACTGGCGTCAGCATTAACCCGTACACATTCTCGCCGTACTGGACGCGCACCGGTTCCCAGCTTGGCTCCATCTGCATGCCAGTCTTCAGATCAAAGCTTTCATCGGCCTTGATGCGTCCCATGGCCCGCACACCGTTTTCGAATTCGACCACGCCGATCGTCAGATAGCGCTCGTCGAAACCCCACGGCAGGTTATAGATGCGCGTGAAGGTGAGCAGTTTGGTGCTGCCCTGCGGCTTGACCTGCTCGAACTCCCGGCTCTTGCACGCCAGGCAGCGGTCGTGGAAGGGATAATGCAGCTTGCCGCATTTCTTGCACTTGTAGGCGACGATGCCGATTTCTTTCTTAATCATGCCTCTACCCTCCGCAGCACGAAGGCCAACACGTTATTGCCGAACCCGCCGAAGTTGACCGTCAGGCCATTCTGGGCGTTCTTCACCTGCCGCGTCTTGGGCAGTTGGTGGCGCAGTTGGAAGGTGATGTCCACGATCTGCGCCACGCCGGTCGCACCCACCGGGTGACCGCGCGCTTTCAAGCCGCCGGAAACATTGATCGGGATCTGCCCGCCCAGGCGTGTCTTGCCCGCCAGGGCCGCCTTGCCGCCCTCGCCTTTCTTGAAGAAGCCCACGTGCTCGCTCTCGGCAATCTCCAGGATGGTGAAAGCATCGTGCAGCTCGGCCACGTGGATGTCGCCCGGTTTGAGCTTGGCCATTTCGAACGCCTTTTCGGCAGCCAGCGTGACTGCCTTGAGGTCAGTGGGATCTTCGCGCTCCTGCAGGGTCTGTGTGTCGGTGGCCTGGCCGAAGCCAGCGATGGTCACGAACGGCTTGTTCAGCTTCTTTGCCATCTCCACCGGGCAGATCACGATGGCGGCTGCGCCGTCGCTGACCGGACAGGCGTCGTACAGGTGCAGCGGGTCGGCCACGGTCGGGTTGTTGACGATGGCCGCCGGGTCATCGTAAATGCCATCTTTGCTGATGGCCATCTCAACGTGGGCGTAGGGGTTATAGGTGCCCATCTCCTGGTTCTTCAATGCCACCGCCACCAGCATTTCGCGCGTCACGCCGTACTTTTCCATGTACAGGCGAGTGAACATACCGGCCATACCCGGCAGGGTGATCCCGTAAGGGTACTCGGCCTGCGGATGGGTCATGGTGGCTACCACATCGGTAGCACGCCAGCCGGTGACTTCGCGCATCTTTTCGCCGCCAGTCACCAGCACAGTGTCATAGTACCCGGAGGCTACGGCCAGCAGGCCGTTCTTGACTGCTGAGCCACCGGATGCCGGGCCGTTCTCGACCACATCCGCCGCGGCGGGCAGCAGGCTGAGGCGATCCACCAGCGAGCTGGCGACTGCGGACTGGTGCTGGATCATGCCGGCAGCCATGTTGCCCACGTACACCGCGTCGACCCCGCCGTCTTTCAAGCCGGCGTCGTCCAGCGCCTTCAATGAGGCATAGGCCAGCATATCCATCAAACTGTCTTCGTCGCGCCGCCCGAACTGGATCATATCGGCGCCGATAATCGCAACGTCTCTCATTGTCTCATCTCCCTTTCAACCCGGCGATCCGTTCGCGAATGGTATCATCATCGGCAAACTTGATGTCTGCCTCGGCTTCGTCCATCAAGTCCTGCGGCACCGGGCGGTCGCCCACTACCAGGCGAGGCTTGGCCTTGAAGTAGATATCACGCGTCAGGCGGTACGAATCGCCGCCGCCCAGCTCGTGCGGGATGTTCGTCTTCTCCAACGGGTATTCGATCATCCAGCGCCGGAATCCAATCGGGCTTTCCGCCACGATCAAGACCTCATCTTGCTTCATATACTCCATGTGATATTCCATCTTGGCGGCGAAGAGGTGCGAGCCGATGCGCAGGCCGCGGTCGATGGCCAGCGTGTGATAGCTCATACCGACTTTCTCGTTTTCCAGACGGCCGTTGACCACGCCCACCAGATAGCCATCTACCTGTCCCATCAAGCAGTATTCGGTTTTCACGCGGTGACGGTACCAGGCCAGCAGCTCGCCGTACAGCCGGGCGCTGACGATATCATAATAGTCGCGCTCGATGAACAGGCAGGGGTGGACCGACTTCAAGATCACCGGCACATCCTCCCGCGTGGCCTGGCGCACGACCATTTTCTTACCGTTGGCCAGGGTGATCACCTTGGGTGGATAGGGGGGGATTTCGTATTGAGTCGGCCGCAAGACCGCTTCAAGTTCCATATCAAGAGGCATGTTTTTCTCCTATGCAAGATTTTCTCTACTGAACTGATTGATACTCTCGACGTGCCTGGGATCAAAGGCGTCGCCAAAGCGCGTCTTGGGCATCTCAGCTTTCTTCTTCATCAAGTCTTCGTATTCGTCGTCGTCCACCATCGCCACACAGCGAGCAATGCTGGATTCCCCATCGACAAAGCGCCAGGGGAACATGCCGACCGTGACGCGGCGGTTGACCAGCAGGTCGATATCGCCGCCCAGGCACTCGGCGTGGATGATGCCGTAAGGGAACATCTCCAGGTGCATGAGCTGGTATTTGGTGTCATCGAAGAACTCGGCCAGCGGCATGCCATACTTCTTCTTGAACACCTTCTCCGCCTGGCGCGCCTGGCGCGGCATCCAGTCGCGGATGATGGTGTTCATCGGGTGGTCGGCGCTGCCGCAGTCCACGCCGATCCAGCGCAGCTTCTTTTCCTTGGCCCATTCGGCAAACTCGCGATCCGGGCCGGGGTGCATCACCATGTACCGCACTTCGTTGGCAGTGGGCATGTCCCAGCCGAAGTGGTGGTAGCCGGTGTGGATGATCAGGATATCGCCCTCGCGTACTTCCACCCGTTCTTCCACCATCTTGCTGGTGTACACGTCGTAATCGCCGCAGGCGTCGCTCAGGTCGACGATGGCGGCCTCGTGTACCAGGTAATCCATTTCCAGCGCGGCGATATCTTTGCCGGGGGTGTGGAAGTGGATTTCGCCATCCAGGTGCGTGCCCAGGTGGTTGGAGTGGGTCACCACCTGCCCGTTGGCGCCGTTAGGCGCCAGCCGCTTGAAGTATTTCACCTGCAGCGGTTCATAGGTGGGCCAGGGGGGAGTGGCGATGCCAAGCGGTATGGTCAAATCGATGAACTTCATGGGTTATCTCCTTTCGCTTCATTCACTGCAAAAATTGGATGGTTAGGCATATTTTCCAGTCGGCATATAATCGGTTGCTCAGTAGTCTGTAATCAGGCTCTCCATTTTGTGTGGTTCTGTAGTGTGTGCGGCGCGTAGCACCGCAAACACTACAGAAGAAAAACTTTATGGGCTATCCAAATGCAAGGGCACGATATTTCTCGGCATCGACCAGCTTGCCATGACTGATTGTATAGAGGGGCGCTTCGTGGAAGCGCAGGGCTTCGATCACATTGGGCTGGCTGAGCACGACCAGATTGGCCGGCGCACCCACCTTGATCTGGAAATCCTTCAGGCCAATACAACGGGCAGCATTGATTGTAACCATGTCGTACAGCGTGTGGATATCCTGGATCGAGGTGAACCACAGCAGGTGAGAACACAGGAAGGCCACCTCCAGCATATTGTTGCGACCAAAGGGGTAATAGGCATCCGAAATGTCATCCTGGCCCAGGCAGACCAGGTTGCCATTCGCCAACAGTTCGCGCACCCTGGCATGCAACGGCCCGGTGTGCGGATCGGAGACCACGCCCATCTGCGCTTTGTTGAGCAAAGCACACACTTTTTGGAAGTAAGGGGTCGGATAAAGGGACATGGCCCGCGCATGGTGGGCCAGTGAACGCCCGTGCCAGCCGCGCCGGATCGTCTCCACGGCCATCGCTTCCAGCGATCGCAAACCGGCATCGCCGGCGTCGTCCACCAACATGGAGACACCCTTATCGAATTCGACTGCCAGGTCGAAAATCACGCGCACGTGTTCCAGGATATCTGCCTCGGTATATTCGATCCAGGGGATGCCGCCGACTATGTCGGCGCCCATCATCATCGCCTGGTGCATCCAGTCGGCCGCGCCCGGCTCACGCAGAATGCCATCCTGGGCAAATGCCACCACCTGGACATCTACCACGCCTTTGAATTCGTCGCGTGCCCGGATCAGCGCTTTGATACCTTCCAGGCGGGACTTCGTATCGACGTCGGCGAAGGCGCGGATATGGGTACAGCCGTAGACCGCTGCCTGGGCAAGGGCTTTGCGTACATTGGGCAAAATCCAGGTTTCATCATACTGTTCTTTGACTCGCGCGGCCAGCTCGATGGCAGTCATGGCTTTGCCCATATCTGCGCCGTGGTAATTCTTTAGCGCTGCTTCATCCATCATCTGCAAGGTGTACACCTTGCACAGGTGCAAGTGGGCATTGACGAAAGACTCACTGACCAGCATCCCCTGCGCGTCGATTTCATTGACTGCCTCGCCGCCGATCTTTTCGGCGAGCGCCGCGATCCTACCATCTGTCACCGCAATGGACATTTTCTTGTCCGGTGCGTTGGACAACTGTGCGTTGCGGATCAGGATATCGTAGTGGGGATCTGTTTTTACGAGACTCACCGTGTATCTCCTCGTGGAGTATTGGATCGAAACTCAGTCAATGTGGTATGTGTTTTGGTAGCATCGTTGTGCAGTTTTACCAGACGACTTGTACATCATAAGCTGCAATCCAAGGATCACTGGTCATGATCGCCAGGTCTTCCAACTGAGATTGTGCTACCAGGATGCGGTCGAAGGGGTCTCGGTGGTGTTTCGGCAAGCCATAGACGTGTAATGCATGGCTCAGGTGTAAATGATCTCTTCGCCGTTCATTACCCGATCGAGCAGCTTTGAAAAATGCGTTTTCGCCTCGTGGATATTGACAACCTGGATCATCACGGCCTCCTTCCTGACACCCTTATAGACTAAGTCTTGGACTTAGTCAATTCAAACCTCTTTTAGTGCCTCGAACGCGTCCCGGAATGGCTTCTCCGGCGCCCGCAGGATGCCCGCGCCGACCATGCCCACGCCGGGGTTCTTGTGAGCGATGCCGGTATTGATCTGCGGCAGGATGCCCGTCTCCATCACCTTGCGCACGTCGATGCCGCACGGCGTGCCGCGGAAGTTGAGCGCCGGGATAGTAAATTGCTCGTGCTCGTCGAAGGTGATCTCGTACATTTCAAGGGTGGTTTCCAGCGCCAACTGCGGCGTGCCGCCCACGAACTTGGTGATCGCCGGGGCAGCCGCCATGGCCATGCCGCCGTAACCGGCTGTCTCGGTCACTGTACTGTCGCCGATATCCGGGTTGGCGTCCGCCGCGGTGAACTGCGGGAAGTACAGGCCCTGAACGATACCGGCTGGAGCGGTAAACCAGCGCTCCGGCATGCTCGACAGGCGAATGCCAAAATCGGTGCCATTGCGCGCCATTACCGTCACAATTGTGCTGCCTTCGATCCCTTCGCCCGGTTCGAGCAGCGCCTTGCCTGCTGGCATGCTCAGGTTCAAGAAGAAGTGGTCGTTGCGATCGATGAACTCGATTACTTTCGCCAGGGTCTCGTTATCCCGGTTGGTGCGCGCCAGCGCCGGGGCGATCGCCCGCAGGAACAGCGAGGTGGCCGCGCGGTTGCGGTTGTGGCACTCGTCGCCCATGTGCATCGCCTGGGCAATCAGCGCCCGCAAATCGATGCCATCCGGCAGAGTCTGCAGGGCGCGATCCAGAGTGGGGTACAGATCGGTTTCCATCCACTTCAGGCGGGCATAAACCTCGGGGCCCATCCCGCCATAGCGCAGCACCTTACCCAGGCCTTCGTTTTGCGTGCAATACGCCTGGTTGCCAAAGGTCTTATTCTCGATGATGAATACTGGCATAGAAGGCGAAACGACGCCCGCCATCGGCCCCACCGCGTGGTGGTGGTGGCAGGGGGAAAACTCGATCTCGCCCGAGGCGGCAATCTTCGCCGCCTCGGCCTCATCTTTGGCAATGCCTTCGTAGATCAACGCCCCCATCACCGCCCCCCGCTGCGGGCCGCACATACGCTCCCAGGCAACCGGCGGGCCGGCGTGTATAATCATCCGGCTGTGCATTCCAGGGATCACCTCCCTGGCGATGCCCATACCGGCCAGCACCGGGCGCCCTTGCTTGATGCGCCCGCACACCTCGGCATTTGCCGCATCGATATCCACGCCGCCGCGCGTGGTATGCAGGCGAACGACGCCCTCCGCCGGCGGCTGCCAGGCCACGTCGATCACCGGAACACCCTGCGCGCTCACCGCCTGCGCCATGCTGTTCAGGCCCACGTTGACGACCGTCACAGGTTTACCGAAAAAATCGTTGATTTTTCGAGTCATCATGTCTCTTTTTCTTTCCGTAAACAGGGTCGCCGATCCCGTCTACAAATCGCTGACGATCCAGGCAACCAGTTTGGCCGCCGCGGCATTGCTGGGGCAAACCACCACGCCCGCCGCCTCCAACTCCCGGGCCTGGCGGCTCAGGCACTGCGGGTCCTGTTCGGTGCCGGTGACGGAAGCTACGAAAAGCAGCTCGCGTCCGGCTTCGGCAGCCAGGGCTCGCGCTTTGCGTACGGCATCTCCAAGCTCGGCGGCCGGGTCGGGGTGCGCTCCATAACCGATGACCACGTCGAACAGGATGACCGCGACCTGCGGGTCACGCGCCTCTTGCAGCAGGCGGCGGATGCGCAAGTCGTTGTCGATCATCGGGTGCGGGCGGCCCACCGTAAACTCCTCTTCGCCCAGGTCAACCGCCGTATGTCCCTGGCTGCGCGTCGAATCGGGCAATTGGTTCTCTTTACCCAATGGAGCATTGGATTGCACCGGCCCGGACAGGTCGTCGCGCCAGATCACCTGCGCCTCGTAGCACAGCGTGCCGCCGGAAAACAGGCCGCGCAGGTAGCGTTGGCCGGGCCGCAGGCGGGAGCGCATCTCCCGGGCCTTCGCTTCCAGGTCGATCGGTCTGGCGGTCAGGACAGTGCCCTCCAGGTCAGCCAACCCGGTAGCCAGAGAAGCAGCCTGTTCCAACGTGTGGGCAATGAACACGTTTTCCGTGGGCCGTAATCCATGATCCGCGGCGCCCAGGAAACACACCACGGTCGGCTTGTCGCACCCGGCGACCTGGTCGAGTATCTTCTGGGCGATGGCTGCGGCAGGCGGCTTGCTGATCAAAACGATCACCCGCGTAGCCGGGTCTTCTTGCAGGGCCCTCAGGCCGGCCAGCATCATCAGGCCGCCAACCTCTTCTTTCAAGTCGCGCCCGCCTGTGCCGATTCCCTGGGTAATGCCCACGCCATTCTTGGCCAGCAGCGTGCTTACCTCTTGCAGGCCGGTGCCGGCCGCCGAGACAATACCCACCGGACCGGCAGAGACCACATTGGCAAAGCCCAACGCCACGCCGTTCAAGATCGCCGTCCCCGCGCCAGGGCCCATCAACAGCAGGCCGTTCTGGCTGGCATATTGCTTCAGGGCAATCTCGTCGGCCAGCGAAACATTATCGCTGAACAGCAAAACGTGCAAACCCTGGTGCAGCGCCTCCCAGGCCTCGTCGGCTGCATAACGGCCGGCCACCGAGATCACAGCCACGTTAGCCGCCGGGGTGGTCTTGACCGCGCCGCGCAGCGTTTTGGGGCGGAAGGTGCTGCTTTCGCTATCGGCCTGCTTCTTCTGCAGTAATTTCTCCGCCTCCGCCAGGGCTGCCGCTAGAGCAGCCTCATCGGCGCTCACCGCGATGACCAGGTCGTTGGCCGAAGCCGTCTCCGCTTCGGCGGTGAGCATCCCCGCCTCGCGCAAGATATTTTTGTTCGCCTCGGTAGCCATCACCACTGCGGCATCATGCACACCCTCCAGATGGGTCAATTCACGCGCCACCAGCATCAAGCTCACCGAGTCAACATACTGGCTAATTTTTATGAGCGTTTGAACAGGCAATGTTGGGCCTCCTTCCTGATACAATGCGTGCGTTGCAAAGCAACGCACGCAGGAATGAAATTTATCGCTGAAGGTTTTGAAACGAACGGGCCAGGGCTTCTTTTACGGCCTGTTCGACGTTTTGGCGACCACCTTCGATGTTCATCTTCATCGCCTCACGCGCACAACGCACGTCGCCATCTCTGACGCATTCCAGGATTTTCAGATGTTGTTCGCACGTAGCACATAAGCGTGCAGGGGTGGTAATGTCGGTCATACGGATAAAATGCAGCCGCTCATCGATGATGTGTAAATATTGCAACAGGGCCTGATTGCCTGTACAACCGGCCAATCTTTCGTGAAAGGCCTCGTCGATCTCGGCAAAATCCGCTGTATACTCCGGCAAATTATGCAGAATATCCTGCCAGGTATTATGCAGCTCATTCCATTCAGCATCGGGCATCTGGTGCGTGGCAAGCCATTCCACTGCAAAAAGCTCCAAAGCCTGGCGGACATCGTAGAGATCGTGGATTTCCCTCAAGTCTGGCTGTCTGACCGTGTACCCCCGGTAAGGTTCTTTGGTCACCAGGCCGTTCTCAACCAGCATGTGCAGCGCTTCTCGGATTGGACTGCGACTGACCCCGAATTCTTCGCTCAGTTCTTCCTCGGTAAAGCGGTGAGCAGGAGAATATTCCCAACGAATAATGCGTTCCTTGAGAACGGCGAAAACATCTGCGCTGAGAGCGGGCGTTTTCTGCTTCACGCCATTAATTGTATACGATTTTGTGTACAAGTCAAGAGACAAACCCGGTCATCGCGCGGCCATTCATCACGGCCGTTGGGGAGGCCGCTTAATCCCCAATCGAATCCCCAACTTTGGGGATGCGAAACGATACCCGGAATGATAACATTGCATTAACTGCAAGCACCGGGTTGCATCGCTCGTATCGATGACATTTGCTGAAAAGTCTTTGCGGATCGGCTCTGAACGGCGTAGCCCCATCGGTCAGGGAAGAGCAGCAAAATCAAAATTATCGTGGAGGTACCCATGTCTACTTATGTCCTCTCTCTGGCTGATCCTAAAGCCACGCTCGAGAACGTGGGCGGTAAAGGGATGTCGCTTTCCAGGCTGGCGCGGGCGGGCCTGCCCGTCCCGGATGGTTTTCACGTAACCACCGAAGCCTATCGCCAGCATGTCGCCGCCAACGGTCTGCAACCGGAAATCCTGGCCGCACTGAACACGGTGGATGTTTCGCGGACCGAAACGTTGGAAACCGCCGCGCGCAGGATTGGTGAATTCTTCGAACACAGCCGGATCTCCCCAGAAATCGGCGATTCCATCGTTAGTTCATATCAGGCGCTTGGGCAACCCCATGCTGTAGTGGCAGTGCGCTCATCGGCGACTGCTGAGGATCTGCCCGAGGCTTCCTTCGCCGGCCAGCAGGAAACCTACCTCAACATCCACGGCATCGACGCGCTCTTGCAGGCCGTCAAAAAGTGCTGGGCCTCGCTGTGGACGGCTCGGGCGATTGCCTACCGGCTGAAAAATAACGTCGACCAAAACACGGTCGCTCTGGCGGTCGTCGTGCAGCGGCTGGTCTTTGCCGACGCAGCAGGGATCATGTTCACCGCCAACCCGATCAACGGCCGGCGTGACGAAACAGTCATCAATGCTGCCTGGGGGCTGGGGGAAGCGGTAGTCGGCGGGGCGGTGACCCCTGACACAATCACCGTCAACAAGCCAGCGGGCAAAACGATCCATCGCCAGATCGCCGAAAAACAGGTAATGACGGTGCGGGGCGAACAGGGCACTTATGAGCAGGCCGTCCCCGACCCGCTCAAGAAGAAAGCCGTGCTCAACGATACACAGGCAATACAGTTGGCGAGTTACGGCACCCAGATCGAAACCTTATACGGCGCACCGATGGACATCGAATGGGCGCTGGCGGATGGCAAATTCGCCATCCTGCAGGCGCGCCCGGTCACCTCGCTGCCCGAAGCGCCGCTGGAATGGGTGGGCAGCACCCCCAAGGCGCTGATGATGCGCGGCAGCTTTGCCGAGTTTGTGCCCGGCGCGGTCTCGCCGCTCTTTGCCACGTTGGCGGTGCCTATCGCCAGGGATGCGACGCAAAAAATGCTCACGGATATGACCGAGAGTTCTGGCGCGGAAGACTATTTGTTTGAGGTCATCAACGGATATGTCTATGTCGGCATGACACCGAAGTATATGCTGAAGATGACGCTCACCACATTGGCAAAGTGGAAGAAGTTATTGCAGACGGGCCGAGAGCGATGGGCGCTGGCGCTGGCAAAAAGCCGCGCCATGGTGGATAAATGGCAGGAGGCAGATCCCGCGGTGCTGACCGCCCCCGAGCTGCTGGCTGGCGTGCGGGAGATCTTCCGTAACACGGCTGATTATTATACAGTGGCGCAGTCAGGCCCGATCCCATCGGCTACCAGCAGCGAAGTTTCGTTCAATCGCTTCTACGCTTCGCTGGTCAAGCGCGAGGGTGATCCGGAGACCTCGATCTTCCTGCTCGGTTTCGAGAACCTGCCGCTGCGCGCCGAGAAGTCGCTGTACGACCTGGCGACGTGGGCGCAGGGGCAGCCGGAACTGGCAGACTATCTGAAGCACACTCCGGCGGAGGTCGTTTGCGCGGCGCTGAACACCGACCCTGCGCCGGCTCCTGTGGCGGGAGAGTTTGCTGATCGGTTTGCAGCGCACCTGGCAGAATTTGGGCATACCCTTTACGACCTCGATTTTGCCAAGCCCATCCCCGCCGATGACCCTGCGCCGCTGGTGGAGGCGCTGAAGGCTTATCTTGAAGGCAAGGGCAGCAATCCATACCGGCGCCAGCAAGAACAGGTCGAACGACGCCAACAGGCAGAACAGGCCATCACAAACCGGCTCGATTCCCTGCGCAAAAAGTGGTTTTTGAAAATGCTCAGGTGGGCGCAGGGCACAGCTCCAGACCGTGAAGATTGCATTGCCAACATGGGCCTGGGATATCCACAGCTCAGAAAACTGGCACATGAACTGGGGCGGCGCCTGGCGGCTGAAGGCGCAATTGCGGATGACGAGGATGTCTACTGGCTGGAGGCACAGGAACTCGATGCGCTCGCGGCTCACCTGGAAAAAGGCGAAAACCTGGACGATCATGCAGAAGGCGTGGCAAGTCGCAAAGCACGCTGGCAGAAATTACGGGAAGTCACGCCCCCCATCTCAGTGCCGGAGAAATCATGGGTAGCCAGGCTGATGATACATGATAACCCTGAAGGGAATACGCTGAAAGGCTACGGCGCCAGCGGGGGCAAGGTGACAGCTCCGGCATGTGTGCTGCGCGGCCCGGAGGAATTCAACCGCATGCGCCCCGGGGATGTGATCGTCGCCGTGACGACCACCCCCGCCTGGACGCCGCTATTCGCCATGGCCTCCGCCGTCGTCACCGACATTGGCGGCCCGCTCAGCCACAGCTCCATCGTCGCCCGCGAATATGGCATCCCGGCAGTGATGGCGACCGGCGTGGCCTCCAAGCGCATCAGAAGCGGGCAAGTGCTCACGGTCGATGGCAGCGCCGGGGTCGTGACGCTCGCAGAAGCATAACGTGTATTCGATAGCGACCTGGCCGGTTTCATCGCAATGCCACTAACATTTCGATCGAGCTGCCCGGTGGTATGCCGGACCGGGGCCGTCTGGATCGCGCAGGACGCGAAATGGGCGAAAACCGCGAAACGCGAAAGCGCGAAAGGGGCGCGTTGGCATGGGTGCCTTTTCGTTCAAGTGAGTTCTCCGGCGAAAGTTAGCGGCTTTGGGCTTCGCTGGGCGACTTTGCTAGGCCGGCCAGGTCTTAACGAGGTGAGAACATGAAAAGCACCAATCGCCGCAACCTGTTGCTGCTGGTCTTCAGCCTGAGCGTGGTCATGCTGGGATTTGGCATGGTCATTCCCGTCTTCCCCTTTCTCATCAAGCAGATGGGGGCAGGCGGCAGCTTGCTGGGGATGCTGGTCGCCACCGGCGCGCTGACCGAGTTCCTGTTTGGCCCCATCTGGGGCAGCATCTCCGACCAGGTCGGCCGCAAGCCGGTCCTGATGATTGGCATGTTCGGCTATGGCCTGTCCATGCTGCTGTTTGGCCTGGCTACTGAACTGTGGATGTTGGTCGTCTTCAGAGCGCTTTCCGGCGTGCTTTCATCGGCCACTGTCACCACCACCATGGCCTATATCGGCGACAGCACCTCGGACAAGGAACGCGGCGGCGGGATGGGCCTGTTGGGCGCAACCGCCGGGGCGGGGACGATCATCGGCCCGGGGCTGGGCGGTTTGCTGGCGGGCGGTTCGCTCTCGACGCCGTTCTTCGTCTCTGCCGCCCTGGCGATGCTCTCGCTGCTATCGGTGGCGTTCCTGCTTCCCGAGTCCTTGCCCCAGGAAGCGCGCGCCGCGCGCCGCCAGGAGATAAAACTGGTTCGTTTCAACGAACTATGGCGTGCGCTCAACAGCCCGATCGGCCCGCTCCTGCTGCTGGCCTTCCTGGCCACCTTCGGAACCAGCCACTTCGAATCGGTGTTCGGTCTGTATATGCTGCAAAAACTGGGTTACGACCCCGAACAGGTGGGGGGCATCCTGGCGCTGCTGGGCGTCATCGCTCTGGTCGGGCGCGGCGCGCTGACCGGCTACGCCACCCGCCACTGGGGCGAGCCAGCCGTCATCAAGGCCTCGCTGCTGCTCGGTGCAGCCGGCTTTATCCTGCTGCTGCTGGCCAATACTTATCTTACCGTTTTGCTGACCACCGGCCTGTTCGTCTTTTCGATCACCTTTCTACGCCCCGCCATTCACTCGCTGACTTCGAAGCGCACCTCGGTTGGGCAGGGCGCCTCGCTGGGCCTGAGCAACTCCTTCGTCAGCCTGGGGCGGGTGATCGGCCCGATCTCTGCCGGAGTTATTTTTGACCTCAATCCTAATTTTCCCTATCTCGGCGGGGCGCTGGTGCTGTGTGCTGTCTTCGCCATGAGTTTGTTCTGGGTGAAGGAGGCGCAGACTACGTCTGGCGAAGAAACCCTGGTTAAATGATTGATGCGTGCGGCCGCATGGGGACACACGCATCAATCGTCATAACCCAATCATCAACTTACCAGCCCCGCATCCAGCATCGCCAGGTACACCTTCTCCGATGTATACGGCGGCGCGCCGACACGGATGCCGATGGCATCGTAGATGGCGTTGGCAATCGCCGGCACGGTAGGCACCATGGCGTGCTCGCCGATACCGCGCGCCCCCCAGGGGCCATCGTCCTGCGGCACTTCGACGATGATCGCCTGGATATCGCGCGGCACGTCCGCGCTGGTGGCAATGCGGTAATCCACGAAGCTGGGGTTTTGCAGCACGCCATCCTTGAACTGCAAGGCCTCGAAAAACGCTGTGCTCAACCCCTGGGCAAAGCCGCCTTCCATCTGCGCTTTGACCATATCCGGGTTGATCGCCTTGCCCACGTCAAAGGCTGCCACGCCCCGCAGCACTTCCACCCGCCCGGTGTCCATGTCCACTTCGACTTCCACCGCCTGGGCGCCGACTGTGTAGTGCACCACAGCGCGCGGCCCCTGGCCGGTTTCGGGATCCAGGCCAGTCACGTAGGTCGGCATGAAGCTGCCCCGGCCCAATACCGGCCCACCGATCCAGCCCTGGTCATTCGGCAGCGGGATGCCGTAGATGACGATATTCTTCAGTGCGATGGATTCCTCGGACTTATACGAGATCACCTTGCCATCGATAATGTCCAGGTCATCAGGGTTTTCGTCCCACGCCTTGGCCACCATCTCCAGGATTTGTTTGCGTGCATCTTTGGCCGCCGCGGATACGGCATTGCCCATGCTCCAGGTCAGGCGGCTGGCCACCGTCTGCCATTCGTAAGGGCTGTAGTTGGTATCCAGCGGCGTATTCACCCGCACCGACTCCACCGGAACTCCCAAGGCCCCGGCAGCAACCTGGGCAGCGATGGTGAACGCGCCCTGCCCGATCTCCTGCCCGCCAACGCTGACCGTGACCGTGCCATCTTCGTTCAGCGCCACCTTGGCGCTGGAGCCGGGGTTGGGCGGCATGGCTGGGGCTTTCCACATCAGGGCAATACCCTTGCCGCGCCGCTTATTCGGGGCGCTGGGCGGGTCCTTCTTGCCCCAATTGATCGCCTGGGCAGTCCTGGCCAGGCATTCGGACAACCCGGTAGGGTGCATGACCATCCCGGTAACCAGCGTGTCGCCGGTCTGGACGCAGTTGATCTTGCGGAACTGCACCGGGTCCATCTGGATAGCATGGGCCAGCTCGTCGACACACTGCTCCAGACCGGCGTGCATTTCGGGCATGCCAAAACCACGCATCGGCCCACCCACCGGATGGTTCGTATACACACAGTAACTGTCCGTTTTAACATTGGGCACATCGTAGGGGCCACTGCTGCTATAGCCCGCAGCCCGTGTGATATTCACGCCATATTCGGTGTAGGCCCCACCGTCCCAGTAGAAACAATTTTCCATCGCCAGCAAATGGCCGTCTTTGTCGCAGCCCATCTTGAAATAAGCCACCAGCCCCTGGCGCACAAAAGCTGCGTAAAACTCTTCTTCGCGCGTCAGGCGCAGTTTAACCGGGCGACCTTTGACTTTCGTGGCAATCGCCACCGCCAGCGCCTCCATGCTCACGCCGGCTTTGCTGCCGAACCCGCCGCCCACATACGGTGCGATCACCTGTACGTCAGATTGCGAGACGTCCAGCGCCTTGGCAATCAGGTTGCGCTGCGCAAACGGCGACTGCGAGCTGCCCCATAGGGTCACCTTGCCATTTTCATCCACTTGTGCCACGGCAACATGCGGCTCAATCGGCACGTGCTGGATGTGAGGGACGCGGTATTTATGTTCCACAATCGCCGCGCACTGCGACCATGCCGCATCGACATCTCCTTTACGGATTTTGAAGTGATTGCTGATGTTGGTGCCTGGCTTTGGAAAGATAAAATTCAGCACTGCGTATTGATCCAGGTCAGGATGCAGCAGCGGCGCTTCTGGGCTGGCCCCATATTCGGGGTCGAACACGCCCGGTAATGGCTCGTATTCTACCTCGATCAGTTCAACCGCTTGTTCAGCAATCTCCTCGCTCACTGCCGCTACTCCGGCGATAGGGTCGCCCACGTAACGTACGCGATCGCGGCAAAAGATATGCCGGTCCTGCAAGTAGAGTCCTAAAAAGCCGGGGAAGGACTCGCCGGTTACCACCGCTTTGACCCCTGGCAAGGCGCGCGCCTTGCTGGTATCGACGCGTTTGATCAGCGCGTGCGGCTGGTCGCTGCGCTTGATACGGGCATACAACATTCCAGGCCCGAACTGCAAATCATCGGCAAACTTTGCCGAACCGATGACCTTCTCGCGGGCATCGACGCGAGGAACACTCTCCCCAATGGGTGAAGGCGTTTTCTCAGAAATCGTTTGTGTCGTCATAAATTCATCCTCCCGGTCACGCCGTTGCCGCTCGCTGGCGAGACGCCGCGTCTTTGACTGCGTCGACGATGCGTATGTAACCCGTGCAGCGGCACAGGTTTCCAACCAACGCCGCCCGGATATCTTCTTCCGTGGGGTCAGGGTTGCGATCCAGCAACGCTCGCGCCGAAACGAGCATGCCCGGCGTGCAAAAGCCACACTGCACGCCGCCATGCTCCACGATGGCGTTCTGTACCGGGTCGAGCACGCCATCCTTCGCCAGCCCTTCCACGGTTACCACAGTGGCCCCCTGGCACTCGACGGCCAGCACCATGCAACTGTTGACCGGCTCTCCGTTCAACAATACGGTGCAGGCGCCGCACTCGCCCGCATTACAGCCGTTCTTGGTGCCGGTCAGAGCCAGCTTTTCACGCAACATTTGCAGCAGGGTCATATTGGATGGGACATCCACCTGCTCGTACTCACCGTTAACCGTTATCGTAATGCGATGGATTGACATAGACTACCTCTCTTTAATGTCCGGGGCCTGGGCGCTCGCCAACTTCTTCCACACGGTCTGCAGCGCTCTGAGCGTCAGATTGCGCACCATTTCTTTGCGATAACGGGCTCCACCCCGCACGTCGTCGATGGGGGTGCAGGCCTCGTATGCCAGCAAGGCGGCCTGCTTCAACGCCTCGGGCGTGATCGCGTTGGCAGCCAGGTATTCTCGCACGGATGCAACTTCCAGAGGAACCGGTGCGACCGAAGCCAGAGCAACGCGGAAGCGATAGCCCGAGGCCGCCGCAGCGTCAGGATAACCCAGCGCCGTGACACCCACGATGGAGAGATCGCTCAAACGGTTGCGCCCCAGCTTAATATACGTACCCACACAACCTTGCGGCGGCAGCGGGAATTGGATGGCAGTGACGATATCCCCGGCTTTCAGCACCGTTTTGCCTGGACCGCGGAAGAAAGTCGCCAGGGGCACCTCGCGGAAACCGTCCACTCCGTATACCTTCAGCACCCCGTCCAGAAGCAGGCAGGCGCCGATGGTATCACCGGCCGGGGAAGCATTACAGATATTGCCGACAATGGTCGCGCGCGTGCGCAACTGGTAAGAGGCCACAGACCGGCAGGCTTCGGCCAGCAGCGCGTAATGCTCTTGCACATCCGCAGTAGCCGCCACCTGGTTCATATTCACCGCCGCGCCGATTGTCAGGCCGGACCTGGGGTCAAAACGCAATTCCCCGGTTCCATCCAGGTTCTTGACATCCACCAGGTATTTATCATGCCAGAAACCGTCGCGCATACGCACAAAAATATCGGTGCCGCCCAGCAGCGGGCGCGCTTCCCCCGCGTGCTCGGCCAGAAACCGGCTCGCTTCGGATAAAGTCGCAGGCCGGATATAATCGAATTCAGGAAGTTCAGGATGGGCATTGACCGTCATATCATTTGCCTCATTGGTCTATTTTAGAGAAGTTGGAACGTTGGAATAGCGCTAAACCTAGCCGCGCGTTCCAACGTTCCAATGCTCAAGGATTGAACAATCAGAGATTGATGTTCTCCCGGTCCTCGACGCCGAACAACTTCGGCGGCAGGAGCAGGAAGAGCAGGTTGAGCAAAATACCCACGATCGCCGCGAACACAATCGCCGGGATGCCGTTGGGGAAGATCACCGGGATCGGGAAGGGGAACAGGCCATTTTCGAGGCCGATTGCTCCGCCGATGCCGGTCACCAGGATGATCGCGCCGACAGCCAGCTGGCGCGGCTCGAACAGGTTGACTTTCTCCGATTGGATCAGCGCAATACCTTGCATGCCAATCACGCCGAACAGATAGATTGACAGGCCGCCAATCACCGCCAAGGGCAGAGTGTTAACAACCGCTGCCAGCTTGCCGATAAAGCCAAGCAAGATGGCAATCACACCCGCTGTCATTAACACTGGCACTGAATAGCAGCGGGTAATCGCCATCAGGCTGTTGTTCTCGCCGTAGTTCGTTCCCGCGCAACCGCCCAGGAGTCCGACCACCAGATCGTCGCTGCCATCGGATACCAGGTTCAGCCCAATCAGCCGTTTGATCTCAAGCGGCTCACGCCCAATTTCTTTCGCGAGCTGGTCAATATACAGGCTCATCTGGTACAGGTGAGCAGTGCTCTCCGGAATGGTGGCGATAGCAATCAAAGCAATGCCGGTCACCGCCGCCCAGGCATTTGGATCACCGAATGCCGGGAAAGTGAAGTGCGGCAAACGCACCCATGCTTCTGCGCCAATTTTCGAAAAATCGACCAGTCCAAACGGGATCGAAATCAGCCAGCCGACGATCGCTCCTAACAAGATCGGCAACATCCCGACCAACCCCTTACCCTGCAGATACACTGAGAAAGCGACCGTGACAAGCAGAGTGATAAAGGCCACGCCCCAGTTTGCACTCGCCTCGCTCAGCGCCGTTCCAGCCAGAGCGATACCGATGACAATCGCCACGCTGCCGGTGATCACCGGCGGCAACACCCTATCCAGCGCCTCTTTACCGATGCGCATAATCAGCAAGCCAACCAGGATTTCGACGATGGCCGTCCCCATAATACCCACCTGGACGATTCTTACGCCCTCCGGGCAGTAGACTGTGTTGGGATCGCTGAAGCAATCCTTGGCATACAGGCCCATGGTGGTGACGATGACCGTGATATAGCTGAAGCTGGAACCGTAATACAACGGAATACGGCGTCCTGACACCAGCAAAGCGACGATAGTGCCAATACCGCTGGCTGCCAGGGTTACACTGACGTCGAACTTGGTCAGAATAGCGACCAACACGGTGGCCGGGAACATGGTCAGCACTTGCTGGAAACCCAGGCTGATCATGGCACCCCAGGGCGGCGTATCGGGGGGCAAGTAGCCCGTGATTTTCGGTTTTACTGCGGTGGTCATTTCTTGCTCTTAGCTCCTTTTCATCATTTGAATTCGAACATGAAACAAAAAATTTCTTGGCTGTCTCCTCTATGTCCTGATAGATACCTCCTCCATTTTGTTTATTAGCGAAACACCACGTTGCATGGCATCCAGGGCCGCCAACTTGCCAGGTTGCCAGCCCTGGGCCAACAACCTACCGGCCGCCATAAGTGCAAAACAGCCCTCGCTCGCTTTCACGATAGAGGGCTGTGCAAGAGAATAAAAACACTGCAGCAAACTTCCAGGCATGGAAATTCTGAGCTGCCAGGGGATTTGGGCCGGTCTGGAAAAATCAGCGGGCTTACGATCATGCTACTGATAACACCTCGCCGTCGCTTTCGTTGCGAAATGGCCTGCTGGCAACAACCTGCCGGCCAGAAGTTTATTCGGCAACGTACTGTAATTATGTTGCCTTCAGCCATACAATTCAACTGCTAGATGTCATCTTCTTGATATGATATTTGTCTTACAAGCGGATTGATTGGCCTATCGCAGTTATACACAATTGACACACATCACCGGGAATGAGGTATGATTGAGATATGCACATCGATACAGGTCTGGTAGTGGTTACCGCCGCTGCGTTGATCTTCTACCTGCGGCTCATTATCCTGCAGCGGCAAAGAGCAAAACAGGCAGCTCATGTGCGCCTGCTCGCCGCCCAAAAGGCGAAGAAGGGTAAAACACAACCCGCTCCCCCGCCGCGTTATTCCATCGTCAGCCCCAACAAGTATGATCGCATCGTCGGCGGCGTTGGAGCGCTGGCGATCGCGGCAGGTGTATTGCTCAACGCTGGCCTGCTGCACCTTCCGGCCGCGCAACCCTACTGGTGGATCCCTACTGCGGTGGGCATCGTAGCTTTCAGTTGGACATTCAAGCTCTAGGGAGACATCATGGACAACGAGGTACTTTGCCCCGCCTGCGGCCAGGCTGATTGGGTCGAAAAAGCCAGCACAATCTACCTGGTTGGGTCGGAGCGCGGACAGTCTCCTTCTAACGGCACGCCGCTCGTCTCTCAAGCTCGCCCCTGGCTCCAGGAGCTTTCATCTGCCGAACGATGGGCGCTCAGCCGCCGCCTGGCGCCTCCATCATCGGGTCGCCAGGCGGCGACCCGGCCAGTGCACCCTGACCTGGTGGTGGTCACCTTCAGCCTGATTTTACCCGTCTTCGTCGTTGGTATCCTGAACAGCCAGCCGGCCGCGCTGCTGCCAATACTGGCGATCACCGCCGGTGTTTACGGGGTTTATTTTTGGAAACGCAAAGCCATCGTCTCCCGCTTCGCCGATAAGCAGGCCGCCCAACAATCCGCCGACCAGAACGCCAGGCAGGCCATCGCCCGCTGGATGCAACTGTACTACTGCGCCCAGGACGACGGCGTGTTTATCCCCGGCGATACTCAAATCATCCCGGCGGATCAGATGCCCGGCTACCTGCTCAACCCGTCCGTCTATTCCAGCGGCAAGGAGCATGAACCTCCACAGCCTGAATTGTAACCAGATCGTTCGCTACCCGCCGGGGGCATCGTGCCATTACGGCCGCTAACCGTTCACACCATCGGAGGAATAGCCGCCGAGTTGCTGGCCGGGCCAACCTCGGCCAGTGTGATGGGGACGACCTCACGCGGTGCGTTCCTTCGCCTGGCGCACGTTCGATCCGACTCGGTGGTCTTCATTTCAGGTGAGGCCTATCATGGACCATTAACCCTGAATCTCCAGGGTGACACAGACATTTTACGATCGCTCAAGCCCGGAGCGCCGGCTCATATCTTGCCGGGCCGCATCCAGTTTGCCCCTTCACCCATAGTGATCTCGCTCAACGATGCTCAATCCTGGCAGCCATCTCCGCCGCCAGCCAGCTTGCTTCCCCCCGGCCAGCGCCGAGAGCGGCTGGCCGGCGTCGCCAGACAGTTGTCATCCCAACGCAAAACCGGCCTCTTGAGCGCCTTACTGCCCGCCTTATTGGGTTACGAAAGCCCAACAAATGTCACCGGCAATATGGCCTTACCTCTGCTCACCGATCTGCGGGCCGCGCTGCGCGAGAGCCATCCGAACACAATCGCTGAGGCGCTTCAGGCCTTCCTCGGTCTGGGCAGCGGTCTGACTCCCTCAGGCGATGACCTGATTGCCGGGCTGCTGCTGGCCCTGAGCCGGTGGGGGGATCAACTGGCCCCTGGATTTCCACTCGAGGCGCTTAGACAGGTGATCCTGCCCGCTGCTCACCGCAAAACGGCCTTACTGTCTGCCAGCCTGATCGAGTGCGCCGCCCGAGGCCAGGCCGATGAACGGCTGGTATTGGCGTTGGATGGCATCGTCGCCGGCAGCGCCAGCCCAAAGGCCTGCGCTGCTTCCCTGGCCGGATGGGGCAATACCTCTGGCGTGGATGCCCTGGTCGGCATGGCGCTGGTTTTGGCAGGCCCGATCACTCATTGACCGGTTACGCACCGACCAGTCATTGGTCGATGGACACAACCTCGACCACCTGGCCATCGCGCAGGTAAACGCGTGCCACGCGCGGCAGCAGCGAAGTGGTCACTTCGTAATGGATCGTCCCGGCCAGCGCAGCCACCTCTTCGGCGCGGATCCGCCCTTCACCCTGCCGCCCAATAACCACTACTTCGTCGTCTTGCTGTACATCGGGTATAGCACTGGCATCTACCACAAATTGGTCCATGCACACCCTTCCCAGGATAGGGGCGCGCTGGCCGCGAATCAACACCGCTCCCTGGCTCGATAGAATACGGTGATAACCATCGCCGTACCCCACCGGAACCAGCGCCGCCAATGTAGGCTGCCGGGTAACGTGCGTGCGGCTGTAACTCACCCCGGCGCCCGCCGGCAGGGTGCGCACACGGCTGACAAGGCTCTTCAACGCCAGCGCCGGGCGAATTTCGAAGGCCGGCTGCCATTCGTCCGATGGCTCCATACCATACATGATGATCCCTGGCCGGACCGCGTCGAAATGCGCCTCGCTCAGTCTCATCGTCGCCGCGCTGTTTGCCGCATGTACCAATGGAATAGCAATACCCGCCTGGAGAATCGCCTGGCGCACATCGTTGAACACAGCCAATTGTTGGCGAGTGTAAGTCAGATCGACCCAATCCGCGGTAGCAAAGTGGGTGAACAACCCCTGCAGGAATATCCCCGGCAAAGTCTTCAAATCGCGCAAAAATGCCACCACTTCATCCGGCATCAGCCCATAACGGCTCATCCCTGTATCGACTTTGACGTGTACCGGTACAACGGCGCCGCAGGCACTGGCACACGCCGAAAGCGCCCGCGCAAAATCAAGGGTCATCAAGCTTGGGGTCAACTGCCAGTCAACTACCATCTCAGCGCCGTTGGGGGGTGTATAACCCATCACCAGCACCGGCGCATCGATGCCTGCCCGGCGCAATGCCGCGCCCTCGATAGCACGGTGCACCGCCAGCATCGTAGCTCCTGCATCCAGTGCAGTGCGCGCCACCTGTGCCGCGCCATGCCCATAAGCGTTGGATTTTACCACCGCAATCACCTGCACTCGTTCCCCTACGTGCTGTTTGATGGCGCGTACATTGAACGCCACCGCGTCCAGGTCGATCTCTGCCCAGGTAACGATTCCATTCAACAACATAGGATCATTCATCTCACTCAAAATTTGTTTAGAAAGTATGGAGGATTTGGAAAGCAACGGGCCTGTTTGTGAGGAATTGTTACCCACCAGTCACCGTCGATATTCGGGCAAGGCTGTCCCAAAAGTGCCTTTCAGGACAGCCTCACAAGCCAGACTATTTTACCCCAAGATATGCCGCCCGTACCATTTCGTTCTTTTTCAAGTTAGCAGCAGTATCATCCACCACAATCCGCCCGATTTGCAGCACGTAACCACGATGCGCCACCGAGAGCGCCATCAGCGCGTTTTGCTCGACCAGCAAAATGGTGGTTCCCTCCTGCTTGTTCAAGTCCCTGATCACTTCGAAGATAGCTTCCACCAACACGGGTGCAAGCCCCATCGATGGCTCATCCATCAACAAGATACGCGGCTTGAGCATCAGACCGCGCGCTGTCGCTAACATTTGCTGTTCGCCGCCCGAAAGCGTCCCACCCTTCTGGTTGATGCGCTCTTTCAAACGCGGAAAAAGTCCGAAAGTCGCTTCCATCCGCCGGGCCACCTCGACCCGGTCCTGGAGTGTGTATGCGCCCATCTCCAAGTTCTCGCGCACGGTCAGCCGAGGAAAGATCCCCCGTCCTTCGGGCACATGCCCGACTCCCAGGGCCACGATCTCGTGCGGCGGCAGAGAGGTAATATCCTGCCCCTTCAGGCGCACACTGCCGTGCCGCGGCTTGATCAATCCCGATATGGTGCGCAAGGTGGTGCTTTTCCCGGCGCCGTTGGCCCCGATGAGCGTGACGATCTCCCCTTCTTCAACGCGCAGGGAGATGCCTTGCAGCGCGTGGATATGGCCATAGTACGAATGAACGTCTTCTAATTCCAGGAGGCTCATCGTGGTTCTCCTCACTCCAATGCTTCGACCGCGCCGCGGCCCAGGTAAGCCTCTACCACGCGTGGATCATTGCTGATCTGCGCTGGCAGCCCCTCGGCGATCTTTTGGCCGTAATCCATCACGGTGATCCGTTCCGAGATATCCATCACCACTCGCATGGAATGCTCGATCAACAGGATAGTGATCCCCAACTCATCACGCAGGCGGCGAAATAACCCCACCGCGTCGTCAGTTTCACGCGGGTTCATCCCTGCTGTCGGCTCATCCAGCAGCAGCAGTTTGGGGTTAGAAGCCAGGGCGCGGGCGATCTCTACTCGCCGCTGTGCGCCATAGGGCAGATTACGCGCCAGTTCGTCGCCGACGCCTTTCAAGCCCACGAAAGCCATCAATTCGAAGGCGCGCTCATGAGCCAATGCCTCAGTCTTGCGATATGCCCGGTTACGCAAAAGCGCATCGAACATGGTTTGATGCAGGCGTGGGTGCATACCAACCATGATGTTCTCGATCACCGTCATCCCGCCGAAAAGACGAATATTCTGAAAGGTACGCGCAATACCCAGGGTCGTGATCTGATCCGAGCGTTTGCCAACCAACGAATGATCATCGAAGACAATGTCCCCTCCCTCGGGCCTGTAGATGCCGGTCAGGGTGTTGAAGAAAGTCGTCTTTCCGGCGCCGTTCGGGCCAATGATGCTGACCATTTGCCCCTGTTCCAGCACAAAATCCATCTGGCTGACGGCCGTCAGGCCGCCAAAGCGTTTGGTAACTTTGCGGGCTTCAAGCAGCGCCATGGCCGGCCTCCTGAGACCCTGGGGTATTTTCGCCGATCGTCTTGTCTGGGCCCTCCATACCTGTTTCGCTCATATCGTTATTGATCTTTTCTCCCACCAGTTCGCGCTTGCGCCGTTCTGCCGGGATCAGCCCGGCAGGGCGGTAAATCATCATCAAGATCAGGATGATCCCGAATAGCATACGTTGGTACTTGGCCGGGTCGAGCTGGGTGGACAGATCCTTCCAGGCAAAGTTGATCACCGGGATTACCGCGTTGCTCTGGCGGAGCTGGCTGAGGTACAGGGATAACCCTTGCAATATTTGCAGGTTCAGAATGATCACCACCGCCGCCCCCAGGATCACCCCGGGTATACTTCCCAAACCGCCCAGGATGACCATCGAGAGCACACCGATCGACTGCATAAAGGAAAAGGACTCCGGGCTGACGAACGTACGGCTGGCCGCGAACAGCACCCCCATCACCCCGGCAAAAGAGGCTCCTGCGGCAAAGGCGGCCAGTTTCATGCGCACCAGCGGGATACCCATGGCGATGGCAGCGGTCTCATCCTCGCGGATGGCAACCCATGCCCGGCCAATCTTCGAGTCATCCAGCCGCCGCGCCACCGTGATCACCACAATGATGATGCCCAGCGCCAGCAGGTAGAAAAGCAGGTTATAAAAATCACCTTCCGAGACATTATGCCCCACCAGTGGCACCAGAATGACACGCAGTGCATCTAACACCGGTTCAGGCAGAGTTGGCCGCTGGATAGGGGTAATACCTTGTGGCCCATTGGTAAGGTTCAACGGTTTGTCCAGGTTGTTAGCCAGCACGCGAATCACCTCGCCAAACCCCAGGGTGACGATGGCCAGGTAATCGCCGCGCAGGCGCAGCACCGGCAGGCCCAACAAGAGACCGGTAATCGCCGCCACGATGATCCCCAGAAACAGGAACAAATAAAAGGCATCTGCCGGCAAAAAGAAGGGCGTACCAGGCGGCGCCGTACCAGGGATTTCATGCAGCAGGTAGGGCTGCTGCGAACCGAAGAATGCCCACAAGTAGGCCCCAACGGCATAGAAAGCCACATATCCCAGGTCAAGCAGACCGGCGAAGCCTACCACGATGTTCAATCCCAGCGCCAGGGCAGCGAACACGCAAATCTGGAAGATGACCTCCAGGTAGAAAATGTTGCGGATGCCAACCACTGGAACCAGGCCAAGCAGGGTAAAAACCATCAATCCAAGCTTGAAGCGCAGGTTTAACGGCAGATAGAGCAAGAACAGCGCCGATGAGATAAACAGCAGGAACGCCAGCAGCGAGCGCGGAAAAATATACACCAGCAGCGTGCCGGTCACCAGGTAGGCCAACATAAAAATATAAGGTCCCCGGCCGTGGCTCAACCACTTCTGCGCGGCCCGCCACCATGTGGATAAACGGAGACGTAATTTATTCGCCATCATCGCCTCCTATGCCTTTTGCCCGACCTGTTCGCCAAGCAAGCCTGAAGGCCGGAAGATCAATACCAGGATCAGGATGGCGAATGCCAGGATATCTTTATACTCAGCGCCGAACGCACCCATCGTAAAAACCGACAGATAGGAGCCAGCAAAGGTTTCGAGCAACCCCAGTACGATGCCTCCTAACAACGCGCCGGTGATATTGCCAATGCCGCCCAACACGGCCGCAGTGAACGCTTTCAGGCCGGGGAAGAAACCCACGAAGGGATCGATGCGGGTGAACTTCAGCGCAAAGAGCACGCCCGCCGCGCCGCCCAACGCACCACCGATCAGAAATGTCATCGTGATAATCTGGTTGACATGAATGCCCATCAGGCTGGCGGTCGTGCGGTCTTGCGCTACCGAGCGGATGGCTTTGCCCAGCTTGGTGGCGTTGACCAGGTAGTTAAGGCCAACTACCATCAGGATGGCGGCCAGGATGACGATCAACGATTTGACCTGGATGTTCAGTTCAATCGTCGTTCCCGCCGCAGGCACCGAGGCCAGTGTGATGCGCTCATCGAAATTGCCAAAAGTGGGAAAAACACGGTAGAACTGGCCGGTGGTCAAACTCTCGACCAGGCGGATGGCATCCTGCAGAAAAAAGGATACGCCAATTGCCGAAATCAAGGGCACCAGGCGCGGCGCGCCACGCAATGGGCGGTAGGCCACTCTTTCCATCGTCATTGCCGTTGTACCGGCCACAACCATACCGGCCAGGATGCCAATCACCAGATAGGCATAGGCAGCCCAGTTAGGAATCCCCGCCAGCATCCCGGCGCCATCCAACGCGATCAGTATTTCGATTCCTATGAAGGCGCCGATCGCAAAGATTTCGCTGTGGGCAAAATTGATGAATTCCAGCACGCCGTAAACCATGGTATAGCCCAGGGCAATCGCTGCGTACACGAACCCAATAGTCACCCCATCAATCAACACCTGAGGCAGGTTGGTCAGGGCGTAGGTAAACAAATCTACACCATAATTTTTAATGGTGGTCGCGTCGATTGCCGAACCACGCATAACCAGTGCTATCACCAGGATCAGCGCTGAAAGCACCGCGCCGCTGGCAACTACAAAGACAACGATCTGTCCTAACGGGCGTAGGATCTCGATCAAGGCCGTATTATTGAGCAGGCGTCGCATTTCGGCTCCCAAAAATACCCGGCCCCCTCGTTAGAGAGGGCCGGGATGTATGCCAATCAAGGTTTATTGGGGCGGAGCGATATCAAGCGTCTGGTCGATCTTGTTGTCGTTCCACATGGCTGGATCAGCCGAGACTACCTGGATCACGAAATACTTGGCGGTAGTCAGGTCACCTTTCGCGTTGAAATTGATCGTGCCGGTAATGCCGGGGAAATCTTTCAATGCCCGCACGGCCTTGGCCACAGCTTCACGCGTCGGCATCTTATTGCCGGCTTCTTTGGCTGCGTTCTCGATGGCTTTCAGGCACAACGCCATCGAGTCATATCCCTGGGCGGCAAATGGCTTCGGATCGGCGCCGTACTTGGCCTTGAAGTCTGTCTGGAACTTGGCCGTTCCAGGATAGAGCTTGGCCGGGCCGGCCACGGTGGTGTAGTACAGGCCGCCACCCTCTAACAGCGATGGGCCGCCGATGTTGATCGCTTCCGGCGAGTCATAGCCATCGTCACTCAGGAACATGCCCTGGTAACCCTTCTCGCGCGCCTGCTTGAAGAAGACCGATGCCTGGTCATAGATGCCACCGAAGAAGACCACGTCGGGGTTAGCCGCCATCAGGGGCGCCAGGATGGCGTCGAAGTTGGCCTTCTCTTCAGTGCCTTCGAAGCCTAGCACCTGCATGCCGCCTTTCTCTGCCTCGCGCTTGAAGAACTCGGCGATCCCTTGTCCATAAGCCGTCTTGTCGTGGATCACATAGGCGCTCTTCATTCCCTTGCCCATGGCAAACTGCGCCGCCACCACGCCTTGTACGTCGTCACGACCGACGATGCGGCTGACTTCCGGATAGCCACGGTCGGTAACTTTCGGGTTGGTATTGGCCGGCGACACGTTCGCCAGCCCGGCTGCATGATAGTTCTCCGAAGACGGGATCTGTACCCCGGAGTTATAGTGGCCAACCACGCACAGGATGGCCGGATCGGCGACGATATTCTTTGAGTTCGCTACGCCGTTATCCGGGTTGGCCTGGTCGTCGAAGGGGGCCAGCTCGATCTTGAACCCCATATCTTCAAGAGGTTTCTTAAGCTGCTCCAGCGCCAGTTCTGCGCCGTTCTTGATATCTACTCCAATCGCCGATTGGCCACCCGAAAGCGGGCTTTGTGTGGCGATTTTGATCGTACCGCCTCCTGCCCCGCCTCCGCCGCAAGCCGATAGGAGCAGGCTGAGGACAACGAACAGGCTGATTAAAAGCAAACCTTTCTTCTTCATAGCTCTCTCTCCTCATTTAGCGAAACTTGTGAAACGATGAACAGATGGTTATCCCGCGCGGGACACGACTCAGCATATAAACGGCCTTTTACATCCCCCCTTTCCACGTCTGGATTTTACATAAATCACAGGGCGCCTCCAGTCTCCGAACCGGTTCTCGGCGTATCTGGAACTTAAACCTATAATATTGTACCATATTTCACCTTTTTGCTGGCTACTGTTGCCATAACGACGATCCTATCCCGCGCATCTTATCCTGGTCGTAGACGCGCCGGGCTTAGGGCTACCTTGAAAAGCATTTCTATGCTGGCCGCTGGTGTATAGTGAAAAACACGTTGATTCGCCGTACCAGAACTTGACAGAACACCGGATGTGGTGAATAATGAGCGCCAGGAGATAAGGATGGATAAACACCCCGCGCGACATTCTACACTGGCTACAATAGATAAACCGGTCGCCCTGCTCAGCTTGCTGATCCTGTTGAGCCTGCTGTTCGGCGCTTGCTCTTCCCCAAAGACGCCTTCTGGCCAGTTGCTCATCTTCCACTGGTGGACCGGGCCAGGTGAGCGTGAAGCCGCTGATGCCATGTTCAAGATCTTCAAAGCGCAAAACCCATCTATAGAAATCGTCGAAAACCCGGTTGAGGGTGGCGGCGGCGTCAGCCAGCGCGTCGTGCTCAGCAATCGCCTGAAGAGCGGCCAGCCGCCGGATACATTCCAGACCCTGGGCGGCGCCGAATTGAAAGCCTACGTGGATGCGGGCTATCTCCTGCCGCTGGATGATCTGTGGCAAGAACTGGGCTATGCCGGCAAGATTCCTGGCCCGTTAGCGCGGGCAGTTTCGGTGGATGGCAGACCTTACGTAGTGCCGTTGAACATGCACATCCAAAATATCCTTTATTACAACAAGGCACTGTTCGACGAATTAAAAATCACCCCACCCGCCAAGTACGACGAATTGCTGGCCGCCTGTCAAACCATTCGTATTGCCAAGCCAGATATGGTCTGTCTGAGTTTGGGTTCCAAAGAAAAATGGGGTGACGCCTTCATCCTCGACTCCATCTTATTGGAAGAGGCCGGCCCCGAGGGTTATGTCCAGTTTTACAGAGGCGAAACCGACCCAACCAGCTTCCAACCTTTTAAAAATTCACTGGAAAAATTCAAGGCGCTGGCGCCTTATATCAATAAAGACCATGCTGCGCTGACCTGGGATCAGGCCACCGCCTTGCTCTACGCCCAGCAGGCTGCCATGACCATCATGGGCACCTGGGCTATCGGCGCCCTGGAAAAGAATGGCTGGAAAGCTGGCGAGAACTTCGGTGCAGTCACCTTCCCCCAATCCCCCAAACGCATCCTGCTTTTCCATCCCGACACATACGGTCTGGCTAAGGGCGCTCCCGACCCGGAGGCGACGCGTGCCTGGCTCAAAGCTGTCGCATCTCCTGAATTACAAATCGCCACAGACAGTATCCAGGGAGGCCTGTTCGCTCGCACGGATATTGACCCGCAGGAATTACCCGACCCCATCCGCCGTGAGTTAATGGAGTTTATCCGCCTCAGCCCCGATCGCCTGATCCTGGATCAGCATGGCAGCATCGCCCCGGCCGCCTTCACTTCGGATTACTGGAGCGCAATTGCTTCCTTCCTGGAACGGCCGGATATCGACGCCACAGCCCAACAGGTCGCCCGCCTGTTCCTCCAACACAACGTCCGTGCCGGAGCAGCCTGGTATCAATGGCCTTGAATTCTAAATCCAACGGTGAATGTGAGGCCAGGTAAACTGGCTTCACATTCACTCATTTGACGGAAAATGTCGTTTTGTGCGTCCCAAACCTGACAGGTCTTTAAGACCTGTCAGGTTTTCAAGCAACTTGTAAGCAAATTAAGGAGAAATTATGCCAAAGAAGCGCGTCGTTACCCCTGCTGATCTCTACAATTTCCACCTGATCTTCGATGTACGCATGTCGCCTGACGGCGCACACACCGTCTATACCGTACAGCGCGTCGACCGCAAGACCGAGAAAAAATTCGCCAACCTGTGGGTGGCACCCACCAATGGCGGCGAGGCGCGCCAGTTCAGCTCCGGCGAACAAAATGATACCCACCCGCGCTGGTCGCCGGATGGCACACAGATCGCCTTTCTCTCCAACCGCGGCGATCGTGAGAAACCCGCCCAAATCTACCTGATCCCCTTCACGGGCGGTGAGGCCCGCCCCCTGACATCCATCCCCGGCGCCGTTGAAGATTTCGCCTGGTCGCCAGATGGCCGGCGATTGATTTGCACCGTACGCAAACACGACCCCGAGGAAATAGAGCGCCAGCAAGATGAGCACAAGAAGAAGCTTGGAGTGGTCGCCCGCCATGTTGACCGCTTGTTCTATAAGCTGGATGGTTTTGGTTACCTGCCCCACGAGCGCTGGCACCTGTGGGTTGTCGATGCGCGCAGCGGAAAAGCGCGCCAGTTGACGGATCACCCCACCTACGACGAAAACAACCCGGCCTGGTCGCCGGATGGAAAATGGATTGCCTTTGTCTCCAACCGCAGCCCACAGCCCGATACACAGCCCTGGACTATCGACCTGTATGTGATGCCGGCCTCGGGCGGCGAAATGCGCCGCATCCCTGCGCCTGTCGGCGAAAAATCTTACCCCAACTTCTCTCCCGATGGGCGCTGGATTGCCTATTATGCCCAGGAGGGCGAGGGGCTGGATTACAAGAACAACGGCCTGTGGGTTGTCCCTGCCGATGGCTCGCAACCGCCACACAACCTGACCGAGAAATACGACCTGCACATAGCAGCCTGGACCATCAACGATATGGGCCAGCCCGAGCTGATGCCACCGACCTGGTCAAACGACGGCCAGCGCCTGTATTTCCCGGTCACACGCCACGGCAGCACGCTGCTGCTCAGCATCGGCGCGGATGGTGAGGGCCTGCAAACCGTCATCGGTGAAGGTGGTGTAGTAGGCTCCTTCTCATTCGATCGAGAACAACAGCACATGATCTATTTCTATGGCGCGGTGGACGACCCTTGCCAGGTCTGGCTGCACGACCTGAAGGACGGTGCGCATCGCCGGCTTACCCGCCACAACCGCGATCTGCTGGACGGTCTCGACCTGGGCCAGGTCGAAACACACTGGATCGATGGGCCTGCCGGTAATCGCATCCAGGGCTGGATTCTCAAGCCGCCCGGCTTTGATCCATCCCACCGCTACCCATCCATCTTGGAAATCCACGGCGGCCCACTCACTCAATACGGGCTCTACTTCATGCACGAGTTCCAGTTCCTGGCTGCGCAGGGTTATGTGGTCCACTTCTGCAATCCGCGCGGCGGGCGCGGCTACGGCGAAGCCCACGCCGCAGCCATCTTGGGCGCCTGGGGCAGCGCCGATTACGATGACCTCATGGCGTGGAGCGATTACGTTGCTGCCCAACCCTACATCGACGCGCAACGCATGGGCGTCACCGGCGGCTCCTACGGCGGCTACATGACCGTTTGGATCATCGGCCACACCCAACGCTTCAAAGCAGCCGTGACACAGCGCTGCGTGAGCAATTTTCTCAGCATGTGGGGCTCCAGCGATTTCAACTGGGTCTTCCAGAACGAGTTGCAGACCGGAGCGCCCTTCGAAGATTTCCAGAAATACTGGGATCTTTCGCCGATCAAATACCTCGGCAACGCCCGCACTCCCACCCTGGTGCTGCACAACGAGATGGATCTGCGCTGCCCTATCGAACAAGGCGAGCAGGTCTTCGTTGCTCTCAAGCGCCAGGGCGTAGAGACCGAAATGGTGCGCTTCCCCGACGAATTCCACGGCCTGTCTCGCACTGGCCGCACCGACCGTCGCATCGTCCGGCTCAACCACATTGCGCGTTGGTTCAATAGATACTTGTAATCAGTCAATGGGTGATGAGTAATCCGTTGCTCGACGATAAGGAGCTCTCAGCCGATTGGCCAATGACCCTTCGAAAGATCGCGGATTACTCATCGACGAATTACTCTCTCATGAACTGGTACAAAGACACCCTCGAAATTCCTACCCGCGGCAAAGGCTTATATCCTTTCACCCGCCTTGTCGAAGACCGCATCCAGACCTGGGGTGTGACCGAAGGCATGTGCTTTCTGTACATGCCGCACACCAGCGCCTCACTGGTGATCAGCGAAAGCTACGACCCTACTGCCAAAATCGATCTGGAGGTTTTCATGGAGCGCCTGGTCCCCGAAGGTCAGTCGTGGCAGCGTCATACCCTGGAAGGCGCCGATGACTCGCCATCCCACGTTCGCGCCATGCTCACCGCCGTAAGCCTGGAGATCCCCATCGACGGCGGGCGTCTCAACCTGGGCACCTGGCAGGGGATTTACCTGTTCGAACATCGCCGCCAGGCGCACCGGCGAGAGGTGTGGATACGCTGTTTAGACGCAACATAGCATACCTGCTTGAGTTTATCCACCCGAGAAATTACAGGAGCTGCCTATGTCCTTCATAGAATCGCTCGACCCAGCCGACCGCGCGACCCTCGAACAATTTTTTCAACCCGTGCGCTTTTCCAAAGGCGATCTGATCCTGCGCCAGGGCGATCCTGGCGATGGCTGCTATCTTATCGACGAAGGTGAGGTGCGCCTGGAATTAGAAGACACCGAAACCGATTCGGACAGCGTGCTGGGCTACCTGCGCCCCGGTATGTTCCTGGGCGAGTTCAGCCTGCTGGATGGCGAACCGCGCTCTGCCTTTGCCTTTGCGCACACCGACGTAGCTGCCCGTTGGTTCTCCCGCTCCGATTTTGATGCGCTCTGCCAGACCCATCCTTGCCTGGGTCTGGCAATTTCCACCGCCCTGGGCCGCAACCTGACCGAAAAACTGCGCTACTATACCGGCAAAATTGCCGAATACCTGTTTGCCGATGAGGCCGACGCCGATACCGACGCGATGACCGCCAGCGCCGCCCAGGCGCAGCAGGTATTCCAGGAATGGCCGGAGGAGAAGGTAGATGCGCTGCTCTACGACCTGGCCGAAGCCGTTGCTGCCCAGGCGCCTGCTCTGGCCGAAGCATGCGTCCTCGAGACAAAAATCGGCGCGGTCGCTGACAAAATAACCAAGATCAAGCTGGCTTCGCAGGGCATCTACCAGACCCTGGCAGGTAAGTCCGGCGCCGGGATATTGGACGTTGACCCGCAGCGCCGTATCACCGAAATTGCCGCTCCGATGGGCGTGGTGTTGGGCTTGATCCCGCTCACCAACCCGGTTTCCACCATCATCTTCAAGACGCTGGTATGCCTCAAGTCGCGCAACGCGCTGATCTATAGCTGCCATCACGGCGCCCTGGGGGTAGCCAACCAGACCGGCGAGATCATCCGCTCTGTGCTGCTGCGCCACGGCGCCCCGCTCGAACTGGTGGATTGGGTGCGCCAGCGCACCAGCCGCCGCAAGACGATGATGTTCATGAAACACCGCGGCATTGCCTTCATCCTGGCCACCGGCGGCCCCAGCCTGGTGCGGGCGGCCTACAGCTCTGGCACCCCGGCCATCGGCGTAGGCGCCGGCAACGCCCCGGTGTGGGTGTGCGCCGACGCCGACCCGCAGGCTGTAGCCGGGATGGTCATCGGTGGCAAATCGTTCGACAACGGCCTGATCTGCGGCTCGGAGAACAACCTGGTGGTGGATGTCGCTATCCGAGACGCGTTTGTGCACAGCCTGGAGGCGGCCTGTGCCGCGGTTTTGACCGCCGAGGAAAAAGCCCGTTTCTTGCCCCAGGCTTTCGACGAACAAGGCCACCTCGACCGGGCCATGATCGGGCAATCTGCACAATCCATCGCCCAGCGCACCGGCATCCAACGCTCCTTCCCCATCCGCCTGATCGTCATCCCCGCCGGGCAGGACGAGATGAGCGGCCCGCTGGGGCGCGAAAAGCTGGCCCCCCTGATTTCGCTCTTCAGCGTCGATGGGGAAGAAGATGGCCTGCAAGCCTGCAAGCGCATCCTGGAAAACGATGGCCGTGGGCACACCGCCGTCATCCACTCCCATAACCCGGCGCTGATCGAACGTTACGGGCGGGAAATGGACGCCAGCCGCATCCTGGCAAACGTCTCATCAACGCTGGGGATTATCGGCGTTGGCACCGGGTTGACGCCCTCCCTGACCCTGGGCTGCGGCACCTTCGGCGGCAACTCCACCACCGACAACGTCACCTATCGCCACCTGCTGAACATCAAGCGCCTTGCCCTGGGAGTATGAATTCTCTGTCGTGTGAGCGTTGCGCAGCAACGCTCACACGACAGAAAGTCGCCAAAATAAATCGTCCAACCTGAAAAAAGCAGCCAGCTCGCGCGACTTTTGATGCCTACTTGCGTAGAACAGATTATGCTGCCAGGCGATATCGCTTTGCAGTGTTAGCAAAACCATCGATCATCCCACCTGAGCGCCCAGGCGCCAGGGTGCCTGTTCCCAGATCGACTGATTACCGAAACAAGGAGTACTACCATGTCTGACCAAACCAAACACCTCTACCGTTCGCGCAGCGACCGTATGGTCTCCGGCGTGTGCGGCGGGCTGGGCAAATACCTGGATATCGACTCTACCGTGATCCGTGTCCTGTTCGTCCTGGCCAGTTTCATCACCGGCTTCTTCCCTGGCGTTGTAGCCTATCTCGTCCTTTTGTTCATTGTTCCCGAAGAGCCGCTGGGCTCGCAGCCTCCCCAACCCCCTGTTGAGCAGGCGTAGCCCTGCCTCCCCGGTAAATCGAACGGCTCACGAAGTGAGCCGTTCGATGATATCAGGCGGGCGATGATATCGCCGTCTGAATCCACCTTCCTGAACGCTCATGCCTCCCGTTCGGCCAGCTCATTCAACAATGCCTGGTGGCTCTCACGGGTGATCGGATAATACCAGGCGCAAACCATCGCCAGCAGCAGCAAGACCGCCGGGACCGGGCCGGCAAATATCCGAATCACCTGCACCGCCTGTGCCGGCTGCACTGGCAGCGTCTCCGTGCTCGTGGGATTGATATAGCCTGCCCAGGCCAGGGTCAACCCCATGGTCCCGATCGCCGCGCCGGTAGCCATCTTCTGAAAGAAGGATGCAAACGCATAGTACGAGCCTTCGCGGCGTTGCCCGGTGCGCGCCTGGTCGTATTCGACGATATCTGGCACCATCGCCCAGGGGATTACGTAAGCCGTGGCAATCCCCGCCCCTGACAAAGCCGCCAGGAAATAGGCCAACGTCACCTGGTTCGAGCGCAGGCTGGCCAGGAGCAACAGTACCACGATCCACGATGCTGAACCGAGCAGGAATGCGCGCCGCTTGTCCAGGCGCCGCGCCGCCCACACGATCAGCGGAATGAACAGGATCGCCGAACCCTGCGCCGCCAGCACGAAGTAGTTGGCCTGTTCGGGCACGCGCAGGTAATAGTTGGCGAAATACACCAGCACCGCCGCCAGGATGCTGGCCGTCGTCCAGCTCAACAGGTACAGCCCCATCACCAGCCAGAAGGGCCGGTTGCTCAACGTTTCTGTGAGCGCCTGCTTCACTGGCAGGGGCGCGGGCAGCTCGGCCGCCGGGCGCTCCTGGGTTACGCTGAATACAATCAAAGGCGGGATCATCGATATCAGTCCCAGGATCAGGCCAATCAGGCCGTACAACAGGCGCGGATCGGTGATATACCAGCCCAGCACCGTCGCCAGGATAATCGCTCCCAACGTGCCCGAGATGGAAAAGACCATGCGGTAACCGTTTAGCGAACTGCGCTCGTCATAATCGCTGGTCAGCTCCGGGGTCAGGGCGTTGTATCCCACGTGTACCATGGTGAAGATCGTGTCAAACAGGATGAAAACCACTGCGTAATAAATCGCCAGCCCCACCTGGCCCATCCCGGGCACAATCCACATCAACATAAAGCTCAACCCCAACGGTATCGCTCCGAACAGCAGCAGCACCCGCCGCCGCCCCCAGCGCGTGCGGATGCGATCCGAAATCAGCCCGAACAACGGGTCGTTGATCGCGTCCCAAACGCGTCCGGCGATTACCGCCCAGCCCGCCAGGTCAGGTCGCAGCCCGGCCACATCGGTCAGGAAGTAAAGCTGGAAGAACATCACAATCACCAGCGGGATGCTGGTGCTCAGGTCGCCGGTGCTGAACAGCAACTTCTTGCGCACTGGCAAATGCTCGACCTCCGGGGGTGTTATCTGTCTCATGGTTTTTCCTCTGATGACTGTATCATACCGGCTGCCTTGCCGGACCGCTGAGCAACTGGTTACTCAGTGCCTGAGAACTTACCTGCATAATTGTGGCAAAATCCGCCGCGTTTGTCACGTGACATATATCATGTCGGATGTCCTGATTTCATCTGCCACAGGTTCACTCCAAAACCAGATAGAGCAGTTATAATCGCCCCGGAAAGATGCGCCTATCCCATTGTTCACCCCAGAAGTCTACCCTGATCTCTGATCGCCCGTTATCTGATTACGGATTACTCAGACCCCGTTTACTGATCGAAGGAGACCCCAATGACCCTCGGCCGTGGTTCCGGTTTCTTCCAACAAAGCGGCGTGGCTGGCTTCACCCACCGCGCCTTCACCAAGTCTATGGGCTTCGACGACGAGGACATGCACAAGCCGGTGATCGGCATTTGCAACACGTTCAGCGAGGTTAACAACTGCCACCGCCATTTCCGCGAGCTTTGCGAAGCGGTCAAGCGCGGCGTGTGGCAGGCGGGCGGCTTCCCGCTCGAGTTTCCCACCATCTCCCTGGGCGAGATTTACCTCAGCCCCAGTTCGATGCTCTACCGCAACCTGGCGGCCATGGACACCGAGGAGATGATCCGCGGCCAGCCGTTGGATGGGGTCGTGCTGCTGGTCAACTGTGACAAGACCATCCCCGCCGCCCTGATGGGCGCTGCCAGCGCCGACCTGCCCGCCATCCTGGTCAGCGGCGGGCCGATGCTGAACGGCCATTACGACGGCCAGGTGCTGGGCGCCTGCACCGACTGCCGCCGCCTGACCGCCGAATACCAGGCCGGAACGCTGGATGCAGAAACCTACCACGCCATCGAAGACGGCATCGTGCGTTCGGCAGGCCACTGCATGGTGATGGGCACCGCCTCGACCCTGAATTCGATCTGCGAGGCGCTGGGCATCGCCCTGCCCGGCAACGGCGCCATCCCGGCCGTGGATGCCCGCCGTCTGCGCCTGGCTGAGATGGCCGGGCGGCGCGTTGTTGGACTGGCCCAGGAGTGCGTGCGGCCCTCGCAAATCCTGACCCTGGCTGCCTTCGAAAACGCCATCACCCTGCTGTGTGCGGTGGGTGGCAGCACGAACGCCTTTGTCCACCTGGCAGCGGTTGCCGGCCGGCTGGACAGCGACCTGCCCCTGGCGCTGTTCGACCGGATCAGCCGCCGCACCCCGCTCATCGCCAACCTGCGTCCCGCCGGCAAATACCAGATGGAAGACCTGTTCTACGCTGGCGGCATCCCTGCCGTCCTGAAAGAATTGCTGCCTCTGCTGCACGGCGAAGCCCTGACCGTTACCGGGCGTACCCTGGCCGAAAACATCCGCTCTGCCAGTTGCACGAACCGTGAGGTGATCCGCCCATTCGATGCGCCGCTCTCGCTGGAAGGAGGGCTGGCCGCTCTGTGGGGCAACCTGGCCCCGGATGGCGCCGTGATCAAGCACGCCGCCGCATCCCCCGGTCTGCTCCGGCACCGCGGCCGGGCAGTCGTGTTCAAGAACCTGGCCGACCTGAACGCCCGCCTGAACAACCCGCGCCTGGAGGTAAGCGCAGAAGATGTGCTTGTCCTGCAAAACGCCGGCCCGGTCGGCGCCCCCGGCATGCCCGAGGTGGGCAACTTTCCCATCCCAGGCAAGCTGCTCAAGCAGGGTGTGCGCGATATGTTGCGCATCTCCGACGCCCGCATGAGCGGCACGGCTTACGGCACCATCGTGCTGCACGTTGCCCCGGAAAGCGCGGTTGGCGGTCCCCTGGCGCTGGTACAGGATGGCGACGAGATCGAGCTGGACGTGCCGGAGCGCCGCCTGGAGCTGCACGTGTCCGCCGATGAGCTGGCCCGCCGGCGGGAAAACTGGGCCCCGCCCCCGCCCGCCTTCACCCGCGGCTACGGCAAGCTATACCTGGAGCACGTGCTCCAGGCGCCGCAGGGCTGCGACTTCGACTTCCTGCGCGGCGCCACGTCGGTGCAGGCAGCCGAGCAGCCCAAGTTTTAAAACGCCTGTGCTCAATAAGCTGGCCAGGTCAGGTAGCCAAATGCACCAATACGCATACCTCATTTGCTTGTTACTCATTACCCATCACCTATTACGGAGATTCCCATGAAAGTCCTGATTGCCAACCAAAGTGAAGTCACCCAATTGCTGCCTATGGCCGAGTGCATCGAAGTAATGACCGATGCGCTCAAGATGCTCGCCGAGGGCGATGCCCTGATGCCCCTGCGCACCATGTTGCTTCTGCCCGGCGGGCAAAACCTGATGGGCTTGATGCCCTCCTATCTGGGCGGCATCCAGTCGGTGGGCGTCAAAGTCATCGCTGCCTTTCCCAGCAACTACGGCTCGGAATATGACACCCACCAGGGCGTGGTGCTGCTGTTCGACACGCAGTACGGCCTGCTGCGCGCCATCGTGGATGGCACGTCTATCACCGCTATCCGTACCGCGGCGGTGAGTGGCGTGGCCACCCGGTGGCTGGCGCGGCCGGAGGCCGGTGACCTGGCCATTATCGGCGCAGGCACCCAGGCCCATACCCACCTGGATGCAATGCTCAAGGTGCGTCCCGTGCATCGCGTGCGGGTCTACAGCCTGCCGCTGGAGGGGGCGTACGCCTTTGCTGACCGGGAGGCGAAACGCCACGGGCTCCTGGTCGAAGTCAAAGAGACGGCCCTGGAGGCTGTGGATGGCGCCGACCTGATCTGCACCACGACCACCTCCAGGGAGCCGGTGGTTAAAGGTGAATGGATCGCCCCTGGGGCGCACATCAACGCCGTTGGCGCCTTCCAGCCGACGGCGCGGGAGCTGGATACGGCCGCCGTCGTCCAGGCGCGGCTGTATGTAGACCGCCGCGAGTCGACCTTGAAAGAAGCCGGCGAGTTCCTGATCCCCAAGGGTGAGGGCTTCATCGGCGACGAGCATATCGTCGGTGAGCTGGGCGAAGTTTTACTGGGCAAAGCGCCCGGTCGGCGTTCAGCGGATGAGATTACCCTGTTCAAGTCGCTGGGCATCGCCATCGAAGACCTGGCCGCCACACATTACGTGCTCCAAAAGGCGTCTGAGCAGAACATCGGCACCTGGCTGGAGATGGGTGGGCGTCACTTCGGCAGTTCATGAGCCGGGCCGATGAGCGCTGATCTATACCCCGAGTTCTTCAACGACGTCTTCGGCCCGGTGATGCAGTCTGGCTCCAGTTCGCATACCGCCGCGCCCTGCCGCCTGGGCTACCTGGCCCACAGCCTGCTGGGCGAGCCGCCGAGGCGGGTGCAGGTGCTGATGGACCGGCACAGTTCGTTCGCCGGAACGTTTGGCCTGATGGCCGAAGACAGCGCCATGCTGGCCGGAGCGATGGGCTTGCTGCCCGACGACCCGCGCCTGTACCAGGCGCGCGCCGTCGCCCGGGAGGCGGGCATCGAGTATACCTTCGAGTTTGGCGAGATGAACGAGAGCGAGCATCCCAACGCGGTCAAGTTCCTCCTCACCGGCGCCAGCGGCAGGACTGTCAGCCTGGTCGGCGACTCGACCGGCGGCGGGATGATCGAGACCCGGGTCGTTGACGGCTACCCGCTGCGGGTCAAGGGCGATAGCTACGTGCTGCTGCTCGCCGACCCGCAAGAGCGCCTGGCGCAGGCCGAAATAGACGCCCTGGCCGCTGGACTGCCCGGCCTGGTCGAGATGGGGCGCAGCGCAGCGCCCGGCAAAGGCTGCCTGCACTCCTTCCAATCTGCTGAGCTGCCTGATCTGCCGGCGCTCCGGCCGCGCTTTCCGGGGCATGTCCTCGCCATGCTCAAGCCGGTGCTGCCGGTGCTGGCCCGCCCGGAGCGCAAGCCGCAGCTTTTCGACACCATGACCGGCTGGCGCGAGATCGCCCGGCAGCGCGGCCTGTCGCTGTGGGAGACGGCCGTGCGGTACGAGATGGATGCCTCAGGCTGGACGCGGCAGCAGGTGATCGACTTCATGCGCAGCATCGCCGGTAAAATGCACCGCCAGACCCACGCCGCCTACGAAGAAGACCTGAAAGCTCCGCCCAGCCCGTTCAAACCGGATATGGCCGGGCAATGGGCGGCTTACCAGGCCTCGTCGCGCCGCCTGACCGACAGCCTGACCGCCCACACCATCCGTCTGGCCTACGGCGCTGGGGCGGGCATCCCCGGCGTCGAAGTGGTGGCCGGGCCGATGGGCAGCGGCGGGGGCTACGTCTATGCCGCCTTATATGCTGTCAAACACGCCCACGGCTTCAGCGACGCCGACCTGCTACGCGGTCTGTTCATCGCCGCCGGGGTCGGCGCCATCGCCTTCACCCGCAGCGAGCCGACCGGCGAGGTCACCGGCTGCACCGGTGAGGTGGGCATCTGCGGGGCAATGGCCGCCGCGGCCGTGGCCGAGATGGCCGGGGGAACGCCCGAGCAGGTCGAGAACGCCGCCTCGCTGGCCCTGCAAAACGCCACCGGCATGCCCTGTGATCCCATTCCCGGCGGCTTCGGCCAACCCTGCCGCAGCCGCATCATCGCCGCCACCTGCATGGCAGCCGTCTTCGCCGACCTGGCCCTCAGTGGGCGCTGTGCCGTGCTGACCCTGCACGAAGCCATCGACGTGGCCGACGCGTTGGGCCGCCGCCTGCCATCCGAGTTGCTGTGCACTTCGCTGGGTGGGGCGGCTGCCGCACCCGCTGCCCGACAGCAGGCGCTGGCCTTCCGCCAGTGGTACGAGCAGACGGAAAGGGATGGGGTGATGAGGCCGCCGGGAAATTTGATTTAGAGGTTGACGGCAGGGAGGTTGAACCACTGAGGCGCTGAAATCACTGAAAACACTGAAGCGCCGCCCGCAGAGCTGTCATCCGGCTTGCTTCGATATGCGCGGCCGGTGCATATTCGGTGCTTTCCAAATGGAAGCCGGGCGCGCCAGGTTATCTTCAGTGACATCCGTGAACTCAGCCGTTCAGTGATTCCACCTCCCCGGCCGTACCTGTTCATCGCCTGCCGCAAAAGCGCCCCACCCGGACGCCCGGCTTTGACGCGGGCTGAACGGGTGGGGCTATTCCATATTTGCCTGGCGGCTGCCAGGCGGGAGGCGCCGGCGCTCTCTTCCCAGGCGCGCCCGGCGCATCCGTGAACGCGCCGGATTCTGGCCGGGAAGACGGGGGAAGAGATCGGGAGCAGCGCAGCCCCAGGTTGTCGTCCGTGCTGGATGGGGCGTCCCTCATACGTAAGGCGGCATGCAAGACGGCCCGCCCAAAACGCCAGCCGCCGCCGCGCACCACGCGGCTATCGCCCGTCTCCGGCCCGGCCGGGTTGGCCTGCGGCCCGGCCGGGTACTCCCCAAACCAGTCTGCGGTCCACTCCCAAACATTGCCGGCCATGTCGTACAGACCGTAACCGTTAGCGGGGTAGCTGCCCACCGGGCTGGTGTCGCCCTCGCAGCCGCCAGAATTGGCTCGCCCGCAGTCCGGCTCTTCGTCGCCCCACGGATACAGCCCGTCCTCCAGACCGCCGCGCGCCGCCTTCTCCCACTCCGCCTCGCTCGGCAGGCGGGCGCCGATCCACTGGCAAAATTCCTGCGCCATCTCCCAATTTACATCCGTGACCGGGCGCCGCGCCAACCCGGCATCGTCATAGCGTGTGTTCGCCGGCGGCGAGCATACCCTGGCCCGCACACACTGCAGATACTGCGCGTTGGTCGCCTCGAAGGCCATGATCTGGAAGGCATCCAGGAATACCTGGTGGCGCGGCTGCTCGACCCAAAAATCATTATCCGGGTACAGCTCCTTCAGCTTCGCCAGTTGTTCAACCGTGCTGCCCATCCAGAACTCCCCGGCCGGGATGGTGGCCCAGTGTTCTTCCAGCACCGGCGGGCGCAGTGCCGGGCTATAGATCAAGCGGTTGAACTGCCCGGTAATGCCCAACGCGGCGACCAGGGCGGCCAGCAGCCCCAGCGCGGCGATCCCCGCCCAGCGCAGGCGGGCGGCGCGCCGCTCACCGCGCAGCGCCACCCGACTGGCGCGCAGAAACTCCGTCTCGGCTGCGCTCAGGCTGGCGGCATGTTCGCCGGCCCATTCCTGCGCCCGCGCCAGGCGCGCCCCGCGGTACAGGTCGCCCGGGTCGCGCCCGCGGCGCTCCCACTCCCCGGCCGCCTGGGTCAGGTGGCGCTGCACGCGCAGCCCATCCCGGTCTTCGTCCAGCCAACCCCGCAGCGTAGGCCACTCGCGGATCAAGGCTTCGTGGGCCACTTCGGCGCAGTCCTGCTGCGTGGTCACCAGGCGGGCGCCGGCCAGCCCCTGCAGCACGGCCCGGGCCTGGCGTTCGTCCGCTGCCCCGCCGGCCAGCTCGCTCAGCGCCGCCCTCCGGCGGGTGTCCTGCGTGCCCTCGCCCAACTCGGTCAGGCGCAAGAAGATGCGCCGGGCGATGGCCTGTTGTTCAGCAGAAAAGCTGCGGTACAGGTTCTCGGCGGTCTGCGCCAGCGCCCCGTGTACCCCGCCCACCGCCTGGTAGCCGGCCAGGGTCAGGGTATGCCCGCGGCGGCGCTTCCAGGTCTCCAGCAGGGCGTGGGAGAGCAAGGGCAAAGCCCCCGGCTCATCGCCCACGTCGTGCAGCGCAGTTCCACCAGCCCGTCTTCCAGCACCCAGCCGCCCAGCTCAGCCGGCTTTTGGATCGCCTGGCGCAACTCGGCGGCGCTCATCGCCCCGATGTATTCCTGGTGTTGCGCCAACACCTGGCGCAGGTTCTCGTATTGGGCGCAGTGGTGGTAGAAATCCGCCCGCAGGGTGATCACCAGCACCGTCGCCCCGACCGTCTCCGGCGCGGCGGCGCACAGCAGGTTGTCGATAAAATATTTGCGCTCGGCAGGGTCCTTGCAGGCGGTGAACAGCTCCTCGAACTGGTCGACGGCCAGCAGCAGGCGCTCCCCGCCCAGGCGCTTGAGCAGGCGCGAGGCGGCGATGTCCAGGCTGCGCGCATCGCGGGCGAAATCGTCCATCAGCGTCGTCGCCGCGCTGACTGATTCGATGTCCTGGGTCAGGCAGGCGGCCAGCTCGCGCAGCGGGTGCGCTGTGGGAGTGATCAGCCGCACCTGCCAGCCGGCGCTGCCCGGCGGAGGCAGGCTGCCATCCGCCAGGGGGTCGCCGCGCTGCAATGCCGGCAGCAGCCCGGCGCGTACCAGCGACGATTTGCCGCTGCCCGAAGCGCCCACCACCGCCAGGAAATTCGCCTGGCGCAGGCGCCCGGCCAGCCGGGCGGTCAGCGTCTCCCGCCCAAAGAAAAGCGCCGCGTCGGCCACATCGAAATAGCGCAGACCCTTGTAGGGCGACTCGCCCGGCGCCGGCGCCTCCCCGCTCTCCTCCGCCGCCGTGCCCGCGCCGGTCACGAAAGTGGCGTGCTCGATATACGTACCGGCCTCGACTCTGCGCACATCCCGCCCGGCGACGCTGACCTCCTGGGATGCCGCAATCGAGCCGATGGCGACCTTGCTGCCGGCAATTTTGTCGCCGCCCACTTCGTCCCCACCAATGACCTTGTCCCGGGCGGCGAAATCCCCGCCGCGCGGGCCGATCCGCCCCGGCGGGCGCTCCCCGGCCTGGTCTTCTTCCTGATCTGGATCAGCAGCCTGTCCTGTCATCCCTTGGCGCCTCCACATGGACGGGCAATGCGTGAAACTGGTCAGAGACCCCAGGGGTCTCTGATGGCCTGGGCCGTGCAAAATGAGCTCAGGCTAACGTAAGATTTATACCTTATCGCCACAAGACAACGGGGGTGATCGTCGACGGTCATCTTGACCCCGCTTTCCACCGTGCCTAACACAGCATCATCAACATCGGAAACCACAGACAGTAACACCCGACGCTCCCCAACAGGCCCAACCCCATACTCAGCAGCACCCAACGCCAGCGCGCCTTGCGGATCACCAACACAGGCGGGATAAGCACGGCCACCAGCGCCACCAGCGGCACCACGTAGGTTAACCACGCAAACGCCAGGCCCGGCAGGCCAGAGCAGGAATCGGTGGCCATCCCGCCCATGAAGAAGGCAAAATAATAGAGCGGGATTCCAACGCCGAGCATGACGATGAACATGCCGATAGCAATCAACCAGCGATAGAGAGGGCGCATCGGGGACCTTCCTTAATGGATTGATAATGAATAATCATAACACGTCGTGCGATAGACGGTCCCGAATCTGATAAAGAAAAGCCCGGTTTTTGAAAACCGGGCTTTATACTACAGATATTCAGTTTTAAACTCTCACTACCGCCAGGAACACTGCTCGTCCACCAGAGGCTCAGGGCCTCTACGACGCTCAGGTATTACTGAAAGTACCAGCAAACCGTCGCCGAACAAAAATGTTATCTGGACGATCTGCCTCCTGGTGCAGCGGCCCACCTTACCACTCTTACCACAACATCCTGGGCCGCTCCAATCTTTACCACACGAACTCTCATCTAAATTTGCTTCTGAGCCCTCCTTTCCGTAACTTCTGGTCTAGGATGGCGACGACGCAGGCCCTTCAAAAAACTTCCATGGCCTCCGTACTGAATCTATTATGGCAGATATTTTTCCCAAATTCAAGCCCCTGGAGGGTGATTTTACGTAAGTTTTCAAAACTGTACGTTTTTGTCAGGGATGCGAGACTCTGCACCTTACGATCCAGGAACGCGCCTTTACCTATGCCGTGCTTAATTTTCGATAATCCCGGTCACTGTTTGAATGTACTTGATCTTCCCGGACAGGTCCAGATTGACCTGGATAAAAACTGTACCGGCTTTGTCGAAGGTGAACTGGTAGATATACTTGGACACGTTATCCACCGGAGTACTGTACTGGACGAACACACGATCGTCTTGCCAGGCACCCGTGTAGCCCGATAAGATCGGGACGCGCGGGTCCTCCATGCCTTTGTTCACCCGATAGCGGCCATCCAGCCCTCCTGTGTATTCCAGCTTGATTTCCTGGCCATTATAGGGAGCCGTAATGACCACTCTGTATTCCGCCTCATTTTCAAAATAAAGGGTGATGCTGTCGGCGTTGAGCGAATTGGGGCCTAAAACGAACCGCTTCCCCGAGACGAAACGGGCCATCTCAGGCAAGGCAGTCGTCGGATGGGTAGGCGACAGGTTGGCAGCTTTCTCGACCGCTTCGTTAAGCGCCTGAAGCGCGCGGTCATTGCGGGCCAATGGCCGGTCAGATTTCATCGCCGGCAGAATCGTCTCTTTCATGAAGTCGTAAGGCAAGGGGAACTGCGGATCGGCAAAGCCGCCGGTAAAGACGACCACCAGGTTGGATTGCGGCACGACAAAGATAAACTGGCCGCCCATGCCGTGCGCTGAGTACCCCCCAAAGCCATTCATCCACCATAGATAACCATAGCCATCGTCTTCGGCGCGGTTCATTTTGCCCCGCGTATCCATATGCTTCTGCGTTGATTGCTCCACCCATGCCTTCGGGACCACCTGCTGCCCATTCCAAAGGCCCCCATTGATGTAAAGGTAGCCAATCCGGGCCATATCGGACGGCTTGAGCATCAGCCAGGAATTGCCAAAGTTAATCCCCTGTGGATCAGCCAGCCAGGTAACGTCCGTTATCCCCAACGGTCCGAACAGCTTTTCCTGGGCGTATTCCAACATTGTCTTACTCGTCGCTTTTTGCAGGATCACAGCCAAAAGCTCGGGGGCAGCGGAATTGTATTTGAAGGTACTGCCAGGCGCCGCAGTGATGGGCTGGGCAAAGATGCGCGCTGCCCAATCAGAATCTTCGTAAGGATTCGGTGCAGTAACCGTCTCTTGCCCAAGCGACATGGTCAGCAAATTCCCGATGGTCAATCCATTCAGATATTCATCCTGGGCTTTGACCTCGGGAAAGAAATCCAGGACTTTTTGGTCGATGCCCTTGATCGCCCCCTCCTGGATGGCAATGCCCGCCAGGGCCGAAGTAACGCTCTTCGTGGCGGAGTAAAGGTAATGCTTGTACTCGCTGGCCGTAGGAGCAAAATATGCTTCCGTAACCAGATAGCCGTTGCGCACCAGCAGCAAACTGTGTACCGGCAAGCCTTGCTGCATGATCTTATCGATCAGGTCGGCAATCGCCTGCGAATCGATGCCCTGCTCCTCCGGCGTCGATCTGCGCCATTCGCTGATGGGGAAATACAGGGGCTCGGGAATAGCTGGTGCAGCACAACCAGCGACAGCCACCAGCAAGGTTAATAACACAATCCAAGATAGAATCTTTTTTGGCCCGAGGTCGTTTTGCGCGGCAGGTGCAACGTACCTTAAAGGTGCATCGCACCCGTGTAACTTATTCGCTCTGGGGCCATTTTGCGTGGCGGTGTGATGTGGGCGCCGTGCAACACCCCCGCTGCAGGAGGAAAATAGATCATGTGTCGTTCTCATCAGATTGCTCCTTGGCCATCGCTATTTGCCCAGCGCAGTTGTCTCCTCGCGTGGATCAGCCGCGGCGTAGAACGTTCCCATTTGGATGATCAGCATGGGCGCTCCATTCCAGCCAGCCGCCGTCGTAGACGCAGATATCTGGCCAGCCCAGTAGATAAGCGTAAAGAAAGGCCTCGCTCGCCCTCCAGCCCGTCCCGCAGTAAAAAGCAACCTTTTTGTCGGGGGTGACGCCCCTTTCCCGCCAGGTGGAGGCGATCGCCTGGCAGATGCGCTGCGTATGTGCCGGGCTGCTTCCCTGCCCCTCGGCATACACCGGGGTCTCCGTCAGGCCGGCCCATACCGACCCGGCAATGCGCCCCTTGGGCTGGATGTAATCGTACCCGCTGACCTTGCCGGTATACTCATCCCAGGTACGCACACAGGCCACCACGGCTCCAGGGTCGGCTACCAAAGCGCGCGCTTGCTCTATACCGATAATGTATTCGGGATGGGCAGGGATTTTCAGGCCGAAGGCAGCGGCAGGGGTTGGCTCGTGGGGTTCTACCTCCATCGCATATCCGCCAGCCCGCCATGCTTCGCTCCCGCCGCTTAGCCAACGCACGTCGCTCACCCCGGCATACATCAGCGCTACCGCCGTACGGGCAACCGCCTGGCGGTCATTGCCATACAGTACAACGGCCCTTTCGCTCGTGACCCCATGCGCCAGCAGGACCTGTTCCAGTTCCGGGACAGGCACGATGTTCCAGGATGGCGCCCGCTCGAAGGCGTTGGTATCCAGGTAGATCGCGCCGGGGAGGTGGCCCTGGCGGTAGGCGTCCGGCCCGCCGGTGCCCACTTCGATGACAAGAAGGCCTTGCCCGGTTTCGCTACCTGTTTTTTTCGCGCCGATCCGTGGGTCGAGCCAATCGGGATGGACGATCTTGTCGCAATGTCCTGAGATATTCATCTACAGACCAAATACCATCCAGAAACAACTACCCCATATCCAGCCTCGGCCGGTACTGCAGCGCCTCTGCCAGGTGGCTTGGCCCGATATGCTCTGCCCCGGCCAGGTCAGCAATCGTGCGTGCCAGTTTGAGCACCCGATGGTAGGCGCGTGCCGAAAGCTGGAGCTGCTGCATGGCGGTTTTCATCAGGGTGCGTCCCGTCTCGTCCAGCGTGCAGAACTGGCGCACCTCGGCCGGGCGCATATCCGCGTTGCAGGTCAGAGGCAGCGTTTCCTGCGCAATGCCCGCCGGCTGCACCGCCGGGGCATGCTTCGCCCCGCCAGAGAAGCGCCGGCGCTGGATTTCACGCGCCGCTTCCACCCGCGCCTGGATCGCCGCCGAGGGCTCGCCCAGCCGCCGGTCGGAAAGCTTATCATATTCCACACGCGGCACCTGCACGTGGATGTCGATGCGGTCCAGCAGCGGGCCGGAGATGCGCTTCTGGTACTTGGTCACCGTCGCGCTGGAGCAGGTGCACGGTTTGACCGGATCGCCGTAATAGCCGCACGGGCAGGGGTTCATCGCCCCGACCATTTGGAAGCTCGCCGGAAAAGTCAGCGTGCCCTGGGCGCGGCTGATCGTCACCACCTTGTCTTCGATGGGCTGGCGCAGCACTTCCAACACGCGCATGCCGAACTCGGGCAGTTCGTCCAGGAAGAGCACCCCGCGGTGCGCCAGCGAAATCTCGCCGGGATGCGGCACGTTGCCCCCGCCCACCAGCCCGGCGTGCGAAATGGTATGGTGCGGGGAGCGGAACGGGCGGTTGCGGATCAGCGGCACGTCCGGCGGCAGTTGGTCGGCCACCGAGTAGATGCGCGTCACGTCCAGCGCCTCCTGGATGGTCATGCGCGGCAGGATGCTGGGCAGGGCGCGCGCCAGCAGTGTCTTGCCGGCTCCGGGCGGCCCGACAAGAAGGCAATTATGCCCGCCACTGGCCGCCACCTCCAGCGCCCGCTTGACGTGCTCCTGGCCGCGGATCTCGGCGAAGTCGGTCTGCACCACCACCGGCAAATCGTCGGGAGTGACCGTGGGCTGCACCGGGATGGGAATGGCGCCAGCCAGGTGCGCCAGCAGCGCGGTCAGCGAATTCACCGGGTAAACTTCCAGGCCGGGGATCAACGCCGCTTCGGCTGCGTCGGCTTGCGGGGTGAAGATGCGTTTGAAGCCCTGCTGTTGGGAAAGGGCGGCCATGGGCAAAACGCCGCGTACATGGCGCACACTGCCATCCAGGGATAACTCACCCACCACCAGGCTGCCATCCAGGCAGTCCGGCGGGATTTGCCCGCTGGCGATCAGCACCCCTAGAGCAATCGGCAAGTCATAGGCCGGGCCTTCCTTGCGCACCGCCGCCGGCGCCAGGTTGACGATCAACCGCTTGCGCGGGAAAAACATCCCCGCGTTCTTCACCGCCGCCTGGACGCGCTCGCGGCTTTCCTGCACTGCCGCGTCCGGCAGGCCCACGATAGCCACCGCTGGCAACCCATCTGCGGTGTCCACCTCGACTTCGACGACCACCCCCTCCAATCCAATCACGGCGCAAGAATAGACACGGGCAAGCATGCAATGTTGCTCCTATCGTTCGATGATCCATCCGGTCGGGTCGATTTCTTTCAAATTGCGCTGTTCCTCGTCTGTAGGCGGCAGGCTGAACGAGACCTGCGCTGGGATCAGAATTGGAAAGGCGCTATTTTCCTGTACCTCTTCAACCGTAACACCCGGGTGCAGGGCGAGCAATTGCATGGCCTTGCTGTGCTCGTCGAAGCCATATACCCCCAATTGTGTAATCACCCGGTAAGGGCCGCTGCCTGCTGGCAGCCCGGCTTTTTCACGCGCCCCGGGGCCGGTCAGATAGCCCGGCGTCGTCACAAAATCGACGGACTCGACAAACTTGCGCCGATCCTGGCGCACAATCACAATGGTGCGGTGGCAAAATGATCCCAGGTCGTTGGCGCCGCCGCTGCCCGGCAGGCGCGCTTTTGGCGCCTGGTGGGAACCAATTACCGTAGTATTGATATTGCCATAACGATCGATCTGCGCTGCGCCCAGGAAACCGTAATCCAGGTAGCCCGCCTGCGCCTGTGACATCACATCGTGCATACTCGAAGCGCCAACCGCGCGGTAAAACGTGCGCGAGTCGCCCACCGAAATGGGCAGAACGGGAATTTGCGGCCCAATCCCCCCGGCTTCGAAGACAATCAGCAGGCCCGGCGCATGGGTTCGTTGGGCAAGCATCGCAGCAATCATGGGAAGGCCCGTGCCGACGAACACGGACTTACGATCCTCCAGCAGTCGCGCCGCCACACACGCCAGGAGCACCGTCTGGGAGTAGCCCGTCTTTTCAGTCATCTTTTTGCTCCTCTGTCCACACCTGACCGAAAGTCATCGCCTTTCAGGTGGTCGCAATTGCTCGATTAGCTTCAACTCATGCAACTTTTTGAAGCCGCCGATTTTCTCCAGGTAAGCGTCGAAATCCGCCACCCCGAAGACATACTCCTGCAGGTACTCGTTTGCCCCTTCGGTTGTTTTCGAGCGTTCCAGCCAGCCGCGGATGTGCTCTTCATCGAAATAATAACGGTACGGCATGTGGCAGGGGTGAGCGCCGTAGGGGATTTCAACCACCGCGTCCACCAGGTAGAACGGGATCGTCGTGTGCCAGGGTTCGTCGCGGATCTGTTCGCTGGGGATGATTTCCTCCGTGGTCAGGATCAACCGGCGGGCAGCCCGCGCCAGTTCGAAATCCTCGACCAGGATCCCATCCACCTGTGCGTTGCCATATACATCACAGCGCGCCACGTGGATCAACGCCACATCCGGGTAACACGCCGGCAGCAGGCAGATTGGCTTGCCCGTCCACGGGTCGGCGACCACCTTGGCCGAACTATGTTTGAGCGTATCCGTACCCAGCATGGTGCGCGCTGGGATAAACGGCAACCCCATCATGGCTGCCAGGAAGCGCCACTGGTAACCAGCGTTGCTGATCTCGCCCACCACCTCGCACTGACCCGACTCGACCATGCGCCGCGAGGCTGGCGACAGGCCGCGAATTTCATGCCCGAAGGAATATGCGACCTCGATACGATTGACGCAACCGGCAGCGATGAGCAGATCCGAGTCGTGTACCGCGGTCTTGCCGGCCATGGTCAGGTTACGCCGGCCCTGGCGGATGATCTCATACACCGCCGCCATGCTGACCCGCACATGGCCAAAGCCCCCTGAAGCAATAAAATCACTGTCCTTGACAAACGTGGCGATCGCCTCGGTAACGGTCATCCGCTTGTCGCGCAGCTCGCGAGATTTATTCTCCCGGATCCATTGCCGGTTCTCATCAGGGTCATGCCAGCCGATGAGTTTTCCCATGCCCTCTTCCAACACGTCCATGCTGAACTGCTCTCCTTCCTTGACCAAATGTCATTCTATGTGGCCGGCTGGTGTGTAACGTATTACGCTCCACACACCGTTAAGGAAGATCTTCCTGTAGATCAGGCTCGGGTAACGATATTTTGCAAGATCACTCCAGGGGTGGCATCACCTCAAACCCCTGTTCCAAAAAGTGAGGGTCAAACGTAAAAGCTTTCGAAACCCCAAACTGGCGCATCATCTCGAAGCTGGCGCAATCCACCAGGCTGAGGTTACGGCGGTTGGCGGCCAGCAAAGCGCTGACTGCCTGGTTATGTAACGGCTCATCGACCCAAACAACCTCCAAAACTGGCAATACGTCACTCTGGAACAGCCGCACCGCATCCAAACCAAAACGGCTTTGTAAAAGCGTAAAAATCTCTTGCAACGCGTAATTGCTGCATAGAATTTGGGCCGACTCCAGGAGCAGGTCGCGCCAGATGGTTTTTGCCGCCGCATGGTGCAGGTCATCGGCGTTCAACACCGCCAGGATCGCAGACGTGTCTGCAAATACTTTCATGGCTTATAGGCATCTGACAGATAGCGATCATGTGCGGTAGATAAATCCACCGGGCTATCGCGCAACTTACCGGCTGCCGCCAGTGCCTTGTGCCGTTGTTCAAGTGGGTCATTCACACCGCCTGAGCGCAACATGGCATCTACACTCAAACGGATCAACTCAGCCACCGATTTGCCTTCTTTCACCGACAACCGCTTTAAGGCCCGCACCTGTTCCTGGGTTAGCTGAATCTGAGTTCTAAACATGGAGCGCCTTTCTGATGATAGCATTACAGCAATCTTGCTATAATGATAACATATTTTGATCGAGTGGGCGCTGGTCGACGGACGCAAAGAAATCCTCGTTGTCGTACCTCAATACCTGCACCAGCCTGGCATGTCGATGGCTACGCATCTCCGGCGCCGGAAAGCATTTGCTTCAGCCGTTCTTCGGCCTGGGTGATCGGGTCTCCGCCCTGCGTCATTGCGAATGCCTGGGAGAGCATAGGATAACCCGCCTCGCGTTCGGCCTGAAAACGGCGCGCGAACTCGCCGCTTTGAATGTCGGCCAGGGTCGAACGGAACGTATCCGGCAAATTGGAACTCATATACTTCATCGTTTGAATAAACCCTCCGTACAGGGCTGTCGGGCCATGCGCGTTGGAGGCCAGCATGAAACCTTGCTCGCGGAAAGCACGCCAGACAGTTTCCATCTCCTCGGAGAGATACAGTTCCATCACCATCGCCTCAGCCGGGATGCCAGCCTCTACGCCCAGGGAGAAAGCGCTCATGATCGCTACCCCCAGAACGCTGCCCAGCGTTTGCTCGATCAGCAGGTCCAGGGTGGCCTCCTGCCGGGCATCCAGTTGCACCGCCCCGGCGCGCAGCACGCCAACGCCGTTTGCCAGGCCCAACAGGCGCCGCCATGCCTTCCCGGATGCGTCCTGTTCGACAGAGATGTACGCGTAAAAGCCGCGCCCATCCAGGAAACGCTGGCGAGCGTTTTCACCCGCCATGCGCGGCGCTAACATCAACATGTCGATCCCATCCGGCGGCTGGATCAGGTCATAGGCCAGCGTATAGCCCGAAGCAAACACCACCGCCGCGCCGCTTTGCAGGCCCGGCACGATGACCGGCGCAAAAACATCGGGGATAACCTCATCAGACAACAAAACGAGCACCAGGTCGGCAGTCCGAGTTGCCTGGTCCAATGGCAAAACGGTGAAACCCTCCGCCCGCGCCGCCTGGGCATATTCGTCTTCGATGTTTCCAATCACAATCTGCGTGACCCCTGAGTCACGCAGATTGAGCGCAAAAGGACGCCCAAGATTGCCATAACCAAGCACCGCCACCCGCTCCCCTTGCAGGGCCTGTGGGTCAGCATCCCGACTTGAGAAAAAACGCACCTGGGAAAGATCAGCCATTATGTTCTCCTTATTTTCCCGCAAGTCACTTTATAACCTGTTGTATGAAAGCCCATCGCTCTCCTTAAGCAGGCAGTATACCAGAAATGTGTCTGCATTTCGCCTGAGGTGTTATAGAGCAGCGCTGCCTGTCATGAAGATACAGGCCGGCGGACGGCCAAATGTAGAGTAAAATATCGCCAGGAGATTGACCCCATGAAAGACTTACACCCTGACCTGGCCCGAGTGCTGATCTCGGAAGAAGAAATCGCCGGACGCGTCAAACAATTGGCGCAGCAAATTTCGCAAGACTATCAATCGATCGAGCGATTATACATCATCGGCATTTTAAAAGGCGCTTTCATCTTTCTGGCCGACTTGACCCGCCAGCTCGACGTCCCTCACGCCGTCGACTTCATGGCGCTATCCAGTTATGGCAAGACGACCGAATCGGGTGCCGTGCGTATCTTGATGGATTTGCGTGAACCGATTGAAGGACAGCATGTCTTGATCGTTGAAGACATCGTCGATACCGGCCATACTCTCAACTACCTGATTCACATCCTGCAAGGACGCAACCCCGCTTCGCTGCGCACCTGTGCTCTGGTACGCAAACAGCGAGACCAGGATGGCGTGATGGTCGATTATCTGGGCTTCGAGATCCCCGACGTCTGGGTAGTAGGGTACGGCCTGGACTACGCCGACCGTTTTCGCACGCTGCCGGTTGTCGCCGAATTGAAACGAGAGGCTTACACCCAAAAGTGAAAGCCTGTTTTCAATAAATCGTGCTAAAATTGCGCATATGGACGATCTGGACCTCTTGAAACCGCGCAACCCGTTGACCACCTTGCGCCATCGGCGGGAAGTCTTATGGCAAATTACACTGCCGGTCGCAGGATTCACGCTGGTCCTGCTGGTGCTGGCCGTGTTGGCTGCCACTACGTCTGCGCAGAAAGCCAGTCTTTGGGCAGATATTTCAGTGATTTTTTTGGTCATCCCGGCAATGTTCTTTGCCCTGATCACAATGATCATCTTCGCCGCTGGCGTCTATCTGATTACCCGGCTGCTTCAAGTTCTGCCCTTCCAGTTCTTCCGCGCCCAGAACGGCCTGTTTCGTATCAGTTTGCAGGTCGCCAGGCTGACCAATCGAATGGTCGAGCCGGTGCTTAAAGTGCATTCATTCAACGCTGCCGCACGCACTTTCACTCACCAGGTGTGGCGAAGGCCCGCACAGCCTGAACAGGAGAATAAACGATGAGCGATGAAAGCATGGCAATCACCAACTCGAAAAGCCAGATCCAGAGATATCACCCGACTGCCCTGGTGATCGGGGGTGCTGTGGGCCTGGTCGTTGGCGTAGCTGGCGCGTATTTGCTTGCCCGCAAATATGCCGAAAATGAACCCGTTCAGATTTCAGCCGGGGAAGTTGTCAAGCTCGGCGTACTGGTCTTTGGCCTGTTGCGCAGCATTGCCACGTTATAAACAGCCCGGCGATGAGCTCGCTCACCCAATACAAGTGTGTCCCCTGCCGTGGGGATAGCCCGGCTTTGAACGCTGCGGAAATCGCCGTCTACACCCCGGAGGTGCCAGAATGGGCTCTGGCTGAAAAAGTCATCATGGCTGCCAAGACCGACCTACTTTACACGAACACCAATCACTGACTTTCCAATTGCGCCACGGCCAGCAGAATATCTTCCAATTTGCTCCCTATTACCCCAGGGAGCAAATTTTTTAACTTGACAAAATCCGGTTTCAGCGCGAGAATATGAACGAACGTTCGTTCACAAGGAGATGAAATTATGCCTGAAGAAACCTCACGGCGGGGTGAGCAGACCCGTATCGAAATCATCCGGGCGGCACACGATCTCTTCGTGCAGCAGGGCTATCATGGCACTTCAATGCGCCAGATCGCCCAGCGATCCGGGATAGCCCTGGGAGGATTGTACAACCATTTCGAGAGCAAAGAGGCCGTTTTTCGCGATGTTTTCCTGGAATACCATCCCTACCGTACTGTGATACCGATGATCATCAATTCTCGCCGGGAAACTTTTGAACAATTCGTGAGAGATTCCTTCAGCCACATCGTAGCCGTCTTACGCGAGAAACCAGATTTCATGAAATTGATGTTCGTCGAAATGGTCGAGTTCAACAGCCAGCACATCCAGGAAATGCTGCAGGTGGTTCTCCCACAGGTCTTACCGGTGATCGAAGATGTCGCACGCATCAACCGGGAAGAACTGCGCCCTATCCATCCTTTACTTCTCATACGCGTCTTTATCAGCTCCTTCTTCGCCTTTTATCTTACGGAAACAATGCTAGGGCCACACGCCCCACTTGAGTTTTCTCAAAACGCAGAAAATCACTTTATTGAGATTTTATTGAATGGTATTCTGAAACCCTCGCCCCAACAGCCGGAGGATGCATCATGAATTCACGCCTGAATGCTTTGATCCGCAAAGAATTCATCCAGATCTTGCGCGATCCGCGTACGCTGGCCCTGGTGTTGGTAATTCCCATCATGCAACTGCTGCTTTTGGGCTATGCCGCGACCAATGACGTACGCAATGTACCCCTGGCGGTATATGATCAAGATCGTGGTCCGGCAGCGCGGGAATTGCTGGATGCTTACCGCGCCGCGGATTATTTTTCTATATCCTATGACCTGGACTCACAAGAGGCGCTGCGCCAGTTAATCGATAGCGGCAAGGCACGCGTTGGCCTGATTATCCCTGCAGACTACACACAACAACTCAAAAGTAATGGTTCTGCATCCGTGATGTTCATCCTCGACGGAAGTGACCCGACGGTAGCCGCAACCGCCCTCTCCGCCGCACAACTGATCGGCCAACAGCACGCCACCCAGATACTCTCCGAACGGCTGGAACGCCGTGCCCAGATGACCGCCCTCCAGCCACCTGTCACCGTTCACACCCAGGTCTGGTACAACCCGGACATGATCAGCGCCTACTACATGATCCCCGGCGTGATCGGCATGATCCTGTTTGCGCTGACCTCGATTTTGACCGCTACAGCAGTCGTGCGTGAGCGCGAACGGGGCACCATTGAACAGTTGATCGTCACACCCATCAGGCCCTGGGAATTGGTGGTGGGTAAAATCTTGCCCTACGTGATCCTGGCATTTTTGAACGTGTTGGAGGTGCTGGCCATCGGGCACTGGTGGTTCGGCGTACCGGTGCGCGGCAGCTTGACCTTGATCCTGGCATTATCGGGCCTGTTCCTGCTGAGTAGCCTGGGGATCGGCTTGCTGGCATCCACCTTTGCCAATACTCAGCAGGAAGCCATGCTGGTCGTGTGGATGACTTTGCTGCCAGCGCTCTTTCTTTCAGGTTTTTTCTTTCCATTGGAAGCGATGCCAAAAGTATTGCAGTGGATATCCTTCTTCTTGCCGCTGCGCTACTACCTGGTAATTATTCGTTCTCTCTTGCTGAAAGATATCGGTATATCTGCTTTGGCAAATGACATTATTGCACTCGGCATCTTTGGCCTGGCACTGATGACAGTCGCTTCGCTGCGTTTCCGCAAGCGCCTGGATTGAAAATTTATACTCACGGAGGATTCCCATGCACGAACGCAAACGAGTGATTATTCCAATTGTAATCATCCTGGTAGTAGGCATTTTAACTACCTGGTACCTGGTGAGCGAGAACCAGGCCGCTGCCAATGGCCTGATCCAGGCCTCTGGAACGATCGAGGCGACAGAGGTTATCATCTCGCCAGAGATCAGTGGGCGAGTGGTAGAGGTAACGGCTCAAAAAGGGCAGCGCGTCGAGGCCGGGCAGCCGCTGCTGAAACTGGATGACGAACTCTTGCAAGCACAACGCCAGCGCACCGCCGCCGCCCTGGAGACAGCTCAAGCCAATCTCATCACCGCACAGGCTGGCGTGGAAGCGGCCCAGTCCGCGCTGCGCGCCGCAGACACTGGCCTCGAAGTGGCCAGGGCCAACGCCCAGGCAGAGCTGCTGGTGGCGCAAAAGTCGCTGGACGACTTGTATGAAAACGCCACGGTAGCTCGAACCGAGAAGGAGCGCGCCAGGGCAGCAGCGGATCGCGCCGTGCGCGATGCCCAGTACTTATTGGACAATTTCACCGTGCCCACCAGCCAGGAAAAGCTGACCGCGGTAGAGGCGATCACTGTAACCCGCCAATTGCTGGACAAAGCGCGAGATGCGTTCGAACCATATCGCAACGAATCCAGCGGAAACGATACGCGAGAAGACCTGAAAGATGCCCTGGATGAAGCCCAAAGCGACTACGACACGGCTGTGCGCAGGTTGGAGTTAGAAACCGGCCTGGAGCAGGCCAAGGCCCGGCTGGATAAACTCACCCAGGATGTGGCAATCTTGAAGAATGGGCCTGACCCGAAGGACGTGGCCGCGCTGGAAGCGCGCATCAACGCTATTCAGAGTGTGCCAAAACAGGCCGAAGCAGCCGTTGACCAGGCTCACGTGAACCTGGAACAGGCGGAGGCGCGGTTGGTGCAAGCAGAAACTGCCTTACAGCAAGCCAAGGCTGAACTGGATTGGATCGATGTCCAGATCAAGAAACTGGTCGTCTATGCCCCGATCTCCGGCGTCGTGCTTGCGCGCAACATCGAGCCGGGAGAAGTGGTACAAGCTGGCTCGCCTGTCATGAACCTGGGCCAGATCGACGATCTAAAAATTACCGTATATATCCCGGAAGATCGCTACGGCCAGGTGAAATTGGGCGAAAAAGCCCTGGTGACCGTAGATTCATTCCCCGGTCAGGAGTTCGAGGCTGTTGTCACCTACATCGCCGACAAGGCCGAGTTTACCCCTCGCAACGTACAAACCGCTGAAGGGCGAAAAACGACCGTGTTTGCCATTGAACTTTCCATAGCCAACCCGGATGGTACACTGAAGCCAGGTATGCCGGCAGACGTTCGTTTCACTGGCAAATAATAGCAGAACGGCAGCCGTCGATGGATCTATTAGAGGCATCTCACCTGTATCGCAAGTTTGGTCATCTGGTCGCTGTCCAGGACATCAACCTGCACGTCGCCCCTGGCGAGATTTATGGCATGGTGGGACCCGACGGCGCAGGCAAGACGACGACCCTACGGATGTTATGCGGCGCTTACGCGCCAACGCCGCCAGATGGCGTGGAGCCGGTCGTCCACGTGGCCGGTTACGATATGCTGCGCCATACGGAACAGGCCCGCGCCATGATCGGCTACCTGCCGCAACGCTTCTCGCTATATGAAGACCTGACAGTAATCGAAAATATCCGTTTCTTCGCCGAAGTGCGTGGTCTTCCGCCAGCAGAATGGCGGCCACGCTGCATGGAGATCCTGGGATTTGTCGGCCTGGACCAGTTCGTCGACCGCCGCGCAGGGCATCTTTCCGGTGGCATGAAACAAAAACTTGGTCTGGCAGCCGCGTTAGTACACCGCCCTCGTCTCCTGCTTTTGGACGAGCCGACCACTGGCGTAGATCCGGTTACTCGCCAGGACTTCTGGCAATTGATCATTCGCCTGGTCGGCCAGGAAGGCGAAAAAAGCACCGCCGTTGTCGTCAGCACACCGTACATGGATGAAGCCGCACGGTGTACGCGCATCGGCTTCATGAACAGTGGACGCATGGTCCTGGAAGGCACGCCCCTGACGCTGCGCGCCACGCTGGAGGGCCGTGTGCTGGAATTACTCGGCCAGCCGTTGCCCTTACTGCGCCATCTGGCCGAACAGGATCATGAAGTAAACGGGGTGCAAATGTTCGGCGACCGGCTGCACATCCGCGTACAGGCGGGTCAGGCTGCTGAAGTGATGGCTCGTCTGGAACAGGCGATTCCAGACCGGGGTGGCCAGCTCAACCGCTTGCGCATTATTCCCCCACAATTGGAAGATGTATTCATGGACCTACTGGAGAAACAGCCATGAGCCAGGCCAAAACCGTCATCGAAGCCCAAAACCTCACTCGCTATTTCGGCGATTTCTTGGCCGTCGATCACGTCTCGTTTACTGTGCAGGCAGGTGAAGTTGTAGGCTACCTGGGGCCAAATGGCTCGGGAAAAACCACCACCATTCGCATGTTGCTCGGCCTGCTGCGCCCATCCGAGGGCAGCGCCAGCGTCTTGGGCTACGACATTGTACGCCAATCTGAACAACTCCGCGCTCAGGTAGGATACATGTCTCAGAAATTTGCCCTGTACTATGACCTGACCGTCGGCGAGAACCTGGCCTTCTACGGCGGCGTATATGGCATTCGCCAGCGAGAGCGCTTTGCAGAAGTGCTTGAGATGGTGGGCCTGACCGGAACCGAGCGCCAGTTGGTAAGCGAACTGTCCACCGGCTGGCGCCAGCGCCTGGCATTGGCCACTGCCATCGTCCACCGCCCACAGTTGCTCTTCCTGGACGAGCCAACCAGCGGCGTTGACCCCAAAGCCCGACGCGCCTTCTGGGATCTGATCTATACCCTGATCGAACGCGGTGTAACAGCCCTGGTTACCACCCACTACATGGATGAAGCAGAGTATTGCGGCCGGGTTGGCATCATGCGCAACGGGCGCCTGCTGGCCATGGATACACCTTCTGCGCTGAAAGTCAACGCCCTGCCGGGCCTGGCCTGGGATGTAACCCTGGCAGAAACAGACACCGGAACAAAGAACGGCATCACGGCGCGCTACCTGCATATCCTCGACGCATTGCAACATTGCCCGTGTGTCCTGCGCGCCGGTTTGGTCAGCGACCACCTGCGCGCCATTACCCCCGCCGGGATGAGCAGCGAGCAATTTCTCTCCAGTCTCGAACAGATTGGCATCGAAGGCGTCCAGGTCGAACAAGTTGAGTCGACCCTTGAAGACGTTTTCCTGGCATTGGCCGTGTAAGGATTGAGTATAATGGGGGTGTGGAACGCACCGTACCTCGATTTCTCGTAGCTGGTCGCCTGACGCGCGACTATATTGTTTTCCCATCCCAAGAACCTTTAATAGATATCCCCGGCGGTAACGCCCTCTACGCCGCAGTGGGATTGGCCATTTGGGAGCCCGATCCACCACCCGGCGTTGTTGCGCGGGTCGGGGAAGACTACCCACAAGAATGGCTGGATGAATTCGCCCGGCGCGGTCTGGATGTGCGCGGGGTACGCGTCTTGCCGGACGCGGTGGATTTACGCTCGTTCACCGCCTTCATCGACCGTACCTTGCGCGTCAACGACGACCCGGTGGCACACTTCGCCCGGATGGGCCAACCTTTCCCGAAGGCTCTTCTGGGTTACCGTCCGCCATCCTTCAACATCGATAGCCGCACGCGCCTGCAGGCCACCTCGCTGCGCCAGGGAGATATTCAGGCCGACTTCATGGATGCCAGCGCAGTACATCTGTGCCCATTGGATTATCTCACCCACAGCTTGCTGCCAGCAGTGCTGCGCCAGGCACAATTTACCACCGTCACCTTGGATCCCTCACCCGGGTACATGAACCCAACCTACTGGCACGAAGTCCCCGCCTTGCTGACCGGGCTGACTGCTTTCTTGCCATCCGAAGAGGATGTTCGCTCTCTGTTTAAAAACCGCACCAACGACCTCTGGGAAATGGCCCAGGCCCTGGCTGCCTACGGCTGTGAAATTATTGTGATCAAATGTGGTGAGCGCGGCCAGCTCCTTTACGACGCCGCGTCGCGTTCTCGCTGGGAGATCCCGCCCTATCCTGCCCGGCTGGTCAACCCAATTGGCGCCGGAGATGCCTTCTGTGGCGGCTTTCTGGCGGGTTATCGCCGCACCTATGAACCGTTGGAAGCCGTATTGTATGGAAATATTTCTGCCTCGCTGGTTGTAGAAGGCCACAAACCTTTGTATGCCCTGGATGTTCTGCCCGGCCTGCCCGCCGCGCGGTTGGAAGCGCTGCGGCAGATCGCCCGCAAGATTTAATTTCTGAGGAGTTAATTGGATTATGGATGCAGCTCTGGTAGCTCGTGTGCTCGACCTGGCCGTAGCAATTCAACAAGTCCCCGCGCCGCCCTTCGGTGAATCTCAACGCGCCGCGTTCGTGTGTGAACGCTTCCAGGTAGAAGGCCTGCAAGACGTTGGGGTGGACGATCTGGATAACGTATATGGCCGCTTGCCAGGACTGGGCCAGGCGCGCCCGCTGATCGTCTCTGCTCACCTGGATACGGTTTTCCCCTACGATACCGATCTGCAGGTGCGTCGCGAGCAGGACAAAATATTCGGCCCCGGCATCGGTGATAATTCCCTGGGGCTGGCTGGGCTGTTTGGCCTGCTATGGGGTCTGCACGAAAAGAGAGGTGTTGCCAATCCACTGCCTGGCGACATCTGGTTTGTCGCCAACGTAGGCGAAGAAGGCCTGGGCGACCTGCGTGGCATGCGCGCGGTGGTCGATCGCTTTGGCGACCAGGTATGTGCCTACATCATCCTGGAAGGTATGGCCCTGGGCCAGGTTTATCATCGTGGCCTGGGCGTACAACGCTACCGCATCACTGCCCACACAGCCGGCGGGCATTCCTGGGTGGATTATGGCAAACCGTCTGCCATCCACGAGCTGGCCGAACTGATTACCCGTTTGACCGCATTGCCTGTTCCGGAAAAACCGCGCTCCACCCTCAACGTCGGCGTCATCGCCGGCGGCACGAGCGTCAACACCATTGCTGCCACAGCTCATCTGGAACTGGATCTGCGCTCGGAAAGCAGCAGTGCATTGCACAGCCTGATCAAAGAAGTGGAAACCATCGTGCAGGCAGCCAACCGGCCCGGGGTGCATTTTACGCAAGAACTGATCGGCCAGCGGCCGGCGGGCAAGCTATCCAGCACGCACCCGTTGGTGCGCCTGGCCAAACGCTGCTTACAGGCGCAAAATATCCAGCCCAACCTGACCATTGGCTCCACCGATGCCAACGTTCCGCTCAGCCGCGAGCTGCCCGCTATTTGCCTGGGAATCTCCACCGGCTATGGCGCACATACCGTGAACGAATACATCCATACCGGCCCCGTGACCCAGGGTCTCACACAGATCGTGGATGTCGCCGAAGGCATCTTCCAGGAGTTGTGCGCCTGAAAGTACCAGAGTACCCATGGATGAGCGATAAGCTGAAACTCAAATGGCTCGCCTTGCGGCCTGGCGCGTGGGCAGCAGTGCTGTTTGGCACCCATCTGGCATTGGGTCTGCTCTTTTGCTTTGTCTTCTTTCCGCGCCTCGGCGAAACCACATCGGGGTTGGATCCCGACGGCTACGGAAGCGCCGGCGAAACCTGGTACCAGAGTGGGCGCTTCGATGCCATCGACAAAGCACCGTTATATCCAGGGTTTGTCGCCCTGGTTGCCTGGCTGGGACGCGGCTATCGCGTCGAGAGCATACAATTTGCCCAGTGCCTGCTTTCGGCGTTCACCTGCGCCTTGCTCTATGCGCTCTTCCGGCGCGCCCTGGATGGTAACGAGGGCATGGCCCGCGCCGCCGGGCTGCTGTGCGCGGTCTACCCAATGACCCTGTGGTACACGCCGCGCCTGTGGACAGAGACCTTTCTGGCTTTTGGCATTGCCCTGTACACCCTGGCATTGATCTGGTTGCTACAAAAACCTGGCTGGTTGCCGGCCATTGCCTGCGGGTGCTGCGCCGGTTTCATTGCCCTGAGCAAAGGCATCGCCCTGGTTTTCACCCCGCTGACGATCCTGGTATTGGCCATCTATCTGCGCCGCGCAAGTCTGCGCCTTATACTCGTGTTCAGCGTCGCCGCCCTGCTCTGGGTTGCCCCGTGGACGGCGCGCAATGCGCGCCTGACCGGCGCTTTCCTGCCTATCCACGCCGATGGTGGGTACAACTTCTACCTGGGCAACGGCTTCGCTCGCCACTGGCTTGCAGCTCCGTTTTCTTACGTAGATTTGAAAGCGCTGACCGCGGTCGATATGCAGGCGCTTTACAACCGACTGGGCTATTCGCCACAAGGCTCGCTCCAGCAAGATCAGGTGCTGCTGCGCGCTGCCCTGGAGGAGATCGCCGCCGCCCCTACCTTCCTCCTTCGCAAGCTGGCGGTGCAAAGCCTGACCTTCTGGTACCTGGCCGGCGACAGGTCTAAAAGCCTGTTGAGCGGCGCGCTGCAAATCCCGGTAGCCATCCTGGCGCTGCCGGGCATCGTGGGCGCGGTTAGGCGGCGTTCGTGGGCCAGTTTGCTGCTTGTGCCAGTCATTGGAATCATGGGGGTAAGTATCTTGATCTTTGCCTTCGCCCGCCTGGCGATCACCATCCTGCCCTATCTGATCGGCCTGGCGATCTACGGCATTTGGCCTTTTGTTACCAGGCGCTTAAACGCCTGACGCCAGAGTGAGGGGGGCACCCTGGCGTCAAGCATTTATAGTATAGCATAAACTCCAGATTTTGCAAGACTTTAAGATTAAAATTTTCTGTGAAATTTACTCTCTTGAGTCATGCAAAATGTATTGAAGAAAACAACAGCGCCCCAGGCGGGAGTCGAACCCACAACCTCGGCCTTAGGAGAGCCTCGCTCTATCCTTTGAGCTACTGGGGCATATAAGAAAATTATATCATGACGATGAAGGGCAAACAAGCAGGCAACTACGTCGGCAGCCCCTCCATCGCCATAATCTTCAACGCGTTGGTGGTCGGGCTGGGGCCGGGGCGGATCTTGTAATCGAAAACCAGGCGGCCATCCTGGACCTCATCCCGGAAGTGGAAGTTCTTTACGTGAGGATTTTGCCCGGCCAGGCCGGCCATCTCTAAATCGTGGGTAGCGATCAGCCCGCAGCCGGGCGCGGCGGCCAGCGCCTGGATATACGCCCGGCTGCCCAGCAGCCGCTCGCGATTGTTCGTGCCGCGGAATATTTCGTCGATCAGGTACAGCACCGGCAGGGGATCATCGCTGCGCAGTTCTTCTAACAGGTGCCGCAGGCATTTGACCTCGGCGTAGAAATACGAAAAGCCGTCCGAGATCGAGTCGGTAATGCGGATGCAGGTGTGCAGCCGCAGGGGGGCACAACACAGGCTGGCCGCGTTGACCGGCCCGCCCGCATAGGCCAGGCACAGGTTGATCCCGACAGTCTTGATAAAGGTGCTTTTGCCCGCCATGTTCGAGCCGGTAATCAGGTTGACTTCACCCATCCCTGGGATGGCAAAATCGTTGCACACTTTGTGCTCCGCCAGGATCAAAGGGTGCCCCAGGGCTGTGGCCCGAAAAACCGGCTGGACGCTCGGGGCTATTTCAGGATAGGTATATTCGGGATGCAAGGCGGCAAAGCCGGCCAGCGAACACAGCGCCTCCAGTTGGTACCAGGTCTCCAGCCAGACGGGCAGGCTTTGTGAGGCCTGCTGGCGCAAACGGCCGGCCAAAAATGCAAAAGTAAAATCCCACGGCAAAACCAGGTTCACCAGGAAACCCACGATCGGGTTCATCCGTAGCCCGGCTGCCGCGGTGACCCATTTGATGCGCCGGAGCTGCGCCGAAGGCCGCCGGCGCGGGTCGCGAAACGGGGCGCATAGGCGAGCCAGGTGCTCTTTGTGGCCATACGGGTAAGTCTCCAGGTGGCGCAGCAGAGCGCGAAACTTATCCAGCTCGCTGTCCATTCGCACCACCGCATCCAGGAAACCTCCGAGCAAGCCGACGTTAGCAAAATAAAAGAACTGGTAGATCACCAGCGTAACCGGCCAGTAAGCCGGCATTTTCCCGGACAAATTCAGACCGAAGAGCAGTGCGTTCAACGCCGCCAACGCACCCCCGATGAGCAGCAGCCACTTAAGGCGGGCAGAAGGATAATCTACCGCCAGCCACTGCATCAGGCGCTCGCCTTTGAGTTGTTCTGCGGAAATCAGGCGTAGATTCAATAGCAGCCGCTGGCGGAAGCGCGGCAGCGCGGCCATCTCGCGCACGATTTGCTGGCGCTCCACGATCTGCTCCGGGTCAGGATGCGCCTGGCGCAACCAGTCCGCCAGGCGCTGGCTGCCCTCCTGCGAAACGGCCAGGTCGATCAACTGGTGCAGCGAGCGTGGACCGGTCAGGTCCAGGTCGATATCCAGCGAGCATCTCGCCTGCGATGGCGGCAGGGGCGCGGCAGAAATATGCCCCCAATCCAGGCAAAGGCGCGCCAGTTGCCCGGCGTAGATATCCTTCCAGATGGTGAACCTGGCCGTCCAACCATCCAGGCGGCGATGCAAGGCAACTACCCCGGCAAAGAACAGCACTGCACCCAACACCACCAGCCAGGTCTGCCGGCTGCTCAGGTTAACCGCCGCCAGCCAGACGCAAATCACGCCCAGGCAAAACGCGCCCAGGCGGTACCAGGAAAAACGCCGGTTGAGATCTTGCAGTCGAACGAGTCGCTGCTCGAGCCGCTCAACCCGGCGGCGGAGGGATTGCTGGCTGGTCATAGCGAAAGGGATGGCATGCCGCGCCTTCGATGTGCAGCACGCCATCCAACCTTATCAATCGATCTTGCCGGTAGCAAGCGCTTTCTTCACCTCGCCGATCGCCCGCGTCACTTGAATCTCACGCGGGCAGGCCTCAGTGCAATTGAAAATAGTGTGGCAGCGATAGACGCCAAACTGTTCGTTGAGAATGCGCAGGCGTTCAGCGCCGGCGCGGTCGCGGCTGTCGAAAATAAAGCGATGCGCCGCGACGATGGCGGCAGGCCCGACGTACTGCTCGTTCGACCAGAAGGATGGGCAGGAGGTGGTGCAGCAGGCGCACAGGATACACTTGGTCGTATCATCGAAACGCTCGCGCTGCTCTGGGCTTTGCAGTCGCTCCTGCTTCGGCGCCGGTTCATCGTTGACCAGGTAAGGCATCACGGAACGATAGTTTTCGAAGAATGGCTCCATGTCCACGATCAGGTCTTTGATTACCGACATGCCCAGCAGCGGCTCGACCGTGATCTTGGACGAACCGACATCCTTGACCAGCATCTTACATGCCAACCGGTTATGCCCGTTGATCCGCATGGCATCCGAACCACATACCCCGTGGGCGCAGGAGCGGCGGAAAGACAGCGTGCCGTCGAAGTTGCCTTTGACGTACTCCAACAGGTCCAACACCCGGTCGGTCGGGTCGGCTTCCAGTTGGTAAGTCTCGTAGCGCGGTTTCTTACCGGCCTCTGGATTGTAGCGGAAGATCTTTAACGTTACCTGCATGGCTGCCTCCCGATCTTAGTAAACCCGTTCCTTGGGTTGATATTTGGTGATCGTCACTGGCTTATAGTTCAGCACCACCTCCCCATTTTTGTCCCAGGCCAGGGTGTGCTTCAGCCAGTTGACATCATCGCGCTTGGGGAAATCTTCGCGGGCGTGGCCGCCGCGGCTTTCCCGGCGGGCCAGCGCCGAAACAGTCGTGACCTCGGCCAGCTCGAGCAGATTGCCCAGTTCCCAGATGTTGATCAGCTCGGTATTGAAGATCTTACCCTGGTCTGGGGCACGGACATTTTTGAGGCGCTGGCGCAGCTCGCGCACCTTCTGCAGCGCGTTCTGCATCCCTTCCGCCGTGCGGAACACACCTACGTCGTCGAACATCACCGACTTCATCTCGTTGCCCAGTGCATAGGCCGTCTCGCTGCCCTTGCTCGTGCGAATGGCGTCGAACTGCTGGCGGGTAAAGCCAGTAGGATCGGCAGGCAAGGGAACAAAAGACGCGCTATTGGCATATTCAGCGGCGCGCAGACCGGCGTATTTACCGAACACAATCAGATCGAGCAGCGAATTGGTGCCCAGGCGATTGGCTCCATGCACCGAGACGCAGGCGCACTCGCCCGCCGCGTAGAGGCCAGGCAAAACCGTGTTCTGCTCATCGATCACCACCTCACCGTATTTGTTAGTGGGAATGCCTCCCATCGCATAGTGGGCGGTCGGCTGGATGGGCATAAGCTGCGAGACCGGATCGACGCCCAGGTACGTGCGGGCAAAATCGACGATGTCTGGCAGCTTGCGCAGAAGCTCCTCACCCGTTACTACGTAGGGCGTGCCGTCCGGGCGCTTGCGCCCGTCCAGTGCAGCGTATTTATTCACCGTCTCGGGACGCATATCCAGGTACAGGTAACGCTTGCCGCCGATGCCGCGTCCCTCGCGCATTTCGATGTACATCGCCCGGCTGACCACATCCCGCGAGGCCAGGTCCTTGACCTTGGGCGCGTACTTTTCCATGAAACGCTCGCCTTTGTCGTTGATCAAAACCCCGCCCTCGCCGCGCACCCCCTCAGTGATCAGGATACCCAGGCGGTAGATGCCCGTGGGATGGAACTGAAAGAACTCCATATCCTCCAGCGGCAGGCCGCGCCGGTACGTAATCACCGGGCCATCGCCGGTGAAGGTGTAGGCATTGGAGGTAATCTCCCAGATGCGCCCGTGCCCACCGGTAGCAAAGATGATCGATTTTGCGTGAAAAACGTGCAACTCACCGCTACCCAGTTCGATGGCAACCACCCCCGCCGCAGCGCCGTTTTCGATCAGTAAATCGACAACCTGGAATTCGTCGTAAAAATTGACGTTATTCTTGATGCACTGCTGGTAAAGAGTCTGCAAAATCATGTGCCCGGTGCGGTCGGCGGCAAAGCAGGCCCGTGGTACCGGCTTTCCGGTGACGTTATTCGTATGGCCGCCAAAGGGGCGCTGGTCGATCTTTCCTTCCGGGGTGCGCGAGAACGGCAGGCCGTAGTGCTCCAACTCATAAACGGCCTGCACCGCTTCGAAGCACATAAACTCGATAGCGTCCTGATCGCCAAGATAGTCGCTGCCTTTGACCGAGTCGAAGGTATGCCACTCGGGGTGGTCTTCTTCCACATTCCCTAAGGCTGCCCCCACCCCGCCCTGTGCAGTACCGGTGTGCGAGCGGGTAGGATACAGCTTGCTGAGCACGGCAGTATGGGCGGTTTTCGAGGCGTACAATGCCGCCATCAAGCCCGCGCCGCCTGCGCCAACCACAAGGACATCGAATTGATGATAGTTGCTCATAGATTATCTCCTGCCGTCAGGAATTCAGAATCACATATATTCCGAGGATGAGCACGAAAAGCCATCCCAGGAAGATCAAGCCGCGCAGCAGTGTGCGCCCCCAGGAAGCGCCGACATAGTCTTCGATCACCATCCGCAGGCCGTTCATGCCGTGGGTCACGCCGAAGAACAGGATCAGCATTTCCATAATCTGCCACCAGGCCGTCGCCCAGCCGATCGACACGTCGGGTATATTGGTGTTGACCACATGGTTGGGGTTGGGGAAGAAGGTCCAGCGCGCCAGCGCCCAGACATCCATCAGGTTCTTCGTACTCATATAAATGCGTGCCCCCATCAAAAAGGCACCGATCATGCCGACCAGCGAGAGCAGGATCAACGCCAACCCGGAAATTCGGGTGAAGATCCACATCAAATACTCAAAGCTAAAGCCAATTCGAGGAGCAGTTCGAGCACTCATTTTCGTATCTCTCCGTTGCGTTTATCCTGGGTCTAGCCAGCCTGGAAATGAAGCAAAAGCATCACCAGCACTGTGATCGCATAGAGCGGGATGAAAATCAGCCACTGTAGCCAGGTGATTTCGCGCTGGAACTTGAGGTACTGCGGCTTGATATCCAGGAGGATGATGCGCAGGCCGTTCAACCCGTGGAAGTAGACCACAAAGATGATCAGGAACTGGAAATACATCGATTCATACACAGTGTTCAGGCTGGTGGCCCAATCGCTGCCATACTGCTGCATGAAGAATGATGCCAGTATATGCATCCCCACAAAAAGCACCATCGCCAGGCCGCCGATACGATGAAGCGACCAGGCCAGCATGGGGCCGCCGCCGTTATAGCGAAGCCCCTTCAAGCCAACGTTTCTCTTTAGCGCCATGCACGCCTCCTTTGGAATTGTGGAAATATCTGGAATACGATACGGCGAATTATAATGATTATCTCACTTTTGCAACAAGAGGGATAAGTGACAATACTCATGGATTCGTGGTTTCAGACATCCTCATCGGGCTGATGCACATTGCGGGCGTGTTACAATAATATTAGCGATCCTCAAAATCCCTGTTTGTTTCCCTATGGACGGCCAAAGATGATCTATGAATTCCCTGTAAATCATCCTGCCCTGCCAGCATTGTTTGACCCTGCTTATCCCGATCACCCGGCGCTGTGGGCAGTATTCAAAGGGCGCAACACGGGCAAAGCCTGGGTAGATGATGTACATCGCCCGGCACAATGCGTGGTGCGTACGGATGCAGTGCTGACCTACTTCAGTCGCCGGGTCAGCCAGGCGTTCCTGGACGAAGCCTTCCATGCCCTGGAGCAATACAGCCCCATCTGGCTGATCTGGTCTCCGGAAATACACACCCTGCTGCAGCCTCCTGAGGCCGGCCACGTCAGCCAAAGGCTCGAATTCTACGATTACGACCCGGGTTCGCGGATACTGTCCGGTTGGCGGCAGCGCCTGCCGGACGGGTTTGCCATGCGTCCGATCGACCGGGTGCTGCTCGAACGCTGCGAATGGCGGGACGAAATGGAATTCTTCTGCGGCAGCCTGGATAACTTCCTGGCAAACGGCCTGGGGCTGTGCCTGATGCGCGGGGACGAAATCATTACGGAAACATACGTATCATCCTTTGGCGAAACACACGCTGAAATTGGCGCCATTACCCGAGAGGCCCACCGCGGGCAAGGCTATGCACCGCTGGCCTGCGCCCACCTGGTCGAAGCTTGCGAGCGGCGTGGCTTCCACGGCTATTGGAGCTGCGATGCTGATAATGTGGCATCTGCAAATACCGCTCGCAAACTCGGTTTTCGACAGCCGAAAGGCTACCAGGTTTACGTCTATGGAGAGGAGGCATGAGACTTGTCTTTCACTGCAAGCGCGAGTAAAATGTTGTGAAAGGTGGCGCGAACGTTTTCACAAACACTGCATGGTCCAGGTGATCGGCCATGCACAATGAACATAAGTTTACAGATGGAGTACATGCATGGCAGAAAATCCTGAATTAAGCCGCAACGATTTTGTGAAAGTGACAGTCGGCGTGCTGGGCGGGATTATGGGCGCAGTGATTGCGCTCCCGGCAGTGGGGTATGTGATCTCGCCGGCGCTCAAGGCATTGCAATCCAGCTCCAAGGAAACCTGGATCCCCGCCGGGCCGCTGGAAAATTATCCCATAGGCACACCAACCCTGTTTAGCTTCACCCGCAGCAAGATCAATGGCTGGGAAAAAACCACCACCAGCCACGGGGTATTCATCTACCGTCCCAATGATAGCGATGTTCGTGCCCTGTCCAACGTGTGCACCCATCTCGGCTGTCGGGTAAATTGGGTCGAGACAGACCAGCTCTACGAATGCCCATGCCATGATGCAGCGTTTAAAGTAGACGGTCAGGTGGAAAGCGGGCCGCCGCCACGCCCGATGGTAGAGTACGCCACCAAAGTCGAAGAAGGGGTTTTGTACATTAACTTCCTGGAAGGATAACATGGCCAACAAAGTGTTCACCTGGTTAGACGAACGTCTCGGCCTACAAGGCATTTATGATGTCGTATTGGATCGCAAAGTACCCAAGGTTAACTGGTGGTTTACCCTGGGCAGCGCCAGTCTATTTCTGTTTGCGATGCAGGCTGTGACCGGTATTTTCCTTTCGGTGTACTACGTGCCTTCGCCGGATACCGCCTATGATAGTATTCAATACATAATGAGCGGGGTAGCCTTTGGCTGGCTGATCCGGGGCATCCACCATTGGGGAGCATCTCTGATGGTGTTGGTTGTTTTTGCTCATATGTTGCGCACCTTCTATTTTGGTTCCTATAAATACCCGCGCGAGCTCACCTGGGTGACAGGCGTTGTGCTGCTGCTGGCCACCGTGGGAATGGGCTTCACCGGCTACCTGCTGCCATGGAACCAGCGAGCCTATTGGGCGACCACGGTGGGGACGGAGATCGCCGGCACAGTGCCCCTGCTTGGCCCATTCATCACCGCCGTGCTGCGCGGCGGCACCGACCTGAGCGGAGTGACGCTGGCGCGTTTCTTCGCTGTGCACATTTGGGTGCTGCCAGCAGTCATCGCCGGAACAATCGGCATCCATATGTATCTGATCATCCGGCTGGGCATTTCAGGGATACCGGAGAAGGAAGATTAGGGGAGAGGAGCGCTGCCGTGAACGAAGAGCAAAAGCAAAAGATCCGTGAAAGATATTACAAGGCCAAGCAAAAAGGGATCAAGTTCTACCCGGACATCATCTACAAAGACCTGCTGGTATCGTTTGGCTTGTTCGTCTTACTGATCATGTTGGCCACGTTTGTGGGCGTGACCAACGAGCCGAAGGCCGATCCCAGCGATACGGCCTATATCCCTCGCCCGGAGTGGTATTTTCTCTTCCTGTTCGAGATGCTGAAATATTTCCCCGGCCAACTGGAATGGATTGGCACCGTTATTATTCCCGGCCTGGCAGTGGCGGCTTTGTTTCTGCTGCCTTTCCTGGATCGCAACCCGGATCGCCATTTCTCGAAACGCAGGCTGGCGCTATCGGTGATGACCGTCATTGTGATTGGCATGGTGGTACTGACCATCATGGCCGCCGCATCTACCCCGCCGCAAGAAGAAACCGGCACGATTGCCAACACGCTGAGTGAACAGATTGTCGCCGGCCAGGATCTTTATTCGGTCAACTGCGTGGAATGTCACGGTGCGGATGGCGAAGGCGGCGAAATCAAAGGCGTTGAGGGCCTGGAAGGCTACATCATGAAGGCGATCAACACCCAGGACGAGATGTACACCCGCACGGACGAAACCTTCTTTGAAATTATCAATTTCGGCCAGCCCAACCTGGGCATGCAACCCTTTGGCAAAGCGTACGGCGGCGAATTGGGCGTGGGCGATATCGACGCCATCGTGGCCTTTATGCGTTACACCTGGGATGACCGCGCCGAATTGCCCGCAGAAGCCGCCCAGGCTTCTGCCTTGCCTGCACTGGCGCCCGACGAAGCGCCCTCTTACGAAGTGCACCTGGCACCCATTATCAAGCGCTACTGCCTGTCATGCCACCGGCCGGGCAAGAAGAACAACAACTATTTCATGGCATCCTATGATGAGATCATGACCAGCGGCGATAATGCTCCCAACGTGATCGCCGGCGATCTGAACAGCAACCTGTATCGCATGATCAATCGCGAGGAAATTGACGCGGGCGGGCCTATGCCGCCAACCAAAGCGCTCTCGCCCGAAATCATCGATATCTGGCGGCGGTGGATCCTGGCTGGCGCGCCGAACACTGCCGCGGATGCCGCTGCGGCAGCGCCAGCAGGCGCGCCTGCTTTGCAGGTAACGCCGTCCGGCGTGATGACCACCACAACGACTGTACCGGTTACGGTTACGGTCCCATTAAGCACAACCTTACCAGCAGGAACCGGAACGCCAGCGCCCTAAGAGCGAAGCGCCGTACCTGCCAGCATCTCGTCTTTAGAGTTATTCCTACTGGCAGAGAGCGAAACAGGCGAATCGCTCTCTGCCAGCAATTTTTAGTGGGTCAGCCGCAGGCGCTCAGGCGCATTGGGCTGAACAGGGTGCCAGCTAACGAAGATCGTTAAATTCAACAATGAACCGTCTGCTTGGTGTAACCCTGGTTATCATCTCTGCCATTTCGTTTGGGACGCTGGCCATTTTCGGGCGCTTTGCCTACGCCAGTGGGATTGACACCTTTACCCTGCTCTTTATGCGTTTCGGTTTTGCCACTCTCCTTCTGGCAGGGTTGCTCGCCCTTCGCCGCGAATCTCTACCTCGCGGCAGCGTCCTCGCCCACCTGGTCGGCATGGGCGCTATCGGCTATGTCGGACAATCTTTCTGCTTTCTGACCGCTATCAAGTATGCTTCAGCGGGTCTGGTGGCCTTGCTCCTCTACCTCTACCCCATTTTCGTCGCGATTCTTTCCGCAATCTTTCTCAAAGAAAATCTCACCCGTCTCAAAGTTGTTGCCCTTGCCCTGGGCACTCTCGGCGTGGCCCTGACGGCCAACCCGCAAGGCGGCCAGTGGACCGGGATATTCCTGGCGCTGGGCGCAGCAATCTTCTACTCGGTCTACATCATCGTCGGAAGCAGCGTCATGAAACAGGTATCCGGCTTGCAATCTTCCACGGTCATCTTCGCGTCGACCTGTGCGGTCTACGCTATGCTGGCATTTGCCAACGGGCCTCATTGGCCTGCCACGCAAGCTGGCTGGCTGTCGGTTGCCGGGATAACGCTCATTGCTTCGGTCATCCCGGTTGTAACCTTCCTGGAAGGGCTTAAACGCATTGGCCCAACAGAGACATCCATGCTCTCCACTCTTGAACCTGTCGTTACAGTGCTTTTAGCTGCGCTGCTTTTCGGAGAAACGTTACAACCGCTCACCCTCCTGGGCGGCGGGCTGATCCTGGTCGCGGTGCTCCTGCTTACCTGCGGCGAGCTGCGCCGCACCAGGAAAACAGACCGTCTCGTTAGCCAGTAGATCCGCCAGCCTGAAGAAGGATAAACCGTTGGAGTCGCCTGGTAAGAGTGACCAGGCGGCCCCAACGGTTTTTATCTGTTGCCATCTTATCGCCGGGTCGCAACGTCCAGAGCGCCCAACCTCTTCGTCGCCTCAATCCATGTGCTGGATCACGGCGTCGCCAAAACCAGAGCAAGAAACTTTGGTTGCCCCTTCCATCAGGCGATGGAAATCGTAAGTGACTGTTTTTGCAGCAATAGCTCCTTCCACACCCTTGACCACCTTATCGGCCGCTTCGCCCCAGCCCATGTAGCGCAACATCATTTCTCCGGAGAGGATCACCGAGCCGGGATTGACCACATCCTTATCGGCGTATTTAGGAGCAGTGCCGTGGGTAGCCTCGAAGACCGCGTGGCCGGTAGCATAATTGATATTGCCGCCAGGGGCAATACCGATGCCACCCACTTGCGCCGCCAGCGCGTCGGAAAGGTAATCGCCGTTCAGGTTCATCGTAGCCAGTACGTCGAACTCGCGCGCCCGGGTAATCGTCTGTTGGAAGACGATATCAGCGATAACATCTTTGATCAACAGTTTACCGGCTTTTAGCGCCGCGTCCTGCTCGGCATTGGCAGCTTCTTCACCCTCATCCGCCACGGTGCGCTCCCACTGCGCCCAGGTATACACTCGCCCGGCAAACTCGCGCTCGGCCACCTCGTAGCCCCAGTTGCGAAAAGCGCCCTCGGTGAACTTCATAATATTACCTTTATGCACCAGGGTGACGCTGCGGCGGTGATTATCCAACGCCCACTGGATGGCCGCTCGTACCAGGCGGCTCGTGCCTTCTTTAGATACCGGCTTGATGCCAATGCCCGCTGTTTCGGGGAAGCGAATCTTGGCATATTCTTTGGGGAAATTCTCTTTCAGCAGATCCTTGAAGCGACGGTTATCTTCGTCACCGAATTCGAACTCGATACCAGTATAAATGTCTTCGGTGTTTTCACGGAAAATGACCATATCCACATCTTCGGGCCGCTTAACCGGTGAAGGTACGCCGGTGAAATAACGCACCGGCCGCTGGCAGACGTACAGGTCCAGTGCCTTGCGCAGAGCGACGTTCAAAGAGCGAATGCCGCCGCCGATCGGCGTGGTTAACGGTCCCTTGATGCCAACCAGGAATTCGTTGAATGCCTGCACGGTCTCATCCGGTAGCCAGGAGCCAAAGTTCGTATAAGCCTTTTCTCCAGCAAACACCTCCATCCACTGAATGGCGCGGCGCCCCTGGTAAGCCTTTGCCACCGCTGCATCCAACACACGCTTCGAGGCGCGCCAGATGTCACGCCCGGTACCATCCCCTTCGACAAATGGGATGATCGGCTGGTCGGGAACCTGAAGTTTCCCATCCTTGATGGAAATTTTTCCTCCGTTTTCCGGAACCTTGACGATTTGGTAAGCCATGAATACATCTCCCTGTTCTTGCTTTGCGCGGCTCGCCCGCCCGGCGAGACACGCAAAACCATAAAAGTATTGTTGTATATCGCGTAAAAACGCCCTTGGAATAAAGTGACAAAATTATAGCAAATAATGTGACGATTGTCATACAAGGATTTGGCAATTGACACAATCCTAATCGAGTGGGGATATGCTAAAATGATGGGAATGACCAGGATAATCTTGCATCCATGCATTCTGGCATTGCACTACATGCATCTGAAATCCGGGAGAAAATAGATGACCGTCGAAAAATTTGCCCCCACAATCTCTGCCAGCAAGTCCGGGGAAAAAAGCTGGCACGCCCTCGGGCTAGATGACGTACTCAAAAGCCTGAATACCCTGGCCGAGTCAGGCTTGAGCGATGAAGAGGCCGCACAACGGTTGGAAATCTATGGCCCCAACCAGTTGGCTGAACGTCCACCGACAACTTTTTGGCAGATGCTGCTGGAGCAATTCAAAAATTTTGTCGTCATCCTCCTGATCGTCGCATCGCTGATCTCTGCAATCCTGGGCGATTACGTAGAAGCCGCGGCAATCCTGGCTATCGTTATCCTGAACGCCACATTGGGCGTAATCCAGGACCGGCGCGCCGAACAGGCCCTGGCGGCTCTGAAGAAACTTGCCGCTCCCGATGCGAACGTGATCCGCGGTGGATCACGCAAGGTAATCCCATCCACCAAAGTCGTGCCTGGTGACGTGGTATTGCTCGAAGCGGGCAATTACGTACCCGCAGATGTACGTTTGATCGAAGCAGTGAACCTGCGTGTAGAAGAAGCTGCGCTGACCGGCGAATCGGTACCCGTACAGAAAGACGCCACAGCCGGCTTGCGAGCTGATATTCCCATAGGAGACCGCAAGAACACCGCTTTCATGGGTACGTTGATCAATTATGGGCGCGGCAAAGGCGTTGTCGTCAGCACGGGAATGCACACACAGATTGGTCTGATCGCCGAGATGTTGCAATCGGTGGAGGAGGAAGAAACACCTTTGCAACGCCGCCTGGACCAACTGGGAAAAACGTTGGGAATAGCATCGCTGGTTATTTGTGGTTTGGTGTTCCTGGTGGGTATGCTGCGCGGCCACGAACTGTTAGATATGTTCATGATCGCAGTAAGTCTGGCAATCGCTGCGGTGCCTGAAGGCCTGCCAGCTGTGGTGACCATCAGTCTGGCGTTGGGTATGCAAGAGATGATTCGTCGTCACGCCCTGATCCGCAAATTGTCTTCGGTCGAGACCCTTGGCTCTACCACCGTGATCTGCTCAGATAAGACCGGCACTCTGACACAAAACGAAATGACCGTCACCCAGATTTGGGTAGACGGACAGTTCTTCAACATCACCGGAGGTGGCTATAACCCACAGGGTGAATTTCTGGTAAACGATCGCGTTGTGGATCTGGAGGACTACCCGGCCGCCCGTACCACCCTGTGGGTGGCAGCCTTGAACAACGATGCCGGGCTGGAAGAGAGTGGCAGCAGCGATGGCAAACAATCCTATCGCATGGTGGGTGACCCAACGGAAGGAGCATTGATCGTAGCGGCCATGAAAGCAGGCGCTACTTGTGAAGAACTGAACGCCGGCTATCCGCGTGTTCAGGAAGTCCCCTTCGATTCGGTGCGCAAACGTATGAGCACAATCCACAAGATTGCCAATCCAGACCCGGAGGATCTCTCGCCGTTCCAGAACGATCAAAAGCGGGATTGGCACGCCATCACAGTCAAGGGCGCGCCGGACGTTGTTCTGGAACTTTGCAGCTTTTACCAGGGCATGGATAATCACGTCCTGCCATTGGCCGAAGAACGCCGCATGCAGATCCTGGCGGCCAACGACCGGATGACCCAGGATGCACTCCGCGTGCTGGGTATGGCTTACCGGCTAGCGCCGGATATGCCCGAGGTTTCCGATCCAGATGCACTTGAACAAAACCTTGTGTTCGTTGGCCTGGTAGGAATGATCGACCCACCGCGCAACGAAGTGCCGCCTGCCTTGAAAGTAGCCAAAAAAGCTGGTATCCGCACCATCATGATCACCGGCGATTACGCCAACACGGCGCGAGCGATTGCCGAATCGATTGGCCTGCTGCGTCCGGGGCATCAGGTGCTGACCGGGCCAGAAATGAACCAGATAGATGATACCGTTCTGCAACACGAGGTCGTGCGAACGGATGTGTTTGCTCGTGTCTCCCCAGAGCACAAAATGCGCATCGTTGAAGCCCTGCGCGCTAACAATGAGGTGGTAGCTATGACCGGCGATGGGGTTAACGATGCCCCATCCATCAAACGAGCCGATATCGGCGTGGCCATGGGCATCACCGGGACGGACGTAGCCAAAGAAAGCGCCGACATGGTGCTCACCGATGATAACTATGCCAGCATCGTGGCAGCCGTTGAGCAAGGGCGGGTAATTTACGATAATATTCGCAAATTCGTCTTCTTCTTGCTGTCCTCCAACGTAGCAGAGATTATGATTATCTTCCTGGCCACGCTGGCCGGGCTACCCACCCCTTTGACAGCAATCCAATTACTGTGGCTGAACTTGCTTACCGATGGCGCCCCGGCCCTGGCTCTAGCAATGGAAAAGGGCGATCCGGATATTATGCGCCGCAAGCCGCGCCCCACAAACGAGCCAATCATCAACAAAAGCATGGGGTTGGGCATCTTGATCCAGACCATCACCCAGACTGGCGCGACGTTAACTGCCTTTTGCCTGGGATTGCTTTGGCATTTGCAGCAAAGCCTGCCGGCAGGTGCCAATCCGTTGACTTATCTGTTCAATTACGATTGGCGGGGAGTAGATGTACAGACTGCTGAGACCATGGCCTTCGTGACCCTCTCCCTGTGCGAATTGTTCCGTGCCTATACCGTACGCTCGGAGAGGTTATCCATTTTCTCGATTGGTGTTTTCTCGAACCGATACATGCAGTATGCGGTCGGCCTGTCCATTGGCCTGATGTTGTTGGTAGTGGGCTTACCATTCTTACAACCTATTTTCAACACCCACTTCATGAACTTGAACGAATGGCTGATCGTGATTGGGCTGGCATTGATCCCGGCTGTGTCGGAGGAAATTACCAAGGCCTATCTGCGCTTTCAAGATCGTAAGCGCGTCAGCGCATAATAGGGTCTTGCCTGTTAGGTTCAGCAGTGCTATACTTGCCGCGAGCATAAATAATATGGGCAATCCGTATGACCAAAAGGTACGATCGATGAGGAACCTGTTCGACTCATCCAATTACATACTCTGGCAGAGGCATGTGATCCACGCCTTTTGCCGGCGCGCCGGTATCCCGCGCCACACCAACGCGCCCAGACGCATCACTTATTCAGAAGCCCTGGACTGGATGGGATAAACTCTATTCCTGAGTGTAACTTTTCGCTTCCCGAAAAGCCCGGCTTCTAACCAACGCAGGCCCCTTTTCGGGAAGCGTTTGTTTTAACCGAACCGATTCAAGGTAGTGTTTTATGAATGACGATAAACCGAATGATTCTGACCCTCTGAGTATTCCTTCGAAGCCACCCTGACTTAGTATCTGACATCGAGGGCAGTTGTCCTCAATTCAACAAGGAGCGAGCGATGATCACGATCTACAAGAACCGCGAAACCGGGCTTACCTCTCTGCCCGAACCCATCAATGGGTGCTGGATTAACGTTATCAACCCGAACCCCGCCGAGATCGCGCAAATCGAAGCGTTGGGCATCCCTCAAGATTACCTGACCTACCCCCTGGACCTGGATGAGCGCGCCCGCACCGAACGCGAGAACGGCGAACTGCTCATCGTTCTGCGCATCCCCTACTTCCAGGGCACTTCCGCCGATATCCCCTATACCACCATCCCTCTAGGCATTATTCTAACGGACCAATATATCATCACGGTCTGCAAATATGAAACTGATATCGTCAAGGAGTTCACCAACGGCCGCGGTAAAGACCTGGTAACCGCCAAGCGGCTGCGCTTTGTGTTACGCATCTTCTTGAACGCAGCCAATAAGTACCTGGCTTACCTGCGCGAGATCACCAAAGCGGTCGATTACCTGGAAGACCAGTTGCAGCTCTCCACCCGAAACCGCGAAGTATTGGAACTGCTCAAATACCAGAAAAGCCTGACCTACTTTACCCAGGCGCTCAAGTCGAACGAGTTGATGATGGAGCGCCTGCAGCGCAGCCAGTTGCTGCGCACCTACCCGGAGGATGAGGACTTGCTGGAAGACGTACTCACCGAAAACCAGCAGGCCATCGAAATGACCAACATCACCAGCAACATTCTCAGCAGCATGATGGATGCATTCGCCTCGATCATCTCTAACAACTTGAACGTGGTGATGAAGCTGCTCGCCTCGGTTACCATCATCCTCAGCTTGCCGACCATGGTGGCCAGCTTTTATGGCATGAACGTGCACCTACCCCTGGAGGAGCACCCGGCTGCCTTCTTGCTGATTTTGGGAATTTCCCTGCTGGTGGGCCTGTTCGCCGTATACCTCTTCTGGAGGCGCGACTGGCTGTAGAGACTGTATCGAGCGGGTTTTGCCCGCTCGATTTTTTTTACTTAACAGAAAGCCGTTTCGTGTGGTTGGTGCATTGTACCTGAAAAACCCTTAAGCTGAAAACTGCGCCGGTGGATAGGGCATAGCCCCTTCGCTGCCAGGGCGCGGCGATGAGCGGCGGTGCCATAACCTTTATGTTGGGCAAACCCATAGCCAGGGTATTCGCCGTCCAAAGAGCGCATTACTGCATCCCGCGCCGTCTTTGCCAGGATCGATGCGGCCGCGATGCTCAACGAGCGAGCGTCGCCCTTGACCAGGTTGGTCTGAGGGATGGCAATTTCGGGCAGGGGCAGGTAATCCACCAGCAAGTGCTGTGGCTGTACAGGCAAAGCTTCCAGGGCGCGGCGTACCGCCAGGCGCGTCGCCGGGACGATGCCCAGTTCATCGATCTCCTCGTGGGAGGCGAAACCAACCCCAAAGCCAGACGCCAACTGGCGAAGGCGCTCCGCCCAGGTCTCTCGGGCAGCAGGAGACATCTCTTTGGAATCGCGCACCCCTTTCAGTACCTCGCACAGGCCGCCATCGACCGGCAGGATAACCGCAGCGGCAGCGACCGGCCCGGCAAGCGCGCCTCGCCCGGCCTCATCGATGCCAGCCACCAGGCGGATACCGCTCTCCCACAGGTCTATTTCAAAACCCAAATCAGGAGCAGGCGGTAATAAGCTACGGTCGAATTTGTTGGGAGACATGTTCAACCAGCTCGGCGAGAGGGGCTGGCACAGCCAGGGGAGGTACGCAACGCTTATTGCTGCAGCGAGTAGCGTCCGGCCCGGGCATTTCGCCGCACAGACAGAATATCCATACCCATTTTCAAGGCATCTTTGAGCAGATCGAGCTTGCTTTCGGGATTAAAATACCAGGGTATCGGCATTTCGATGATGTTATAGCCCAGCAAACGAGCAACATAAAGGATTTCAATGTCGAAAGACCAGCCAGTCAGGGTCATCTGGCGGAATAAAACCTCAGCCACTGGAGCACGGAACATCTTGAAGCCGCACTGTGTATCCTGCAGACCGGGTAAAGCGAACCAACGGATGATCAAATTGATCACCCGCCCCCCAAAATGGCGATAGAAAGGCTCATGATAGCGCACTGCGCCAGGTGCCTCCCGCGATGCGATAACCACATCAACGTCATTCAGTTGCGGGGGGAAGAAACGGTTCACCTCCCCAATCGGCATCGATAAATCAGCATCGCACATGAAGCGATACTCACCTTTGGCCTCGAGCATACCGCGGCGCACAGCCAGCCCTTTACCGCGTTGCTCCTCGTGAATCACGCGCACCTGTGGGTGGCTTTGAGCGAATTTCTGGGCAATAACCAGCGTGTTGTCCTTGCTGCCATTTTCGACAATCAGAACTTCCCAGGGATAAGTTTGTTGCTGCAGGAACGCCAAAACTTTCGCCAGCGTATCAGGCAAGCGGCGTTCTTCGTTGTAAGCTGGAATAATGATGGAGAGGTATGGGGTGGTCAAGTAGAATTAGCTAGACGAGGGGAACACCCTCCAGGCGATCTCGATCCGATTGGGTTTCCCCTGTAACCAGGATATCACGGCCATCCTTTTGTACCAACCGCAGCGGAACGGAGGTTTCAAAGGTACTGGCCATACGTTCGATTCGCTTGCCAGCCAGAAATGATTTCCCGGCTTTGAGCTGGTCAACCAGTTCCTGGCGATCGATTAATAAGCGATCCGAAAAGGTCGGTCCGCGTCGTAAATACGCGCGCACCCACTTAACCTGGCCATCAGGCTTATAATGTACTGCTTCAACGATACCATCGAACTTGGGTTTTGCCATACATCCCCTCCAGATCAACCTCTGAGAGAATGAAATTTGCCAGCTATTTCGGTCAAGCACATATCACTGAACATCTGCTCTTGACCCGTAAAGCCAAGCATGGTCGGGGCGGGCGGACTCGAACCGCCGACCCCCGCGTCCCAAACGCGGTGCGCTACCGTACTGCGCCACACCCCGAACATAATGAGTATAATGCGAAGTAGCCCTTACCGTCAAGGCAATCTTTTAAAAACTTTGTTGTTTTGCACAACTCATTGGAATCATGCCAGCAGAATCTATATTTCCTCGTCTATACCATACCCACCATTGCCTTCACATGGAAGACCTTGCCTTTTGGCTGGATGTTGCTTCCCAGTGCCAGGGCCCCATTTTAGAACTGGGTTGCGGCACCGGCCGTATCCTGGCGCCTCTGGCGCGTGCCGGACAGCGCATCTATGGCCTGGACCGCGACTTCAGTATGTTGGTTGTACTGCTTGAAAACTTACCGGACAATCGATCTGGCAACACTTTTGTGTTCCAGGCCGACTTCACCCGCTTCCGCCTGGGGGCCTGCTTCGATCTGATACTGCTGCCTTGCAACACCTTCAGCGCCCTGGATGCCGGGCAACGCCAGGCCGCGTTGAACCGAATAATCGAGCATCTCAACCCAGGCGGAACCTTTGCGCTCAGTCTGCCCAATCCAGCTTTGCTAAAGCGGCTTCGCCCCCACGCATCCCCTGAGGTAGAAGAGGTTTTCCCCCACCCATTGGATGGAGAACCGGTTCAAGTAAGCAGTGCCTGGGAACGTACACGCCAGCACTTCACGCTCTTCTGGCACTACGACCACCTGCTGCCAGACGGACGTGTAGATCGTCTGAGCGTTGAAACCCGGCACGACCTGGCCTCAAAAGAGCAGTATCTGGATGAAATGCGCCTCGCAGGTTTCACCTCGTTCACCTTGTACGGAGATTTCGATCGGTCAGCGTTGGCCCCCACCTCGCCTCACCTGATTATCCTTGCTGCCCGGTAATCGACCGCCAGTTTTTTGTACGGCGTATTGGCAATCGAAAACCGGTGAACGAGCCTGATCGCTCGTCCACCGGTTTTCGGATCACTCAAACAAAATCAGTAACGCAACAATGCTCCAATTTCGCTAAATCCTTTAACCGCATGGTCGCCGCGCAAGACTTCGATCTCACCGCCAGACTGCATCACCTGGCGAACCGCGATTTCCACGACATCGGGAATCTCCTCCGTCTCAGCCTCGCAAAACGGGCAAGAACCCATCGGCAGTGACGACAGGTGCCCACAGCTCTTACACCGGTAACCTGCCGCACGGTAGCCATCACGAATCAGCAAGGATAGCACCCGCCCTTCGCGTACAGCACTCAAAGTATCTTCCAGTCCAATTACCCCCCCTCGCCCCTTGGCAGCGTTGGTAACCACAGTCTCTGCCAGGTGGGCCTCACGGCGAACTTCTGCTTCCTCACCGATCTTCATCGTGCGCTCGAGCACCTCGTTATGGCTGGCGGTCATGCTCATCGGAAATGAACCAATGACCAGGCTCTGCCAGACCTTGGGCAACTGGCCACGAAAGAGCGCCACGTTTTCATCTGTGCCACCGATGACAATCCGGCGCACATTATTTTCGCTGAAGAAACGTGTGGCAAAACCAACCGCATCTTTGATGTTGCGTTCGGTTACTTCTTCGACATAGTCCGTTTGCCCCGCAACGCCGCCGCGGCGGCCAGCGGCCTGAGAGCCGCCGCCCCGCTTCGTATGGCGTACGCTCTCACCTACAATACCATCTTGCTCGCGCAATTCTCCCAGGTGGAAGTAAAACAATCGAGCGCCCTGCTTATCGACCAAAACAACGCCATATCCGCCATAAGAATCGAACAAATCGGCCAGCGGCTTGACGAACGGACGGTCGCTGGTGCGCACCCGGCTACGAATCGGCACCGCCAGGGAGTACGCTTTCAAAAATTTTTGTGGTGCACAGGAAAAGATCGCTACACTGCGTCCTGTCCAGTCGTGTTCGTGTTCGATGTAGCGCATAATCGTTTCCACGTCTTCGGACATCTGGACATCACGCAGCATATTCCGCAACCGCAGCTTGTAAGCGTCAGCGTTGCCTTCCGTGGGGTCAGTGTTCAGATACGCGCTGAGCACAGGTTGACCCGGCTGATAGTGGAGCAGATCCTGCAAATCACGGTCTTCTAGCATAATCGCCTCCTTGTTGTTATAATAAATAACCGCCCCCGTATAATAAATTGTGTTATTCAATTGTATATTCGTGGGATAGGCAAAGTCAAGCACTTAGTTAAATATTTACGAAATTCTAACCAAAACCCGGCAAATTGTCTTTCAACACACTCCCGTTTTGATCGTAACCGTGCTATCATTAAATTATGAAAACTTCCCGCGAGCGAATCCTTCTGGTCGAAAGTGATCCTGAAATTAGCGATCTGGTTGCACGCCAGACGTTACAGGCAATGGGGTATCAGGTCCAGGTGGCACGCCTGGCTTCTGTAGCCATCCAGGAAGTAGGACGCTATGCGCCTGACTTGATTATCACCAATCTCAACCTCCCTGATTTGAGTGGAAAAGACCTTCTGGTAGCACTGGCATCTCAGGGAGTAACTGCCCCGGTCGTGGTGATCTCTCAAAAAGGCCTGGAAGGGGATCTGATCCAGGCTTTTCGCCTGGGAGCAACGGACTATTTGCAATGGCCCATGCGTGAAGCTGAGGTCGTCTCGGCAGTCGAGCGCGTTATTAAGCAGGTGCGCGCCCGTCGAGAGCGCGAGACCTTAGCCCGCCAGTTAAAACAGACCAATGACGAGCTTCAGCAGCGGGTGCGAGAATTGACCACCATCTTTGCCATCGGCAAAGCGGTTACCTCCATCACCAACCAGCGTGAGTTGTTCGAAAAAATCGTCGAAGGGGCGGTATATGTTACCGAAGCAGATTGCGGGTGGCTATTGTTGCGCGAAGAACGCAGCAAAGTTTTTGCCCTCGTCGCTCAACGCAATTTGCCCAAGACCATCGCATCCAAACTCAATCAGCCCTGGGATGATGGCATCAGTTCTCTGGTCGCTCTGTCCGGTGAAACGCTTTCGATCTCCGGCGAGCCTCTGGCCCGTTTTAAAGTATCACAATTAGGCCAATCGGCATTGGTTGTTCCCGTCAAGATGAAGAAAGAGGTTGTCGGGCTGCTGGTCGTCGTACGCAAAGAGCCGCACCCCTTCAGCCCAAGCAACCGCACCCTCCTGGAAGCAGTAGCAGATTACGCCTCGATTTCCCTGGTCAACGCCAGCCTGTTCCGCGCCCTGGAAGAGCGCGCTCGCTCTTTGCAACAAACCGTTGAAGTAGCCCAGGCCAAAGAACACAAAAAGACCGAGTTGATCGAAAGCTTGAAACGAGATATCGGCCCGGCGCTGGCCAATGCTACCAAATCGCTCGATTCGATGCTGGTTGGCGAGACAATGCGCCTGAACGCTACACATAAAGCGGTGTTGCGTTCTGCCATGGATTCGTTGCAGTTGATCTCGAACGTGGTAGATGCCCTCAAGACAGATTCGTAGCGGGTAGAATTATCGAGTGTGAATGTCGAACGAACATATCCTATTGGCCCTTGCGGATGCGGAAGCAGGACAGTTCCTGGAGCGCACAGCTCTTTCCCCTGCCGGATACCAGGTTACCCTGGTATCCGATTGGAAAGCAATAGAGAGCGTTCTTCAGAACGATCCTCCTGCTCTGATCATTATCAGTGAGCAGATCGAAGGACAAGATTCGACCGCCTGGGCCCGGGCCTACATTGCCAACAACCCTCTAACCCCGGTCATTTTGCTGGCCCGCTTTTACTCAGACAAGCAGATCATCCAGACTTTGCGGCAAGGCTTTGCCGATTGTTTTACCCTGCCAGCGCGCCGCACCGACATTGAAACGATTGTCAGCCGGGCGCTCGAGCGGCGGCAAAACTTGCACGAGCAACTCAACCTGCTCACCAGGCGGGACACCAGCTCGTTACGCAAACGCATGAACGGCCTGGAAACTATCGAGCGCGTGGGGCGCAAAGTAGCCTCCTCCCTCGATCTGGATAGCATATTGAGCACCGTCGTAGAAGCCGCAGTGGATATGACCGGTGCCGAAGAAGGCAGCTTGCTGCTCATCGATGAAAGCTCGGGCGAGCTGTATATGCGCGCCAGCCGCAACTTTCAAGAAGATTTTGCTAAAACTTTCCGCATGCCGGTGCATGACTCCCTCGTTTCCCAGGTAATCAAGACCGGCAAACCGGTGACCATCGACGAAAAAACGCCGCAAAAGATCAAAACAGCTTACCTGGTGCAAACACTCCTGTATGTTCCACTGATCATCCAGGATCGCGTCATCGGTGTTTTGGGAGTTGACCACCGCCTGACCAGGAAAGCCTTCTCGCCCGAACACATCAAACTGGTTTCAGCCATTGCAGACTATGCCGCAATTGCCATCGAGAATGCTCGCCTCTATTACCATTCAGAATACGAGCGCAGCCAATTAGAGTCGATTTTGAAAGGCATCGAAGAATGTGTGATCGTGGTCGATAGCGACCGGCGGTTGGTATTGATCAATCGCAAAGCTCGCGAGGCGTTTGGCATAACCGAACCCAGCCCCATAGGCAGGCGCATTCGCGAGGTGATCCAGCACCAGGAATTATTAGACGTCTTGCGCGACAATTCACAAAGCACCCCTTCTCGTACAGAGATCACCCTCGACGACGGGCGCGTGCTAAATGCACAACTGACTCCCCTGGCCGGCATCGGCCTGGTGGTAACGATGCAGGATATCACCCACCTTAAAGAACTGGATCGCATCAAAAGCGATTTCGTGAATACAGTGTCCCACGATTTGCGCTCTCCTCTCACTGCAATCCTGGGATACGTCGAGTTAATCGAACGGGTTGGCGCGGTAAACAGCCAGCAGCGAGAGTTCATTCGCCGTATCCAGATCAGCGTTCACAACATTACTTCCCTGATCAATGACTTGCTCGACCTGGGTCGCATCGAAGCGGGATTTGACGCTCGTAAGGAGGTAATGCCATTTTCGGCAATCGTCCATTACGCCGTAGATAGTCTGGCGGCGCGTTTTTCCGAGAAGTCGCAGACCCTCGAAACGGATATCCCTGACGATCTGCCCCAGGTATTGGGGAATCCGGTCCGCTTGCGCCAGATGCTTAGCAACCTGGTACTCAATGCGATCAAATACACTCCGCCCGGGGGCAAAATCACCGTCACGTCGCACGTCGATGCCGGGCAAATTATCTTGCAGATTACCGACACAGGCCCCGGTATTCCATCCGCCGACCAGCCCTTCATTTTCGACAAATTTTACCGCGCCAGCAATGTCTCCCCCGATACCCCTGGCACCGGCCTTGGCCTGGCCATCGTCAAATCGATTGTCGAAAATCACCAGGGACGCATCTGGGTTGATTCGGCCCTGGGCCAGGGGACAACATTTACGATCGTTCTGCCAATCATCGACCGCGAATTGTAAAGAAAAACAGATGGAATAAGCACTGTCTGGAAATTGCATACCTGCTTGCAATTTCCAGGTACGGCCAGTTGCTTAAAGCAGCCTCCGCCGGAACGGTGAGGAACCCGGCGGAGGCCTTCGCCAAAGGAGGAAACAGCGATGAGCAACTTTTCTAAACCCCGATGCGACTTTGTCGCACTTTATTCTGCTTAATATCATACGCTTCCATTGCTTTTTGCGCTATTGTCATATATCATGACTTCTATGTGATATTTCTCACAATCGATATGACAAGAGTCCTGTAACATTCCTTATTTGACTGAAAGTCGTTTTGCGTGGCCCAAACCTGACAGGTCTTAACGACGACACCAGATTATTGTACGCCTACAAAGACCTGTCAGGTTTGCATGCAACTTTTTGATCGTGCGCCTAACGGCTGCGCGCGGAGCGGGCACGACTCTGTATCTGCATCCATGCCCCAATGAACGAATCTAACTCCGTACTCAGTTTCATCCAATCCGGCACCATCAAGACCAGGCCGGTAGATTGCGGTGCGAAAAGCTGGGCAGGCATAAAAAGTTTCATGAGGGCAGGGTTGAGCGGGTAGCCTTTCATATCCATCACCAGCGCCGTTTGGCCATAGAAAGGCTCTAAATAACTACGTTGCGCCCAGTTCGATGCTTCAGGGGGAAAAATTTGCTGCACCAGCAATGGCCGGACACTGCGGATACGCTGATAAGAAATTCTGAAACGAAGAAGAGGCGTTACGAAGTTTAAGTACCCAGGATAGGGTTGCACGTATACGAAATAACGTGCGAAGAAGGAAAATATACTCAGCGCAAACGCCATAACCGCAGCAGCAAAAAGCCAGAGGTCGCTTTCCAGGCCAAAAATAATGGTCGGGCGAAGCAACGTCCACCATCCCGCCGCTGCCAATACGATCCCTAATAACAAAGGCAGTTTCCAGAGCCGGTCCAGGGTATGGCGATAGAACAACAGTGTATGCCGGGAGCCAGGTGACTTCGATTTCATCGCTTGCCTCCTCAAGAGTTAGTTACATGCTCAACACCGGTTTTCCTTGGTTGGCAGAGTAAACCAGAAAGTACTTCCCTGCCCCAATACACTCTCAAAGCCGATTCGCCCTCCCATCACTTCAACCAGATGCCGGGTAACGCTCAACCCTAGCCCCCATCCTTGCTCCTCGCGTACTGCCGGGTCCTCCGAGCGGAAGAACTGCGTGAACAGGTTGGCCTGATCCTCAGGGCCGATACCGATACCGTTATCGATCACCTCCACACGCACATCCGTATCCTGTGCGCGTGCCACGACCCGGATACGCCCTTCGCTGGGAGTATATTTCCAGGCATTGCTCACCAGGTTGGTGAGAATCTGTACCAGGCGGTTGGGATCAGCGTAAACATCTGGCAACCCCGGCGCAACCTCCATCTCCAGCGATTGGTGCTTCTCATCCATCTTGGGTTGCAGGCTGCGTAAAGTCTCGCCGATATACCGCTCGACAGAAATCGAACTGCATTCCAGTTTCAGCCGTCCCGTTTCGATACGTGAAATATCGGACAAATCCGATACCAGTGCTGACATGCGTTCAACGTTGTTACGAACAACGTTCAAGAAACTTAGCTGCTGTTCGTTCACCGGGCCAACAATTCCCTGGCGCAACAGATCGGTGTAACCCTTAATCGAGGTCATTGGGATACGCAGTTCATGGGTCACTACAGAGACAAACTTGGACTTGGCCTGGTTGGCATTCTGTACAGCCTGGTACAACCGGGCATTTTGGATCGCTGCCGCCGCCCGCCGCGAGAGATGCCCCAGGAATTGCACGTCGATTTCGCTGAAAGGATGCTGGTTATTGACACGCAGGACACCCAGCGGCCGCTCTCCGTGCAAAATTGGGACTGCCAATCGAGCCGCGCCATCAGCCGATGCCATCATCTGGTTAGCCGACTTGGCCAATGCCTGGAGAGCCAGGTCATCTTCGGCAAAGGAATCATCCGGCGGATAGACAAAGAAACCGCGCCCTTCATGATGGTCCTCTTGATTCAATAAAACCCAAACCTGCAAGCTCTCGGTAACCTGGGCCGCCCATTTGCGAGTGATCTCCAAAACCTGCTCCAAATCCAACCCGGTATTGTTCAACTCGCCATCCACTTTGGCCAAAATTTCCAGTTCGGTAACTCGCCGCGCCAATGCCTGGTCAGTGCGCGTGTACAGGCGTGCATTCTCGATGGCAACCGCAGCCTGGGCCGCAAAAGTATCCAACATTTCCAAATCATTGGCGTTAAATAAACCCGCTTGAGCGCGATGATCGACGTAGATTGCCCCAATCGTTTTACCCCGCGAGAGCAGCGGGGCGCACATGATCGAACGAAGCGCGAAAAAAATGACCGACTCGCGTTCCGAAAAACGCGGGTCAGATAGTGCGTCGGTCGTAATCAAACCCTGGCCGCTTTCGATGACCGAGTTGATAATCGAACGGCTGACATCCATATCCTTCGATTGCAACGTTTCCTGGCTATAATTGCGCGCCGCGCGCAATTTCCATTCGCCATCATCCCCCTCCAGCAACACCAGAAAACCGCGCTCTGCGCCGGTCAGGCTGATCACGGCATCCATCGCCTGGGTAAGAACCTCATCCAGGTCCAGAGAGGCGCCTAATACTTGCGAAACGCGGTAGAGGGCCGCCAGGCGATCTTGTTCTTGAGAAAGCGCTATATCCTGGGAAAATTCTTCCAGGCGTTGACGAACAAGCTGCAGTGTATCGCGGCTCTGTTCAGACAGTAGCTGGGCGCTAAATTGATCCACTGCATCTTTCAATTCCTTCAACTTGGTACGAGTAGTATCTTTGGTCATGCCGCTAACCCTCAACAACGGATTCTTGATCGGTGCCTGCGAAATCACAAATATCTCTCAAGGGGCAAACAGGGCAATTGGGGCGCCGGGCCTGGCAGATTTCCCGGCCCAACCGGATCAGGTTCAAGTGCACCGGATAATATGCCTCCGGTGGAAACAATTTTGCCAGGTGTGGGTGGGCTTGCTCCACTGTCATTTTCGCCGGGCGCAGGCCCAATCGCCCAGTAACACGGTAGATATGGGTATCTACTGGAAAAGCCGGCTTCCCCAGCGAAAACTGTAAGACAATCGCCGCTGTCTTTGGACCAACGCCTTTAAAATTGAGCAGCCAGGCATGGGCTTCTTCGGCAGGCAAATCGGCCAGAAAATCAAGGTTCAACTCGCCGCGCTGCGCAGTAATCTCACGCAGCACATTCTGGATGCGAGGGCCCTTCTGGTTCGCCAGGCCAGCCGGGCGAATGGCCTCGACCACTGCCTGCTCATCCGCGTCTCTGACTGTTTCCCAGGTAGGAAAACGTTCCCGCAACGCGGCGAAAGCCCGATCGCGGTTTCGGTCATTCGTATTCTGCGATAAGATCGTGGAAACCAGTTCGTCCAGCGGCGGCAGCGGCATACGCCATTCGGGATGGCCATAAAATGCCAGCAACCTCTCGTGGACCATGTATGCCTGCGCGTTTCGTTCCATCTTTCCATAAACCTCAGGGGATTCAGGCCCGGTTCAGCTCAAAGACCGGATACGCCTCGCCAACCAGGATTTTTCTCCAGTTAACACGCTCTGCGTGCGGGCCAAACCTGGACAGGCTATCCAGGTCGACAGAAGAAAGCGCCCCCAACTGGCGCAGTACTTCCACAGCCACTGCCGCCACAACTTGCTGGCGGCTATCGCCATCCGCAATCTTAAACGCAATCCCCAAGGCCGGCGAACCAGGCCCCAGCGCTCCCGGCATCAGCCCAATCCCCTGGTACCCTTCAGCGCCACCCTTCGATACGATCCGTCCCTGCCCGGCCTGCATCAGGCATGTGTCAAAGCGATTGGGGCCGCCAACCATATCGGGATTCGCCATCATGGCCGCCGTGATCGTATTGCAGGCCGCGATGCGCTCTTCAGATCCCACGTCTCCGTTCGCAGGGTCGCACAGCCGGGCATAGGCCGCCGCCGCGTTCCGCAATGGCACAGCAAAATTAGGTGCAGAACAGCCATCGACCCCTAACCCAATCTGTTCCATAGGCAGATTACACATTTGCGCGAAACTATACAAGATTTCCTTCTGGATAGGGTGCCTCGGGTCGATGTAATCCAGGTCGTCCGGCACCAGATCACCGCTGCACTGTTTCAACCGGACAAAGGCTAACATACCACTATGCTTTCCAGAGCAATTGTGGCGATTCGGGGTAAGTAGCTCCTTGCGTTCGCGCAACATTTCGGCCGTCCGGGCATCGATTGGCTCGTGAACACCGCAAAGCAACTCCTTCTCGTCCACGCCGGCTTTGGCTTGAATTGAACGTGCAACAGCCAGGTGAGCGTCAGTCCCGGAATGGGAGGCGCACATCAGGGCAATTTCACGAGGGCTTAGCCCAAAAACCTTGTGCCCGCCGTGTTGAATAAAAGGCATCGCCTGAAAGGGCTTGGCCGTTGATCGCAAGAAAGTCACAGCCTGCGGGTCGCCATACCAGGCAACCAGATCACCGTGCAGGTTGGTCACAGCGACTGCACCATGATGAAGTGATTCGGCAATGCCGCCTCGAGTCAACTCGAAGATCGGCAAATAAGCAGAAGTTGGCATATAGAAACTATTCATCTTCGGTTTCGATTTCAGATTGCCCAAGTATACTCGCCGGGCGATAGCGGCGCATGAAGCACTGTTGCAAACCGTAGCGCAACCGGGTTGTATAAAAATCGCGCAACTTAGGCGACACGACATAGTCGGACATCAAAGATGGGATCATATCCTGAGCTGTTTCGGGCGATGCATTTTTATCGGCTAATTGTTCCATCCCCTGGGAAATAAACTGCAAGGTTTCGCGCTGTTTTCTAATATCATCGATCGTTGCCAGACCGCCACGCCCGCTCACTACAATCGCATCGGGGTACTGCCGGATCAACACATCCAGGCTTTCAATCCAGGCACTCAAATCGGCATATGCCAGGAAAGGAGGCTGGTTCAAGGCAAGCGTATCGCCTACAAAGACGACCTTCATCGATGGTAATACAACCCAGATCGAACCCGGCGTCGGTCCTGGGTGATACTCTAACACCACATCTGTTCCTCCCCAATGCAGGAACAGCCGGTCTGTAAATGTGATATCCGGCGATGCCCAGCGCATGCCCACCACATCACCATAGGTTTCCCAGATCGACCCGGTCTCTGCGCTCTGGCCCTTGAAGATCGTCGGCCGGTTGCGAAAAACCTGGGCTGCCTTCTGGTGAGAGACAATCGTACATTCTAAAGCGCGTGTCCCCAGGGTACGGTCAGGGTGAGCATCCAGGCTGACCAACAGCCGGTTAGAACCACCGCGCTGGTTCAACAAAAGCGACTTCCACGAACGCGCATCTTCGGGGCGCAGCGGGGCATCGATCATAACAACCCCGTGTGGCAGAACCAGCGCCCCCAGGGTTACGCCCAGGTAGACATCCTCGTAAAAAATTCCTTGTTCGATTTGTTTCATAGTATATTCAAATTCCGATTTGATGGTGAATATGACCGATCGATTATCCTCAAGACAACTCGCCGCGCCCTGGGGGCCAGGCTAGACGTCTTGTTCTTTGGCAACTGGCAAAATAAACTTAAACGTCGATCCTTTACCGGGCTCGCTCTCAACCCAAATCTTACCCCCGTGGCCGTCGATTGCCAGGCGACAATAGGCCAGGCCCAGGCCCAATCCGCGGGGACCCTCTTTTGTGTTCAGGCGGACAAACTTTTCAAAGATCCGCTCCTGGTCCGCCGCTGCGATGCCCGGGCCGTTGTCCTTGACGCTTACCTGGATAGAATCGCCATCGCGTTGTGCTCCCACAATAATCTTGCCCTCGACCGGGGTAAACTTGATCGCATTCTCCAGCAAATTGATCAGCACACGCCGTATCATATCAGCATCCACGAACACCTTCGGAAGCCTGGATGAAATTTGCTGCGCCACGCTTTGTTCCTTCCCCTGGGCTGAAGGCCGAACCACTGTCACGACTTCATCGATCAGGGTCTTCAGATTAACCGGTTGGCGATTCCCCACCGTCTGCCCCGCCTCCAGGCGGTTGATATCCAACAACGAATTCGTTAGCCGCTCGATACGATCTGTCGAGCGTATCGCAATTCCTAACAAAGAGGTCACTGTAGGATCTTTTTCTTCAGCAAAGATATTCGAAAGGACTTCCAGGCTGGAAATAACGTTCGACAAAGGCGAGCGCAAATCATGATACACCATGGCGATCAGATCCTCTCGCAACCGGTCCAGGTCCTTGCGCTCGGTAATATCGCGCATGATCCACTGCAAATACGAATCCCCACCATAGCGGACGCTGCGCACATAAACCTGGGTAGGAATATCCCGGAAAGTATAGGCATGGATTGTCGATTCGTAGCTGACCGTCTTACCCGACGCCAGATTGTTGAAACCAGGCCCCAGTTTTTCATGGTCGATTTCGTGCAGACTCCCGATCTTCAGTGAACGTAAATCCTCCTGGCTCAAGCCAATCGTCATCTCCGCCTGGCGATTGGCCTCCAGGATCTTTCCTTGACGGTCGGTAATCAAGATTGGGTCGATGCTGTCTTCAAACAACTCGCGATAGCGTTGGTTGGCTGCCTGCAAACTTTCAATGATCTGAGTGCGGAAGATGGCCGTACCCGCCCAGTCCGCAATGGCTTGAGCCAATTTCAAATGCTCGGGAATGAAAAAACCAGGGGCAGGATGCACCAAAGTGATCACCCCCACCAGCTTATCACCCGCCAAAATCGGAACACCTACGGCCGATTTTGCGCCGGTCCGCTCCTCCGCGTCATCCGGACGGCGCAGCCAACGCTCATCTTTGCTGGTATCAGGGATCAACACCGCTTGCCGGTTGCGCGCCACCCAGCCGGCCATGCCGCTTTCGTAGGTCACTCGCAACTGGAGCATCGTACGATCGTGGGTCTGGCCGCGCATCAAGAAAGCCGATTCTCCCGGCTGGCCACTCTCATCGATCACGATGATGCTACCGCTGATCGCCCCTACATTTTTCATCGCGAGGAACAACACACGATGCAGCAAAGTGCGCAAATCGAGATCAGCGGTCACTTCCCGCCCGATCTCATAGAGCAATTCCAAAGACGAGCGAGCGGTTTCGGCGCTTAGCGAAAGGTCGGCAGAGGGTTTTAGCGACTTATCAGGCATTCCTCACCTGGCATATTGTGGGAGTAGGCACTCAGGTGCCTGGGCGCTTCTGCACCCAAATTCCTAGTATAGCATATCCGAGACGGTCACAGGGTTTGCAAATCGGCAAACCCCTGCTCATTGCCTGCGCCGGGGCAAATCAAGCATCAATACTTCAGTCGCCAGGCGGGCATTAACATTGCGCTCCAGCATATTCAACGTTCGATCCACAGCAGCAGCAACGCGGTGAGCAGCAGGCAAACCGTATTGCTGTGACAGATTTTCGATCTCCGCCTGGTAATCCAGGTTGGCAACCGGTGCGCTGGCCCCGCTGCTGGCAAGCATCACATCACGCCACAATGACAGCCAGGCATATAGCGCCCCTCGCAAAGCATCCCGGTCCTTCGATAGTGTCTCCGCAAATGCAAAACGCTCAACCCGGCTGGCGGCCAGCAGGCGCATATGCTCGCTCAACCATAACTGGCGCTGTTCCAATCGTTCCGGCTCCTGGTATAGGCGCAACGCATAACCGGGTTTACCGCCGGATACGTGTGCCAGCAATTGCGCTTTATCGGGGGGTACATCCCATCGTTCTTGCAGGCCGCGTCGCGTCTGTTCCAACGATAGAGGGCGCAAACGAAGCACTTCACAGCGCGAGACGATTGTGGGCAACAAGCTCTCGGCGCTTTCCGCGGTCAGGATCAGAATCACCTGCGGGGCAGGCTCTTCGAGTGTCTTGAGCAACGCATTCATCGCGCTGGGGTGAGCTTCCTCGAAGCGCAGCAACAACGCCACGCGGTAACGCGCTTCGTATGGATGCAGCGCCAGGTCATGTTGCAATTCGCGCACCTGATCCACTTTTAGGGTGCCACCCTCCTGTTCCGCCTGTACCACGCTTAGATCGGGGTGCTGCATACGCTCGATCTGGGAACAGATGCGGCATTCCAGACGGGGCTCGCCCGGCGCAGGCGGCTGCGTACAATTCAATGCTTGCGCCAGGCGCAACGCCAGGGTACGGCGTCCAACCCCGCGCGGCCCGGTGACAAGATAAGCATGGCGCACTTCACCCCGCGCCACGTGTTCGCGCAGCAAATTTACTGCCCATTCGTGGCCCAACACATTCCAGTTCACAAGGATGATTTTAGCGCATCACAGGCAGATTGGCAACGGACATGCTATAATCACGAAAACTATTTCCAGGAAAGGGTTGCGTTTCCGGAACTCTGCACGCTTTCCTGAGACGGGTTACGACAGATCGTGATGGAATTATTGGAAAAACTAAATTCTCAGCAGCAGCAGGCCGTCATGGCCGGCCTGGGTCCGGTGTTGGTCATGGCCGGGCCGGGTTCGGGGAAAACGCGCGTCCTGACCCAACGCGTGGCTTATCTGATCAACGCCATGGGCATCCGCCCATACAGTATCCTGGCCGTTACTTTCACCAACAAAGCCGCCCGGGAGATGGAAAGCCGTGTGGCCAGCCTTGTAGGAGAAAATACGCGCGGCCTGACTCTAGGAACCTTCCATGCCATCTGCGCGCGCATCCTGCGTCGCGAAGCTGAACATTTACCCTTTGAATCAAACTTCGTCATTTTCGACCAGGACGATCAAATCAATCTGGTCAAACATGCCATCGAAGATTTGAACCTGGATGAAAAGCGCTACCGCGCCGCCAGTGTTCACAGTGTGATCTCCAACGCCAAGAATGAGCTGGTCATGCCAGATGCCTTCCCGGCGCGCAACTATCGAGAAGAAGTCGTACTCCGGGTTTATCGTCGCTATCAGGAGTTACTGCTGGCCAACAACGCCCTGGATTTCGACGACTTGCTGCTATGGACCGCCGTATTGTTGGATGAAAATGCACTGGTGCGCGAAAGATATGCCCGGCGCTACGAGCATATTCTGGTGGACGAGTTCCAGGATACCAACCAGGCCCAATACCGCCTGCTGCACCACCTGGCGTCCTTCTACAACAACATTTTCGTCGTCGGCGACACCGATCAATCCATCTACCGCTGGCGCGGCGCCGACTACCGCAATGTGCTTCGCTTCCAGGAAAATTTTCCAGATGCCCAGGTAATCTTGCTGGAACAAAATTACCGCTCGGTGCAATCGATCCTGGATGTCGCCATGGCGATCATCGACCAAAATCCCTATCGTACGCAAAAACACCTGTTTACCGAGCGGGGCGAGGGCCAAAAAGTCACTCTCTACGAAGCCTACGATGACCGGACAGAGGCATCCTATGTAGTCGATACGATTCTGAGCATGGTAGCCCGTAAACAAGCCGCGCCAGGCGACTTCGCAGTGATGTACCGTACCAATGCCCAGTCCCGCCTGATCGAAGAAGCCTTCCTGCAAGCCGGCCTGCCCTACAAACTGGTGGGGGCGCAGCGCTTCTATGGTCGCAAAGAGATCAAAGATGTCGTTGCTTACCTGCGGTTGTTACATAATCCCAACGACGAACTCAGCCTGACCCGTGTGATCAATGCCCCACCGCGCGGCATTGGCAACAAAACTTTTCTGGCTCTGCGTACACAGGCGCAGAAAATGGGCCTTTCCCCCGGCGCTCTGCTGTTGGAAATGGAGCGCAACAGCGACTTGATCCCACCAGACGTGCTGACCGGGCGTGCCCGTACGGCATTGATGAATTTTGGCAGCCTGCTGTCCAGTTGGGTTGCGGTAAAAAGCAGCCTGCCGCCGTTGGCGTTAATGGATCGCGTTCTGGAGGAAGCAAACTACCATCACTTCGTCGATGATGGCACAGAAGAAGGCCACGAGCGCTGGGAAAACGTGCTGGAGCTGCGCCGCCTGGCTGCCGATTTTCAAGACCAGGGCCTGGAAGCATTCCTGGAGCAGGTGGCGCTGGTCTCAGACCAGGACACCCTGCAAAGCGTCGCCAATACACCCACCCTGCTCACCCTGCATGCCGCCAAGGGTCTGGAATTTCCCATCGTTTTTATAGCCGGATTGAGCGACGGCACGCTGCCGCACAGCCGTTCTTTTGACGACCCCGAAGCGATGTTGGAAGAGCGCCGCCTGCTCTACGTGGGCATCACGCGGGCCATGGATCGCCTGTTCCTGATCTACCCGCAGAATCGTTCCTCTTATGGCTACGCCGAACCGGTGTCGCCGTCACGCTATCTGGGCGACATCCCGTCCGAATTGCTCGACGAAGATCAGCCATCGCGTTCTCAAAGACGTTCCGCCACCGCCAGGGTACCCTATCGCCCAGAGCGCTGGCAGACGCCCGCTTCATCGTCCTCCGGCGCAGTTGCTTCTGAAACCCGCCAGAGCCCGGAAAAATCTCGTTTCCAATCCCGTTCATCGGCAAGTACCCCGCCACAGGAACAGCGTTATTTTCCAGGCATGCGCGTTTACCACCCTTCCTTTGGCGAGGGGATGGTGCTGAACAGCCGCTTACAAGACGACGATGAAGTCGTTGATATCCACTTCGAACGTGTTGGGCTGAAGCGAGTAGTGGCCTCCCTTGCTCATTTGGAGATCAAGGTATAATTCCCGAAAACGTTTTTTGCCATGCCCGTGTTCGATCAGCAATCTTTTGAAGTCATCAGCCGCAGTGCTGAACAAACCCGGCGCGTAGGGATGCGCCTGGGCACACTGCTCGGTCCTGGCGACCTGGTATGCCTGATCGGCGACCTGGGCGCCGGCAAAACCACGCTGGTGCAGGGTATCAGCGCGGGCTGGGGTTCGCTGGACGTTGCCAACAGCCCGACATTTGTTTTGGTCAACGTTTATCGCAGGCCCGACAAGGGGAAATTATTTCATCTGGATGCCTATCGCTTGAGTGGAGACGCCGAGGCCGAAGACCTGGATGTGGATGCGCTGCTGGAGAACGGCCCATTGGTGGTAGAATGGGCAGATCGTATCCTGGGTGCCTTGCCTGGCCAATACCTGTGGGTAACTTTGCAGTGGGTAGACGAAAACCAGCGTGACCTGCTGTTTACCGCTCACGGACCGCGTTACCAGGAAGTACTGTCCCATCTGCGAGAACAGGTTTTTGGAGTTTCGTGATGCGCTCATCAGCAACATGTCTATTAGCCCTGGATACATCCACGCGCGCAGTTGGCCTGGCATTGTACGATGGCACGCAGGTTCTTAGCGAAGCAACCTGGACCAGTCAAGACTACCATACCGTCGAACTGGCCCCAGCCGTGTGGGATGCATTCCAGAAGACAGGCATCGAAATCGACCACCTGGGTGCGGTTGGGGTAGCCACCGGGCCCGGCTCTTTCACCGGGCTACGCGTAGGGTTAGCGCTGGCCAAAGGTCTGGCGCTGGCACGTCATTTACCGCTGGTTGGGATTCCCACCCTGGACGCATTGGCCGCTGCTCAACCAGTAATCAGGCCAGACATGGCTGCAGTGTTACGCGCCGGGCGGGGCCGGCTGGCAGTGGGCTGGTACAAAGCCAGCGGCCAGGTCTGGCAAGTAGCAGGGAAAGTTGAAGTGCTCACCCCCGAGGGCCTGGCGCAGAAAATCACCTCTCCCACCCTGGTGTGCGGTGAGTTGAGCGAAGAAGAACGCGGCCTGCTAAAACACAGCCGACCACACATCCACCTGGCATCTCCTGCTGGCTCGTTGCGCCGCCCGGCATTCCTTGCGGAGATCGCGTGGCAGCGGTGGAAAGATGGCCAAATTGATGAGCCAGCTACTCTGGCGCCGATCTATTTGCACTACAACGATCCCATCCCGGCATGAGCATTGTGTCACCCGCTGACGAAGAAACGATCCTGATCCGCGTCTTGGAAGCGCGCGACCTGGACCAGGTGCAGGCCATCGACCAGATGTCTTTCAGCATGCCCTGGCCCGCCAGCGCGTACCGTTATGAATTCTATGAAAATACGCTCTCGCTGCTCTGGGTAGCAGAAGCAACGGCACTCGACCGCCCATCGCACGTGGTAGGGATGGTCGTGGTTTGGTTGATCCTGGATGAGGCGCATATTGCCACAATCGCCGTGCATCCCGATTATCGCGGCCGGGGCATCGCCCAGGAACTGCTCAAGACTGCGCTGGAAGGAGCGATACAACATGGCTCGATCAGCGCCACGTTGGAAGTCCGCGCCCACAATGTCCCTGCTCAGAAGCTCTACCGTCGCTTCCGCTTTGCAGTAGTTGGCAACCGGCCGCGTTATTACCGCGACAACAACGAGGACGCCTGGATCATGACCGTTGAGGGCCTGGGCGAAGATTACCTGGCCTGGCTGCGTAGCGGCGCGTGGAAGGATAACAGGTCAGGCCCACCGGAGCAGGCATTATAATGATTGGTCAGGTTGTGCACAACAACTGAAACTCTACCCTGACGGGAGATGTAGAATGAAAGCTGAAGAAGAACTAAAACAGGTTGCCCAGGAAGTATCCATTTGTACGCGCTGTTCTCTGCAACATTCACGGAAGTTAGCCGTACCGGGTGAAGGCCCATCCAACGCCGAGATCATGTTTATCGGTGAAGGGCCAGGCTTTCACGAAAACGAACAGGGCCGGCCTTTTGTCGGCGCGGCCGGCAAATACCTGGATGAGCTTCTGGCAAAAATCAACATGAATCGTTCACAGGTCTATATCACCAACGTGGTGAAATGTCGCCCGCCGGGCAATCGCGACCCGCTACCTGAAGAACTGGATGCCTGCCGGGGCTACCTGGAACGGCAAATACAGATGATCAACCCCAAAGTAGTAGTTACCCTGGGGCGATTTTCGATGGCTTATTTCCTGCCCAATGCCAGGATTAGTTCAGTGCATGGACAGGCCATGAAGGCCAGGGGACGATTGGTCATTGCAATGTACCACCCGGCAGCCGCTCTCCACCAGCAGTCCCTGAAAGCCACCATCGAACAGGACTTTGCGCGCCTGCCCGAGCTGATTGCCCAGGCAACGCCAGCCGCCGAAGCGCCGCAAGATAACTCGACCGAACCGCCAAAAACACCCAAGCAACTCAGTCTGTTTTGAGCATCCTATTTGGATCAAGAGCAAGATCGATAACCTGAACTACAATTGATGAGCAGTGATATTCTTACTTTGGATATAAATGACGATGACAACCTCTAAGCAACAACTTCTAGATCAATTTAATCAGCGTTCTGCGCGCATAGCAATCCTGGGACTGGGATACGTCGGCCTTCCACTGGCAGTCGTATTTGCTGAAGCCGGTTTTAACGTGGTGGGAATCGACCCCGACCAGCGTAAAGTGGCTACGATCCAGCGCGGCGAAAGCCACATCCAGGATGTACCGGGAGAGCAAGTTGCCCGCCTGGTCGCGGATGGCAAACTCAAAGCCACCGCCGATTTCTCCGTTTTGCAAAACGTCGACGCAGTCAGCATCTGTGTTCCCACGCCGTTGCGCAAGACCGGTGACCCGGATTTGTCGTTCATCCTGAGCGCTACCGAAGGACTGGCCGCCTACATGCACCCCAATATGGTTGTCGTGCTCGAATCGACCACCTATCCAGGGACGACCCGCGAAATCCTGCTGCCCCGCCTGGGTGAGGAGAGAGGCCTGGTCGCCGGAGAAAACTTCTTCCTGGCTTTCTCGCCCGAACGAGTCGACCCGGGTCGCCAGGACTGGACCACATTGAATACCCCCAAAGTAATCGGCGGTATCACCCCGGATTGTAGCGAAGTCGCCGCCGCATGGTATTCTCAAGCTTTGCAGACGGTGGTGCCCGTTTCTTCGGCAGAAGTAGCCGAAATGGCCAAGCTGCTGGAAAACACTTTCCGCATGATCAACATCGGCCTGGTCAACGAGATGGCACTTATGTGCAATCGTCTGGGTGTGGATGTGTGGGAAGTCATCGATGCTGCCGCCACCAAGCCCTTTGGCTTCATGAAATTCACCCCAGGCCCCGGTCTGGGAGGCCATTGCATTCCCATCGACCCGCTGTACCTCTCCTGGAAACTGCGCGCCCTGAACTACACCGCCCGTTTTATCGAACTGGCCTCCGAGATCAACACCAACATGCCGCGCTACGTGGTCAGTAAAGTCCAGGACGCCTTGAATGAAGTGGGCAAGCCGATCAAAGGAACCCAAATTCTGGTGCTCGGCGTCGCTTATAAGCCGGATATCGACGATCTGCGCGAGTCACCTGCCCTGGATGTCATCGGTTTGCTCGAACACAAAGGCGCCAGTGTGTCGTATCATGACCCTTATATTCCAAGCTTGCGACACGAAGGCCACAGCATTAAAAGCGTACCCGATGTATACGCTGCGATACAGACTGCCGACTGTGTAGTCATCGTAACCAACCACTCCGGCTATGATTACCCGAAAATCCTGAAAGAAGCCCGGCTAATTGTCGATACGCGCAATGCACTTGGTGCCTCCGGCAAGAACAACCCGAAGGTAAAGCGTTTGTAGTTCAACACACAAGACGGAATGCAAAATAGATTATTGTAATCCGCATTCCGTGGAGGTAACAGAAAATGGCAAACTATTTGGTGACTGGCACAGCCGGTTTCATTGGCGCACGGGTGGCCGAGATGTTGCTGGATGCCGGGCATAGCGTCATCGGTTGGGATAATCTCAACGATGCCTACGATGTTCGTGTCAAACACTGGCGTCTCAACCGGCTGGTAGAGCGCGCCGGTTTCACTTTTCGGCAAATCGATATCAGTGATTGGGCGGGCCTTCAATCTGCCCCTTTGCCGGCCCATCCCATAGACGGCGTAATCAACCTGGCCGCCCGCGCCGGAGTGCGCCAGGCGGTGGAAAACCCGTGGGTGTATGTGGAGACCAACATGACCGGCACCCTCAATTTGCTGGAATTGTGCCGCCAGCGGAGCATTCCCAAATTTATTCTGGCGTCAACTTCCAGCATTTATGGCGCAAACCCGCCTCTGCCAACCGCAGAGAATGCCAGTAGCGACCACCCTCTCCAACCCTACGCTGCCAGCAAGAAGGGTGCCGAAGCGATGAGCTATGTCTACCACCATCTCTATGGTATTGACGTAACCGTTTTTCGCTTCTTCACGGTCTATGGTCCTGCCGGGCGGCCGGATATGTCGATGTTCCGCTTCGTTCAATGGATCAGCGAGGGCAAGCCGGTTCGTCTAAACGGCGATGGCGAACAATCACGCGGATTCACCTATATCGATGACATTGCGCGTGGCGCGATCCTGGGTCTCAAACCGTTGGGCTACGAAATCATCAATCTCGGCGGGCATGAGAATATCACCATGAACCAGTTGATCGCCATGCTGGAAAGGCTGATCGGGCGCAAGGCACAGGTTGAACATTACCCCTTCAACCCGGCAGATGCACAGGCCAACCGCGCCAGTGTAGAAAAAGCCAGACAAATGCTAGGTTGGGAACCACAGGTTTCGCTAGAACAGGGTGTTTCACAGTTGGTGCAGTGGTACCAAACGGAGCGTCAGTGGGCCAGTCTGGTACAGACCGCCTGACTATGCGACAAAACCCCTACCTGCGGCGCGTGCTCAAGAATACAGGATACCTGTTCGGATCGACCGGAATCTCTGCCATGCTGGGGATGGTGCAAGGTATCCTGGTAGCGCGCCTGCTGGGCGTTAAGGATTACGGCATTCTGGCTACAATCACATTGTTCACCAGTGTGGTGAACAACTTGATCTCCTTTCGCATGGGCGAGTTAGTGATCAAGTACGTGGGCCACTATTCGGTTGCCGGCGACACCCGGCGTGCAGCGGCGATCTTCAAGCTGGCCGCCCTTCTTGAAGTGGGCGCCTCGTTAGTCGCTTTTAGCCTGTTGTACTTGTTAGCGCCCTTCGCCGCCAGGTTCCTGGCCAAAGATCCGAATAGCGTCGCCTTATTCACCGTATATGGTCTGGTATTGTTGGCAAACCTGATCGCAGAGAGTTCGACGGGGTTGCTGCAAATTTTCGACAATTTTCGCCGCATCGCGATCTTGAATCTGGCGGGCAGCGTGATCACGCTCGTACTGATTTGCGTGGCCTATGGGATGCGGGCCGGGCTCCTGGGAGTGTTATTCGCCTACCTGACTGGCAAATCGGCTTCTGCGCTGGGTTTGTCGCTGGCAGCTCTGGTCGATGCCAGACGCAAATGGGGGAACGGATGGTGGCGCGCCCCGTTTAGCTTGCTGCGCTCCCAGCAGCGAGAATTGCTGCGCTTTGCAATCAGCACCAATCTGAGCTCATCCATCAGCCTGGTGACGAAAGACAGCGAGGTGTTGTGGGTTTCATTGTTTCGTGGCCCGGTTGAGGCCGGTTACTATAAACTGGCGCTGACTTTGACCAATTTGGTACATATGCCGGTCAGTTTACTGCCCCAGACCACTTATCCTGAATTTTCCCGCCAGGCAGCAAACCGGGATTGGGAACGGATGCGCAACTTGATGCGCCAGGGGTCTCTCCTGGCCGGGGGATACATTCTATCGAGCACGCTTTTCCTTTCTTTTTCCGGAAAACCCTTGATTGCATTCCTTTACACGCCCCAGTATCTGCCCGCCTATCCCGCCCTGGTCATTCTGTTACTCGGCATGCTGGTTGCCGATACGCTCTACTGGCGCCGGCCGGCCCTGTTGGCCCTGGGGCGAGCGGACTTTCCAGTAAAAGCCAATGCCCTGCTGGCAGTGCTGAAACTGGTAGGCGTCGTGGTGTTTGTCCCCGTTTATGGCTATCTGGCCTGTGCCTGGCTGTTGACCGCCTTCTATTGGCTGGAGTCGGCAATTACAGCGTGGATGACGCGGTGGCTGATCACTGCAGCGAGTGAAGCCTGATGAAAATTGCCATGATTGCCCCTACGCAGGTACCCGCCCGGCGCGCCAACACCATACAGGTGATGAAAATGGCCCAGGCATTCGTCGCCCTGGGCCACGATGTTCGCCTGGCCGCGCCTCAGCGCGTCGCCACATCATCTTCTCAACCGTCTTCAGATATCCCTGATTTGAGCCCCGGCGCGCTCGCCTCTCAGGATGCTTATTGGGAGAAGATAGCCCGCCACTATGGGCTGCGCTATCCTTTCGCCATCCACTGGCTGCCATCCCGCCCATCCATGCGCAGCTACGATTTCAGCCTGCGCGCCGTGCGCTGGGCGCGCCAATGGCAGGCGGACCTGGTCTACACCCGCCTTCCCCAGGCTGCCGCCTTTGCCAGCCTATCTGGCCAGGCCACCATTTTGGAGACACATGATCTTCCCCAGGGCGCGGCTGGCCCGTGGTTGTTTCGTGCCTTTATCCAGGGACGTGGCGCGCGCCGGCTGGCTGTCATTACGCAGGCGCTGGCAAACGATTTGCAGCAGCGTTATACGATTCCATCTGCCTTCATCGTCATAGCGCCCGACGGCGTCGATCTGGAACGTTATGAAGGTCTGCCGCCGCCGGCAGAAGCCCGGCGCAGGCTGGTCGAGCATCACAACCATGACCTGGCCTCTTTGCCTGTAGACAGATTCACTGCCGGATACAGCGGCCATCTCTACGCGGGGCGTGGCGTATCCCTTCTGCTCGATCTGGCGGTTCGCCTGCCCGAAATAAACTTCATCATCGCCGGTGGCGAACCGAAAGACGTCGCTGACCTTCGTGAAATTGCTTGCGCACGTGGCATAACCAACGTGATTCTGGTCGGGTTTGTTCCCAATGCCGACCTGCCCCTTTATCAGGCGGCGTGTGACATTTTGTTGATGCCATACCAGCATCGCGTGGCTGCCTCGTCCGGCGGGGACATTGCGCCTTACCTTAGCCCGATGAAACTGTTCGAATACCTGGCCTGCGGCAGGCCAATCGTTTCCAGCGATCTGCCTGTTTTGCAAGAAATTCTCAACCCCCAAAACGCCATCCTGGTAGCAGCGGACGATCTTAATGCCTGGGAAAAAGCCCTGCAAGATTTGAAAACCGCCCCAGGACTGGGCAAACGATTGGGTCAACAGGCACGCCGTGATGCCGCACGCTACACCTGGGAAATGCGTGCACGGCGCATTCTGGACGGATTGGAGGCATGAGATGACCCACCCAACATCCAGCATGCCACACAAAACACAAAACAGCCCTTCCATGGGGCGCATCATCGCTTACCTTAGCGCCTTCATCCTGCTGCTATTTTTGCTGGCCATCGGGTTAGCCTATGTCTCTACTCGCTTCCAAAGCCCGCAAGGCTGGTTATCTTTCGCTTGCATGTTGGCCCTCGGGTCAGCGATTTTGTGGGGCGGGTGGCGGTTGATGCGTTCGGAGAGCCCGCCGCGCTGGCTGGCTTACCTGTTGGTCGGCGCAGCGCTGCTGCGTCTGGCGGCAGGCGTGTTATGGTTTGTCGCCCTGCCAGTATGGGGTCATGGCACGCGCGCTGAGATAAATGGATATGTGATGGGTGACGCCGCCGGGCGTGATCTGACGGCCTGGGATATCGCCCACTCAAAAGCCTCGTTGTGGACGGCGTTTGAAGATAACCGCAAAGTCGACCAATATGGTGGCTTACTCTTCCTGAGCGCCTGGATCTATCGTTATCTGGGCAGCCGCTATCACCAGCCGCTGCTCATTGTCGTGCTTACCGCCGCATTCTCGGCATTGAGTGTGCTGATCGGGTGGGCGCTCGCTCGCCGCGTCTGGGGAGAGAAAGTAGCTAAAATCACGGCCTGGATCCTGTTTCTGTACCCCGAGGCAGTTCTATTAGGCAGTTCCCAGATGCGCGAAGCATTCACCATGTCGCTGGTCGCCGCCTCGTTCTACGGCCTGGTGCGTTATCGTGATGACCATTCCCGGGCCGGTCTGGCCTGGATGATCGTCCCTTTCCTGGTTACACTGCCGCTTACCCCCCTGTCGGCAATGCTCCTGCTCGGCGCGCTCACCCTGGCCATATTCTTCTGGAGTTTTGCTGCGTTCCGGCACTCGAATGTTCCAAGACTCCACCGCTCCTGGCTGTGGATATTCCTGGCGGTGTTGGTAATCATCGGCCTGATTGGCCTGTGGTTGGCTCTGCGGCAGGTTGTACCGGAGCGTATCACCAACCCCGTCGAGATGGTAAGCTGGTGGCTGCGTAAGTCGGCCAACCTGCAAGCTTACCTCAGCGAACATGCTTCAGGATGGGTACAGCAAATCTTTCGTAATACACCGGAGTGGACGCACCTGCCTCTATTGATGATCTATGGCATTACCCAACCCTTTCTACCGGCCGCCTTTGTAGTGGGAAGCCACGCGCCGGTCTGGCCGTGGATTGTCGCCTGGCGTGCGCTCGGCTGGACGCTACTGCTGGCCTTTCTTGTTTTTGCTCCCTTTCACGCTTTGCGCCGCAAGAACAGAACGGGGATGTTCTGGATATTTACGCTGGTAGTATGGATGGTCATCCTGGTATCGGCCTTCCGGGGAGGCAGCGACCTGTGGGACAATCCCCGCTACCGGGCGATGTTCGTCGTCTTGCAAGTGGCATTAGCCGCCCAAATTTGGGTAGAAGAAAGTCGCACTCGCGATCCGTGGTTGCGCCGCGCCTTGCTCGCTGCCCTGGCTATCCTGGCAGTCTTCTTCCCCTGGTATTTGCGGCGCTACGCTGCTCTATCCTGGCCCGTCACCGATCCCTTCAAAACCCTGGGGATAGGCATGCTCGCCGCTTTCTTGTTGGCCTTATGGGATTGGGCGCGCACAGAGGGCAAGGGCAACTCATCCTCGCCTGACAGTTCACCATCCAGCCCCATGGACGTCAAAGGTCATAACGCGCCGATTGAGTACACAAACCGTCTATGAATCGCTGGGTTTACGCGTCACTTGCCGGCCTTAGTACAGCAGGCTTTGTTGTTGGACAGGCGCGCCGCCTCTCCCTGGTATCAGGCCCGGGGGTAATCCTTCTGTTCATTGCGCTGCTGTTAGCGTCTACATTACCGGCGCGCTGGTTGATCGATCATTTCGTGCTGGACCGCATTGACCAGGTGGGTTATCCGCCTCGGGTCAACAAGCTTTGGTTAGCAGGCGCACTTGTAGCCGGCATGTTGTTAGCGGTGGCCATACCGGTCGAGTTGCCGCGCTACCCTGCAATACAAACACTGGAAATATTGGCCACTGGTGAAAAAAATCCGCTGGCTGGCAACAACCTGGTTAAGCTGCGTGGTCTATACGATCTATCTGACAACCGTATTAGCTTTATAAACTTCACCCAGCAGGGAAAGTGGAGCAACCCGGATCATGAGCTGGTCACCCAAAAAACGCCTGCTGGCCTTTTGTGGCAGGGCAATTTCGCTGATCCATATCGGTTGATTTTCAACACAGATCATCTGTCAGGAATGGTCGAAGTCGTATGGAATGGGGAAAAACAACGCCTCGATCTCTATACAACTTCCCCCGGGATACACGTACTTTACTTGAAACCTCAGACCGGGGGGATGCGCTACCGAGAATGGTTTTTCGGGCTGTGCACAGGAATATTCATCGGCCTGGTCTTATATCTCTTGTCGCTCTACCTGGTAACCCATCGCCTACCGGGAAAACCCGCTTTATATCGGGCAAGCAAATGGCAAGTATTGGGTCATATCGCCGCGTATGGTTTGCCGCTGGCAACAATCTGGTCTATCTTGCTATGTATTTTTTGGCCGGGAATGATGAGTACAGATTCGCTCGCACAGTGGGCAGGGGCGCTGGCTGGTAATTTTAATGATTGGCACCCCCTATTTCACTCTATCAACCTGTGGTTGGTTGCCCGTCTGTGGCCCTCACCGGCTGCTGTAGCAATCGTTCAAATCGTCGCCCTATCATTCGTCAGTGGCTGGTGGTTCACCCTGTTATACAAATATGGCGCGCCTCGTCGGGTAACACTGTCGCTGCTGGTGATTTTCGCCTTGCTGCCAATGAGCGGTTTGCTGGTCATCACGCTGTGGAAGGACGTACCCTACAGTATTGCGATTCTGGCTCTTTCAGGCATGCTGCTGGAAATTTCAGCGAGCAAAGGCCGTTGGCTGCACCGCCGGGTCGCCTGGGTGACCCTGGGAATCGTGGCTGCCCTGATTGCGCTCTATCGTCACAACGGTCTGCCAGTCGCGTTGGGCACCCTGGCATCGTTGCCGCTGTTCTATCGCTCGACCTGGCGCCCAACATTGTATTCCTTGTTATTGATGATCTTCGCCATCTGGTTGGCGCGCGGGCCGTTATACCGCGCCTTCCATGCAACCACAATCGGCTCTCAACAAATCGCTGCGACGGTGTTGTTGCATCCCATCACAGCATATATTTATTTTGGCACGTCCTTGAGTTCAGAGCAAGCCCGCGTCTTAGGCCAGATCCGCCCCCTGGACGATCTGTGGGACTATCAGTGTTTTTCGGTTAACCCGACCATGAATAGCCCTTTCTACAACGCGGCGACCGCCGTATACTATCAGGATTTCTTACGGCGAACACTTGTCGATCTGACACGAGGCAATCCCACCATCTATTTGAGACACCTGGCTTGCGTCAGCTCGCTCATCTGGCGCCTGGTACCGTATCCCCATGCATATTTGTATCGGCATGCGATAACCTGGGATCGCGGCGGCAACCCCAATTACATCGTTGACAATTCCCTGGGCATCCGGGAACACTCTTTGCTGCCAGGGATACTGAAAAGGTATACCGACCTGGTGAAAATAATGGATTCCTGGCTTATCTGGCGCCCGGCGCTATATTTGTACTTAAGCATATTCGGGGCAGCCGTATTTGTTTTGCGCCGTTATTCCTGGCAATCCGTCCTTTTTCTAATACCTGCCTCGCTCCAGTCAACCGTCCTTGCATTGGTCAACGTGGCCCAGGATTTTCGATACCAGTTTGCGATCTACCTGATTAGCTTTTTTAGCCTGGGGTTAATGTTTACTACCAGAAGTATCGATGAAAGACACATCCACCAGCCAGCGCCAGGCGCCAGCGTCGCGACCGATATCATCGCGCCTCTACCAGCCACGGATCGCCGATGACTACTGTTTCACGGCCTATAGCCAAAAGCGGTTCCGCGTTGCTGGTCAGCCAGATTGGTTTGTTGGTCATCAACTTGCTGACCACTATCTACATTTTGCGGCTGCTCAGTAAAACAGAGATTGCAATAGTAGCTGTACTGGATATTCTGGTTTCGATCATCACCTTTACGGACCTGGGCCTGTTGGCAGTCGCTATCCAGCAAGCACCAGCTCAACTCCAGCCAGGCAAAGACCCGGCCACTGGACTTGCCCTGGTCAAGTGCGCGATATGGTACCGTTCATTGGCCCTGTTGCTGGCTGGAGCATTAACGATCTACTTTGCTGCCGGGTTATCTCAATGGCTGCTTAAGACCCCCGACTATGCCTGGGCAGTGAAGATGTTGGCGCCGGCGGCAATGGGTGTGATCTGGTATCAAACTTTCCAGGGCGTCGCCCAGATCAAGAACGACTTCTATTTGTTTGCATACTGGGACATCGTGGTCGGTGTTCTACGCCCTATGCTTTCGATCCTGGGCTACCTGGCCTATGGATTGCCCGGCTTCTTAATCGGCACAACCGCCAGCATCTACATTTCTGTTTTCGGGTTAGGATGGTCGCTGCGCGATTTCTTCCTTAACCGGATTCCCCTGGCTTCCTTCTGGTCCACCTTGCGCTACGGGTTGCCCTTCTATCTGCGCGGCTTTGCCCGTTTCGGTTTTCTCCAATACGACCAACTGGTCGTTGCTACTTTCCTACCCCCAGAGATTCTGGCGGGCTACAGTGTGGTTCGCCGCCTGACCAAATTCATCTTTATGGTAACAGAGTCCTTCCAGACCCCCATCACCATGCGCATGACTGCACTGCGCGCCGAGCCAGACTCAGTTCAGGCGGATTTCTTCACCCGGTCCACCCGTTACCTGACCTTGATTATCGTACCCCTGGCAGGGTTGTTAGCCGCGGCAAGCCCATGGGTAATGCTTGTCTACGGAGGGGAAAAGTACGCATCTGAATGGCCATTGTTGCTATTGCTGTTACTGGCCCAGGTAGCTTACACATTTTACAGCGTCGTGGGCGGCGCGGTCTTTGCCCGCCTGAAACCGCTTGCTTCGCTGCTCGTAGATGGCATCGTCGGAGGGTCAAATTTTATGATGGCCCCGTTGATGGTTTTCCTGTTTGGGAAATATGGCATTGCCTGGGGCCAGATTCTTGGTTTTTCCGCAGGCATTCTGTGCGCCCGGGTGATGCTGGGGTGGAAATCGGCCTTCAAATATGATTGGGGCGTCTGGTGGCTGATCGGCGCCCCGCTATTGCTGGCCTGCGTCGTTCTGGTCGCTGGACAGGCCGTCTTCGCTGCCTGGTGGATTGTCCCGCTGTATGGCGTGGCGGCAGCCAGCAGCTTCTTGCATCTGACTTTACGGCGATTGCCCGAACAAGACTGGCAGCAGATCCAGGCCATTACTCCGAAATTTCTCTTGCCTGTAGTGTCTAAAACCCATCAATTCTACAACCCGCTCGCTGCTGGCGGGAGTTGACAAGTACATCTCATGCAAAGCTCCAGGTCTCAAGTTCCACATCCTCCGCCAGCTTTGGCCTTATTCTTGCCCAGCCTGGAAGCGGGCGGCGCAGAAAAAGTAATGCTCAACCTGGCCAAGGGTTTTTCCCAGGCCGGTTATCCGGTTGATCTATTGCTGGCCAAAGGCAAAGGCGCCTATCTGTCTGAACTTCCCGCAAATGTCAGGTTGATTGACTTGAATGCCCGGCGCATGCTGGAAAGCCTGCCCGGTCTGACGCGTTACCTGCGTTCGACGCGACCGCGCGCCTTGCTGTCTGCGCTCGACCTGGCCAATATAATCGCCGTGTTTGCCAGCCGGCTTGCTGCGGTGAACACCCGCACCCTGGTCAGCGTCCACAATATGGTGGTTTACCCTGAATTGCGCCCCATCAAGAACAGGTTGGAGAACATCCTGATCTCCTGGAGCTACAAGCACGCCGACCGGGTGATTGCTGTTTCACACAGTGTAGCCAGCGACCTGGCACAGCGATACGGTGTACCACCCGAGCGGATCGAAGTGATATATAACCCCGCCATCACACCGCAACTGCACATCCTGTCTCAGGCCGAGGCGCCTCACCCTTTCTTCAGGCCCGGCCAGCCCCCGGTCATCCTGGGAGCTGGCAGATTGGTGAAAGCGAAAGATTTTCCAACGCTGCTACGGGCATTTGCTCGAGTCCGTCAGGAACGTCCTGCCCGGCTGGTGATCCTGGGGGAGGGTGAAGAGCGCGCAGAATTGGAACATCTCGCCCATGAATTGGGCGTCGCCGATGATTTCGCCTTGCCTGGTTTCACAGCCAACCCCTATGCCTGGTTCAGCAAAGCGAGCGTTTTCGTCTCATCGTCATTGAAGGAAGGTCTCTCCAATGTTATTATCGAGGCGTTGGCCTGTGGTTGCTTCGTGGTCAGTACGGATTGCCCCGGTGGCCCGGCTGAAATCCTGGAAAACGGACGCTATGGCCGGCTGGCGCCGGTAGGAGATGCAGCCGCCCTGGCACAGGCAATCTTGCAAACTTTGGATGAACCATGCAACTCTGTGGATGAGAAGTGGAAACAGCGTTTTACGCTGGAAAATGTGGTACGGCAATACCTGGACGTACTGCTAACATGAGACTGGGGCGCGGATGAGCCTTAAACCTGCCCACGTGGCTTTCTACTTGCCCAATCTGGCCAGCGGCGGCGCCGAACGCGTCGTCGTGCAGCTTGCCGCGGGTCTGATCCAGGCCGGGTTAAAAGTCGATCTGGTGCTGGTGCGCGCTTTTGGCGAATACCTGCCGCTTGTGCCATCCGGCGCCCGGGTCATCGACCTGGGTTGTACAAATGCTTATCGCAGTGCGCCAGCTCTGTTGGATTACCTGCGGCGCGAGCAGCCAGATGGCTTGATCTCGGCCCTGGACCTGACCAACCTGATCGCGCTGTTGGTGCGCTGCGCGGCCCGCCCGCGCACCCGGGTGGCAATCCAGGTACATTCGACTGTATCGGCGCAAAAACGCAGCCCGCTGAAAAAGAAGTTGGAAAAGTTGTTGCTGGCCAGGATTTATCCCTGGGCCGATTGCATCGTCGCCGTTTCACACGGCGCCGCCCGGGACCTGGCTCGCTATACCGGCATCCCTGTTGAAAAAATCCGCACCATCTACAACCCGGTCATCCCCCCGGATTTGCAAGCAAAAGCACAGGAACCGGTAGACCATCCCTGGTTTACGCAGGATAGCCCACCGGTAATCCTGGGAGCGGGACGATTGGTCGAAGTGAAAGATTTTTCCACCCTGCTCCAGGCTTTTGCCTTGACCCGCAAGGCCACTAACGCCTCGTCGACCGCATCGCATCTACAACCTCCCGCCCCTCGCCTGCTGATCCTGGGTGAAGGAGATGAGCGCCCTCGGCTCGAGGTATTGGCCAGCCAACTCGGCATCGCCGCAGATTTCAGCCTGCCGGGTTACACGGAAAATCCATTTGCCTACATGAGCAAGGCCGCCGCACTTGTCCTTTCTTCCCGCCTGGAAGGATTGCCCAGCGTGCTGATCGAGGCGCTGGCCTGTGGCTGCCCCGTAGTGAGCACCGACTGCCCCAGCGGCCCATCTGAAATCCTGGGTGCTGGAAAGTATGGTCACCTGGTGCCGGTAGGTGATGCACAGGCCATGAGCGAAGCCATCCTGCAAGTCTTGCAAGGCGACCGCCGGACGCCGCCGCCGGAATGGCTTCGGCAATTCGAGCAAATGCCCGTGGTTGACCAATACCTTGAGGCGTTGGGACTGAAAGAAATCTGATCCACCATGTCTGAAAGCGAACCCAAACCGTCCATCCTGCTGTTAGGATCCGTCATCGCCATTGGCGGCGCCCAGGAAGTGCAACTTCTGCAAGCGCGCTGGTTTCACCAGCAGGGTTATCGCGTCCAGGCGGTCTTCTTCTGGGACCGCGATGGATTATATGAGCAATGGAAAAGCACCTGGCCGGTGCCTCTGCTCAATTTGGAAGCCCGGAAGAAAGCCAATCCATCCGCACCGGCTGTTCACCGTTTACTTGTCGCAGCCTGCAATCCTTTGCGCCTGCTGCGCGCCCTCGTCAGATTGTATATGCTCCTCCGGCGCGAGAAATTCACCGTTGTGGAGACTTTTACACACCATGCCAACGTACTCGGTTTGCCGCTTGCCTGGGCAACACATACACCCGTCCGCCTGGCCACACACCATGGCAGCCTGGAGCAATTTTCTGGCGGGCTGGCGTCTTTCCATCGTTGGATGATCCATCACAGGGTTGCTACTGCGTTGGTGGCAGTTTCCACTCAAGCTCGCCAGGATGCCATTTTGCGGGAAGGTATCCGGCCGGAACGGATCGTATTGATTCCAAATGGCATCGATCCTGGTAGAATCTCCAGGTTGGATAAAACAAAAAAAGCTGCTCTCCGCGCTGCCATCGGTGTAAGCCCACAGGACAAATTGGTGATTACCGTCGGCCGGCTGGCTGCGCCCAAGGGACACAAATATCTCCTGGAGGCCATCCCCAAAATTCGCCAGCAACGGACACAGGTGGTGTTCGTACTGGCCGGCGATGGCCCGCTACGTCAAGAATTAGAAACACGGGCGCAACAGTTGGGCATCCAGGACCAGATACGTTTCCTGGGCAAGCGTGATGATGTGCCCGATTTGCTCGGCATTGCCGACTTGTTCGTACTGCCTTCGATCTCCGAGGGTCTGCCGGTCGCCCTGTTAGAGGCGATGAGCGCCGGGCTGCCGGTCATCGCCACCCAGCTTGAAGGCATTTCGAGCATCCAGACGCCGGGAGATTCGGCCGACCCAGCATTTCTGCTTGTGCCACCCGCCGACAGCCAGGCTCTGGCTGATGCCATTCTTCGTATGCTCTCAGATGCTGCGCTTCAGGAGCGCTGCGCGCAAGCAGGAAAAGAACTTGTTATGAACGAATATACTGTTGAAAAAATGTGCCGGCGCTACGCCGCGCTCTTCCAGGAGTCCATGCCTTGAACGAACGTTCGTCCCCCGCTGACCGTCCATCATTTGCTGTTTACTGGTTAAAGCTTGCTGGTTACGCTCTCCTGGTCCTGTTTTTACCATTGGGCGCCGCCTGGGAATGCTACCGGGTCGTTCGCAATCTGACCTTGTGGCAACCGCTCTACACTCGAGAGTTGATCCTGGGCCTGTTGCTGCTGCCCTTGCTCTGGGCTGTAGTCGCCTCTATTGGTGGTAACCTGCTGCTGGTGCCAGCTTTGTCCCTGTCCTCCAAAATACAGGACACTCATCCCGAACGCACCAGCGCCTATCAAAAGATTCTGCGCCTGGGCATTTCAATACTTCAACGCCTCGGCCTCCTGGCGATCTGGTGGCGGACTCTTTTAGGCAGAGCGCGCTGGTTGTTGGCCATTGCGCTGCTGGTATTGCCTGTCTGGCTGCTGCTCCATTCAGGGTGGGGAACGTTGTTTACCGGCTCATATTATCGCTACTTGCTTCTCATCGGTAGCAGCCTGCTGGTTGCAGTGCTGCTCCGGCGAGACTCTGATCAACTGGTTGCCGCTCCACAGTGGTTTGCGGCCCTGCTCCTGGTCAGCGCTGCTATCGCCTTTGGCCAGGCGGTCAGAGATGCCACCAGCTACCCCTTTTCGCTCACCTGGTCGGAGGGCAACCGCATGTGGGATTACTCGGTGCTCTTCGGGCGCCGGCTGTACAATTATCCCGCTGACCAGCCCATCCACGCTTATATCGATTGGGGGCGGCAGGTGATGTGGGGGCTGCCCTTCCTGTTCGCCGACATCAGCATCGTGCAAATGCGCATCTGGAGTGGGCTGTTATTCTCAGTTCCTTACATGATCTTCGGTTGGATCATCTTCCGGCCACTCTCATCCCCTGGGAGAACCGCAGGGGGTGTCTGGTTCTTGTGCGGCCTGTGGACCTTTCTTTTCCTTAACCAGGGCCCGATTTATGCCCCTCTGGTGATCAGTGCGATCCTGGTTGCGCTGGCCTGGCGAAGACCGCTATGGATCGGGCTGCCGCTGATCTTCCTGGCCGGATATTTCGCCCAGGCGTCTCGTTTCACCTGGATGTTCGCCCCTGCGATGTGGGCCGGTATGCTCTACTTTGCCGACCAGTTTCCTGGCCAGCCGGAATCGCAGCATATCCGCGCATCCAATTGGAAGCTGGCTATCGCCGGAGGCATCGCCGGTCTCTGCGGCGGATACCTGTATCCACGGCTGCGCGACGCGGTCCTGGCTGTAATCACCTCTTCGCAACCCGGCGCGGCAACCGGGACCGCTTCCGCGCAACCCGATTTGATCAGCGTCGAAGGCATCAGCGCGGTAGTCTCTCGCCAGGACCTGTTGTGGAGCCGTCTGCTGCCCAATCCCACCTACAAACCAGGGATTTTGCTGGCCCTTGCCCTGGCGACCATTCCATTGATCATCTTCCTGGTTTACCTGGTGCGCAGCCGGCGGTGGTCATCAGGCTGGTTGCGCGGCGGTGCAATGGTAGCAGTACTCGCTCTGTTCCTCGGCGTTGGCCTGGTGGTCAGCGTCAAGATCGGGGGCGGCAGCAATTTACACAATCTGGATATGTTCCTGATCGGGCTGGTATTTGCGGCGGCATTGGCCTGGGTATCCGGTGGGCATGCAGTCGTATCGAACCTGGAGAAAGAGCCGGGATGGGTAGCCTCGCTTTTCATCGTCATGGTGCTCATTTTTGCCTATACGCCGCTGCTCAGCAGCCAGCCGCTGGTGCTTCCGCCGGAAGATGTGGTACGCCAATCCTTGCGCGGCATTCAGCGGCGGGTCGAGCGCGCCAGCCAATCTGGCGAAGTCCTGTTCATCGACCAGCGCCAGTTGCTGACCTTTGGCAACGTCCAGGACGTTCCCCTGGTGCCTGAATACGAGAAAAAATACATGATGGATCAGGCAATGACCGGGGACAAAAAATATTTCGACCAGTTCTACGGTGACCTGGCCCAGGCCCGCTTCGCGTTGATCGTCACCGAACCGTTATGGGATGACCCCGAGGAGAAAGGCAGCGGCTTCGGCGAGGAAAATGACGCCTGGGTGAAATGGGTTTCCAGGCCAGTGCTGTGTTATTACAAACCGGTCGCATTTTTTCGCGAGGTACATGTGCAATTGCTTGCTCCCAGGGAGCAGCCCAAAAACTGCCCTTAGCATCAGCGCCATCAGGATATAATACGTACCGCGCAATATGCAAATGGAGAAACTCTTGAATCTTTCAATCGTTATACCCGTCTACAACGAGCAAGAAAACCTGCCTCTGCTGCACCAGGCCATCCACCAGGCCCTGCAAGACTTGCCGGGGTGGAGTTGGGAAGTTGTCCTGGTGGATGACGGCAGTACAGATGGGAGCGTTGCGGTTCTGGAAAAACTGGCTGATGATGATCCAGAACATACCCGTGTCGTCTTGCTCCGCCGCAATTTCGGCCAGACCGCAGCCATCGCTGCCGGAATCGATCATTCACAGGGCGAGATTATTGTATTGATGGACGCCGATTTACAAAACGACCCTGCTGATATTCCCATGATGCTGGAGAAAATCGAGCAAGGATATGACGTGGTCAGCGGGTGGCGGGTGAACCGGCAAGATACTTTCTTGACTCGCGTGCTGCCGTCGCACATGGCCAATGGGTTGATCTCGACCGTTACCGGGGTACACCTGCACGATTACGGCTGCACGCTGAAAGCCTATCGCCGAGAAGTCATCACCGGCTTCCGGCTGTACGGCGAAATGCATCGCTTCATCCCTGCCTACGCCCATTCGGTAGGCGCGCGCATGATCGAAGTACCTGTGCACCACCACCCGCGGCGTTTTGGCAAAGCCAAATATGGGCTGACCCGCACGTTAAAAGTCGTCCTGGATCTGGTCACCGTTAAATTTCTGATCAGTTATGCCAACAAACCCATCTACCTGTTCGGCGGTGCAGGCATTTTCCTGATTGTGCTCAGTGCCATCCTGATGCTGTTTCTGATGGTGCGCCGCCTGGTGTGGATGGTGTCAGTTTTCGATTCGCCCTTCTTCCAGATGAGCACCATGTTCACCATCCTCGGTTTTCAATCCATCTTGATGGGCCTGATTGCCGAAATGTTGGTACGCACCTACCACGAATCGCAGCGCAAACCGACCTATACCATCCGTAAGGCAATGAACGTTGGCAGCCCGAATGGGATATCTTCCAATCAGAGCCACATCGACTCTCTGTCCACGGACCCCGAGTCTCGAACCTGAGCAACAATATGCACCTGGATTACCTTCTGTTGCGGATGATCCGCCACTGGACGCCTGCCGTAGTTATGCGCCTCCTGCTGCGCAAGGGTTGGGTGGTGAAACCCGGCATCGAAACCCGGGAGCCGCTCACCGCGATCGCCGATTATAAAAACGCCCTCGCCACGGCCATGCAAAGCCTGTCCGGTAAACGCATATTGCTCTTCGGCTATGGCGGCAACTTCGCCCTGGGCTGCATGCTGCTTCGAGAAGGAGCCGGCCACGTTATCTTGTGCGATCGTTACGCCCCTCCAAATCACCAGGCCAACGCTCTGCTGTTGCCCGAGTACGAAAAATACCTGCTTCGCTCCGGCAATACCGTGCTGCCTCGTCCTGAATACCTCACCCTGCTCCAGGCCGACATCCGAAATCTTAATGTTTATGATCCAGGCGCCCAGGCGACCGGGCGCCCAGGCCCGGGTTTCGAACCTTGCGACCTGGTCTTCAGCCGCTCCGTTTATGAACACCTGGACGACGTGGAAGGCATCACCGCTGCGCTGGTTTACCTGACCCGCCCGGGAGGTTGGCACGTTCACTTGATCGATCTCTCCGATCATTTCTTTAAGTACCCCTTTGAAATGCTGGCGTATTCACCAGGCGTCTGGCGCAACTGGCTGAACCCCACCAGCAACTTGAATCGCCTGCGTTATCGGGATTATCAGCAATTGTTTGAAAAATACCTGGCTGATGTCCAGATCACTCCGATGCAGCGCCGGCCAGAGGCATTCGAGCAGGCGCGCCAGCGCATCCGCCCCGAGTTTCTGAGCGGCGATCCGCAAATCGACGCTATCACCTATATCTCCGTAACCGGGACGGTCCCGGTGCATCGCTGAATTTACCTCACTGTCTACTGCATTATGCGTATCCTGGTCATCATTTATGAGTTTCCGCCCATCGGCGGCGGTGGAGGGCAGGCTGCCCTGGATGTCAGCCGCGAGCTGGTTCAACGCGGCCACCAGGTGCATGTCCTGACATCTCAATACAAGGACCTGCCCCGCCAGGAGATTTTGAATGGCATCCAGGTAAACCGCATCCCGGCGCTGCGGCGCTCGCCTTACCAGGCCGACCTGACGACAATGTTTGGTTTCATTGCATCAGGGGTATATTCCGGGCTGCGCCTGCTCCGCCGGTGGCGTCCGGACGTAATCCACGTCCACTTTGCTGTCCCTTCGGGCCCGGTGGCTTACGCCCTTTCCCGCCTGAGTGGTGTCCCTTACGTACTGACCGTCCACCTGGGAGATGTCCCCAAAGGCGTGCCCGACAAGACCGACCGCTGGTTTCGCTGGATCTACCCGCTTACGCCGCCCATCTGGCAGAGGGCTTCTCGCGTGACCGCAGTCAGCGAATATACTCGCCAGTTAGCCATCCAGCATTACCCGGCGACACCCCTCAAAGTCATCCCTAATGGGGTTGATCTGGCGCGTCTGGATCCTGGAGAGATCCGCGCAGGTCGCCCGGCCCGCATCGTCTTTGCCGGGCGGCTGGTAAAACAGAAAAACCCCTTGCAACTGGTGCGCACTCTGGCAGAGCTGCGCCATCTCGAATGGGAATGCGCCATTTTAGGTGATGGCCCTCTGCGTGCCGATATCGTTCAGCAGATCGAAGCGGCCGGGATGGCGGATCGTTTCACCATGCCCGGTTGGGTGACGCCTGAACAGGTCGTCGAGCGCCTTTCCTGCAGCGACATTCTCTTCATGCCTTCCCTGTCCGAGGGTCTCTCCGTCGTCGGGCTCCAGGCCCTATCCATGGGTCTGGCCATTGTCGCCTCGCGCATCGGTGGCTTCATTGACCTGGTAGAGAGCGGGGTGAACGGCTACCTCATTGAGCCTTCCGATCCATGCCCTGAAGCTCGAATCTCGAGTCTCGAGGCTCAAACCCCAAACATTTCGACCTCAGACGGATATGCCTCTGCCCTTGAAAACTTGCTGTGCAGCCCGGAACGTTTGCAGGCGTTTCGCCTGGCCAGCCGCCGGAAAGCACAGGATTTCGATATTCAGCAGGTTGCCCGCGCCTATGAAGAAGTTTTGGCCAGCGCGGTGCTCAAACAAAAAGAATGAGCAACCTTTCGACCCCTTCAAATAAGAAACCGGCCTCGACCCTGCGCGTGCTCGGTACACTGATCTCGGTCATCTTGCTGATCTACCTGCTCAGCGAGCAGGGTTGGCGTGAGATCATCGATGCCATCCGCCAGCTCTCTGTCTGGCGCCTGGGGTTGGCCCTGGGGGTGATGATGATCTCGCGACTGGCAGTGACCGCTCGCTGGCACATGCTGCTACGTTCAGGCCGCATCCCGATCCCTTTCCACCAGACGTTACGCATCACTTTCGCCGGATTGTTCGCCTCGAACTTTCTGCCCACTACCGTCGGCGGCGACCTGGTGCGCTGGGCAGGCATCTTGCAGCTCAAATACGATGCGGCGGTGAGCACGGCTTCTCTGATCGTTGACCGCCTGGTTGGCATGGCGGGCATGGCGCTGGCTGTGCCGCTCAGCTTCCCGGTCATCCTGGGCGGAAAAATTTCATCGATCACCGTGCTGGCTATGTCAGTGCCACCCCCCAAGGGACAAAGATGGATGCAGCGCGCCCGGGAAAAGGGGTTAGCGTTGCTTAATCGCCTCTACCAGGCGCTCAAGTTGTGGCTCAAACAACCCGGTGCATTGGGTAGTTCGTTGGCCTTTAGCGGTCTGCACATGCTCTGCCTGTTCAGTGTAATTTACCTGCTGTTAGAGGGCATGGGCGAAAGCATGCCCATCCGCTTGATTGCCGGCCTGTACAGCCTGGTCTATTTTGTCACCCTCGTGCCGGTCTCAATCAACGGCTATGGCGTACAAGAAATTTCCATGACCCTGATTTTCTCCAACCTGGGCCAGGCGCCGTTGCATACCGGACTGACCGCCGCGCTGCTCTTCCGCACGTTGATGATGATCGCCAGCCTGCCGGGAGCATTTTTCATACCCGATATCCTCTCCAGCCGGGGCCGGATGGCTGAAGCGCAAGCGTTGAACGATCAGCATCCCGGGTCCATCGAAGGATTTGATCGATGAAGCACTTCGCCTGGATTCTGCTTTTTATTATCACGATCCTGATTTGCCCTGTTTTGACATTCGGGACGCACAGCCAGCTCATGCAAAGCCTGCCCTTGCGCCTGGCAATATTTGCCGCCTGCGCCTTCGCTGGCGGCCTGGCGCTCCTTAAAATTGTCCACAAACAGGCTAAACCTGCTTTCTCGCAAATCGGCGCACTGTTCTTAGTGGTCGCCATCTTGCAAACCTGCGTATACATTGCCGCTTCGTTTCTCTCCGATATCTCTACCCTGCCTTTCACCATGAATTGGTCGGAAGCCAGCCGCTACTATTATGCCTCACTGTTCTTTGCACAGCGGATTTACGGTACATGGGCGCCGCCGACTGTGCTGCACCCCACCCGCTACCTGATGCTGGCCGTTCCTTTCTTGATCCCCAATTCGCCCATCTGGTTGCACCGCGCCTGGCAGGTCTTCCTGTGGCTGGTCATGCCCGCCCTCACTGCCCTGTTGATGGCGCGGCGCCCTTTGCAACACTCCATTGCTCGAAAGTTTCAACTCAGTTTTCTGCCGTTCGTGGGCGCGGTCATCTTCCTGTATCTTTTCGTTGGCGATGTTTACTATCATCTGCTGATGCCCATCGTCATTATTTTATGGGCATTTGCCCCTGCCCAGGCATTTCCCCTTTCATCATCTCGATCTATTACCGGTCGTCCGCTGTCCTCTATCTCCCATTTACTGCCTTCTGCTCCTCGCTTCCTGGCCGTCCTGTTCGCCTCTGCCTGGGCAGGAATCAGCCGGGTCAACTGGTTTCCGGTGCCGGCCATGTTGGCCGCTACGCTGATCCTGCTGGAAGAGCCGGTCGAGAGCGGCCTGGGCCAACCGGGGTCATCGGAAGAAACAGGGTCACAGCCCGGCACCCACCTCTCCTTGTCTGCTGTCGCTGGTTCAACTGCATGGCGGCGTGCAGCATATTACGTCTTGCGCATTGCCGCCTGGGGCATCTTCGGGGTCGTGACGGCCTTTATCTCCCAGGCAGCTTATGTGGCCTGGTCGGGCAACTCGGCCAAACAATTCGCCTCCAGCTTTACCTCAGACCTGCTATGGAGCCGGTTGCTGCCCAATCCGACCTACGCTCCCGGGATTTTGCTGGCCATCTCTTTTGTCTCTCTGCCGCTGCTTTTGATCGTCGCCAGCAGCCTGTTTGAAAAACAAGAGGGCGTGGCCTTCTGGCGCCGCATCCACCCGCTACGCCTTTTGGGCCTCGGCGGGATGTTGGCCGTTCTATTTGCAACTGGCCTGGTCGTCAGTGTGAAAATCGGCGGCGGCAACAACATCCACAACATGGACGCCTACCTGATTTTCCTGTTGGTGATTGCCACATATTTCTACGTTGGCGCCGTGCAGCCAGACCATCCCCAGGTTGCGTCTGTTGCGCCGGACGCAGCCGAGAGAGTTTCGTCTGCCCCCGGCGCAACGGCGCCATCCAATCTCCAATCTCCAACCCAGATCCCGGGCGCCAAATCTCGCCTCTCGGACCTTCTGGCCTTCGCCGCTGCACTGCTTCCTGTCATCCTGGTCGTGTCGCTCACACCGCCCCAACCTCCTGCTCCTGATCCGGCTGCTTTACAAGAAGAATTACAAACCATCGTCGAATTTTCCCAGACGGCTCACCGGCAAGGGGGAGAAGTGCTGTTCATCTCTGAGCGGCAGTTGCTCACCTTTGGCTATATTCAAAGCATCCCCCTGGTACCCGAATACGAGCGCATGTTCCTGATGGAGGCTGCCATGTCCGGCGATCCGGATTACCTGGGCAAGTTGAATAGCGACCTGAAAAACCATCGCTTTGCTTTAATAGTCAGCGAGCCGCTCTCTCGCCAGCAGAAAGGCGCATCCGAGGTATTTGGCGCAGAAAACGATGTCTGGGTACGCCGTGTGGCCTCGCCGATCTTGTGTTACTATATGCCGATCAAGACTCTGCGCACCGTGCGCATCCAGTTGCTGGCCCCACGCCCGGAGAAATTAACCGACTGCCCATAAAAGCCCGGCAGAGTAGGTCGTTCAAAGCTCTCTGCCACCCGGCTGCGAAATCACATCCTATTACTCAGTGCCCGATTATTCATCGACTTAAGGAGCCTATGTACTGGAGTAGAACCGGAAATTATCTGGAACTCTTTACCTGGGTGCTGCTCAACGCCCTGATCTGGATCGGTGGCTGGCTGCTCTGCAACCATCTTTTCTACTTGCGGCGGCGCGAGCGCCTGTTCGCCGGCATTGCCAGTGGGATGCTGTTATTTTTGTTGTTCAGCAATTTGCTTGCCTATTTCATCCGGCTGCCCGGAGCCTATTGGGCAGCAGCCTCGCTCGTTCTTGGGTTGGGTGGTGTCGCTGCCTGGCGCTCGAACCAACGTCCCCGCCTGCCCTTTCGCGAACTGCTCGAATGGCCTCAATTGCTGGCTTTTGGGACGCTGTTTGTCTTGTTCGTCTTGATCAATCGCGGCCTGGCGCTGTTCGACGATTATGCCAATCTGCCACTGGTTTCAACCATCGCCGCCGGGGATTTCCCCCCACACTTCTCCCTCAACCCAAAAGTTGTGCTCGATTTTCACTACGGCCTGCACCTGCTGGCCGCCAGCCTGGTGCGCATCGGCGGTTTCTTTCCCTGGAGTGCCCTGGACATCTACAAAGCATTTACCATTGCTCTGGCGGCGCTATTGAGCGTGCTTTGGTATCGCCGCCTGGCGCCCTGGAAGATCTCCGCTGGCCTGGGAGGTTTGTTCGTTCTGTTTGCCGCCGGCTCACGTTGGCTGCTGCTTTTCATCCCCGAGACCGTGTTGCAAAAGATGAGCGCCAGTTTGCAAATGATGGGATCGGCGCTGCAATCCGCTCCGGACCTGCATACGGCCTTGATCAGCCCCTGGAACATTGCCGGGGACGGTCCAATTCCCTTTCCCTTTGCTTTTGCCAACGGCATCATCTCGCCATTGACTCTGGCAATGGGCAGCAGTGCCGCCCTCCCCGCCGTCACCATGTTCTTGCTGCTGCTGCTCGCCCGGCGCCGCTGGCGGCCGGCGCCCGGGTTGCTTTACGGTTTATTGTTAAGCAGCCTGATCTTGACCTCCGAGCCGCTGTTTGTCATCCTATGGGCCGGCATACTTGTTGCAGCCATCTTCCGCTGGCTGCTCGCCGCCCGCCGCTCATCGAAGCCTGCAGACCGACAGCCACCCGCTGCCTGCCTCAGTTGGCTGTGGGTGCTCTTGCCGGGCCCGATCCTGGCTCCCACCATGGGCGGGGTAATTTCTGCTGCCTTCCAGCGATTAGCAGGGCAGGTCACAGGGACCACCGTAGAGAGCGGTGTCTACGCTGATCAGGTGGCCTTGCGCTGGCCGCCAGCCATCCTTTCGTCCCACCTGGGATCGCTTTCTTTGCTGAACCCCGATCACTGGCTGATCCTCCTGGCAGAAATGGGCATCGCCGTCTTGCTGGGCGTGTTCGTCACCCGGGCGATACCAGGGTATGTCCGTTCGGGCAAGCTGGTAATGGCCGGGGCAAGCCTGATGGCAGTGATGAACTTCCTGACGCCGATGTTCCTTCGCTTCGTAGAGCGAGATCGCGATATCTCACGCCTGACTGGTGCAGCGCTGGCCATCTGGATGGGATTGGGTCTGCCCTATCTGTGGCTGGCTTACCGCAGGAGCGGGAAATTAACCAGAGTCGTCGCGGGCGCAGTTTATATCATTGCCATCGTGGGTGGGCTGGCGCTGTTCCCTGCGCAGATGATCGCGGCCGCCCAGACACAGCCGTCGGATTTCGTCCAGGAAGAGGATGCCTGGATGAGCCGCAAGTACTGGGACAATCTGGAGCCAGAGGACTGGGTTCTCGATCCATTGTATCCTTACCGCCCGCCGACGCTGTTCGCTCGCACGACCGGACCGGCTTACCGCAATATGTACGTTCCATTGCCCGAGTACCGCGAACTGGTCAAGCGATTCGACCCCGTAGAAATGGCTCGTGCCGGATATGATTACCTGTACTTCGACCGGGAGACCTGGCAAAAATTGACCGCTGAACAAAGACGCGCTTTTCAAAACTCATGTATTCACCCGGTCGCGGAACAAAAGGCGGAAACGGGGGATTTTCGCCGCCTCTTGGATATCAGCCGTTGCCAGAAATGAAGGAAATCTTTGGCATTTGCATGAGAAAAATCGCCCAAATCGGCAAACTGCTGTTATAATTCAGCGGCTGAATTTTGGCAATGACGAATGAGCCCCTCACCGACCGCGATTTGACTCTGCTCGAGCAAATCGAATACGACCCTGATGTAACCCAGGCTTCACTGGCCGCCCAGTTGGGAGTCGCCGTGGGCACGGTAAACTGGCATCTTAAACGCCTGATTGCCAAGGGCTATGTCAAGGTGAAACGCGCCCAGCGGCGCAAGCTAAAATATATCATCACCCCCGAGGGCCTGGCATTCCGGGCGCTGTTGACCGTGGATTACATCGAATCATCCATGCGGTTATATCGCAAAACCCGCCAACGGGTGCGCGAATTGATCAGTCAGGTGCGGCAGGCAGGTTGTGATCGGGTTTTTATCGACGGCGAAGGTGACATTGCCGACATTTGCCGCCTGACCTGTATGGAGCAGGGTGTTCGGGTTTTGCAAAATCCCCCACCCCGCTCTACGTTGTCTACAGCCCCGCCATCCCCCCTGGCAAATGAAGCGACATCTACCGTCTACTATGTTCTGGAAGTTCGTGGCACACATGTATTTCTGCGAGAGGAGCGAGGAGAATGGAATTGAATAAGCCGAATGCAAACTACTGGCATGGCCGCCGGGTATGCGTCACCGGTGGAGCCGGGTTCTGGGGTTCCTTTGTCGTCGATCAATTGCAAAAGCGAGGCGCCCAGGAAGTTTTCGTACCGCACATTGAGGATTATGACCTGGTCAAGCTCGAAGACATCCAACGCATGCTGCACGATGCCCGGCCGGATGTTATCCTGCACCTGGCGGCCATGGTAGGCGGCATCGGCGCCAACCGTGCCCGCCCGGCCGATTTTTTCTACGCCAACCTGATGATGGGCGTACAGTTGATCCACGAAGCGTGGAAATCCGGTGTAGAGAAATTCGTCGCCGTCGGTACCATCTGTGCCTATCCCAAGTTCACCCCTGTGCCCTTCAAAGAGGAAGATTTGTGGAGCGGCTACCCTGAGGAGACCAATGCCCCCTACGGCCTGGCCAAGAAGATGCTCCTGGTGCAGGCGCAGGCCTACCGCCAGCAGTATGGCTTTAACACCATTTATCCGCTGCCGGTCAACCTATACGGGCCGCGCGATAACTTCGACCTGGAAACCTCGCACGTCATTCCGGCGATGATCCGCAAGTTCCTCGAAGCCAAAGAACGCGGCGACCCGCAGGTGATTTTATGGGGAGACGGTTCGCCAACCCGCGAATTTCTCTACGTTGAAGACGCCGCCGAAGGCCTGCTGCTCGCTACAGAACACTATAACGGCGCCGAGCCGTTCAACCTGGGCTCGGGACAGGAAATCAGCATCAAAGACCTGGCTCACCTGATGGCACACCTGACCGCTTACCAGGGCGAGATCGTCTGGGATACCAGCAAGCCCAACGGCCAGCCTCGTCGCTGCCTGGATACCCATCGCGCCGAGCAGTTCTTCGGCTTTCGCGCCCAGACCCCGCTGGAAGAGGGCCTGCGACGTACGATTGAATGGTACCAGGGACGATGAGAATACGTCGCCGTAACATACCAAAAATATGACTCAAACGACCATCCAAAAGCCCCCTATCCTAGCGGACCCTGACGAAACGGTGCTCTATATTCGCCCGTCGAGCGGCTGGTCGGCTTTGAACCTGCGCGAATTATGGCAATTTCGCGAGTTAGTCTATTTCCTCACCTGGCGTGATGTCAAGGTACGCTACAAGCAAACCGCCTTAGGCGCGGCCTGGGCAATCTTGCAACCGCTCCTGACCATGTTGGTATTCACCATCTTCTTCGGGCGCCTGGCGAAAGTCCCTTCAGACAATGTGCCCTACCCCATCTTCTCCTATACGGCGCTTCTGCCCTGGGGATTGTTCACCAAAGCGCTCACCGATGCCGGGCGATCACTGGTGGCACACCGCCAGATGATTACCAAAATCTATTTTCCCCGTCTGGCAGTGCCGGTGGCATCGGTACTGGGCGGCGTGGTGGATTTTGCCCTGGCATTTGTCGTTTTGATCGGGATGATGCTCTATTACAATTTTGCCCCGGGCAGCACCTACCACATCACATTGACCCCGGCAATCCTGACCCTGCCGCTCTTTTTATTGCTGGCGATCGTCACCGCCCTGGGAGTGGGCCTGTGGCTTTCAGCCTTGAACGTGCTTTACCGGGACGTGAACTATATTTTGCCTTTCCTGACTCAGTTCTGGCTGTTCATCACGCCGGTCGCCTATCCGGCCAGCATGATTCCAGAGCGCTGGCAACTGGTTTACGCCCTTAATCCCATGACCGGCGTCGTAGAGGGCTTCCGCTGGGCGTTGCTCAGCGCCAAAGAGGCCCCGGGCCCCTTGATCGCCGTCTCTGCGACCATCTCGATCCTGGTCTTGATCACGGGTATGTTTTATTTCCGGCGCATGGAGCGCACCTTTGCGGACACTGTATAATGAGTGACATCGCCATTCGCGTTGAAGAACTGGGTAAGCTATATCGCCTGGGAACGGGCCTGGGCAGCGCCAGCCCGCGCCAGAACTATCGTACCCTGCGTGAGACCCTGGCGGAAAGCGTCGCCGCCCCTTTCCGCCGCCTGCGACGCCGCGCTTTGCCATCCACTGGTTCTCAGCCACCACCTGATATAGACGAGATCATCTGGGCATTGCGTGAGATTTCATTCACTGTTCATAAAGGCGAAGTGATCGGGATCATCGGTCGCAACGGCGCCGGTAAAAGCACCCTGCTGAAGATTTTATCGCGTATTACCGAGCCGACCGTGGGATATGCCGAAGTCCACGGGCGCGTCGGCTCTCTCCTGGAAGTCGGCACAGGCTTCCACCCGGAATTGACCGGCCGTGAGAATATCTATCTCAACGGCGCCATCCTGGGTATGAAGCGCGCCGAAATCGACCACAAGTTCGATGAAATTGTGGACTTTTCCGGCGTCGAAAAATTCATCGATACGCCGGTTAAGCGATACTCCAGCGGCATGTATTTGCGCCTGGCGTTTGCCGTCGCCGCCCATCTGGAGCCTGAAATCCTGGTCGTAGACGAGGTGCTGGCCGTGGGTGACGCCGAATTCCAGCGCAAATGCCTGGGAAAAATGAGCGACGTGGCCCAACAGGGACGCACGGTTCTGTTCGTCAGCCACAATATGTCAGCCATCCTGCACCTGACCAAAGAAACCATCGTGCTGGACAAAGGCCGCCTGGCGCGCCGCGCCCCGACGCCTGAGGCCGTAGACTACTATATGTCTTCTGGCCTGGCGCAGATCGGTGAACGCCATTGGACGCCCGAAGAAGCCCGGGGCAGCCTGGCGCCGTTTCGCCCGCTGTCGATCCGCCTGCGCAACCACCAGGGCAAAGTGGTGGACACCATCCGCTCGACCGAACCGGCCACCATTGAGGTGGAGTACGTCCTCGATAGTGCCATCACCGGCCTGCGCGTTGGCCTGTACCTGGTCACCGCCCGCGGCGAGTACGTTCTGGCCTCGTTCGACACCGACAGCCAGGAGCAGTACGCCGCCTACCCTGTGCGCCCGGCCGGCCATTACACCAGTTGCTGCACGTTGCCTGTCGATTTTCTCAACGAAGGGCGCTACATCGTCGGCGTTAATGCCAGCTCGTTTCGCATCCGGCGCTACTTCCAGGATGAACAGGCGCTGGCGTTCAGCGTAGACGCCACCGATGCCCCCGGCTCCCAATGGGCCGAACTGCGCCTGGGTCCCGTGCGCCCGCGCCTTGCCTGGCAAATTGACGCAGGCCAACAACCCGCCCTTAATACCTGATATTTGACACTGGATACCAGACACACAAACATGACCTACAAACGCACCGTTAAAACGATCCTGGGCAAGTTGCCTTTTGCAGCCGAAGTATACTGGCGCTTCATCCAGCGCGGCAAACCAGTCACCAACAGCTTCTCTCTGCGCAAATTAGAGAAAGCCATTCCGGTCTGGTGCGCTCAAGCTTCGGCTGCTCGCGAAAACTCCGCATCTATTGCCCGTCTTCCGTCGGCTGCCTATCCTGGCGCGGCCGGTGGCCCGCCGCGGCGCATACTGATCTTCGCCACGCTGCGCTATTGGATCGAACACGCCACTCTTTTGGGAGTAGCCCTATCCGGCCTGGGTCACCAGGTCACGTTGGCCTACCTTCCCTATCCCAATTACCGCAAGCCTTTCCAACGCTTTGACATCCGCCGCCAGAACGCCTATGCCCGCAGTGTGCTGCAGAAAGCTGCCCCGCTGCTGAATTCAGTTTCTTTATTGGATGTGCGGCCCGCCGCACCGCGTTCGTTCCCGCCCGGGCTGATGGCCCAGATTCACGAAGTAGCCGTACGCGACACACAATACACCCTGCAAATCGAGCATATCGAACGAGACGGCGGCCAGAGTGAATCGGCGCGCCTGTACCGCCTACGCCTGGAGCGTGACCTGCAAGCTGCAGCCGCCATCCTGGGCTGGATCCAGTCTCTGCCCCCTGCGCAGCGTCCTGAACTGCTGATTACCCCAAACGGCAGTATCCTGGAAATGGGTGCGGTTTACCAGACCGTGCGCAGCCTGGGCATTCCCGCGGTGACCTATGAATTCGGCGAACAACGCGGGCGCATCTGGTTTGCCCAGAACAGCGAAGTCATGCTCCAGGAGACAGACCACCTGTGGCAGGCGCGCCAGGATGAGTCGTTGACCGAGAGCCAGTGGGAACACATTCGCGCCCTGTACGCCTCTCGTCAGAATGCCAGCCTGTGGCAGAATTTTGCCAGGCTGTGGCAAGGCGTTCCCAGCCAGGGCGGCGAGCAAGTACGCCAGGCCCTTGGCCTGGACGGACGTCCGGTAGCCTTACTGGCAGCCAACGTGATCGGCGACAGCCTGACCCTGGGGCGGCAGGTGTTCAGCAAAAACATGACCGAGTGGCTCGAGCGCAGCGTGCAGTTCTTCGCGGAACGCCCGGATGTGCAGCTTGTCGTGCGCATCCACCCGGGCGAGCGTTATCTCAAGGGACCTTCGGTAGCACAGGTGGTCCAGAACGCCCTTCCATCCATTCCGTCCCACATTCACCTGGTACAGGCCCCTGATCCCATTAACACCTATGACCTGATCCAGATTGCCGATGTGGGCCTGGTCTACACCACCACCGTTGGCATGGAAATGGCCATGAGCGGCGTCCCGGTTGTGGTCGGCGGTCATACCCATTATCGCAATAAGGGCTTCACCCACGACCCGGCGAGTTGGGAAGAATATTTCCATATCCTCGACCAGGCCTGCAGAGGTGGGGCTGAGACTCGCCCCGACAGGCCCCACCCCCGGATGCCCCGCCAGCAAGTCGAACGCGCCTGGGCTTACGCCTACCGTTTCTTCTTCGACTACCCCACCCCATTCCCCTGGCACTTGCTGGATTTTTGGGACCAGTTGGAGACCTGGAGCATGGAGCGCGTGCTTTCCGCCGAAGGACAGGCGCAATTTGGAGACACCTTCCACTGGCTGGCCGGTGAGCCACGCCGCTGGGCGTAAAAGGGCCACAGGCAGCACAAAGATCAACTATGAGTGAAATCAAACAAGAAGTCCGGCAATTCTATGACCAGGTGGGCTGGAAGCTGGTAGGCGACGAAGTCTACCAGAACGCTCGCTACGAAGATTTGCGCCCGGTGGCCCAGCCCTATATCCACGCCTGTCATTTGCGGGTGGCGCAGCACCTCAGCCCACAGGGTCGTTACCTATTGGATGCCGGTTCAGGGCCGGTACAGTATCCCGAGTACCTGGAATACTCGCGCGGGTACGCGCGCCGTGTGTGCGCCGATATCTCCATTTCTGCGCTCAAGGAAGCGCGGCGGCGAGTAGGCGAACACGGCCTGTACGTGGTCATGGATATCGCCAACCTGCCCTTCAAAGACGGCGCCTTCGATGGCGTGGTGTCACTGCACACCATCCACCATTTGCCGGAAGACGAACACCAGCGCGCTTTTGGCGAGTTATACCGGGTGCTCATCCCCGGACGGAGCGCAGTGATCGTAAACGGATGGGACCGCTCGCAACTGATGAACCTGGCGGACCCTTTTATCCGCGGCGCGAACTGGCTGCGCTACGTTTCCGACCGGCTGCGCGGCCAGAAGGCCGCCGGTATCGATGGTGAGCCGGCGCGCCGCCGCGATCCTAAGAAGAGCAAGAAAGCTTTCAAACTCGAGACCCATAAAGGCACATATACTGAAAAGCACGATGCGACCTGGGTCAGGCAAGTTATCGGCAAGAATATGCCAGTCGAAATCCGCGTCTGGCGCAGCGTGACCGTACGCTTCACCCGGGCGTTGATCCACCCCCGGCTGGGCGGGCGCTTCTGGCTCAAGCTGCTTTTCGCCCTGGAAGAACGCTACCCGCACTTCTTCGGCGAAAAAGGCAAGTATCCATTGATCGTGATTAGAAAGGTGTAGATCATGACGGTTTCTTATTCGACTAACCCAGATCAAGCATTTACACTTAGAGAACAACTCAGGCTCTTCGCGTTTGACCTGTCCCCCCTCCCTGCACCAGACGTTATTCTGCGTGTTCGAAGTGAGTTGAGCAAACGCCAGCGGCTTGCCGTGCTGTTGGAAGGGGAGCTCAATTTCCACGGTGAAAATAGCGGTTATGCATCTCACGATCTTCATGCCTTCGCAGCAAAGTTTCCACCTCAATTACCACGCGCTTTTATTCGTGGGCTAACGAATCCGAACGATATTGTCTTGGACCCTATGATGGGCTCTGGCACAACAGTTGTCGAATCTCTTCTAGAAAGCCGGCAGGGAATTGGTTTCGATATTGACCCGCTGGCTTTGCGCCTGTGCTATGCAAAAACTACCCGAATTGACGTAGCTGAAATGCGAGATATTAGCACAAGGGTGATTTCGAAGGCAAACTCTTTGCTGGAGGAGAGACTTACGATTGACAACTTTTTCGCTACCCAGTTCGACGAGCAAACTAAGGAATTCATCAACTATTGGTTTTACCCAGCTACACAGCGCCAACTGGCTTCTCTAATTTTGGCTATCCGCGAAGTAGAAAACGAAATCATTCGTAGATTTCTCGAACTGGCATTTTCCTCCGTAATTATCACAAAATCGGGCGGCGTATCCAAAGCGCGTGATCTAGCTCATAGCCGCCCTCATCTGGATGAAACCAAAGTACCCAAAAACGCAATCGACCAATTTGCAGCCAGATTACGTAAAAATCTGGCCAGCATAGCAGAATTGAATAGCAAAAATGGTAGTGCCGGATTGATTGGTAGCGATGCACGCCTGATGCCACTCGCTGACTCATCCATCGATTTAATCGTTACTTCCCCCCCATATGCCAATGCCATCGATTATATGCGCGCTCATAAGTTTTCTTTGGTGTGGTTTGGGAAATCGGTCAAAGATTTGTCTGAATTGCGTTCAAAATACATTGGTTCCGAACGAGTAGGGAACACGCCTAGCTTACTCCTGGGAGATAGAGCCGAAAGCATTATCCGGAAACTTTCGGAACGCGATCACAGCAAAGCCGCGGTGCTAAAGAAGTACTTTATAGAGATGAAAACCGTGCTCTCAGAAATGTATCGTGTACTACGCAGCGACTCAGCCGCCATTGTGGTAGTAGGCACATCGACAATGCGCAGCATTGACGTGGAGACCCATCTCTGTCTGGCTGAAATCGCTGCAAATGTGGGTTTCGATGTCGTGGGTGTGGTACAGCGCCAATTGGATCGCAATAAACGTATGATGCCAGCCCGTTTTGGGAAGAAGACGGACTCGATGATTGAGCAAAGGATGCATGACGAATACGTCATTGGCCTCTTAAAACCTGATCCTATAAATTCAGCCGTAGGAGACGAACATGCCATCGCGTGACCAAACCATGTCTGATGCAATACAAATATTTCAAAACCGTTCCGAATCTTACAACTCTGATGTATCCAAAGCTTGGCTAGGAATATACCAGGTATTGTTATGGTATGAGTCTGTCAACTGGCTTGGGTTTGAACAACTGCCTCACATTATTGACGCCGATAAACTCCGCCCGGCTTCACCTGCTAAAAAAGCAAAATGGAAACGGCCAAATATCTGGCAACAGCGAGGACAGGCAATAAGCACATATCTTTCTGAGCAACTGGGGTGCTCAATAGATAATTTGCCGCAATGCACAGATCTGCTTATGAAGTCAACAAGCTACGTAGACTTACAGAGGCAAAATATATTGGATACGGCCTTTGTAGGTCTGATAAAACACGTGTTAGAGAGATTCGGAACTGAGGGGGTAATCTATTCTAACGAAGTTGAGGCTACTACGGTTTTTCCTGGTATCACTTTTCCAGGTCGAAGTAGTACCCCTCGAATTGACCTACTGGCTATTCGTAGAGATATACCTTGTGCGGTCATATCAGCTAAATGGAGCCTCCGGCATGACCGTCTCAATGATATAACGAACGAATGCCCTGTTTATAAAGCTGCATATGAACGAATCTATCGAGGAGCGCGACGGGATCATTTACGATATTATCTAGTCACAAATGAATTTGACCCGGCCCGGCTGAACAAAGTATTGAATGATACCTGTGTAGATGGTGTCGTTCACGTTCATAAAGCAGCAGTTGTGGATGTTTGTGGCCTGGATGGACGATTAGAGCAATTGATCGATCTGACAAATTTTGTCACAGGCACTCAGACATGGTAGAAACTGAGGAGAATGCATGAACTGGTCAGACAAAGTCGTGCTGGTTACCGGCGGCACGGGATCATTTGGCAAAAAATTTATCGAAATCATGCTGGAAGAATATCATCCTGCCAAGCTGGTCGTATTCAGCCGGGATGAACTGAAACAGCATGAAATGCGCGTGGGCGGCTTCGACCATCCCAGCCTGCGCTACTTCATCGGCGATGTGCGCGACCTGCCGCGCCTGCAGCGTGCCATGGATAAGGTGGATATCGTCATCCACGCCGCCGCGCTCAAACAGGTGCCTGCCTGTGAATACAACCCCATGGAGGCCATCAAGACCAACATCCTGGGCAGTAGCAACGTCATCGAAGCCGCGCTGAACGCCGGCGTCAAAAAAGTGATGGCGTTGAGCACCGACAAAGCCGTCAGCCCGGTGAATTTGTATGGCACCACCAAGCTGGCCGCCGAAAAGCTCTTCGTGCAGAGCAACGCCTATGCCGGCAGCCACACTACCCGCTTCAGTTGCGTACGCTATGGCAACGTAGTGGGCAGCCGCGGCAGCGTCATCCCCATTTTCCTCAAACAGCGCCAAAACGGCCAGTTGACCATCACCGACACGCGCATGACGCGCTTCTGGCTGACCCTGGAACAGGGCGTGCGCTTCGTCATCCACTGCACCGAACAGATGGTAGGCGGCGAAGTGTTCGTGCCCAAGATCCCCAGCACGCGCATCGTCGATCTGGCCAGGGTGATTGCCCCGGACGCCGAGCTGAACATCACCGGCATCCGCCCCGGCGAGAAGCTGCATGAAGTGCTGATCAACGAAGACGAAGCCCGCGCCACGGTCGAGCTGGAGGATGCCTTCGTTGTCCTGCCTACCGTTACCGACATCGGCTTTGCTAAAGAATTGCAGCTCAAATGGGCAACCAGTGGCAAAACCCTGCCGGATGGTTTTCGTTACACCAGCGAAACCAACCCGGCCTGGTTGAGCGAAGAACAGATGCGCGCTTACGTGGCGCCATTCGAAGATTAATCGTTGCTTTTATGTAATTCAAGGTACTTGTGGTGCGCAGCACCACAAGTACCTTGAAAGAGAAGAAACCTTAACAGCCCTGGAGGGCAGGCCGTGCGGAAAAACCGCATCTTGATCACTGGAGCCAGCGGCCTGCTCGGTCTGAACACAGCCCTGGAGGCGGCCAAAACGCATACCGTCTTTGGCCAGGTGAACAGCCATTCGCTGCGCACCGCTGCCTTCGAGGTTGTACAGGCAGACTTGCTGGCTCCCAGCGCAGTAGAGCGCCTGCTGGATCAGACTCAGCCCGACTGGGTGATCCACTGCGCCGCGCTGGCCAATGTAGACGCCTGCGAAACAGACCCGCAGCAGGCGCATCAACTGAATACTGGAATCCCACGCAGTCTGGCCCGGCATGTCGCCAGGGGCGGAGCGCGCCTGTTACACGTCTCCACCGATGCCGTCTTCGACGGCCAGCGCGGTGATTACAGCGAGACAGACTTACCCAACCCGCTGGGCATCTACGCCCGCACCAAGCTGGACGCAGAGCGCGCCGTGCTGGAGGAAAACCCGCAGGCCATCGTCGCCCGGGTCAACCTGTTCGGCTGGAGCCTGTCCGGCAAGCGCAGCCTGGCGGAATTCTTCTTCAACAAACTCAGCGCTGGCGAGCCGTGCATGGGTTTCACCGACGTGCTCTTCTGCCCCATGCTGGCAAACGACCTGGGGCTGCTCTTCCTGGACATGCTGGATGCCGGCTTGAGCGGGCTGTATCACGCCGTGGGCAGCGAATGTATCAGCAAATACGAGTTTGGCCTGCGCGTGGCGCGCGCCTTCGGGCTGGACGAAACCCTGATCACCCCCCGCTCGGTGGCCGATGGCGGTCTGAAGGCCGCCCGCTCGCCCAACCTGACCCTGCGCACGGACAGGCTCGCCTACGCATTGGGCAAATCTCTCCCCGGACTATCCACCGGCCTGGAGCAGTTTTATGCTCTTTATCAACAGAGTTATCCACAGAAATTACGAGGGTTCATGAGTGATGATGCGTGAGCAAGGGAAAATCAGGCGTTGGCATCTTCCAATAACTTCTCTTGCACCCACAGATTCAATAATGTCTCTGGAGAAACTCCATGTTGTTCAGCTACTAAGCGGATTTTTTTTGAAAGCTTCGCCTCCAAAGGGAAATAGGTAACACTCGACTGTAAATCGACATCGAATTCGACCGGATATGTTTGATCCCAATAATCCGACAGATCATGGGTGTCCCAAAATTCTCCCATCTCACGATAGGTCTTCGCTTTTGAAATAGAACTTTCACCTTCGTCCATAGTTCTTCCGTTCTCCTGAGGTCATATCTCTGCAAGAGATCACCAAAGCTCGTCCGTCCCGCTTATACACGAAGTAAACAATCAGATAACGTCCGGCATCGGTCTGTCCAAGAGTTGAATAAACATTTTCTTCCGATAAATGGCCCTTTTCAACGAAACGATAAGATGGATCATCGCCAAAAATCTGAAGCACTTCTTGTATCTTGACTGCATGTTTGCGTTCGATCTTATCGATGATATCTGCTAACCAAATGAAACCTGTTATTTGCATAGAATTTCTCATTCGCCGGAAATACGGCCAGGTTTTGATAAAGGCTCTGGCATTATTATAACGCAAGTTCAAGGAAGTCTTATGAGCGGAGTTTAATGTATGAACAACGCAACCGTCGAACGCTTTTCCGGCTTTGCCGACACCTACGACCGCTACCGCCCCGAGCCGCCCGAGGCCCTGGGCGAAGTCCTGAGCCAGCTCGCCGACGTGACGACGCCCGCCCTGGTCATCGACCTGGGCTGCGGCACCGGGTTGTCCACCCGCTATTGGGCAGAACGGGCCGGGCGCGTGATCGGCGTCGACCCATCCGAAGATATGCTGCGCCAGGCGCGGGCGCAGACCTCGGCCGCCAACGTTTCCTACCAACCGGGCTTCGGCCACCAGACCGGTCTGCCCGGCGGGCAGGCGGATATCGTCACCTGCTCGCAATCCCTGCATTGGATGGATCCGGCGCCGACCCTGGCCGAAGTCGCCCGCCTGCTGCGCCCGGGCGGGGTCTTCGCCGCTTACGACCACGACCATTACCCGGTGCTGCCGCATTGGCAAGCCGACCAGGCTTACCGTGCCTTTCAACAGCGCGCCTCCGCCCTGGACGACCAGTACCGGGCCAGCGCCGGCGTGCCCCGTTGGGCGAAGAACGAGCACCTGGCGCGCATCCAGGCCAGCGGCCACTTCCGCTACGCCCGCGAGTTCGATCTGCACCAGGCCACGCCGGGAAACGCCGAACGGCTGGTCGGCCTGGCGTTGAGCTATGGCTCGGTGCAGAGCCTGCTCAAAGCCGGCGCCAGCGAAAGCGAGCTGGGGCTGGACGCGCTGCGGGAAGCCGCGCAGCGCATTTTAGGCGACGCGACGCAGATGTGGTATTGGAGTACGCGAGTAAGAATAGGGATTCGCTAATTCGCAAATTGAGGGTACATATCGTATGGAGTTAATCTGGGTTTACGATGGAGAAACGGCATATTGGGCTGAGAGAATGTCCAGCATTATCAAATCTACTTCTCCGCAGAAACAATATTCCGGAAATAATCTATGGGAAAACACTTGGAATAAATACATTATTCGGCCAAATTTCCCGGATTTCTGCCGCGCCCCCAGTCAACAAGGTTACATTCTGTGCTCCCCAAATAACATTGTCCGCTGCTATCAAGAGGGGTTAATTTTAGAAGCATTGGCATTAACTGTGGGTTGGGGGAATATGGCAAGAACCCAAGGGAAAATATATACGAGGTCCAAAGCTGAAATACAAAAGACGTTATTGGATTGTGTAGAACGAATAAGATCAGAAAGAAGCGTCAAATCGGCCTGGAACTCATTAGTTTTAGACCTTGGCTGGAGTGCTGTGATGTCATCAAAATGTTTGCATTTTCTGTCACGGTCACAGGAGGGTTGGACGAGTCGGGACTGGTTACGCCACCGATTACGTTTTGGCGAAA
>CAZQQJ010000014.1:0-175689 GCA_964595435.1 uncultured Anaerolinea sp. | reverse complement strand
TTTGCCATCCTTCGGTCTCAGAACTGAAGTCACCGACACTTTTGCGTTACACTCGTCAAGGTTGGGATTTGGAATTTCCCAAATATACTCAACTTTCTGCACAAAGGAAATTTGGAGAAATTGCCCGTGGTAAGCCTTGACGAATTTGTCTGTAAGCTTGAGAATCAGTGAGCTGATATGACTCGTTGGATCGCAGGAGTTTTTCATATGGCATTCGATCGATATTATTGTGTTGTGGGTGTGGTTATCGGCCAGTAAAGAAGCTGGATTCAGATATAATTATAGTGTTACGATTTTCACGAGTCCGTTCAGGAGGATACTTACATGAATCAGGATTTAGAGCATATCAAACTTCTCTCCATCTTTCACTTTATTGTGGCAGGCCTCGCCGGCTTGTTTGCCTGTTTCCCGATCTTTCATCTGACGATAGGGCTCTCGATGCTTACGGGCAGCTTCTTTGCAAGCGAAGCACCAAGCGACATGCCTTTTCCTTTCAGCATGTTCGGTTTATTGTTTACGATTATTCCGGCAGTACTGATTTTGTCTGGGTGGGCCTTTGCGATCTGCCTGGCGATTTCGGGCTATTTCCTGACGAAGCGGCAGCACTATCTGTTCTGCATGGTGATGGCGGGGATCTGCTGTATGTTCATGCCCTTCGGCACTGTATTGGGTGTTTTTACGCTGGTGGTCCTGACTCGGCCATCGGTCAAGGAATTGTTTGATCAGGGTGTACCTAGCGAAGACAGGGCTGTCTGACAAGTCGACAGCCCTGTCTATGGGCTATAACTCGTCGATCCCAATCTTGATCTGGTTCAACTGGGTCTTCAGCTTATCCAGGTTGGCTTGCGTTTCAAGCAACTTGCCCTGCTCGGCGCGCACGAAGCGAGTGTAGGGTGCGATGGCCGTCTGAATGTTTTGCAGGCTGCGCTCGATCTCGCGTTCGAACTGGGCGCGCAGCGTGCCGGCCAGTTTTTCGCGCAGGGCGGCGATCTTCTCGTTCATTTCGGTCTTGGCGGAGCGGCGCCGGGCAGGGATAATGATTAATCCCAGGCCAATGAAGAAGGTAGCCAGCAGCGCGCCGGTGATGTCGGCGGCAGCGGTGGTGGCCAGGGTAAGGATCAGGGCGCCCATCCCCAGGGCGCCGATCTCCAGGACGGCAGATGCGGCTACGGCTTCCTGGGCGCTCTGGGCGATGGCCTGTGCCTCGTCTTCTTTGTCGTAGGTCTCGACCACGCGCTGCGCCTCACGGCCTACGGCATCGATCAGCCGTTCGCGGTCGTAGCTGAAGCTGCCGGGGCCCAGATCGCCGACGATGCGCGATTGGTGGGCGCGGCGGCGGTCGGCCAGGTGGTCGTTGACGGCTTTCCATTGGCGCAGGTCGGCGTCTACCAACCAGTCAATCATCTCGTTGACTTTACGCTCGATGCGCTGCGGCGTGTCGGCGATAACTTTGTGTTCGAACTCCTGGCGGATGTGCTCTTTTTTGACCAGGTCGAAGACACGCGCCAAACGGAAGGTCTCATCGAAATATTCCTGGCCGCGACTTTCCATTTCGTAGAGGATGTTTTCGATGTCGGACATGCGGTAGTTGAAATCGCGCTGCATGTCCTCTTTGTACACACCCAATTGCGAGTCGATGTCGGCTAACATGCTGGTATCCTCTTGCAGGAGGCCAATGCGAGCAGCAACGATGTCCAGGTAACGTCCGACCAGATGTTGTCCAACGCCCAAAGGGCTGAGCAGTTTGAGTTGCAGTCGGCTTTTCTCGTCCAATGTCCGGCGGATATACGTTTCGAGTGCTTCGAAGCGGCTTTCGTTCCATACGGCTGGTTCGCCCAATTTGGAGCGAAGCGCCAATCGTGCGCTGATTGGAAATAGTTCTGGCTTTACACCGAGCAAATTGCGGGCATTTTCGCCGACAAAATCGATGATCTGCTCCAGGTCATTCTCGTTTTCGAGAATATCGATTTTGTTGATGACAATGACGACTTTTTTCCCCCAATCACGGATGAGCTCCATAAAGGCGCGTTCGCTTTCGGTGAAGGGCCGATCGGCAGATGTTGTAAATAGAACCAGGTCCGAACGTGGTACAAACTGGGATGTAATCGCCTCGTGTGAGCGTATGATCGCGTTGGTGCCTGGCGTATCGACAATGCTCATTTCCGCCAACCATTCGACGGGCAAAGTCAGCATTTGCAGTTGTTCGCTTATTATCTGGCGCTCTTGTTCTGCGCCGTGGCGCAGGATGTTGATTTGCGTGGTCGTCGGTGTGACGCCTTCCTTGAGCAGTTTTTGCCCCAACAGTGCATTGATCAAAGCGCTTTTGCCAGAATTGAATTCTCCAACGATGACCAGTAAAAATAGTTCGTCAAGTTGGGCTAGGGATTCTAGCAGGGTCTGGCTATCTTGCGGATCGGCGCCAAATTGCACCAATGCTACACGTAGATCATTAAGGCATTGCCGCTCATCTTTGAGCAAATTTTCCTGGGCGTTGGTTAGTATCCGCATCGGTTCGATATCCTGTTCGAGCGATCAGCAATCCGGCTAATGGCCTGTGGCGCCGATATCGTTCATAATGTTTATGGAAAGCGAATAAATCACCTGATTATTATAGCATTGGATATCTCAATCGTCTGTACCTGTCCGCTATCGGAATTCGCATCTTGTGCAGTGATGACAAAATTACTCCTTGCGATGTTGGCCAAAACGAGTATGATAGGGGGTATACTGGCTGAACAATGTCTGATATGCTTCGCTACTTGCCAAAATGCTGAGACCGGTGATCGATTTCGTGTTGTGCCAGAATTGCACGCCATGCGAAGCGCGCCTGGTGTGTAACACGCGGGCGATCATGCGGATCGATCCAGATGATCCACCTTTTATTGCACTTGAGCGCTGCAGTGGGTGTGGGGTGTGTATTACCGCCTGTGTTGGCGGTGCAATCCAAATGAGCCAGATGGGCGCTGCACAAACGGATCGTTGTCGTGGGAGTGGAGTTTCGTCTCGATGAGAATGAATGGGAATAGTGTTTTGTTTCAAAAAACAATTCGTGTAGCCATTATAACTCTACACATAATCTTAACATCATGCAACACCCAAAAACAAACAACACCCACTACGCCACCGCCGCAAACTGCGGCGATCCTATCAGCATTACCCCAGGCGTCTGTGGCCATCGAGCCTCAGACGATTGGCTTACTCAAAGCAGCACCGTCATCCAGCAATACATACGCCACAGATTTTGTCTGGCTGCCTGACAGCACGAATATCATGTTGGCTACCGGGCAAGGAATTTCACGGCATGCTGTTTCGCAAAATGTGTTAGTGCCCCACGCCCAGGCAGCCGGGGCAGGGGAGGCCATCACCGCCACGAATCCCACCTTGATCACAACCGCCCAAAGCCAGAATGCGTTAGCCTGGATAGACGGGGAACAAAGCGTGATCTATTGGGATTTGTCGACAACCAATCAACCCGAAATGCTCATCGACCAGGCTGCGCCAGTCACAGGATTGGCCATTTCCCCTGCCGGGGATCAACTGGCATTTGCTATTTCAACCGACGAATTAACGCTTTGGGACACCTCTGACAAAAAGCCTCGTTTGCAAATCCAGACGACAACCTGGTTGGCAAATCTATCCTATTCGCCAGACGGCAGTCTAATTGCCGGAGCTGATCTGGCCGATTTCAAAGCTTATATATTCGACGCGAAAACCGGGCAGACTCTGCGAACCCTGGAGTGGATCGATGGTTCACCCGGCAAGCTTTATGGGGCATATTTTTCGCCAGATTGGTCCTTCATTGCGTGGGTAGCACAGAGCGCAGTACAGTTGATGGATATCTCCAGCGGAAAACCTGGCAAATTGCTCAGCCACCAGGATTTTATCAGTGCCTTAGCCTGGTCACCAGACGGGCAATTGGTCAGTACCGCTTCCGCAGCGATCGCAGATGATGGCCAATTCAAGCCGGCAGTGCTATTATGGGAGGCTGCCAGCGGCCAATTGCTACGGACCCTATACCAGGAAGCCCCTGTGCAAAGTTTGTCTTTCTCGCCAGACGGGAGCAAATTGGCTGTTCTGGATAGTAATGGGCAAATCCGGTTGTGGCAGATCGGACGCTAACAATTCATTGACCCGGTTGTATTCGCCCTGATTCGAGCAGTACACCGATCAATGGTTCAAAACTATATGAGACAATGAGGAAATAGAGTGAAAGCTTTTCGCGTTGCTTTACTTGCCAATCTAAAAAAGAATGCACCGCATTTCGAGGGAATGAGCGAAGACCAGTGGGACGACCTGGACTCCGAGGCGACTGTAAGCGCACTGTCTGAAGCCATTCGATCCGGTGGGCACACTTGTGAATTCCTGGAGGGGGATGCAACATTGATCGATACTGTGCGAAAGTTCAAGCCGGATATCTGCTTCAACATTTGTGAAGGCCATTTTGGCGATGCGCGTGAAGCCCAGGTGCCCGCCATTCTAGAAATGTTGCGCATCCCGTATACCGGGTCTAAAGTACTTACCCTGGCATTGGCGTTAGACAAGCCAATGACCAAGCGAGTTTTGGCTTATCATGATCTGCCGACCCCGCCTTTCCAGGTTTTTGAACGAGTTGATGAACCGCTCAGCGAAGATATGCACTTTCCACTGTTTGCCAAACCAAGCCGGGAAGGCACCGGCATGGGGGTATCGGCAAGTTCTATCGTACACAATAGTGCAGAATTGCGTGAACAGGTAAGACAAATCATTGACAAATACAAGCAACCGGCCCTGGTTGAATATTATATCGAGGGGCGCGAGGTCACAGTTGGCGTAGTAGGAAACCTGATTGGCCCGGTTTCCCGCCGTATCCCTGCCGACGAAGGCGCGGCGCGCATCCGGGCGGGTCTGCGTTTCTTGCCCCCGCTGGAAGTCGATTTACAACCCTATATCGATAGTGACACCGTTTACAGCAATCGATTAAAGGTTGATCTGGCCGATCAGCTTAACTATCTGGCACCTGCGCCGCTGGACGCCGAAATCGTAGAAGACCTGAACTGGTATACCGCGGCTGTCTTTCGCGTAACAGGCGCATTAGACGTCTCGCGCGTTGACTTTCGTTTGGATGTGAACGACAATCTGAAGCCCTACATCCTGGAAATCAACCCCCTACCAGGGCTTTCGCCGGAAATTTCCGATCTGGTGATCGAAGCCAAGGCAGATGGTATCAGCCATGCCTGGCTAGTCAACATGATCCTGGATACGGCATTGAAACGCTATGGGATGATTTCCTAGAAATACACCGTATTGGCTGGCAGTCTTTCGAGAACTGCCAGCCAATACACAAATCTGCTCATGTGACAACCGTCGCCACTGGCTCATCGGCCCTTAAAGAAATGCAAAATACACCCTGAACGACGCCGTCTTTTGGGGGGATCTCTTCCACGCGAAATCGGATAATCTTACTTAGTTTCGTGATGATCATTACATCCTGATACTCATCGACGTTACATATACCGACAAGCTGATCGGTAGCAATTGCATTCTTGCCGCCTGTGCCAGGAGCCTTGTTTGCAGCAAACCCTTGCATCAAGCGGATCGTGCCTCGCCCATCTGCACTGAGCATGAAAACCCCCGAATCGTCATGAACTGCGGTTACTCCTACCACGGTATCATGTTCGGAGAGACGGATACCCAAGGTCCCTTGCGGCGGTACCTGCTTTTCAGGGAATCGTATCGCCCGTCCTTGCCGGGTCGCGATGAAGAGATCGCTGTCGCCAGTCGTCCAGCAAGCTGCAGCTAACGGCCCAAAACTTCTGAGATCATATAGCGCCGCGCCAGGTTTCATGTATTCGCCAAAGACATGGTGACGCAGCAGCCGTACCATACCGCTCTGGCTGGCTAAAGCGAGGTAGCCCGTCGCTTGCTCAGGCAGAATGGCAACGAATGGCTCGTCAGGGGTAAGATTAAATTTCGTCAGGATCGACGTGCCTCTCCCTCGCACTGGTGTTTCAGCAATTGCACTCGTCGGCAAGCGAAATGCCCGCCCCATACGAGTCAATAACAATAAGTTTTGTTGCTCATCAGCAACAGCGAGAATAGCAGGGGGCTCATCATCGGCTGTCTCGATATCGAAAATCCCCATCCCGCCACGACGCTGGCGATGATATAGATGTCGCGGTGTCCGTTTAGCGACGCCGGAGGCTGTTGCCGATATAACGTTAATCGTTGTTGGTGGCTCTGCAGGCTCCAGGATCTCGGTGTCAGACGGTAACATATCATCTACTTCGGATGGCTGAATAGATCGTGCAGAGCGTTTCGCTGGGGCGCGAAGGTGTTCTAATTCGGCCTCTAAAGCCTCAATATAAGCACGTACTTCAGGATCAAGTTGGTTAAGATCAGGTCTTATCGGATGCATTCGTTTCTCTCGTAGTTCTTTCGCTGGATAATCGCAACGGCGTACAAGTTTACCAGAAATCGCGCTGGAAATAGCTATGAAAATGTTGCTTGTTGCTTCATCCCCAATCCAAATGATTATTCAGGTGAGCAGGCGCCCGACCTTCTTGATACAAGGCCGTCGAAAGACATCATCCCGGTGTGGTGCATCTGCAATTTCGCCGGTCAGTTCCTGGGCAGGAAAGTGCAAGCCCTCGTGAATACCAGATCGCCAGTGAGGGCAGTCGCTAACATCGTAGACAATTCCCTGATAGGCGATGTACATAGGCCCAGATTCACCATCATAACGGCGCAACTCGTGTAGGGTAAACAGGCGGTCATCGTCCATCATGCTCATCCCAAAGATTTAACTGATGTACTGGAGATACGAGGCTGCTGACACCAATCCCTAGCAGGCGAATGCGCTTGCCCGGCTGCCAGGCTTTTTCGAAAAGTACCAGCGCCGCGGCGTAGATGCGCGATGTCTGGTCGGTCGGGACAGATAAAGTCATCTGCCGGCTGAGTGTAGTGAAATCGGGCCAACGGAGTTTGAGCTTTATGGTTGAACCGGCGTAGCCTGATTTTTGTAATTGTCTGGCAACCCCTTCAGATAACTCGCTGAGGCTTTGGTGAAGCTTTTGTGCATCAGAAACATCTCTTGAGAACGTTATCTCCTGGCTGACCGATTTCGGCTCATGGGCTGTAACGATAGGATTTTCATCAATGCCTCGCGAGTGAAGATAAAGGTCGCGGCCATTCTTGCCAAATAAGTGAACCAACTCACTTTCCGTCTGACGCGCCAGGTCGCCAATCGTTTTCACACCAATTTCAGCCAGACGCGCCGCGGTTTTAGGCCCGACCCCCCACAAACGCTCGACGGGGAGAGGGGCCAAAAACTCAGCCTCTTTGCCAGATGGTACATATGTGATTGCACAAGGCGGCGTATCGCCGCGATTGGCAGCTTTACCCACATCGTTGGCAATTTTGGCAACCAATTTGTTGCTGGCAATTCCCAAAGAGCAAGACAAGCCGTATTGCTCTCGAATTTTTCCCTGCACGCGGCGGGCTATGGCTTCCCCCGTTTCAGGCAAAGCACTGATATCCAGAAAAGCTTCATCGATGGAGATCTGCTCAATAAGCGGCGTCAATTCACGCAGCTCTGCCATAACATGATGCGAAGCGGTTCGATAGGCAGTGAAATGTGGGGAGATTATCCGCAAGTGTGGGCATAAGCGCAGGGCGCGCGCCATAGGCATGGCAGAATGAATACCTAACCGCCGGGCAGCATAAGAGCAAGATGAAACCACACCGCGCTCGTCTGGCCTGCCACCTACGGCAAAAGGTCTGCCAACCAGGGATGAGTCACGCTGCTCCTCCACGGCGCAGAAGAAAGCATCCAGGTCGAGATGCAATATCTTCCGGGTACTGTTGGTCATCTGGCCAGCCCTCCACCGGGGAATATATGGACATTCCCTGGCTGGCCAATCTCGCCATCAACATTTATTTCCACTGGCAAGAAAGTCCGAAGGATGGCAGCATTCGTAAGCAGGTGCGACGTGACCTGGCTGGTATGCAATTCCGATGGCCCATTCGCCAGACACAAAGGCAATAACAACTGGTCGGCCAGATATTGGTCAATCGCCGCCCCGCTTTCCAGAAAAGCGAGCAGGGCATCCACTGTCTCATCGGCAACACGCTCGGCAGGTTTGCCCACTTCACCCAGCCCATAATAACAACAGCGTCCCCCTTCGAACTCAGCCAACAAGAGCAGCAGGGTGCCTTTTCCGTGAGATTGAATTTCGCTGGTTCTGATGCGTAAGGCCGGTGAGTTGTTGCCCCAATTTAATTTCAGCAGGCGCTGCACTGCCTGGCGTTTTTGGCGTTCGGCGATGCTGATTGGCAAGTTGGCAACCGCCGAGAGGCCAGTAATACGTCGAAGCGCTCCGCGCTTCGTAAGCTTCAAGGGGGCAATCTGCCCGCAGGGACGAATCGTTGCATCGAAGCGCCCGCCGCCTTGCGGATAAAAACCGGCACGATCCAGTTTAATCTGCGCATCGAAACCCATTTGGTGTAAATAGGGCAGCCAGTGCAAATCGACATAGTGAAAACAGGGGCTCCACGGCACATGAGTCCCTCCAGTCACGATGATGGACGATGACGAATCGGCCAGGCTGAGCGGCAGAAAGACGGTTTGAAGCACCAGGGTAGCAGCGCCAGCCGTGTTAATTTCGAATTTATAGCGTCCCGAGTGGATCGTGCCCGGATGAAAGACCAGCTCGGTTGAATGCATTCGCGCGCCATCGACCGTTGCCCTGCTCACTGCCGCAGCGGCATCCACCGCGCTCAGATGTTGGGCCATTAAGCCGGGTTTCTTACGGCCGGCGCGGATATTGAAAATATGGCAGGGTTTGCCTGTCAGAACCGAGAGCGCCAGGCAGCTACGTAATACCTGTCCGCCGCCTTCACCCAGTGCGCCGTCGATTTCTACTGGCGTTATATTGTTTTCCATATCTCGATTTTACCGCAGATAAAGCCAGCCCGTCCGGGGTAAGAAGCTGCTGGATTTCCACAGGAGTCAGAAATTGCCATTGGCCCGGGTGTAATGAACCGAGGCTAATCGGGCCAATCGCTACCCGTACCAGGCGCAAGGTTGGAAAACCGACGGCCGCTGTCATTCGACGGACCTGATGTTTCTTTCCTTCCTGTAAAGTAATTTTGATCCAACTGGTTGGGTGGTAACCTCGCACTGGTTTCGAACGCGCAGGGAATCCGGGGTCGTCGATCATCTCTACCCGGGCTTTGCGAGTTTGAACGCCGGGTAAGACAATTTCCTCTTGCAGCATGGCCACAGCTTCCTGCGTAATGATTCCCTCCACCTGCACGCAATATGTCTTCGTATGCTCGAAATGCGGATCAGTGAGACGCTGGATCAATTCGCCGTCATCTGTCAACAATAACAATCCCTCGCTGCGATAATCCAGGCGCCCGGCAGCATAGACATTGGGGATCGGAATGAAATCCTTCAATGTTCGGCGATTCTGTGCATCCGTAAACTGGCAGAGAACCTCGAATGGCTTGAAAAACTTTAAACAGGTAAACACAGGGACCCTTCACAAAAGCTGCCTTAGCTTCATCGTCTATTGGTCAGGTTCTTCGCTTTCAAATTGATAGGGCAACCGGCCACTCACCCAGACTACCATCAGGCTGACGTCATCGTTATTTATTGCCGAGCCAAGATATTTCTCCAGGAAAGCGGTATTCAAGCGTTCAAAGTTCTCATCCTTGGGCCATTTGGTGATGAAACCAGGCAATTTGGTACGGTCAGCATCAACAGGAATGAGCGGCCAGCCACGTTCAGTTAACAGGTCATATACCTGTTGGCGCAGTTCAATGTGCACTTCAGCCCAGGCGGCCAGGATGCTGGCCACGAGCTGCGGGCTTTTAGCAAATGCCTCCGCAGTCGGCTTTACTCTTACTGCCACAGGGGCTTTGGCGCTGTTGCGAAATCCAGGTATCTGGACCGACCGCCTGGTCTGCCGTTCGATGGATTCGCGGAGGTCATCCGGCAAAGTCGACGAGGCAACCAGTGCAGTCCGTACGACGTTTGCGCGGTAATCGTCGCGCATGAACTCATTAATGGCATGAAAAGGCAGGAATTTTGCTTTGGATTCTTCCATTCTATTTTTCTCCGTGAACAGTGTAGGGAACAGCGGTTTTGAAAAGATTGGCTCTATTGCGTTTACCACAGATGATAATTACACCCAGCATCTGCATACAATAGGTCATTTTTCCGGCCAGGCGCCTGGAAATATTCAACGCCAGGGCAAGATCTTGATTGCTGAATGGCTGCGCCAGTCTGGGTGGTAAGAAAGAGATCATATCCGCAGGATTCTCAAGTAATATCCGGTCAATAACACCTATTAATCGGCGATCCACAATGCTTACTCCGCTACGCCTCCAGCTTCCTCTGCCATCTCCACGACGTATCTCCTCCTCCTGGATCAGCAAGATTTCCAGGCTGAAATTAGGGTGCGCCAATAAGTTTGGGATGTGTACTAACTCAAAGAAGACATCCAGAGGGGAACCATGCCTGGGAGATCTTCGGCGATAAAGAGGCGCATCGCCTTGCGGCGGCAATTTTATAATCCACTTTTCCTGGGCAATCGGATGGACCAGTCGCACCCGGTGGCGTTCCAGAAGATCAGACAATTTTGGCTTGAGTGCAGCAAAGTTGCGCGTTTGGATTTCAATTAACAAATTGCCAGAATGAACGTCAATCCAGTAGCCATCCACAGGCGACTCTTTGATCGATCCCGTCGATGCATAATATTCCTTCAAAGCATAATGGAGCGATGTTTCTTGCATAACGACTACAGAATTTTACCTGATAAATAACCGGTCACTCTTTATGAGTTTCCCCATATTTGGAGAATCTTATATATAATAACGCGCCGATGATCAGTGCAACTATTCAATTGGATGGTGAATTGAATACTTTTCTATCTCTGGATCGCAGATGGCGGGACATCCACTACAGCTTTTCCAGCGGCACATCCGTTAAGCACATAATTGAAGCGCTCAGGGTGCCCCATACCGAGGTGGGTCGGATCGTTGTTAATGGCAAGCAGGTAGATTTTTCCTACCTGATCCAGGCTGATGACCAGATTAATGTATATCCGGTATCGTTAGAAGTCTGTGATTTCGTTGCAGAAAATTCGCCCGAAGAGCTTCGTTTTCTGCTGGATAATCACCTGGGAAAGCTGGCTACTTACATGCGCATCATCGGATTGGATACTGAGTATCACAACGATTATCAGGATGATGCATTGGCTGTAGAAGCCAGCCAGCAAAGGCGTATCTTGCTAACGCGCGATCGCGGATTGCTGATGCGCCGGATCGTCCAGCGCGGTTATTGCATTCGCTCTCTTGAGCCACGACGACAAATTGTGGAGGTCATAAAACGTTTCAATTTGGCCGATCAAATCCGGCCTTTCAAGCGCTGCTTGCGCTGTAATAGTCTATTGCAGCCAGTAGACAAGCAGGATATTTTGGACCGGCTAGAACCTCTGACCCGGCAATACTATAACGAGTTTCATATATGCTCACAGTGTGACAAGATCTATTGGAAAGGTTCACACTATGAGCACATGCAAAATTTTCTTGAAGGGATTACAAAACAATGAACAATTCATACCTTCCCGAAAGCGCGATGGCCATTGTAGCTCATCCAGACGATATTGAATTTAGCTGTGCAGGAACACTGGCACGGTGGGCGAAGGCGAGCGCACGCATTTCGTATGTTCTTTGTACCAGCGGTGACGTAGGGATTGATGAACCCGGGATGACTCGCTCCAGGGCAACCGAGATTCGCGAACAGGAACAACGCCAGGCAGCAGAGATAGCTGGCGCTACCGAGGTGATTTTTTTGCGCGAGCCTGACGGCCTGTTGCAACCGACCCTGGAACTTCGTAAAAAATTGGTCCGTGAGATCAGGCGTTTCAAACCTGAAGTCGTCGTATGCGGCGATCCTACCATTGTTTGGGCCGGTAATGATTATATCAACCACCCCGATCACCGCGCCGCGGCAACAGCCGCCCTGGATGCAGCTTTTCCGGCTGCAGGCCAACCCAATCTATTTGAAGAGCTGGCCGAGGAAGGACTGACCGCCCATAAACCTCGCAAAGTTTACGTCACCAGTTGGACAGGCGCCGATGTCTATGTGAACATCGAGGACACCATCGATATAAAGATCGCGGCATTACGCGCGCACAAGAGTCAGATGCGCGAATGGGATCCTGGAGATACTCTTCGCCAATGGGCTTCAGAAAGCGGGCAAGGCAAAGAAATGGCTTATGCAGAAGGTTTCCGGGTTGTGACGCTGGTAGATGACGAGACGTGGCAGAAAAATGCTTCGAGTTGGGGAAAGGGCGCTAAGCAAACCCCGCAAACTTAAGTATGCGGTTGTACAGTTTGCAAGATACATCGCGAAATCCGAGCAGGATTGCTCTTTTGCGTGAAATGATAGATTAGAAAAACGAAATACCCTCAATTCGTAGTTGACATTGAAGGTAAATTTATCTATACTAGAAAATGACAGGGCGTTCCGAGAAATTGGAAAGCGAACCTTACAAGCCAAAGCGAAATAGAAAGGATAATACAGATAAGCAATTATCTGTACCTGACTAAAATAGCAATGGCCGAATAGCTCAAAGCAAGACTTTGATAGCAACTCAAAATTTACCTGATCCAACAAGATCAGAAAGTAAAGGAGAGCCTACAAAGACAAGCGATGAGAAACCCAAAAGTGAAGTTTGATCCCTAAACCGTAAAAGTCAGGGAAACAAACGAAAGGCACTGAGGGAAAGGAAAGCTGGAAGGTTACTTGGGACCCCTGTCAAATTTTATTTTAAGTGGGGATTTTTGAAAACGTGTGGTTTCAGCGATCCAACAAAAGGCAAGTTGCGGTATTTCTCTTTGTAATCCAGACCATAACCGACGACGAACTGGTCTGGTAGATCAAAGCCTTTATACTTTAGAGGAAAATCGATCAAGCGATGTTCAGGTTTATTGAAAAGCACACATACTTCCAGGCTGGCTGGTTGGCGAGCGCGTAGATTCCGCAAGATATAGTTAAGCGTCAGGCCCGTATCGATCACATCTTCGACAAAAAGCACATGCCGCCCGTAGATGGGTATCTCTAGGTCCTTTACCATACGAACATATCCCTGGTCGCGCGTTTCAGAGCTATAGCTGGATACAGCGATGAAATCCATTTCGACGGGCACTGTGATATTGCGCAGTAGATCGGCCATGAAAAACAATACCCCTTTGAGCACACCCACCAACAATGGGTTTAAACCCAAATAATCCCGCGAAATAGAGCGGCCAATCTCACTAATTCGAGATTGGAGCACCTCACTGGATAGGATAATTTCTTGGATGTCACCGCCCATCGCCCCATATACTTTACGAGGGTCATCCATAGCCATCGTTTCCTGTTACCTTTTACCGTTGCCCTGCGCCTCGGTGCCCTCTATTTGTTGCGCTTCCTCCTCCAACCCGAATTTGACCATTAACTTATGCATCTCTCGGCGTTTGAAGAGCTTTATATTGACTTCCGGATATAACTCTTTCATCCGGCGCAGCTTGCGATTCTTGTGCGTCGATAACTTCGGACGAAGGGTGGTTAGCTCTACATAGAGATTTTGCTGAGGTAGATAAAAATCGGGCGTAAAAGCCTCCACCACATTCCTTTGCTCATCCCATTCAAGCGCAAAGGATCGTGGCTCATAAAGCCACTCGATACCATAAAAATCAAGTATTTTTGCGAAGGCCGCTTCCAGGGGGTGGACAAAACAAGGTGATGATTTTACGGTGCTCAGATCAGTCATACGATTTCTGTGTTTAGGAAGATGGGTTTTTGGCCATTGTCGACACTGCGTGGCAGATCAAGTCCGCCGCGAAGGCCGAGTTGATATAGCCAGTGTTAATAATCATGTGATACAGCGATGGATCATCCCAATGTACGTGATAAAATCGACGCATATAACTGGCCCGATACCGATCACTGGCATCTACCTGAGCCTGGGCATGCTCGGTCGCGATGGAAAGTTTTTGCGCGATTCGCTCGACACGTAAATCCAATGGCGCGATAATGCGCACGTGAAGAGTAGCCGGATACTTTCCCAAGATAACCTGCCCCGCCCGCCCTAAAATAACGACATTTCCTTCTTCGGCCAGTTCGTGCATCATCTGCTCGACGGCCTGAGCGTAAGCCTGATGCTCTTGTTTGGATGGGCTTACCCCCAGTAAACCCAATTCGTCGATCGCAGCCAAAGCTGCCTCAGGCGCACCCGCGCGCAAAGCGGCCCGGTTGATCAGCTCACGCCAGATCAGCCGATAGCCAAGCAGCTCAGAAACCATAAAGGCGACCTCGCTGCCCAGGCTGCCCATTTGGCGAGAAATGGTGATTATGGCCATTAGTCCAATATCTTTTCCATCATCTTCACAATGGATTGGTACACCGTTGAGTTTTCGCTGATATCAATCAAGGGTTGGCCGGAATAGTCTAGCTGGGTCAGGTCGTCGCTTGCAGGAATAACACCCAACAAAGGGATATCCAATTGGTCGATATGCTCCTGAATTGGCGGGGGGATCTCGCCGTTCAAACGGTTCAATATCAAATAAGCATTCTCAATATGAATATCCAGTTCATTGCGAAACGAGGCGATGCGCTCTGCGGCAATGATACCTCGCTGCGTTGGGTCGGTGATGATCAACAAATGTTGTACGTCGCGAGTCGTTCGCCGGCTGAGATGCTCCATCCCGGCTTCATTGTCAATGACAATATAACGATAATTCTTGCTCATCGAATCGATCACTTCGCGCAAATTGTGATTCACGGCGCAGTAACAACCCTGGCCCTCTGATCGACCCATAGCAATCAAATCGAAGTTGTCTCCTTCTGCCAAAGAGGAACGAATCTGATAATCCAAATAATCGCGCTTGGTCACTCCACCAGGCAAGGTCCCCATTGCTGCCCCACCTGCCTTCAATGAGCTTTGTACCTGGTCGAGCAGACCCTCGCGAATATCCCCCACCGTCCACTCCAAATCCAATCCAAGCACCATATTCAAGTTGCTACTGGGGTCAGCATCAATTGCCAACACGGGACCAGATTGGCCGCTAATCAAGTATTTGATCACCATCCCCGCAATCGTGGTTTTCCCAACGCCACCTTTACCGGCAAGTGCAATCGTTGTTGTCATGGTGTCTCCTTGTCGTCGAGCTTTTTGACCATTTGCCAGGCAGCGTCTTTTAATTCAGGAACATAATCATATACCGCCAGCCCCAGGCGATCAGCTTCCTGAACGGCCAGATTGGCAGGTAATATACCCAAAACGGGCAGGCCCGGCGTTTCAGCCTGCAAAAAAGCCGCCTCTTCTTCGTCGCGTACTTTGTTACCAACCAGCCACAGCCGAGTGAGGCCGATATCAGCGGCCAGTTTCTTGATCTGGGCGGCCGTACCCAAACTACGGCGGGTAGGCTCAACAACGACCAGCATTGCATCGACAAAATCCACCGTAGCTCGCCCGAGGTGCTCCACCCCGGCATACATATCCAGAATCAAAATATCGTCTTTGCGAAAAAGCAGGTGAGTGAATAACGTCTTCAGCATGGCGCTTTCAGGGCAAATACATCCGGCGCCGCCCAAATCTACTGAGCCCATTTCCAATAAACGAACTTCGCGATGGACGACGCTGAAGCGCTCCGGAATATCGTCCACTCGAGGGTTGATCGTGAAAAAACCACCGATCGTCCCTGGCCGCGCCCCCGTTCGTTCTTCGATTAGTTCGCCCATTTCCGCGATTGGGCGCAAATGGGCACGCAATTCGTTGGGGAATCCGAGTGCACCTGCCAAACACGGGGATGGGTCTGCATCCACTGCCAGCACCTGGCGCCCCATATCTGCATAAGCCTGTGCCAGTAAGGCAGTTAGCGTCGTTTTACCAACGCCTCCTTTACCAGTAATTGCTAATTTCATAGGTTTTTGTCCTCAAAGAATTTTACCTGTTCTATAGTAGTGTAACACGATCCTATCACTTGCGAAGTTTTACTCGTGGACCCTGCGGTGTATCTTCCACTTCATACCCGGCTTGTTGGATTTCTTGCCGCAGCCCATCCGCATCTGCCCAACGCTTTTCTGCGCGCGCTTGCTGGCGTTTTACAACTAGCTGCATCATTTCATCCGGTATTCTCTCTTCGGTCGGATGCCATTCAGCCAGACGCAAGCCGAGAACCTGGTCAAAGAGTAAAATGGTTGCCTTTTTCGTGGCTGCCGGCAGGTTACCGCGCGCCACATCCCAGGTAACAGCCATTGCGCGCGGCATGTTCAAATCATCATTAACCTGGTTGGTAAACTGTTCCGCGCTGTTCTCGTCGATTGTACCTGCTTCGCCCCACTCATACACCTGAGCGCGCAATCGATCCAACGATTTTGCTGCTCCATCTAAACCTTCCCAGGAAAAATTCAATTTTGCGCGGTAATGTGCGCTTAAGCAGAAATATCGATAGGCCAATGGATCATAGCCTTTATCGATCAGCACTTGCAAACGCAAGAATTCTCCTGAAGATTTAGACATACGAGCTTCATCCAACTGCAGGAAGTAACCATGCATCCAGAAATTGGCCAAACGTGTTCCGTAGCAAGCCTCGGTTTGGGCAATTTCATTGGTGTGATGAACCGGAATATGATCTTCACCGCCGCAATGGATATCGAAAAAGGTGCCTAGGTATTTTGCCGACATAGCAGAACATTCGATATGCCAGCCAGGAAAACCTACACCCCATGGGCTATCCCATTCCATCTGTCGATTGACACCCGCAGGGCTGAATTTCCACAGGGCGAAATCAGTAACGTGGCGCTTTTCACCCAAATCGATACGTGCGCCGGCTTGCAAGCCTTCAATATCGAGGCGGGCCATGTAACCGTAATCGGGCAGCCTGGACGTATCGAAATAAATACCGTCGGACGTGCGATACGTAAATCCTTTCGCCTCGATGCACTGAATTAGAGCAATTTGCTCCTGAATATGCTCCGTTGCTTTACACCAGATATGGGGTGGCAAGATATTCAGACTCTGCAAATCGTCTTGAAAGGCCTTCGTATAGAAATCGGCAATTTCCCAGGCAGACTTTCCCGTTCGTCGTGAGCCCTTCTCCATCTTGTCTTCACCCGTATCTGCATCAGATACCAGATGGCCAACATCGGTGATATTCATGACCTGCCGTATTTTGTATCCGTTGAACGACAATGACCGGCGTAGAATATCTTCGAAGATGTATGTTCGCAGGTTGCCGATATGAGCATAGTCATAAACCGTCGGGCCACAAGTATACAGACCTACTTCAGGTTCTTGTAGCGGCTTAAAATCGCGCAATGTCCGTGTGAAAGTATCGTAAAGGCGAAGACCCATCTGAAGCTATATTCTCCCGTTGTCTATAATTTCTGGCTCTCATCTTTATGGATTGCTTTGCAAGCCATGTTTATTTTACCGCAGATCGAGTTTGCGGCGGTTGATCCATATCCCTAACAGAACAACGAGCACAGCAATTCCAGCTAAAAGTATCATCCAGTGGAGCACGCCTGGATCGGTCGGTGGAGGAACAACCGCTGGTAGCTGAGTGGGACGTGGTATCCTGGTTGGAGGGATTCTGCCTGGAGGGTTTACCGCTGCGATGGAAGTCGGGGAGGGTGAAGGTATCATTGTGGCGGTAGGCTGCATGGGAGGCGTTGGCGGTATCGCCGTTGGGCTTGCAACATCAGGTGTTGCTACATGGATCGGGGCAGCATCGATGTCGGCAGTTTCAGGGCTCACAAAATCTCCGCCGGCAAACAAGTCCAGTAAACCATTGGCAACGATGAAACCTCCCTGGTTACCCAACGCTAAATTCGCCTCGCTGAAATCCAACACAAATATACCGTTTTCTCCCAAAGCAAGTGGGCCGCGTTGCGAAAATTCTAAGGCAGAGTCGTCAGAGAGACCCAATGCCAATATGTCGGGCTGGTTAAATGCCAGAGAAAACAGTCTCCCCCAATAATGGTTTGTTAGCATATGAGGTTCGATCTGTACACTCAAAAGACCCAGGCCAGGCAAGATTTTTGCATGACCCGACTGAAAGAGTTCCTGATCAGTTGCCACAGATGCTGCCCGATCAATATCGAGTGGGGCACCCACCGCGTAATAAGCTCCGATGACTGCCGATGCCGCGCCATCGGTAAGTAAAGGAACTCCAGCCAGCCAACGATCACGCACAGGGGCCAGAAGATCCGCTTTCATTAAGTCCGGGTTATCCCCTGCCAGGATCATACAGGTTGAATTTTCTGGCAAGGGTGGTGGCAAAGTTGCATCTGGCGGGATGATAAGCGTCATTACCGGAATTCCCAGAGATGCCTGGTATGTGTTAGCTTTTTCCATGGCATCTTCTGATATGGAAAAGCCGCTCATGATAATCAGCAGCTTCGACTTTTCTCCACCGCACAAATTGACAAATCTCGTCAGGATGGCATTTCCGCCCAGAGATTCTTTCAATCCACCCGCTATAAATAATGCGCCGGCCTGCTCCGGGAGGACCATCTGGCTATATTGCCGTTTGATTTGATTTTTGGGGGCTTTCAGCGAGTGTTGACGTGTCACTAAATCGTATGAGTAATTGCCAGACGAAAGCAATTGCACCAACACATTACGCAAGCTGATAGAATAGTCTGCTCCACGATACTGAACGAAATCTGCAGTATGATATGTTTCTGCATCCAGAATCGTCACGCTATTGGCCCCAAAGATATTCTCCAGGCGACTCTCTTCAAGAACTTGCACACCCGTTTTCGAATCAAGGCCAATTCCAACGTGTGGGCCTTGCGGGAGCGAAATCGCATTCAACAACCGACCCAGGTTGCCATCTGCATAAAAACGCTGATCCAGGATAGCGTTCTGGATACCAAAAAGCAGACCGTGACGGGCTGGCAAAGCCCACACATCAGGAGCTCCAAAGCTCAAAGCTCGACGATTGTCATAACTCAGAGAATAACCGGCTAACATCGTAGCAGATTGCACCACTGCCCCCGAACCATCCCCGGCAATAGCCACTCCTCGCCGGTAGGCTTCTGCCAAAGCGTTTTCCAGGGGGGAGTTTTGGAGCACTTGCATTGCTCGAGCCGAGTCGTTGATCAATAAATAGATCGCTGTAGGGTCACCGGAGAGCAACTGCAGGGTCTGCGGGTTTTCAGCATCCGAGCGGAACAGGATCGGAAGGAGTGTTACAATGGAGCATTTTTGCCCCGGAGACGCTGAATGATGACAGGCCTGTTCCACGCGCGCCCTGAGCAACTCGGCAGCTTTAAGGGTTTCGATCCGTTCGGCTTCTGGGCTGTTGATTGATTTACCAGAGCCAGGACCAACTGGCAAAATAAAAATGGAGATAGGTTTTGATCCTGCTCTTAATGCAACGATCCTGGCAAACTCATCTAATGTGCCAGCAGGGAAATCGCCACCCATGGGAATTAGCAACCTGGACTGGTTTCCCTGTGCGTTCGCGATCGTAGATGTGAGCAAACCCAGGAATAGCAAGAAAGCGGCGTAACGAAATCTCATCACAGCCGTTTTAGCTTGCCTGACCCAGTAGATTTGCCTGGACGACCGGTACATCAATGCACTGTCAGGACATGAGTGATAATGGTTGCACCGCTGCCGCCAATATTTTGGGCCATTCCAAAGCGAGCATCGGGCACCTGTGTTTGGCCTGCCTCACCACGAAGTTGCTGGACAACTTCTACGATCTGGTAAACGCCGGTAGCCCCAACCGGGTGCCCTCGGGCCTTCAATCCTCCCTTGGTAGCAATCGGGATACGGCCCTGAGGGGTAATTTCCCCATCCAGTCCAAGGCGGGGACCCTGGCCACGTTCGGCAAATCCGCAAGCCTCGAGGGAAAGCGCCGACATTATCGAGAATGCATCATGCAGCTCGAACACATCGATATCGGCTGGCCCGACGCCTGCCTGGCTGTAGGCAGCCTTGACAGATTTCTCTGCTGCCGAAAGCCATACCGGATCACGCCGGCTATGTACAGCCAGGGTGTCCGTGGCAATCGCCGATCCTACAATGGAGACCAGCGGGCGGCCCTTGAAATCTCTTCCACCGGCTGCCCTATGTAAATTTTCCACCGGGAGAATGACAACCGCGGCCGCGCCATCACCAATCGGGGATGCATCCAATAGATTGATCGGATCGGCAATCATGCGAGCGCGGCGATAATCTTTTTCCGTAATGGATTCCTGAAGCCGTGCAAAGGGATTGCTGGTTGCATTCGCGTGGGCATTGATCGAGAAAGGCGCGAAATCCACGTGTTTCCATCCATACTCGTGTAAATAACGCTGCATAACCAGGGCATTGATTGCGACAAAAGACAATCCGTGAATAATCTCATAGTCTGCGTCCGCGGCAGTAGCCAGGGCCGCGGTCGTCTCAGGCCCTTTGTTCTCGGTCATCTTTTCAACGCCAACGACGATGGCCGTTTCTAATTCGCCTGACCCCACGGCCATCATGGCCATACGCAACGCGGCTGCTCCCGAGCCACATGCGGCCTCTATCTTGAACGCGTCTCTGCCTCGTAACCCAACCCAATCGGCTATCAACGCCCCCAAATTTTCCTGCCTGCTGAGGATACCTGAAAGCATGTTGCCTACAAAAAGTCCATCCACGCTTTCGATACCCGCATCCAACATGGCGGCGAAGACGGCTTCGCCCGCAATCTCACGGATAGATTGTTCCCAGTTTTCGCTAACCGCAGTTTGTCCAATTCCTATGATCGCAATTTCACGCATAGAGTTTTTGTGTTTTTCCTTAACTTTTTTTCTTACGGCTTGTGAGGTACACCTTCAACGCATCGCGACGGGCAGCAAGGTTGCGCATCGCGCCCGTTAGAAACAGCTCATCTGGACGTGCATCCCACACATAGATCACACACGTTCCGGCCAACTTGTCGTGCCAGCCCAACCGGCGATCGTCGACTAATATCCATAAAAAGCCAAGTCCAAAGGGGATGGCGGAAAGATAATAGCCCAGATAACGGAGCACTGCCTGGTGTAATTTCAGCTTCTTTCCATGCCGCGGCACAATTTTAACACCCATCACCGCCTTACCAATCGTTTGCCCGGCGACCGTCCAAAAAAACACATAATATGTGACGATAATCGCAAGAGTGAGTATACTGTAAAAGGTTGGGCTGAAGATGAAGGCGGCGATTTTTTTTAGCTCAACAGATGCCGCGATGGCCCTTTCTATAATAGAACGCAATTGCAGCATATCAATGGATGTATTGAGAAACCAGCCTACCGAAAACAATATCGCGCTAATCACAATCACATCAATAACAAAAGCAATTAGCCTGCTGATAAAACCAGCGTAATGTCCTAACAAAGTAGCCTGGGGTGGACGATTCGTGGGAGTCATTTATGAATAATCCTGCCGCGAAGTTGTCGAAAAGCGGTCGCCTTGTCTTGTACATCGGCGGGAGGAGGGGGGAGTTCATGCCGGGGCGGCCGGCGAAACATGGAGCGGACAATTTCTTCCAGGAAATTGTCCGCGCTCAGCGAACGCTCGCGAGTTTCCTCTACGATCTCACTTACCAATCCCACGCTCTGTGATTGCACCAGTTCTTGAACTTCTTCATCAGAGGTCAGATAGTCGATCGCTTCGTTTACCTGACTGGAGACCATCCTCCTGGCCAGAGCGCGGCTGCGGCGTTCCTCCATCCGACCAGCATCCACCCAGTTATTCACCTCTTCCAATCCACGTTCGGCCAGCTTATCCATCTGGTTACGCACAGGAGAAAATACGCGACTCTGGTAAATTGGGCCGGCTGCCAGACCCACCAGATTCCCGGCGGTCCGCGTAGCCCGGTAAGTCAAATCCAGACCGCGTCCCGCAATTTCCTGGAATCCAAAAACCATCCCGACCGCCATATGAAGTAACTGCTTATTGACTTGCTCTGCTTCAACCCCGACAACCGGACCCTCGCCAGCGTCAATGATCTCAGCCGAGGCAGAGCCAGGCTCATTTCGATCCAGTTCATCTTCCCAACGGTTTAATCGAGAGGTCAAGCCATCGTATCCGAGCAGAAGACCGCCAACAACCAGCCGGGTTAGCGACTGTAAGTTTAAGCCTCGATTTCTGGGCGGAAGATTGGTATTTCCCATCCGTCTCATTATCCTTGACTGCCTGGCGAATCACCAACGGAATTACCAGGCATACGCCTCCGGTGCTTCGCCACCTGGCCCAGGCCAGATTTGATCCAGTTTTTTGCACGTTTCTTCAGAAAGTTCGATGGTCAATGCTTTCAGACTGCCAACCAATTGCTCCGTAGTGCGCGGCCCAATGATGGGTGCCGTGACCACCGGATTGTGTAAGAGCCAGGCTAAAGCAACATCAGCCGGCTGTTCACCGAGATCCTGGCATAAAACTTCATAGGCATGGATCTGGTTGCGATGTTTCTCGATCGCTTCCTGGATACGTTCGGAATTTCGTCTCCCCTGTGCAGATTTTTCGAGAATACCACCCAGCAGTCCACCAGCAAGGGGGCTCCACGGTATTACTCCCACCCCATAAGCCCGGCAGGCCGGGATCACCTCCAGTTCGACCATGCGGGCATTCAAGTTGTACAGGCTTTGCTCGCAAACCAGGCCCATGAAGTGGCGTTCCTTTGCAACGGATTGCGCTTGAGCGATATTCCAGGCAGCAAAGTTACTACTGCCCACATACAAAACTTTGCCTTGCTGTACCAGGATTTGCATAGCCTGCCAGATCTCTTCCCACGGCGTCTCCCGATCTACATGGTGCATCTGGTAAAGGTCGATATGATCGGTTTGCATTCGCCGAAGGCTTTCGTCGCAAGCGCGACGGATATGGTAAGCCGAAAGTCGCCGCTCATTTGGTCCTTCACCCATACGACCAAAGACCTTTGTTGCCAAAAAAATATTCTCGCGTCGCCCATTCCCTTGTGCCAACCAACGCCCAATAATATTTTCTGTGACGCCCTCGCCCAATTTCCAGCCATATACGTTAGCTGTATCAAAAAAATTGATCCCGATTTCCAGGGCCTTGTCCATAATAGCGAAGCTATCCTCCTCGCTGGTGAGCGGTCCAAAATTCATGGTCCCCAGGCAAAGACGACTAACTTTTACGCCCGTTCGGCCCAAATTTGTATATTGCATAGCAATCTCCTCTTGTTGCCAGCTTTATGTTTTGCATAATGCAGTGTATTAGTATCTTGTGCTGTGCTAATTATACCGCCTCTGTGAATAATTCATTGCGATACCATTTCGAGCTGCCGTTGAAGTTCTTCTGCTGTGTTCACTGGTTGTTGACAAACAAAATGGTGGCAGACATAAGCCGTTGGCAAATTATTTATGAGATGGCGATGATCCAACAAAGCCGGCGATCCGGCTTCAGGTGGATAAAGTGAAATCGCCGCCAGGGCATCCGGGCGAAAACGACTCCAAAGTACGTTGATCATAGCTGTGGTTTGCGGGTGATTTTGCGACCCAAGAATCGCGATCTCCTGGATGGGATGAAGGGCAATATCTATGGCGCACAACCATTTCGCAAAAGCAGTCGGATAGCGCACCGCCGGCTCTCGAATCGCTTCAAGCATTGCATGAGAAACTTCCAGCCATTCGTTTTTGCCGGTATAGGTAGCAAGTTGCATAAGAGCAATAGCGGCCAGTGCATTGCCCGAAGGCGTGGCATTATCCTGAATGTCCTTTGGGCGAATGAAAAGAGCTTCATGATGTTCTGGCGTATCAAAAAAGCCACCTTGAGGATCATGGAAATTTGCCAACATCTCTTCAGCCAGCTTGCATGCAGCCTGGAACCATTTCGCGTCAGGGTCGGATTGATATAAGGCAAGCAAACCGAGGATCAAGGCAGCATAATCCTCTAAATAGGCGTTATGGCGCGCCCGTCCTTTTCTCCAGGAACGAAGCAATCCAACATCTGAGTGCAGCTCATTCAGCAAAAAAGCTGCGTTGCTACGAGCTATTTCCAGGTAATCCGGGCGATCTAAATAGCGAGCAGCTTCGGCGAAGGCAATTAGCGCCAACGCATTCCAGGCCACCAATACTTTATCATCAATACCAGGCCGGTTACGTTGGGCACGCGCATCTCGCAAAATTAGAAGGGCCTGGCGAATGAATTGGCCGACTTGCTCCTCAGGCAAACCAAACTTTTGCCCCAAAGTTTGGTCATCCAATACGCGTTGTAGAACGTTGGCCCCTTCAAAATTACCTGCCTCACTTACTCCGTACGCAGCGATAAGTAATTCTGCCAGGCTGAAGGCTGAAGTTACACCAGCCGATGCAACGTGTGCTTCGGAGAGGATATTGCGGATTTCAGAGGCTGTCCAAAGATAAAACTTCCCTTCTTCACCATCTGAATCGGCATCCAGACTGCTGTACATGCCAGCATTCTTTGCAGACAAGGGCTGGTGAGCCACCATCAATTCCCGCCTAACAAAATCTAACGTTTCCTCACATACGTGACGATAGGTCGGATGCCGAGTTATTAAATACCCATGCAGATAAACCCGCGCTAATTGAGCGTTATCGTACAACATTTTCTCGAAATGCGGAATGTGCCACGCATTATCGGTGCTATAGCGTGCAAAGCCTCCGCCTACCACATCATACATGCCACCAAACGCCATAGCATCTAAGGCATGACTGCTGATATCCGAAGCCAGTTGGTCGCCACGCGCAGCTCGCCTCAAAAGAAATTCGAGGGCCATCGGCTGAGGAAATTTTGGCGCCTGGCCCCATCCACCGTATTGCCAGTCATAAGCCTGCGCGAGCCGAAAAGCAGCCTGTTCGAGTACGTCGAGATCAAGCGCTTCCCTGGAATAATTTTGTAGCGAACTTTTTTTCAGATGCTGGATAATTTCACTGGCTGAAACGAGCAATCGCTGGCGATCTTCCTGCCACAGCCTGGCTACAGTTAACAGAATTTCCCGGAATGCAGGCATTTGATACCGGCGGACTGGCGGAAAATAGGTACCTCCGAAGAAGGGTAACCCGTCTGGAGTAAGCACAACGCTCAAAGGCCAGCCCCCCTGGCCGGTCATGGCAACCACGGCGTTCATGTAAATACCATCAATGTCGGGTCTTTCTTCGCGGTCGACTTTGATGTTTACAAAGTACCGGTTCATAATCGCCGCGGTTTCCGGGTCTTCAAAAGACTCGTGCGCCATGACATGACACCAGTGGCATGCCGCGTATCCAATGCTTAGAAATATCGGCTTATCCTCTCGTTTGGCTATTTCAAGGGCATCGTTTCCCCAGGGATGCCAATCCACAGGATTTTCGGCATGTTGTAACAAATAGGGAGAGTTCTCGAAAGCAAGACGGTTGGCCACTTAGATTTCCTTTCTAGCCCGTCTATTCACCAAATTCAATCTCGAAATCAATATTCTCATTCCAGACCTCTGTAGGCTGGAATTCTATCTGACCGAATAAAATATCCTGATTGGCTGTAACCATTCTGCGCTTAATCAGTTCCAGTAACGCCAGAAAAGTTACAACTACCTCCAACCGAACTGCCCCTTTATGGACCAGTTGTTGAAACGTCCCTTGCGGGTGATTCCGCAAATAACCGGCGATCAAGCCGATTTTTTCGCGGATGGTAAATTTTGGCGGCGTCACAACTGAACTGAGCGACAGGCGATCATCTGTTTGAGAGAATATTTCCTGGGCAACCAGAAATATGTCCGCTATTGACACGCCGGAGAGGTCTAATCCTGCTATGGTATCCACCTGCGGCGCCGGAGCTATTCGCGGATAGGTATGAGAATTCGCCATCTCTCGATTTGCCAGGAAGTTGGCTAATTCTTTGAAGCGTTTGTAGGTAATCAGTTGGCGGGTAAGCGTTTCACCAGGATCTTCTTCGCCTGGCTCACGTATCGGTGGCCTGGGCAGCAGCGCCTCCGACTTTATCTGGAGCAATTTCGAAGCGATTACCAGAAATGCGGATACTTCCTCAGCGGAGCTTTCGGGAATATCGTGTAGGTGCGCCAGGTATTGATCCGTAAGCTGAGCCAGGGCCAGGCGAGTAATATCTAATTCGGCCCGCTCGATTAACTGCAATAACAGATCCAATGGGCCTTCATATACCGGTGTTACAACCAGGTATTGAGAAACATGATAACTTTCGTTTACGGGCATTCCGAGGATTATACCTGACAATTCATTCTGATCGTGCTATACTTACGATCGATTAATCCCGTTGCCTATGGACGATACCGTAGCCCAAGACCTGGGCGAGCAACGCGAATTATGAAACAGGAGACAGGGTATGGGTTCGGATTGGAAGGAAGTTGTCGCCCAATGGTACGGTGAAACGACCTTTATTGGCCAGAACGAAACAGGGGGCAGTGTGCAAATGGGTACATTGGATAACCAGCCAGGCGTCAGCCCAATGGAAATGCTGCTGCTCGGTGTAGCAGGGTGTACGGGTATCGATGTTGTCTCTATTATGCAGAAAAAGCGACAGGCGTTGGCACGCTTCGAAGTCCGTGTACGTGGCAAAAGGGCGGATGTATATCCGAAAGTTTATACCGAAATTGAAGTGAGCTATCACTTTTGGGGTGATACACTCAACGTTAATGCAATTGAGCAGGCTATTCAATTGTCTGAGGAGAAATACTGCTCTGTCAGCGCGATGCTGCGCGCGGTTGCGCAAATCCGCTCAGAATATGAAATCCACTCGCTTGTTGAGCCCTCTGTGTAACCTTTCACCAAGCAGTCGCATCTAAGAAAAGTCTTATAACAACATTATTTGCCAGGAGGCGATTCATGATTTCTGAACCTGTACATGTGACGGATACGGCCTTTGAAAAAACTGTACTACAATCGACTGTTCCGGTCATTGTGGATTTTTGGGCACCCTGGTGCGGACCCTGTCGCATGGTTGCCCCCACCTTGGATAAACTGGCCAAAGAGTATGCAGGAAAGTTGCTGGTAGCGAAAGTGAATACAGATGAAAACGCTGAATGGGCAACGAAATTTGGAGTGCAGGGTATCCCTACGATGCTCTTTGTTGCCAATGGAAAAATAATCCACCGCCAGGTAGGCGCCTTGCCGGAACCTATGCTTCGAGAAGTCGTGACTCAGTTTATTGATGTGGTAAAGCAGAATAATTAGCGACCAAAGTGAATGATCCAGCGCGTGACCATATTTGGGGCCACGCGCTGGATCATTCATAACTCACTCTCGAACACGTTCTATCTGTGCCCCCAGGGCGCGTAACTTTTCGTCTACCCGTTCATATCCACGGTCAATCTGCCCAATATTGCGGATTTGGGATTTCCCCTGCGCCGCCAAAGCGGCCAACACCAAAGCCATGCCAGCTCGGATGTCCGGACTTTCCATCTTCTCCCCGAATAAAACGGTTGGCCCTTGAACAATACAGCGATGTGGATCGCATAACACGATATGTGCCCCCATGCCAACCAACTTATCGATGAAGAACATGCGGCTGGGATACATCCAATCGTGGAACAAAACACTTCCTCTCGATTGAGTTGCCAAAACAATCGCTATACTCATCAAATCAGTTGGAAATGCCGGCCAGGGCATAACACTGATTTCGGGGATCGCGTCCCCAAAATCCGGATCGACCTCCAGGCTCTGCCCGGCAGGCACGAAAATATCTGGCCCATCCACAACCCACGTCACCCCGAGCCGTTTAAAAACCATTGCGATCATATCCAGATATTCAGGGCCGGCGTTTCGGATGCAAATACTACCTTGCGAAACCACTGCAGCCCCGATGAAGCTAACCACTTCCAGATAATCAGGTCCGACACTGAACTCACCACCATGCAGACGAGGCACACCTTCAATGTGCAGCGTATTGGAGCCTATGTTCTCGATTCTGGCCCCTAAAGTGTTCAGAAAATGACACAATTCCTGGATATGGGGCTCTGAGGCTGCATTCCGCAATACAGTAGATCCTTTAGCCGTTACTGCAGCCATGATAGCATTTTCTGTGCCGGTAACACTGGCCTGGTCGAGCAGGATATTTGCCCCGTTCAGTCCTCCAGATCGAAAGTTAAACACGTGGCTGGCGCGGTCGTAATCAACCTGTGCCCCTAGGGCTTGAATAGCCAGAATATGCGTGTCTACTCGCCTCCGTCCAATCACATCGCCTCCCGGGGGAGGCAGTTGCAATTCACCCGAACGGGCAACCATCGGCCCGGCGAGCAGAATCGAAGCACGAATACCACGGCACAGGTCTGGATCTAAATCGGCCGCACAAACACTGGCCGCGTGAATCCGCAAGGTATGATCTCCGACCTCTTCGATTTGCACCCCCAGGCTTTTGAGAAGAGCCAGGATTGCCTGTACGTCTCGAATGGTCGGCACGTTATGCAGAATAACCGGTTCATCCGTAAGAAGTGTGGCCGCCAGTAAGGGAAGGGCGGCATTCTTGTTCCCTGCCGGAGTCATCTCTCCACTCAAAGGAACCCCACCCTGGATAATAAACTTTTCTGTCATAGCACGCTCCTGTAGTTTTCTGGCATATTATAATATGGTAGAGTATGTTTCTTGGCTCTGCGAAATTCTGAATATCCTTTAGGAGACATCATGCAACTGGTGTTGATCGTTTTGGCTGGCTGGTTTGTCGGAATGCTTGTCAATTACTTGAGTGACGTTTTGCCTACCTTTCGTACGCTAACTTACCCCCGGTGCCTGTACTGCCAGGCGCCTATGGGAATATGGAATTATTTGTTTTGGCCCAAACGATGCCCACAGTGCAACAAACCTCGTTTGTTAAGAGTTTGGGTCGTTGAAGGGATCTATATTGCGGCTGCTCTATGGCTATGGCAGACACCCGAACAACCCATGCCCAGTTGGGTGAGCATGGTTTTATTCGCTTACCTGGGAATGGTGACAGTGATCGACATCGAGCACCGGTTGATCCTTCATTCGACAAGCTTACTTGGTTCCATCATGGCTATCTTGCTTGGCACCTTTCTGCATGGCTTGAAATCTACATTGCTGGGTGGGTTGGCTGGCTTCGGTATCATGCTGATGGTATATTTTCTGGGATTTGTGTTCTTGCGGATTTCAGAACGTTGGCGTGGCAAACCATTGGATGAAGATGAAGCCTTGGGATTTGGGGATGTCAATTTGAGCGGAGTGATCGGTTTGCTATTGGGCTGGCCTGGTATTCTGGCCGGCCTGGTCTCTGCGATCGTATTTGCGGGTGCGGCCAGCCTGGTCTACCTTGTTTTATTTATAGCTGTCCGAAAAAAATACAGGCCGAGTCTGGCGATACCCTATGGGCCATTTCTGGTCGCCAGTACCTTATTCTTATTGTTTTTTAAAAGTACAATCTGGGGATAAAACTCATCAAGCCGGAGTGCGACTCCTCTGAAGAAAATCACAGCGATTGGTAACGCCCGTCTTGCGGGCACCACCAATCGCTGTGATTTTTCCGGGCAAAAGTTACTCGCAAATCTGACAGGTCCCCAAAGGTACTCAATCAAGACCTGTCAGGTTTAGACCGCACGAAACGACTTTCAGTCACAAGAGAAAACTCAGGCTGCAGCCGCCTTGTTTTTTCCGCCGCGGAACCAGGTGCGCCACTCTTTATTTTCCCAAACGACCAGGATCGGCGCAGCCATGAAAATTGATGAGTAAGTACCGCTCAGCAGACCCACCAGAAGGATAACCGAAAATTCTCGCAGCGTGACGCCGCCAAACAATGCCAGTGCCAGCAACATGAACTCCACTGTCATCAACTGTGTATTAATCGACCGCTGCAACGTTTGGACAATGGAATGATTAACCAATGTCTCGAACGACAGGCGGCGGTAAATCCCCGAGTTTTCGCGAATGCGGTCGAAGACGACCACTTTATCCTGCACCGAAAAGCCGATTACCGTGAGCAATGCGGTAAAGAACATCGCATCGAACTGCCAGTCCCAAAGCGCGCTGCCAATCGAAACCAGGCTGAACACAATCGCGACATCATGGGCCATAGCCAGAGTGCCACAGATACCATAGCGTAAAGCATTTGGGACACCCCGGAATGCGAAGGTCATATAAATGGCTACGATCAGTGTCGCAACTCCAACAGCCATGGACGCTCGCCGGGTAACCTCTTGTCCAATCGTAGGACCAACGTTCTCGAAGCGCAATACGGTTACTTCGGAATTGAAGGTATTCTTCAATTCGTTAACAATCTGGGCCCGGACTTCCTCTGCCAGCTCGCTGGAACGGATTACGTAAGAACCTTCGCTTGTTGTTTGAACTTTCGTATCCTTAACGCCCAGCCGATCATACAAACCGATGATTTCGGCAGGTTGTGGCGATGCGGATACGAATTTAACTTCTAACAGACTGCCGCCTGTGAAATCAATCGACAACGGCAAAGTTCCCCGTGACCCCATTACTGCTAACAGAATGAGTCCTGGGATGATGATGATTGCCGAAAACAAAAAATAGTAGTAGCGCTTACCGATGATGTTAATCATAGACTGCGTCCTTCCTAAATTCCAAACCACTTCGCGTAATCTTTTGACTTAAGATTTGCTACGACGATCTCAATGAACACCCGGGTAACAAGCAGGGCTGTAAAAACACTGATGATAACACCGATAAATAACGTGATTGAAAAGCCCTTCACGATCGTAGCACCGTAAGTACTCCCAAACCAGAACAAAATCGCACTGGTGATCAGGGTGGCGATGTTTGAATCGCGAATGGATGGCCAGGCTCGCCGCCAACCCAGGTCAACGGCCTGGCGGAGCGTTTTTCCTGAGCGCAACTCTTCCTTCATACGTTCGAAGATCAGAATATTGGCATCCAATGCACTACCCGTGCTCAACATCAGGCCGGCAATACCTGGCAGAGTCAGCGTAACCGGAATGAAGCGGAATATGGCAAATGCTACCAGGGCGTAAATCAAGATCGAAAGATCGGCAGTCAGCCCAGCCATACGATAGTAAAGCAGCATGAATAAAATCACAATCGAAAAGCCGATCAAACCGGCAAGCGAGCTTCTCCGTAGCGAATCCTCGCCAAGGGTCGGGCCAACCGTGCGCACTTCAACGACTTTCAACGGAATAGGCAGCGAACCATAACGCAACTGGACTGCCAAATTGTTCGCCGATTCATAGGTAAAATTACCCGTGATGACACCCTGCCCGTCAGGGATGGGTTGGTTAATGACCGGTGTGGACAAAACTTTCTTGTCTACCACAATAGCCAGAACGTCGTTCACGTGATTAGTGGTAAATTCTCTGAACGTCTCCGCGCCATCGTCGCTTAGTTTAAAAGCGATTTCATATTTGCCTGTTTGCGGATTTGTTTGTACCTGTACCGTTTGCAAACCTGCGCCTGTCATGACAGTCTTGAAAGTGGGCGTAACCTCAGAAGTCGCTGTAATCGTCTGTCCAGGATTCAAACCGAAATCGGTCTTGATAATCTTGCCTTCTAACCCATAAACCTCTTCTTGAGGGTAGCTGGACATATCGACAAATTCGAGCAAACCCGTTTGTTGGACAGTAGCCAGGGCTTTTTCCGGATCCTTTTCTCCAGGCAGTTCTACGACGATGCGATTATCGCCCGCTTGCTGGACAACAGCTTCGCTAAGCCCCAGGCCGTTAACGCGGTTTTCAACCACCCCTACCGCAGCGCTCATGGCTCCTTGTTCGATCACGGCTCCAGCAGGCATATCTGCTTCAAGCAGCGCCTGGACCCCTCCCACCAGATCCAATCCAAGGCGGGTTACAAAATCTTTATTGAACCCACCGACATGGATACCGGGTGAATTCGGCCATACGACATACACAGCGATAGCCACCACTGTGACGACAAGGATAAGGAGATTGATAGTACGTTGAGACATTCCAGTTGCGACCTCCGGCATTTATTCAAACAAATACCAGCCTCAGGCTGGCAAACCAAGCGGGGATTATACCCCTGTTTCTTTATATTGTCCAACAAATCTTAAAACTTGCTCTAACACTTCATCAGGTGAAAGTTGGTCCGTAAGGAGGTACAAGTCTGTATGCTCGCGCGCATGACGCAGCCGGTGGATTTGTTCGTCGTATTCCCTCTCAGTCCACTCCATTTTCCGGCGCCGAAGCGTCAGCGGATAAGACACATCCAGGTAAATCAAGATATCCGGATTGGAAATTCGCTTCCACATATCAGCCACGTAGGAATGTTCTTGAGCGACGTGGCGAGCTTCGTAGCCATGTTGTCTCAACCCGTTAACCAGAGTTGTTTTCCCGGCGGCACATGGACCCACGATACCAATTTTCATATAACTCTGATGATCTTAAATAGCCTTCCGCTTGGGGGCGAACAAATAGGGTCCTGAAAAACTCAAGAACGGAGGGGTAAACGCACAAACATTCGCCGCACCTCGTCCCCCGCAGCCGGTAGCACACCAACGACAACGATGCTGATATCATCTACTGGGCGATTTTCATCCAGCTTAAGCGCTTGTTCCAGCAGCGAGTCGGCAATAACCTGCGGGGAGGATAGCTCATCTTCCAATAAAGCCTGGAAAGATATAGATAGATCCAGCTTCTCGCCGCATCGTTCGCCAGCGTGAACCAAACCATCGGTAAAAACAACCGCGGTCAATCCCGCCTCTAAAGGATATTCTGTAATTACCGGCCGTGTATTGCGATAAAGACCCACGGGTAAACTGGCATCATCCAAAACTTTTACCTGGTCATTAAAAGCGATCAGTGCAGGGGCAGGGTTATTGCGCGTGATCACCATCGTCTGAGTCTGTTGGTCTACTGAAATGATGTTCAACGTTGAAGAAACCTTCCCTGAGCGCTCCGTAAATAGATTGTCGGAAGCAGCCCTGGCTGCGGCCCCATCGCGCACACCCTCTGCAAGCAGCGCAATGACTTTGCGCACCACCAAATTCGAGACAGCTTTCGCCCCTCGTCCTGAGCTTTGCCCATCAGCTACCACCACGGAAAGGCCACCCTGAGGGCGCTCGACAACTTCAACGGTATCACCGCTATTTGAAGTGGCATATTTTCGGATTTTTGCAACTGCGATTTGAACTTCCATATGCCCATTTTACAACACTTGGGCAAATTCAGGGAGAAGACCTTGCCCTGGCTGGCTGGGCTTGGTAGCCAGAAAGAAAACTAAGCTACTGGTTGGTTGGCTTATTTCCTCGACTTGTACTGTAAAGCCGGCCCGTTCCAGTGGACGTATAAAAGTAGATTTCCAATCCATCCGATCGTTGGCAGGCGCCTGGTGAGTTATCCGAAACAACCAGGCGGTCAGTCGATCCAGAACACCCGGACCAGTGATCTTTGCCACGGGCAAAATTACCAGCTTTCCCCCTGGCAAAAGGACCCGATATACCTCTGATAGTGTGTCTTTCTGAACAATATATTCGGACGGAAAGGTGGCGACCATTTGGCCGAACGTGTCCGCGGGAAAAGGCAATGCCTGGGCCACCCCGCGTACCAACCTGGGCGAGTAACCATCTTTCGATAGTTTCTTTATGGCCAGGCGTGCCATTTGTTGGCTTTCATCCAGCCCAAAAATGTTTATCCCCTGTGCGCAGGCGGCTTTCTGCAGATGGCCTGGCCCAAAGCCTAGCTCCAGAATCGGTTGCTCATTCAAGTAAGGCAAAGCCGTTCTTACCCAACCAATCCATTTACCCAGGGAAACAGTTGCAGCGACCCAGTCATACGCTTGCGCAAAGGGGTGATAAAGTAAGCGAAAAAAGATCCTTAATCCGAACACCAGGAAACGATTGACATAGTCGACCATGCTGCAACCCCAATTACATCATTTTCTTTCGGTTGCCAGTTGCCCACACCCCGCTTGAATATCAATCCCTCGACGAATACGGACTGTACAGGGTATGCCATCTTTCTCAAGGAGACGCTGAAACGCCTCAGCTCGTTGGTGGGTTGCCGCCTGTTCCCTGTAGCGTTTAGTCGGATTCAATGGGATTACGTTTACATGGCAAAGAGTTGCATCTTTCGTGCGAAAGATTTGCAATTTTTCAGCAAGTTGTCGCGCTTGCTCATCGCTATCGTTGACACCTTGTATTAAGGCCCATTCAAAAGTAATCCTGCGGTGAGTGCCTTCGACATACTCTTTACAGGCCGCCAATAAATCCTCGAGCGGGTACTTGCGGTTGACGGGCAGCAGGGATGAGCGTAATGCATCATCGGCCGCGTGCAAGGAAATCGCCAGGTTCACCTGCCGTTGCTCTGCTGCAAAACGGCGAATGGCCGGCACTAAGCCCACCGTAGAAATTGTAAAACGGCGCGCCCCGAGATTCAGCCCTTCCGGGTGGTTGAGACAGTCGATGGCTGCCATTGTGTGGTCGTAATTATGGAATGGTTCGCCCATGCCCATCACGACGACATTGGTAACGTTTTCACCACTTGTGGCTAATTGGCGTGCATAATATAGCACTTGCTCGACAATTTCACCGCTGGTCAGGTTGCGTAAAAACCCCATTTGCCCCGTGGCGCAAAATACGCATCCCATAGCACAACCTGCTTGCGAAGATATGCACAATGTGCGGCGCTGGTTATAGCGCATTAAAACCGCTTCGATAGCCGAACGATCCGGCAGATGGAAGAGTGTTTTCCGCGTCGCGCCATCCTTCGATTCCAGGACCGCTCCTGGTTGTAGATTGCTAAAAGCAAAGCCTTCTCCCAGGCGTTGGCGCAAAGCACGTGGTAAATTGGTAAACTGGTCAGGAAGTTGCCATAAGTTACGATATAGCCCTTCCCAGATCTGCCTGGCCCGGTAAGACGGCTCGCCCCAGGCAGCCAGCACATTTTCAAGCGCGGCCAGGTCAAGGTCGTATATGAATGGTTTTTTCCCGCCATCAAGAGTAGATTCAGCCGGTACATTTACTTCTATAGACATTGGATCACTTCAGTTAGATCGTCTGCAATCAGGTCTGGGGCTGGTCGCCATGCAGCGGCTGCTTCCCGTGTGGTTACTCCCGAAAGCACCAGTGCAGTACGGCACCCCAAAGTTTGAGCGCCGCGAATATCGGTCTCTAAACGGTCGCCTACTACGAGTACTTCATCTGGCGCCATGTGCAGGCGCTCTAAAGCAACCTGATACATAACCGGCTCCGGCTTGCCTACAATGATTGGCTCGATATCTGTTGATGCCTGTATCGCGGCTAATATAGCTCCAGCACCAGGGGCCAGTCCCTCCGGTACGGGATAAGTGCGATCGGGGTTTGTACCGATGAAGACCGCACCCTCCCGAATCAACAGCGCTGCCTGCCTTAAGGCATCATAGGTCAGCTTACGGTCCAGGCCTGCAACAACAGCCAGTACATTTTGTTCGGCCGCATAGAAACCATTTTGAGACAACGTATCAATCAGTCCTGTCTCACCGACGATAAAGACAGGCCCGCCGTCGGGAAATCTCCGTTTCAGATAGTAAACTACAGCCTGTGGCGAATTGATGATCTGCTCGGGATTCAATTGAACCTCGAAGCGTCTGAGTTTTTCCTGGTATTGCATTATAGAGAGCGTGGCGTTATTCGTTGCCAAAATGACACGAAAACCTTTTCGCTCCATTTCACCAAATATACCAGGTAAATCCCCGATAGGTTGCTGGTCTCGCCACAAAACCCCATCCATATCCAGGATCAATGCCCGGACAGACTTAAAGGTCTCGGTTATCATATCCTGATTCCTGCTCCTTGCGAAAGCAAATCGTGCGGCTGATTGGCCGCACGATCGTGTTACTTTCAAATTCGTCAAACTACTTCGTCAATTTGGATGCAGGGATTTCCATCACCTGATCGACCAATCCGTAATCCACAGCACCTTTGGCATCCACATAATAATCACGGTTGGTATCACGCTCGATATCCTGGATAGGGTGACCTGTATGAAATGCCAGGATATCATTCAAACGATCCTTCAAACGTAAAATCTCTTTTGCCTGGATTTCAATGTCGGACGCCTGGCCCTGGGCACCACCTAACGGTTGGTGCATGTGGATAGTGGCATTCGGCAATGCATAGCGCTGCCCCTTGGTTCCAGCAGTAAGTAAAACTGTCCCAAAAGAAGCGGTCATACCTACCGCAAGGGTGCTGATTGGATTGGGGATCATCTGCATTGTGTCGTAGATCGCCAAACCAGCATATACCTGACCGCCGGGCGAATTGATATACATCTGGATGGGCGCCTCGGGATCCTCGCTGCTCAAAAATAGCAATTGAGCAACAATCACGTTGGCTACCTGGTCATTAATCGGTGTGCCTAAAAAAACGATGCGATTGCGCAGCAGCAACGAATAAATATCGAACGCGCGCTCGCCTCGACCAGTCTCTTCAATCACCATCGGGATCAGCGATTGAGGATTTGGATACATATTCGTGTTCCTCCTTGTATAGCACAATAGCTTACAGTGTTTCTGAACCGGCAACGTCTCCGGCAACCTCGTTTTCAGAAACCGTTTCTTCTATCTCGTTGACTGAGGTCTCTTGCTCAACTTCAACCTGATCCAATATCTCTTCGACTGAGCTCTCTTGCTCAATTTCAACAAGTCCGCGGCAAATGTCACGAAAACGTTCCATTGAACGGCGCGAGAGCATGTCGATAAATATATTACCAATCAAATTCGTGTAGGTCTCCTGGTTCGAAAACTTACGCGCTTCTTTCTCGGGTAACGTCCTCGTAAGATAAGCCAGGGTGCTCTTCGACTCCTGCTCAAGTTCGTCCGGGTTGACGCGCACATTTTCCGCCTTACCCAATTCGAACAAGAAAAGGGATTGCTTCAAGCGTTTCTCGGCAACTGGTTCAAGCTCTTTGCGTAAATCATCCATCTCCATATTGCGGGATTTAAGATAGACGCCAATATCATATCCCTGTTGTTCCAGGCGGTGTGTCAAATCATCGATGACCTCGTCCTGTTCTCTTGCCAGCATTTGGGGCGGGAACTTGAATATCGTCTGCTGCAGCGCTTCGTCCATGATCTGCTGATCGTACTCCTGATTGTAGCTGCTGCTGGCCTGGGCATTTAAAGATTTCCGGACACCATCGCGCAGGGCATCCACCGTGTCAAAATCGCCCAGAGAATGGACGAATTCTTCGTCTACTTCTGGCAGATTGCGTGACTTTACGTTCTCAACCTGCACGTGAAATTCCGCATCAACCCCGCGCAACAGATCGCTTTTTTCACTCTCATCATACAGGTGGTCGATAACTTTTTCGTCGCTGGCCGCCATGCCGATCAAGTGCTGGGAAAATCCGGCAAAAGGCCATTCCCCATCTTCATCGCTGGCAGTTTTAACCACCACGGGAACGGATTGTTCGCGAATCAAAATCACTGGTTGGCCTTCTTCAACTGACTTACGTGTAGCGCTTAGACGCACCGTTACCAGATCCCCATCTTGGGCTGGGCGCTCGACAGGCTCGATGACGGCCTGGTTTTCGCGCAAATTTTCGATGACATCGTCTATATCTTTGTCGCTGACCACCGGTGCCTCATAGGGCTTTCGGATAGCTCGATAATCGCCCAGGAGCACTTCTGCTTCCAGCGGCACAACAAACTCTAATGTCAGCGGTTCCGTGCTGGCAACTTTATCCAGCCGTCCAGGTCCGTAAGGTTTAATCTTGGCTTCGTCAATGATCTCTGGATAGACTGCATCGACCAGAAGTTCGAGTGCCTCCTCCATAATGGCTGCTTCCCCCACCTGACGTACAACTACGGCATAAGGGGCTTTTCCCGGCCGGAAACCAGCGATCTTAACACGACCAGCAATTTTGCTGGCAGCGCGCCGTTTCATACCTTCTAACCGCTCGGCTTCGACCTCTACAATCAGCCGGGCTTCGTGATTTTCGAGAAACTGGGTTTCGATTTTCAAAGTAGGTATCCTTTTACAAAAAAATGAACGGCGACCTGAACAGTCGTCGGATTATATCATGTGCCCGCGAAACTATTATAAGATATGTATATGAATTATCGGCAAATAAAACTTCAGGAGTGGGGAAGGAGGGACTTGAACCCTCACGCCTTTCGGCACGTGATCCTAAGTCACGCCTGTCTGCCAGTTCCAGCACTTCCCCAAAAACTCCGGCTAAAGCGGGTGAGATTATAAGCCAGAGATGCTTGCACGTCAATAAATCAGATATAATTCGTACCTGCAATTGTAATTCAACTTCAGTGTAAAGTGTAAATCGAACAGGGCTTTACCCTACGATTTACAAAAATGTGTGTGGAGGCAAATTTGGGACGTGTGATCAACCCGGAAAGTGCAGGCAAAGAACGAACTCAGTTGGCACGCAGCGTTGTTTTAGCTTTACGGGAATTAATGCGCAGCACGGATGTCAATCAAGAAACCCGTGATCTGGCTGCTTATATTGTACTGGCACTTCAGGCCATATCGAATACGATCGATATCTCCGTAGAAGCCTGGGAAAAACGAGGCTATTGGCTTAAAGCAGATCGCTTTCGCATGGAATGGGCCTGGGCTACCAGATCAGCCCAAACATTGCGCACAGCCATCCTCGCTGAAGATTGGCAAACTGTAGCGATCGCCTCAGCACAGGTTGCCGAAAAACTCAAAAAGGTCGATGTGCCCAAGCGACATGGCCTGGGTACGCCCTGGGTTGGAGCTCACCAGCGTTTAAATGCCGAAAGATAATTGGTAGATGGGACGTTTTCCATCCAACAAGATAAATGGCTGAACACGAGATGGGTTGACTCCAATCTTACTCAGGTCTTCAAGGTGGCGCAATTTCCCATTACGACGAGCTCTCAAAATAGCATCGGCTCCTTTTGGCCCAACCCCTGGTATACGCAGCAATTCTTGCCGCCCGGCGCGATTGATTTCGATTGGTGCTTCCAATAAATGCCCTCGTGCCCATACCAGTTTGGGATCATTTTCGTACGGCAGATTCCCGTCCGAATTGAACGGCAATTCTTCCAGGTCGAATCCATAATCGCGTATAAGGAAAGAACCCTGATAGAGCCGGTGTTCGCGTATGGGTGGGGTAGGGGGCAAATTTTCTAGTGGCGTATTAAGGATTGGATTGAAAGCGGAAAAATAAGCCCTCGCCAGCTTGAGTTGTCGGTATAGATACATGGTCGTCGATAATAATTCGACATCGCTTTCGCCAACGGCACCCACAACGAATTGTGTTGTCATCGATGGCCAATAACCTTTCCATCCATTTTGCTGAGGTCGTGTACGCCGGATTTGCTCAACCCAACGCAGAGGCTGTAGCAGTTCATCCATGAATGATTTCCGTGGGGCGAGCAGCTCCAACCACTTGGACGTCGGCGCCTCCAGGTTGATCGACACACGATCTGCAAGCTGCATGGCGCGTTCCACCTGGGCAAATTCAGCACCTGGCATCAGCTTGAGATGGATATAACCGGGAAAACCACGTTTCAGGCGCAGTATTTCGGCTGTGTCCAAGAGCCGATCCTGAGTGCGAATGCCGCCACCGGCAATCCCCGAGCTGAGAAAAATGCCCTCGACGATACCCGCCCGATGGAGAGATAAGAACGAATCTGCCATCTCGTCCGGCTGTAAGGTAGCCCGGCGAAAATCACGGCCGGCGCGAAACGGGCAATAATAACAATTCCGCTCGCAGGCAGAGGTCAGCAGCGTTTTCAACATCGTAATGGGCTTACCATTCGGCAAAAGCGCATGGCTGACAATATGCGGATCAGGGCAATTGGATGGGGCGAGGTGAGCTGTCTTTGCTCTCAGATGTGACCCGTCAATTGTATCTTCCGCCGGCTCCAGATCCATGTGCGAGGTAAGATCGATCAGTTGACTCAGGGCATCCATAAGACTTCTCCCAGACCAATTGTAGAACAAACGGTCTAATTCGTCAATCCCCAACAGCTTTTGGGGAAAAACTGATCCCTGGCCGCCAGCTTCTAGCGAAGGATCAATGGGAGAAATATTCTAGAAATATTTGCTGGGTAGAAGGTGTAGAGTGGAGTGTAGTCGCTCCATAAATCGTTTTGCTGAGAGCCATGCGCGGGGGTGAATGTGCGGATGCGCAGATAGTTGATTTGATCTGTACTCAGGCCGGTAAACTGCAAAGAATTTGTTGATTTGTCTGAAGTTGTCCCCACAACCGTAAAGGGGCCATCCGGTGATAATGATGCGCTGATTTCATAATACCCGGCATCTTCTACGTAAGCAATCGGCGCCCAGCTTAGATTTACCTCATCATCGACCGGCAGTTTGCTGGCAGAAAGATTATCGGGATAGACAGTCTGTGTTTCCTTCCAGTTCGCATCATGGGTTTGTAGAAATAAATTCAACTCCGGGTCGTTCGCCACGAGTCGATTGTGATCGAGATTTATATAATGCCACGAGTTAGGGTTATCCTTGAATAAGGTTGTGAATTCAACAGGGACTTCGCCTTCAAAGGCGTTTTCACTTAACTCGAGCACGTTGAGCTGTTCCAGATGACCAATATTTGCCGGGATGGTGCCGCTAAGTATGTTGCCGTTCAAGATAATGTATTGGAGTGAATCGATCGTTCCCAGGAACGGAGGTATGGTCCCTTGTAATTGGTTGCTATGCAGGATCAGTGCTCTTAACTTCCCCATGTTACTGAATGTATCTAGGATAGGTCCACTCAGATGATTGTTTTGAAGCTGCAACTCTTGTAAGTCCGCCAATCCCCCCAATGATTGTGGTATATTCCCAATAAATTGATTGTTTCCCAGATAGAGCAGGCGTAAATTGGCCAAATTGCCCAGCTCGGGTGGGATTGGCCCGCTCAATCGATTGTCATTCAGAAACAATTCCTCCAGTTCAGAAAGCTGTCCAAAAGCAGGGGGGATATTCCCATCCAACTGGTTGGATTGCAAGTGCAACTGCTTGAGGTGCGAGAGCATCCCAAGCTCTACAGGGATATTCCCTTCCAACATATTGTTGCTCAGATGAAGCCATTCCAGGTTTGGAAGCATCCCCAAATCAGGTGGTATATGACCAGTCAACTGATTCTGGTGCAAAGCCAGTTCACGCAAGTTACCCAATTCGGCCAGCTCGCCCGGAATATTGCCATTTAATTGATTGTTATCGAGCGATAAACTGGTCAATTCTTTCAAGGTACCCAGTTCTGCAGGGATCGTTCCATTTAGCTGATTATTGGAAAGATTCAGTATTTGCAAACTTTTTAATTGTGACAGGCTGGCCGGAATCGTTCCATTTAGATGATTGGCCTGTAATTCGAATTTGTTGAGATAACTCAACTGGCCGAGCGATTGGGGCAGGGCGCCGGTAAGCTCATTGGCTCCCAGTAACAACGATGTCACATGACCATCCTCGCAGCTTATGCCATACCATGAGCAAGGAAAGAATGTTTGAAACCAGTCAGAATGATCGATCCACTGCTCGCCATTTGTGCCGGCATATAAATCCTGTAACGCGATGCATTCGTCGAGCGGAATCTCGTGAATATCATTGCAAGAAGCCGGCTGAAACCCCAGCGCAGCCCCCATCAAATCGATCGTCGATGGTTGCACAAGCAGGATAATGACGACAATTATAGTCGCCAATCCGATCACAATGGCCAGCAATCGTCTGGTGGTTGTTCTCATCCGCAAAAATATCCTCCGGGATAATTTCGTTGCTCACAATTCTAAACGGTCTGTCGCCAATTGTCGAACCAATTACCCAACAATTAAGTTAGTCGTTCCGGCCAGATAAAAAGAGCCTTGCCTGTGCCAGATGGGGTGGGGGGACGGCCAGTCATCCCATAACATCAGAAGCTTATCTTGAATAAGCAACAAGTGTATGCTGACAGCGGCGTTGTATTATCAAATCCTGGTCGCCTGAAGGGTATAACATAAGTTGGCACATGATTTCACTTGACGATCCAGCAGGGGGCTGGTAAAATATATATACTTTTGATAAGTAATATTATCAAAAGCATATCATAGTCCTGTCGAAGACCGCTCCAGGTGTTTATGAAAGCCACCATTGATCAAGCAATTGCAAGTTTTTTGGATAGCATCACCCTGTCGCGCAGCGAAAACACGGCACGCAGCTATCACAACGCCATGCAGAGCTTTCGTGCAACGCTGCACGACAAGGGCCTCCCTACCGCGGAAACTCCAGTAGTGGGCCTGCCAGAGGATGCCGTTGCCTGGTTTGCAACGGCTCTGAAGCATTACGCGCCAGCAACGGAACAATTATATTTAACCGCTGCGGCTGGTTTTTATGAATACCTGGCAGCGGAACGCCTGGCAGAACCCAACCTGCCGCGTGTCCGCTTATTGCTTCGCCAGCGATCCCGCCATCCGGGACAGCGCCTGCCGCAGTTTCCCAGGGATGCAATTGAGATTGTGATAGAATATGCAAAAAATATTGCTAGTCTTCCGGTCGAAAACGAAATCGACCATTTGCGAAACTCACGGGATGCTGCGTTCTTGCTTACGCTAGCAGACACCGGATTACGGGTTCACGAAGCGTGTAATTTGCGCCGCGGTGATATCGATTGGAATGAAGGACGCGCGGTGATCATCGGTAAAGGCGACCAACAGGCAGTTGTACGATTTTCATCGCGTAGCATGAAGGCGTTACGAGATTATCTCCAGTCACGAAGCAGTATGGATGGTAATTCCCATTCTCCACTGGCTTCTTTGCCGCTTTTTGCCCGCCACGACCGCGGCGCGGGGAAAAAGACCAAACCGATCACCACCGCTACTGGCCGTAACATTGTTGCTCAACGCGTACGAGAAGCCCTTGGAGAAAAAGCCGCTGGCGCGATTACCCCCCACTCTTTCCGGCATTACTTTGTCACTACGGTATTGCGCGGCTCAGGCGGCAATCTGAAACTGGCCCAGGAACTGGCGCGGCATCGCAACATTGCTGTCACGCAACGCTATGCTCACCTGTCTGACGAAGAACTGGATCGGGGTTATTGGAATATTTTTGAGGATGCTTCTTGAAATTGTTGCACTTATTCGACCACCATGTGCCTCAGGTCTAATGACAGTACTTTCCAGGAAATTTGTCACTTTCAATAAATCCGATTAATCGATATGATAGCATTTGTGAATTTTGACACAACAGGCTATTTTGCTTGAGAAATACAACCAGATAAGAGGATCAGATGGTCTTGAAAAACAACAATCAGCGAGAAGAGGATCCGCGCATTTTGCAGTTGCGTGCCTACCGGGAAAAAGCCCGCCAGGGAGGCGGCGAGAAACGGGTCGATACCCAACACGCCAAAGGCAAATTGACCGCACGGGAGCGGTTGGAACTGTTGCTGGATCCTGGTACCTTCAATGAAATCGAGCCATTTATCACCCACCAACCGGATGAAATGGGCATTGCCACCGAGCGTTATCTGGGGGACGGCGTGGTCACTGGTTATGGTCAAATCGATGGCCGAACGGTATATCTCTATGCGCAGGATTTTACAGTTTATGGCGGTACCCTGAGTGAAATGCAGAGCCACAAGATCTGCCGTGTTATGGATCTGGCCATGCGCAACGGCACACCGATCATTGGCCTGATCGACTCGGGTGGAGCGCGTATCCAGGAAGGGGTGAAAAGCCTGGGGGGCTATGCCGAAATTTTCCGGCGCAATGCTCTCTATTCAGGCGTTATTCCCCAAATCAGCGTCATGCTTGGCCCTTGTGCCGGCGGGGCTTCCTACTCTCCTGCCCTGACGGATTTGATCATTATGGTTGAAAAAACTTCATTTATGTTCCTGACCGGGCCGGATGTAATCAAAGGCATGACTGGCGAAATCGTTGACGCTGAAACACTTGGCGGGTCTGAAGTCCATATGTCTGTCACCGGGACCGCCCATCTGATAACCGAATCTGAGCAAAAAGCATTGGCATTGACGCGGCAGGTATTAGGGTATCTTCCATCCAACAGTGTTGAAAACCCTCCTTACCAACCTTCATCTGACGATCCATTGCGCATGGATGAAAATCTCAACTGCATTGTCCCTATGGATGCACAAGAACCTTATAGCATGCATGAAGTAATCGAGGCTGTAGTGGATAGAGGTTCATTTGTTGAAATCCAATCTGGTTATGCATGCAATGCCATCACCGGGCTGGCGCGGATCGGAGGACATAGCGTGGGGATTGTGGCCCAGGAACCCAGTGTAATGGCTGGTGTCATTGATATCGACGCCTCCGATAAAATGGCTCGTTTTGTACGGATGTGCGATTGCTTCAATATTCCCTTGGTAACATTTGTCGATTCGCCCGGCTTCTTACCCGGTACTCACCAGGAACGTGGCGGCATTATTCGCCATGGCGCAAAATTGCTTTATGCCTACTCCGAAGCCACTGTGCCCAAAGTTACCATCATTACACGTAAAGCTTACGGTGGTGCTTATGTGGTAATGAGCAGCAAATTTCTAGGAACAGATGTTACCTATGCCTGGCCCAGCGCTGAAATTGCTGTAATGGGGGCCGAAGGTGCTGTCAACATTTTATTCAAGAGGCAAATCGATGCCTCGCCAGAACCGGAAACCGAACGCAAACGCCTGGTGGACGATTACCGGCAGAGATTCAACAACCCTTATTTTGCAGCCGGCGCTGGCTATATCGACGATATTATCGAACCAAAGGAAACTCGGCCAAAGATCATCGCCTCGCTGGCCGCGTTGCGGGACAAACAGGTCTACGCACCTCCACGGAAACACGGAAATATCCCGCTGTAAATATTAAGGTATCTATGAGCAGTAATCTTATCCTGGCATTACAAATTACATTGATAGGCATGGGGCTGGTTTTTGCAGCGATCATATTGCTTTGGGTTCTCATGGCCCTTCTTGTGCGTTTGGCTACTGAGAAAACAGAGGAACTGCCAGAGGCCAGCTTACCAACCCAATCTGAAATGGAACGTAAACGTAAAGCGGCCGCGATAGCCGTAGCTATTGCCCTCGCGCAATATCACGATCACTCCGAGCCACACGAATTTCCTCTACCACCAACCGCTCTGGTTAGCGCCTGGCAGGCTGTTATGCGCACCCGAATGGTAACCAAACGAGGCACAAAGCGATGAAATATACGGTTAAAATCGAAGAACAGACTTTCCAGGTTGAAATTGAAGATTTGCACGTCCGCCCAATTATTGCAATCGTCGACGGTGAGAAATTTGAGATCTGGCCAGAGAATGGGGATAGTGCCCCCGCCAAAGCCACTCCTCCCACATCACATCACCCGCAACTGAGCGAAACTATTCCGTCTGCACAGTCTATACCAAAACCTGTTGCTGGTGCCGGCAGCAGTAGTCCAAATACCGTGCGCGCCCCTATCCCGGGGGTAATTGTAAATATCCTGGTCAAGTCAGGCGATCAGGTAACGCATGGACAGGAATTGTTGATCATCGAGGCCATGAAGATGAAAAATACGATCCGTTCATCGCGCAATGGCCTGGTAGCCGAAATTCATGTTGCGCCAGGACAAACAGTAGTTCACAACGAAATTCTGGTCACCTTCACCGAGTGAGCTGATTATGGAGCTTTCAACCTTAATCCCTGAGTTGACCAAAGGTCTGGCTGCTTTTACCCTGGGTAATGCGGTCATGATTGTAGGCGGCGCCATTCTGATTGCTCTGGCGGTGATCAAGGAATACGAGCCTGTACTGCTGTTGCCCATAGGCTTCGGATGTATCCTGGCAAACATCCCATTGACGGGGATGGCCGATGGCAGTGGGCTGTTCGCCGTGTTGTATCGCGCCGGCATCAACACAGAGCTTTTTCCCTTGCTGATCTTCATCGGCGTTGGCGCGATGATCGATTTCAGCCCTCTCCTTTCCCAACCAAGGATGGCATTATTAGGAGCAGCGGGGCAGTTCGGCATCTATGGAACATTGATCCTTGCCACGCTCCTGGGGTTTCCACTCAATGAAGCCGCCTCGATTGGAATCATTGGGGCAATCGATGGCCCGACATCGATCTATGTAGCCACCAAGCTGGCCCCAGGCCTGCTCGCACCCATCGCTGTTGCCGCGTACTCCTACATGAGCCTGGTGCCGATTATCCAGCCCCCTCTGATGAAACTGTTGACCACACGCAAAGAGCGCCTCATCCGCATGGAATATGCCCCACGTCCAGTGTCGCAGCGCGCTCGCGTTTTATTCCCGATTATCGTTACTTTGGTCGTTGGCCTGCTGGTCCCTGAAGCCACTCCTCTGATCAGTATGCTGATGTTGGGCAATTTGCTACGAGAGAGCGGCGTCGTAGACCGGCTGAGCAAGGCTGCACAGAACGAAATTGCCAATATCGCCACCCTGGGACTTGGCATTACGATCGGTTCTACGATGAGTGCTAACAGTTTCCTGAACGTCGTTACGATCAAAATATTAATATTAGGGTTGATCGCCTTTGCACTGGATACCGTTGCTGGCTTGCTCTTCGGCAAGTTGATGGCTTTCCTGAGCGGCGGAAAAATCAACCCGCTGATTGGCGCTGCTGGCATCAGTGCTTTCCCGATGGCTGGACGGCTGGCGGCAAAGATGGCCCAGGAAGAAGATTTCGAGAACTTTGTGTTGATGCACGCCATGGGCACCAATACCGCCGGGCAATTGGGCAGCGTGATCGCTGGAGGCGTGTTGCTGGCGCTCGTCTCGAGCCTGTTATTCTAAAACATCACGGGGTCTAAAATTTGCTACGGCGCCTGTTATGGCGCCGTAGTGTTTTAATGGGCGATCTTTGCGGCAACCAGCTCAATCGGGTGAAAAGCTTTCTTGCCGGCCCCATCGAGAATTTGTGACCGGCAAGAAACTCCGCTGGCTGCAACGAGCGTTTCGTCGCTGCCGGCCCGAATTGCGGGCAATAAACTTGCCTCCCCTACCTTCATGGACAAGTCATAATGTTCAACTTCGTAGCCGAACGCCCCGGCCATCCCGCAGCAACCGGAATCGATCACTTTTGTTGAATAGCCGGCCATTTCTAACGTGCTGATAACCGCCTCTACCCCGCTAGGATATCCGTCGTAGATTGGCATGCGTGCTTTCTGATAGCAATGTCCGTGGATTGTTACTTGTTGTTTTCCTTGGGTGTTTGTTAGTGTAGGTGTTATATTGGCTACACGCATTGAGGACTCTGACAAGTTGACCAAATAGGGTCTTACCAGAAACTCTTCAATAGAGTAGGCTCGCCTGGAAATAGGTTTCGCGCGCGAGTCGCCCGGGAGTAAATCCGGGTACTCATCACATAGCGTCAATATTTCCGATGGCTCCACCCCTACAATAGGCATATTGCCCTGTGGATCGATCTTGTCAATCTCATTGACTACACGCAGCGCATGCCGGCGCGCTGCGCCCAAAAAACCTTTCGATATCAAAGTTCGCCCTGCGCCGATGACGGGCAGATAATGCAGCCGTATGCCAGCAGCAGCCAATACTCGATAACAGGCCAATCCAACCTCTGGATAAAAATATTCCGTGAACGCATCTGACAGAAAGATAACCTGATTCATTCCAGTAAGCGACGCGCCTGGCTCTTCCATGCGCAGCATCGCACCAAGAGAATGTCGCGAAAAAGCCGGGAAACGGCGCTTCGGCGAAAGCCCCAGCGCTCTCCCGAATAACCCAGAGAATATCGGGGAATGCAGGATAGGGTTTACCAGCCCCGCGAACGGATGCGCCAACCGGGCCAGCGGGCCAATATATCCGAAAAGATAGTCTCGAATTTTACGCCTGTGCGTTTTGTAGTAATAATCCAGGTATTCATACTTCAGCTTGGCCATATCGACTGCCGATGGGCACTCAGCTTTACACCCTTTACAGGCCAGGCATAAATCCAGGGCATCCAGCACAGTCGCCTCCCCTTTCCTGCTATCCGAAAATCGGCCAGAGATGAGTGCTCGCAGCAAATTGGCCCGTCCCCGTGTGCTGTAAACTTCTTCCTGCGTGGCCTGAAACGAAGGGCACATCACGCCGCCCGATTTCCGGCATACTCCTGCCCCATTACATTGCTCAACAGCCGACTCCAAATCAACCTGGCTGGCAAAATTAAGGTTCGCCTGCCAGGTGTGCGCGCGATACTCCACGCCATATCGCAAATTCTGATCCATTACAGGAACGGCGTTATGCGGAGAAAGAGCAACGCGTTTACCAGGGTTCAACAATTCGTGGGGGTCTGCCGCATGCTTCAGTTCGCGAAACGCAGTTAAAATCTGCTCCCCAAACATCCGGCCATACCACTCGGAGCGCGCCAACCCATCACCATGTTCACCGCTGATCGATCCTCCCAGGCTCAGGGTCAGATCCACTGCTTGCGTGGCGATGCTGCGCATGTTTTTCACTCCATCGGCAGATTTTAAGTTAAGCAAGGGTCGGATATGCAAACACCCTGCTGACGCATGCCCATAAATCTCTCCCTGCACGCCGTGTGCCTCAAGAATTCGCTCCATTCCGCGCACGAATTCGCTGAGGTATTCAACAGGAACGGCCAGGTCCTCTATGAAAGCACAAGGCCGAACATCCCCCGCGCGCGACATGAGCAGCCCCAGTCCCACTTTGCGGACATTCCATATCTGGCGTTGAACGGTGCTATCTTCGGCAATCAATGGCTCCTTGATTTGCGCCAGCGCTTGTGCTTTTTGCCGTAGCGCAGCCAAATCATCGCCGGAGAATTCGACCACCAGCAAAGCCGGTGGTTCACCACCCGGGGGACATAATCGATCCAACACGGACAACTGAGCAGAATATGCCGGCACAGAACGCGCCATACGCACCAAAACCTGAGGGATGACCTCCACCGCCGACGGAGTATATGCCAACACGTCCAATGTAACATCGCACGCCTCGGCGATCCCTGGGAAGGCCATAACACCCAGGATTGTATAACGCGGAACCGGAACCAGAGCGACTTTGACCTTGCGCAGGATCGCCAGGGTGCCCTCTGACCCGGCCATGAGCGTTGCCAGGTTGATGCGCCCTGGAGCGACGGGCGGATAGGAAAGCGGCTCGCCTGCGCGTGACTCCGCCCAAAAAGGCGGACTGGAGGGCGCCCAGGGCAATAGATAATTCAAGTTATAGCCAGAGGCGCGCCGCCAGGTGCGCGGCCATCCAGATCGAATAGCGCCAGCATAATTGCTCCGAATATGCAATGCTGCAGTATAGAGCGCAGCCTCCACGCCTGATCCGGCATCGTTCGCTTTAAGTCGCGCTCTTTCCAACGTCACGTCTTCCAGCAATGCCGGCCGGCCATCGGACAAAACAACATCTGCCGCCAATAAATGGTCCGCCGCCATACCGTACCAGATCGAATGGGCTCCAGCGGCATTATTCGCCAGGCTTCCGCCCAAGGTAGCCCTTTCAGCCGACGCCGGGTCGGGACCGAATTGCAATCCATGCCGGCCGACAAGACGATTGAATGTGTTAAGCACAATGCCTGGCTCTGCCAGGGCAGTTTGCTCTTCAACGTTAACATCTAGTAACCGATCCAGATAGCGAGAACAGTCAATGATCATTGCCTGTCCCACGGCCTGTCCCCCCAGGCTCGATCCAGCACCCCGCGCCAATACCGGCACACCATAACGTTTGCACAAATCAACAATCGCCACGATCTCATCGACATGGCGCGGGAAAATGACACCCAACGGTTCAATCTGATAAATCGAAGCATCTGTGCTGTAAAGCAACCGAGACGCAAAATCGACACGCACTTCGCCGGATATCGCTTGTTTTAAGTTGTTTACCAGCTCAGGTATAGGAGAGGATGAAGGTTTGTTTGCAGCGCACATAAAACAGAGTATATCAGATGCAATCACGGTGAACCAATGTGCTTTACCATACGCCTCATGCCTCAATAATCTGCCATTTCCGTGTCAAAAGTCACATTGACGATCACCGAGAATCGGGATACACTAAATTTTTAACCAGTGCTACAGGGGCCGGGTATTTGCAATATTCAAGATCACCAATAGCACACCCAGGCCGTCCGATCTTTTTATCTTTATCAGGAGAACCGCACCTATATGAACATCAGTCGATTAGCAAGGTCCATCGCGCCTTCGCCGACCTTCGCGCTCAACGAAGAAGCCCGTTTAATGCGCGAAAGAGGCGAGCCCGTGGTAAACATGGGCATCGGCGAACCAAAGAACAAGACCCCAATCACTGCAGTACTCAGCTCTGCAGCCAAAATCGTTGGGGGCGATGTCAAATATACCCCACCGGATGGACTCCCTTCACTGAAAAAGGCCATCATCCGTTACACCGAAGAAAATTACGAACGCTCCGTAGCGCCCGAAAATGTCATCATCTCTGCCGGGGCAAAACAATCGTTGTTCAATATCTTGTTTAGCATCCTCAATCCGCAAGACGAGGTCATCGTTCTCGCCCCGTATTGGGTGAGCTATCCTGAGATCATCAAAATGTGCTATGGTGTACCTGTGGTTGTCGCCCCCGAAGATGGCACATTCATTCCACGCATGCAAGAAATCGAACGTGCGGCCGGTTCTTACACCAAAGCCATCATTGTCAACAGTCCGAACAACCCATCTGGCGCGGTCTTTCCCCCCGAACTGATCAGTGAGATTGTCGAGTTCTGCGAACGCAAAAAGATTTTTCTCATCATGGACGACATCTATCACAAACTGGTCTTCGATGGCAAAAAGGCCTCTCCGGCCTACCAGTTTACCAACCTGGATGTCGAAAACTCGATGATCATCGTGGTTAATGGCGTAGCCAAGCTATATGGTATGACCGGCTTCCGCATCGGTTGGGCTGTTGCCAATCGCAAGCTCGTGGAAGTCATGGGCAACGTACAAAGCCAGGTAACGTCATGCACTTCTGCCGTCTTACAGGCTGCCGCTGAAGGTGCCCTTAACGGCATGCAAAGTGTGGTCGAAAATCTGCGCTTAACCTTTGAAAACAACCGCAACATCATTCTGCAAGAGTTGCACACATTCAATGGCATCCGTACGATCAAACCAGAAGGGACCTTTTACATTTTGCCCGATTTTCGCGCCTATTCCAACAATTCGGTCGAATTGGCGCAGTTCCTGCTGCGAAAAGCCATGGTAGTTACCGTGCCTGGAAAAGAGTTTGGCATGGAAGGACATCTCCGTTTGAGCTTTGCCGGGAGCGTCAAGGATATTACCACAGCAGTAGAGCGTATTAAATGGGCGCTGGATCCCAACTCACCTAATGAGCTTTATATCGGCGATCGCAAGATGATCAGGGATTGGCTATGAACAATATACTGGATATCAAAACCCCTGCTGAGGGTCAGGCAGGCGCTCGTAAGAGTGATTATGGCCTGGATAATAACGGCCTGTTCAATCTGAACAAAGTTTATTGGAATCTTCCAATCGAAGCGCTTTATGAAGAGGCCATTTTCCGCGGCGAAGGGAAAATCACCCTACAAGGCCCATTTGTCGTCAACACTGGCAAACACACGGCCCGCGCCGCCAATGACAAATTTGTCGTCCGTGAGCCGAGCACGGAAGGCCACATCTGGTGGGGTCAATATAACCGCCCTTATAGCAACGAAAAGTTCGACGAGCTATTCAGTCGTGTGCAAGGCTTCCTCCAGGGACGGGATGTTTTCGTGCAAGACTGTTTTGCCGGCGCCGATCCAGATTATCGTATGCCCGTACGCATTATCACTGAGTTGGCCTGGCATAGCATGTTCGCATACAATATGTTTATCCCCCCGCAGACCAACGACGAATACCGCCGCCATGTCCCCGACTTCACCGTAATTGCCGTGCCGTCCTTTAAAGCCTTCCCCCAGGTAGATGCCACGCCGGCGAACACTGTGATCGCCATCAACTTTGATCAGCGTCTTTGCATCATCGGCAATACCGGTTACGCGGGTGAAATCAAAAAATCGATCTTCACCATCATGAATTACTTGCTGCCGCTGGAAGGCGTGATGACCATGCACTGCTCCGCCAACGTAGGCAAGGCCGGTGATGTGGCGCTCTTCTTTGGTCTGTCTGGTACTGGCAAGACGACGCTGTCTGCCGACCCACAACGCGGTCTGATCGGCGACGACGAACATGGCTGGAGTGATAATGGGGTGTTCAACTTCGAAGGCGGCTGCTATGCGAAAGTGATCGCCCTATCCCCTACCGCCGAACCGCAGATATTTGCCTGCACGCGGCGCTTCGGCACGATTTTGGAAAACGTCGTGTTTGATCCAGTAACCCGCCTGATCGATCTCGATAGCGACGAACGCACCGAAAACACCCGCGCTTCCTACCCGCTGGAATTCATCGACAATGCCCTTCCTGAAAAACGCGCCGGTCACCCCAAGAATATCGTCTTCTTGACCTGCGACGCGTCTGGGGTCATGCCCCCAATCGCTCGCCTGACTCCTGACCAGGCACTATACCACTTCATTTCCGGTTACACATCCAAAGTCGCCGGCACCGAAATCGGGTTGAGCGCCGAACCCGAAATAACCTTCAGCACGTGCTTCGGCGGACCGTTCATGGTCCACCACCCTGCCTTCTACGCCAATTTACTTAAGCGTAAAATTGAACGCTACGGCGTAACCTGTTGGTTAATCAACACGGGTTGGGTAGGCGGTCCTTACGGCGTGGGCAAGCGTATCAGCATCCGCTACACCCGCACCTTGCTCAACGCTGCCCTGGATGGCAAACTCGATCACGTCGAATATACGACTGACCCGATCTTCGGTTTTCAAGTGCCCAAATCTTGCCCGGAAATCCCCGAAAGCGTTCTCGACCCAGCATCCTCCTGGACCAACCGGGAAGCCTATATGAAACGTTATCGCGCTCTGGCATCACGTTTCATCGATAATTTCAAGAAATTTACCGGCGTCCCCATCACCGATGAGGTCGTCCAATTTGGGCCAAAGATATAGCAAGAATACCCCATGCACAATAAAAGGCCGGGCTGAGGCGCCCGGCTTTTTATTGTGCATGGAAACAAAAAAACAGAGTTACTTCAGATATTTAAGCCCGGTACCCGTGTTGAAAAGGACAATCTTTTCATCGGGATGCACCCACCCCTGCTCCACCAGCTTTGATACTGCCGCCAATGTCGCTGCTCCCTCTGGCGCGGCGAAAATTCCTTCCACCGCGGCAAGCTGCTTCTGCGCGCCGAGCAATTCATCATCGCTCACTGCTACAGCGGTGCCATTGCTTTCACGGATATTGCGCAAAATTACCTGATCCGCAAAGCTCTTCGGCACGCGTAACCCGGAAGCCACCGTATGCGCCCCAACCCAGAAATCACAAAACTCTGCCCCTTCATGAAAGGCCTTGATCACTGGGGCACAGCCGTCTGCCTGCACAGCCACCATACGCGGCCTCTTTGTTTTCTCCAGCCAGCCCAATGCCTCAAGCTCATTGAATGCCTTCCACATTCCCACCAGGCCGGTTCCGCCGCCGGTAGGATAAACAATCACATCGGGCAGCGTCCAGCCAAATTCCTCCGCCAATTCATAGCCCATTATCTTTTTGCCTTCGCAGCGATAAGGCTCTTTAAATGTAGAGACGTCAAACCAGCCCTCGTCACGGGCCCGTACACCGGCCATGCCAGCCGCCTCGCTGATGATCCCATCGATCAGGATTACCTGCGCGCCAGCAATCCGGCTTTCCTCCACATTCGCCAGCGGCGTATCTTTGGGCATATAGATACAGGCTTCGATACCCGAACGCGCGGCGTAAGCGGCCATTGCTCCACCCGCATTACCTGCCGTTGGGATAATCACCTTTTTCACTCCCAGTTCCTTGGCTTTGGCCACCGCGGCTGCCAGCCCGCGCGCCTTGAAAGAACCGGTCGGATTGAGACTCTCGTCTTTGACATAAAGCTGCCGCAGACCCAGCTTTTCCCCTACTCGCGGTAGATGTAATAAGGGGGTATCCCCCTCGCCTAAAGTAATCCGATTCTTGGGCGAGTGTACAGGCAATAACTCATGCCAGCGCCACATTCCTCTGGGGCGGCGCCGCAGAAAGTCTCGATCCATTTCTCTACGGGCAGCGGCCAAGTCGTAAACCGCCAGAAGCGGCGCCTGGCAATCCGGACAGAACGTCTGTATGGCGTCCGGATCGTAAGATTGATCGCAAGCCGAACACTTCAGATCAATGATATAAGACATTGCGCATCCTAGCTGGAGCCGGAGAGAAAGCCTTCGACTCGCGCCCAAAGTTCGCGAATATTGATCGGCTTGGCCATGTACACATCACAGCCGGCGGCGAGGGCCTTTTCGGCATCGCCGCGCAGTGCATTTGCAGTCACTGCGATGATTGGCACATACACCAGTGTACTCTTTCCGCTATTGCGCAGCCGGCGAGCAACCTCATATCCATCGATATCCGGCAGGTTGATGTCGAGCAGAATAACATCAGGCTGGATTTGCTCCGCCATCTCTACTCCTGAGAGGCCATTTTGCGCCCAAAGAAACTCATATCCTCGGGCCTCTAAAGCCCTCTTAACCAGAGTCATGTTATCGGGATTGTCCTCTACATACAAAATTTTATGGGGCATTCGCACCCTCCTCCTTGTCCTCGGCCGACTCACCATGCGGCTGAGTTTTATGTTCAAGAACGTCCACCACCTGATCGACGAACTTGCGCGGCGGCAAAGAGCCTTTTTGATAGATTGCCTCGATATTTCCTTTCAGCCGCTGGCGGTCAGCAGCAGTCAAATCTTTGGCGCTGACCACAATCACCGGAATATCCCGCGTACGACTATCTGACTTCAGCTCCTCTAAAACACCAAAACCATCCAGATTCGGCATCATCAAGTCCATAATGATGAGATCAGGCAAGCGTTGGCGTGCTTTATCAATGCCATCCAAACCATCTGATGCATGGAAAACCCGGTAATTCTTGCGCGCTTCCAGGAAACGGCGTACGAGCATTGCATCGTCGGGATTATCATCCATAATCAAAACAGTGGTCGTCTTCTCATCCAGCCGTTCCAGGGCGGCTGACAGACCCTCATGCACCACAGGTGCTTTACCACCATCAATCTTGATATCTACGCTCCACTGGTCACCCAACACATGTTTTTCCACCGGGAAGGTATGGCCAGTACAATTAATCACAACCAGTTCATCTGGTTTAAAAGTACCCTGCCGGATTAATCTTGCCAGACCAGCGAAGGCCACCGCCGTAGCCGGCTCAACTGCCAATCCTTCTGTTTTCGCCAGGGTGCGCATTGTTTCAAAAGCATCACCATCCGAGACGCTTTCCATTGTACCACCATATTTTTGAGTAAGCTCCCAAAGATAGGTGTAGGTTTTGCCAGGATCACCAGTGGACAAAATAGCAATACGTGTATGAGGAATAACAGGTTTAGCAACACTTTGCCCGGCTTGAAAGGCCTCAACCATGGGGGCGCAGCCCTCTGCCTGGATAACAGCAAGCGACGGGACATGGTCAATCAGGCCCATCTCACAGAGTTCTTGAAACCCATGGAACACACCCAATGGGCCTAGCCCGCCGCTTACCGACTGCACATACCAGTCTGGCGTTCGCCAACCCAACTGTTCAACGATCTCGTAGGCAATCGTCTTCATGGACTCTCGCGCCGGCAGGCTATTCGCTCCGCGATCCAACCACAAGCCGCGCCGTTTGGCAAACTCAGCAGCGATTGTTTTCGTCTGGTCATAGGTGCCACTGACCTTGATCACCTCAGCGCCATATAGAGCAACTTCGCGCAATTTCTCTTGCGGCACAACGCTGGTCATGAATACCCAAAGTTTAATGCCAGCTCTGGCGCAAGCCGCAGCGTATGCCACCGCCGCATTGCCCGTAGACGCAATAACCGCCTCATGCAAGCCCGCCTCAACCATAGCAGCCACAGAAACTGCCGCCTGGCGATCCTTGAATGAGCTGGTTGGGCCAAAACGCTCATCCTTGACGTAGACGTTATGATGCCCCAGGTCATTGGCAAACCGCCTCGACAGGTACATGGGCGTGCCGCCCACCGTCTCCAGGTCGAGATTAAGCGGATTCTCGATCGGCAGGATATCATGATAACGCCAAATATTGAACTGCCGCCCGGGTAAACCGCGCAACAAATCCTGTTTGAAAGCCTTATAATCATAATGAGCTTCCACCCAGGATGACTGGCAGTTCTCACAGACTGTGGGCGTATTGGCATGATAAGCTTGCTGGTGCCCACAGCCAACGCACTGGAGGAATAATGGTTTTCCTATTTTGGCCTCCGTAAAAAATAAGTATGCTCTTTCGTGGTGTCACCAGTTTGGTGACACCACAACATTTTATCAGCTATTCTACTATCGTTGAAGGATTCTTGCCAACCGGTAATTCAAGGGAGAAAGTCGAGCCCTTCCCTGGGCCTTCGCTTTCCGCCCACAAACGACCACCGTGCAATTCTATCAACCGGCGGCTGATTGGCAAACCCAATCCGGTGCCGCCAGCCTTGCGTGTGGTCGAACTATCGACCTGGGTAAACGCTTCAAAAACATCCTCCAACTTCGCACGTGGAATGCCAATGCCCGTATCGCGGATACGCACCTGCACACGATCGTCTTCCGTTACACTGGACGAGACCAATTTATCTATCTCAACCGTTATGCCGCCTTTGTCCGTGAACTTAATCGCATTGCCCACGATGTTGATCAATATCTGGCGCATGCGTACATGGTCCGCCATCACCACCCAATCGCCCATCGGATCGGCATCCAGGTTCAGGTATAGACCCTTATCTCGCACCAGGGGTCCCGTAGTGACCACCACGTCCTCCAACAACTCAAACAAATTGAGCGGTTCGGGGTTCAAACTCAAACGCCCGGCCTCGATCTTGGCCATATCGAGGATCTCATTAATCAAGTTTAGCAGATGTTTGCCGTTCTTTTCAATCAGCTCGAGATCCGAAACCATCAAATCCGTGATCGGTCCATCCAGGCCCTCGATAATCACCTGGGTAAAGCCCAAAATCGAGTTGAGAGGAGTGCGTAACTCATGGCTCATGTTCGCCATAAAGGCGGTTTTCATATTATCCAGTTCACGCAGGCGCTCAACCGCAGACAATTGCTCTGCGTACAACTTGGCGTTCTGCAAAGCCACTGTGATCTGTGCAGATAGTGTCCGATAAGTACGCAAATCCTCCTCGGTAAAGCGATTCGCTGTATCCGATTGCACATCGAAAATACCCAACAACCGGTCAGCGATGATCAGCGGAACAGCCAGTTCAGAAAGTGTATTCGGCAACGAAGGATTAGGTAAATAATTTGCTTCACGCCGTACATCTGCAATCATTTGTCCCCGGCGAGTCTGGGCAGCACGGGCCACCAGCGAGTCCGGGTCATCTACCGAAATGCTCCAGCCTTCAGCCGTCATGTTGCGCCCGACCTCACCTGCGCCGGCGCTCAACACTAAAGTAGAGCCAAACTCATCTACCAGATAGACATGGGCATGATAAAGGCCAAAGCGCTCCTTGGTCAAGTCGACGACTTGTTGCAGCAATTCGCCCGGCTCGAGAATAGTAGCAGTAGCGGTGCCCACTTCAGCGACTGCCTGCAGCTCTACTGCACTCTTCTGAGTCTGCTCCATCAGGCGAGCACGCTCCATAGCCTGGGCTACCTGCTCAGAAATAGCTTGCAAGAAGGACTCCTCGTCCGGCGACAACACGCGATCGGCATCCGGGTGTACCCCCAGAATTCCAATTGGCTCACCACGTACCTGCAAGGGGGTCGCCAACCCCGGTAGACCGGCCAGGCCAGTCGTTTTGTCAAGCAACTGCCCTCCATCTCCTGGGTGGAGCGAGGACCCTACGTCCAATGGTACCGTATTCACGCGGTTGAAAAGATAACCTAACCGCTCGGCGCCGGTCTGGGATTGGTAGGTCGTCCAGGCCTCGCGGCTCATCAGCCGTTGGAGATTGGTCAACTCCCGTACTCGTTCACGCATATCCTCTTGCAAGCGCAAGCTCTGAATAACCGTTGCTGACTGGGCCACCAGGCTACTGATCTGGCGCAAATCATCCGTGCTAAATATCATCGGTAAACCGGATTGCCCTGCCAGGGCGCCAAACCACTGCCCACCGGCAATCAGAGGCCAAAACGCAAGACCACGAACTCCCAATTCGCTGATAACAAATTGCCGGGTATATTCATCGACTCGCCCATCACTCACCACATCTTCAACTACCAAAGGTTTTTCACGGTCCAATAGTCCCAGAAACGGGAATTCACTGAGTGAATAGGTCGTGCCCACCGGCTCGCGGGATGGGCGTCCACTACGCTCCCAAACTGCAGCGTTCATCATCACATCGGGTATCCGCTCTGTCCACGGCCGGTCGAAAAGCTCGATAATAACCTGATCCATTTCGTTAAGCCGGGTGTTCTTCAACAAAGCCTGGATGACATCATCCAACGTTCTGGCGCTGATGATCAGGGCGCTGCCCGCATACAAAGCCTGGGTTTCAGCCAGCGCCGTCTGAGTCTGTTCAAACAGACGGGCGCCATCCAGGGCCTGGGAAACTTGCTCCGCGACTTCATCGACAAGCATCCGATCATCATCTGAAAGGGGATGTGCCGGGTCTTCATATACCCCCAATAAACCAATTACCTCACCGCGTACTGCCAGAGGGTTGACCACCGCCGCAAGGTGGCTTTCATCGGACATGTTTTCACGAAACTCATAGCCACCATCATCAGAGACCGGAACGCCAGCGACATACCGATCGCCAGAAGCCGTAAATGGCAGATCTTCTATCTGTTGTACTTCCAAATGATCATAAAGGTATGCCCCTCCAACCGTAACGGTTTCTCGGAAAGTTCGCCAGCCTTCATGAGCAGAAGCCTGGTACAAAGCATTAAGCTCTCGAATACGATCCTCCATTTCCCGGCGCAAACGGGTATCTTCGATAGCTACAGCGATTTGACCGCACAACCCCTCCAAAAGCAGCCGGTCATCTTCGCCCAACGCTCCTTCACGGTCGCTCTGTACATCCAGCACACCCAACACCTGGTCGCGCAACTTGATCGGCACCGCAATTTCGCCTACGGTGTCCGGCAAAAGGGGGTTTGGTTTCCAGTCCGGATCATTGCGCAGTACCGGGCGCATCATCGTTTCTCCAGTGGCCGCGGCCGTGCCGATCAGACCGATGCCCATTGGCAACTGGTGCGAGACGGCCAACATCTGGCGCCCGATCTCGCCGTAGCCTGCGATCAAGAGTACTGCATCCAGGGCAGGCTCGTAGCGCAAAATCTGCGTGTGGTAATAGCCAAATTGTTCCTTGACCAGGGTTACCACCCGGTCGAAGATCACCCGCAGGTCAGGCGCGGCAGCGATCTCCTGCGCAATTAGCGTACCAACTCGCACCTGATAACCGCGGCGCTCAAGAGCATGGCGAATTTCATCCTCCAACCGTTTGCGTTCAGTAATGTCAATACCCATCCCGGTCAGATAAAATTCATCGCCGAGCGCCATGCGTATTCCCGTAAAATAGTACGGTATCTTGGTTCCGCCTCTCGTCAGGACATGGGCTTCGATCGAGTCGGTTTGCCCTTCGGCAAAAATCTTCTGAATGACACTGCCCGTCCGCTCCCGGTCCTCGACGGCAATGGCATCCAATGCGCTTCTCTGCGCCAGCTCATCCGACGAATAACCCACTACATCTTCATAGTTCTTGTTCCAACGCACCAGGCGCCCGGTTGTATCAAACAGGTAAAAGATGCCTGGAAGGCCGTTGATCACCGCATCAGAGAAATCCCTTTCCTGCAGAACAATTCGTTCCGCTTGTTTGCGCCCGGTGATGTTGCGGATGATGGCAATCGCCTCCTGGCTCGGGCTGACCAGCATACGGGCCTCGAAATACTGCACTCCATCCGGTAAGACAAGTTCATATTCAAACATCTGCACCTCCCCGCTCTGGTAAGCCCGCTCCATGCTCTCTCGCGCCGCTGCGCTGACGTTGGGCGGCATCACCTCTTCCAGCCGCTTGCCCAGAAAGGCTTGCGGCGGCAGCAGCAACTCCTGCCCTTTCTCTGCCTTGAAGTCGATGAACACTCCCTCCCGGTCCAGGCGGAAGATCATGTCGGGGATGGCATCCACCAACACCTGGTTGCGCTCCTGGGATTGCCGCAGCGCCTCTTCCGCCTGCTTCCTCTCGGTGATGTCGCGAAGAAAGGTAACCCGTGCAGTTCGACCTTCCAACTCGTAAGCGGACGTTGCAGCCTCCACGGGGAAGCGTGTTCCATCCTTGCGCAGTCCAACCGATTCGTAAGTCGCTGTGCTCCCTGAACGCATATGCTCAAAGATAAATTGGTGCTCTTCAGGAGCGATAAATTCCATTATATTCCTGCCGAACACAGCCGACACATCATCCAGGCCAAACATCGTAGCCACTACCGGGTTCGCATCAAAGATCACACCCATTTCGTGAAAAACAACACCTTCCATCGCTACTTCGCTCAGGCGGCGTAAACGGGACTCGCTTTCCAGGAGCGCTCGTTCGACTTTCTTGCGCTCAGAAATATCGCGCATGACGGACGAAAGATACTGCAACTGGCCGCCCTCCGACTTGTGGGCGACGATCACTTGCGAAACGGGGATCTCTACCCCATCTGCCCCCAGAACAGCCGTCTCTCCCTGCCAGACCCCTTCCTGGATCGCCACCGGGATGCCCTCCGTCCCTACCAGCCTCTGCGCCCATTCTGGATGCGCCTCGGGTATGGCATGGCTGCGGATGTCCTCCCCTTCTCCCCAACCGATCATCCTCCTCCCCGCGGCATTCATATAGGTCAGCTTCCCATCCGGCATCGCTATCGCCACCAGGTCGCTCGTACTTTCCAAGATCGTTTGCAACTGCTCGCGCTCGGCCTCGACGCGTTTGCGCTCGGTGATATCCGTCAACATCGCCGATAAGGCCACCACCTCCCCCTGCGCTCCCAGGATCGGCGATACGTCCAACAGCACATCCACTCGCCGCCCATCCTTCGCCAGCCGCACCGTCTCCACCCCTCGCACCGGCTCCCCCTGCGATACCTGCTGCAACAATTGCTTCGCCTCCCCTGCCTGATCCGGCAGCGTCAACATGCGAATTGACTGCCCGATGATCTCGTCTGCTGTGTATCCGAACATCCGCTCCGCTGCCGGGTTCCAGTCCTGGATCACTCCCTGCACCGTCGTGGTGAATACTGCCTGGCCCGAGACCTCCACCACTGCTGCGTAACGCCTCAGCACATCCTCGGCCTGCTTCCGCTCGGTGATGTTGCGGATGAGAGCAATCGCCTCCTGGCTCGGACTGACCAGCATGCGCGCCTCGAAATGCTGCACTCCATCCGGGAAGGTGAGCTCATACTCAAACGTCTGCGCCTCTCCGCTCTGGTAAGCCCGCTCCATGCTCTCCCGCGCCGCGGCGCTGACGTTGGGCGGCATCACCTCTTCCAGCCGCTTGCCCAGGAAGGCCTCCGGCGGCAGCAGCAACTCCTGCCCCTTCTCTGCCTTGAAGTCGATGAACACCCCCTCCCGGTCCAGACGGAAGATCATGTCGGGGATGGCATCCACCACCGCCTGGCTCCGCTCCTGGGCTTGCCGCAGCGCTTCTTCGGCTCGCTTCCGCTCGGTGATATCCAGGAACGACGCCACCATCCGTCCAGGACCGGCCTGGAAGGCGCGCACCTCGTACGCACCGGCGATCTGTCCTTCATCGTAGAGCACCTGGTCGGTCTGCCATGGCTCCCCGCTGGCCGCTGCCCTGCGGTAGATGTCCGGGATGAGTGTATCCTTCAGGCCAGGAAAGGCCTCTTCGATCGTCTTCCCGATGAACTGGCTGTGTTCCGTTTTCAATATTGCATCCGCCGCAGGGTTGGCGCCGGTGAATACCAGCCGGCCATCTGCCTCCAGTTGGTAGAAATGCATCCCCAGCGGCGCCGTATCGACGATCTGCCGGAAACGCCGCTCCGAGATCTCCAGCCGCTGGCTGGCTTCACGAACTACCAACGAACGCGATTGCGAAAAGGTTTCCCACATCAGGCGCTGAGTTTGTGGATCAGTAACCCTCGATGCAACCGTATGTTCTAACGCATCGATCGCGCGCAGCATATCGTCCGGGCTGAAACCTTGTCCAAAACGCTCACTTAACTTTTGTTCCACATCCTGAACAAAGGGCGATGTGTCACTCGATTCCAGGACATTTGCAATTAAGCTGACATCCTGGCGGGCGATTGCATGCGTCGCAGAATTGGCCAACTGCTGATAGGCTGCGATCGAACGCAGTTCCTGGTTATAGGATTGCGCCAATTCTTCCAGGCGTTCCCGAATCGGATTATGCAAGACAGGATTCATCACTTACTTGCCTCCTTCACCATCAGGCTTATTGTGGCCATTGTTACCACTATGAGTATCCAATATGCCGCCAGGGGTCACATCGCGATCTTGGGCAGGCAGCGGTGATAATTCTTCAACATTCTTCAATTGAATAAAGGCCTTTCTACCCAAAGCTTCGCCGAGCTGGCGCACTGCGTTGCGCAAGATCATATCTGGATTGTTAGAAGCCCGCACGCTGGTCGTGATCTCCCGCAAAGATTGCTCACGACGAAGCCGCGCATTGGCCTGTTCCAGCAGATGCAAACCCTGGATAACGGCTGCTGCCTGGCCAACCAGACTGTTGATCTGTCGCATTTCCTCTTCAGAAAGCTCCACGCGTTCCCTGGAGACTACGGTCAACGTACCGATAGACTGCTGTCCAACCGGTAACGGGAAAATCACCGCTTGATTGCCTACATTTGCGAACAGCGCTCTCGCTCGCTCGTCCAACCGGTCGTCGCCCGCGATATCATCGATAGTTGTTGGCGCATTTCGTGAGAGCCTTGCGACAAATGGGATGTTTTGCATTGGCACAGACATCCCCAGCGGGAAGATCGGCGCTTTGCCGCTGCGATCCCACACGGCCATAAAAACCGCTGTTTCTGGCATCACTGTTATCCATGGCCGGTTGTACAAGGAAATGGAGGCGATATCAAAACGCTTGAGTGCGGTGGCGTCGATCATCGCAGTCAACACCTCATTTGCCGAGGTAGCGCTGGTCACCGCCTGGCTGCCGGCATACAACGCCTCCGTCGCCGCCAATACAGCCTGAGTTTGCTGGTATTGGCGCACAACGGCGAAAGCGTTTGCCGCCTGGTTTGCCACGGCGAGCAACAGATCAAGTTCTCGTTGCGTATACAATCCTGGCGTGGTCGTGCTTTGTACGGAAATCACACCGATCGGCTGGTCGCCCAGAAGCATCGGAACGCCCAACCAGGATGCGGATGGCTTATCGTCGCCAATCGATGCAGTAACGATACCCAATGCTTCCTTCCCCTCAACGACGTGGTCACTTAACAAAACCGGTTTGCGATTGTGCAAAATGTAATCGGTGAAACCGTGATGGCCCAGCGGGCGAGACTCGAATCCTAAACGCTGGCCATCCAAAACCATCAAGGGGAACGAGACCTCCGACGTCGCCGGGTCATACAATGCCAGGTAGAAACTCGTGGCCTCCATCAATCGCCCGGTGTATTCGTGCACCAGATGCGCCATGCTGTCAATATCCAGGGCTGAAGCCAACGAGATGCCAAATTCATTCAGGATTTGCAAGACCCTGGATTGGCGCTCGACCTCAGAAAGCAGCCCCTCTCGCTCGGTAATATCACGGGAAAAGGCCAGCACACCCCACACCCTATCGTTGTCGTCTCTCAGAGGGGACTTGATCGTGTGGAAAATGTGCAGTTTTCCATCGATCGTAGCCGGGTCGTTGGGATAAATCTGGGCTTCGCCGCTATCCATCACCAGCCGGTCGTCCGCCCAGAAGCCGCGAATGCCCTTCTCGGGATCGCCCTTGACCAGCTCCTCCGGGAAGCCCAATTCCAGGTCGTTCTTACCGATGAAATCTTCAACGGGGATGTGCAAGGAATTCGAGTAACCTTTGTTTGCCAGGCGATAGCGATGTTCCTGGTCCTTAATGAAGATCCAGTCTGGGGTGGCATCGATGACCGTCCGCATCAAACGTTGCGATTGGTTGGCTTCTGCCAGCGCCTGTTGAGCCTGTTGGTATTGCCGGGCAATCGCAAATGCACTGGCAGCCTGGCTCGCGATGGCGAGCAGCATATCGCGCTGGCGCTCGCTATATTGGTCTGGGGTGGTAACGCTTTGCACTGCAAGCACACCGACTACCTGGTCGCCGTATAACATGGGCACGCCCAGCCAGGAAAGCGCAGGCAGATCATCCGCATAAGTAAGCACTGCGATACCAAGCCCTTCTGCGATATGGTTGATGCTGGTTGGATGATTCAAAAGCAAGGGCTGGCGACTGCGAATGACGTAATCGGTCAGTCCGTTCAGCATCGGGCGAGGGTCAATGGACACTCGTTCGCCATCGCTGAAGGCAACCGGGAAGTTGAGCTGCTGCTGAGCCTCGTCGTAAAGTGCAACGAAGAAGTTCGAGGTATCCATCAAACGCGAGGTATATTCATAAACATAGCGCAGGACCTCGGTCGTATCCAGGGTAGTTGTAAGCGCCCGGCTCATATCGTTGAGCACCGCCAGGATCTGCGCCTGCCGTCCGGCTTCAGCGAGCAGGTTTTCGCGCTCGGTGACATCCCGTGAAAAGGCCAGCACACCCCACACCTTGCCGGTTTCGTCGTGCAACGGAGTCTTGATCGTGTGGAAAATGTGCAGTTTTCCATCGATCGTAGCCGGGTCGTTGGGATAAATCTGGGCTTCGCCGCTATCCATCACCAGCCGGTCGTCCGCCCAGAAGCCGCGAATGCCCTTCTCGGGATCGCCCTTGACCAGTTCCTCCGGGAAGCCCAATTCGAGGTCGTTCTTACCGATGAAATCTTCAACGGGGATGTGCAGCGAGTTCGAGTAGCCTTGATTCACCAGGCGATAGCGATATTCCTGGTCTTTAATGAAGATCCAGTCTGGAGTGGCATCGACAATCGTCCGCAGCAAGCGTTGTTCCTGGACCAGCGTCTGCTGGCTGCGCTGCGCCTCTTGCAAGGCAGATTGGATTTGATCAATCAGGCGCAAGTTTTGGGCAACCGTGGCCGCCTGATCCATCAAACTGCTGGTACGCCGCACCTGCTCAACCGACAATGTCGAAGGCTGAGCCGACTGTCCGGTGACCATACCAATCCACTGGCCTGAAATGCGCAACGGGAAACAGAGAATGCTACGCATCCCTGCGCTCTTCAGCAAGGCCCGCAGATTCTCGTCAGCGCGTTCCTCCTCGTTTATATCCGGGACAATGGTCGGCGCTTCACGGTCCAACAACTGGAATGCAGGAAAGCGGTTGAAAGGATAGACCGTGCCAACCGGGAAGTTCGTCGGTTGCCCGCTATGCTCCCAAACTGCCGCCACCGTCATTGTTTCAGGCAGGTGGTGTTCGTCCCAGGGCCGGTCAAAGAACAGGATATTGGCACGATCCATCACCTTGAGTTCAGTCGAATCGACGAGGCCGTTCAAAACAGCCTGCATATCGGTTGCAGAAGCGACCTTTGCGCTGCCCTCATAAAGCATTTCGGTATCGTTAAGGGCATGCTGGGCGCGCTCATAAAGGCGGGCATTCTGTAAAGCCACTGCGACCTGATACCCCAGGGTAGTCAGGATCGTCTCGTCCTGCTCGCTGAAAGCATCCATCCGGTCCGATTGCACGTCCAAAACACCCAATAACTCGTTGGCTGCAATCAGAGGCACGGCCAGTTCAGCACGCGTCTCAGGCAACAGGTCATTCGGTAAAAAGCCGGGGTCAGTCTGCACATCGTTGACGATGACTCCTCGTCGCTCACGGGCGACTCGCGCCACCAGGGACTGTTCCCTATCCACTGGGATGCCCCAAACCTGGCTGGCCATCGCCTTACCGGCGTCTCCCGTACCGGCAGCAAATACCAGATTTTTACCATCTTTATCGATCAAGAAGACATGTGCATGGTACAGATCAAAGTTTTCTTTCGTAAGGTCCACCACTGTTTGAAGCAGTTCCTGTGGATCGAGCTGTATAGCGACCGCCGTGCTCACCCTGGCCACAGTAGCCAGCTCGGCGGCGCTCCTGGCAAGGTACTGTTCTGTCTCGCGTTCACGCGTGATATCGTGATTGATTCCGACCAGGCCAATCACCTCGCCCCGCTCATCACGCAGAGGGATTTTCGATGTAGAAAGCCATACGCGCTGCCCGGTAGTCTGGTTTACCGCGCTCTCCACATAATCGATCATTGACTCACCGGCTTCCATCAGCCTCTGCTCATCAGCATAGTATTTGGCAGCATCCTCCTGAGGGAAGAAATCAAAGTCCCATTTTCCTTGCGCCTCCTCCTGGGTCTGCAAGCCACAGGCGTGCAAATGAGCAAGATTATTGATCAAAAAACGACTCCGGCGGTCTTTGACGTAAACGAAGCCCGGAATATTATCGATCAACGTACGCAACAACTGCCGCTCCTGGGCAAGCGCCTGCTCGGCGGCTTTCCGTTCGGTGATATCCACCATCGTACCAACCAGCCCGGCCAGGCTGCCATCCGGGTTGTTGAAAGTGGCCTTGTTGAAAATCACCTGATGCAGGCTGCCATCTGCATACTTGACCGATGCTTCATAGGACTGCAATCCCGGATTCCGGAATAAGGTCATATCCATCTCGTGGTATCGATCAGCCAGTTCGCGATTGGTGTTCAGATCGTAAACCGATTTGCCGATGATGGCCTCTGCAGGTTGGCCCAGATACTCCAGAAATGCCTGGTTGCAGCCGGTATAAACGCCGGCAGTATCTTTGAAGAAGATCGGGTTAGGAATATGGTCGATAACACTGCGCAGAAGCTGCTGCGACTCGCGGGCATTCTGCAACGAAAGCTGAGTCTGGGAGCTTAAACGTTGGCTTTCAATATAACCGCTGACACGCGAAACGATACTTCCCACCAAAGCGCTCTCTGCATCGACAAAATCGCGCGGCTCCGTATAGGCAATGTGCAGCCATCCCAACAATTCATTACCCGCGCGCAACCCGCCTACAGTTTTGGAGGCCATTTGCAGCGCTTCAGCTTTTCCGTAAACCTTACCATTCACCTCAATTGCTGCAATGCACAATTCGGGATAATGGAAAGCAACCGGGATTCGTTCAGTTACCCACTGCAAAAACTCATCCAGCGGCGGCTTCTCGTCGATGCGATGGCCAATATCGCTCAAACAATTCAACTCGCGCACCCGCTTCTCTAACAGAGCAGCCATGCCATATTGCCTGGATACATCCTGGACGATGGTCACAAAGTGAATTGGCTTACCTTCTGCATCCCGCATCAAAGTAATATTCAATTGCACCCAGATCAGATGGCCGTCTTTGTGCACATAACGCTTCTCGATTTGCGCACTGGTCTTTTCACCAGACAGCATGGCTCTCAAAGCCTCTGCACCTACTGCCAGGTCGCTCTCATAAGTCACCGCCTGAAAATCTCTCCCCTCCAACTCGTCCGGCGCATAACCCAGCAGCGTGCAGAAAGCACTGTTCACACGCATAAAACGCCCATCCAAATGGGTCAACGCCACGCCCGCGCCGAGGTTTTCGAAAACCGTTTGAAATGCCGGTAAGTTGGCCATACCTGCCGCGTGCATTGTTGCCGAATCAGCAGCAAGCGGGCCGCTGGCAGGCGTGGCTGCCTCTTCTTTGGCTGTAGGGGATGGCTGACCAGGAAATGTCTGGCCGTCCTCCTGCGGTCGCATCGAAGAAAATAATTCATCCAGCCGGTCTTTCAGATTATCGCTTTTCGTCATGACATCAACTCCTTCGCCAGAGAGCGATACTCCTGCGCGCTGCGCGCCCTGGCGGCATATTGGGTAATCGGGCGACCGAACAGTGGGCTTTCGCGCAGCCTCGTGTCCATCGGGATCACGGTATCGAACAACTGCGCAGCATATTTATTCCTGAACTGTTCATAAAACAATTTACTCAAACGAGTGCGCCCATCGTAAAGGGTAATCAGCAGGCGATAATGGATCGTTGGATTGATGTTTCGGCGCACAGCCCCAAGCAGATTCAGATAAGTGTTCAATGACTGCACTGAAAAATAGTCACAGGTCACAGGGATAATCACCAGGTCCGAAGCGGCCAGGGCGTTTATCGTCAAAGGCCCAAACGAAGGTGGGCAATCGAAGAGAATCCAGTCGTAATAACAGGAAACCGAAGACGAGGATACCGCAGGCTGGGAGGATAAAGGTGAAACGATGAGAGATTGGAGCGCAGTCTTAAGGCGAAATTCATAACCGTTACTGGCGTGCAGCACCTTCTCCACCAGGATCAGCCCCCGGTTGGCAGGCACCAGGTCGAGATTGGCCCATTCGCTTTCGCGGCTCACTTCCAGCAAAGTCGCCTGGTACAGCAAAGCATCCCCGATCGTGCGCCGCAAACCATCCGGGTCGATGGAGAGCGCCTGGGTCAAATGCGCCTGGGGGTCGAGGTCAACCACCAAAACATGCATCCCCTGTTCGGCCAGGCTGGCGCCCAACGAGAGGCAGGTGGTCGTCTTTCCAACTCCGCCTTTTTGGCTGCTGATCGCCACCCAGCGCGGGCCGGAAGGAGATTGCGACGGGTAGGCAGGCAAAGGATGCGAGACAGGGCTATTCATAACCATCTCCCGGCTTGGGCTGAGCAGACTGGTCGTCGGATTGAGAAAGGTAAATGTAAGCAGGCATACCCAACACTCGCCCGACTTGCTCGACCGCCCGGCGCATGATCGTGTCTACGTCCGTAGCGCTAAACACTTGCGAAGTAACTTCGCGGATGCGCTGCTCCTGCCTGGCCCGCGATTGGGCCTGTTCCAGCAATAAGCGGCTCTGCACGGCGATTGCTGCCTGCCCGGCTACCGCGCTCAAACGCTGTATCTCGGTTTGAGGAATTTGCACCGGCTGGCAGAAGAAGCCTTGCACAAAACCGATGGATTGGTCGCCCAACATAAACGGTATGATGATCGAGCTCTCTGCCAGGAATACTTCCTGGAAAAGCGTACGGGTCACCGTATCCAGGCGTCTATCGGTGGACAGGCTCTGCAAAACCACCGGCTCGTTTGTAAACAGCGTATTGGGCGTGGACTGGAACGCGCTCACCGGGTAACGCGGCGCAATTTCGACCGCATATCCCCCGCGCACTGCCACCGGGTAAATCCATTCTGTGGCCTGCCCGTTGCCCGGCGAACCATCCGCTTTCTCCCCGGCGCTCATCGGTTGATCGAAGATACCCATGAACAGGGTCTCAGCATCGCGCAGGATCGTCCTTTCTGCCAGCGCCCGCAAAATATCGTCATAGCTCTGCGCCGCGTTCATTTCCGCGATAATGCCATACAGAGTCTCGGTTTCGGCCAGGGCAGATTGAGTCCGTTCGAACAGGCGGGCGCTTTCCAGGGCCAATACCACCTGGTCGGTAATGGCCTCGACCAGGCTTAAATCTTCCGGCAAAAGCTTTTTCTGTGGGTTATCCTGAATACCCAACACCCCGATCACTTCACCGCGCAATGCCATCGGGACCGTCACTACCTCTTCCCCGACGTTCCAACTACTAAATCCGGTTGCGTCCACTTGGGCCAATGGGCCCACATCTTCCAGCTTCTCGGCCGCCTGCACCCCCAGTTGGTCGAAGTAATAATCCAGCGCCCGCCCCTGCGCCTGGCGGAAATCCTGCCACGTCTCCCGGCTGGTAAAACGATACAGGCGATCCAGTTCACGCAAGCGCTGTTCCGTTTCCTGGCGTAAGCGCGTATCCTCGATTGCCAGGGCAATCTGACCACACAAACCTTCCAGAAGCAGGCGATCGTCCTCGCTCAACGCCCCTTCACGATCACTCTGCACATCCAGCACGCCCAACACCTGGTCGCGCAACTTGATTGGCACCGCAATTTCGCCCCTGGTATCGGGTAACAGCGGATGGGGTTTCCAGTCCGGGTCATTGCGCAGCGCCGGGCGCATCACCGTTTCTCCAGTGGCCGCGGCCGTGCCGATCAGACCAATGCCCATTGGCAACTGGTGTGAGACAGCCAACATCTGGCGCCCGATTTCGCCGTAGCCGGCGATCAAGAGCACTGCGTCCAGGGCAGGCTCATAGCGCAAAATCTGCGTGTGGTAATAGCCAAATTGCTCTTTGACCAGGGTTACCACCCGGTCGAAGATCACCCGCAGGTCAGGCGCCGCAGCGATCTCCTGAGCGATTTGCGTCGAGACACGCACCTGATAACCGCGGCGCTCGAGGTCGCTCTGGAGCTGCTGTTCCAGGCGCTTACGTTCAGCAATCTCGCGCCAACCAGAAAGGAGTATCGTCCGGCCACCAACAGAAACGGAGGTAAGCAAGACTTCTACAGGGAAATCTATGCCATCCACACGGCGATGAACCCACTCGAAACGATGGCTGCCGCGCTCGAGGGCGATTTGGATCATTTCATCCGCTTTCTCGGCGGAGGGGCGTCCATCTGGCTGGAATTCGGGCGATAGATGGGATGGATGCGTGTTGGTTACTTCCTCCCGGGACGAAGCGCCCAACATCTCCACCGCGGCCTGGTTACAGTCCACGAACATGCTGTCCTCGAGGATCAAATAGGCCTCAGCGGTACGCTCGAAAAAGGTGCGGAAACGCTGCTCCGATGCTTGTAGCGCATCTTCCGCCTGTTTACGTTCGCTGATATCTCGAGCCGTCGTTGAAAATCCCAGGGGGTTACCGGCATCGTCTTTGATGACGTTGATCACCTGGGATACTGGAATACGCCTTCCATCCTTATGAGTGAGCTGCGCCTCTCCTGACCATAACCCTTCTTTCACCGCTGTCGGTATCGCATCCTCCGGCATATCCGGCTGGAGGCTGCCAATCGACATCCCGGCGTCGAATTCTTCTGCTGTATACCCCGTCATAGCCAGCCCTGCCGGGTTCAAGTAGACGCCTTTTCCATCCATCGATGCAACGCCGATGAAATCCGGGCTGCTCTCGATGATGCTCACCAGCCGCCTTTGTTCATGTTCCAACCGTTTGCGCTCGGTGATATCCCGATAGTTGATAACAATCGCCTGCACGCTCGGTTCGTTCAGCAAATTCGTTGCCGTTCCCTCCGTCCACCATACGGTGCCATCCTTTTTCACAGAACGGAATATTGCATTTGCAGAACCACCCGGGGTTGCCATCACCTGGCCCAACGTGGCCCTGACAATAGGCAAATCATCAGGGTGGATATTTCCAAAACCGGCCTTTCCAACGCGATCTTCAGGCTTATACCCTGTGAGCCGCTCGACAGTCGGGCCTTCGTAAATGACCGACCCATCCGCACTCAATAGCGTTATGGCATCCGCCCCGTTCTCAATCAAAGCGCGAAAACGGTTTTCGCTCTGCCGCAGTGCATCTTCTACCTGCTTCCGCTCCGTGATATCGCTGGTAACCACCATACGACCAACAATTCGATCTCCCTCTCGGAAAGTCGAGTAGTAGTTCTGTATACAACGACGCTCACCATCTTTACGCACCACCCAGAGTGTGAGCTCATCAAGCGGCTCGTTTTTGCTGCGAACTTGATCGATAAGTTCAGCAATACGCGCTTTTTCCTCCGGGATCGCGAAATCCAGGCTATTCATTTTCATTAACTCATCTTTCGAATAGCCAAATATCTCACTCAGGCGATCATTAACATAAACAACCTGAGTACCTTCGATGATCGTCAAACCCTCGCGCATACTGGCTGTCATGCGCCGGAAACGTTCCTCGCCTCTGAGCATTTCTGCCTCAGTCCGTTTGCGCTCGGTGACGTTCCGAATGATCGCAATTGCTTCCTTGCTCGGGCTGACCAGCATGCGCGCCTCGAAATGCTGCACTCCATCCGGGAAGGCCAGCTCATACTCGAACGTCTGCGCCTCTCCGCTCTGGTAAGCCCGCTCCATGCTCTCCCGCGCCGCGGCGCTGACGTTGGGCGGCATCACCTCTTCCAGCCGCTTGCCCAGGAAGGCCTCCGGCGGCAGCAGCAACTCCTGCCCCTTCTCTGCCTTGAAGTCGATGAACACCCCCTCCCGGTCCAGACGGAAGATCATGTCGGGGATGGCATCCACCACCGCCTGGCTCCGCTCCTGGGCTTGCCGCAGCGCTTCTTCGGCTCGCTTCCGCTCGGTGATATCCAGGAACGACGCCACCATCCGTCCAGGACCGGCCTGGAAGGCGCGCACCTCGTACGCACCGGCGATCTGTCCTTCATCGTAGAGCACCTGGTCGGTCTGCCATGGCTCCCCGCTGGCCGCTGCCCTGCGGTAGATGTCCGGGATGAGTGTATCCTTCAGGCCAGGAAAGGCCTCTTCGATCGTCTTCCCGATGAACTGGCTGTGTTCCGTTTTCAATATTGCATCCGCCGCAGGGTTGGCGCCGGTGAATACCAGCCGGCCATCTGCCTCCAGTTGGTAGAAATGCATCCCCAGCGGCGCCGTATCGACGATCTGCCGGAAACGCCGCTCCGAGATCTCCAACCGCTGGCTGGCTTCACGAGCCACAAACGCACGCGACTGCGAGAAGGCCATCCAAAGAAGGCGCAGAGACCGGGCATCTTCGACGGCTGGAGCCACGATCTGCTCCAGATCATTGAGCACCCGCAGCGTGTCGCTCAGATCAATGCCTTGTGCAAAACGCTGGCGCACCATTCCCTCGATATCCTCGACAAAAGCCTGGCGGTCGGCGGTATCCAGGAGGCGCGCCACAATATCCAGGTCCTGGCCGGCCATTGCCTGCAAAGCAGGCAATGGAAATTGACTATAAGCCGGGACATCGCGCAAGCCCTGGGCAAAAACCTGTACCAACTCGTCCATGCGTTCCCGGACCGGGTTGGGCAGCGTTCCGTTATAGGTACGTTGATCAGATATCATCGGGATACCTCCAAATGCGATGCAGCATCATCCGTGGTGGATGCATTACCATTACCGGGCTGCTCGGTCGTAGGTGAAAGAGGGCTCGCGCCGCTGGTGCCTTGCGCTGCGCCCAGGCGGATCAACACGTTGCGCCCCAGCAAAGCCCCGACTTCGCGTACCGCAGTGCGCAAGACCGTGTCGGGATCGGTGGAGCCGCGCACACGCGCGGACACCTCACGCAGGATACGTTCGTAACGCGCCCGGGATTGCGTTTGATCCAGCAGGCGAATACTCTGCACCACGGTCGCCGCCTGCCCCACCAGGCTGGATACCTGGCGCACCTGCTCTTCCGACAACTGGATCGATCCTGTCGCCGTGGCGGTGAGCCAGCCAATACACTGGTCACCTGCAATCATCGGGAAAAAGCCTACCGTACTGCCCAGTTGAAGAAGCAGCTTGCGCGTTTGTGGATCGAGGCGCGCATCGTTCGCGACATCGTCAACGAGCAAAGGCCGTTCGCGACCGACGAATTCGGCAAAGCGAAAAGATTTGAAATCGAAGAAAAAGCCGGTAGGCATCACCCCGGGTTCGTTTTCCGCATTCCATTGAGATACCAGGTGCGCGCCCTCCGGGATATGGTCGACCCACGGGCGGTTGAACAACAACATCGAGCAGCGGGTAAATTGTTTCAAAGCAGACGACTCGACCAGCGCATGCAACACGTCATCGACAGTGACTGAACGCACAATCTCTGCGCTGGCGGTATACAGCGACTCGGTGGTTGCCAGGGCGGACTTGGTCTGCTCCAACAGGTGAATACTTTGAATGACGGTAGCGACCTGGCCTGCCAGGCTGCTTACCTGGCGCACCTGCTCTTCCGTGAGATGGAGGGTTTCACGCGCCGAGGCGGTGATCCAGCCGATACACTGCTCACCAGTGATGAGTTGAAAAACGTTCACCGAGTTACCCAGCGGCCTCAAGATACTGCGAGCCCGCTCATCCAGACGGGGATCGTGATCTACATCGCCAACGATGAAGGGCCGGTCTCGCCCGGCGAATTCGGCAAAGCGAAAAGTCTTGAAATCGAAGAAGTGCCCGGTAGGAAAGACCGTAGGTACGTAACCGGCATGCCGCTGGGCAACCAGGTAACCGCCCTCCGGCTTCTCGTCGATCCACGGGCGGTTAAACAAGGTAATCGAACAGCGCGAAAATTGTTTCAGCGCCGTCGACTCGACCAGGGCATTCAGCACGTCGTCTGCAGTGATGGCTCGCACAATCCCTTCGCTGGCCGTGTAAAGCGATTCAGTAGTGAACAAGGCTGCTTGAGTCTGGGTGAATAAGCGGGCGCTTTCCAAAGCCAGTGCAACCTGCTCGGATATTTCAGCCAGGAGAGAAAGGTCCTCTTCATTCAGCGGAGTCCCTCCGTCGTCCTGCACCACCAGGGCGCCGATTGGATCGCCGCGCAAAGCCAGCGGCGCTGCAATGACCGGCTGCCCACCATCGGGGGCCGTGCGCACGATATCATTTCTTTGTATGGCCTGCTGCGCCTCAGCCAGCCACTGCTCGCCAGCCGGCTGGACCGCGCTGCGGTCGAAGAAGAAGGCGCTTTGCAAATCAGCCGTCTGCTGGAATTCTTTCCAGGCTTCCCGGTTCATCGCCCGGTACAAGGCGTTGATCTCGACCAGGCGCTCCTCCGTTTCCTGGCGCAATTTTTCGCGTTCCGTGATGTCCCGTACAAATCCCAACACTCCCCAGATATCACCGTTCTCATCCTGCAGCGGTATGTTAATGACGTTCAAATAGCGCATTTGCCCGCTAATATCCGCTACCTGAGTATCCATAACCCTGGTCTGCCTGCTGTCCATTACCGCATCATCGTCCGCCCAGAAACCAGCAATGCCCTGTTCTGGATCCCCCTTGACCTGTTCCTCGGGCACACCCAGTTCCAGGTCATTTTTCCCCAGGATATCTTCCGGCTGTCGATGTGTCGAGGCGGCAAAGCCTCGATTGACCAGGCGATAACGATGCTGCCGGTCTTTGATATAAATCCAGTCCGGCGTTGCATCGATGATCGTACGCACCAACTGTTCCGATTGCCGTGTCTGCTGGAACTGGCGCACGTTCTGCAGAGCTACCGCCACCTGCGCAGCCAGCGCATCCTGGATAGCGATATCGGCAGGTGAAAACCGCCCAACCTGGTCGGATTGTACATCCAGCACCCCCAACACCTGCCCGCCAACCATCAACGGCACCGCCATTTCAGCAGCCGTATCGGGCAAGAGCGGGTTGGGCAAGAAGTCCTCCTCGGAGCGCACGTCGTTGGCGATGGCGCCCCGGCGCTCGCGCGCCGCCCGCGCCACAAGCGATCGCTCGCTATCCAGCGGGATATGCCAACCCTGGGCCACCATTTGCTTTCCCACTTCCCCTGCGCCAGCCGCCAGATCCAGGGTGTCCCCGGCATCGTCCAACAAATAGATATGGGCATGGTAGAAGCTGAATTTGGCTTTGACCAGGTCGGCTACCTGCTGGAGCAGCGCGCCCGGGTCCTGCGCCTGGGTCACACTCGCGCCGATTTCGGCCACCTTGGAAAGCTCTTCCGCCTGTTTCTCCAATGCCGCCTGGGTCTGCGCACGCTCGGTCAGATCAGTAACCAGGCTGGCAATCAACATCGGGTTGCCGGTGTCATCTCGAATGAGGAAGAAATTTTGCTGTGTAGGGAGCAAGCTGCCGTCCTGGGTTTGCAAGGTCAAATCGCCAATCCATTGGCCCTCACGCAGCGTGGTGGGCATAATATCCGCCGCCAGTCTTTGCTCGAAATCGGATGGATAAAATTCACTGAAATGGCGGTCTTTCATTTGCTCAGGTCCGCTCAACCCCGTCATTTTAGCCATCGCCATGTTAACATAATAGGGCCTTCCATCCGGATAGGCCAGCGCCATGCCCTGGCCGGCGGAATCGGTAAAGCTCCGGAACAGGGAGGCCTGGTTTAGCGCCTCCTGGGTTTGCGCCACCTGGTTGGCGTTTTGCAAAGCAATCGCTACCTGGTTCGCAACAGAAGTCAGCAGATGAATATCCTGTTCGCTCAAACCGCCGGCGGTGTTCTGCTGCACATCCAGCACACCCAACACCTGATCCCCGATCGCAATCGGCACCGCCGCCTCGGAACGGGTATCGGGCAAAAGCGGGTTCGGCAGCCAGTCCGGGTCGGCCTGCGTATCGCCGACCAGCACCGGGTGGTTGCTTTCCGCAGCGCGGCCCACCAGGCCGCGCCCACGCGGCACTTTGTGCTCGCTGCGCAGCAAAATCTGGCCGGCCTCGCCGGTCCCCCCGCTCATCACCAGGTTTTCTCTGTCTTCGTCCCACAGATAAATATGCACGTGATAATACTGGAACGCCGCCTGTACGTCCTCAACCACTGCCGATACCAGTTGCCCCGGATCGAGGATCGTCGAGAGACGGCGGCTGACTTCGGCGCTGGTCTCGAGGGCGCGAGTACGTTCTGCCACGCGTTGTTCCAACCCGCCGATCAACTCGCCTAGCTGCTCGGTCATGCTGTTGAAAGCGCTGGCCAGGACGCCAATTTCATCTTCTCCTTCCACCCGCACCCTGCGGCTCAAATCTCCGGAAGATATTGCCCGGGCGGTTTCGGTCAATTCAGCCACGGGTTGCAGTGAACGACGCACGCTAAACCATACCAGTCCCAGGATGAGCAGTGCACCCACAACCATCGCCGACCAGGCTATTCCGCGAAAGATTTGCAGCGGGCGATCCTGTTCGGCCACCTGCTGTTGCACGATGATCCCCCATCCGTTAGGCAATGGCTCTACATATGCGTGCCAGGCGATGCCTTGCTCGTCGGCAAATTGAGTATCGCCGCTGCCATTTTGCTTTAGATAGGCAACCGGCGCATAACCGCTCAAGTCACGCAGTTCGGAGGTAAATGCCGGATCGGGATGTGCAATAACTTTTCCAGATGAGTCAACCACATAGGTGTATCCAGTCTGGCCGATCTTATTCACCGCAACCTGTTTGGCGATGTCGGTCAGGTCGCTCACGATAGAACCCGCGCCGATAATATTTCCGACCTGGTCACGGATTGGAGCCGCCATGTTGAGCGACGGTTCACCAGTGGTGCGGCTGATCAGCGCCTGGATCGAAACTGGAGCGCCTGACATCGCACCCTTAAAATACTCCCGATCGCTGTAATCACGCAGTTCCTGATCATCGTTGCGCGCCACGTTCATGCCTTTTGTGTCCATCGTCATCACCAGGAACAACTGTGGATGTGTGGCGCTGATCGCCTGCAAGATGGGTTTTTGCCTGGCGGCATCCATCGAAATAATATCCGGCAAGGACACCAACTCGTTCAACGTTTGCACATTCGCCTGGTACCAGGTCTGCACGTTAGACGCCAGGCCAGACCGGGTTATTTGCAACTGTTCCTGCGCCTGTTCATGGATGACCGTACCAGCGCGACTGATGATGATACTGGTGGCCAGCAGCAACACCGGGATGGCAATTACCTGTACCAATACGGTCAGCCGGGCGCGCAAAGACATATACCGCCATCGCCACTCCAATCCCTGGCGAGGTTTCTTGACAACTGTTTCATCCGAAGATCTCATGAGCAGATCCCTTTCTGAGAATTAACCTTGCGGCGAATTGCCAACCGATTCTATCCAGCCGTTTTTCCATCGCCGTTGCCTGCCGTGGTATCACGATCACGATCCGGTGTGCCACCCAGGCGCACCAATACGTTGCGGCCCAACGCCTCACCGACCTCGCGCGCCGCGATGCGCAGCACCTGCTCCGGGTCGACCGCGCTGCGCACACGCTCCGCCACCTGGCGCAGCACCTGCTCACGGCGGGCGCGCGTTTCGGCCTGCTCCAGCAGGCGGATGCCTTGCACCACCGAGGCCGCCTGGCCGGCCAGGCTGACGGCCTGGCGTATCTCTTCGTCGGACAGGTGGACGGCCTGCGGGGCGGTGGCGGTCAGCCAGCCGATGCACTGCTCGCCAGCGACGAGGGGAATGAAGACAATCGCGTTGCCAAAACGGGTGAACAATTGGCGCGTCGCCTCGTCCAGGCGGGGATCGTTTATGACGTCCCCAACGATCATCGCCCGCTCGTTCCCGATGGCTTCGGCAAAGCGGTAGATCTTGAAATCGTAGAATGTGCCCAACGGCACGGTCAGGACCGTATCGTCTTTGCGCCACTCGGCGGCCAGGTGGGCGCCTGCCGGCATCTGCTCGATCCACGGATGGTTGAACACCAGGATCGAGCAACGGGTGAAGCGGTGCAGAGCAGTCGACTCGGCTACCGCCCGCAGCACCTGTTCAGCAGAGCCAGATCGCACCACCTGTTCGCTGCCGGTAAACAGCGCCTCGGTGGTGGAGAGGGCGGCCTGGGTCTGCGCCGCCAGGCGCAGGCCATCCAGGTGTCCGCTCAAACGCTCTGCCACCGTTTTGAGGATCGCCAGGTCTTCTTCGCCCAGGGGCTTCTCGCCCTCCAGGATCAATTCGCCTACGGTTTCACCGCGCACCTCCAGAGGCTGGCGCACCGTTTCGCCAGGTTCGACTGGCTGGCCAGCGGTTGATCGCGCTGCATCCTCCGGGAGCACCTGCCCACCTGCATACACGAAACCGATCTCTTTTCCGGACGCCGATCCCAGGTACTCCTCCCACCCTGCCCGGGTCAGGCGACGAGCGGCAACCTCTGCATCCAACCGGTAGCGCTCAGCCTGGTCGAGCAGCCGCAAATTGTCGACCTGCCGGCTCACCTGCGCGGCAACAGCCGCCACTAGTTCCCGGTCCCCCTCGCTCCACGGTCGTCCTGGGTCGCCGGCAAGCTGGATCGAACCAACAGGTTCACCGATCACTTCAATCGGGACAGCCAGCACGCTGTTCGCCGCCGCGTCTTCACCTTGCTGCCCGAACTCCAATTTCATATCACCGGTACGCTCCAGCTTTCCGGCATCCCAGACATATCCAATACGCTCGCTGCGCTCGATCGCATTCAAGTAATCGACCCAGCCCTCTCGCGTCAGGCGTCGCGCCTGAAGTTCCACTTCCGCCCGTGCCTGCTGCGTCTGCTCGAACAGCGACGCGTTATCGACCGCCACAGCTAACTGGCCTGCCAGGGCCTGGAAAGCCGGCAATTTGACCTCCGATAGAACGCCCGGCCGGGTGCTCTGCATATCCAACACCCCCACCACGCGCTCACCTACCGACAAGGGCACCGCCATTTCCGAACGCGTATCGGGCAACATCGGATTGGGCCTGAAGAATTCGCTTTGTTGCGTATCTTCCACGATGACCGCTTCCCGCTCGCTGGCGGCGCGCCCGTTGATCGAACCGGGGCCAATCGCCAGCCGGTGGCCGCGGCGCAGCAACTCCGCGCCCACCTGGCCGGAACCGGCGCGCAGCATCAGGTTACGCCCGCTGGCGTCGACCAGGTAGATCTGCGTGTAATACAGGTCGAAGCTGGAGCGGATCAACTCGACGGCCGTGCGCAGCAATTGCTCCGGGTCGCGCACTTCGGACAGCGTACGCCCAACTGCTCCGGCCAGGGTCAGTTCCCGGGTTCGCTCGGCGACGGTCTGCTCCAGGCCGCCAATCGTCTGGCGCAGGCGGGCGGTCATTTCGTTGAAGGTCCCCGCCAGGACGCCGATTTCATCGCGCGAATCCACCCGGGCCTGCGTGTTCAGATTGCCTTCCCGCACCTGCACCGCGGTTGCCGTCAGGCGCTGGATGGGCGCCGCCAGGACCTGGGCCAGGAAAATCGCACCTACTGAAACCAGGCCCACCACCGCCAGGCTCAACAGGAGCAAAGAGCGCACCTGTTCTTCCACCGGGGCATAAGCCTCTTTCGTCTCCTGGTGCGCCACGATGCGCCAGGCCAGCTTTTCGATTGCAGGGTTGGGCCGCGTAGAGTGAACCAGCGATTGGCTGACCAAACTGGGTGTGCCATCGTAACCGACTTCGGCATAGACGCCCTGGGCCGTATCCTGCACGGTTTGCAGGGTCTCCGGCGGCGCCTGATCCAGGCCGTCGGCATGCACGCGCTGCACAGGATAGCCCGAAAAATACATATCGAACTTGCCGGTCTGGCCAAAGCGGCCGCCCTGCACCAATTCGATCAACGCATCGATGCGATACGTGGTACGCAGGACGCCGATCAGTTCCCCCGACTGGCGATCAAACACAGGTAAAGAGATCAGGATGCTATATGTGCCTGCGCTTTCGTCGTATTCCGGAGACGGGCTGACGTAGATTGCGCCCTGTTTGTCGTTGTACGCCCGCAGCCACCATTCTTCATCTGCCTGGTAGAAATCGCTGGTCAGCTCGTTGGCGGCAACCAGCCCGCCATAACGATCGGTCAGCAGCAATTCGACGTGATCCGGAAAGGTATGGCTGAATTCGATCAGGTCCTGGGCAATTACATTATTCAGGCGTGAGAAGATGAAAGGATCGTTGAGGTCGCCGGCGGCGGCCTTGCGGCGCCAATCCTGGTCCTGGCTGATCAGGCTGGCGCGGATCTCGGTCAACGTTGCAGGGTAGGTATCGTTGGCCTTCGCAACGGTGAACTGTAAGAGCTCTCCCAAAGAGAGCGCCTGCATGGCGTTGATTTGCTGCTGGAGCAAGTCGCCTGTAGCCTGGGCCTGCGTAGCAGTCAGGTTGACCAGGCCCTGCCCGACGCTATCGGTCAACGCCCGCCGGGTGGAATTTTGGGTGTAGAGCGCCACCGCGCCTACGCCCAGGATCGTGATACCCAGGAAAATCAAAACGAACTTGAGCGCAAGAGGCAACTGCTTGAATTGCCAAAGCACATAGCCCACGGTTACCAGGAAGACAAGTGCAGAAAGCACAAGCGTGTAACGACCGCCTCCGGGGGCGGCTGTTTGAAAAACCGGCGGGTATAGTTGCAAGGCAATCAATAAGCCGCCCAGGGCCAGGCCAAAGATGACCGTCCAGCTTGCCCAGCGATCGGGCACGACTCGTACAGCCAGCCAGATCGCACATGCAAAAACGGCCAGTCCGAGGGGTAAGCCATTGTTTACCAGCAGCGACGCCGGTAATATCATCAAGAGCAAGCCGGCCAGGATCAAAGACAATGCCGCCGAATAGTGTCCACGCCGGGATTGCCAGGCTGCCGCTGCCACTGTAAGAACTGCACAAAGCTGCACACCCGCTACAACATATGCCTGCCATTGTTGCCGGAAAGCAGCATAAACGACGATCTGCACGGTAATCGTAACAACAGAGATAAAATCGACCACGCCCAGGAACACACACAGCACAAACAAAACTCTCAGGCGCTCTATAAGCCGTTTGTCTTTCTGCACATCGATTGCCTGGCTGGGGTCAGATGACCTTTTCATATCTGCTTCCTCTTCTGGCATCGCATCACGCTTCGCCTACACATTTTTACCGGATGTAGCATACCCATTCCCGTCTTGATCGTCAACCGCCTCACGCTGTTCTCCAGACGCCAGGCGCACACCGCTGCGCGATACTCCCAACAGGTGCCCTAATTCACGCACCGCTACCTGCAAAGCGCTCTCAACGGTCTGCGTGCCCTGGATTTGCTGGATCACCGCGCTCACCTGCGCCTCGCGCTGCGCTTTGCGCTGGGCTTCTTCATAGTCACGAGCATTGCGCAGGGCAATCGCTACCTGGTTGGCGATACTGGATAACAGGTCTGCATCCTGTTGGTCCAATCCACCTACCACATTTTGCTGTACGTCCAGCGCCCCCAACACTTCCCCGCCCAACAAGATCGGCACGGCTACCTCCGCTTTCGTCTCCGGCAGCAACGGGTTGGGCAGCCAGTTTACATCCCGGCTGGTATCTGGCACCAATACCGGACTGCCCGTGTCACAGGCCCTCCCCACCAGGCCCCTGCCCCGCGCAATCCGATGGCCCTGCTCCAACATGATCTTGCCAGCTTCCCCTGTGCCGCCCACCATTACCAGGTTTTCCTTCTGCTCATCGAACAGGTAGATGTGCACATGGTAGTAATTGAAGGCAAACTGCAGCAATTCGACCACTTCGCTGAGCAGTTGCTTCGGGTCGAGGATGGTGGACAGGCGCCGGCTGACGTCCGAACTGAGCTCGATAGCCCGCGTGCGTTCGGCCACTCGCTGTTCCAGGGTTCCTACAAGATCTCGCAAACGGACCGTCATACTGTTGAAGGCATCTGCCAGTAAGCCTGTTTCGTCGGAGCTGTGGACATTTGCAGACACATTCAAATCGCCGCTGGCTACTGCGCTGGCCGCATCGGTGACTATACGCACAGGGCGGATAATTTGCCCTGCCAGGAGCCACAGGATGACCAATCCGGTAAAGCTCAAAATGATCCCCAACAATATCTGTTGCGTCGCAACCGCATTCACCTCGGCGAGAACAGTCGCCGATGGCACGATAATGCCCAGCACCCAGCGCGTTCCAGTTTTACCAATATCAACCGGGGCAAATATCTGCAATTCGCTACCGTTTGGGCTGAAACTCGCAATCGCTTCCCCTAACTGCAGGCGTGTTTCGAGGTCAGCCCAATTCGTGTAAAGCGAAGACGCCGGTTCATTTACCATCTCCGGTTTCTGGCTGACAGCAGCAAACTTACCCTGATCCGTAATCAACACCGTTCGGGCCTCGCCGCCATACAAATTGACTTGATCCACCACTTGTTGCACAAAGCCGATCGGCAAATCCACGCCCACAATACCATAAAAAACATTATTTTGTACAATCGGTACCACCAAAGAGGTCAACAACACATCTTTACCTTGAATCGGGTAAAAAAATGGCGGAATAATGACTTCCCGCTTCGTGTCGCGCGGTTTCAAGTACCAATCGCCGATCCCAGGCGTTTCATACTCAAGAAGCGCTTCGACGTGGATTGCGCCAGTATCATCCCTTACCCAATAGGGGATCAAGCGGCCAGTTTGATCGTGCGCCTGCGCATTGACATACTCAGCATCTTTCCCATCAAAAGCATTGGGTTCCCACAAAGTGTAAGTGCCCAGGAAATCCGGGTTTTGCTCCAACAATTTTCTCAACATGCCATTGACCTGCTCACGTGTCAGGGATATCGGAGCGCCGGGATCTTTGATCGACGAAAAAGCCTCAGCCAGGGTACGTGCAGCGCCAAGGGCAACATCGATATCCGAACTGACAATTTTGGCTTGAGTCTGCGCCACAGCCAACACCTGTCCTTGAGCAGATTGGATCGCTGCATTCCGTTGCGAAAAAACAGAATAGCCGATCAGAATAATTGTGATGACGACCAATAACAGGCCCGTCCATAACGCAATTTTGTTCTGGATAGATTTAATCCTGAAGGGGAACATATTCATACCACGCTCTCCCGTTGAGTGTCTTTCAGGCCAATCTGGATGCCAGCGCGCTGCGCCCCTGTCGCGCTGCTCAATTCACGCAAAGCAGTTTGCAAAACGGCCTCCACGCTGGTGGCTGCCTGGATTTTCTGTCCGATGACGCTGATGGCGGCTTCGCGTTCTGCTTCACGCTGCGCCAGGCTAAACAAACGCGTATTCTGCACGGCAATAGCCACCTGGTTGGCGATCGAGAGCAGCAAGTCGCTATCCTGTTGGCTCAACCCGCCGGCCACGTTGTGCTGCACGTCCAACACGCCCAGCACCTGCTCTCCAACCGCGATCGGCACCGCTACTTCGCTGCGCGTATCGGGCAGCAGCGGGTTTGGCAGCCATCCTGGATCAGCCCGTGTATCCGCAACCAGCACCACCTGGTTGGTTTCAGCGGCGCGGCCCACCAGGCCGCGGCCACGGAGCATCTTGTGCTGCCGGTTCAACATGGTCTGCCCGGCTTCCCCCGTACCGCCCGCCATCACCAGGTTCTCCTGTTTCTCGTCGTACAAGTAGATGTGCACATGGTAATAATCGAAAGCGTTCTTGACCTCATTCACCACCGCACTGACCAATTCTTTCTGATCGAGAATCGTGGAAAGGCGCCGGCTGACTTCCGTGGAAGTAGCCAGGGCTGCGGTGCGGTCTGCCACGCGCTGCTCGAGGCTGCCGATCAGATCGCGCAAACGGGAGGTCATCGCATTGAAAGCGGAGGCTACCTGGGCAATTTCCGCCGGACCAGCAACCTTCGCCTCCACCGCCAGGTTCCCACCGGCAACTTCATTAGCCGTATTGGAAAGGCCCACCAGCGGCGCAGCCAACCGGCGTGCCATAAAAGCGCCCACCAGGCCGGTCAGGAATGCCAATACCAATATGCCAGCGATGGATAACACCAACATTTGAATCATGGGCTGGTTGGCTTCGGCCGTGGGGAGTTCAATGAAAATGGCCCATTGCGGCGAACCAAGAGGAACGTAAGAACCCAAAACGGTCTTTCCAGTCAGGCCAGTATAGGAGGCTACTTCAGGCGTTATGTCGCCCGCCTCAGATGGGTTCTCGAGGAATTCTTTCACCTCAGGAATCTGTCCAACGTTTTCGTTCGCCAGGACGCGCGAGGCATCTTCGTAAGCGATCAGGTTGCCCTGGTTATCCACCACATAGGCGTACCCCGTTTCGCCCACCCGGAGTTGATCGACCAGGTCCCACATGAACTTCAGGTCGACCTCCGCCACCAGGGTCCCCTGGAAATCTCCAAGCACATTCTTGACCGGGATAGCAATGGCAACCAGAGGCTCGCTGGAGGTATCGTCGATATAGACCGGGCTGATATAGCGTTGGCCCTCTGCTGTCTGAGTTAGCGAGTCGCCCTCAAGCTGGCGGGTAAACTGTGCCGATAAGGATGGCGAAACACGCGAAATCTGCGCCAGTTGCTGGCCGCCTCCATCCAACAAGGCAAACTGCCGGAAAGCCGGGTGAATGCCCAACAGGCTTGCCATGAAATTTTCTCTTACATTGGGGGCGGCGCTGACTGGATTGGCAAATTCGATGGCTGTTTCCAATCCCGCGTATTTTTCCTCGATGGAATTGACCACGGTTTTGCCTGCATCCTGGGCGATGAGCAATTGCTGGGCGGAAAGAGCGTCCTGGTAGGTGAGATAGTTGAGGTATATTGCCAGGCCGCCAACGACTATCAGGATCAACACAATCAGGTTAAAAAAGGCTATAGCCGTTGTAGTTGCCAGGCTTCGAGCAACTCGGGGTCTATTGGTTTTCATATTCATCATTCACCTGCTCTTCATCGCCTCATCAACGATCCGGTTATCGAATCACTTCATCCGCCTGTTTCAACAGGCCTTCGGGAACCGTTACCCCCAGCGCCTGGGCGGCCTTGTAATTGATCTGGAAATAACCTTCCGCGGTGGACACCGGGATGGTACCCGCGGCCATGCCTCGAAAGATTTTGTCGGCAAAGGGCGCCGCCAGTTCACCGGAGACTTTGCCCAGTGGGGTCAGGCCGAAGATGTTGCCATACCCATCGGGGTCCATCAGGGTGCCGCCGATCGGGAGTTTATGTTCGTAGCTGAACTTGCCATAGACGCTATAGAAGGATGGGGTAGCAGCTAAAGGATCGGCAAGGGTTAAGATCGCGTCGAAGCCGATGTCATCCGCTGCAGCGCGCCGATCCAGTTCGGCCTGGAGGTCCTCTGGGGTGGCCGCGGGGAATTCAATCAGCTCGACTCCCCGGACGCCCGCCTGTGAGCGAATGACCTCCAATTGACCCGGGATATTCGGGTAATCCTTGAGGAAGGGCACAAAGACCCTTTTGGCGTTCGGGGCCAGTTCGAGCAGAATCTGCAAACGCTTGCCTGCGATCTCTGCACTGGGGAAGCGCACGCCGGTGATATTTCCGCCCGGTTGGCGAATACTGTCGATCAATTTCACGTCAGGGATGTCGGTGAAAGCCAGGGCAAAGATTACCGGGATATCCGTCCCCTGGGTGGCTGTCTTGGCCACCATCGCCGCCTCGGTCGGGAACGCAAAGATCAAATCCACCTTGTCGTCCACAAATTTCTTTGTGATTCTTTGATAAGCCTCCATGTCAACGTCTGTCAACTGCACATCGTAGGTGATGTTCTTGCCTTCGACGTAACCCAATTCAGCCATCTTGGCCTTGAAGCCATCCACTGCCGGGGCAAAAAAGTTCAGGCCGGATAGCACGCCCACCTTGTAGACTTTGGTTTGCTGTGAATTGCTGCACCCACCCAGGAGCATGGCAATCACCGTTGCGCAAACAAGGATTATCAACCAGCTTCTCGTTTTATTCCAATAATGAATATTCGCCAACATAGTTATCTCCTTACCGGGCTTCGCCGCTTATTTGATAATTTCATTTGCCTGTTTTAGCAGGCTTTCGGGCACGTTCAAACCAAATTGTTGGGCTACTTTATAGTTAATCTGGATCAAATTCTCGGGGGTGACAGCAGGGATGGTACCAGCAGGGATACCTTTGAATACCTTATCCGCCAGGGGCGCCGCCAGCCTGCCGCACACAACTGGATCTACATTTACACCGTAAATAGAAGAGTAATCGCCCACCGTCTCATAGACGCCGCCGAATGGGATTTTGTGTTCGTAGGCAAATTTGGCCATCACCGCAAACGCATCGGGGGTTACCGCAAGCGGTTCCACAAGAAACAGGATCGCGTCCATACCAACATTCTCCGCCGCGGAACGTGCATCCAGTTCGGCCTGGAGTTCTGCCGCGTTGTCGGCGGGGAATTCAATGAGCGTCAGGCCTGCGGCCTGGGCCAGAGGACGTAATGCCTCGAGCTGTGGGGCCACGATGGGATATCCCCGCTGGTAGGGTACCCAGATGCGTTTTGCATTGGGGAGCAGCTCGCGAAACAGCTCAAAACGCTTCAGGGTGATATCAACACCCGGATAACGCACGCCGGTGATATTCCCACCCGGCTGGCGTACGCTGTCGATGATGCCCATCCCTTCCGTGAAAGCGAAGCTGAATACGACGGGGATATCGGTTCCCTTTGTAGCAGCCTTCGCCTCCAGCGTGGCTTCAGTTGGGAACACGAAGATCAAATCCACGTCATCAGCGATGAATTTCTTGAGGATGGTCTGGTAGGTGGCAACGTCAAAATCGGTCGTTTGTACATCGTAAGTGATGTTTTTGCCTTCGACATAACCCAGTTCTGCCATGCCTGCCTTGAAGCCGTCTGTAATAGCTGCTACATAATTCAGGCCGGATAACACACCCACCTTGTAGGTCTTGGCCTGCTGTGAAGTGCCGCACCCGCTAAGAAGCAAGGCGATGGCGACAACGCAGGTGAGTAGTGTCCAGGTCTTTGAAGTGTTCTTTTGTTTCAGCATATGGATGTCCCTTTTATATCTTTATCTCCGAATTACCTTATTCCTGTCATACTATAGTGTGTTTGTCCGGATCAACCATAAAGTGCGACTAAATTTATACAGGCAAATCGGTCAGCCGGCCTGCCAGAGGGGCAGGTGTACGGTAAAAGTCGTGCCCGATCCATAGCGGCTGTCGACATCGATCCGCCCGCCGTGGTTTTCAACGATCGACTTAACAATCGCCAGCCCCAATCCTGTGCCCTCGATGTCTTTCGTCTCATCCGTATGCACCCGGTAAAATTTGTTGAAGATGTAAGGCAAGTCATTCTCAGGAATGCCAATGCCCGAGTCCTGGAAGTGTACGGCGACCTGTTGGCCATCCACATGCGTTGCAACCGAGATGCGGCCATTCGGCGGGGTGTACTTGATTGCATTACCGAGCAAGTTGTGCGCCATCTGCTGCAGCAGCGTCCGATCGCCCATCACCCTGGGCTGCTCGCTGCACAGATCGAATTTCAAGGCGTGGCCTTTCGCCTGCACCCGGTCGCCAAATTCCTGGGCCGTCTCGCTCAACAAAGCGTTCAAATCCAGCTCTTCTTGCTTCATCGCCGTCCCCGACTCCAGGCGAGAGATCTCCAACAAATTCAACACCAGATCACGCATCTGCATTGCCGAATTGCGAATTCGCCTGGTAAACTCTTCCTGCATCTCACTGAGCGGGCCGGCTTTGGCCAACAAATCGTTATACCCCAAGACTGCCATGATGGGGTTTTTCAAATCGTGCGACGCAGTGGCGATATATTCGTTCTTAAGCTCGGCTAAGGCCTTGAAATGGCTGACGTCGTGCAAAACGACTACCGATCCTCCTTCCTCGATCGGCGTGACCAGCACAGAAAAAGTACGCCCATCCGGCCAGATCACTTCTCCCTGCTGGTGCAAACCGCTGGCGCGCACCCGTTCGAGCAATGCAACCAACCCGTCATAACCCTGTTCCAATGGAAAAGGTCTGCCCACTCGCGAATCGGCATCCACGAACAATCGCTCGCCCGCCGGGTTCGCCAGGGTCAGGCGCATTCGTGCGTCGATGACCAGAATTGCATCCGCAGCGCTGCGCAGAACGGCCAACAATCTGCGCTGCTCCTGTTCTACCGATTCAAATAGGCCAACCCGCTCCAATGCCGAAACCACCTGCGTGGCTAATGTTTCCAACAAGACACAATCGCTTTCCTGGAACGCATTGGACAGCGGGCTATAGACCGATAAGGCGCCTCGCGCCCCCCCATTCACCAATAAAGGCACCGCCACAACGGATGGTGAGGTCTCGGGGTCAGAGACCAATACAGGAGCGTGGTTGGCCACTGCCTGCTGCGGCGCAGTTACCATTAAATCGGCATGCTCTCCCTGGGAGCCCCCCACCATATTACAGAGCTTGAGCTCGTCCGTCGAAATGGCCGCCCCATCCCATACGGCCACGGTATTGTACCCCAGGCTCTTTTGCACCAGGCCCGGCAGACTCTCCAGAAGATGCCGGGAATGGGTGAAACGATTGATCTCTTGCATCAATTGGTTTAGCGCCACCAGTTCTTGCACGCGGCGGTGTTCGGCGTTCAGCAATTGTGCATTTTCAATCGCAATCGCTGCCTGGCTTGCAATGGCTTGCAGAAGAGCCTGGTGATCTTGCGTAAAATAATCTTGCTGGTCATGGGTCAAGGTCAATACGCCGATGACATCGTAGCGGCCCAACAAAGGCACGGCCACTGCCGATGCCATATTGCCGATCACTCCCCGCCAGCGCTTATCTGTGCGCGTGTCTGCAATCACCCCTCCCTCTCTCGAAGCCAACACATAGGCAACCATCCCCCAGGCTTTCGCATCTTCCAGAGTCACATCGAGCGGCTCAGACGAGCTTTCCTCTGCGCAGCGTTGGCGGCAATATACGCTGCCATCCGGCTGAAATATATCCAGGCGGGCAGCCGATGCACCCAGGGTTTCAACCGTCCGGTTGGTAATAATATTGGCCAGGTCATCCACATCCAGGCGAGCGCTCAACTCCTGCCCGATTTGCGGCAGAACCTCCAGTTCCTTGGTTCGGCGGCGCAGAATATCTTCGGCTTGCTTGACCCTCAATTTAGATTGGATGCGGGCGGCCAACTCACGCCAATCAAAGGGCTTGAGCACATAATCATCTGCGCCCAAGGTCAGGCCTTCACGCACATCTTTCGGGCCAATCCGCGCAGCCGTGATAATAATCACGGGGATATGGGCAATCTGGGGATCGGCGCGCATTTCCGCCAGCACCTGGAAGCCATCCTTCTTTGGCATGTTGACATCCAACAAAACCAGGTCCGGTTCTTCCTCGCGGATTTTTCGCAGCGTTTCTTCGCCATCCCAGGCAGGGATAAAGTTATATCCTTCGCTTTGCAGCCGTGTCGAAAGTAACCGCAAATTATCGGGGTAATCGTCCGCGATCAGGATTTTGAACGATCTCCTGCTGGCGGCAGCCGGAGCATGCTCTACTCGCGGGCGTAACTCTTCGATCACGCGGGTCACAATCGCCCGGATCTTCTCCGGCTGCACCGGCTTAACCAGATAATCCTGGATGCTCAACCGCCGGGCGGTGATCGCCAGGCCCGGTGTATCGTAAGCCGTGATCAAAATCGTATGAGCCGGTTTCTGCTCACCTTTGAGCTTCTCAATTAATTCCAGCCCATTCATTCCAGGCATCATAAAATCGGTAATCAGGATATCGACAACCTGGTTACCGATTTTTCCCAGGGCATCTTCGCCGCTAGAAGCAGTGATCACTTCCACCGGGGTATCGAACCGGGCAAGTACACGCGCTAACATGGTAGCCGTATTCGGATGATCATCGACGATCAAAATCCGTACAGGGTTTGCAGGGTCACGGGTTCCCATCATTGCCACATTGCCTCTCTACACAAAAGCAGTCGAACAAAAAGACAGATTTGCACTTTTCCACGGTGGATTATGCCAGATATTATCGTAAATATCAGTTTGCCTTTGCAAGAGATGGTTGGCAACTGTTAGGGAACTGATCAACAAACTGGCGTGCCATTCGGATGGCACGCCAGTTTGTTCAATCCAGGAGCAGGCGATAACCTGTCCCGCGCACGTTCAAAATGTAGCGCGGGTTCTGCGGGTCCACCTCCAGCGCCTGCCGCAATACGTGCACGTGCCATTTCGCCAGTTCGCGCGCGCTTACAGCATCTACCTGGTAGCCCTGCGCCTCGGTTACCAAAATCTGATACTCAACGACATCCGGCGAGCGCCGCGCCAGCACCACCAGGTAGTCAAATGCCGCCGGCGCCAGGTCCAGCACCTGATCGCCAAGCGTAGCCCGTTGCGCCTGTAAATCCAGGATCAATTTACCGGTCTTCAAAAAACGATTTCGAGGCTCAGGGGTTTGCGCCGGCTGTACCGGCTGCGGTGGGGTATCCTTCTCCAGCGCTCGCAGTTCTGCTTGCAGAGCTGTGATCTGTTCGCGTAATTCCTGCCTCCTGCGTTCAATAGCCCGCTCTTGCAGCACAATTCTCGTGCGCGCAACCAGCACTTCCGGGTCAAAGGGTTTGAGCAAATAATCCATGGCGCCCAGGCGCATTGCCTCCACAGCCGAGCTCAAGGTGCCATAAGCGGTCAGTAAAATCACCGGCAAATTGGGGTAGCGCTGGCGCAATTCTTTCAACACCTGAATACCGTCTTCTCCCTGTAAGTGTAAATCCAGGTATACCAGGTCATATTCGTTATCAGCCAGCATCCGTAACGCTTGATCGCCATCCACCGCGCTGTTTGCATTACAGCCGGCTTTCTGCAAGATGCGCGTCAACGTATTGCGCAAACTGGCTTCATCGTCAATGATCAGTACGCTGCCTGTCGCACCCATCGAAATCAACCCCACTGCAGAATTTCCTGGTCCGGTACAGGGCGCTGAACCACCGGCAGCCACACGTGAAAAACGGTGCCTTGCCCGGGGGTGCTCTCTACTCGAATTTCGCCCGTATGGCGGCGTACGATATCATAACTGATTGCCAGGCCCAACCCTGTTCCTCCGTCTTTCGTAGTCACAAATGGATCGAAAATATAAGGCAATATTTGCGGGTTGATGCTCGGTCCAGTGTCGCTGATACTCAATACAACCCCATCCGTCTCACTTTGCCTCGCGGTACGGACGGTAATTTGCCCGCCATCTGGCATCGCCTCGACCGCATTCAGACAAATATTCAAGATCACCTGTTTGATCTGGTCACGAATCAGAGGGATATTGGGTAAATCATGGTCGGGCTCGAAGGAAAACTTTACCTGGTTATGCCGCAGATGTGTGCCTAACAACTTATGAACTTCTTCGACCAGCGTATTAATCGATTCGGACTCAAATTCCTCGCTGACCGCCGGGCGATACGTCTGGCGCAAACGGGCAATTAATACCGCCATACGATCCGCCTCGTTGATAATCGTCTGCATATCCTCGCGCGCCTGCGGCGAGAGCGCCTCCTCCATTTGCACCAGGTACAACGCATTCTGAATCGCTTGCAGCGGGTTGTTCAACTCGTGGGCGACAGAAGCCACAATCCGGCCCAGCGCCGCCAGCTTCTCTGCCTGCACCAGTTGAGCACGTGTCGCTTTCTCGTGTTCTAAGGAGGCGTGCAATTCGGCATACAACTTGGCCCGCTCAATCGCCACGGCTGCCTGCGCTCCCAGGGTCGTTAGCAGGCGCTCGTCGTCTGGGCTAAAGACGCCTGGCTCCGGGCTGTGGGCGCTCAACGTACCCAATCGTTTATCCCCTGTTTTTACCGGCGCCACCAACAACGAGCGAATCGCTTTTTGTTCTTGCCTCTGGTATGGCATCGCAATATAGCGTGGATCGGTCGTCACATCGCTTACATTGATGGTTTGCCCCAGTTCCAAAGCAATCCCTGCGATCCCTTCGCCTGGCTTAAAGTTCATCCGTCGCGCAGCAGAGGGCCGGTCAAAACCCGAAATAGCTGCTGGCTGCAAATATGCTCCACTCTCATCCAGAAGATGCAACACCGTCCGGTTAGCCGACTTGATCAAGGAATGGGCAGCATCAGCAATTTGCTGTAGATTTACCTTTAAATCCACCGTACTGGCCAATGTCTGGCTGATTTCATACAACGCCTGGCTTTCCTGGAGTTGCTTTGCCAGTTGCAGCGAATTCGCCTGTACGGCAAGCCGTTCTTCATCACCACCGCCAGCCGGCACGCCGATCGCGGCAGCCAGCCTTGCCGCTTCTAACTCGACGCGTTTTCGATCGGTAACATCGAAAAAGATCGTAACGAACTGCTCTGCCGCCATCCGGTATGCAATAACCTGAAAATATCGATTTAGCCCGCCTGCATAACTCTCAAAACGTACCGGGTTGCCGCTTTCGACAACTTCCGCAAAGGTGTTCATCCAGGCTGGATCTGTTTGCGGAAATACCTCCGAAACAGTTTTACCGATAACCTCCTGGCGCCTCACCTTCATAACCACTTCATAGGCCGGGTTGACATCCAAAAAACGATAATTACATGCCCTTCCATTCCGGTCGCGAATCAATTCATGCAGCGCCATCGCCTCGCTTAGGGCCGTGAATATCGCCTGGTAATCGACTGAATCCATCAGACCTGACACCTGGCGCCGGACACAAGGCAAGCCCTGGTCACAACGCCCATGCGATCATGATACCCACCAGCGCGACCACCACCCCCAGGTGCAACAACAGGTCGGTTGTTGCCAGCCAGCCTGCCCCAGGGACAAATTGTAAAACGAAATTTACAATGATCAATAGAACACCGATCATTGGCAACATCCCTTTGCGATGAGCCAGATATTCTGAAAGATCATCAATGATCTGACTAAGCCTTTGTCCCATTTCAAATCCTCACGACGAATCAGACAGAACCCAATTTTTCCGTCAGATCAACGTTATCCTGTTTGCCTCGCCCTTTTACAAGGTATGGATGGTAAACAGCTAACAATCTGCCTGGCAATTTTCCCAGAATTTCAACCCCGCCACGTACGTGCTCGACACGCTCCACCTGTCCCAGTTCGTGGAACATGGAAATCAGATTCCCCTGCTGGTAAGGCAAACGGACAAAAATGGTGCTGTACTTTTCAAAAAGCACCTCACTCACTGCCTGTAGCAAATCAGGGATTCCTAACCCGGTCAAGGCGGAGACGGCTACTGCATTGGGGAAATCATCCATCGCTCGCCGCGCTTTATCCGGGTCGCCCAATCGGTCGATCTTGTTCAGTACAGTCAACACAGGAATATGGTCTGCACCGATCTCAGCCAACGTTTGGTGAACGGATTGCGCCTGCGCCTGAGCATTGATGTGCGTCACATCCACAATGTGCAGTAACAAATCCGATTCGGTAATTTCTTCCAGGGTAGCTCGAAATGCCGCCACCAGCTCGGTAGGCAACTTCTGAATGAAACCGACCGTATCCGTAAAAAGCGCCAGGTGGCCCGCCGGGAGTTCAACGCGCCGGGTTGTTGGGTCCAAAGTGGCAAAGAGCTGGTCGGCCACATAAACATCTGCCTGCGACAGGCGATTCAAGAGCGTCGACTTTCCTGCATTGGTGTAACCGACAAGCGTAACCACTGGAATACGTGAGCGTTTTCTCTGGATGCGGTGCTGATGGCGATGCGTGCGGACTTTCTCCAGTTCTTCTTTCAGATGATCGATCCGTCGCCGGATATCCCGCCGATCAACTTCCAGTTGGGTTTCACCAGGTCCACGCAAACCAACGCCACCGACGCTCCCCGAACGCCCTCCGCCGCCGCCGGCCTGCCGCGCCAGGTGTGTCCAGGCACGCGTCAGCCTCGGCAGGCGATATTCATATTGCGCCAGCTCCACCTGCAGCGCGCCCTCGCGCGTATTCGCATGCTGGGCGAAAATATCCAGGATCAACGCGGTGCGATCCAGAATGCGGATTTTCTCTCCCAAAATTTCTTCCAATTCACGCAAGTGCCGTGGAGATAATTCCTCATCGAATAACACGACATCGGCCTGCAGTTCCTGCGCCAGGGCCTGGATTTCTTCCACTTTGCCAGGGCCGATAAAGGTTTGCGGGTTTGGGCGATCCAACTTCTGCGTCAATTGGCCGACAACTTCCAGGCCGGCAGTATCGGCGAGCAGCGCCAATTCATCCAGGGAATCATCCAGGCTGAGCAGTTGTTCCTTTCCAAAAATCTCAACGCCGATCAAAAATGCTCGTTCACGTGGTCGCTCTGTAGGTTCAGGGACTTTTTTCGTCATTCAAATCCTTTCGAGTCAAAAGATTATCCCACTTCTTCTATTTCATTTTCCGAAAGAGGTGAGAATAGCCTGGCGGTCTTTTCATCTGGAGGCAGCTTACGAATTGGCAAGATTACATGAAAAGTAGATCCAGGGCAATGAATTTCATCATATCCTTTCGACTCTACCCAAATTGTACCACCATGTGCTTCGACGATTCCCTTTGTAATTGGCAGGCCCAACCCGGGGCCTCCACCTTTGAATTTTGTTTTCCCGCTGGAATGCAGCGAGACACTTCCCAGTCTCCCAAACTTCTCAAAGATACGTGTTTGATCGTCGACATCGATCCCGATCCCCGTATCTGTAATCGTCATTTCAATAAAACCCGCCAACTTCCGCCCATCAACGATGATCTTACCGCCATCCGGTGTATATTTTATCGCATTCGAAAACAAATTACGGAAGGCCTGGTACAATCTTTCGCTATCGCCAAAAGTCATCTCATCCGACCCCGGGAATGAACGAATCTCCAGGGTCTGGCGCCTTTCCTGAATCGTACCGGTGAACTCGTGCTCGAGCACCTGAAGCAAACGATTCAACCATAGAGGTTGAAAATTGAGCGAAAGCGAACGGTTATCGATTAGCGAAACGTCGATCATATCATCTACGATTTCCCGAAGTCGACGCGTCCCGTTATCCATTCCCTTCAGAAGAATATACGCCTGTAAAAATCCATCTTCGCCTGGCAACTGGTCACGCAGCATAGAAGCGTACCCCTCAATCAGGGTAAGCGGCGTCTTAAGCTCATGGGCAGCAATGGCGATAAAGTCCGATTTCGTCTTATCCAGCCGGTAAAGTTTCGCATTCGCCCTCTCCAATTCCCTGGAGATATGGTCGATGTTGCGTTCCATCTCCAGCCGCGACGTGTAATCATAGGCATGTAAGAAAATAGGCAACAATGCCCCGCTCAACTCCAGCGCATCGCCCGGCTCCAGGTTCTCACGGCTGGTCTCAAATACCATTAAGTGCATCTCGTTGAGGATGGCTGGCAAGCTAAATCCCCGGCTCTCCAGCTCAGTCTGTGTTCTGGCGCCCACCCAGTCATCCAAAACCGGATTTAGCCAGGCAGGATCGCCCGTCTCTACAGCTTGCTGTAAGCGGTTAAAAAATAAGTCCAGGAGCTGCAGGGCATTCTCGCGTAGCTCTTCCCCCCGCGCCAGTTGGCGCGAAACCCTGAGCAGCCAGGGACGGCGAATCCTTTCGAGTGCATCATGAACTCTCATCTGCAATATAGTTTACGACAGGAGGCCAAATTTGCCAACCTAAACCATAGACAATTCTACTCTAGGTGCAGATTACAGGCCGTTAAATTTTTGTTGATTCGCCCCGAGATTCCAATCCCGCCAAATATTGTTCCAGATCGTCCAACGCTCGTTGCGAGTGAGCACGCGCCCGCTCGCGCTTGCCTTTTCCGGATGGCGCCTCTGGCAGTAATCCATAATTTGCCTTCATCGGCTGAAAATCGGCTGCGCTGGCATGTGTAACATAATGGCACAATGCGCCCAACATCGTCGTCCTCGGCAATTCGAGGGTAGCTTCGCCCTTCAACAACCGCGCCGCATTCCAGCCGGCCAATAACCCGGTGGCAATATTGCCAGCATATCCTTCCACTCCGATAATCTGGCCCGCAAAAAATAAGTTATCGCGCTGCGTGAATTGAAGCGTCGGGCGCAAATACGCTGGAGAAAAGATAAATGTATTGCGGTGCATCTGACCAAAACGAGCGAACTCGGCCTGGCCCAATCCCGGGATCATACGAATGATTCGCAGTTGCTCACTAAACTTCAGGTTTGTCTGAAAACCCACCAGGTTGTATAACGTATTCGCCAGGTTATCCTGGCGCAGTTGCACCACGGCGTAGGGGCGGCGTCCCGTCCTGGGGTTGAACAGGCCGACAGGCCGCATCGGTCCAAATAGCAGAGCTTCGCGCCCACGCTGTGCCAAAATTTCTATCGGCAGGCAGCCTTCGAAAAAATGCTGCGCGCCCGCCCGCACCCCAGATTCGAGCTCGCGCTCGAAATCCTTGAGCTCAATTCGTTCAGCGGCAAGCAGAGCATCGATAAACGCATCATACTCACCGCGTTCCATCGGACAGTTGATATAATCCCCATCTTCCAGGTCTCCCCGCTCATAACGCGAAGCCCGGAAAGCGATCTCCATGTCCACTGAATCTGCCATGACCACCGGAGCGATGGCGTCATAAAAATACAGATGCCCCTCGCCGGTCAAATCGGCAATTGCCTGTGACAGCGCAGGTGAAGTCAACGGCCCGGATGCAACAATCGTTGCCTGCTCCGGGATTTCTCTTACCTCCTGGCGGACCAGTTGAATGTTCGGGTGCGCCTCGATCTGCTCAGTGATCCGGCGTGAGAACGCATCTCGATCCACCGCCAATGCCCCCCCGGCTGGGATGGCAGTTTCCTCGGCGCAACGCAGCAACAGGGAACCCAGCCTGCGCGCCTCTTCTTTGAGCAATCCCGGGGCGCGGTCGATCAACTTAGAACCCAGGGAATTCGAACAGACCAGTTCTCCCAGGTCTGCCCCGCGATGCGCACCGGTCGCCATGCCAGGGCGCATTTCATACAACACGACCTGGATGCCTCGTTGTGCAGCCTGCCAGGCGGCCTCGCTTCCTGCCAGGCCGCCACCGATCACCATCAACTCAGCCATCATTCATTATTGTACCAAGAAAGAGTAGTATAATCACTGCACTCGATGGGCCTCTTTGAAACTTGTGCGACAGGTCTCGAGACGCACAATCGGCCCAAATCAATCATTTACGGAGACGAGAGATGAATTTCGGACCAACTGAACTAATCATCATCCTGGTGATTGTCGTCGTTCTATTTGGCGTCGGACGAATCAGCAAGATTGCTGGCGAGATGGGAAGCGGCATCCGTGCTTTCCGTGAAGGGCTTAAGGGCGACGATAAGGGAGAAGAGAATCCAGAAGACAAGTCGGATCGTTCTTCTCAATAAAGCCTGGTTAATCGCTGAACTGTAATGCATTCAGAAGCACCGCCTCCAGCCCGGGAGGTGGTGCTTTGTAACACAATGGTTCACTGATAACAGCAGATGCCATTCTTCCAGCAAGGTCCCCAGGTATCCATCCATTACATCGACGAAAATCCGGGTGCAATGGAGACAGTGCTGCTCCTTCATGGCCTGGGGGCCACCTGCGCTTCCTGGCAGATGCAAATCCCTCGCCTGGTCGATGAAGGCTTTCGCGTGATCGCCCCAGATGCGCCTGGTTTTGGGCAATCTGGCTGCCTAAGGGGTGACACGTCGATTGCCGGGTTATCCCTGCCCATCAGCGATCTGCTCACCAGCCTGAAAATCCCTGCCGCGCACATCGCAGGTATCTCGATGGGTGGTACAATAGCCCTTCAAATGACGCTGGATCACCCAGGGCAGGTCGGTAAGCTCGTCCTGGTCAATACCTTCGCCCGGCTACAGATTGCAAAGAGGCGCCTATGGCCCTATTACCTGCTGCGTTTCATCCTCGTCCACACCCTGGGTTTACCCATGCAGGCCCAGGCAGTTGCAAAACGTATCTTTCCTCGCCCGGAGCAAGAAATTCTCCGCCAGGAGCTCATCCATCAGATCATGCAGGCAGACCCACGTGGCTATCGGGCTGCCATGCGCGCCCTGGCGCGCTTCGATGTGCGCAGGCGCCTGTCTGAAATTACCGCCCGCACCCTGGTAGTCACTGGAGAAAATGACACGACCGTACCGCCCCAAAATCAACACCCATTAGTAACCGGCATACCCCAGGCCAGGCAGGTGATCGTTTCATCTGCCGGCCACGCAGTTACCGTCGAAAAACCCGAAGTTTTTAACGACCTTTTGCTGGAATTTTTGCATTTTTGAAAACACCGTTTTTGAAACTTCACGCCACTCTCTGGAGATTGATAATGAAACCCCGCGCCCTTTCTTTACTGTCCATCGTCATTTTACTGCTCGGGATAACCAGCCATTCCGTGCAGGCGCAAACGCCCGTAGTTCAGGCGGTGCTATTTTTCTCTCCCACCTGCCCGCATTGCCACGAGGTAATGGAAAATGTCCTTCCCCCGCTGGTCGAAAAATATGGAGGCCAGTTGGACATCGTGGGAATCGATACCTCCCAGCCCACAGGATTGGACCTTTACCAGGCAATGGTAGCTCACTTTAACCTTCCAGATGACCGGCTTGGTGTACCCGCCCTGGTCGTCGGCGACCAGGTTTTGGTTGGCTCAAAAGAGATCCCCGAAAGATTCCCACAAATCATTGCAGACGGTCTTAAGTCCGGGGGCATCGCCTGGCCTGCCATTCCTGGCCTGGCTGATGTTCTCACCGCCCAACCCCAGGAGGCGCCTGCCCCGGCTGAAACTGCGGCGCCAACAACTGTCCAACAAGACAATAAAGCCCCCATGTATATCCAAAAGTTCTCCCAGGATCCGACAGCCAATACCATCGCCCTGGTGGTCCTGATCGCCATGATCGTCAGCGTTATCGCCGTGGTCTATACGTTCGTCCAGGGCGAACAGAACAAATTCATCCGGTGGCCCGATTGGATCATTCCTCTCTTGTCTGTCATTGGCCTGGGTGTGGCTTCTTATCTTTCCTACGTCGAACTCACACATGCCGAAGCCATTTGTGGCCCGGTGGGTAATTGCAACAGCGTGCAGGAAAGCCCCTACGCTTACCTGTTCGGCATTCTACCGATTGGGGTTATGGGCATTCTTGGGTATCTCGCCATCCTGGGCGCCTGGCTGATCAAGAGATTCGGCCCTCAATCCTTGCATAAATTTTTCACCTTGCTGATCTGGGGTTTTGGCTGGTTTGGCATCTTGTTTTCCATCTACCTGACTTACCTCGAGCCCTTCGTCATCGGCGCCACTTGCGCCTGGTGTATCGCCTCTGCAATCGTTATGACACTGATCTTCCTCGCTTCCACCGATCCGGCAAAGCAGGCATTCAAGCTAGCGGATTTAGACGATCTGGACGAGGAGGATGTTGAAGACGACGAAGAAACAGCCTGACGAACGAGAACCCGTCTGACCAGTCGCCGGGAATCAGTCGATCGTAATAAACAGCGAAATCAGACGGCTTTATTCACAACCACCCAGGCATTGAACTCATCCAGTTTGACCTCCACCCTGGCGTCTGGATAGGCAAAAAATCGAGCGATATCCTGTGGGGCAATGAACCGGCTGCGCATCAGGGCCAGTTTCTCGGCCAGGGCGACCAGTTTTACTGCGAACTGGCGGATATCTGGCTCCTCGATGACCAGCCGGCCCCCGGGTTTCAGCACACGCCACAACTCCTGAGCGGTTGCAGCAGCATCGCAAACATGGTGCAGCGCATCCACCATAATCACTCGCTCAAAAGTTCCGCTGCCAAACGGCAGTTTCTCCGAATGCGAGCAAGTACAACGCAAACCATCCTTGAGCGACGCCTGGCGCAGCATATCCACCGACAAATCCACAACGACCAGAGAAGAAGCCAGGCCATTGAGCGCCTGTGCTACTCGCCCGGTGCCTCCGCCGGCGTCCAATAACTTCCCCTGAACCGGCAAACCGGCAAGTTCAATCAACCGTTCCGCATTACGCAATTGGATCAGGCGGTCATAGTAAGGGGCCAGAATACCAAAATGATCAAGTAGAGGCATCCATCAACTCTTGAAACTTAGATCACAAATTACTTGCGCACCAGGGGGAAATACAATTCCGCCTCGATAAAATTTTCGACAAAATTGATCACCAACAGATTCTGCTGGCAGTTCCCATATGTTTGCAGCACCATCGGCTTGGATTTCGCTGTTCCAGAAATATCCAACAACTGCAAAGTCACCGAATTCGATGCGATGGGGTGATCCGCCAGATAGAAGTCAAAACCTCCGGGGCCAAATTGCAACGAGCTGCCTGTTAGAGCATACGCATCAATCGCTTCACCTTCCAGGAATCCGCTGATTTTCACCACCAGACCTGTGGCCGGCAAACCGAAATGATCGAATACCTGCCCGCCTGCACCCATCCAACCGCAGGCTGCTTCGGGTTGGACAAAGTTCTGAATGGCTGCTGGCGTGCCATACTGTGGGACAAACAAAAAGCGCCCGCTTTGAACTGTTGTAAAGTCGCTCGATATCCCCAACAGAGCCAGACCGGCTCCGACAACCATACAAAAAAAGCGGGCGCTTTGGCTGCTTAACATGCCTGATTAGTATTCTTCATCATCCAACCACAATTCACTGTCTTCCTCATCGACATCCAGGTCTTCCCATTCATCCGTCTCTTCTTCATCTTCTGTCCAATCATCATCTACATCGAGATCGTCAGCCCTAGAAAATGTCATACACCCGGTATCGGGATCAATTTCGACTGCGGCAGCGCCGCAGTACCCATCGTCCAGAAAGACACAATCGATATAGTGGCAACGAATACGGGGCATCCTTAACCTCCTCAGCTTGATTATGTCTCGTCCTGAATATCACCCAACAGCCAAAATAACACCTGGGCTCCGGACGGCAATGATTTTACCCCAGAAGGTATGAAAAGCAAAGCATTTGCCTGCACTAATGAACGCAAATTTCCTGAACCCTGGTGCCCCGTCAAGCGAACGAATAATTCCCCGTTGTTCCGATAAACTACACCGCGCAAATAGGATTCTCGACCATCCGATTCAACCGTCTCAGCCAACGTGGCCTGCCAAAAGGCCGGCCGGAGACGGCGCAAACCTAACATTTTAAACAAGGCGGGGCGTACAAACACCTCGAAACCAATAGATGCTGAAACCGGGTTACCTGGCAGTCCAATAAACGGTATAGCGCCATATCGACCGAAGGCCAGGGGTTTGCCGGGGCGCATATTCACCCGCCAAAAAGTGAGCTGCCCGTTCGATGATACGACACTGCGCACAAAGTCCAGGGCGCCAACACTCACTCCAGCCGAAGAAACAATTAAGTCTACGCCTGCCGCAACCGCCCGATCCAGAGCTTCCTGCACGGCCTCTGGCCTGTCTTCTACAATTCCCAGGTTCACCGCTTCGCCCCCGCTTTCTTCAACCATTCCAGTCAAAACGTAGGTGTTTGCATCGTGAATCTTGCCAGGCTGCAAGGGCATATCCACTGCTAACAGTTCATCGCCTGTCGATAGTATCGCCACGCGCGGTTTACGCCGCACAGGAACCTGCGCAACACCCAACGTCCCTAATAAACCCGCTTCCTGGGGTCGAACGCGCTTCCCAGAGTCAAGAACAACTTCGCCTCGCCGAGCATCTTCGCCTGCCGGCCGGATATTTGCCCCGTCATTTACCGGCTGAAACACCTTCACCGTCGATGGAGCCGCTGTCCCTGCTTGCCGCAAAGTAAAGTCAGTTAATTCAACGGGAACAACCGCGTCAGCGCCGCCCGGTACGGGAGCGCCTGTCATGATCCGCACCGCCTGTCCCGCCTGGATTTCCAGGTCAATTACCCCACCTGCCGCGATATCACCAACCACGTTGAGCGCTACGGGCCGGTCGCTGCTGGCATCCACCACATCGCTACTGCGAACAGCGAAACCGTCCATCGCAGAGTTATGGAACGGTGGCAGATCCATCTGCGCCAGGATATCTTCCGCTAACACCCGGCCCACACTCCGTGCCAGAGGCACGTGCTCTATGGCTAATGCCGAAAAATTCGCCAGCACTCGCTCAAGAGCGTCAGAAACAGCTAAAAGCTTATTCTCTTGGGTCATTCGGAGCGGTATTATACCACGTCATCCGGGGCGAACGCGACGCGCCTCCATCACATTTGGCAAATTCTCCAAACGATCCAGCAGGCGGCTGAGTTGCAAAATATCTCTTACTTCCAGGGTGAGATCAAAAATTGCCATATTACGGCTGGTTTCCACCTTGACTCGCGACATATTGACCCCCTCGTTTGCAATCAAGGTTGAAACATCCCGCATCAAACCATCACGGTCAAATGCCTTGATCCGCACCGGAACTGGATAAGTAGCTTCCGGTTCGCCCCAACTGACCGCCACCATTCGCTCGCGATCTTCAACGCGCAGCACATTGGGGCATTCTTTCCGGTGGATCGTCGCTCCTCTCCCACGCGTGATATAACCGACGATCTCATCTCCTGGTGCAGGATTACAACACCGGGCGAAATTCGTCAGCAGACCTTTAAGTCCTAAAACAGTAACGGTGCTATCCGTGGGCAAGACGCTCGTTTTGCTGACTGTTTTAAATTCTTCGTCCCCAGGCGTCCCTTTACCATCTTCCTCGCCAAGAGTCAGGTGCCTGACGATCCTTGCAATCGGCAAGTCACCGGTGCCAACCGCCTCGTAAAGGTCTTCTACGTTACGCAGATCGAACTCGCGCGCCAGGCGGTCCAGGTTGGTTTCCATCATACCGAGGCGGCGCAGTTCCTTCTCAAGCATGGACTTGCCCTGGCTCATGTTTTGTTCGCGCGCCTGGCGCTTAAACCACTGGCGAATCTTGGAGCGCGCCCGTTGCGTCTTGACCAGGCCCAGGTTTGGGTTCAGCCAATCCCGGCTTGGGCCGCCACGCTTTGCCGCCAGGATTTCCACTTTATCGCCGGTCTTTAACGAGTAATCCAGCGAAACCAGCTTTCCGTTCACCTTCGCGCCGCGACAACGATGCCCTACATCCGTATGCACCTGGTAGGCAAAATCGATAGGCGTCGAACCGGACGGCAGGTCGATGATATCCCCACGCGGCGTAAACACATACACCCGGTCTTCGAACACCTCGTTTTTCATGCTATCGACAAATTCGCGCGCATCCTCGACATCCTGCCGCCAATCCATCAAGGAACGCAACCACAGAATTCGTCGCTCATAATCATCATCCCGCGCTGAGCCTTCCTTATATCGCCAATGCGCAGCGATGCCATACTCCGCGTTCTGGTGCATTTCCTGGGTGCGGATTTGTATCTCCAGGGTCCTGCCGTCGTCATATACGACAGCCGTGTGCAACGAGCGATAGAAATTGTCCTTAGGAGCCGCTACATAATCATCGAATTCACCGGGTATCGGGCGCCAACGAGTGTGGATCAGGCCCAGCATGGTGTAACATGCCGGCACATCTGGAACGATGATACGTACCCCACGAACATCATGTACCAGATCGAAGGTCACACCCTTGCGCACCATTTTGCGATAAATCGAGTAGATATGTTTCGGGCGCGCAGAAATTTCAGCCCGAATACCTGCCCGGCTCGATACACGCATCAATTTGTCGCGAATCTCCTCCATCTCGGCTTCGCGGTCAGAACGATGCTTTGCTAACTTATCTGCAATTTCCCGGTATTTTTCCGGATTTACGTAACTAAAAGCCAGGTCTTCGAGTTCCCACTTCATCTGCCAGATACCCAGGCGGTTTGCCAAAGGCGCAAAGATATCGAGCGTCTCCTGGGCAATCCGGCGGCGCTTATGCTCTGGCATGTGACTCAACGTACGCATATTATGCAGGCGGTCGGCAAGTTTCACCAGCACCACCCGCACATCTTCCCCCATTGCCAAAAAAGTTTTACGCAGCGTCTCGTTCACCAAATCATGTTTACGGCTGCGCGCCAGTAATTCAGCCTCGTCGACAAGGGCAACTTCACCGCGCCGTTCAGCAACCCGGCGTTGCTCATCCTCGATGATTTGCTCTTTATGCTGCTGGTCGCCGCGTGACACCCGCGGCAACTGGGTTAGCTTGGTCACCCCGTCTACCAGGCGGGCAATTTCATCTCCAAAGTCTCTACAAATTTCATCAAGGGTAACTTCTGTATCCTCAACCGTATCATGCAAAAGGGCCGCCGCAACCACAGCCGGCGGCACGCGCATATCCGCCAGGATACTGGCAACGGCAATGCAATGATTGATGTAAGGCTCGCCGGAAGCCCGCTTTTGCCCCTCGTGGGCGCGCTCTGCCACCCGGTAAGCGCGCAGAACCAACTCTCGGTCAGCCGGGGAATAATTGTCTGGCAAATCTTGCATTAAACCTTCGATCCGCATCCCCGAATTCCCTTCATCCTATTTTAGTTTCCAGTTTGCGGCATTCCAGGTGACCAGATCATTGGCAGAGGATTGCACTCCCTCCAGTCGAGACGAATACGCATCCGCGTTCACCGCGGAAAAGAGCAGCATCTGCGGCAACTCGCTGTCCATCAATTTCGCCATTTGACAGAAAATCTCCTGGCGCTTGGCCTCATCCACCGTATATGCCTGCGCCAACAATGCGTCAAATTCGGCGTTTCTCCAACGGCCAACGTTCCAACCGTTATCTGGTTCTGCAGATTCAGAATAATAGGCATATCTCAAATAATCTGTAGGATCAACACCCTGATAGCCATCGTCCCACAAATCCAGGTCGAAATTGCCAGTTTGTTCAGTGCCCCCGCTTTGCGCATCCGCCCACATCACCGAGCCCTGCATCATGGTTAACTTCACTTCAATACCAATTTCCTTGAGCATCTCTGCGATGACTTGCTGGGTCAATTCGAGCTCATAACCGTACTCCGCATAGGTGGCCAATTCCATCGACATGCGGTATCCATCTTCAGCGTTCAAACACCCATGGCACTCCCGTATCCCATCTCCGTCCTGATCTTTCCACCCCGCTTCTTCCAGCAAGGTCTTCGCAGTCTGAGGATCGTAGGCCGGCCGGTCGATTTGGCAGGCGTAAGGTGGGCGGAAAAATTCGGTCCAGACCGGCTTCGGGATGCCGTGCCAGATATCTTTGATCATTGTATCGACATCGATCGCCATTTGAATGGCTTGCCGGACGCGTATATCCGCAAGGATAGGGTGCGGCCTGGCCTCAGCGTCCACTTCTCCTCTGGCAGCCAAGTTTGGAAACAGGCGCATCACCCAGCGATTATCCGGGCTGAATGAAATTTTTATACTCGGCTCATCCAACAAGCCATTAATCGTCTCCTCCGTGACCCACATGATCACGTCTGCATCCCCGCGCAAAAGCATATTCTTCTCGGTCGATTTTTCGGGCACGATCTTTACCACAACCTGGTCGATCGATGGCTTGCCTTTTTCAAAATAATTCGGGTTCCGTCTAAATATCAGGTGGTCCCCGGTGCGCCATTCTTGTAGCAGATAAGGCCCGTTGCTCAACGGCTTCAAGTTACAATCCCAGCTAACAAAACCCTGCGTTATGTCACAATAATGCGCCGGAAAAACCACCATATTTTCGCCGCCCAGTTGGGTCAGGTAACCTGGGTAAATCGAATTATAGTGAAATGCAAACGTATAATCATCGATTTTTTCGATGCTATCCGTGTAATCCGTACCCTCGACCCACATGCCCCCTTCTGGATCGGTGACCGCATTCCAGGTAAAAATCACATCATCTGCAGTGACCGGCTTCCCGTCTGCCCATTGGATATCCTGGCGAAGCTTCCAGGTCACATCCATGCGTTTCCTTTGTCCATCGATCTTGACCATGCCATTTTCCACAGTTGGCAGTTCGGCAGCAAGCTCTGGAAAAATCCTACCCCCTGGATCGATGTCTGCCAGGCCCAACATGACCAGTTCCATCACCATTTGATTATAGCCCGTATCCGATACTGCGCCGTTGAAGGCAGTCGGGTCCTCCGGTATCACGATCACGACGCTCGAGCCTTCTCCAACGACAGGTGATGCCCCCTGGCTATTCGTCGCGATGGGCGCGTAAACCGTTGAGGTTTCGCCGGGATCGCGCTCAAGCGCCCCGCCGCCCGCGCGACAACCCGCCAAAAACCCCAGGAGCACGAAAAACAAGACCGCTGTTGATACCCTGAAACATCGTTGCCTGATCATTTTTCTTCTTCACCTCGCTTTACTGACATCATTGATTCAGGGTACCTCCCAGGCTATGGATTGATAAAACCTGGTTGTGTCGGCGGCGCTTCCGTCGCAGGAGAAGTAGGCTCGCGCGTCGCATCGAAGGCAGATTCCCACCGGTAAATTTTGAGCGGCTTTCCATAAAAATACAGTTCCACCACTCGCCGGAAAATCGGGGCGGCGATTTCCGAACCTTCGCCTGCGTTCTCGGCAATCACCGCGATCGCAATATCGGGTTTATCGGCTTTTTCGGCAAACGTATAACCGGCAAACCATGCGTGCGGATCGCCAGCCGCTGCCGTTGCAGTTCCCGTCTTGCCTGCCACGGGAATATCAAGGCCATAGATCGCCCGATAGGCCGTGCCGCGCGGTTTCTCGTTTCGCACCACCCCCACCATCGCCTCCCGAATGATCGCGAGGTTTTCCGCTTTGATCGGTAGCGTTCCCTGTAATTCTGGCTTGAAAACCGTCACCCCATCCGTTCCGGGTGAAGCAATGCGTTCGATCAATTGCGGCCGGTAGAGCTTTCCTCCATTGCCGAACGCCGCCACAAATCGCGCCACCTGCAACGGTGTCACCTGGGTATCGCCCTGCCCAATTGCCAGGTTGATCGCATCTACCGCGCTGCCCGGGTCGGGAATGTTGCCGGCTTCATCATCCACTCCTTCGATCCCGGTTTTGCTTCCCAGGCCAAAACCGCGCGCCATGTTCGAGATCGCCTGCGTCAATCCTACGTTGAAAAGGTCCAACCCGATGTGCCAGAAATACGGATTACAGGAACGGATCAGGCCCTGCTTTAGATTCAGCACCCCGCTCGGTTGTGTGACTCCATCTTCCTGGAAATGTTCGTAGGTCCAATCATACCGCGGAAATCCGGGTAACTCCTCGAAGGCGTACTGGCAATCGTAAAGTGTTTCGGGGGTATAGCGTTGGCTCTCCAGCGCCGCCGAAATGGTGATCAGCTTGAATACCGAACCCAATGGGTACTGGCCCTGCGTGGCCCGGTTGAATTGAGGTGAAGCCGGGTTTGTAACAATCTCGTTGAGCAGCGTATTCCAGTTGTAATTCTCGATCTCGTAGGCATTGGGATCGAACCCCGGGTTGGAAGCCATTGCCAGCACCCGCCCCGTGTCCCGCTCCAAAACAACCACCGCCCCGGTGAAAACCGACATCGCTTTCTGCACTTCCCGCTGAAAATCTCTGTCGATGGTTGTGTAAATATCTTGCCCGGGTTCACCCGCCGCTGTGCCCAGTTCGGCCACCGGCTTGCCGTCCGGGTTGAAAACGTACAATGTCCCGCCGCGCTTCCCGTTCAAAGTCGTTTCCCCCCACAATTCTAACCCCTTCCTTCCGACCCGGTCGTCGCTGCGATACCCCTTGCGCCGGTATTCACCGATCTCGGTATCCTGAATAGCGCTCACATAGCCCGTAATGTGCGGCCCGATCCCATTCCCATAGTACAGCCTGCGGGAGTAATACGAAACCACTGCCGCGCCCCAACCCGAAAGCGACTCCAGGCGGCGCGGTTCGTCTTCGCTGGCAACCTCACCCAGCGGAATGTAAGCGCCAGGCTCTGCCTCTTCGATCTGAGTAGAGATGGCATCATATCGCTGGTTGGATAGCGCAGCCAACAACGAAACCAACCCGGTATCTTTCTGCAGGTCGACATAATCGGGCCAGACCCCAATGGCAGCAGCCTGCGCCTGGGCGGCCAACGGTTTGCCATTATGGTCATAGATTGTCGCGCGCGATGAGGCCGTGCTGTCCATTTTTAGATAATTTCCACCCGCCAGTTCCGGCAGGATCAGGCTATCATTCCAGTTTACCCGCCATTGCCCGCTGTCCAACACCAGGTCCATCTTCGTATCACGCTGAATGTCGCCCACAATGGCTGAATGCAAGACGACCTGATAACTGACCTGTCCGGCCTGAGCATCGTTTTGCATTCCCAGGATCGTATAGTCCACTCCGACCGATGCAGCTTCATTGGTGGCATCTTTGTAGCGCTGCTCGAACTGCTCCAGGGTAATGGAAGCCTGGCTCGCCGTCGACAACAGGCCATACATCGCGGCATAATCCTCAGCTTTCCAGGCGTCCAAAAATGAGTGCACGGTTTCATCTACTTTTGGTACACTGGTTACGAATACCTGAGGGGGCGGGAGGTCACGCGTCGCCGTGGGGGTCGCTTCTGGCGTAGGACTGTTGTTACATGCCGCCAGGACAATCGCCATAACGATCAAGGCGATTCTTCTCATCACCTGGCGAATAGGTTCATCGGATTTCAATGTAAGACCTCTTTTCTATAAGTCTCATCTGACATCCATCTGGCAACGAAAACCGAAACGGCCGCAGCCTGGATATAGACGAGCCGCAAACATTGATCGCATAAAAACAACAAGTTAGAATCATAAACGATTTTATCACCCATGACAAGCATTGCGGACATACAGTTAAGTGAGCTTAAGGTGATCGTACTGGCACGATAACAATCTTTCGGCGCAGCCAATCAGGGATATATTTGTACAATATATTGACAAATTCTATACATCATGCTAAAATCGCTCTGTAGTAACCATACACCCCGCGATTCGGGAGCACGGAATGAACTTACGCAAAGCCAAGCAATCGACGAATTGGAGCAAAACGGATGGCAATTTATCTGGCGTTTAAGGAAGTCTGGCGCAATAAAGGGCGCTTTTTCCTCTTCTCATTGGTGATCGCCCTGATCACCACCCTGGTGTTGTTTATCGCTGCGCTGGCCGAAGGCCTGGCCGATGCCAACAAACAATATCTCGAGAAAATCGACGCCGGCCTGCTCGCTTTCCAAAAAAACGTGCAGCTTTCTGTCAACACCAGCCGCATCGGTTTCTCAAAACTGAACGACATCGAGCGCGTCGAAGGTGTCCAGGCTGCCGGACCCGTAGGCTTGAGCAACGGCACACTGGTCTTCCCGGACAAAAGCCACGAAGATCTCAATGTCTCGCTGATCGGGCTCGAAGCTGGAAAGCCCGGCATGCCAAAAATCATTACCGGCCAGGGTCTGGTGATCAATCGCGGTTCAGGCGTCGTCGTCGACCAGAACATTTCTGAACGCGTCGGCGTTAAGATCGGCGACCGCATCACAGTGAAGACCATCCAGGGAACCAAAGAAGAATTCTACCCACTGGATGTGGTCGGGATTTCTGAAAAGAGCCAGTATCTTTTCCAGCCATCCATTTTCTTGCCTTACCGCACCTGGGACCAAATCCGCCCTCAAGTACCCACAGGCTCACGGCTGGTGGAAACCATCTCGAATATGGTCGCTATCCAGGTCAAGCCCGGTTCAGACCTCCAGCAGGTGGCCCAGGCGATCGAAAGCCAGGTAGGCGACCTGGAAGTCGTTGACATAAAAACAGCCTACGAGTCACTCCCCGGCTACCAGGCCCAGCAAAGCACCCTCGATACACAACGCGGCTTTACCCTGCTCATTGGCATCCTGGTCATCGGCGGATTCTTCCAAATCCAGATGCTCCAGAAAGTTCCACAAATCGGCGTGCTCAAAGCAATCGGCACGTCTAACCTGGCAGTCGCTTTAGCAGTTGTAGCGCAGATTATCCTGGTAACTACCTTTGGCGTGCTGTTCGGTGTAGGCGCTACGCTCGCCCTCGCCGCCGGGATCCCCGGAAGCGTACCGGTGATGTTCAATGGATCATCTGTCGCCATCGCCATTGTCACCTTGCTGGCCATTGGCCCCATCGGTGGCCTGGTTTCTGTTCGGTTGGCTGTTTCAGTCGAACCGTTGATCGCCCTGGGTCTATCGTCATAGGAGATCACACCATGCAGCCGATTATCGAAATCACCAATGCCACAAAGGTCTACCAGACAGGCAGCAATATCGTAAAAGCCGTTGACGGGGCATCCTTTACCATCTACCCGGGTGAGTTTGTTGGCCTGGTCGGGCCGAGCGGGTCAGGGAAAACCACCATGCTGGCCATGATCGCCGCCTTGCTGAAACCCACGGAAGGACAAATCTACATCGATGGCGAAAACCTGACCAGTATGACCGAATCACAACGTGTCCGCTTTCGCCGCCAGAGAATCGGCTTTACTTTCCAGGCCAACAATCTGGTGCCTTACCTGACTGTGCTGGAAAACGTCGAATTCATGTTGCGCCTTAACGGAAACCTAAACCGCAAATCCAGCCAGCAGGCCAAGGAACTCATCGAACGGCTTGGGCTGCAAGAACGAATGAACAATCTCCCCAACCAGCTTTCCGGCGGCCAGCGCCAACGAGTAGCAATTGCCCGCTCCATGATCCACCAGCCCAGCGTGATCCTGGCGGATGAGCCAACCGCCAGCCTGGATACCGAGCGCGCTTTTCAGGTTACCAGCCTGTATGCTGACCTGATTCATGAAAACAACAAAGCTGGCATCATGGTCACCCACGATTTGCGCATGTGCAAATACGTGGATAAAATCATCCAGATCGCAGATGGCAAGATAGACTCCGTCCTCGATAACCGCCAGCAGATTGATTCGCTGATCGCGGTTGCTTTGTAGCTCATACTTCCCCTTCCCCGATTGATGCTGCTGGCGAATTCCGTTCCAGGTCTGTTGGCGCCCCAACACGCTTTGGCTGATTTCGCCAGCAGTATCCCCATTCTCAGGAAGGGGCTGGGGGATAGAACGTCTGTGTAAGAACACATGGCGAACAATACAGAAGGGGTATAATAGCGAGATTACACGGCGGGAACCTTTTGCAGGCGTTCCTCGTCTTGAAATCGTTGGCCAGGACTCAACACCTGACCACGATGTGTATTGCTGTGCCAACTCGCTATGGGTAGCGCTTGTGCGCTGCCCGATACCCGTCAATCGCTATTGTTCTACAGGACTCGCTTCATGAGGCAATCCACACACAAACTGATCGCCATCCTCTTCCTGGTTCCCATCTTGTTCAGTCTTTTCGGCATGGAAAACCGCGTCTTTGCCCAGACGCCCCCGCCGCAAGTCTTTGCATCTCCGGTCACCATGCAGGCATACCCTGCTCTCGAGGGCTACTACAAATACGGTGAATGGCTGCCAATCTGGATAGAAGTTGAAAACAATGGCCCGGATACGCGCGCCGAAATCCGCGTTCCGATCTCGGGCAGCGGCGGGGTGATGATTTTCACCACGCCACTCGAATTGCCCGCCGGGGCGCGCAAACGCACGACGGTCTACGTGCTGCCCAACAACTACTCCCGGCAGCTTCAAGTCGACCTGCTGGCGGGTACTGAAACCCTGGCCACCCAAAAAATCACCGTCCACCCACAAGCCAACATCGCCTTTCTAACCGGCATCATCGCCCCCGAGCGCGGCGCGCTTGCTCTTCTACAGACCATCGACATTCCCGGTGCAAAACGCCCCCAGGAGGTGATCGATCTGAAACTGGCCGACCTGCCCGAAAAGTACGAGGGGCTGCGGTCCCTGGATTTGTTGGTCTTGAACAACACCGATACCAGCAGCCTCACCCCTGAGCAGGCTGCTGCGCTGGAAACCTGGGTGCGGCAAGGAGGGCGGCTCGTGGTGGGCGGCGGCGCCAACGCGCAAAGCGCCCAGGCTGGCCTGCCTGCTACCCTGTTGCCCCTGACTATCCAGGAGATCGGTGAAATGCAGGAGCTGCCCGGATTGGAAAAATGGATCGACGCCAACAAGCCAGTGCGCGTCTCCGGTCCCTTTGTCGCAGCATCCGGCAGTTCTGAAGCAGGCACGAAGTTGGCCAGCCAGGACGATCTTGTCCTGGTCTGGGAATGGGCGCGGGACCGTGGCCTGGTCAATTTCGTAGCCCTGGATCTCAGCGGCTCGCCATTCGATGCCTGGAGCGGCACAAAAGACTTCTGGGAAAAATTGGTCTCTCAAACCGCGGTTTACCCGGTTTCGGCGCCGGCGGACGTATCGGCGCGCCAGCAATTTGCCAGCAGCATGACGTATCCGCTTTCCAACCTGCCCATGTTGGATTTGCCATCTGCGCGCGGCCTGGCCTTGCTGTTGGGCGTCTATATCTTGCTGGTCGGCCCGGCCAACTATTTCGTGCTGCGCAAGCAAAAGAAGCTGCACCTGGCCTGGGTCACGATCCCGGCCATCACGCTGGTCTTCTCTGCCGCTTCCTTTGGCATCGGTTATGCTCTGCACGGCAGCGATGTCTTTGTCAACAAAATCGCCATCATCCAGGTTGAGCCATCCGGCAAGAGTCACGTGGATAGCTTCATCGGCCTCTTTTCTCCTGCCCAGAGCGCTTATGAAATCCAGATCGAGGATGGCGGCCTGGTCAGCCCGCTCAGCCCCTACTACGACCCATGGAGCGCGTCCGCGGCGCCCGGTGGGCTTTCATCCGGACGCTCGGTCACGCTGCAGCAGGGCAGCCCGGCCTATATCCGCGGCCTGAACGTAGAACAATGGTCGATGCAGAGCTTTATGTCCGAAGGCATTCCGCAAGATTTTGGCGCCATCGCTGCTGATCTTCGCCTGGAAGAAAATCGCCTGGTCGGAGAAATTCATAACCGCAGTTCGTATGAGCTGCAGGACGCAGCCGTCATCATGGGGAACAACTTTGTCCGGCTGGATCATATCGCCGCGGGGCAGACCATCCCTGTGGAATTGAAGATCGAAACACAGTCCGGGCCAAACTTTGGAGCGTCCTTGAGCTATAACCTATTTCAAGACCAGATGAACTCCGCCGGCCCCGGGCCTCAATCACGCCAGGCCGAAGTCAAACGCGCCATCGTCGAGAGCCTTTTCGAGCGCACCCAGCCGTTTATTTCCGCCAAACGCTTCTCCTCTACCACTGCACTGTTTGGTCCCTCATTGGCGCCAGTCTTGATCGGTTGGCTGGATGAGGCTCCGCCGCGTGTGCGCGTCTCAAACACCGAACCGGCCCAACAGACCACCGCAATCGTGGTTGTTCCGCTTTCTTACGCCTTTCCAGAATCGGGCATCATTTCGTTGCCAGCCGGCCTGATCCCCGGTGAACTGGTCGAAAACCCCCTGGAAGGCGGTTCGTGCGGCCCAACCGGCGTCACCGCCGTATATATCGGACGCGGCGAGGCCGTCTTTGAATTCACCTTGCCGCTCGAAGCCCAAAACTTGCAGCTCGATCACCTGAAGCTGGCCATCAACAACGATTCCGGCATGTTCACCGAACCGACCATCGAGCTGTACCAATGGCAAACCGAGACCTGGATCCCCCTGGTTGGCGTCAGCCAGGGCGTAAATATGGTGCCCGGTGCCGACCAACTGGTTAGCCCCGGTGGCAAGGTCAAGGTCCGCCTGTCAGCCCAAAGCTCCCAGGGCTGTTACTATGTTTACCTCGGCCTGGAGGGCCGCCAACCCTGATTCCCTATGCACGCAATAACCACTCGCCACCTCACCCGCTGCTTCGGCAATGTCGATGCAGTGGAAGATCTTAATCTCAAAATACCCGCCGGTTCGTTGTTTGGATTGATCGGCCCCAACGGCGCCGGGAAGACAACGACGCTGCGCATGTTAGCGGGTTTGTTGGAGCCAACTTCCGGCGAAATCCGGGTGAACGAATTGGCTATACGCAAATATTGGCGCGAAATCCAGTGGCAAATCGGTTTCATGCCCGATTTCTTCGGCGTCTATGACGATCTGCTCGTCTGGGAATATCTCGACTTTTTCGCCCGTTGCTATAAACTTTCTCCGTCTCGCCGCCAACAAGTGATCGACGAGCTGCTGGCGTTGGTCGACCTGACTGAGAAACGCAACGCTTTCGTCCAAACCCTGTCACGCGGCATGCGCCAGCGGCTGTGCCTGGCCCATGCCCTGGTACACGACCCGCAGATCCTGCTGCTCGACGAGCCCGCCTCTGGCCTTGACCCGCGCGCCCGCGTCGAAATGCGCGAGCTGCTGCGTGAATTGCGCAACATGGGCAAAACCATCGTGCTCAGTTCACACATCCTGACCGAGCTGGCCGAACTCTGCGACACCATCGCCATCATCGAACGTGGGCACCTGGTGATCAGCGGCCCGCTCTCTGAAATCCAGAGCCGGGTCGACCAACATCGCCGGCTGCGCATTCACGTTTTGTCCGATTGGATGCAGGCAGAAGCCATCATCAGCGCGCACCCCGGCGTGCGCCAGGTTTATCCCCTGGAAACGGATGACCATGTCGAACAGTTCGAAATCGAATTTTCTGGCGATCTCCCTGCCGCCGCCGGCTTGCTGGAAGACCTGGTCAAGGGAAAGGTTCGTGTCGCGTCTTTTAGTGAAGTCACCACCGACCTGGAAGAAGCTTTTCTACGCCTCACGAAAGGAGAAGTTGCCTGATGGGCAACCCGCTAAGCACTTCCCAAAAATGGGAACTCAACCCCATTATTGTTAAAGAATTGCGCTCACGCATGCGCGGCGGGCGGGCATTTGCCACACTGACCGGTGCGCTGTTCTTACTGGCCGCCTGCGTCTATGCGCTGTACCGCATGGCAATAGCCACCACGCAATACTCATCCACGCCGCTCAGCCCTCAAATTGGCCAGGTCTTATTTACTGGACTGGTTTTCTTTGAGCTGATGATCATCACTGCCATCACCCCGGCCATCACCGCCGGCTCGATCAGCGGGGAAAAAGAGAAGCAAACCTATGAGATGCTGCTCACGACCCCGCTTCGCCCGGCTGGTATCCTGTGGGGTAAGCTGATTGCGGCCATGGGGTACATCTTCATCGTAATCTTCGCCGCGGTGCCGCTGGCCAGCCTGGTGTTTGTCTTTGGCGGCGTCGCCATTCGCGAGCTCGGCAAGGCGCTGTTCATCCTGGTGCTGATAGCAGTAATGCAGGGTGTGATCGGGCTGTTCATGTCCGCCCTGTTTGGCCGCACCGGGCGTGCCACCGCCACTTCCTATGCGGTTGCCGCCCTGATGCTCTTTGGGCCAATGTTCGCATCCATCGTAGCCGGGGTGATGCGGCAAGGGGATCCGCCTCGCTGGCTGCTCGTCCCCAGCCCAATCAGCGCCCTGGGTTCGGCCCTGTCGCCTTCGGTCAACCTCAATAACCTCTCCAGCATGTTCTGGATGCTGGGCAGCCCGGTATACTGGATCATGGGCGGCCCGCCCATCAGCACCGAGAGCATCCCTCGCCCAATCTACCACTACAGCATACCGCTCTATATTGGCCTGACTCTGCTGCTTTACATGCTGGCAACCCGTCTGGTGCGCCCAACGCGCCGCTGGCGATTTGAATGGGGAGAAATCCTGGTAGGCGTCGTCCTTCTTCTCGGCCTTCTCGGCCTGGTCACCCTGGCCTTCGCCAGCACAGCCGATCGCTATGAGAACTTCCTCTCCGGTGTTGAAACGAGCACGCCCGCCCCGGAACCTTTGCTGATCGAGCCCATTCCCACCATGGACTTGCTCGAAACCCCGTTGCCTTCAGATTCGACCCCCGGCCTCGTCGTCACCCCTGAAGCGACTCCGTCCGGCTTTAACCTTTCGCCTTCCCGCCAGGCCAATGCCCTCGTTCCAGGAGCCGCTCCGTGATCAACCGTATGCCATCCGATCTTGCCATATACCTGGCGCGTTTCCGCCGCCGGCTGCGGCTGCGCCACGCCTGGCAGATCGCGCAGCGCACCTTATGGCTGGCTGCCCTGGCGATGCTGGCCATACAAACCCTGGGAAGGATGATCCCCATCGAGCGCCTCTGGCTGTGGAGCCTGTCGGCTTTGCCCGCCTGGCTGGTGATTGTGATCCTTTATCCTGCCATCCGGCCCTTTCCTTTGATGCGTGTCGCCCGCCAGGTAGATCACGAGTTGGATTTGCGCGAGCGCATCTCCACTGCCCTGGCCTTCCAACTGCAACCCGAAACGGCTCCTCCCACTTCCGATGCCGCGCAGCCATCCAATACTCTCGCCCTCCTGGTAACGGCGCAGCGCCAGGATGCCCTGGCAGCCGCCGCATCGATCCGGCCCAGCATTGCTTTTCCATTCACCTGGCTGCGGCGCCACTTGGCTGCGGCGGCTGTTATTGCCGCGCTGGCCGTCGCCCTGTCCATGCTGCCCAATCCCATGAACGACCTCCTGGCAGAGCGCTCAGCCATCCGCCAGGAGGCCCAAAAACAGGCCGAGAAAATCGACCAGGTGCGCCAGCGATTGGAAGAAGATCAAAAGCTTTCCCCCGAACAAAGGGAAGAACTCATTCGCCAGTTGCGCGAGCTGGCCGAACAACTGCGCGCCAACCCCGGCGACCTGGAACAAGCCATCGCCGATCTTTCCAGGCTGGAAAAAGCGCTCCAGGCCCAGCTAGATCCCAATACGGCTGCGCAAGAGGCCAACCTGCAGTCCCTGGCAGAACAGCTATCCCAAATGGCCGGCAAAACGCCGCCGGCTGAACAAGGGGCTGCCGATGCGGCAGCATCCGCGTTGCAAGAGCTCGCCGCCCAATTCGACCAGTTATCCGCCGAGGAGCGGCAACAAGCCGCCCAACAGTTGGCCCAGCAGGCCGCCCAGGCCGCCCAATCGGGAGACAACCAACTGGCGCAAGCGCTTTCTTCCCTGGCGCAGGCCATGCAATCTGGCGACTCCCAGGCGGTCTCCCAGGCTGCCCAGGATGCTCAAAGCGCCCTGGCGCAGGCCCAGGCCCGCCTGAACGACCAGGAAGCCGTTCAAAGCGCCCTTTCCCAGGCTCAAAACAGCCGCCAGGCGTTGGCGCAAACCGGCCGGGCCATCGCCCAGGCAGGGCAGCCCGGCCAGAGCGGGGCGCAATCAGGCAATCAAGGCCAGCCCGGGCAGGGACAGGGGCAATCCGGGCAGAACCCCGGGCAGGGTTCCCAACTGGGCAGCGGCGGTGGTACGAATGCCAGTACCCTTCCACCCGGTACCCGTGTCGGCAAGCCGGGCCGCCCCCAGGGAAACGCCCCCGATCCATCCGCCAGCGACCTGCCCTCTCAGGCCGCCGCCCCCTGGCAGCGCAGCCCGACCGGCGGGAACCAGGTATTCATCCCTGGCCAGGATACCGGCCAGGGCGAAACCCAGACCAACCCTGGCCAGGCCAACATGCCCGGGACAAGCAACCCGGCTCTCGTCCCTTACACCCGGGTTTATTACAACTATCTGACGGCTGCCAACCAGGCTTTGCAGACCAGCCATATTCCCCGCGAACTTTCCACTTACGTGCGCGATTACTTTACTCAGATCGCCCCTCGATAGATCAGATAACAGCCTGGGTGTACGGAGTATTTTGGCCGGCGAAGCCTGCCAAAGACCCCAGACTCCCACCATCACATGAGGCATACATGGAAGAAATCTCGATTACCCCCGAACAATTCTGCGCCGCCACCGCTGCGATCCAGGAGCAGGTTGGCAAAGTCATCGTCGGCCAGCAAGAACTGGTGCACCAGGTTCTGGTCACTCTGCTGGCCGGTGGGAATGCCCTGCTGGAAGGCGTTCCTGGCCTGGGCAAGACGATGCTCGTGCGCACCCTGGCGCAGGCGATCGACTGCGCCTTTTCCCGCATCCAATTCACGCCCGACCTGATGCCTGCCGATATCGTCGGCACAAACCTGATCGTCGAAGACGAAAGCGGGCGCCGCCAATTTCAGTTCGAGCCCGGTCCCATCTTCGCCAGCCTGGTGCTGGCAGACGAAATCAACCGCGCCACGCCCAAGACACAGTCTGCCATGCTGGAGGCCATGCAGGAACACAGCGTCACGGTCGCCAAGGTCACCCGCCGCCTGCCCGAGCCATTCTTCGTGCTGGCAACCCAAAACCCCCTGGAAATGGAAGGCACCTACCCGCTCCCTGAAGCCCAGCTCGACCGCTTTTTCTACAAAGTCGACGTCCCCTTTCCCACCGTCGACGAACTGGTCGAGATTGCCAACCGCACCACGACCACCGAGATGCCCCAGGCCGATCCTGTGGCAGACAGCGCCACCATCCGGGCCATGCAAAGCCTGGCCCGCGCCGTGCCCATCGCTCCACACGTCACCGCTCACGCCGCCCGCCTGCTCAAGGCCACTCACCCTGAAGACGATCGCGCGCCGCAGATGATCAAAACTTACGTCCGCTACGGCGCCAGCCCGCGCGGCATGCAGGCGTTGATCCTCGCCGGCAAAATCATCGCCCTGATGGACCAGCGCTACAACGTGGCTTATGCGGATCTCCAAAAGGCCGCCCTGCCCGCTTTACGCCATCGCCTGATCCTCAACTTCGAAGCACAGGCCGAGAATATCACCAGCGATCTGCTAATCCGCCATCTGCTCGAACAGGTCGTTCCAGAAGAATAATGGCCTCCTCTACACAGGTACAACTTCTGCAGATCTACCGGGCCAACCCAACTGGATCATGAGCGAGCGTCTTTTCCCCGAGCCTTTTCTCCGCCAACTGGAGCGCCTTGCCCTGCTCTATCGGCGGGCCGCAGCCGGGCCGCTGCAAGGCGAACGGCGCAGCGCCAGGCGCGGCCAGTCGGTCGAATTTTCCGACTTCCGCCCCTATGCCATTGGCGACGATTTCCGCCGCATCGACTGGAACGCTTACGCGCGCCTGGAACGCTTATTCATCAAGCTATTTGTCGAAGAACAGGATGTCACCGTACATCTTCTGATCGACGCCAGCCGTTCGATGGATTGGGGCGAGCCCAATAAACTGGCCTTTGCCGCTCGACTGGCGGGAGCGTTGGGTTACATCGCCCTGGTCGGCCTGGACCGCGTGGTCGTCTCCGCCCTGGGAGATGGCCGCCCGCTCGCCATGCGCTCCCTGCCCGCCATGCGCGGCAAACAAATGGCGCTGCCTCTGTTCAATTTCTTACAGACCATATCGCCATCCAACGGGTCCCCGGTAACCGCCTTGAATACCTATGCTGCGAATGCCAGCTCTCCCGGCCCCATGTTGCTGATTTCCGACCTGATGGACGATGGCTGGCAGACCGGGCTAAGTTACCTGGCCGGGCGCGGTTTCGAGATCTCCGTGATGCACACCCTCTCGCCCGACGAAATAGACCCCGACCTGAACGGCGACTTCCGCCTGGTCGATTCCGAGGGCCGTTCCAGCGTCGAAATCAGCGCCGATTTTGAAACCCTGCAACGCTATCGTGCGGTCGTTTCCACCTGGCGCGAGACCTGGCGGCAATTCTGCGCCGCCCGGCGAATACACTACGTGCCCATCAGCACCGCCCAATCCCTCGAAGACATGCTCTTCGCCCAGTTACCCATGCAAGGGGTGCTGAAATGAGTTTTGCATCGCCCATGGCCTTTGCCCTCGCCGCCTTGCTGCCGGTGATTATCATCTTCTATTTGCTGCGCCTGCGCCGCGTCGAGCATCCCGTCTCCAGCACCTATCTCTGGCAGCGCATGGTTCGCGATATGGAGGCCAATACCCCCTGGCAACGCCTGCGCAGCAATTTGTTGATGTTCCTGCAATTGCTCTTTTTGATCATCCTGATCATCGCCATCGCCCGGCCCACCACGCCGGCTGCGGGCATCACCGGTCCGGCCGCCACGCTGATCATCGACACTTCCGCCAGCATGGCGGCTGACGACGTCACTCCCAGCCGTCTGGAAGCCGCCAAAGACCAGGCTCACCGCCTGGTAGACAGCCTGCCTGGCAGCACCCGGCTCACCATTATCGCCGCAGGCGATAAAGCCCGGGTGGCGACTTCGGCCACCACCGATCGCCTGCTGGCCCACCAGGCGATCGATGCCCTGCAAGCCGGCGCCGGCGGAAGCGACATGCAGATCGCTTTGCAACTTGCCTCCGCCCTCGCCAAACAGCAGCCCAATACCCAAACGATCATTCTCTCCGACGGCAATGTCACCATCCCCCGCCAGGTGGTTATCCCGGGCCAGGTGCAGTTCGCCCCGATCGGCCTGGAAGGCGAAAACCAGGCCATCGCTCTGTTGAACTTGCAGCCGGCCCCCGGCAACGCTCCCGACCGCCCGGCGACTGCCTTTGCCCAGGTGATCAATTATGGCCGCCAGCCCATTCAACGCCGCATTGCTTTCTACGCCGACGGCGCGCTTTTCAACACGGCTGACCTCGACCTGCCCCCTTCGGGCGAGCAACCGGTTGTCGTCGATGGCGTCCCCCCGGAGGCCCGCCGGATCGAAGCCCGCCTGCTGCCCCTCGCCGCCGGGCGCGACTACCTGCCCGCCGACGACAGCGCCATGACCATCCAGCGGCCATGCGTACCCACTTCGATCAACCTGCTCAGTTCCGGCAATCTGTTTCTGGAAACGGCGCTGTCTTTGCTGCCATGCACCCAGGCGCAGCGTTTCGATCCCGGCAGCGAAAATGAACTTCCAGGCGCCGATTTGACCATCCTGGACAATCACCTTCCTGTGACGGCCACCCTGCCTTCAGGCAGCCTGTTCTTCATCGCTCCCCTGCAGAGCACCCCCTACTTCACCATCACCGGTGTGCTCGATAACCCCGTTCCTCAACCTGCCAGCAGCGCCGAGCCTTTGCTGCATTACGTCAGCCTGGATACCATTCACATTCTCAACGCCGCCCGCATTCCTCTGCCGGATGGCGCACGTCCGATCATCGTTGCCCAGGATCCGGCCGGCGGTGAAATTCCTTTGCTGTTTATCAGCCAGGCCGGCGGGCGGCGCGTCGCCGTTCTGGCGTTCGACCTGCTCCATTCCGACTTGCCCTTAAGCCCATCCTTCCCCATCTTGCTCGCCAACCTGGTGGAATGGCTGGCTCCCGGCCGCAACCTGATCCCTGCCCAGGTCGCTCCTGGCTCGACCATCGACTTTACTGCCACGCTGACCGAAACGATCATCACCTATCCGGACGGGCACCGCAACACGGTCCAATCCCAAAACGGTCGTTTTGTCTTCGACGATACCAACCAGCTTGGTGTATACCAGGTTGACCTGGGCGGCGAGGCGCCAATCGAATTTGCCGCCAATCTATTCTCATCCCAGGAGTCGCGCCTCTCCCCCGGCCAGACCCTGGCGGTCACTGGCACGGCAGCCCAGGCGGGCGCCGGCCAGCCCGGGCAGAGAGACTGGTGGCGCATTCCCGCTTTGCTGGCCATCATCGTGCTGTTCGCTGAATGGCTGGTCTACCATCGCGCCACTCTGGCGATGCTCTACCAACGCCTGTATACTGCCGTTCATCGCTTGCCGCGCATCGCGCCGCGCGCCTGATATCTGACATCCGAACCCGATACCTTCGCATGAGCCTTACTTTTCTCTACCCCTACTATCTCTGGCTGCTCGTACTGGTCCCCATCACCCTGGGCATCGCCCTGGTCGGGCGCCGCGCCGAGAACCGCTACCGCCTGTGGGGCGGAATGATCCTGCGCGCCATCCTGCTCACTGCGCTGATTCTCGCCCTGGCCGGCATTCAAATTCGCCTGCCCTCCGACCGGCTGACCACCGTGTTCGTACTGGATGTCTCCGAAAGCATCCCCCCCGCCGAGCGCGAACGCGGCGAAGAAATCATCGGCGATGCAATCGGCAAAGCCCAACCAGGCGGCATCGACCGGGCAGCGGTGGTCGTTTTCGGCGAGGAAGCCCTGGTCGATCAAACCCTGGATTCCATCCAGGGAGAAAACAGCCTGCTGGAGATCAATTCCATCCCCACCGCCACCAGCACCAACATCGCCGACGCCCTGCAATTGGCCCAGGCCCTGCTGCCCGGCGAAGGTTCGCGGCGCATCGTCCTGCTCTCCGACGGGCGCGAAAATCTCGGCCAGGCCGTCGAACAGGCCCGCATCATTGCCGAGGCTTATACCGGCGGAAACGACCAGCACGCCATCGATCTGCTCTACGTTCCCCTGGGAGCGCCGCCCGGCGAGTACGAAGTGCGCATCGATGAACTCGCCGCTCCGCCCGAAGTGCGCCAGGGAGAGAGTTTCGAGCTATCTGCGACCATTGCTTACACGACGACCGCCGGCAGCGCGGCGCCGCTGGCTGCCACGCTGCGCATCTTTGAAAACAACACCCTGATCGACAGCCAGGAGTTGGAATTGTTGCCCGGCCGGGCAACGATATCCGTTCCGGTTAAAGCCCAACGCGACCAGGCAGACAAAGCCGCAAGCAGCTTCCGCCGCTTCCGCGCCCAGATCGAGCCGCAGGCCGACACGCGCCTCGAAAACAACTCCGCCAGCGCCTTTACCATCGTCCACGGCCCGCCCAACATCTTGATCGTCGAAGGGCAGCCCGGCGATGGCGAAAACCTGGCGCGGGCCTTGCAAGCCGCCGAAATGAGCCTCACCCGCATCGCCCCATCGCAAATGCCCACCACCCTGCCCGAGCTGGCCAATTACCAGGCGGTCATCATCGTCAACACCAACGCCAAGGCTTTACCCGAGGGCACTCAAGAAATCTTACAAACCTACGTGCGCGACCTGGGTATGGGCCTGGCGATGATCGGCGGGCCGGATTCGTTTGGCGCTGGCGGCTATCTGCGTTCCCCGCTCGAACAGACCTTACCCGTCGATATGGATGTTCGCGACAAAGATATGCAGGCGAACCTGGCCCTGGTGCTTGCCGTCGACAAATCCGGCAGCATGGGCCGCTGCCACTGTGACAATCCCGACTTGAACCAGACCTACACCCGGGCCGAAGTCGGCCAACCCAAGGTCGATATCGCCAAAGAAGCAGTCATGCGCGCCGCAAGCGCCCTGGGGATGCAGGATTACCTGGGTGTGCTCGCCTTTGACAGCCAGCCTCATTGGGTCTTGAAACTGGATCGCCTGGTCGATCCTGCCGCCCTGGAAAATTCGATCAGCACATTCCAGGCCGAAGGCCAGACCAATCTACAGGCCGGCGTAAAAGCCGCTTACGCGGCGCTGCAAGATGTACCCGCCCGCCGCAAGCATATCATCCTGATGACCGACGGCTGGGTGCGCACCGGCGAGTTAACCACCCTGGCCCAGGAAATGAACGAACAAGGCATCACCCTCAGTGTGGTGGCCGCCGGCCAGGGTTCTGCCGAATACCTGGCGGCTGTCTCTCAATTGGGGGGCGGCACCTACTATCCAGCGACAGATGTCTTCAGCGTTCCAGATATATTTTTGAAAGAAACCGTCAAATCTGCCGGGAAATACGTCGTTGAAGAACCCTTTTACCCGCTGCCCGCCACGCCTGGCGAAATTCTACGCGGCCTGGATACGACGCGCCTTCCCCCGCTGCTCGGTTACAACGGCGCTTCGCCCAAAAACACCGCTCGCCTGGACCTGATTACCCCGCGTGGCGACCCTCTGCTGGCCACCTGGCAATACGGGCTTGGGCGCGCCGCCGCCTGGACCTCCGATCTGAAAAACCAGTGGGCGGCGGATTGGCTGCAATGGTCCGATTTCTCAAAATTTGCCGCACAACTGGTCGGTTGGCTGCCGCCGGCCCCTAAGGTCGAAGGGCTGGAAGCCGAGGCGCACATCGAAGAAGGCCAGGCCATCATACGGCTACAGGCCGTCGACCAGCAAGGCCAGCCGCTCAACTTTCTTAGCGGTTCGGCCAGGCTGATCGCCCCGGACCTGCAAACGGCCGAAATACCGCTCAAGCAGATCGGCGCAGGCCAGTACCAGGCTGCCAGCCGCCTGGACCAACCCGGCGCCTACCTGGTGCGCCTGGGCGTCAACCAGGGCGACCAATCGCTGGGCCAGTTGACCCTGGGCATCGTGGTGCCCTATTCTCCCGAATATAAAGAAACGGGCGCCGATCCGTCGATGCTGCAAAGCATCGCCCAGGTGTTTGGCAGGCCGCAGGGCAGCGGCCAACTATCTGATCCTGCCGCCGCCTTCCTTCACAACATCTCGTCAGCCCCCAGCGTCTCCGAAATCTGGCAGGGGCTGCTGGTATTCGTGGCCTTGCTATTCCCGGTGGACGTCGCCCTGCGCCGGCTGCGCCTCGGCCGGCAGGATTTCTACAAAGCCCTGGCCTATCTGACCGGGCAGGCGCAGCGCATCCGGCAGGCGTTGCGGCCATCCGCCCGCAGCCAGGCCGGCCAGCCACAGATACTGGGGCAGCTTTTCCAGGCCCGTGATCGCGCCCGCCAGCGACAGGATGCCGCTGCCCGGCCGCCTGTCCAACCCGCCGACAGCACCGTCCCCGGCCCCGAGATGGCTATCAACCAGCCGGACGACCTGCCTGAAGAGCCGGCCGTCCCCCCATCTCGGCCATCGCCTGAATCTCCCACCCCCGGCGATGCGCTCGAACGCCTGCGCGCAGCCAAAAAGCGGGCGCGCCGTTAGGATGCTCTGCCCATCCTGCGGTGCAGCGGTCCGGCGACGGGCCGACGGACAGGGGCTATTCCATTTTCTTCCGCAGGCTCAAGGGGCGCATATCCGTCCACACTTCCGAGATATAATCCAGGCACTCCGCCTTCAGCCCCTGCTTTCCAACCTCACGCCAACCGGCCGGGATTTCCCGGTCGGCCGGCCAAATGGAATACTGTTCCTCGTGGTTAATCACCACGCGATAAATCGTTCGATCTTCCTGCTCATCTGAATACGCCATGCGCACCTCTCAGGCCTGACTCGGATTTCAATGAGAATGCAACTAAAGATTATAAACCTCGTTCCCCCTAAATGGAGAAATCCTGGCCGTGCCACACGCCATGATCCGGCAAGTGCAGCGGGGGCGCATGTACGCTGGTATGCCCATTGATGCGGTCTTCCAGGTCGCGAACATGCTCCATCAACAGGGTCAAAGTCTCACCGATCGCGTCCGGCAGGCGGCCGTGCTCCAAATCGGGCAGAGCCGGTTCGCTGCGCGGCTGGCTGCGCACGACGACCTGGCCCGGAACCCCGACCACAACCGAGTTGGGCGGCACCGGTTTCACCACGACCGCGTTGGCGCCAACCCGGCTGTTTGCTCCAACGGTGATCGCCCCGAGGATTTTAGCCCCCGCGCCGACCACGACGTTATCTTCCAGGGTCGGGTGCCGCTTGCCTTTGTTCAGACTCGTGCCGCCCAAAGTCACCCCGTGATACAACGTCACGCAATCGCCCACCTCGGCCGTCTCGCCAATCACCACCCCCATACCGTGATCGATGAAAAAATTAGCTCCGATCGTCGCCCCCGGGTGGATCTCAATTCCGGTTAAAGAGCGCATCACCTGCGACAGCCAGCGGGCGAGAAATTTCAAGTTGTGCTTCCACAACCAATGCGTCAGGCGGTGCCCCCAGACCGCGTGCAGCCCCGGGTAGCACAGCAGCACTTCCAACGTACTGCGTGCAGCCGGGTCGCGATCGAACACCGATTGGACATCATCTCGAATAGTCCGTATTGCCTTGATAACCATCTTGCCACCTCACTATTGCCCGGGCGCTCAGGCCTCTGGGCGCCCGGGCGTCTGATCGCCTCACCCTAGTCCGCCAGATGAGCGTACAAGGGAGTGCTTAGATAACGTTCCCCAAAAGACGGGATAATCACCACAATCAACTTGCCGGCATTCTCCGGGCGAAGTGCCACTTGCGCCGCGGCCCAGGTGGCTGCGCCGGAGGAGATACCCACCAGCAACCCCTCCTCGCGCGCCAGCCGCCGCGCCATATCGAAGGCATCATCGCCTTTCACCCGTATGACCTCATCGTAAATTTGCGTATTGAGCACATCGGGCACGAAACCCGCCCCAATACCCTGGATCGGGTGCGGCCCCTTCGCTCCGCCCGATAACACCGGCGAAGCATCCGGCTCGACAGCCACGCACCGGAAGGATGGCTTGCGCGCCTTGAGCACCTCGCCAACTCCGGTGATCGTTCCCCCCGTACCGACCCCGGCTACCAGGTAATCCACCTTGCCATCCGTGTCCCTCCATATCTCCTCGGCGGTCGTCCTGCGGTGGATATCCGGGTTGGCCGGGTTCGTGAATTGCTGCGGCATGAAGTACCGGGGGTCCGATGCCACCAGTTCCTCCGCCTTGCGGATTGCGCCGGCCATTCCCTCGCTGCCTGGCGTCAGGATCAATTCGGCCCCGTACGCGCGCAATAACATACGCCTTTCCTTGCTCATCGTCTCGGGCATCGTCAGCGCCAGCTTATATCCCCTGGCTGCGCATACAAAGGCCAGCGCGATGCCGGTATTACCGCTGGTGGGTTCGACAATGATCGTGTCTTGCTGGATCAGCCCCGCCCTCTCGGCAGCCTCGATCATCGCCGCTCCGATGCGGTCCTTTACACTATGCGCCGGGTTGAAAAACTCCAGCTTGGCCACCACCTCCGCCGCCGCCCCCTGCGTCACGCGGCGCAAGCGCACCAATGGCGTATTTCCAACCAGCTCGGTCACATCCTTGGCGATCTTCATCAGGTTCTCCTTTACTGATTCATCAGAACTTATCGACGAAATACTTAAAATCAAACGACCAACTGCCAGCCAGGCATCACACCTGGAAAGCACAGGCGGCGGGCAAAGACCCACCCGATCAGCAATCTGCGGGGTCACTGTCCGCCGCCTGCGGCAGTTGGCCGTTAAAATCCGGCGCTTTAGAACGAGGCGGCGGCTACAGGCCCCGCCTCAGACACATGCAAGTGCGCGTCGACATATCCTTCTCGAAAAACACCTTATCTCCTCATATTGTGCCACAAAGGACAAACAGGGCAATTTTAGGGAGAAAACGCCGCTTTGTCAAGGGGCAAAGATTTACACGCGCCGTTGCGCAGCCTGCAAAGCAAATAACGGATGATCCAACAAGCTGCTCAAGTTGTCGATATCGGCGCCTTTCTGCAAAAAAGCCACGCCGATGCTCGCCATCTGGCGGCGATACTCTCCTGGACGGTCATCGTCGATGAACAATGTTTGCCCGGGTTCCACTTCGTAGCCGTCCTGTGCAAATTGCTTCAGAATGCTTTGCAACATGCGGTCTTTTTGGCTGCTCCACTGGATGGTTGCGTGCTGGAAATAAGGAAGGATGCCAAACGTCTTGATGGCGTTCAATGTCGCCGTGGGATGGTTGTAACTGGCAAGTGAAATCAAGATATCCCGCCGGGCCAGTTCGGCCAGAAGCGTTGGAACCTCCGGGTATAACTGGAAACGCTGCCCATCGTTGCGCAGAATGCGCAGGGTATCCAATGCGTGGAATGTATAATCGTCCCTTCCCACGTCCTGATAATCGACGCCTGAGACGTAGCCGCCATCCAGGCCATACCATAACGTGTCGTCGCCATCGAAAACGACCAATGAAATCGAGCGCCGTTTTTCCATACTCATGCCCTCACTTCCAATAGAGTCACCTGTACTTCCATCGAACTGCCGCCCACCTGGATTTCAAACATGCCGGGCTCGATCCATGGTTGCATATCCGGGCCGATCGAAGCCAGCTTTTCCGGACCGAGTGCAAAAGTGATCGTTTTCATTTCGCCGGGTTCCAAATGTACGCGCCGGAAATCTTTCAGCTCTTTCACCGGGCGGGTAATACTGCTGACCTGGTCGCGCAGATAAAGCTGGGCTACTTCTTCCCCCGCCATCCCGCCGGTGTTCTTTACTTCCACCTGCACGGTTGCCGTCTCCCCGGCCCTGATCTCTGCCGGGGAAACGCGCAGGCCGCTGTACTCGAAAGTTGTGTAGCTCAACCCGAAGCCAAACGGAAATAACGGTTCTTTGGTGGTGAACAAATATCCCCGTTTCGCCGAAGGTTTCTGGTAATAATAGACCGGCAACTGCCCAACGGTACGCGGGAAGGTGATCGGCAGTTTGCCGCTCGGGTTGACTTCGCCGAACAACACCTCCGCCACTGCCGTCCCGCCTTCCTGGCCTAAATACCAGCACTCCAGGATCGCCGGCACATTCTCGGCCAGGTAATTGATCGTCAACGGGCGCCCGTTGATCAACACCACCACCGTTGGCGTGCCCGTATCCAGCACCGCCCGGACCAGTTCCTCCTGGCGCCCCAACAAGTTCAGGTCATCCCGGTCGCCCAGGTGATCGAACCACCAGCCTTCCCGGCAAGTCGCTTCGTTCTCGCCAATCACCAGGATGGCCACATCGGCTTGCCGTGCGAGGCGCACCGCATCGGCGATCCGCGTTTCATCTTCCGCCGGGTCGCTCAAACGCACCTCATCCTGGTAGCCCCAGCCGCGCCAATCAGTGTAGCCTTCCGTGATCCGGCAACCTTCCGCCAGGGATACCCGGGCGCGCTCGCCAACCTTCTGCAAGATGCCGTCGTAAACCGTCACCCCCCGCCCCGGGTCTTCTGCATAACCGCCCAGGTGCAGCGTCGCCGCGTTCGGGCCAATCACCGCAATCGAACGAATCTGGCCCAGGTTCAAGGGCAACAACCCACCTTGATTTTTGAGCAACGTGATCGCCTTGCGCGCCGCCTCCAGCGCCAACTGGCGGTGCTCGGCGCAGTTCGTGACTTGCTCCGCCCGGTCAGGATCTACGTGCGGCGTTTCATCCAGCAGACCCAACAAAATCTTGGCGCGCAAAATGTGCGCTACGGCGCGATCCACCAGGCTTTCCGGGATTTCTCCCTTGAGCACCTGATCGACCAGGGCCGGGTAGCACAGGCCGCGCGGAATTTCGCAATCTATGCCGGCCCGCAACGCCATGTTTGCCGCCTGGCCGGGATCGGCAGCCGCCGAATGGACGGTCATCAATTGCGGCACACCAAAACCATCCGAAGTAACGAAGCCGGCAAAGCCCCATTCCTGGCGCAGCACCTTCTGTAACAGCCATTCGTTGGCATGCGCCGGTACACCGTCGATCTCATTGTACGAAGCCATCAACGCCTGCACCCTGGCCTCTTTGACCACGGCTTCGAAAGGCGCCAGGAATTGCTCGCGAATAATCCGCTCAGAATAATTGCCCGGGGCCGAATTCGTTCCCCCTTCTGGCTGTCCGTGAACTGCAAAATGCTTGGCTGCCGCAATCACGTGTTGGCTATCGATGCCTGGCCCGCGGCCTTGCAAGCCAAGCACGGCCGCCACACCCATCCGTGACACCAGGTATGGATCCTCCCCAAACGTCTCCTCGGTGCGCCCCCAGCGCGGCTCACGCGCCAGGTCCAGGACAGGTGTATAGATATAATTGCTGCCCCGCACCCTGGCCTCCAGCGCCACGGCGCGATACACGCGCTCTACCAGTTCCACGTCCCAGGTGCTGGCCAGGGCGATGGCCTGCGGGTAGCTGGTCGAGCCCACCGCCATCAAGCCGTGAAGCCCTTCCTCGTTGAATAAAGCCGGGATGCCCAGGCGAGTTTCTTCAACCAGATACTCCTGGATGGCGTTGGTCAATTTAGCCGCCGCCCGTGGGCTGCGGCGCTGCGCCGGCCGGCCAAGCTGGCATATCCCATGATGGAATAAACCGGCCATCTTCTCCCGGTTGAGCGTCCCATCTTCGTCGAACAGGATGCCAACCATCTCGACCACCCGCCCGGCGCCGTATAACTGCGCCACCTTTTCTTCCAGCGTCATCCGCTGCAACAAATCCGCAGCTCGCTTATCAACCGGCTGCGCCGGGTCACGATACAGGATTTCATGCGACGTATTCTCTTTCATCAGTGCCATCTCCATAGATTGCCCTCGATGGTCAGGGCAAAAATATTGTCACCCGCATCCTGCGCAGGAACCAGCAACGCGGCTATCCCTGGCGGAACGGACTCGACCGTTTGCCAGTTCTGGAGGTCAGCGGAAACCAACAGCGCCTCGGCGGTCACCACGACCCATTTCCGTTCATCCACAAGCCAGGTTACTTCCTGAATGGGCGCCTGCCAGGTGGCGGCAGGATCATAACGCTGCCAGCCCTCCGCGCTATGATCGATCAATGTGCTGCCCAGCCCGATCACCCATTGTTTGCCGGAAACGCCGCCGCAGGCCAGGCGCGCCATTCGCCACGACGTTTTCTCGGCAAAGAACAATTCCCAATCCAGGACCTTGCCATCTGTTTCGGCCAGGCGGGCACGCCAGATTTGCGCTTCATTGCCAGAAGGCGCATCGCCATACACCGCCGCCAACAATTCAGCGCCATCCGGGCTCGCCTCCAGCGTCAGGAGGGACTTGGCGCCCCCCGGAGATGGACACGCCGCCCAATTGGCGCCTTCGTCCGCCGAAAACCATATGTTCCCATCCGCCTCCCCCGCCCAGATCCGCCGAGGCTGCCGGTCGTCGAAGGCCAGGGCAACGATCGCTCCATCGCTATCCAGCATTTTTCGCCACACCGGCGATGCCTGCAGGCCATCCCCTGTGCCGGGCTCGACGCCGGCAAGGTCAGCCATCCACACGCCGTCTGAAGCGCCCACCCACGCCGCGCCGGCACGGCCTGCCAGGCTCAAAACCTGGGCATCCTCGGACCACAACCCAAGTCTCTGCCAGGCGCCGCTCTCCATCTCTGCCAGCCACAAGCCTTCACCCACGCCGCCTGCCAGAAATGTGGGAGGGCGGGCTGGGAGTGATGGAGGTGCATTCTCACCAACCCGCTTTGCCACGGCAGCCAACCGCTGAAACCGCCGCGCTGCCAGGTCGCCGTCCAATTGCCAGGAATTACCCCCGTCTTGCGACCGCCACAACCCTTCGTCGACCGCGCCGGCATATACCTGATCGCCCTGTCCACTCAAACACAGCACGGTTTGCGGTCCGTCCGCCTGGCGCCAGTTCTCTCCGCCATCTGAAGAGCACAATACGCCCAGTTCACTGGTCGCTGCCAACAGGTGGTTATCCTCTCTCCACCACAGCGCATTGACGGAACAGGATGCACCGGGTGCTCCGCCTGCGGAATGCGGAGTTTCAGGGTTTCCGGGCGCAACCTGCTGCCAGGTCTTTCCGGCGTCGGCTGAACGCCACAGCCCTTCGCCTTCAGTTCCCGCGAACAGCGTGGGCTTCTCTCCGAACGCTGCATTTGCCGCCAACGACAGAACGGCCTTCCCGGGCAGGCCGCAGAACTTCCATGCCCTTCCACCGTTCGGCGAAACATAAACGCCATCCGCCGTCCCTGCATAAGCCGTTTCCCGCCAGCCCCATTCTCCCGCCGTAACCAGCGCGTAGATTTCAAAATTGCGCAGGCCAAAATTGGACAGATTCCAAAAACGCCCCCCATCGGTAGAACGCAAAACGCCGTCGCCGCCCTGCGTACCAGCCAGCAATACCCCATCGCGGGAGAAATTGGGCGAAGCCGCAAAACAACCCACCGGCGCCTTGCTCTGCTCGATCCAGCACGATTGCCATGTACCACCCCCGTCCAACGAGCGGGCCACTCCCCCATCCAACCCAGCCGCCAGGAGCAAGGGAGGGCGATTTTCCAGCCCGGGAACACAGGCCACCGCGCCAGTTTGCACAAAGGGCAACCCATTTACCGCTGCACGCCAGGTTTCCTTCTTCCGGTGAAACAACCCGGCCGGAGACGCCGCCCATATCTGGCCCTTCCCATCCGAGGTGATTTGCAAAATACTGCCTCCGGCCGGGGCCTGGACCACCAGGGACCACGACTGCCGCTTAAGGTTCATAACTCACCTTTGGTTTGCGTTTCAAAACAATCGTATCTGTGCTCAAAGCCATCATCGCGCCGCTGGTCGCCGTCTCCAGCGCCGCGACCAGCATCCCTGTCGAGTCGAGCACACCGGCCTGCCGGGCTGGAACGATCTCTTTTCGCACAACGTCGTACAGGTAGCCGACGGATCGCTTTAAAATATCTTCCTGGATCGCGCCGGGTTCGCCCACCCCGGCGTTATGCAAGATGACCCGGAACGGCGCTTGCAGCGCATCCAAGACAATAGCGGCTCCCATCGCCTCATCGCCTTGCAAGTCCTGTGTCTGCATCTGCACAGGCGCCACGCAGTGCAAATAAGCCGTACCGCCGCCCGGTAGCACGCCCTCGCCCAGCGTAGCCCGCAAAACCCGGATGCCCTGTTCTGCGCGTTGGTGCAAAAAATCACGTTCGGCCTGGGTCAGCGCGCCCACCTTCAAAATCCCCGCGCTGCCAGAAAGCCTTCCCAGGCGCATCTCCAACTCCCCTTTTTCGTCCGCGCCCGGCTCTAAGCGGTTCAACCGGGCTTGCAGACGCTCGATCTGCTGGCGTACCTGCGCCGGGTCGCCGCTGCCGCCGACCACGAACAAATCATCCGCCCCGGCTTCCACACGGCGCGCTTTTCCCAGGTCCCGTACGCCAATCCCTTCCAACCGTCTCCCGATGACTGGCGAGATGACCTGGGCGCCGCTCAGCAACTCCAGATCGATCAGATCATCATGCGCTTTCTCGCCGCTGCGCTTCAACGACACCGCGACGATCTTCAACGCGGAACGCTGGTGCGTGGCTGTGATCAGGTTCAGCGCCTCGCCGCTGATCTTGTGCGCCGCCAACAACAGCGCTCCTACCTTTTCCTGGCCGGCAATTTCTAAGAGCGGCCGTACGTCTTCTGCCCGTTCGATTGCGCCATCGTAAAGTGCAACCCGGCAATCCGCCTGGATGCCGCGACCCATCCCTGGAGCATTGATCAGATAGGGCGAAACCAGGCTGGCCTGCCAGCGACCCCCATCCAGATATACCCGTTCCAGGTAAGGCGCCAGGTATTCTTCAACGGTGATATACGCATGGCTGCCCAGCAGATCGAACATTTCGCCCAGGACCCGGCTCAAAGCCTCCTGGCCCGTCGCAGCGCGCGCGACTGCTGTCAGATCATCTTCATCTTCGATCATTTGACTGAACCGGCGCAAACCATCCGCCGCGGCCGCGGCCGCCTTGCGCATCCCGTTGGACAGAAGCACAGGGTTCGCCCCCGCCGCCAGGCAGCGCGCCGCACGGCGCAGCATCGCCTGGGCCAGTACGGCAGCCAACGCGCCGCCGTCACCCACGCGCTCGTGCATCCGCCACACCAGGTTGCGCAGCAGCATTGCGCCCACATTTAGCTCCGGGTCCGGCAAATCCGTGATCCGCCGGACGATCGTCGCCGCGTCGCTGAGAACTTCCGGCTTTGGCTTCAACTCCGTCGTCGAAAGCACACTTCCCTGCGTGGGGCCAAGCGTCAAAGACAACAAATTTGCCAGAAGATCGAAACCTTCTTTAAGCTTCTGAATGGATTGGGGATATTCGATAACCGTAGGATGTTTCATGGACAATGCCTCTTGACATGCGAACCTACTTATTATACAATAAAAACAGTGAATTATTTATTCATTTTGATTTATTAATTCTCTCCTCTGGCAAAGATGTCTGAATACAACTTCCTGGGCAGCAATATCAATCTGGTCAAGGCGCACAACCTTCAGGCCATATTGCTTAGTTTGCTACACGAAAGTTCTATCTCCCGCGTTCAGCTTGCGCACAAGACCAATCTATCTACCACAACCATCACCAATCTGGTGACCGAATTGCTGGACCAGGGCATCGTCAGCGAAGAGAGCTCGCCAGCCAAGGACGAGCCACGCCCGGTCGGTCGCCCTCGCACCGGACTCCGTCTCATCCCGGACGCGCGCTACGCCCTGGGTGTGCACATCGGCATTGGCCTGTTTCGCGTCGCTATTGCCAACCTGTGCGCCGAATTGATCGAGAGCCAGATCGAACAGTTCGACCTGGCAACGCCGCCGGATCAGGTACTCGACCGAATGACAGACTGCATCGAGCAGGTCATTACCCGAAGCGGCATCGATCGCCAACGTATCCTGGGCGTCGGTGTAGGCGCTTCGGGTCTGGTCAACTACCAGACAGGAGTCAATATCCTCGCCCCAAACCTGGGCTGGCGCGAGGTGCATATCCGGGAGAAACTGCAGGCTTCATTGGGCCTGCCTGTAGAAGTAGATAACAACGTCCGCGCCATGGCGCTTGGGGAAGCATACTTTGGCCTCGGTCGCGGCGTCGACTCGCTTGCCTTCGTCTATGGCCGCACCGGGGTCGGCGCCGGCTTTGTCTTTGGCGGACAGGTGTTTCGCGGCAGCAGCACCGGCGCCGGAGAGATCGGGCATACGATCATGATGCCCCAAAACGGCGCACCCTGTCGCTGTGGCCAAAGCGGCTGCCTGGAGACGCTTGTCTCAGAGTCGGTCATCTTGCACCAGGCGCAGGCAATCATCGATCGCCAACCCGATGGGCTGCTGGCCGACTGTTTTACCCGGCACAATAACCTCTCCCCCATCGAACGTGTTTTTACCGCCGCTCGCCGCGGTGACCCAAGCGTCTGTAAGATGATCGAGGAGGTAGCCTGCTACCTCGGCATGGCTCTCGCCAATCTGGTGAACGTGCTCAATCCAGAGTTGATTTTGTTGGGTGGCATGTTCGCCCAGGGCCAGGATTTATTCCTTCCAGTGGCTACACGCACAATGCACCAGATGGCCTTTGCTGGTATGGGCGAAAAAGTGCGCCTGCAAACCACTTCCTTCGGTTGGCGCGCCGGCGTCATTGGCGCCGCTGCATTGGCTTTGATGCGCTTCTTTTACCAGCCACCGCAAACCATTTCTGTTTCTACCCAGGATTGAAACCAGAGGTATCCGTAACAGAACTCGGAACATACACCATGACCACAGGCTCTTACCGCATTGCATTTGTCCCGCTTGCCCGCACCACATTCGATATTCCCCTGGCAAATGAAGTCACCCAGGCCGCCCGGTCCGCATTGCTATCTGCCGGTTTGCAACTGGTTGGCCCAGAACAATTGGTCACCGATCTATCTTCTACCCAATCCGTCGCTCACCAGCTTTCTGCCGAAGAGATCGACTTACTTCTCGTCTTCCAGGCCACTTTCGCCGATAGCAGCATGGTTACCGCCCTGGCCGAAGCAATCGATGCGCCCATCTTCCTGTGGGCCGTACCGGAAGGGCGCACCGGCGGGCGCCTGCGCCTCAACTCGCTGTGCGGCATCAACCTGGCCGGTCATGCCCTTACCCTGCGGAAAACTCATTACGATTACGCTTATGCCCGGCCCGGCGATGCGGCGGTGATCCACCAGATCATCGCCCTGGCCGCCGCTTCCAACGTGCGCCGCCGCTTGCACACCGCTCGACTGGGCGTAATCGGTGAGCACCCTGCTGGCATGGACTCTTGCCACCTCGATGAACTGCTGCTTTACCAGAAGCTGGGCCTACACATCCAACGCATTCCCCTCGAGGAGGTCTTCGCATACGCTCGCAGCGCGCCCGAGACCCAGATCGCTGCCGTGCGCGCTGAGGTGGATCAGCGGCTGGAGAACCTGGCTGATCTGGAGCAAAAACCGTTGGCCGGGACCCTGGCGGTCTATACGGCCCTGGGGCGCATCGCTGCCGAACAGAAACTCGACGGCCTGGCCGTACGCTGCTGGCCGGAATTCTTTACCGAACTGGGCTGCGCTGCCTGTGGCGCAATGTCCTTACTCAGCGATGGCCTGGGTAAAAACACCCCGCTACCTTGCAGTTGTGAAGCCGACATCAACGGCACCGTCACCCAGCTCATCCTGCAATGGCTGGCGAACGCCCCCGCCTTTGGCACCGACATCGTTGCCATGGATTTCGCTGAAGATGTGGTTGCGTTGTGGCATTGCGGCCTGGCCCCGCTCTCGATGGCCGACCCTGCCGTCCAACCGCGCGGCACCATCCACTCCAATCGCCGCCTGCCGCTGGTCCTGGAGTTTCCCCTCAAACCAGGCCACGTCACCATTGCACGCTTGAGCCAGGCTACGGGCGAGCTACGCTTCGTGCTCGGCCAGGGCGAGATGCTGGCTGCCCCGCCTCCATTTTCCGGAACTTCGGGCACCTTGCGCCTGGAGCGCCCGGCTCGCCTGTTCTTCGATTCGCTCATGCAACAGGGTCTGGAACATCACATTTCATTGGCTTACGGTGATACCTTGCTTTCTCTGCAGGCGTTGGCCAGGCTGTTGGCCATCCCCATTTATCGTTTATGATCCACTGGTCTTCGCACTCCGGCCGGAAAACCAGTAACTTTCGGATCCGTTCTCAAATCGATCGGGCGTGCTCAGGAGAAAGGAGCACACATCAAAATGGCAAAGTTTGGGCGCAAACTGCCATTGCGCCCGGGCGCAGGCCATAGTAAGGAGGTAGTCACTCATCCAGTACAACCAGTGATATACTACACGCAGCCCCCAAAATGAAGTCCGTCTCGTTTGCTACTTAAAACCTCTGGAGGTGAATGATGAATAAGAAGATTACCCGGCGCGATTTCTTGAAACTCAGCGCCACCGGCGCTGCCGCCACCCTGCTGGCAAGCTGTGCAGCGCCCGCCACGGAAGCGCCCGCCCCGGCCCCGGCGCAAACCTCTGCGCCCGTTGCGGCGGCCACCGAGGCCCCCAAGGCCGCCCCCACAACGGTTGACTTCCTGGCCTGGGGCGATAACGCCGACATCCCTGCCTGGGAAAAGCTTTCCAAACTATACATGGAGCGCAATCCCAACGTTACGGTCAATGTAACCACCGTTGCCGATCCAAACGCGAACTATTATCCCAAACTGCAAACCGCCATCGCCGGCGGCACTCCCCCCGACGTGGCGTCTTTCCAGGGCTGGGAATGGCAGACCTATGCCGACAAAGACCTGCTCGCTCCGGTTGACGATTTCGTCGCACGCGACAAATTCGAAGATGCCTATCCGAAGGATTTCCAGTCCATCGTCGATTCGACCGTCCGCAAGGGCAAGACCTACCTGATCCCGCTGCAGTTTGCCACTATGGTAATGTTCTACGCCAAGAAAGTATTCGACGATGCGGGTGTGGCCTATCCCACCGATGACTGGACCTTCGATCAGTTCATGGAAATTGCCCAAAAACTGACCAAAGCCGAAGGCGACAACAAGGTCTATGGGCTGCAATCCAACGGCAGTTGGTTCCGCGATATCGGCTGGATCCGCGGCACCGGCAAGCAGGAATTCGACTCGATCATCGACCCCAAGAAAGCCATGTTCAACCAGCCCGAGATCGTGGACATCATCCAGAAGATGGCCGTGGATGTCTATTACAACATGAAGGTCGCCCCCACCCCGGCTGACCTTTCCGCTGGGGCGAATACCTTCCAGACCGGCAACGTCGGCATGAAGTACGAAGGCGCCTGGTGGTTCGGGCAGATGAACAGCCCAGACCTGCGCAAAGAGAACAAGCAGCACGAATTCGACGTGGTGCTGATGCCCAAGATGGCCGACGAATCCCGCCCGCACCGTGGCTGGGCCGAAGGCATTGCCCTGCTCAAGGGTGACAACGTCGAAGAAGCCTGGAAATATGCCAGCTTCATGGCCGGCGAAGAAGGTGATAAGATATATTCTGAAGCCACCGGCCGCTTGCCCAACCGCCTCGCTCTGCTGGAGAGCTTCTGGGTGCCCACCGTCGAGGAGAAGTTCCAGTTCAAGAATGCCAGGGCTTTCATCGAGGCTCTCAAGCACTCCGAAGTGGACGTGGTCGGCGGTTTGCCCCGCAGCAAGATGTGGTCGGAAGTGGTCAAGCCTGTCGGCTACGACCCGATGCTTGGCGGCACTGCCCAGGCCGCTGACGTTTTGCCTGAAGTCGACAAGCAGCTCCAGGCCAAACTGGACGAATACTGGGCCTCTGTCGGGTAACCCTGTAAGCGATGAAGACCTGGCAGGCTTTTACGGCCTGCCAGGCCCCTCTCCCTGGAAGGAGGTTTCGATGGCTGCGAGAACCATGTTTGGATACCAACGACCCAGCAAAAGCCAGTTACGCGAGTGGTTGGCCGGTTATTTGTTTGCATCGCCGTTCATCATCGGTTTCCTGGTCTTCACTGCTTATCCCATGCTCTATTCGATCTGGCTGGCTTTCCAGAAATGGGATCTGCTCACCCCGCCCAAATTTATTGGCTTTCAAAACATCGTCAAGATGGTGCACGACCCGATAGCCAACCTCAGTCTGTACAACAGCGCCTACTACACCATCATCGCCGTTCCGATCCAACTGGTTATCGCTTTTGCCCTGGCCCTGGCATTAACGCAACCTTTGGTGATGCGCGATTTTTACCGCGCCGGTTTCTATCTGCCCATCATCGTCCCCCTGGTAGCCAGTTCTGTCGTCTGGCAGCGCGTCTTCAGCCCCGATTACGGCATCATGAACGAAGTTCTAGGCTGGTTTGGCGTCCCACAGCAAAAATGGCTCTTCGACGTCGCCCTGGCAAAACCCGCCTTTATTTTCATGTCATTTTGGATGATCGGCCGCCAGATGGTCATCTTCATCGCTGGCCTGGGCAACATCCCGGTTACCCTCTACGAAGCTGCCAGCCTGGATGGCGCCGGCTGGTGGACACGTCTATTCAAAGTCACCGTCCCGCTGATGACCCCGCTTATTTTCTACAACATGGTCATTGCTATCGTCAATTCATTCCAGATGTTTATCCCTGCGCTCATTATGACCGATGGCGGGCCGCAAAACGCCACCCTGTTTGCCGTGCTCAACATTTACCGGCAAGGCTTCCAATACTTCAACATGGGTTACGCCGCAGCCCTTGCCTGGGAGTTTTTCATCATCGTGGTTGGCTTTACCATTGCACAATTCTATATGTCCAACCGCTGGGTATACTACGAGCAGTAGAGGAGGCGCACCATGACTGCAACTCAGCCCCGTATGACATCTCAGGAAACGGCCATCCAACAGCCCCTGGTCAAACCTCAAATCAAGCGCATCTTCGGCCTGACCATCCTGCAAATCGTTATGAGTATCATCCTGATCAGTTTTTTGGTGCCTACTTTATGGATGATCTCCTCGTCGATCAAGGCTTCCACAGAGATTTTCGTGCACCCTATGGTGTGGTGGCCCGATAAACCCCAGTGGTCGAATTACGTCAAAATCTTCACCGTATTACCCTTTGGCAAATTCGCCTGGAATACCCTGGTGGTCACCGGCCTGGCAGTTCTGGGCACGGTCATCTCATCGCTGACGGTCGGCTACAGCTTTGCCCGTCTGCGCTGGCCGGGCCGCAGCATCTTTTTCGGCCTGATGATCGCCACCATGCTCCTCCCCGAAGTCATCACCCTGGTGCCGCGTTTTTTGATCTTTCGTGAGTTAAACTGGATCGATACTTTCTTGCCGCTCATCGTGCCATACTGGCTGGGTTCTACGGCTCTGTATATCTTCCTGGTCGTGCAGTTCTTACGCGGCATTCCGATGGAACTGGAAGAGGCCGCCCTGATCGATGGCGCCAACCGCTTGCAGATCCTGGTACAGATTCTGCTGCCCCTTTCCAAGCCGGTCATCGCCACCATCGCCGTGTTTGCCCTGATCCAGCACTACAATTCGTTCCTCGAGCCGCTGATCTACCTGAACAGCATGGACAACTGGACCCTGGCCCTGGGTATTCGCGCTCTGAACGACTCGAACGTGCAAAACTGGGAACTGGTTTTTGCCGCCGGCACGCTGATGCTTGCCCCGGTTCTGGTCCTGTTCGTCATTGCCCAACGCTACTTCGTGCAAGGCATTGCCATGACCGGCTTCGGCGGCCGTTAGCGCAAACCCAACATAAGCTACTCGCAAACCTGACAGGTCTTTATCGGCGCACAATGATCTGGTGTCATCGTTAAGACCTGTCAGGTTTGGGTCACACAAAATGACCTTCGGTCAAATAAAGACTTTCAGTCAGACAAGGAGCAAGAATGGTTACAAAACACCCATTTTGGGTCGCTGGCAAACCGCGTACCAGCCAGGACCTTCTCGATGTACGCTTTCCATACAACAACGAGCTGGTCGCTCAAGTTTACCAGGCCAGCGACGCTGACCTGGAAGATGCTGTCCAGGCCGCTGTGCGCGGCTTCCAGATCACCCGAAAATTACCCTCCCATGTCCGCTCCCGAATTTTGTCGAACCTGTACGACCTGATGGGAAAGCACCAGGACGAACTGGTGGAGACATTGGTGCTGGAGGGCGGAAAGACCCTGAACGTCGCTCGCGGCGAAATGGCGCGATCAATGGAAACTGTGCGTGCATCGGCTGAAGAAGCCAGGCGGATCAACGGCGAAATTATCCCGATCGACTGGACCGAGGCCGGAGAGGGACGCCTGGGATTCGTTCGCCGCCTGCCCATCGGACCGGTGCTCGGCATTGCCCCATTCAACTACCCGCTCAACCTGGCTTGCCACAAGCTGGCCCCGGCCATCGCCGCCGGCAATTCTTTCATTCTGAAGCCAGCCTCCAGCACGCCGCTTTCCGGCCTGCTGCTGGGGAAACTGACTCTGGAAGCAGGCTTTCCGCCGGAAGCATTGAGCGTGGTGGTTTGCCGCGGTTCAAAAGCCGAAAAACTTGTGTCAGACGAGCGCATTGCCTTCTTCACCTTCACCGGCAGCTCCGACGTTGGCTGGCATTTGAAGAGCGTTTCCGGGCGAAAACGCGTCGGGCTGGAGTTGGGCGGCAACGCGGCAGCCATCGTACATGAGGATGCCAACATCCCCTACGCGGTCAGCCGTATCGCAATGGGCGGCTATGCGAACGCGGGGCAGAACTGCATCTCGGTGCAGCGCGTCCTGATCCACCGCCCGGTTTACAACGAGACTCTAGAATTGCTGCTCGACAAGATCAGCGCCATGAAGATCGGCGACCCGCGCGACCCGCAAGTCAGTGTCGGCCCGATGATCGACGAATGGGCCGCCAAAGAGGCCGAGGAGAAAGTGAACGAGGCCGTGCAACAAGGCGCCCGGATCGCCCTGGGCGGGAAGCGCGAAGGTACGCTCTTCTACCCCACTGTGCTGGTCGATACCACAGCCGGTATGCGGGTGAACAGCACCGAGCTGTTCGCCCCGGTCATCACCGTCGCGCCCTATGATGGCTTCGAAGAAGCCCTGAAGCTGGCCAACAACACCGATTTCGGCCTGCAATCGGGGATCTTTACTCAAAACATGAACCGCATCCTGCGGGCCTTTGAGGAAATCGAAGTCGGCGGCTTGCAGGTGAATGACGTCTCCACCTTCCGGGTCGACCAGATGCCTTACGGCGGCGTGAAAGGCTCTGGCATTGGCCGGGAGGGCCCGCGCTACGCCATCGAAGAAATGACCGAGATGAAGTTGATGGTGATCAATATACCGGGAGGCAAAGAGTAATTTTGCATCTTCAATGCGGAGGTTTCTATGAAATTCTTTCTTGACAGCGCTCAAGTCCATGAAATCAAACACGCCCTGGAAATGTGGAACCTGGACGGTGTGACCACCAACCCTCGACACGTCCAGGCCTCGGGTAAACCCTTTCTGGCGGTTGTACAGGAAATCGGCAAGCTCTTCGAAGGCACACACAAAACCGTTTCGGTAGAGGTCAACCCCCACCACACCGATTATCGCGAGATGGTCAGCGAAGGCGAAAAACTGGCTGCCCTGTGTCCGAATTTCGTCATCAAGCTGCCCGCCACGGAAGCCGGCTTCAAAGCGGTCGCTGTGCTCAAAGAGAAAGGCATCCGCGCCAATCTGACCCTGGTCTTTTCTGCCGCTCAGGCCCTGCACGCGATGCGGATGGGAGCGTTCTTTATCTCGCCCTTCACCGGCTGGAAAGAGTCGAACGGCGAAGAAACCGTCAGCTTCATCCGGGAAATCGTTGCCATTCGCGACAATTTTGCTTTCTCCAGCGAAATTATCGTCGCCGCGGTACGCAATGGCCGCCAGATCGTGGACGCTGCCGTAGCTGGCGCCGATATCGTCACCGCCGGCTTTGCCGTTTACCAGGACGCTTTCGACCATCCCTACACCCACATGGGATTACAGCGTTTCTCCGACTTCTGGGACAAGACGCCTTACGCCTGATCCCCGGTAACCTGGCTGTGCCAACGCGCAGCCAGGTTACGAAGAGAACTGCCATGCTATTCGACCTGGAAAGTGTCAAACTACAGGATGGTTTCCGGCGGCTGGCGTCTTTGAAACTGGTCGAGAGGACGCCATCTGGAGCATTGCTGGCTACCGACGAAGGCGCTCTGGAAGCCAGCTTCTACGCCCCTGGGATCATCCGCCTGCGGATTGCTCGCGCCTCCGAAGCCGGTTACGGCTTGCTCGCTGAAAACCCACAACCGGTTCCGGCGAACTTGACCAGCGCGGAGGGTTCGTTTTGCCTGGAGTCGGGCGGCGTGGCCCTGGAAATTCTGGCTTCGCCGCTGCGCATCCGTTTTACTTCCGGCGGGCGGACCTTGCTGGAGTCTGCCGACGATCGCACCATCCAGGGCGATCTGCGCTTCATGCCTTTCGCCAGCCAAAGCGATCAGTGGCTGGCGTGCCTGGCGCTGCGCAGCAGCGAAGCGATCTATGGCTTAGGTGAAAAGTTCGGCCCCCTGAACCGCCGCGGCCAGTTGATCACCAACTGGAACCGGGATGCTACCGGCGTCAACGCCGAAATCTCTTACAAGAACACTCCCTTTGCCTGGAGCAGCGCCGGCTGGGGGCTATTTGCCCATACCACGGCCCGCGTCACGCACGGCGTGGGCTACGCTCCCTGGTCACACCGCAGCTACATCCTCAAGATCGAGGACCCCAACCTGGACCTGTTCCTGATCGCTGGGGATACTCCGGCGGCCATCCTGGAGAAATATACCTGGCTGACCGGGCGGGCCCCCCTGCCTCCGCTGTGGAGCTATGGCGCGTGGATGTCGAAAGCGTATTACCAGACCGCCGAAGAATTGCTCGATGTAGCGCACCAGCTTCGCCAACGCCACATCCCCTGTGATGTGATTACCCTGGATGGGCGCGCCTGGCATAAACCGGAAACACGCTTCGACTTTTCCTGGGACCCTGACCGCTACCCGGACCCGGCAGGCTTTGTCAGCGCGCTCAAAGACCTGCACCTGCGCCTGTGTCTCTGGGAATATCCCTACCTGTCTACGAAGAACCCTGTGTTTGCCGAACTGGACGCGAAAGGCTATTTCTTGAAGTCATCCAACGGCGACACGTACATCCATCGCTGGTTCCCGCCGCCGATGGACACCCTGGTGCCACACCTGCAACCATCCGGCATCATCGACTTCACCAACCCTGATGCCTACGCCTGGTTCCGGGATATGCATCGCTCCCTGATCGATATCGGCGTGGCGGTGATGAAAACGGATTATGGCGAGGCTGTACCTGAAGATGTCGTCGGTTTCAATGGCGATGCGGGGAAACGCCTGCATAATGTCTATAGCCTGCTCTACAACCGCTGTACCTTCGAGGCATTCGAACGTTACAGCACTAATGGCGAAGGTCTGGTGTGGGGCCGGTCCGGCTGGACGGGCAGCCAGCGCTGCCCCGTCCAATGGGGCGGCGACCCGCAAGGCGACTGGGAAGGCCTGGCCGCCAGCATCCGCGGTGGGTTGTCCTGGGGAATGAGCGGCGCGCCTTACTACACGTCCGACATTGGCGGCTTCTACGGCTCTCAACCCGGCCAGGTATTAGGCTCGGGCAAATCCGATCCCGAACTGTACGTACGCTGGGCGCAGGCCGGCATTCTGTCCTCGCACACCCGCTTTCACGGCGTAGGCCCGCGCGAACCCTGGGAATATGGCGAGGAAATCGAAGCCCTCATCCGCCGCTGGCTGGCTTTCCGCTACCGACTGATCCCCTATCTGCAAGACTGCGCCCGGGAAGCGCAGGCCACGGGTATGCCTGTCCTGCGCGCCATGCCGCTGGCCTTCCCGGACCAGCCTCCATCCTGGTCCTTCGAGACCCAGTTTCTGTTTGGCCCCGCGCTGCTGGTTGCCCCAATCCTCCAGCCGGGTGGCAATGTGCATGTGTACCTGCCGGCTGGCGAGTGGTATGACCTGTGGAGCGGCGAGAAATTACAGGGCCCGCGCCTGCTGGACCTGACCATGCCGCTGGATCGCATCCCGCTCTATGGTCGCGGTGGGCAAAGCCTGCGGCTCGGACCCGCCGTGCAGCACACAGGCGAGCTGACCCCCGACTCGCCGGTCGAGACCATCGTTTTCACCGGCGAGCACATCCAACCTGTTTTCTAAAGTTGTCACGCATCGGATACATGCATCGGGTGTCCGATCCTTAAAACTCATTTCTGGAGGAATGTAACATGCAATACGGTATCCTGGTTCACGAACCGGACGACGACGTCGGAGTCGCCGTCATGGACCTGAAGGCGGGCAGCGAAGTTGGCGCCGCCACGTTGGAAGGCCAATCCCTCGGCAGCCTGAAACTGGCCGCGGATATCCCCCTGGGCCACAAAGTCGCCATGCGCGACCTGCCCCAGGACAAACATATCATCGAATATGGCCGCGAGATCGGTCGCGCCACGCAGTCCATTGTGCGTGGCGCTCACGTCCACGTCCACAATATTCGCACCTTGAGATGGTAACGAGGGTCTGACCATGAAAAAGTTCGAAGACTATACCTTAATGGCATACCGGCGCGAAAATGGCCACATCGGCGTTCGCAACCACGTGGTCATATTGCCCGTGGATGATATTTCCAATGCAGCCGCGGAGGGTGTAGCCAGGTTGATCAAAGGCAGCATGGCTTTGCCGCACCCTTACGGCCGCCTGCAATTCGGCGAAGATCTGCATCTCACCTTCCGCACCCTGATCGGCACCGGGCGTAACCCCAACGTGGCCGCAGTGGTGGTCATTGGCATCGAGCCAAACTGGACAGACTTCATCGTCAAGGGCATCGCTGAGACGGGAAAACCTGTGGCCGGCTTCAGCATCGAGCGGTTGGGCGACCTCAAGACCATCGAAATGGCCTCCCGCAAGGCCAAGGAATTCGTACAGTGGGCCACCGAGCTGCCTCGCGTGCCAGTCGAAATCAAGGAAATGACCATTTCCACCAAGTGTGGCGAGTCGGACACGACCAGCGGCCTGGCATCCAACCCCACGGTGGGGCGCGTTTTTGAACGATTGGAGAAGATGGGCGCCACCCTGATCTTCGGTGAAACCAGTGAAGTAACTGGCGCGGAAGACAAAATTGCTGAGCGCTGCGCTACCCCCGAAGTGCGCGCCGAGTTCCTGCGCGTTTTCCAGGCCTACCAGGATTTCATCAACTCACAGGATGCAGACCTGCTCGGCTCGCAGCCCACGCAGGGCAACATCCGCGGTGGGCTGAGCACCATCGAAGAGAAAGCGTTTGGCAACGTAGAGAAGATGGGCCGCTGCACCGTGGTGAGCGTGCTGAAACCCGCCGAAGAGCCCAAAAGCCCCGGCCTGCACTTCATGGACTCTTCCAGCGCGGCCGCCGAAATGGTCACCCTGTGCGGCGCAGCCGGCGCCGCAGTGCACTTTTTCACCACCGGGCAAGGCAACATCATCGGCAATCCCATCGTACCGGTGATGAAGCTCACCGCTAATCCATTGACCTTCGAGACAATGAATGAGCACATCGACGTCGACCTGACCGGCCTGCTGCGTTTCGAATACAACCTGGATGGCGCCGCAGACCGGGCCATGTCCGTCCTGGCCCAAACCATTAACGGGCGAATGACCTCCGCCGAGGCGCTGCGCCACGACGAGTTCGTACTGACCAAGCTGTACCGCAGCGCCTGATACGGCCCCACCGTATAGAGAGGATTTTGGGGATGGTGACCTTCACTCATGAAGGTCACCATCCCCAAGCCTCGTTTGCATCACTGACCGGGTGGCATCGACGCCGCTCCATCGATCCTCATCTCTCAAACTCCCCGGAAATCTGATATACTCATATCCCGAGCAGGTTTATTCTATGCAACCGTAGGAGTAGTTTGTAGTCTGAAGATAAACGATATCCCTGCAAGGGAGGAGAAGAATGATCCATGTGGTAGTTGCTGACGACCAACATTTGATTCGCAAGGCCATTCAAATGTTGATCGAGCACGAAGAAGACATCAAGGTCGTCGGTGAAGCTGCAGACGGATATGAAGCCATCGAGATAACACGAGAAACCAGACCAGATGTTCTCGTGATAGATATCAATATGCCTCGGCTGGATGGTATCGAGGCGACCCGCCGCATCAAAGAACTGCAATTGCCTACCCATGTGCTGATTCTCTCGATGTACTCTGACGAAGTGAACGTGCGGCGCGCCTTACGCAGCGGAGCCCAGGGGTATGCCTTGAAAAGCGCAGTTCCACAAGAATTGCTGACCGCCATTCGCATGCTTAGCCAAAACCAGTCCTATGTCAGCCCTCAAGCTGAGGGTGGGACTGACTGGTTGGGCGGGGAAACTGGCATCGATCATGTTACCGACGATCTTGCAGAGATTCTTTCCAGACGCGAACGTGAAGTGCTCAAACTGATCTCAGAAGGAAATACCAACAATCAGATCGCTCACCAACTTGGCATCAGCGTCAAGACGGTTGAAAAACATCGACAAAACCTGATGAAAAAGATGGGGGTGCACGATACAGCCTCTCTCATCCGAAAAGCTGTGCAATACAAGATGATTTTCGTTGAAGGCTAACTGAAAAGGCGGCATACACGCCATCAAAATCATTCCGGGCAGCGCTCGCCCGGTTTTTTGCGCGGCCCGCGGCAGGCGAGACGCTTCTCGTCCAATCAGGGGTGAAACCTATTTGTGACAACCGGCCTGTATTTCACAAATTCCGCACAACGCCTTCATAACTTCTTCAAATGCTTGCGCTAAACTAATCAACAGGACACCGGGAGAAATCAAAACCCGGAGGCAAGGAGTTTCACGAATGAAGGAGATATCGGTCTCTAAACTGACACAAAGAAATTGGTGGATCGACGCGGCGCTGGGCAGCAGCGCCCTGCTGGCGGCGCTGACGGGGATCTACTTCCTGATTTTCCCCTCGGGGGGCTACCAGGGCGGACGCAATCCATGGGCGAGAGCGGTTATCTTGTTCGACCGCCACACCTGGGACGATCTGCATACCTGGAGCGGCGTGGCAATGATTGCCATCGCCGCAATACACCTGGCACTGCACTGGCCGTGGGTCAGCGGGATGGTGCGGCGCACGTTCAACGAGTTGCGCGGACGGTGCGGCTGTATGAATGAGCGCGGACGCTTCAACCTGGCGCTGAACACGGTGGTAGCGATCAGCTTCCTGTTGGCTGCAGTGAGTGGAATCTATTTCCTGTTCTTCCCCGGTGGGCGCGGGGCGATCGATCCAATGATCGTATTCTCCCGCACGTCCTGGGATTTGATCCACACCTGGAGCGGCGTGACTTTGATCCTGGCAGGTGCTATGCACTTCGCCATCCACTGGAAATGGATCACCAAAGTAACCCGCAGCATGGCACAAGGGCCGGCATTCAAGCCGGCGAGCGTCTCACAGCAGGCTCCCGAGGCGTAAAGATAAAACATTGTTCTCCCGTGTGTGCGCTCCATTGCAACGCACACACGGAAGATACCGAAAACATTCAGAAAGGATGACGATCATGTTCAAGAAAATTTTAGCAGGTACATTACTGGCGATCCTGGTGGTCGCTTTGGTGGCAGGGGCAGTGAACCGCACCCTGGCAAAGAACAGCCCGGAGAGCAACGCAGTAGCCAATAACGGGCGCAGCAGCGAAGGAATCCAGACGGGTATCGCGCCGTTGGATAATGCCCTCAACTCAGCGTTAGGACAGAACAATTACCAGGGCGGACAGGGCGGCGGACAGGGCGGCGGACAGGGCCAGGGGGGCGGCCAGGGACGCGGCGATGGACGGGGGCAAGGCGGCGGACAAGGGCAAGGCGGCGGACAGGGCCAGGGGCGCGGCGGTGGACAGGGACAGGGGGGCGCAGGAGAATTCGGCAACCTGCCGGCGGCAGACCTGAACGACCTGAGCGACGAAGAGGCGGCAGCGCTGGCCTATATGCGGGAAGAGGAAAAGCTGGCTTACGATGTGTACACAGCGCTGTACGCACAGTGGGGACTGAACACCTTCCAGAATATCGCCGCCAGCGAACTGACCCACATGAACTCGGTGAAAAGCTTGCTGGACCGCTACGGGCTGGCTGACCCGGCTTCGAGCCAGGCAGGTGTTTTCAACGATCCGGCGCTGCAAAAGCTGTACAACGACCTGGTCGCTCGCGGCAGCCAATCGTTGAGCGAGGCGATCAAGGTCGGCGGAGCCGTCGAGGAAGTGGACATCCTCGACCTGCAGGAACGGCTGGCCGCCAACAACCAGGCGGACATCCAACAGGTGTTCGAGAGCCTGGTACGCGGCTCGCAGAATCACCTGAGCGCTTTCGCCGCCGCGCTGCAAACACGGAGCGGCGAGACTTACCAGCCGCAATATATGAGCGCTGAGGAATACCAGGCCAACCTGCAGGCCGGAGCCAGTCAAGGAAGAGGCAACGGTCGAGGCAATGGCAGCGGGCAGGGTCAGGGCGGCAACAGCGGGCAAGGACAGGGCGCAGGAGGTGGCAACGGATACCACGGCGGCCGGCCGTAAAGCCTGGCAATCCTGCCCAACTGCAGGCAGGTAAAAACGGAGGAGTATAGACCTTTCCTGAGAGATCGGATAGGCCATCACAAAAGTGCCACGCACATTGAGAGTGCGTGGCACCTGATATTTCCACACCAGAACTACAACAGTTGGAAAACGCACGGCATACAACTATTAATTTGTTTATTTCTATTGATTTCCAGCCAATTATCAACTATAATATTAGTTGAAGTATGGAACGTGGCTGAACGCGGAGGCCAATTTTCACTTATGGAGCAAATAGGATGACTGACAATCCGGTAAAAGCGTTCCACCGGCAGCGCAGGCGGCGCAGCCGTGTAGCCGAAGGCACATCGAATGAAGCTCCGGCTTTGCCGCCGGTCGAAACGACGGTAGAAGAGATCGACGTCGGCGGGCAGTTGCGTCGCCTGCGCAGCGAAAATGGACTATCGATTCGGGCGCTGGCAGAGTTGAGCGGGCTGAACGTGAACACGCTCAGCCTGATCGAAAACGGTAAGACCTCGCCCAGCGTCAGCACACTGCAACAACTGGCCGCGGCGTTGCGCGTGCCGATTGCTGCTTTCTTTGAGACCGATGTGCCCCAAAAGAGCCTGGTCTACCAGAAGGCCGGCCAGCGCCCGCGGGCGGCGTTTTCACACGGCGAACTGGAAGACATGGGCGCCGGGTTGACCCTGAGCGGAGGCAAACCGCTGCGGCTAACCCTGGAGGCGGGCGCCGACAGCGGAGCCACCCCCATCGTACATACCGGGCATGAATTCGTCTATTGCCTGGAAGGGCGGCTGAATTACGTGGTCGCAGGGCAAAGCTATCTGCTGGAGCCGGGCGACAGCCTGATCTTCGAGGCCCATCTGCCCCACCGCTGGTTCAACCCGGGCGACACAGCCAGCCATTCGCTGCTGATCCTGTGTCCAGCTGATGAGAACGACCGCCCGGACGAGCGGCACTTTGCCACTGGTTGATTTGGATGGATCGATTGAGGAGGTCTTCGATGTCTCACAAACCCTGGTTGATCTGGCTGGGCGCGGCGTTGGTGGCTGTGGCGGTTGCGCTATGGGCCGCGCTGCCGGGCAGCGCACAATGTGGGGATGATTTCAAACATTCATCTTGCATCACCTGTCACGAAAGCCTGGATCCGGTGTACACCGAAGGAGAGTGGCACATGGTCCACGCCCGCAAGGATTGCTGTGCTTCCTGCCATGGAGGCAACTGCACGGCTCCTGAAAAAGAACTGGCCCACGAAGGAATGGTGGCGCAGCCGCTGGATGATATCTATACGAATTGCCGCGCCTGCCATCCCGAAGATTATCCACTGCTGGCGGAGCGCTATGCAATGATTCTGGGCGTCACGCCCGGCAGCAGCCCCACACCGACACCCCGGCCGACCTGCCCGGCGGTCACGCAGAAGATGGTGATCCAGGCGCAAACCACGCAGGCCGCTCCACCCAGCACGCCGGTGGCAATGGCAGTAATCAGCATGAGCATCGCGCTGGGCCTGCTGGTAGGGCTGTGGTTGCTCGGCATGCGGCTGAAGGCAACGTAAGATCGTATTCTCTCGTGGCGTGATGAAGGGCGTTGAACGCCGCTCATCACGCCATACCACAATCCATCACATTACAGGAGTATGAAAATGAAAGTTGCAGTAATCACAGACGACAGCAAGACGATCAGCCAGCATTTCGGGCGAGCGCCGTATTATATGGTGCTGACGATTGAGGACGGAAAAATTGTGGATCGCCAGTTGCGCAACAAGCTCGGCCACGCACATTTCGCCAACCAGCCCCACGAAGCCGAACAACCCGGCCAGCCCCACGGGATGGGGCCGGCAGAGCACAACCGGCACCTGCAGATGGCGGAGGCCATCGACGACTGCGAGGCCCTGCTGTGCGGGGGGATGGGTCAGGGCGCTTACCAGAGCATGGTGGCGCGCGGGATCAAGCCGGTGGTGACCACACTGGCGAATATCGACGAGGCCGCCCTGGCTTATGCCAGGGGAGAAATTGTGGATCATACCGAACGCCTGCATTAATCCCGGCGTTTTCCAGGCGGCGCGGCAAACCCGGGCCGCCCAACCCGAGCGCATCTCGGCAGGCAAAAGCCATCCTGGCCGGCCCGGAGACCGGCAAGCGAAAGCTCTGGCCCGGGCCGGCTTTGGTGAGAAGGAATATGCTGAATAGCTGGATAATAAGATTGACAGAATCAATCGAGGCTTTCAGGAATTGGAGCAAGAACCAACCATTTGCCCGTAGTGAGAGGCTTTGTACACTGTTCACGGCGGGGTCAAACTGGAGGCAAATATGTCCAAACAGAGATTTCGAGCAAGAAATTGCCAGAGAAGCGGTCAAGGCAGGGGACGAGGTGGCGGGCAGGGAGGCGGCGGAGGCCAGGATGCAGGCCGCGGTGGGCGAGGATATGGCGGCGGGGCTAAACCCGGCTCGGGCCCCGGCGGTTCCTGCGTTTGCCCACAATGCGGGCATAAAGAACCGCACCAGGCCGGCGTGCGCTGTGTCGATACCGTTTGCCCGAAGTGTGGGGCAAAGATGACTCGCGAGTGAGGGCAGAATGAAAATTGTTCTAAGCACATCTGCAGCCGACATCACCGCGGAGATCGACCCGCGCTTCGGGCGCGGGTCGTACTTGCTGCTGGTGGACCTCGATACGATGGAATGGCAGGCCTATCTCAACCCGGCGTTGTACGCTTCCGGTGGGGCAGGCATCCAGACAGCCCAATTTGTGACCAGTCACCAGGCGCAGGCAGTCATCAGTGGAGATTTTGGCCCGCACGCTTTCGAAGCGCTCAAGGCCGCAGGGGTTGCCATGTATCACTATGGCGAAGCGCGCACGGCCAGCGAGGCAATCCAACGCTTCAAGGCCGGGCAGCTTCGGCCGGCCGGTTTGTCCACGCGCCCGGCTGGCGATAACCGGCGCCCTGCATAGGCTGCATCAATGATCATCACAATCGCCAGCGGTAAAGGTGGAACAGGCAAGACGACGGTAGCCACCAGTCTTGCGCTCAGCCTGGCAAACTGCCAGGATAAGCCGCCCCCCCTGCTGTTGGATTGCGACGTAGAAGCGCCCAATGCACACCTTTTCTTAAAGCCGGTTCTCGAACAGCGCCAGCAAGTGGGTATTTTGATTCCGCGAGTGAATGAAGAACAATGTACTTACTGCGGCAAGTGCGCCGAGGTGTGCCAATATCACGCCATTGCCGTACTCGGCAAGAAGACCCTGGTATTCCCACAGCTCTGCCACGGGTGCGGAAGCTGCACAGCGATGTGCCCCGAGAAGGCCATCAGCGAAATACCTGCTATGATGGGGATGGTCGAGAGTGGTTTGGCCTCTGAAAACATACCCTTTGCGCGTGGAATATTGGACGTTGGCGAACCAATGGCTGTACCGGTGATCCGCCAACTGATCAGATGGGCGCAGCCCGAACCTGGCCAGATGGTGATTCGCGATGCGCCGCCAGGCGCTTCCTGTCCGGTAGTGGCAACCATGCGCGGCAGCGATTTTCTGCTGTTGGTCACCGAGCCAACTCCCTTCGGACTGCATGATCTACGCCTGGCGGCGCAGGTTGCCAGGGAGCTGCACATCCCCGCGGGCGTGGTGATCAATCGCCACAATGGCGACTTTCCAGACCTGGAAGATTTCTGCACGGCTGAAGACCTGCCAGTATTGATGCGCATCCCTTTCGAGCGCCGCATTGCCGAGGGAATCGCCCGGGGACAAACGTTGGTCGATATCCACCCTGAATACCTCCGCCTGTTCCGGCAGATGTTGGTGGAGATAGCCGCCCTTCTTCCGGTAAAATAGTTATATCTTTTGGAGCGATTGAGGCAAAGGCAAATGACCAGCGCGGTGAAACGAAGAATTGAAACCAAAGCCTCCCAGACAGCCGGGTTCACCTGTTTTACGCGCGCGTGCGCCACGCGCGATGAAGATGCCCGCTTTCGCGGGCCAGATTACCTGGCCGAGACGATTCTCCCGATGGGCGCCAGGTTTATCCTCAATGTTGCACCCATGCGCAAGTTATTCATGCGCTCCATGTTCCCGCTGGGGATTTATGAATATGTCACCGCCCGAACCAAAGTAATGGACGCGGCCTTTGCCGATGCGCTGGAAGCCTGTTTCCCGCAGATCATTCTGCTGGGCGCCGGATTCGACACCCGTGCACTGCGCTTTATCAATCAAAATAAGGTAACGAAAATCTTTGAATTAGATGTGGCCACCACGCAGCAACCTAAGCTCGACATCCTGCACAAGAAAAAGATTGCTTTACCCGAAAACCTGGTTTTTGCGCCGATTGACTTTAATCGAGAGAGCCTGTTTGAGGTGCTGGCAAAAGCAGGATTTCAAGAGATGCAAAGGAACCTGTTCATCTGGGAGGGCGTAAGCATGTATCTCACTGCACAGGCAGTGAACGATACGCTCGAGTTTATTCGCCGTCGCTCCGCTCGTGGCAGCCGGGTCATTTTCGATTACATATACAAATCCGTGTTGCGGCGAGAAAACCGCCTGTATGGCGAGCAGGAGATCTTCAAAACAGTTTCCAGGGCCGGAGAAGGCTGGACATTTGGCCTGGAGGATGGCGAGGTTGGGCCTTTTCTGGCAAAGCGCGGATTTGAAATTGTTGCTCATTACACACCACAAGATTTGGAAGCGCTTTATTTGACTGCGCAAGACGGGACGCTTCATGGGCGTGTCAACGGAACCCATTGCATCGTCCTTGCTGCAGTTTCTTAAAATCAGGATGACTTATCCAATAAGGGCGACTTGCTGCAATTTTGTAGCAAATACTTTAAGGCAGTGAGGAGAAGATGATTACATTACGATGCCTGGTTGACAACGCCGCTTCGCGCAGCGGCGCGTTCTGGGGAGAGCACGGCGTGGCTTTTTCGATCGAAACGGACGAGGGCCGGCTGCTCTTCGATACCGGACAAAGCGGCGATGTGCTGGTGCACAATGCGCAGCAGATGAACCTGGCGCTGGATGGTTTCGACGCCCTGGCGCTCAGTCATGCACACTACGACCACACTGGCGGCCTGGAACGCTTCTTTAGCCTCAGCCGGCCGGGAATCGCGCTGTATGCCAGCCCCACGCTGTTTCGGGAGCGTTATTCTCTCCACGATGGGCAGGCAAAGAGCATCGGTCTGCGCCTGACGCAGGAAGAAATCGCCCGGCACGCCGAGCTGCGCCTGAGCGACCAGCCGACCGAAATGCTGCCCGGGGTGTGGACGACCGGCGAAATCGGCGAACGCCGGGAGTTCGAAGGACGCAGCGCCCATCACTACATCCGCGACGGTGAAAGCTGGCAGCCCGACCCCTATCAGGACGATTTTTCGCTGGTCTTGCAAACCGCCGAAGGGCTGGTGGTGGTTTGCGGCTGCTGCCATGCAGGCTTGCTGAACGTCCTGGCGCACATCCGGCGCACCTTCCGGGGAGAAATCCGGGCCATCGTGGGCGGTACGCACCTGGTAAAAGCCCCGCAAAAGACATTGACCCATGCGATCGCCGTGTTGCGCGACGGATACGGAGCCCGGCTGCCGGACCTGTATCTCAATCACTGCACTGGCGAATGGGCATTCGTTGCCCTGGCATCGGCTTTCGGAGAGAAAGTGCATCCCTGTCCGGCTGGAGCGAAACTCGTTTTTGACTGACGAGGGAACCCACTGTATTGTCCTTGCCGCAGTTAAGGAAAATGAAGAAGGTGTAAGATGAAAATACTCGTCTATGGCGCCGGTCCGCTGGGCAGCCTGTTCGCAGCCAGTCTGCACCAGGGTGGGCACGAAGTATCTTTGCTGGCGCGTGGGCAGCGCCTGGCCGATCTGCGAGAGCATGGCATTGTACTTGTGGATACCCAGACCGGTCAGCAGACTGTCGCTCGCCCCCGGTTTGTGGAGCGGCTCGATCCTGAAGATGTCTATGACCATGTGTTGGTCATTATGCGCAAAAACCGGGCCCTTGAAATTTTGCCTGTTTTGGCAGCCAACCAACACACTCCCAATGTCCTCTTCTTAATGAATAACGCTGCCGGCCCCGAGAAGTTGGTCAAAGCCCTGGGAAAGGACCGGGTGCTGATGGGTTTTCCTATGGCAGCCGGTTACCGCAGAGGGTACGTGGTGTACTATCTGGCGGGTGCGCGGCCTGGCGAGAAAGCCCACATCCCGATCGGTGAAGTAGATGGCCGCATCACACCCCGGCTTCGAGACGCAGGAGACATGCTGGCCAGCATGCCCGGCTTCGACGCCGATCTACGCGCCGATATCGACGCCTGGCTTAAGACACATGTGGCATTGCTGATGCCCTCGTTGGCCCCAGCCATGCGGGCGGCTGGCAGGAACAATATACGCATGGCGCATACACGAGATTTGATCGTTCTAACGATTCGCGCCATCCGAGAAGGATTCGACGTACTGCGGGCGCTGGGCATTCCCATTACCCCGATCCGTGTATTGGTCCTGTTCGGTTGGATACCCGAGCCTATCCTGGCCTGGGGCTTTCAGAAGCGCTTGGTGGACCCTCGTATACGAATTGCCATGTTGGAACATGCCCAGGCCGCCCAGGATGAGATTAAACACCTGGCCGACGAATTCCTGGATCTCAAACGCCAGACTGCCGTGCCTACTCCAGCCATCGATCGCCTGTATGCTTATTTCGACCCCATGACGCCATTAATGCCCGAAGGCAGCGCCGAGATCGCGCTTGACTGGCGCGGCGTGTGGATCAGCGCCGGGGCGCTGGCTGGTATATTGGCTCTCTTGTGGATGATCTTCAGATTTCTGAAAGCGAAGTAAGTTGGTCGTAGACCCTAAAGGTCTCTGAGACCTTTAGGGTCTGAGCACGCAAAATGACCTTCAGGCATGAAAGGAGACCCTGGTATGCCTCAATTGGTTAAAGGTGGTAAGTGGGTGTTCGGATGGGTGGTCGTCGGTCCAGGCGGCGCGATTCAGATCCCGCCGGCTGCCTACACAGAATACGGCTTTCAGCCCGGTGAACCAGTGGTCCTGGTGCGCGGCAGCCAGCGCTCTGGCGGCTTTGGAATCGGACGGCGCGAACGCCTGGGGCAATCTCGCATCCTCTTACAGCGCCGTTTCCTTTCCCATGCCATTATTGGCGAAAACGGGCGGGTATGTCTGCCGCCGGAGACTGGCGTACAGCCTGGCGACCGCTTGCTGGCTGTGCGCGGCAGTGGACTGGCTTTGGGCTTTTTACAACGCGGCCCCATCCTCGATGAAGCGCGCAAACATCCTGAAGTGGAAATATTTAACGTATGAAACAGTTGGTGATACTGAGCGGAAAAGGCGGCACCGGTAAAACCAGCCTGGCGGCGGCGTTTGCCCACCTGGCGTATGAAGATCCTTGTCCATTAAAGGCGGTGCTGGCCGATGCAGACGTGGACGCGGCGAACCTGGAACTGGTGCTGCATCCCCGGCGGCTGGAAAGCCACGATTTCACCGGTGGAGCGGTCGCCGTCATCGACCCGGCAGGCTGCCAGGGGTGCGGAATTTGCGAACAGGTATGCCGTTTCGATGCGCTGGCTGCTGCGCAGGATGGGTTCGTGCGGGTGGTAGACCCTATCGCCTGCGATGGTTGCACGGCGTGTGTATATCAATGCCCCGAACAGGCTATTCGGATGGAACTGCAGACTGTGGGGCAATGGCATCGCTCAGAGAGCCGTTACGGGCCGCTTTTTCACGCCGATCTGCGGCCCGCTCAGGAAAATTCCGGCAAGCTGGTGACCCTGGTCAAACAGCAAGCCCGGCTTTTGGGACTGGATGAAAATTACCAGGCGGTCATCGTGGATGGCCCGCCGGGGACCGGCTGCCCGGTGATCTCGGCTGCAGCAGGCGCAGACCTGGCGCTGATTGTCAGCGAACCAACCACGGCAGGGATTCACGATATGCAGCGTATTTTACAGACGACAGCGCACTTCCGCCTGCCAGCAATGGTGTGCATCAACAAGGCTGATCTTCACCCGGCCGGGGCTGAACAGATTATGGCGTATTGCCAGGAAAACCAGGTCAGGGTGGCCGGGGAGATTCCCTTCGACGAGAACATTTCAAAGGCGATGCTGATTGGCGAACCGGTAACTTCCTACCGGCCGGATGCGCCGGCCAGCCGGGCAATCGCTGCAGTATGGCAAAACGTAACGGCGGCGTTGTTCGACCGCCCGGATGAAAGCATACGAACGCCGCCCGCTTCGCACGTACCTGCCTCGCCGGTCACCCCTTCAGGAGGAAAATGAGCACTCCCGCACAGCTTCGCCAGGCAGTCCTCGAAAAACTTTCCACCGTGATCGATCCAGAAACGGGGGCCGACGTGGTGCGGATGCGATTGATCGAAGACCTGGTTGCCAGCCCTGATGGGCTGGTCAGCTATACCATCCGCCCTTCTTCGCCGCTGTGCCCGGTGGCCGTGCTCCTGGCAATCCAGATCAAGATGACAGTCGCCAGCGTGGCCGGCGTCGCCAGGCAACAGATTACGGTAACGAACTACGTCGCTGCCGAGGAATTGACCGAGATGATCAATCAGGATGAATTGTTCAAACAGGGATAAGCATGGAATACACAATGAAGCCAATTGGCATTATCCATTCCCCATTTACAGAAAAAGACCAGACGCCCATCCAGGCTTCCCGCTCGCAAGCCGTGGGAGAGGTGGAAGTCTATGCTGAGTTTGCCGATGGATTAAGAGATCTGGAAGAGCTCTCACACATTTACCTGGTGTATGTTTTCCACTGTGCTGCAGATTACCAGTTGCTGGTCAAACCATTCCTGGATGATCACCCACATGGCCTGTTCGCCACGCGCTACCCTTGCCGGCCCAATCCGATCGGATTATCGGTGGTACGCCTGCTGGCACGCCGAGAGAACCGCCTGGAAATCCAGGGGGTGGATGTACTGGATGAAACGCCGCTGCTGGATATCAAACCATATGTGCCCGATTTCGACGTGCGCAGCGATGTCAAAACCGGCTGGTATGCCCGCCGGAGCAAGGAATAATATGATGGAAATTTCACCGCAACTTCGCCAACAGTTATTGGCCTTCCAGCGTAATGAAATCACCGAACACCATATATACCGGCGCCTGGCTCAGAGCATCCGCTCTCCAGAGAATCGCCAGGTGCTGGAGAAGATTTCCCAGGACGAGTTGGGGCATTACCAGGATTGGAAGAAATACACTGGCCAGGATGTCCCACCTGACCGGCTTGCAATCTGGAAATACTACCTGGTCAGCCGCATCCTGGGGTTTACCTTTGGGATCAAATTGATGGAACGCGGCGAAGAGAAAGCGCAGGTCAATTATGCCGAACTGCGCAGCGTGATCCCCGAGATCGATGCCTGGATACAGGATGAAGATGCACACGAACAGAAGCTGATCGAGATGTTGGATGAAGACCTGCTGCACTATGCTGGCTCGATCGTTCTGGGGTTAAGCGACGCCCTGGTGGAACTGACTGGCGCGTTGGCGGGCCTCACCCTGGCGCTGCAAAACACGAAGCTGATTGCCCTGTCCGGGCTGATCACCGGCATCGCCGCGGCCATGTCCATGGCCGCCTCCGAATACCTGTCGACGCGTTCGGAAAAAACCTCCAAGCACCCGGTGCGCGCCGCGATTTACACCGGCGTGGCTTATATTTTGACGGTCACTTTCCTGATCTTGCCTTACCTGCTGTTTGGAAATTACTATCTCGACCTGGGGCTGGCGTTAGGCGCGGCGGTGTTGATTATCGCAGTGTTCAACTATTACATTTCGGTGGCCCAGGACGAACCTTTCCGCCAGCGCTTTTTCGAAATGGCCGGCCTGAGCCTGGGAGTAGCCGCAGTTTCGTTCGTGATCGGTTACCTGATCCGCATATTTTTGGGGATCGAGGTTTGAACAAAGGGTAGCCTTATGGACCTGCTAAAACTTGAGGTGTTCTTACATTCTGCTGAAAGCCTGAACTTTTCGGCAGCCGGAAAACGGATGCATCTGAGCCAGCCAACCATCAGCCATCACATCCGAGATCTGGAAAACGAGATGGGGGTAGAATTGTTCGATCGCACGGCGAGCGGGTTGCACCTGACCGAAGCAGGGCGTTTGCTGTTGCCCTGGGCGCGCAAGCTGATTCACCAATCGATACAGGTGCAGGAGATGATGACTTCGTTGCAAGAAAAAATCGTCGGGCACTTGCGAATTGCTTGCAGCACCACCTCTGGCAAATACCTTTTGCCTCTATTGGCCGGGCGGTTTCGCGGGCGGTATCCCTGGGTAAAGGTAACCATCCTGTCCTGTACACCAGAATATGTGGTTCCCAGGCTGCTGGAGGAGGAAGCCAACCTGGGCGTGTTGAGCCGGGAGGCTTTTGAGGAGGGAATGGAATCGCAAGAGTTCTTCACCGACCAGATCATTTTAATTGTCCCCAGCGAACATCCCTGGGCATTGCGCCAATCGGTAGAACCGGAAGACTTGCTGGATGCTCAAATGATCATCCGCGAGCCAACTTCCGGCACACGCCGGGTATTAACCACGGAACTGAGCAAGCACGATATCCATCTGGAAGACCTGGATATTTTTCTCGAGTTGGGTAATGCAGAAGCGATTGTGGAAACTGTGGCTGCCGGTTTTGGAGTATCTTTTGTCTCTCGATTGGCGGCCAGCTATGCGATCCGGGAAAGGAAAGTTTTTGAAGTGCCAATGCATGGACTTGAATTGAAAAGAAAGGTTTACATGGTACGCCGGGCGATCGAGACGCCTAACCGCGCCCAGGAAGCATTCTGGAGCTTCATCCACGATCCTTCGAATGAAGATCTGTTGCAAAAGCCGGAGATGACGGCCAGGCCAACCAATCACCACACAGGTAGATAGGCAACCTATCTACATGTGTGGTGAGAACAGTGTGCTGAATTAAAACGAGAAGGTCATGGTCGCCCCTTCCGCTGCCATCAGGAACGGGGGAGCTTTTTCGATAAGGATGCGACTGTCGCGCAGATCGCTGGGGGAAACACCTTTGTTCTCCAACGCCAGCTCGCACAGTACGACTCTGCCGCCCAGGTCAAGGATATCATTGAACAGCTTGACCGGGTTTGGCAGGCCCTTGGGGGTACCGAGCTTCTCCAGTTCATCCTTGAGCGTCCACTTCGTCCCCGCCGGGCAGAAGAAGACGTGCACTTCGTAATCGAGCGCCAGACCCGACGAAGCGAAGATCAGCGTCGGCATGATGTTCTTGGCTTCGTCGCCATTGCAGACAACAACCATTTTTTCAGCCATTTTGTTTCTCCTTAGTTACGTGAAAGTATCTGGGATTTGATCGACTGCTGGAGCCACAGCCCCAGCAGCTAATTCATCAGTCGGCGGGCGCCAGCGCCTCCACAAGTTCTTCGGATTTTTTCCTCATCGCCTCCAAAGATAGCGCCAGCGGGCGGTAAACCAGGTGGGTCCATTTCCCAATGCCGACTTCCGTGTCCAGCATCGCTACCATCGCCATGACGTGCACAGTATAGACAACGTATGTAGGCCAGGGAAGAGACATATAACGGAAAATATGGACCAATATGCCCGTTATCGAACCAATCAGCAGGAAACTCGGAAAGAGCCAATCACTGGGATGTGAGAAGCGATGGATTTCCTCTTTCTTCGCCCTCCGGCTGTAAAGGATTTCGATTGACGTAAATGTAAGAATGATCGTAGCGTAATAGCCTAACCAGCGTTGTGGATGGTACAACGGGTATAGCTCATCCGTCTGGAACCACCACAACATGGGTACGATCAGAATCAGCATGGTCACATACCCCGTCATCAGCAAGGCGTGCTTAAGCCAACGGTGGTATTCCACTTTGCGCGCCTCCTGATCGCACTTCTCCCACCAGCGGCGCTGAGAAACGAAATGAACGGCGAATTCTTTTGCCCCCTCCAGATAGGCGCCCAGTGGAATGCTGAAGAGATTGGAATCAGGGCCTAATACATGCCTGACCATCGTTATGGTATTACGAAAAAGATGCCACCCCAGATAGACGAAATGCAACAAGACGATCGCCCATACCCACATCACCGGTGCGAAATCGTTCAGCACCACCCGGTCGGTTCGAATATTTCTACCCCCGGTCAGCAGGTGATAAGCGATGAGCAGGATAAGCGGAAGCAAGGCCGTCCGCAGAATCGTCAGAGCCACCGCCCTTTCCGAGGTATACAATTTTTTGGCCTGGCCGCTCTTGTCGTATTGGGCAATCAGCCAGCGGCGAGTTGCCATCATCGTTTCGGCCGGCTCTGCGCCGCGCGGGCAGGTGATCGAACAATCTCCGCAGAAATAGCATAACCAGGGGTCGATGCTGGCTGCCAGACGTTCGCGGATCCCCATTTGCACCAAACGGATGGTGCGGCGCGGAAAAGGGTGCTCACTGGTGGTCAAGGGGCAGATAGCGGTACAGTTGCCACAGTTGATGCAGGCCTCCGGGTTGACCGCGCCATAATCTTTCAATTCAGCCATTAATGTTGGGTCAACGCGAGTGCTCATGCCGGTTTCTCCTCCACTCGCTCGTAGAGCGGATAATCACCGCACATTCCACTTTCTCTCAACAGGCCATATTTCTTGAAGGAGGTTACATACCAGAGCACTTCGTGGCTTGGCATCTCGATTTCCTTTGAAATTTCTAACACTGTCTTAGGCCTTTCGCGCACCGCCTTGCACACCGCTTGCTGGACGCGCTTTTGCTCCTTGAGCAGTTCCTGTGCCCGCTCTACCGTTTCCTTGTGTTCATCGCGCAAACGCTTGAGCAGCTCTGTGCGTGCGCGCGCCGCTTCTCGTGCATCCATCATGGCACCTCCAACAGAGCCAGGTCATCCACGGCAATGGCGTCGACCATGGCTTCGTATTGTGATAGCGTCCATCCTTGAACATCGATTGCCCGCCTCGGACAGGCGCTTACGCATGCTCCACAGCCAGAACAGTTGGCCGGTGTGACCACTGCCCGGCGGATTTCATGGCCGTTCTCCTGGATGACTTGCAAGGCAATCGCGCCATCGTATTCGCATACCTGTACGCATTCGCCGCTGCCAGTGCATTTTGCAGGATCAACGGCAGCCACGTAAGGCGGTAATTCGACATAGCCACGCCCTAACAAGGCGCTGACTTTGGCTGCTGCTGCTGAGGCGGCTGTAATGGCTTCCTGGATATTCATCGGTCCTTGCGCCGTACCAGCCAGGATTACGCCGTTGACCGCCGTCTCCACCGGGCGCAGCTTGGGGTGCACCTCCAGCAGGAAGCGATCCACGCCGCGTGAAACCTTGAGCATCTGCACCAGGTCATCGATCTGGCGCGGCATCATGCCCACTGCCAGCACAACCAGGTCGGCGGGTACTTCCAGTTCTTCGCCGTAGGTCAGATAATCCTTAACCCGCACCAGCACCGGATGGGATTCCCCGGGCGGGGCAGCCACCACCTCCGGCAGTTCATCTCCATGGTATTGGAGAAAGCGCACCTTGTTCGTCATGGCGAGGCGGTAATAATCTTCTTGCCCGCGCCCGTAAGTGCGGATATCCTGGTACAGGTCATAGATGTTCAATTCGGGGAAGTGCTGGCGCAGTTCATTCGCCATGTGCAGGGTAGCGGTGCAGCACACACGCGAACAGTAATCATTTACCCGTCCATCTGGCTGCGGTTCGGATACGCCATCCCGTTGCCGGCTGCCCACACACTGGATCAAGACGACATCTCGAACGGCGTGCCCGTTCCATTTCAATGATTTTTCGCCTTGATGCAGCGTCAGGTAACGAATCAACTGCGGCAAGGTCACCACTTCGGGGATCTCGCCATAGCCGTATTCACCTGAGCGAGGCGGGTAAGGATCAAAACCCGTGGCCAGCACGATAGCACCTGCGTTCAACTCGTGCGTAACGGGATAATCTTTCAAGACCACCTGTTTTCCATCGACCTGGACTGGCAAATCATCGTAGTGCACCCAATCCACCGCCGGGGAAGAAGGATAGCATCCGGAGTAAGGCCGGTAAATCACTTTGCGGTGCGACATACCATGGTTAAAATCATCGGGCACTTCTTGCTGACAGGCGGCCATGAGCGCTTCCGCTTCTGCCAGATCGACGCCGCGCGAATGCTGGCGAACCGTGACGTGGAAGTTGCCTACAAAACCCGAGACGCTCACAACCTCGGCATAGGTCAAGATGGTAATGTTGGGATGTGCGGCCACCTTCCCAATCAAATCCTGCAACAATGGCAAGGCTGGCTCGTTGGTAGGGAAAAGCGTGTCTAGTTGGGCCATACGCCCGCCCAGGAAAGGCGCCTTCTCGACCAACGTCACTTGCAATCCCTGGCGGGCGATTTCCAACGCGGCCCGCAAGCCTGCCACTCCACCACCGATGACCAGGGCGTGTTTTTCCGCTCCCAGGCGGATATTGGCCAGCGGCTGCAATAGACGAGCCTTGCCGACGCCCGCCGCCATTAAGCGGATAGCCTTGTCCGTGGCTCCTTCGTGATCTTCGTGGTGTACCCAGGAGTCCTGTTCGCGCAACCCGATGTGCTGGTACAGGTAAGGGTTCAGCCCGGCGCGCATCACCGTGCCACGAAAAGTCTGCTCATGCAGCGAGGGGGCGCAGGCGCCAATCACCACCCGGTTTACCCCCAATTCGCGGATGTCCTGTTCAATCATCGATTGCCCCGCGTCGGAACACAAGGACATATTGGTGCGAGAGACGGTCACATTCGGCAATTTTTCCAGCGCTTTAGCCACCTTTTCGCACTGGACGACCTTGCTGATATTACCGCCGCAATAACAAGTGTAAACGCCAATGCGCGGCGTCTCACTGGTTGGTTGGTTTTCAACATCGGCAGCCTGCTGTTCAGCAAAGATATCTCCCATCTCAGGCATAGGCCACCTCTTTCTCGGCTGCGGCTCTCTCAAGCGCCAGGCATCCATTCGTATGTTCACGGATATACGCCGCGGCCATCACCGCCGCAGCCCCGGCCGTGACGATGCTATCCACAATATCCATGGGTTCCATAGCTGTGCCGGTTACAAAAATGCCCGCCTGGTCGGTCACACAGGGAACACTGTTCGGGGAAGGCACGTTTACAAACCGGTCTTTGCCCAAAGCCACACGATACACCTGGCGCGGATCATAGGCTGGCAGCATGCCCAGTGAAAGCACAACCAGATCGTGTGTGCGCTCCACCACTTCCCCGGTTTCGGTCATCTCTACCCTTAAGACCGGGTTTTGTTCTTCATCTTCTCTAATCTGGGCCACTTTACCGCGTACAAACTCCACGCCCATGGCCTGGGCATTCTGGTAGAACTGTTCGTAGCCTTTGCCAAAAGTGCGAATATCCATGTAGTAGATGGTAATCTCGGCCAGGGGCAAAGCGCCATTGAGCAGCATGGCCTGCTTGATGGCGTACATGCAACACACGCGTGAGCAGTAGTTTACGCCCAGGGTTTCATCCCGTGAGCCAGCGCACTGTACATAAGCAATCGAAGCAGGTTCTTTGCCATCGCCGGGACGCAGCACACGCCCGTAAGGGCCAGTGGGAGCCAGGAAACGCTCCATCATCATCGGATCGATGACATTCTTCAGCTTTCCGCCGCCATATTCCCTCTTGGCCGCCAGCTCGGTCAATTCGAAACCAGTGGCAAGGACGATCGCCCGGGCGTGAATTGTAAAATGTTCGGGCTGTTGGGTGAAATCCACCGCGCCCACCGGGCAGGCCTTCTCGCACTTACCGCACAGCAGGCAGTTATCCATGTCCAGCACGGCCTTTTGCGGCACCGCAGTGGAGAACGGCACCCGGATGGCGCGGTACGAGCCCAGGTTTCTATCCCAATGGCTGGGAAGGGTCACCGGGCACTCGAATTCACACTGCCGGCAGCCGGTGCAAGCTTTCTCGTTCACATAACGCGGCTTTTGAAGCACATCGACCTCAAAACCGCTGTCGCTTTCGTCAACTTTTTGCACCTCGCAGTAGGTGAATAGTTCGATATTCGGATGGTGCGCCACAGCCGACATCTTCGGAGTGGTGATACAACTGCAACAATCCAGGGTGGGAAAAACCTTGCTGAGCATGATCATTTTCCCCCCGATACTCGGCTGGCGCTCCACCAGAATCACCTTGTTGCCCTGCTCGGCCAGGTCGAGCGCCGCTTGCATACCGGCAATCCCGCCGCCAACCACCAGGGCGTCCACATGTCTATTTTCCATCATCCCTCCAATGTGTCATTTATGCAGCTAACGGGGATGCTGGCGCAGCCAATTCGTCTTTGACAAAACCAATTCCGTCCAGCAGATCTTCCATTTGCCTGACCTCTTTCAGAAATGGTTTCACGCACACCGTGCAGATGGCAGCCAGGCGCAATCGCCGGATGTCGATCCCGCGTTGTTTCATCAGGGCATAGGTGCGTGCAATCAGGTTAGCTGTACCATCTGCTTCGACTTTGAACGGACTGTCTGTGCCGCTGTACATCAGGATGATGCCATCGATGCCGCGCTCGAAGGCGCGCACAAAAAACTCGGGCGGAAACATCACCGGGCACACCACTGGCAGGATATACGTGTTTGCAGGATAATCGGCAAACACCTGGCCAGTAGCATCAGCCCCGGCATATCCGCCCGCCAATGTGGCGAGGATCAAGATTTTTGGTTTGCGAGTTCCCATCCTGCGGTCCTTGTTAAGCTGAAAGTCGTTCCGTGCGGCTCAAATTTATTTCTTCCGGCGCACAAATAGCCGCTCGTACCCCTCGGCAGGTACCACGCCAAGAAATTCGTGCCCCACCTTCTCACACCAGCGCGGCATATCATTCTTGGTGTTCGCGTCGCCAGACCAGACCTCCAGCACTTCACCAACCTTAACCGCGCCGATGCCTTTTTTGGCCTCCAGCAGTGGCCCTGGACAAGACATTGCTCGGGCGTCCACAATTTTCGCAGCCTGAATTGTCGAGAGATCTACGGTTGTCATACAAGCCTCCTTATCTTCTGATAAATCTATCCCTATCTTAGCGGAAACGGACATTTCCGATAAGTGGCATTTATCACAACCGATATTGATTGTGTGTATAGGGGGGTATAGATGATTTCGATAGCCAGGCGCGGCCGGGTGCCACAGGCTGGCAATTCCCCACGACAGGCAAAAGACTTACTCGCGGCAAGCGCGAAGCAAATTTGCCTGGCTATCCGATGTGCGAGATGGTTCGGGTTTCTGCAAACCGAACCGCAACTACGGCCCATCCGATCATGCGGGCAATTTTAATTTAACCAAAATAGTTTACAAAAATGTTTATTTGTGGTGATATTAACCATTATAATTGACACAAGTAAATTAAATTGGTATACTCTATTTATGCTGCCGAAAGAATCCTGGAAAAACGTTGGACAACGCATTCGCCGCCTGCGCAAGTTCCACGGGCTGACATTGCGCCAGCTCTCAGCCGGCAGTGGGCTTTCAGCCAACGCCATCAGCCTGGTGGAGCGCGGCCAGGTGGCGCCAACGGTGGAAACCCTGTGCCGGATCGCCACGGCTTTGGGCGCGCCGGCCAGCTCTTTTTTGCAAGATGTGTGCCCCAACGAAGTCACCCTCACCCGGGCCCAGGATGGGCATACCGCCAACGTGACATCCAGGCTGGCAGATGCCCTGTTTGGGCAATCGCTAGAGTGCGGCGCCGAGGCGGCAGAGTCGCCCTGGCTATGCGACATAGAAACCTGGGAGCCGGTCAGCGTGCAGATGCTGCTGTGCCTGTGCGGCCAGGTGGAATACGAAGATAATAACGGGCAAACCTACCTGCTCAATCCAGGAGATCGCCTGTCGTGCAATGGCAATTCACCCCAACGCTGGCGCAACCCCGGAAATGAGCCAGCGTTGGCAATTGTGGTCCTTTCGCCGCAGGCCGGCGAGGAGAGAGATTGAATGATTCGTCCTGCACCCAACCCCGCCGACGAGGCGAAAAAGCGTTTCAATTTCTATCACATCGAGGCCAATGGCCAATCCGGCGACCGCGTCCAGGCTTTTTTGACTGCGTTTGCAGCGATCTTGCGCCACAGTAACTACCGCTTCGTGCTCGATCTATACGCCCGCACCAGCAGCAAGTGCGGGCGCTGCGCGGTGGCCTGCCAGGTTTACCAGGCCACCGGCGAGCCGCGGGACGTGCCCTGCTACCGCACCAATCTGCTGCTGGATGTTTACCGGCGCTATTTCGGCTCCGGCGGGTGGCTGCAAGCCTGGTTCGGAAACGCGCCCCCCTTGGATGAGGCAACCATCGATGAGATGGCGGAGGTGTTCTATCGCTGCACGGCCTGCCGGCGGTGCAAGATCGAATGCCCGATGGGCATCGATCACGGGCTGATGACTCACCTGGGGCGTTATATTCTCAGCGAGGCCGGCATTGCCCCGAAAGGGCTGGTGGTTTCGGTGCGCGAGCAGTTGGAGGGCAAAACCGGCAATACGTCGGCTATCCCCTTGCCGGCGCTGCTGGACAACCTGGAGTTCCTGCAAGACGAGCTGGAAGAAAGCAAGGGCAAGAAAATCGCTTTTCCGGTGGACCAGGAAGGAGCGGAATACATCTTCTTCCCGGCAGTAAGCGACTATCTGATGGAAGCCGATACGTTGATGGGCAATGCGGCGGTGTTGAGCGAGGCCAAGATCCCGTGGACCATCGGCTCGCAATACTTCGACGGGATCAATTACGGGTTATTTTTCAACGACTGGTACCTGGAACGGATCATCAGAAAACTGGTGGAGGAGGCGCGGCGGTTGAAGGCCGGCAAAATCCTGATCGGCGAGTGCGGGCACGCCGCGCGCTCGGCGCGGCAGTTCGTGCCAACCTTCGCCGGAGACGAGGCGCTGCCGGTGGTGAGCATCCTGGAACTGACCTGGCAGGCAATCCAGGCCGGCAAGCTGAAACTCGACCCACAGGCTGTGCCGGAGCGGGTAACCTACCACGATCCGTGCAATATCGCCCGTTCGGGGTGGATTGTCGAACAGCCGCGCAACATCCTGCGCAGTTTCGTCAACGATTTCGTGGAGATGCAGCCCTACGGCGCGGAGAATTACTGCTGCGGGGGCGGCGGCGGGCTGGTTTCGCTGGATGAAATGCATGACTTTCGCATGCGCGTGGCAGGCAAGACCAAGGCCGAGCAGATCCAGGCCAGCGGGGCGCAGATCGTGGCCACGCCTTGCGCCAACTGCAAGAAGCAACTGCGTGAATTGATGGATTATTACAAGATGCCGGTGCAGATCGTGGGCGTACACGACCTGGTGCTGCGGGCGATAAAAGTAGACGGAGCACAGTAAACAAAGTAGAGGAGAGGAGACTGAGATATGCCTGCGTGGTTATCGCTTGCTGAAGGGCCAGTGATGCGCTTTGTTCTGGCCGTTTTAATCCTGGGTTTGCTGCGCCTGGCGCTGCTGACGGTATGGGAAATCGCCAGCGCGGTGCGACGCGCCAGCGATCAGCGTATCTCTTACATTCAAATCGCCCGCGAAACCCTGGGCTGGCTGCTGCCGTTTGGCCGCCTGCGCCGGGCGCGGCGCGGCTACAGCATCGCCTCGTTCAGCTTCCACCTGGGCATCCTGTTTGCAGGGTTTTTCCTCAGCAACCACATCGATATCTTGCAGGCCAACCTGGGCCTGTCCTGGCCAGCGCTTTACAAGCCGGCGCTGGATGTATTGGCCCTGGCGACGATCCTGGCGGGTTCATACCTGCTGGCCTACCGGATTTACGTGCACAGTTCCAGGGCGCTGAGCAAGGCGATGGATTACGTGCTACTGGTTTTGATCCTGAACATTTTCGTCTCCGGCTTCGTCGCCGGGCAGGCGTGGAACCCGATGCCCTATGATAGCCTGATGCTGTTTCATACGATCAATGGCGTAGTCCTTTTGTTGATCACCCCCTTTACCAAAGTCGCCCACTGCGTGCTGTTCCCATTAATCCGCCTGGGGTCCGATATCGCCTGGCGTTTTACGCCACAGGGAGGCGATGAGGTGGTTAGAACGTTGCACGGCCCACAAGGAAGGAAGATATGATCGGGATATTGGTGGATGTAACGCGATGTACAGGCTGCAACCAGTGTGTCGACGCCTGCGCGGCAGCGAACAAACTGGGCGATGAACGGCCTCAACCGCAGCAGGTTGGTGATGGGCTTTCGGCGCGGCGCTGGTCGGCGATCGTGGCAAGCCCGGAAGGCCGCCACGTGCGCAAATTCTGCCGCCACTGCCTCGAACCGGCGTGTGTCTCGGTGTGCCCGGTAGGGGCGATGTACAAAACGGCCGAGGGGCCGGTGTTGTACGACAGCCAGAAGTGCATGGGCTGCCGCTACTGCATGATGGCATGCCCGTTTGGCATCCCGCGCTACGAATGGGATACTGCGGTTCCCCTGGTGAGGAAATGCACGCTGTGTTACGAGCGCCTGCAGGCGGGGCAATTGCCGGCGTGTGTGGATGCCTGCCCCAACCAGGTGTTGACCTTCGGCGAACGGGACGATCTGATCCGCCAGGCGCACCAGCAGATACAGGCCGAGCCGGGCAAATACCTGCCAGTTGTCTTTGGCGAGCAAGAGGCCGGCGGGACTTCCGTGCTGTATCTCTCGGATGTGCCGCTGGATTTTGGCGGGGGCGTGGGCGGCTTCCACGGCGACCCGGGGCTTGCGCCCTTGCCCGAATTGAGCTGGAACTGGCTGGGTAAAGTGCCCGCCTTGAGCATCGCCACCGCCGGGCTGATGACGGGGTTGTTCTGGATTATCGGCCGGCGCATCCAGATGGAAGAGGCGCGGGCTGCCCGCCAGGGGAAGGAGGCATAAATGCAGGCTACGAGGCGCATTTGGATCAAAGAACTGCTTTGGGCGCTGGTCTTTGCCGGGCTGGTCGCCGCCTTCTTCCGCTTTGCCTATGGGCTGGGGTACACCACCGGGTTGAACGACACCACCCCCTGGGGATTGTGGATCGCTTTCAAGCTGGGTTTCGTGGCGCTGGCGGGCGGCGGCTTCACCCTGGCGGCGATGGTCTATCTCTTTCACCTGGAGAGCTACCGCCCGCTGCTGCGCAGGGCGATCCTGCTGGCGCTGCTGGGCTATGGCTCGTTCATCGTCTCGCTGATCTTCGACCTGGGCCTGCCCTGGCATATCTATATGCCGGTCATCCACTGGCAGCACCACTCGGTGATGTTCGAGATCGCCTGGTGTGTGATGCTGTATTTCTCGGCGCTGGCGCTGGAATTCGGGCCGGTGATCCTGGAGCACCCCTGGTTTCGCGGGACCTGGTTCCAGGTGATTTACAAGTTGCTGAAGGCCGCGACTGTTCCGCTGGTCATCGCCGGCGTGGTGCTTTCGACGCTGCACCAATCTTCGTTGGGGGCGCTGTTCCTGATCATGCCCCACCGGGTCCACCCGTTGTGGTACAGCCCGTGGATCCCCGTGCTGTTTTTCACCTCGGCGATTGCCGCCGGGCTGATGGCGCTGGTGGTAGAGAGTTACCTGGCGGCGCGCTGGTTCGGACGCGGGCTGCACGCCGATCTGCTGGCGCGGGTGGGAAAGATTGCCGGGTTTGTGCTGTGGCTCTACCTGGCGCTGCGGGTGGGCGACCTGCTGGTGCGCGGCGCACTGCCGGACGCGTTGGATGGCTCGTGGCAAAGCATGGTATTCGCCGGGGAAATCCTGCTGGGCGGCGTGCTGCCAGGAGTGTTATTGATGTTTCCCAGCCTGCGCAACCGGGCAGAGGGGCTGCTGACCTGTGCGGTGCTGGTGATCGCCGGGGTGCTCTCGCAGCGCATGTCGCTGAGCCTGTTCAGCATGTGGCGACCGGCGGGCCAGGGCTATGTCCCTTCGCTGCTGGAAGTTGTGATCGCCCTCGCCATCCCGGCGGCGGCCGGCCTGGTATATTTTCTGTTCAGCGAAAACCTGGCTGTGCTGGAAAAGACCCTGCCGGAACGGCAGCACGACCGCTATGCGCGGCCCGAATTGGCGCCCGGCAGCGCCAGATACCGGGAAGATAGCCTGCGCAGCGCCCTGGTGCGCCGCTCCGGTCTGGCGGTAGCCATGGCGGCGCTGATCTTCGCCGGGCTGCCCGCGGCGAGCGGAAGAGGCCAACCCATGCCAGCGACCGTGGTGAAAGCGGCAACGGGCTGGGAAGCCCTGCTGATCGACGGGAATCGCCAGGGCTATGCAGTGGCTTTTCCACACGGCGAACATCAACAGCGCCTGGCTGAAGAGGCAGGCGACGAGGTAGAGGCCTGCGCAACCTGCCACCACTTGAACAAACCAGGCGACCAGGCCAGTCGCTGTTCTGAATGCCACCAGGACTATTACGCGGCAACATCGATTTTCAATCACAACCTGCACGTGGCGGAACTGGGCGGCAACGCGGCTTGCAGCGAGTGCCACAACGGCGAGCATCGCCGGGAAACGGCAGCCGCCTGCCAGGAATGCCACGAAGACATGGCCCCAGCGGCAGGGCAGAATGCCTTTGACTACCTGGCCCCCGGCTATCAAGAGGCTTTACACGGCAAATGCCAGGGGTGTCATACCCAAGAGGCGGCAGCACAGGGCCGGCCCGAACTTCAGGAGTGCGCCACCTGCCATACGCAGAAGAGCGGCGATTTGATCCAGGCATTAGCTGACGACAAGCAGCCGTTCAACTGGCCGTGGACCGGCGCGAAAAGCACGGATTTTAACGATTTATTACAGCATCCAAGTCCAGAACAGCAGTGATCAGGAGGCAGAAATGACGACCGTAGGGTTTTGCACACATTTTACACAAACCGATGATTGGGCATTCGATTATGCATTGGGGCTGGCGCGCAAACACAACTGGCAGCTAAATATCTGCCATTGGCTGCATTCGCCTTTCAAGCTGCGCCGCGACATCGTGCAAACCGATCTGTTCGCCCCGACCGGAGAAACCGCCATCACCCCACAATTACTGACCCGCCTGGAGAGGCAGTTGCGCGAACACTACGACGAGCGATTGGGCGATTTCACCAACGTGGCGTTCAAGTTGTGCGAGGGGATGTACCAGGTAGAACTGGTGCGCTGCCTGCGCCAGAATCTACTCGATCTGGTGGTCATGGGATACCAGGCAGACGAGACCGAATTGGAGCCGGGCGCCCTGCCGCTGGAGGAGTTTGCCTTGCGATTGCAATACCCGCTGGTCATTGTTGGATGCCAGGGGCCGCGCAGCTTCTTGCTCAATCCGAAAGCGATCGAATGGCTGGCAAAGCTGGATCTGCCCCAGCAGAGCTGGTCCCCCCTGGGATTGGAGAGCGAAAAAACGCTGGTGTAAGGGAGCGCTGCCCATCCGGCCAGAGGCGGGCAATCGCGGATTCTGCGGTTCAAATGCGGCGCGCCGGCGCAGCGCGTCGCGCCCACCTTGAGGCGCAGGAGGCTGCTGTACGCGCTTGTGATTTATGTCACTTGCAAAATGAGGGGAAAACCTCTATAATTGAGAATGAGAAGCATTCTCAATCATAGGAAAGAACACCTGAAATGATGCAACCGACGAATCCGATGAGCACCCCTGTTTACCGGCTGACCCGCCAGCGAAGGCTGGTATTGGATATCTTGCAAAACAGCCAGGAACACCTGGACGCGGAGACGCTCTACGAACGAGCCAAGGCGCGCGACACGCGCATCAGCCTGGCGACCGTATACCGTTCGCTGGCCTTGCTCAAAGAAGCCGGTTTGGTGCGGGAATACCGCCTGGGGGAAAATCACGGCCACTTCGAAACCGTCCGGGCTTCACCCCATCATCACTTTACCTGCATCCAATGTGGGCAAGTGATCGAGTTGGAGGCGCCGCAGATCTCCGAAATGGCCGTTCGGCTATGCGAAAACCAGGGTTTGCAGGTGAAGCAATTCCACCTGCACCTGAGCGGGTATTGCGCCAACTGTCGCACACTCACAAGATTCTGATTGAGGCGCGATGAGCACACTACAGGAAGCCTTGACCATCGGCCTGGTAGGGCAACCCAACACAGGCAAGTCTTCGGTGTTCAATGCGCTGACCGGCATGGGGCAATATGTGAGCAACTGGCCGGGGAAGACCTGCGAACAGAAGACCGGCGTCTACCAACAAGACGAAACCACCCTGTACATTGTCGATCTGCCCGGAGCTTACAGCCTGTCGGCCAGTTCGATGGAAGAGCGTATCGCCCGGGATTTCGTGATCAAGTGCCGCCCGGATGTGGTGGTTGTGGTGGTAGATGCGGCGACGCTGGAGCGCAACCTGTACCTGGTAGCCGAGCTGTTGTGCCAGCCAGTGCCACTGGTGATTGGGCTGAACCGCGTCGACCTGGCCGAGCAGCAAGGCATCCACGTTGAGCCGCATGTGCTGCAGGCTGCTCTGGGCCTGCCAGTCGTGCCGATGGTAGCCAGTCGCGGGGAAGGCATGCAAGCTCTAATGGAGGCCGCCGTGCAGGTGGCGCACCAGCCACAGGCGCAACAGCCCAACCGGCCGGAAATCCGCCAGGATCACCAGGACGTATTGCAGGCGCTCGAAGGGCTGATTGCCAGGCACGTGCCAATACCTTACCCGGAAAGCTGGGTGGCGTTAAAGCTGTTGGAAGGCGACGACGAGATCACGCAAATGATGCGCCAGCAAATGGGCGAAGCATGGAAAGACGTGCAGGCCATCCTGGTGCAGCACGATGACGCCTTCCTGGCAGTTGCCAGTGGGCGCTACGAATGGATCGGGCGCATGGTGCGGGCAGCAGTGGTCCAGCCCAGGGCAGGCCAACTGACAATGACCGACCGCATCGACCGCGTGGCTACCCACCCCGTTTGGGGAATGCTGCTGTTATTGAGCGCCCTGGGCATCCTGTTCTGGCTCACCTATGCCGTGGGCGCGCCGCTGCAGGCCTGGCTGGAAACGAACGTGGTAGCCGCCAGCGCGCAATGGGCGCGGGCAGCGCTGCACGGCCTTCCCTCCTGGGTGGTGGGATTGGTGGCAGATGGGATCATCGCCGGAGTGGGCACTGTGCTGACGTTGCTGCCCATCCTGGCCATCTTTTTCAGCGTGCTGGGGCTGCTGGAAGACGCCGGTTACATGGCGCGGGCGGCCTTCGTGATGGATCGCTTTATGCACCTGATGGGGCTGCACGGCAAAAGTTTCCTGCCCATATTCCTGGGTTTTGGGTGCAACGTGCCAGGAGTGATGGGGGCGCGGGTGATCGAATCGCCCAAAGCGCGGCTGATCACCATCCTGGTGACGCCGATCGTGCCCTGCACGGCGCGCATGGCGGTGGTAGCCTTCCTGGCGCCGATTTTCTTCGGGGAAAGGGCGATTTGGGTTTCGTGGGGGCTGGTGGTGATGAGCCTGATCGTGCTCACCGTGGTGGGAATCGTGCTGCACGAGAAATTCCTGGGAGGCGAGCACAATGCGTTCATCATGGAACTGCCGTTGTACCAGAAGCCCAACCTGCGCATCGTAGAGGAAGGGGTATGGCAACGCTGCGCCGATTTTCTGAAAACAGCGGGCAGCATCATCCTGGTCGTTTCGGTGATCCTGTGGGCGTTATCCCACTTCCCCAGCGGGAATATCGAGACCAGCTTCCTGGCTTTCTTCGGACGCCTGCTGGCGCCAGTGGGAAGCTGGATGGGACTCGAATGGCAAATGATGGTGGCGCTGCTGACCAGTTTCGTGCGCAAGGAAAATACCATCCCCACCCTGGCGGTTTTATACGGCGCCAACGGCGAGGCGGCAGGCCTGGCGCAAACGCTGAACGCCCACCTGGCGCCGGCTGCGGCGCTGGCCTTCCTGGCGGTACAGGTGTTGTTCATCCCTTGCGTGGCTACACTGGCTTCGATACGCCAGGAAACCGGCTCGTGGCGCTGGACAGTGTCGAGCAGCGCCATTCTGCTGGGGATTTCGTTGGGGGTAGGAATCTTTATCTACCAGACAGCCCGGCTGTTGGGCTGGGGAGTATAGGTATGTTGGAAAAATTATTGGAAGCGATTTCACAGAGCGGGACGGTACAACCGGCGGTGCTGGCGCGGCAATTGGGGGTGAGCCCGGCTTTGGTAGAGCTGATGATCGCCGACCTGGAGCGAGGCGGCTATTTGCGTGCGGTGGAGGGCTGCGCCCAGGGTGAGTGCGCCGGATGCGCGGCAAGCGGCGCATGCATCGCGCTGAAGGGCAGGATGTGGGTGCAGGTGAAACGGAAGTAAGATGAACCGGCTACTGGTCCTTTTTGCTCTAATTTCCGGATGGCTCAACCTCACGGGGGGTGGTGAGATGGCGGGGGCCGCCCGGCAGGCAACGCCAGGAGCGGGCGGCGTGGTGCGAGCGGTGCTGTTCTATTCGCCCACCTGCCCGCACTGCCAGTATGTGGCACAGAATGTGCTGCCGCCTTTGCTCCAGCAATATGGGAACAGGTTACAGATTGCCAGCGTCAATGCCTCCCAACGCAAAGGGCTGGCGATCTACCAGGCAGCGATGAAAAAATACAATCTTTCAGGCGCTGGCGTCCCGATGCTGGTGGTAGGCGATATTGTGCTGATCGGATCGGAGGACATTCCAGCCATGTTCCCGGGGCTGATCGAGCAGTTCCTGGCGCAGGGCGGGGTGGCCTGGCCGGATATTCCCGGGCTGGCGGCGGTGCTGCCGACCGAAGCGCCCACCCCACGGCCCAGCCGCACGCCGCACCCTACGGCGACCATCGAACCCACGCCGACGATCACGCGCATCGACCTGGTGGCGCGGATCAACACCCTGACTGCTGCGGCGCCCATAGCGGCTGCCACCCAACCTCGCGCCCCGACGACCACCTGGACTCCATTATCCACCCCCAGCGCCACGCCGGCGGCTTCAACCTCGAACGTCACGGCCCCACCGCCGGCGCCCTCCCCCACCGTCGCCCTGCTGATCGTCATCCCCGACGAAAAGATTGGACCGTGGGAACAGCTCTTGCGGGACCCGATCGGCAACGGATTGGCAGCTGTGGTGCTGGCAGGGATGATCGTGGTGACAGGGTGGGTGGTCTTCTCGCTGCTCAGGCCGCCAGCGGAATGGCGCTGTAAGATCTGCCGGTGGCTGGTAGCGCCGGTTTGCCTGGCGGGCCTGGGGGTGGCCAGCTACCTGGCTTTCGTGGAGACGGCGCAGGTGCGCGCCGTCTGCGGGCCGGTGGGAGATTGCAACGCCGTGCAGCAGAGCGAATATGCGCACCTGTTCGGCGTGCTGCCGGTGGGGGTGCTCGGCGTGTTGGGTTACCTGGCGATGCTGGCCGCCTGGAGCGCCGGCCTGGCAGGGAACCAACGCCTGGCGGCGCTGGCCGACCTGGCGCTGTTCGGAATGGCGTTCGGGGGAACGCTGTTTTCGATCTACCTGACTTTCCTGGAGCCGTTCGTGATCGGGGCCACCTGCGCCTGGTGCCTGACTTCGGCAGTGCTGACGACGTTTTTGTTGTGGCTTTCGGCTGCGCCAGCCAGGCAGGCGATGGCGCAATATGTATCGACCTGACGCCGGGCCGAGATTCTACACCCGGGGTGGATTCCCTGGCTAGGTTGTGTTGACATTTCAGCGGAGCCAAATTAGGGTTCCGACAAAGCTCAAG
>CAZQQJ010000013.1:0-186213 GCA_964595435.1 uncultured Anaerolinea sp. | reverse complement strand
ACCCTTATTCGCCTTGCTTGAAGATGTTCATCACTGGGAATGAGGGACACTACCAAAAAACGACCTATCGATGAAATCGAAACCGCCCGGCTCATCACCGGGCGATTTCTGGAAACGATGTGCGATTACGTCAGGCGGAGAGGGTGGGATTCGAACCCACGGTGGGTCAAGACCCACAACGGTTTTCGAGACCGCCCCATTCGGCCGCTCTGGCACCTCTCCAATTCGCGCCTGGCCTTAAACTTTCAAACCAAAGCGCGCCCCGTATTATAGCAAAGAATCCCCTAAATTTCCACCGTTGCGTGCAACTCCGGATAAACCACATTCTTCACCCCCGCCTCCGCCAGCTTATCCAGGAACACCTGCGCCTTCTTCGGCTCGCTGTGCACCAGATAGAGATGCTGCAGCGTACCCCGCGTCGCCTCCACGTACTCCATCAGCGAATTCTGCCCGGCGTGCGCCGATAAACCGCCGATCGTCGCCACCTCCGCCTTCACCAGGTAATCGTCGCCCAGGATGTGCACCCGCTTCTCCCGGTCGGCGATACGCCGCCCCAGCGTGTCCGGCGCCTGCCAGGAAACGATCAAAATCGTATTCAGCGGATTCTCGATATTGTATTTCAAATGGTGCCGGATGCGCCCGTTCTCGCACATCCCCGCCGCCGAGATAATAATCATCGGGTCTTTGCGTTCGTTCAGCGCCTTGGATTCCTCCGCCGAGCGCGTATACGTCAGCATATCGAACCCCAGCGCCGAGCGGTGCCGCCCCTGGGCGACGAACTCGCGCGTCTCCTCGTCGAAACATTCCGGGTGGGCGCGGTAGATATCGCTGGCATTCGTCGCCAACGGGCTGTCCACAATCACCGGCACCCGCGGCACTTCGTTGCCGGTCATCATCTGGTTCAAGTTATACACCAGGTCTTGCGTGCGCCCCACCGCAAAAGCCGGGATGATCACCTTGCCCCGGCGCTTCAGCGTCCGCTTCACCACCTCGCGCAGCTCGTCGTAAGCCAGCTCCGGGCTTTCGTGGCTCTTATCGCCGTACGTACACTCCATCAGCAACACGTCCGCGCCCTGGGGCAAGATTGGGTCGCGGATCAACGGCAGGCCCCGCCGCCCGATATCCCCCGAGAACCACACCCGCCGCTGCCTGGAACCTTTGCCTTCGTCGATGTCCAACGCCACCGCCGCCGATCCCAGGATGTGCCCCGCGTCGGCAAACGAGAGCGCCACCCCCGGCAGGATTTCGGCCGTCTGGTCGTAATCCAGCGGGCGGAAATATTGCGCCACCTGGGCCGCGTCTTCCAGCGTGTACAGCGGCTCCACCGGCGGCAGCCCCTTGCGGGCGTTCTTGTAACTGATGTTGCCCGCGTCCACTTCCTGGATGTGCGCCGAATCCATCAGCAGGATATTCGCCAGGTGGCAGGTCGCCGGCGTGGCGTAAATTGGCCCGTGAAAGCCGGATTTGACCAGGTTGGGCAAATTGCCGATGTGATCGATATGCGCGTGCGAAATCACCACCGCGTCCAGTTTGGCTGGGTTGAACAAAAATTCCCGGTTACGCCGGAACGATTCGTCCCGCTTCCCCTGGTACAGGCCGCAGTCCAGCAGCAGCCGGTAACCGTTGATCTGTAGCAGGTGCTGGCTGCCGGTCACCGTTTGGGCAGCCCCATGAAACGAAATCTTCATCCATACCTCCTCTTCACCATCCGGCACACTACAACTCTCTATGCAAAACAACCCTCGGCCAATCCCAGTCACAGCAACCGGCCTGGCTGGACAAAAACGGCCTCCGCGTTCATCCGCGTGGGTCCGCGTCCTGTTTTATTAAGTCACACTTTCTGTCCAAGAGCATTCAAAATCTGCGCGCCGAAGTGCTCCCGTCGCCAGGGAAAATCGCCCAGCATCTCGTCCAGCTCGGCGCGGTTCTGCGGGCCGCTTTCCGCCAGCGCCTGCATCACGTCTCGCGGCAGCACCACGTCCGAAGGCACCCCCATGCTCTGGGCGGCCTGCTTGCGCCAGGTACGCAGCGCCTCCAGCCGCGCCAGGAATGGGCCGTCCGGGCGGGGAGAGCGCGGCGGGCGGATGGGCGGCGCTTTCAACCCGTGCTGCACCGCCTGGAGCAGGGCGTGCCCGTGGCGGCGGATCTGCCCCTGGCTCATCCCCGGGATGCGTCCCAGCTCCTGCATCGAGCGCGGCGCCTCGACCGCGATCGCCAGCAGGGTGCGGTCGTTGATCACCTTGAACAGCGGGCGGTTGGCCTGCCGCGCCACCTGGTCGCGGTAATGGCACAGCTCCGACAGCACCGCTGCCTGCTGCGGCTCCAGGTCATACGACCCGCTCACCCGCCAGCAGTCCACCGGCCGCTCGGCTTGAGGGATGTGCCCGTCGCTGGTAAAACGCATCGAGCTGAGCCTGGCAAAATCCTCCTCCGCCAGCGCCGCCAGCCCGCGCTCCTCCAACTCGCTTGCCAATCGCTGGCGCAGGCCGATCAGGTAATGCGTATCTTGCCGCGCATAATTCAGCAGATGCGCCGGCAGCGGCCGCTCGCCCCAGTTGGCCCGCTGGCAGCGCTTGTCCAACTGCACCCCAAACTCCACCTCCAACATCGACCCCAGCCCCACCTCGCTGCGCCCCAGGATGCGCCCCGCCGCCATCGTATCGAACAGGTTGGCAAACTCGAAACCAAAATCCCGCTTCAAACACAGCAGATCGTATTCCGCCGCGTGGAAGATCTTCTCGATCCCCGGGTCGTTGAACACGCCGGCCAGCGGCGATAAATCGCCCAACGCCAGCGGGTCGACCAAATAATCGGCCTGCGGCGTCGAAAATTGCACCAGGCACACCTGCTCGAAATAAGCGTACAGGCTGTTGGATTCGGTATCGACGGCCAGCGTTTTCTCCCGGTGCAATACCTCGGCCAGCCGCGCCAGGTCATCTGGCGTAGAAATCAATCGTGGCAATGAACCCTGGGCAGACTTCACAATCTTTTTTCCATAATCAGCGCATCCTCGCCATCCTGGTAATACGCCGGCCAGATCCCTGACCGCTCGTAGCCGGTTGTCTGGTACAGGTGGATGGCGACCTGGTTCGATGTGCGCACGTTCAGGCGCACGCGTGGAACCGGCAGCCGCGCTTCGCAGGCTTGCAACAATGTACGCCCGATGCCGCGGCCCTGGTATTCCGGCAGGACCCCGATCGTGGCAATCCAGGCGACCTTCTCTGAAGGGCGAACGTCTCCGGCCACAAAACCGGCCATCTGGGCATCGATTACGGCCTTCAAACGCACCACATTCGGCAGCGTCAACACACCGATCAAATCCCACAACGGCCAGGCGTCCTGTGGAAAACACACCTTTTCCAGGTGGCGCAAAGCGTTTAAATCGCGCCAGGTGGCCGGCTCGACCTGGACCCGGCCGCCTGGCGCAGCAATGGCATCAGAAACCATTCTCACCCCTTCTGCGTGACCCTGTAACATGCGCCGCGTACCTTGCCGCACATACAGCAAAAAATTGTCCGCCCGGCGTGACTTGCCTAAAAGATCGCCGGCCCCCGCGACCCTGCGCGTCCGTTCGCTTCTCATCCAAAAAGCCGCTCACCCGGGCGCGCCCCATGCCAGCAGCCTGCCAGCCTCCGCGTTCCTCTACGTCCACCTGCACCCTGCTACTCTTTGCGGCTCCCAATAAAGCTCTCCAACATGCTGGTGAACTCCATCGGGAAAATATACTTGGTGGACGGGCTGGTGCCGATGGTTTTGAGCGTCTCGAAATACTGTAAAGTCATCGTCTTTGGATCGACGGTCTGCGCCACGGAGAAGATCTTTTCCAGGGCCGCCGAGAAGCCTTCCGCGCGCAGCAGTTGAGATTGCTTCTCGCCTTCAGCGCGCAAGATATTCGATTGCCGCTCGCCATCCGCCCGCAGGATCGCCGCCTGCTTCTCGCCTTCGGCCACGTTGATCGCCGCTTCGCGCGTGCCGGTCGACTCGGTCACTACGGCGCGCCGGTTGCGCTCTGCCGACATCTGCCGGTTCATCGCATCCAGAATCTCGCGCGGCGGGATAATCTCGCGAATTTCTACGTTGGTCACCTTCACGCCCCACCGCTCGGTCACTTCGTCCAGCCGGGTGCGCAACATATTGTTGATGTGTTCGCGCTCCGAAAGCACATCGTCCAACGGGATGCCGCCGATGACCGCGCGCAGTGTGGTTGTCGCCATGCCCTGCGCCGCGGCTTCGAAGTTGCCAACTTGCAAAACGCTCTCCATCGGATCGAGCACCTTGTAGTACCACAAGAAATCGATCGAGATGGATGCGTTGTCCTTGGTGATCGAGGTCTGGTGCGGGATCTCCCGCACCTGTTCACGCAAGTCGACCTTAATGGCGCGATCCACCATAGGGATCAAAAACACAATTCCCGGCCCGCGATTCCCCACGCAGCGTCCCAGGCGAAAGACCACCAGGCGCTGGTATTCCGGCACGATGCGGATCGCGTTGGCAATGAAAGCCAGGGCGACCAGGAATACAACCCCGATCAAGCATAATGCAGTGACACCCAAACCGGTTCCCATATTTAGCCTCCTTCAAATGTGACAGATCAGAGAAATTGATCCTGGGGCAAACGATGCCCAAAAGATTACTCGGCTTGCGACGGTTGGACCGCTTCGACGATCAATTTGAACCCTTCGCGCCGGACCACGCGCACGCGCGCATCCTGTGGAACCGGGTGCTCGCTGCTGGCGCTCCATAACTCTCCGGCCACCTGCACAGAGCCATCGCTGTATACAGGCGACTTTGCCTCGCCGATGGCGCCAATTAAGGTATCCAGGTCGTGCCGCGGGCGGGAAAGCTCCGCTTCTATCACTTTACGGGCAGCCACCCAGAAATAGCCTGCCGTCAGGATAGAAACTGCGCCGGCCAGCAAGGGGTCGACTGCCGGGCGCCAGCCTGCCGGGCTGCGAAAGATAAAAGCCGATCCCGACACCAGGCAGAGAATGCTGAGCACCAGCAGGATGATCTGCTTGGGCCGGCGCACTGCGAAGAAGAAAAGCGCCACCCCGGCCAGCAAGATTACGATTGCCCACCAGTTCAATGGCAGTTCGTATGCGTAAACAAACCATCCGGCCAGCCCCAGCACGAAGATCGCCCCAATCTCCAGCACACCTGTACCCGGGGCGATCAAAGCCAGGGTGGCGAAGACCAGCCCCCCGACGAGCATCAAGTAAACCACGTTTGGATTTGAGAAGAACTCCATGTCAGGCCATCCTTTGTGGATCAGTCATCACTCATCCGCATTTCATTATACATCGAAACCGGCTTTATGGCGCAGGGGCGTGGTATGATTGGCGTGTGGTTGTTTTCTATTTGCCGGGCGACGTGCCCGTCTATGCATTCTCACTGCTGCTCTTTCTGGGCGCCGGGGTGGGGCTGGCCCGGGTGGCCTGGCATGCTCCGGACCAACAGGCGCTTCCCCAATTGGAAACCGGCTTATGGGCGCTTTTGGGGGCGCTGTTGGGCAGCCGGATGGCCTATGTGGCTGTCAACTGGTCCTATTTTCGCCACAATGCCTGGGAGATCCCACAGGTATACCTGGGCGGGTTGGCTTGGCCTGGCGCGCTGGCAGGCGGCATGTTCGCCCTTGCGTTGGTGGCCGGGGCGCGGCGTGCCTCGCCGGGCCTGCTGGCCGACAGCCTGCTTCCCTTGCTGGCTACCGTCTCGGTAAGCGCCTGGCTGGGTTGCTGGCTGGATGGCTGCGCCTATGGGCCTGCGATCCTGGACTGGTGGAGCGTGCCCGGCATCGATGAATGGGGCAATTTGCAGGGTCGCCTGCCGGTGCAGTTAGCCGGCGCCTTGCTGACCGTCGGCCTGTTCTGGTGGCTCGAGCGGCCGCCCAGGGAAGTTGGAGAGTCATTCCTAACGAAGAACAGGCTTCGCCGCCAGCATCACCTGAAACCCGGCGTACAGAGCAGCCTCGGCCTGCTGGGCCTGGGGCTGCTCTTGCTCGGCGCTGGCCTGCTGCGCGCCGACCCCATGCCCGTATGGCGCGGCCTGCGCCTGGATGTGTGGGCGGCCCTGTTCTTCATCGGGGCGGCTTCAATTTTGTTGTTGTTGTTCGCGCTGCCCCTGCCGCGGCTTGCTCACAGGTTGTCCCAATGGATCCATCGTTTACCCCTGATCCCAAACGCCAACACTCGAACCAAATATGAAAATTAGCCTTGCCCTTGCTCAAATCAATACCCGTCTCGGGGATGTCACCGCCAACCTGGAAAAGCACCTGGCGCTGGTGCACGATGCCCGCCGCGCCGGCGCCGAACTATTGGTCTTTCCGGAGCTTTCCCTTACCGGTTACGTGCTCCAGGATTTGGCTTCTGCCGTCGCTCACCGTCCCGATGCCGACGACCCTGTATTCCGCCACCTCCTGCAAGCCAGCCAGGATATCGACCTGGTGGTGGGTTTCGTCGACGAGGACCGTCGCCACCGCTTTTTCATCGCTTCCGCTTATCTTTCTCGCGGGCAGGTGGTGCACGTCCATCACAAAGTTTATTTGCCCACCTACGGCTTGTTCGATGAAGGCCGTTTCTTTGCCTGGGGAGACGCAGTGCGCGCTTTCGATACCCGCTTCGGACGGATGGGCATGCTGATCTGCGAAGATTTCTGGCATGCATCGCCGCCTTATCTGCTCTGGCTGGATGGCGCGGATGTGCTGCTGCTCACCTCGGCTTCGCCCGGGCGCGGCCTGAGCGCCGCGCCGCAGCTCGAATCGGCGCACTGGGTCGAGCACATCAACCAGGCATACGCCAGCCTGTTCACTGCCTTCGTCGTTCACGCCAACCGTGTCGGTTACGAAGATGGCCTGAATTTCTGGGGCGGCTCGACCGCTTTCGATCCCAATGGCGTGTGTATCGCCCAGGCGCCCTACCAGGAAGAGGCCCTGACCCTGGCGGAAATCGACTTGAACCAGCTTCACCGCACGCGCGCCCGCCTGCCGCTGCTGCGCGACGAACGCACCGCCCTGGTGTTACGCGAGATGAATCGTATCATGGAGTCGCAATGAACGTAGACTTGTCCATTAACATCGAGCTGGCGCGCACCATCCTGACCGGTTTCATCCGCAGTGAAATCCACCGGGCCGGGTTTTCACGCGCCGTAATTAATCTATCCGGTGGAGTAGATTCGGCCTTATCCTGTTACCTGGCGGCTGAGGCCCTGAGACCGGAGAACGTGCTGGCTCTGCGCCTGCCTTACCGCACCTCTTCGCCTGATTCGCTCGAACATGCCCAGCAGGTGATCGATGTCCTGGGTGTGCAGTCGTTGACTTTCGAGATTTCCGGCATGGTCGATCCGCTCCTGGAGCGCTTCCCGGATGCCAGCCCGGTACGGCGCGGCAATGTCATGGCCCGGGCGCGTATGATCGTCCTGTACGACCAGTCCGAGGCGTTCCACGGCCTGGCCATGGGCACCGGCAACAAAACCGAGATACTGTTGGGCTATACCACGTTGTATGGCGATTCGGCCTGTGCCATCAACCCGCTGGGTGATCTCTATAAGACCCAGGTGCGCCAGCTTTCACGCGCTCTGGGCATACCCGAAGCCATTGTTGCCAAGCCGCCCTCTGCCGACTTATGGCTGGGCCAGACGGACGAAGGCGAGCTGGGTTTCACCTATGCCGAAGCCGACCGGTTGCTGTATTTACTGGTTGACCAGCGTTACAGCCCGGAAGAATGTGTCGCCGCCGGCTTTGCGGAAACTTTCGTCAAGGCGGTGGTCGAGCGCGTGCGCCGCAACCACTTCAAACGCATCCTCCCGCCCATCGCCAAACTGAGCAACCGTACCGTCGGTTACGATTTCCTCTACCTGCGCGATTGGGGAACGTGATTGAATCGTATCACGTGCAGGCATCGCGTGTCATGTTGCGCGCCTGTGACAGGATACCTTGCACCTGACACCTGATACCTGACAACTGAACCATGAGTCTACACATACCCCCCGCCTTATATCATCGCCGATTCCGCCTGTTGTGGATCGGATTAATGGTTTCGATCGCCGGCACCCAGATGCAAATCTGGTCGTTGTTCTGGCACATCCGCACCTTGAGCGACCAGCCCATCGCCCTGGGAGGCGTCGGCCTGGCGCGCATCCTGCCGGTGATCTTTTTCTCGCTCATCGGCGGCTCTGTAGCCGATGTGGTCAACCGCCGCAAGGTGTTATTCATCACCCAGAGCGTAATGGCCCTCTCGGCCCTGGCCCTGGCGCTGCTCACCTTCAGCGGGCAGATCAACCTGTGGCAAATTTACCTGCTGACCGCCGTCAACGCCATGGCAGTTGCCTTCGACACCCCCGCTCGCCAGTCGCTGGTGCCAAACCTGGTGCCTCCTCGCGACCTGCCCAATGCCTTCAGCATGTCTTCAATTGCCTTCCAGACCGGATCGATCGTTGGCCCGGCGCTGAGCGGCCTGGTTATCGCCTACATGGGGCAGCCCTATACCTACCTGATCAACGCCATCTCGTTTGCCGCGGTCATCCTGGCGCTGCTGTTGATGGGGCCCGTTGAACAGCAAGTCAGCCCCGGTAGAAACCATGTGGTCAGTCTGACAGCGATACGCGAGGGCATCCAGTTCATCCTCGGCCATCCCATTATCCTGGCCACGATGATCCTGGATTTCTTCGCCACCTTCTTCTCCTCAGCCAACACGCTGATGCCGATTTTCGCCCGTGATATTCTGCACGTCGGTGCCATTGAGTATGGCTGGCTTTCCGCGTCCCAATCAATCGGCGCGGTCAGCGCGGCCCTGGTGATTTCACAAACGAAAGAAATTCGTCGCCAGGGAACCATCTTCCTGGGTTCGGTGGTCGTATTTGGGATGGCGACCATCGCCTTTGGCCTTTCTACGGCTTTCATCGTGGCGATGGTAGCATTGATCCTGGTCGGCGCGGCCGACTCGGTAAGCACCATCATCCGCAACACCATCCGCCAGTTGCAGACCCCGGATTATATCCGCGGGCGAATGACCAGCATCAACCAGATTTTCTTCATGGGTGGACCGCAATTAGGCGAAGTGGAGGCCGGTTTGGTGGCGCAGTTCTTTGGTGCGCCATTTGCCGTAGTCAGTGGCGGGGTGGGCTGCATCCTGGCTGTAGCCTGGATCGCCCACAAATGGCCCCAACTGCACGCGTATAACGGCGATGAGCCAGTCCAGGCAGGAGCAGCAGCCGATTGATGTTCGATAATTAGCATAATTTCTGTTATACTAATTCTGGTTATGCTAACAGTCTGAGCTGGCTGGAAATTTTTATCCGTCTTGTTTGACTTCCAACCCGGTATGCAGCTGCTCCCACTCGATCAACAGATGGTCTAACTCCTCCTGGCAAGTGGTGTATTCCTGGCCCAGGCGCTGCACTTTGCTCAGGTCGGACGGTGGGTTCTCCAGCCGGCGCGACAGCGTCGCCAATTCAATTTCGAGCGCCGTAATTCGTTCTTCGACCTGCTTCAGCCGGGCGCGGCGTTTCCTTTCTTCCGGCGAGGGTGGCGCCGGGCGCGATTTCTTTTGCACCGCCTCCTGGGTCAGGGCAACCTTCGCGGCCTGATCGGCTTGCTGGCGTTCCTGATATTCGCGATACTGTGTGTAGGTGCCCTCGAATACCTGCAGCGTGGCCTGGTCCGGGAGGATCTCCCAGATTTGCGTGCCCAACGCGTCGATCAGGTAACGGTCGTGCGAAACCAGTAGAATCGTACCCTGGTAATCGGCCAACACCTCCTGCAGGATTTCCTGCGAGGGGATATCCAGGTGGTTGGTTGGCTCATCGAGCAGCAGCAGATTGGCCTGCATCAACGAAAGTTTGGCCAGCGCCAGGCGACCGCGCTCTCCGCCGGACAACGTAGCAACCTTGTTGAACACATCGTCGCCGGTGAAGAGGAAACGGGCCAGGTAGTCGCGCACCTCACCCAGCAACATGTCAGGCGCTACGCTATCGATCTCCTCCACCAACGTGCGCCCTGGCTTCAAGTCTTCGTGCGCCTGGGCGAAGTAGCCGATGTTCAGGCTGGCGCCCAGCACCACCTCTCCCTCCAGCGGCGGCATCTGCTCCAGGATCGTTTTCAAGAAAGTGGTCTTGCCTGCGCCGTTCGGGCCGATCACCGCCGCGCACTCGCCACGTTTGAGCAGCAGATCAGGAGAGCGAAATAGCGGGCGCCCCTCATCGGGATAGCCAACAGATACATCGCGGGTGCGCAATACCAGGTCGCCAGAGCGGTGGCTGGCGTTCAGATTCAGGTGCAGGTGCGGCGGGCGGTGCGAAGGACCTCTCAAACCCCGGATGCGCCGCTCCACTTCCTCCACCCCCATCGGGTGGCCGGAAATCTCGATTTGATCGCTGATTTGCGACCAGTTCTGGCCGGCTACTGCATCGAAACCCAGGCGTTCGATAGCCTGCACTTCACGGCTCAGGCGTTTGAGCCGGCCCTTGGCCTGTTGCACGTTCTGTCCGGAGATATTGCGCTTGACGTAATCAATATCTTTCATCAGGCGCGCTTTCTCGGATTCATAAAGCTGCTGGCGCAGGTCCCAACGCTGCTGGCGTTGCTGGACATAGGCGGTATAGTTGCCGCGGTAGACTTCCAAACCGTGGGCGCTCATCTCCCAGATATGATCGACCACCCGGTCCAGGAAATAGCGATCGTGGGAAACGATAAGCGTGGCGCCCTCCCACTGGCTCAGGTAATTTTCCAACCACTCGACAGCGTGGATATCCAGGTGGTTGGTCGGCTCGTCAAGGATGAGCAAATCAGGGTCCGAGAGCAACAAACGCGCCAGCACAGCCCGCGTGCGCTGCCCTCCGGAAAGTTGCGGCAAAGGGCGCTTAAAATCTGCGGCATCGAAACCCAGGCCCGTGAGCGTCTGGCGGATGCGCGCCTCGTAGGTGTAGCCGCCGCGCCGCTCGAATTCTGGCTGCAGCTTGCCATAGCGCTCCAGCGCCTGCTCGGCCTGCTGCGCGTCGCTCATCGCTGCCTCCAGGCGGAAAAGTTCGCTTTCCAGGGCGCGCAGATCGCTTAATGCCGCCAAGCACTCCTCCCACAAGGTACGCTCGCCCACCAGCATCGCTTCTTGAGGCAAATAGCCGATGCTCAGGCCGCGCGCTTTTTGTACCGTCCCGGCAGACGGCTCATCCAGGTCCAGCAGGATGCGCAACAGAGTCGTCTTGCCAATCCCGTTCGGGCCGACAATAGCGATCCGCGCCCCGTGGGGGATGCTCAATGAAATTCCCTTGAAAATATCCACCGAGCCAAAAGATTTGGCCAGGTCTATCGCAGTTACCAGTGGCATAAATCATCCTTGCGCTGCTTTTCACGGGCCGTTCCCTCGTCCACCGAACGAGGCATCGGCCCATCACAACATCTGACGTATATAACCTGCAATGTAAGTGCGGCGCAATTATACCGTGTTATAATCGCTGCTGCCCCGGTTCTGGTTGGCTGGAGTAAAATGAGGTATTGATCTGGAAAAATGAAAGCGACCAAAAGTAAGAATGTAAAGAAACGTTCTAATACGCAACTGGCGAAAGGGCTGAGGATTGCCATGATCGCCGGTTTTAGCATTGCCGCGCTGTTGATTGCCTACATCACGTTTGTAGCCGTGCGCGATCTGATCGCCCGTTGGCAGCTTACCAACCTGCCCGGCATCACCTTACGCGATCTCACCCCCACCCCTGGCCCCGGCGGCGCCACGCCTGTTCCCAATTCATCTGCGCCCCAAGAGCCCGCTTTAGGTCCCACCCCTCCGCCGTGGGATGGTTCCAGCCGGGTCACCATGCTGATCATGGGGTTAGACTATCGTGATTGGACAGTCGGCGAAGGGCCGCCGCGCACCGACACGATGATCCTGTTCACCATCGACCCCATCCACCTCAAAGCTGGCATGCTCTCTATCCCCCGTGACCTTTGGGTGAACATCCCTGGCTCCGGCTATGGCCGCATTAATACTGCCTACCAGTTGGGGGAAGCCTACCAGTTACCCGGTGGTGGGCCTGCTCTGGCGTCGGAAACGGTCGAAGAGTTGTTGGGGGTGCAGGTAGATTATTACGCCCAGGTTGACTTCGGCGCTTTTGTGCGTTTCATCGATGAAATCGGCGGCGTTACTGTGGAATTTACCGAAACGACCAAGCTCGACCCCCAAGGAACCGGCAACACCAAACGCTTCAAACCGGGTCGCTACACCTTGCCCGGCGATCTTGCGCTGGCTTACGTGCGCATGCGCAAGACCGAAGGCGGCGACTTCGATCGCTCTCAACGCCAGCAAGCTGTGATTATGTCGATTCGGGATCGCATCCTGAAATATGACATGTTGCCTACGCTGATTGCCAAGGCGCCCACCCTGTATGATGAGCTTTCATCTGGCATCCATACCAACCTGAGCCTGGACGAGGCGATCCGCCTGGCCTGGCTTGCCTCGCAGATCCCGGCCGAAGACATCAAACAGGGCGCGATTGGCACCCAACAAATCAATTTCGCCAAATCGCCCGACGGCACACAGGATGTGCTCAAGCCGATCACGCAGAAGATTCGCGAATTGCGCGACGAGGTGTTTGGCTCAGCCAACCCGGCCCAGCCGTTGGCCATCAGCCTGGGTACCGCCGAGCTGGTCAAGCAAGAAAACGCCCGCGTGCGAGTATTGAATGGCAGTTCTGTAGCGGGCCTGGGCGCGCGTACCACAGATTACCTCAAATCTCAGGGGGTTAATGTGACTGAAACGGGCAACGCCGACCAGTACACTGCCACATCGGAGATCACTTTTTACACCGGCAAGCCTTACACGCTCAAATATCTGGTCGACCTGATGAAGGTCAACCCTTACCGTGTTCGCCACTTTTTCGACCCGACTGCCGGTATCGATATCACGGTTGTAGTAGGCGATGACTGGGCGCAAAGCAACGTGATGCCTTGAGCCCCAAAAAATCAGGCGCCTGGACAGCGATGGCCCGCACAAGTGCGGGCCATCGCTGTCCAGGTCATCTTCACCCGCGTTCCAGGATGAGCAAATCGTCTTCCCGTCGGGCGCGCATGGCAAAGTCGAAACGGTCCAACGCCGTACAATACTCCAGGTCGGCTTCAGAAAAGTCAGGCCGTTGAGAGCCAACAAACTTCATCGCCGTGGATGAGCGCAGCACTCGCTGTAGGAAAGGCTCTGGGGCAGGATCCTTCCCTCGCAGCAACATTTCGAGGTAATCGGCGCAGGCCGCATCTTCCTCGCCGGAAAAGATCGGGGCGCCATCGAATCGCTGGTTGGCCGGCGCTCCTGTAATCACAAAGGTCACCTGCCGGGGCGCTTCCCGAAGGATCGACCGCGCGGTCGCCCTGGCACACACAAAACTTGCCCCGAACAAGATTTCCGCACCCCGGCTCAAAACCATTCCTTGCGTTCCGCTCGACGTACGCTGGATCAACCTGCGCCCGCGCAGATCACTCCCTGCCAGTTGAGCGGGCGAGTTGCTGAAATCGAAGCCTTCCACTGCCAGGCCGCCCACTTCTCCCATGATCAGCGCATCGGGAAAGCGCTGGCGCAATGCCAGCGCTCCTTCGACGCTGTGCGTCAACAAGATTTCCCCTGCCCCGGCGGCAAAAGCATAAACTGCCGTTGAAAAGGCGCGTAAAACATCGATTACGACAACTGCACCGCTTGCCTCGGCGCAGGTAGCCAGAGTAGCACGATGAAACTCCATTGACCTTCCAAAGCGCGCCTTGTAAGGCGCATCCTTTCCAAGAATAAACTACGGCTGTACGAATTTTAACACCCACGCGCCCCAATAGCGCCCGGCGCCCTGGCGGTTACATTCCAGCGCGGCCAGGTCCAACACGGCCATGCCATTTTCGCCCAGGCGCAACGTATAAAGTATCCCTGGGGTGAGGGTAAAGTCCGCATAACCCGGGCCTTTTTCCGGTTTCAAGCCGGTGTAAAAACGTTCTTCGTCGTCTCGCCAGTTGACGATCACCAGTACACCGGGTACCGGCTGGTTGAAACGATCCAGCGCTTCCACCTGCACCAGCGGCTGCGCATACTGCTGCTCGCAATCTTTCTCCTTGCTCAACAGCAGAAATGGCCCCCCGGGTGTATCGGTCGGCCTGGGTGTACGCGTCGGCGTCAGGGTCGGGCGCGGCCTGGGGGTCTGGGTGGCTGTGGCTGTTTTCCCGGAGGTCGGGCTGGGCGTGCTGCTCGGTGCAGGGGTATCGGTTGCGGTAGCCGGTAAATCCGTCGACACTTGCGTCGCAGGAGATGTTTCTTCGGGCTGCTCAGTGATCACCTCATCAGGGACCTGTGTATCGGTTGGCGCCGATGGTTTTTCCGGCTGCGCAGTGGGAGGTTGGGTAGCAAGGCGCTGCTGTGTGATCGCTACTGCCGGTCCAGGTGGGGCCTGCCCGAGAGCAATCGCCAACAGGCCCAATGCACGCGCTTCGCCGGCAGATCCGTTTTCCGCCAACATTCGCTGCGCCTGCGCCGCAATCGTGCGAAAGACGTCCTGGTCTTGCAAAAGCCCCAGGCGCGCCCGGGCGCGCACCAGATCGTTATTACCCAGGTAAGCCGCGGCGATTAACGACCGGTAATGATCCTTGAAATCCGAGCGCAGAGAAGCCGGCGTGGTGTCGACATATTCCACTGGCTGCACCAGCCAGGCATATAACAGGCCCAGGGCAATACCGATGATCAGGCCAGTGAGCAAATACCATGGACCGCGCTCTTCATGGTTCACGGCGAAGGCGTCTCCTGTGCCAGGTTAAGCGCCTGCAAATCATCCATCAACGCCTGCATGCGACGGATATCGGCGTTATCGTAGCCATACTGGCTGGCAAAATCGATGGCCTGGTAGATCATATCCACCGGGTGTGTGTCTCCCAATAGGGCCAGGCGGCGCAATGCCAGGGCCAGGTCCTTCTCGTTTTGATAGGCTTCAGCCACCATTAAAACATAATCGGCCCTGTAATCTACCCGCAGCGTATCCGGCGAAGTATCTACGTAACGCACCGGGCTGATGACCCAGCCGTAGGCAAGTCCCAGGGCTATTCCAACCAGGATGGCAATGAAGAAACGGAGCCAGCGTGACATAGCAAATGTTTACTGCACAGGTCGCATAGCGACCCGCACAAAAAACAATTATCCTTGTAAGATCTTTTCCAGGGCTGCCAACAGCAAGGTTACGTTCTCCCTGCGGCTGCTGAAGCCCATCAGGCCCACGCGCCACACCTTGCCTTTGAGCGGGCCAAAACCTCCGGCGATCTCTATATTATATTCTTCCAACAGGCGTCGCCGCACAACCACGTCATCCACCGATGGGGGGATTTGCGGCGTGGTCAGGGTCGCCAGGCGATAGGCAGGGGGGATCAAGGGGGGCAAATCCAGCGCTTCCAGGCCTTCCCAAAACAGCTCGGCATTCGCCCGGTGGCGGGCAAAACGCGCTTCCAGCCCTTCTTCAGCCACGATGCGCAACCCTTCGCGCAGGGCAAAGTGCAGGCTGATCGGCGCAGTGTGGTGGTAGGCATGAGGCTGGCCCCAGTATTTCTCCAGGCCGTTTAGATCCAGATACCAGTTGGCGACCGGGGTTTTACGCTGGCGCAGCACCTGCCTTGCGCGCTCGCTGACTGTCAATGGCGCCAGGCCAGGCGGGCAAGACAGGCTCTTCTGCGCCCCGCTGTAGGCCACATCGACATCCCAGTTGTCGATTTCAACCGGCAGCCCCCCCAGCGAAGTGACGGTATCCAGGACCAGCAGCGCGCCGTATTGATGGGCGGCAGCAGCAATTTCCGGGATTCCCGGCTGGAGCGCGCCGGTGGAAGTCTCAGCATGCACCAGGGCCACCAGCTTGTAGGGTTTGGCCTTCAGGGCGGTTTCGATCTCGCCCGGGTCGAAAACTTCACCCCAGGCTCGTTCCAGGCGGTCCACCTGGGCGCCGTAACGCTTCGCCATCTCACAAAGCCGCTCGCCGAAGAAGCCGATGATACAAACCAGCACGGGATCTCCAGGCTCGATAAAATTGCACAGCGCCGCTTCCATACCAGCCGTGCCCGTGCCTGGAATCGAAAGGGTCAACTCATTTTGGGTCTGAAACACGTAGCGCAGAAGCTGCTGCTGCTCCTCCATCACTTTCAAAAACTCGGGATCCAGGTGCCCAAGCAGAGGCGTCGCCATAGCACGCAAAACGCGTGGAGAAGCCATGCTGGGGCCTGGGCCGAGCAAAATACGGGAAGAAGTATCCAGATCTGCAAAAACGGTAGGGTCCATTTTTATCTTCTCCTTGTAAGATTTCTCGTTTTGCAATTGGGTTATTTCACTATAGTTTACAACAAAATCATCGGAAAGGAGGAAAATTCATACATATTCGCGCTTGCTTCTACGCTAAAAATCTTGTACAATCATAGTACATTGGCTAATATGTATTGCACCTTCAGAATAAAGCCATGATTCTTGCCAGGGAGGGGAATCATTATGAACGTCATTAAAGTCTCGGGTACCTCACGCACCTCTGCCGTGGCAGGCGCCATCGCCGGGGTTTTCCGTGAGAATAAGCGCGCCGAAGTGCAGGCAATTGGCGCAATTGCAGTGAATCAAGCCATCAAGGCCCTGGCCCTTGCTAAGGGTTATCTGAAGGAAGATGGTTACGAGATCGTCTTCACTCCTGAATTTGTGGATGTTGAGATCGATGGAAAGGTGCGCACAGCGATTAAATTCATCGTCGAACCACGCTGATCTTCCAAGCCGCAGATAAGTTTCTGCCATCCTGCGTCCCTCAAGCCGGTTTAGCCGGATTGGTTTGCGTCGGAGGAGTATATTCTCCTGCGACGCAGTTTGTTGCCTGGAAGTAGCCTGGCACATGCCGTTCGCTGTGTAGTTGGTGGTGTATGTCGTTGCTTAAAAGTGTTTGGCGCTCTGGCGCCGTTCTGATCCTTTGCATCCATTTTGCAGCTTGCCAGCCAACTCTCAGCACTCCCCTCAATCTTTCTGATCCGACACGAACAACCGCTACCCCGGTCGCTTCATCGCCGTTGCGTACGGCGCCAGCCACCGCCAATACAAACATCCCGGCCGCGCTTGATCCAACACCCACCCGCTCTTCTTCACCGACGCCCCCCCCCAATGCACCGCCTTCCGCAACGTTAACCCCGACACCGGTCATTTGCCAGAGCAAACAAGGCCACATCGAAACAGGCAGCCTGGATACGCGGCTCCTGCGTACGCCGTTGGTATTTCGTGTCTATCTGCCGCCTTGTTATGAGCAGCTTCCGGGAAAACACTATCCGGTTTTATATCTCTTCCACGGGCAAAGTTCTACCGACGACCAGTGGGATCGTATGGGAGCGGATGAAACTGCTGATCGCCTGATTGCCGCCGGGGAAATACCGCCTCTCATCATTGTAATGCCATACGAACGCTACGGCGGCGAGCCGCCTGAGAACAACTTTAGCCAGGCGGTGACTCAAGTATTGCTCCCCCACATCGATTACACCTACCATACGATCCCCGATCGCGCCCATCGTGCAGTTGGAGGCCTTTCGCGCGGCGCAGGTTGGGCGGTTCATTTTGGGATTGCCCACTACCATACCTTCGGCGCGTTGGGGGCGCACAGCCCGGCAATTTTCTACTCCGACGCTCAATACATGCGCACCATGTTGAGCGCCATCCCCCCCAACCAACTGCCGCGCATCTACGTCGACATTGGTGACCGCGACCGGCCAGAGATCACCCGCGTAACTTTTTGGTTCGAGGCGTTGCTCAACGAATACGATATTCCCCACGAGTGGCACCTGTTCACCGGCTATCACGCAGAAGAATATTGGGAGTCCCACATGGAGCAATATCTGCGCTGGTATACCCGGGGATGGGAAGAGGATGCCAATGATATAATGGAGACGAGGTTACCAACATCACCATGAGCTTGAGTCTGGAAGAAGTCGAACACATTGCCCGGCTGGCGCGCCTGGATTTGGCCCCTGCCGAAAAAGAACTGTACCGCACCCAGCTTTCCGCCATCCTGGAGTATGCTGCGCGGCTACAAGCAGTGGATACCGCCGGTATTCCACCCACATCCAGTGTATTACCCCCACGCAGCGCCCTGCGAACAGATGAAGCCAGGCCGGGCCTGGAGCGGGAAACTTTGTTGAGCAACGCGCCGGAAGCAGAGCAAGAACAGTTTCGCATCCCGGCCGTATTTGATGCCTCGGATAGCGCATAGTGGAATAGATCATGCCCGAACTGACCGAATTGAACCTATCCCAAATGAGCCGCGCCCTGCGAACGGGTGAGATCTCCAGCCAGGAACTTACCCGGGCCTTCCTGGAGCAGATCGATCACATGCAGCCGGCGCTGCATGCGTTTCTCACCCTCACTGCCGAGACGGCCCTGGCCCAGGCCGACCAGGCCGACCAGCGGTTATCCCGGTGGCGCAAAGATAAGCAGGCAGATCTATCCCCCCTGTGCGGGATCCCCCTGGCGGTTAAAGACGTGTTGTGCGTCGCCGGTGTGCGCTGCACCTGCGGCTCCCGTATTCTGGAAAACTTCGTCCCGGTTTACAACGCCACAGCTATCGAACGCTTGCTGGCTGCGGGAATGGTTATCCTCGGCAAGACCAATACCGACGAATTTGCTATGGGTTCTTCCACCGAAAACTCGGCTTATGGCGCCACCCGCAACCCCTGGAACCTGGCCCACGTGCCAGGCGGATCGAGCGGTGGCAGTGCGGCTGCCATCGCCGCTCGCCTGGCGCCGCTTGCTCTCGGTACAGATACTGGCGGCAGCGTGCGCCAACCGGCTGCTTTCTGCGGGGTAACTGGCATAAAACCCACCTATGGGCGTGTCTCGCGTTACGGATTGGTAGCCTATGGTTCTTCGCTGGATGTTATTGGGGCACTGGGCCGCAGTGCCAGCGATCTGCTGCCGTTGTTTAGCGCCATGGCCGGGTACGATCCGCTGGATTCGACCTGCATGAACCTGCCTGTCTCGCCGGTGGATCTGGAACAACCGGTCGAGAAATTGCTGCGCGGCCTGCGCATCGGTGTACCGGATGAGTATTTCAAATCTGGAGGGGAGGCGGGTGGAATCCAGGCAGAAGTCGAACAGGCCGTGCGCCAGGCAATCCTTTTGATGGAGAGCCACGGGGCAATTGTGGACCCCATCTGCCTGCCGCACACCGAATATGCCGTTCCGGTATATTACCTGATTGCACCGGCAGAGGCTTCCGCTAATCTGGCGCGTTATGACGGCGTGCGATACGGACCGCGCCAGCCGGCCAAAGCCATGTGGGATGTATTCTACAAGACGCGCGGCGAGTGCTTTGGCGCAGAGGTTAAGCGCCGCATCATGCTGGGAACCTATGCCCTTTCAGCGGGGTATTACCAGGCCTACTATGGCCAGGCGCAAAAGGTACGCACCCTGATCCGCAGGGACTTCGAGCAGGCGTTCCAGAACGTAGATGTGATTGCCGCCCCGGTAGCGCCTACGACTGCCTTCCGCTTCGGGGAGCATGCTGATGATCCCCTGGCAATGTACCTGGAAGATATTTTTACCTTGCCGGCCAACCTGGCCGGTGTTCCGGGGATGACCTTCCCCGTCGGTTTCGATGGAAAGGGATTGCCCATCGGCATGCAATTGATGGGAGCCCATTTCCAGGAGGCCGTTCTTTTCCAGGTTGCTCACGCCTACCAACAAATCACAGACTGGCATACTCGTGCCCCCAGCCTGTAAAAAGCGGTTGCCTGCTTTGTAACCTGTGGGAAACCGACACTCGCTGTCTGACAACTCATTCACTGATCACCTATAACCAAGGAACAGACTCATGTTTAACCTATTACCCTCGGATGCACTTGACTTCATGAACTGGCCCTGGGAGCGCATCGAACCGTATTACCAGGAATTGGCCAGCGCATCCCTCGATTCAAGCAATGTGGCGGCCTGGCTGGCCGACTGGACACGCCTGGCAGAGCTGATTTACGAAAGCTACCAGCGCCTGTACGTGATGATTACAGTAGATACCACAGACCAGGATGCCGAGAGGCGTTATAACAAGTTTCTGGATGGCGTTTACCCACAGGCACAGGCCGCGGACCAAGATCTGAAAGAAAAGTTATTGGACAGCGGTCTGGAGCCAGCAGGTTTTGAACGCCCGTTGCAAAACCTGCGCGCCGAAGCCGAGATTTTCAGCCCGGCGAACCTGTCGCTGCGCTCCCAGGAACTGAAGCTCAGTGCAGATTACAACCGCATCATCGGCGCCCAGTCCATCCAGTGGGATGGCCAGGAGACCACCCTGGCCCAATTGCTTCCGGTATACCAGGAGCAAGACCGGGCCCGGCGCGAACGCGCCTGGCGTCTGGCTGCCGGTCGCCAACTGGCTGACCGGCAGGCGATCAATGAACTATGGGCTGAATTGGTGCAGGTGCGTTGCCAGATGGCCGAAAACGCCGGCCTGCCCGATTATCGCGCTTACCGCTGGAAACAACTCCTGCGCCTGGATTACACCCCCCAGGATTGTCTCCGCTTTCACCAATCGATCGAGCAAGTAGCTGTTCCAGCCGCGCAGCGATTGTACGAGAAGCGCCGCCAGCGCCTGGGTGTAGAGAAGCTGCGCCCCTGGGATCTGGAAGTCGATCCCTTTGGCCAACCACCCTTGCGCCCATTTACCCGCATCGCCGAGCTGGAAAATGGCGTTTCGACCATCTTCCACCAGGTTGACGCGCAACTTGGCGAGTATTTCGACCGCATGCGCGGCGCCGGCTTGCTCGACCTGGAAAACCGCAAAGGCAAAGCGCCTGGCGGTTATTGCACGGAATTCATTGCCGCCGGGCGGCCTTTCATCTTCATGAATGCAGTCGGTTTGCATGACGATGTACAGACTCTGATCCACGAGGGCGGTCATGCCTTTCATGTCTACGAAGTTGTCAAACTGCCTTACATCCAGCAGCGCCAGGTGGGTATGGAATTTGGCGAGGTAGCTTCAATGGGCATGGAATTGCTCGCTTCACCTTACCTGACCTCCGATCAAGGCGGGTTTTACTCGCCCCAGGATGCCGCCCGTGCCCGGCTTGAGCATCTCACCGGGGCAGTCCTCTTTTGGCCCTACATGGCGGTCGTAGATGCCTTCCAGCATTGGGCGTATGAGAACTCCCGGGCTGCCAGCGATCCGCAAAATTGCGACGCCAGATGGGCAGAGTTGTGGGGACGCTTCATGCTCGGAGTAGATTGGGATGGCCTGGAAGACGAGATGGTCACCGGCTGGCAGCGCAAGTTGCACATCCACACCGATCCTTTCTACTACGTCGAATATGGGCTGGCGCAATTGGGCGCCTTCCAGGTTTGGCGCAACGCTCTGCAGGACCAGGCCGCAGCGGTAGCGGCGTACCGCAAGGCGCTTGCCCTGGGCGGGACGGTCTCGATTTCCAACCTGTATGCCGCGGCCGGAGCGAAATTTGCCTTCGATGCAGACACCTTGCAGCAAGCGATCGACCTGGCCGAGAAGACCATCGATGAGTTGGAAGACAAATATGTTCTCTAATTTGCCGGCGGCGGTTTTCCCTTTCATGGCCTGGACGTGGGATGACATCGCTCCATATTACGATGATCTGGCGACGCGTCCGCTGGACGCGCATAACATGGATCAGTGGCTTGCCGACTGGACGCGCTTGAGCGATTTAATCAGTGAAACCTATGCCCGCCTGAACACCGCCGTGACCGCAGACACCACCGACGCGACCGCGGAGGCGCGTTTCAATGCTTTTCTGGATGGCATCCATCCCCAGGCGCAGGCTGCCGATCAAAAACTGAAAGAGAAATTGCTGGCCAGCGGGTTGGAACCCAGGGGATTTGAAAACCCCCTGCGCAAAATGCGCGCCGAGATCGCTATTTTCCGTGCCGAGAACCTGCCGCTGCTTTCGCAAGAACGTAAGTTCGCCTCCGAATATAACAAGATCATCGGAGCGCAAACGGTGGCCTGGGGAGGCGAAGAGCTTACCTTGCAGCAGTTGCGCCGCCCCTTGCAAGACCCGGATAGGACGCTGCGCCAGCAAGTCTGGCGGCTCGCCGCCGCGCGGCAGTTGGCCGACCGGCCATCCATCAACGAATTGTGGGGGCGTTTCATGGAGCTGCGCCGCCAACTGGCCGAGAACGCCGGCGCCGCGGATTACCTGGCCTATCGCTGGCAGCAAATGCTGCGCCTGGACTATACCCCTCAAGACTGCCTGGAGTTCCAGCAGGCGATCGAGCAGGTGGTTGTACCGGCGGCCACGCGTATGTACGAAAAACACCGCCAGCGCCTGGGCCTTGACCGCCTGCGCCCCTGGGACCTGGATCAGGATTTGTACCCGCTCGATCTACCGCCGCTGCCCGGCTATGGCAGCGTGGCCGATCTGGCAGCCAAAGCCGAAGCGGTCTTCCGCCAGATCGATCCACAACTGGGCGATTATTTCCGGCAAATGCGCGATGGCCATGCAGGAGCAAGCCAGCCTTCGTCCAACAACGGCGCTTCAGCTTTGCTGGACCTGGACAACCGCAAAGGCAAAGCGCCCGGCGCATACTGTACCGCTTACCCGGTTACCGGTCGCCCGTTTGTGTTCATGAACGCCGTCGGCCTGTCCAGCGACGTGCGCACCATCCTGCACGAGTCAGGGCACGCCTTCCACAATTACAAGCGCTTGCGCCTGCCTTATGCCCAGCAATGCCTCCCCGGGCTGGAATTTGCCGAGGTGGCCTCCATGGCCATGGAACTGCTGGCTTCGCCCTACCTGGATATCCAACCGGACGGTTTCTACGCCCCGGGCGACGCGCGCCGTTTCCGCATTGCTCACCTGGAGCACATCCTAGCCTTTTGGCCCTACATGGCCGTGGTAGATGCTTTCCAACATTGGGTTTATACTCACCCGGAAGGCGCTGACCCGGCCCAATGCGATGCCAGGTGGCTGGAATTGTGGCAGCGTTTCATGCCCGGCGTAGATTGGAGCGGGCTGGATGAGATCGCCATGACGGGCTGGCAGCGCAAGCAACATATCCATCGCTACCCGCTCTACTATGTCGAATACGGCGTGGCCCAGTTAGGCGCGGTACAGGTGTGGCGCAACGCCTTGCGCGACCCATCCCAGGCGTTGGCGCAATACCACCACGCGCTCGCCCTGGGTGGAACCGAACCGCTTCCAGCACTCTACCAAGCCGCCGGGGCAAAATTTGCCTTCGACGCCCAGACTCTGGGTGAAGCCGTAAACTTGATCGAAGGTACAATTTCCCGTTTGGAACTGGAAGGATAATCGTATGGAATATATAAATCTGGGACGCACTGGCCTGAAAGTTTCACGCATTTGCCTGGGCACGATGACCTATGGTTCGTCGCAGTGGCGCGATTGGGTGCTGGATGAAGCGGAAAGCACCCCATTCTACCGGCGCGCCATCGAGTTGGGCGTCAACTTCTTCGACACCGCAGATATGTATTCGGCGGGTCTGAGCGAAGAGATCACCGGGCGCGCCATTCGTGAGTATACGCGCCGCGAAGAAGTCGTGATCGCCACCAAAGTTTTCTTCCCAATGGGCCCCAGCCCCAATCAGCGTGGCCTGTCACGCCTGCATATCCTTCGCTCCATCGACGACTCGTTGCGCCGCCTGGGTACAGATTACGTGGACTTGTACCAGATCCATCGCTATGACCCGCAAACTCCGCTCGAGGAAACGTTGGAGGCGCTACACGACGTAGTCAAGGCCGGCAAAGCGCGCTACATCGGCGCCTCGAGCATGTACGCCTGGCAATTCGCCCGGGCGCTCTGCCTGGCTGACCGGCGTGGCTGGACGCGCTTCGTCACCATGCAAAACCATTACAACCTGGTCTACCGTGAAGAAGAGCGAGAAATGCTGCCGCTGTGCCACGCCGAGGGGATTGGGGTGATCCCGTGGAGCCCGCTGGCGCGCGGTTTCCTGACCGGCAGCCGCCAGCGGCAAGATTATGGCGGTACCCGGCGCGCCAAAAGCGACGATTTCGCCCAAAGCATGTATTTCCAGGAGACCGACTTCGAAATCGTCGAGCGGGTAGCCGCGCTGGCGAAGCAGCGCGGCGTTTCGATGGCCCAGATCGCCCTGGCCTGGCTGTTGCACAAACCGGATGTAACCGCGCCGATCATCGGCGCCAGCAAGATGAACCACCTGGAAGAAGCCGTGGCTGCTTTGCAAGTCCACTTTTCTCAAGATGAGATAAAATTCCTGGAAGAACGTTATCAGCCTCATTCTGTGTTAGGACATAGCTAGAGGAAAATTTCATGACCCAACCCAAGCTTAAAATCGTCATTCCCATGGCCGGCCTGGGCACTCGCTTACGCCCACAAACCTGGAGCAAACCCAAGCAATTGATCAGCGTGGCCGGAAAAACTGTGCTGGATCATCTGCTCAACAGCTTTGCATCCCTCCCTGATCCCCAAAATATTGAACTGGTCGCCATCGTCGGCTACCTGGGCGAGCAGATCGCAGACCATATCCGTACGCACTATCCCGGCCTGACGGCCCACTTCGTCTTGCAAGAAAACCCGCGCGGCCAGTCACACGCCATCAAGCTGGCCGAGGCATACCTGGACGGGCCGATGATGATCGTTTTTGCCGACACGCTGATGCAATCCGACCTGTCGTTTTTGGCAAACGAAGAAATGGATGCTGTGACCTGGGTGCAGCCCGTACCTGATCCGCGACGCTTCGGTGTAGCCGAGTTGGGCGCCGATGGCAGGGTGAGGCGGCTGGTGGAAAAACCTCAGGAGATGTCCAACAACCTGGCTTTGGTCGGTGCATATTATTTCAAAGACGGGCATGATCTGCTGTCTGCTATTGACGAGCAAATGGCGCGTAACGTGCACTTGAAAGGTGAATACTACCTGGTCGATGCCATCAACATCATGCTCGAGCGCGGGCTAAAAATGCGTACGCAACAGGTCGATGTATGGTTGGATGCAGGCACGCCGGAAGCGTTGTTAGAAACCAATCGCTATCTTTTAGCCAACGGGCAAGACAATAGCGAGCAAGTTGCCTGCAACAGAAACTCGGTCATCTTTCCTCCCGTATTTATCCACCCCACCGCTGTCGTGGTAGGTTCGATTATTGGGCCGGACGTCTCGTTGGGCGCCGATTGCCACATCGAACATAGTATTATTCAGAATTCGATCCTGGAAGATGAGGCGAAAGTCGCCGGCGTCATTCTGGAATCGTCGCTGGTTGGCCGGCGGGCGATCCTTCGCCGGAGGGCCGGCATCGTCAACGCCGGCGATAATACCGAGGTGACCCTCTGACCGCGGAGCGCCCGGAAGTGGCACTCCTGCAAAAGCAACTTTATGACCGATCGTGTGGAATGCCACTCGGACCAGACTTATGCCGAACGCCCTCGGGCCTTCTACTGGCAAGACCAGCGCCTGGAAGTTGCCGCCATCCTATCCAGTTGGCGCACGCCGCAAGGCAAGCATTTTCTCGTGCGCACACCCCAGGACCAGGTTTTTGCTTTATTCTACGACGAACACAACGATACCTGGGATGTCGCCTCGAGATAATCCGCTTACGCAGTAACCGATCACTCATCACCTAAATAAGGAGCAACCATGACCCAAAGCTATCTCGCTGACCGGGTAGCCACTTTAAAACCATCCGGAATTCGCAAATTTTTCGACATCGTCGCTACGATGAAAGACGTCATCTCGCTGGGGATCGGCGAGCCAGATTTCACCACGCCCGCGCCGATCTTGCAGGCGGGCATCGAGTCGCTGCAGAAGGGCGAAACGCACTACACCAGCAACTCCGGTTTGATCGAGCTGCGCCAGGAACTGGCCCAGAACATGGCCAGGCTGTACGGCGTTTCCTACGACCCGGTGACCGAAATGGTCGTCACCGTGGGAGTTTCGGAGGCGCTTTACCTGGCGTTGATCGCCATCCTGAACCCGGGGGACGAAGTGCTCATCCCCACGCCGTGTTTCGTCGCCTACCAGAGCGAGGTGATCCTGGCCGGCGGTGTGGCAGTCGAAATCCCCAGCCGGGTGGAAGACAACTTCCAACCCAACCTGGAAGCGCTCGCCGCCGCGGTGACCCCGCGCACCAAAGCCATCCTGATCGGCTACCCCAACAATCCTACCGGCGCAGTCGCTTCGCGCGAGACGCTCTTGGAGGTGCTGCGCCTGGCGGAGAAGCATAACCTGGTCGTCATCTCGGATGAAATCTACGACCGCCTGGTGTACGGATTGCCGCACGTCTGTTTTGCCTCCCTGCCGGGGGCCAAAGAGCGCACCATCACCCTGGGCGGCTTCTCCAAAGATTATGCCATGACCGGCTGGCGCATCGGCTATGCCGCCGCCCCGCCGGCCATGTTGACGGGCCTGCTGCGCGTCCACCAGTACACCATCATGTCCGCCCCCACCACCGCCCAGGCTGCTGCGCTGGTTGCTCTGCGCCAGGGAGAACCATACGTCCAGGAAATGATCGCTGAATACGACCGGCGGCGCAAATTGATCGTCAGCGGTATGAACCGCCTGGGGCTGCCTACTTTCGAGCCGCGCGGGGCGTTCTATGCCTTTCCAAATATCGCCGTGACGGGTATGGATGACGAGACTTTCTCCCAGAAACTGCTCGAAGAAGAACGAGTGGCGGCTGTGCCCGGTACGGCGTTTGGCGCGGGCGGTGAAGGCTTCATCCGCTGTTCATACGCCACTGCTTACGAGAAAATCGAAGAAGCCTTGCATCGCATCGAGCGCTTCATGCAACGGCATGGCTAGTATCTTATGGGGTGCATAACCGGCTCTGCTGGTTGCGCACCCCGTAAAGGCGCAACTTTATGGAATTCGAACCCGTCATTGGCTTAGAGGTGCACGCCGAGCTGCAAACGCAGTCGAAAATGTTCTGCGCCTGCCCGGTAGTCGATTCTACCCAGGCCGAACCGAATATCGCAGTATGCCCGGTTTGCGCAGGAATGCCCGGCGTGTTGCCAGTGATCAACCAGCGAGCAGTTGAATACGGCCTGCGTGTGGCGCTGGCGCTGGAATGCGAGATCAACCCGACCAGCATCTTCGCCCGTAAGAACTATTTCTACCCCGACCTCCCCAAAGGTTACCAGATCTCGCAATACGAAGAACCCCTGGCGCGTAACGGCCGCCTGCGCATCCAGACTTCCCAGGGCGAGCGCGTCATTCGCATCCGCCGCGTGCACCTGGAAGAAGACACCGGTAAGCTCACCCACACCGGATCAGGACGGGATGCCCATTCGCTGGTCGACCTGAACCGGGCGGGCGTACCCCTCCTGGAGATCGTCTCCGAGCCAGACCTGCACTCTGCCGAAGAAGTGCGCGCCTATGCCACCGCGCTGCGCTCGATCCTGCGCTACGTGGGGGTCAATTCCGGCGACATGCAGAAAGGCGTCATGCGCGTGGAGCCGAACGTGTCCGTCCGGCCAGCGGGCAGTACCCAATTTGGCACGCGCACTGAGATCAAGAATCTGAACAGTTTCCGCGCCCTGGAGCGTTCCGCCGCCTATGAAATCCAGCGCCAGAGCGAGTTGATCGAACGGGGCAAACAGGTTATCCAGGAGACGCGCGGCTGGGACGAAAGCCGCGGGGTGACATTCTTGCAGCGCACAAAAGAAGAGGCCGAGGATTACCGCTATTTTCCAGAGCCCGATCTGCCGCCGCTGGTGATCGAAGACGCCTGGCTGGAACAGGTGCGCGCCGGGCTGCCAGAGTTACCCCAGGCCCGCTTGAGCCGTTTTCAATCGCAATATGGCCTGAGCGCTTATGACGCCGGCGTGTTGACGGTCGAACCGGCGGTTGCCGAATATTTTGAACAAACAGCGCAGGCTGCCAGGGACGCGCCGCCGAAAGTGGTCGCCAACTGGATCACAGGCGATCTGTTCGGTCTGCTCAACCAGGCCGGCCTCGACATCGAAGCCGGGCGCGTGTCGCCTCAGGCATTGGCAGACTTGATCGCTATGTTGCTGCATGGCGAGATCAATCAGAACACGGCCAAAACAGTGCTTGCCGAAATGTTCACCACCGGTAAAACGGCGCAGCAAGTTGTCGCCGAGCGTGGCCTGCGGCAGATTTCAGACGAGGGTCAAATTGCCGAACTGGTGCAGCGCGTCTTGCAGGAAAACCGCGAACAGGTAAACGCCTATCTGAGTGGCAAAGAAACCCTGGCCAAATGGCTTTTTGGCCAGGTCATGCGCGCCGCTCGCGGGCAGGCAAATCCCCAGGTGCTGCAAAGCGAGTTAGACAGGCAACTTGCCGCGCAGAAACGCTGATGAAGTGAACAAAGTCATATCGATAACATGCAGCATTTCCCTTGACGGCTTATCAGACATCTGCTAACCTTAGTAGTGAAGCAGGTGACTCACAATGAGCTTCCTGGAAACCATAGGACCTTGAATGCAAGCGGGCACCAGACCGTGGTGTCCGCTATTATTTCTATATTATTCTGTCCGGCCTCCTTGCAGGCCAATTCAAAACGAAAAAAGGAGATTTAGAATGACAGACTTAATCAATGCATTTCAGATGGCTCAGAGACAATTCGATCACGTTGCTGGGCAACTAAACCTCGATCCACAGGTGGCCGAAATCCTGCGCTGGCCGGCGCGTGAGTTCAAGTTCGAGATCCCCGTGCGCATGGATGATGGCTCGATTCGCCTGTTCTTTGGCTATCGGGTGCAACACAACGACGCGCGCGGCCCCAACAAAGGTGGCATCCGCTTCCACCCCTCCGAAACCCTTGACACAGTCCGCGCCCTGGCCATGTGGATGACCTGGAAAACTGCAGTGGCAGACATTCCCCTGGGCGGTGGTAAAGGTGGCGTACCGGTAGACCCGGCCACGCTGACCGTACACGAGAAAGAGCGCCTGTGCCGCGGCTGGGTAGACCAGATGTGGCGCAACATCGGCCCGCGCCAGGATGTCCCTGCCCCGGATGTCGGTACTACCCCCCAGATGATGGGCTGGATGATGGATGAATATTCCAAGTTGGTCGGCCAGTTCACCCCCGGCGTCATCACCGGCAAGCCGGTTGGCGGCGGCGGTTCGCTGGGCCGCACCGAGGCGACTGGCTTCGGCGTGATCTACACCGTGCGCGAGGCGATGAAACACATCAAGCTCGACCCGACCAAATCAGCCGCCGCCATCCAGGGCTTTGGCAACGTATCGCAATATGCCGCAATCGGTTTCACCGAGATGCTCGGCGGCAAGGTCGTATGTGTTTCTTACTGGGACCGCGATGATCGCAAGCCCTACACCGTTACCCGCGAAGCGGGCGTGGATGCGCGCTTCCTGAAATCCATCACCGACCAGTATGGCACCATCGACAAGAGCAAAGCCAGCAAGGCTGGTTACGTAATCGAAGAAGCGGACGCCTGGATTTCCAAAGACGTAGACGTACTCATCCCCGGCGCGCTGGAAGGGCAGGTCAACGCAGAGTCGGTCAAGCGGGTCAGCGACCGTGTGCGTATCGTGGCGGAGGGCGCCAATGGACCCACCACCCCCGAAGCAGATGAGGTCTTCAAGCAGAACGGCGTATTCGTCATCCCCGATTTCCTGTGCAACGCGGGTGGCGTGACCGTCTCTTACTTCGAGAGCGTGCAGAATGACATGAATTATTACTGGACCAAAGAAGAGACCTTACAGCGCCTGGATACCAAAATGACCCAGGCATTCAACAGCGTCCTGGAAATGTCCGAAGGCGAGAAGGTCTTCATGCGTGACGCAGCGTACATGGTCGCCATCAAGCGCGTGGTCACCGCCATGGAACTGCGCGGCTGGATCTAAAAATCTACTGGGGTTTGCCTGCGTTATCTGTCCCTGGAGGTAGCGCGGGCAAAACAAAACTTACTTGCAGCCCGCCCTGCGTCAGGTTGCGCGCCGTAATTGTGCCGCCCTGCGCATCGATCAACTGCCGGGCAATTGCCAGACCCAATCCCGCTCCCCCGGTTGCCCGGGAGCGGGATTTTTCGCTGCGCCAAAACCGGTCGAAAATGTGCGGCAGGTCGCCTGGCAACACACCCGGACCGTTGTCGGCCACGGCCAGTTCCACCCCTTCTGTCACTTCGCGCGCTCGCACTTCTACCACACTTCCGGCTGGCGTATAGCGTAGCGCATTCTCCAGCAGATTGCCAATCACCTGTTCGACACGCTGCGGGTCAGCATAGACATGCGGCAACCCGGCCTGGATATCCTCAACCAACTGGATGGACTTCTCGCCAGCCTGGGCCTCGAACAGACCCACGACCTTTTCAACGAGTTCCCCCAGGTTCAGGCTGCGCAAATCGTAATGCAGTTGATGGGTTTCTGCCAGGGTCAACAACCGCAGATCGTCCACCAGTCGTTCGAGCAGATATGCCTCTTCCAGTGCTGGCGCGATGTGCGCCTGGTCTGCAGCGTATACGCCATCCAGGATGCCCTCCAGCCGGCCGCGCAACACAGTCAGCGGTGTGCGCAGTTCATGGGTAATATCAGCCAGGAAGTTACGCCTCTCGCGGTTGCTGCGCTCCAGTTCAGCGGCCATGTGGTTGAAATGGTCGCTCAGAGCGCGCAGGTCATCGTTGGGCCCGCGCAATGGCACCCGGGCCGAGAGATCACCATCAGCCACCGATTGCGCCGTAGCGATAACATCGGCCAGTGGGTCTACGACCCGGCGCATCAACAAAAGCCCGATGAACAAGGTCAGAACGCCGAGCAACAGCGCCACGAAGCCCACAGGGGTCAGCATGCGCAGGAAGAGACGCCAGGGGTGTGTCAATGCTCCCAATTCCAATACCAATGTACCCACCTGCTCCCCACGCGCTCTTAACTCCATCTTGAACTCGCCTGGCCGCCAGTTGTAGACAGCGCCTATCTGCTCCGTATCGACCCGTCCGCGGTCCAGCACAATTCTGCCAGCTTGATCCAACAGAACCGCATTTTTCCAAAAAGACGATACCGTATCAAAGCCGGAATCCTGTAAAGATTGGATGCCATCCCAACTTCCGTGTATCCGGTAATAATCTTCAAGCGCCAGGGCAACAGGGGAGGGCAAGAAGGGGTTCCAAACCGAAGACGTGCTGATAACGACAAATACAGAGGCCATCATCAACAGCAGAGTCAGTAAAAAGACCGTCGCGAAGGCCCTCGCCAGCAAAATTTGCAGCCGTCTACGGATAGCACGTCTCGATTCCTGGGGAGACTGAAGATGCGCCATGCGTTCAAGCCTCGAATTTATAGCCCACGCCATGCACTGTCAGGATATGGCGCGGCTCGCTCTCCATCGGCTCGATCTTGCGGCGCAGATTGCGAATGTGCGAGTCGATGGCGCGTTCGTAGCTCTCGAAAGACACCCCGCGTACCGCGCTGAGCAACTGGGCTCGCGAAAAGATGCGTCCGGGTTGGCTGGCCAGGGTCGCCATGATCTCGAACTCAGTAGGGGTCAACGCCACTTCGCGGTCCGGGAAGATGGCTAGATAGCGACCCCGGTCCAGGGTCATGTCCCCCGCCCGGATCAGTTCAGCGGGCAAGTTGCCAGCCGCCCGCCGCAGCACCGTGCGTACCCGGGCCACCAGTTCGCGCGGGCTGAATGGCTTGGTCAGGTAATCGTCTGCGCCCAATTCCAGACCGATCAATTTGTCCGCCTCTTCCACCCGGGCCGTGAGCATGATGATCGGTGTGCTGCTCTCACCGCGGGCAATTTCCACCCGGCGCAGTTCCCGGCACACATCCAGCCCATCCATTCCCGGCAGCATCAGATCGAGCACGATCAAGTCAGGGCGCTCGCTGAGCGCAGCAACCAACCCGCGCGGGCCGTCATATGCTGCAACAATGTCAAAACCTGACGCTTTGAGATAATCGCCGCACAATTCAACGATCTTCTGTTCATCGTCGATCACCAGGATTTTTTTCGCCATAGCATGCTCATTATTACATAATTGATGCCAATCAGTCAATTGAGATACTCAGTAGATCAAGCGGGTCAGCCAGTACTGATCAAAGAAGAGCTTCGACTTGACAGTGGTTGGCAGATACTTTCGCAAACCAGGCTCGCCCACGTTTCCGGGCTGCTCGCCGCAAGGCAGAACAACCAGGCGCAGATTACGCCCGGCCACCAGAGCATTTGGCTGAGCACTCCCACATTGATAGCCGTATACCGGATCATAGGTCTCCAGGTAGAATAGCTGCATCGTGTAAGTGTTCTTCTCAATTTCAAATGTTTTCGCTGCCGGCGTTTGCCTGCCTCCCGTTGGCACACGCAGATAGTAGAAGTTACCTTCGCTGCTGCCGCATTGGTTGACACATTCCTGGCTCTTAGCTTTGAGCTGGATAGCGATCTCGAAGTTCGATTTGTTGATGATATTCAATCGAACAGTCTCAGTGGGTGATTTCTTCGCTCCTGTCAACAAGATTGTCAGGATGGCAGTCCATAGCAGTAATTTTTTCATCGTACTTTTGCCCCTTGCCTATTCATAGCGCAGCGCTTCGATGGGCCGCAAAGCGGCTGCTCGCGAGGCCGGGTAGAGGCCGAAAAACACCCCGACTGCAACGGCAAAAAAGAATGCCATCAAGATCGAGTCGACCGTAATTTCGGCTGTGATCATCCCGGTAAAAGTAAAGAACCAGGCCACCCCCGCCCCCAGCGAGATGCCGAGCAAGCCGCCGAGGGTGCTCAGTGTTATCGTCTCGACCAGAAATTGCATCAAGATGGTATTGCGCCGGGCGCCAACGGCCTTACGCAAGCCGATTTCCCGCGTGCGTTCCGTCACCGAGACCAACATGATGTTCATAATACCAATACCTCCTACCAATAGAGAAATCGCAGCAATTGCTCCCAGGAAAATAGTCAGGGTATCCGTGATTTGTGTCAGAGTGTCCAGGAACTGGTTCTGGCTCATCACTGAAAAATCAGCGTCCTCCGTCGGTGTGAGACCGTGCTGCTTGCGCAGGATATACTCCGTACGAGCGATGACATCGTTCACAACTTCCGGGTTGGCAGCAGAGAGGTATAGACTGGAAATCAACCGCTTGCCATCCGCGATGGCAGCAGAGCCAAACAATTTGGCATAGCCGGTATCGAGCGGAACAATGATTACATCATCGCTGCTGCCAAATCCACCGGATCCCTTGGCTTCCAACACCCCGACCACATCGAATTGAACGCCATCGATCTTGATTTTTCGCCCTAAAGGATCGAGGTTGCCAAACAAGTCCTGGGCTGTCTGGGCGCCCAGTACGACCACCCGCTCCTGAGAAGCGTTATCATTCTCGCTAATGAAACGACCCTGCGCAACCTTATAGGCGCGCACATCAGCAAAATCTGGAGTCGTCCCAATTACAGTGTAAGTAGCGTTCTTACTCCCATATTTCACCGGCTCCGACGACTGGCAGACCGGGGCAATTTGGGCTATGTTCTGGCTATGATCTGCAATCGCTTCATAATCTGTATAATACAACCGCGTCGTTGGTGCGCCTATCATCCCGCGCAGTTCACGCGTGGGCAGGATCGTGATCATGTTCGAGCCCAGGCCTTCCACCTGGCTGGTTATGCTGGTAGTAGCACCTTCCCCGATTGCCAGCAGGGCGACCACCGCGCCAACCCCAATGACAATGCCCAACATGGTCAGCGCCGAACGCAGCTTATTGGAAACCAGGGCGCGCAAAGCGATACGAACATTTTCAAACAAGTCCATGGTGTGTCCTCCTAGGCCATATCTTCTGGTCGCGGCGCTCCCGCCTCCAGGATACGCTGATTTTGTTCATCTCCGACGATTTTGCCATCCGCCAGGCGAATGATCCGCGGAGTATGGCGAGCGATAAATGGGTCGTGGGTGACAAAGATCACGGTCTGGCCACTCTCCTGATGCAGGCGCTGGAACAAGGCGATAATCTCTGCGCCGGTTTTGCTATCCAGAGCGCCGGTTGGCTCGTCGGCCAGGAGGATGGCGGGCTCGTTGACCAGGGCGCGGGCGATCGCCACACGCTGTTGCTGACCACCGGAGAGTTGGTTGGGCCGGTGCCCCATACGATCGGCCAACCCCACCTTTTCCAGGGCGGCCTTGGCTTTCTCGGTGCGCGCCCGCCCCCGGACCCCATCGTATAACAGCGGCAACATTACGTTCTCCAGGGCGCTGGTGCGCGGCAGCAGGTTGAACTGTTGAAAGACAAACCCGATCTTGCGGCTGCGAATTTGCGCCAGCTCGTTGTCGTCCAATGCTTCCACTTCTACTCCATCCAATTGATAGGTGCCGCTGGTGGGCACGTCCAGGCAGCCCAGAATGGCCATCAATGTGCTCTTGCCCGATCCCGATGGCCCCATGATGGCAGCCATCTCTCCACGTTCGATGCGCAAGCTGACGCCATCCAGGGCGCGCACTTCGTTATCACCCAGTGGGTAGATTTTGGTTAAGTCTTCGATAGCAAGCATCACTTTCCTCCGCCGAACATGCCGCTGCCAGGCATGGTCTGGTTGGTACCTTGCGCCAGTAGAAGTTGATCGCCAACCTGCAAGTCCCCGGCGACAATCGCCAGATCGCCTTCGAGATCGCCGCTGAGAATATCCACCCGCCGGGTGCTGCCATCCGGGTTCAGGCAAGTTACGTACTCACCCTGAGAATCGTTTTGGATGGCGCTGATGGGTACTGCCAGCGCTTGCTTTGGCTCGCCACTCTGGATGGTGACATTGGCGGTTGCACCCAAGGGGATAAGGACCTCTGCGCCGGCGCTATCCAGTGCTATATGCACTACATATTTCACGATGCCTTGCTCGACCTGTCCCATCAGGTTGATGAAAGTCACCTGTCCATTCAGGGTGACATCGGGAAGCGCGTCCAGAGTCACGGTTGCCGGGTCGCCGGTTTTGATCCCGGAAAAATCCGCCTCGTCCACTTTGACTTCAACATACAACTCGGAGCGATCCGCCATCGAAACCGCGGCCAGGTTGGATATGACAACATCGCCGGCTTTGTAGTTCACCGCCAATACTTCTCCATCGAAGGGTGCAATAATTTGCAACTGGCGCAGCGTGGCTTCGGCGGCTGCAATGCGCGCCTCTACAATAGCCACCTCTTCTGGATCGGGCCCCTTGCGCCATTTTTCATAGTCCTGCCGGGCCTTTTCCAGGTTTGCTTCAGCGACCTCCAACTGGTTGATATACTGCACCCGTTTGACTGCTGCATCATAATCGCTCTGCGCCTGGTCGAGTTCATCCTTTAAATCCTCCCGCGTCGGATCAGATTCAGGATAATACATATAGGGTTCGAAATTCCTCCAGGCCTGGTCAAGCTTTGCCTTCATTTGATCCATCGCGTCCATTGGGGGCAGTTTCGCCTGGTCGGCAGGTGCTGTATAATTTTCCAATTGGTATTGCGCGTCGCGTACTGCCTTAGCGTAATTGGCGATCGATTGCTGCGCCTGTACTCGGGTGGTATCCGCGTTAGCATACAGATCGTCCAGGTTTTTGTGTGCGTTGGCCAGGTCAACCTGGGCCGAGGCTACGTTTCCCGGGACGCTGGCTGGGTCGAGTATCATCAGGACGTCGCCCGCCTTCACACGACTACCCTCCTCGACATTTACCCCAACCACAGTGCCGGTAGTCTTCCAATAAACATCCGCAGATTGAAGCGGCTCAATGCTTCCGTTGGTCTCCACACTCTTTGCCCTGGTAATTTGTTGCACAACCCCGGTTTCGCCAATACTTTGTGCGTTGGCCTGCTGCTGGCGCGACATCAGATAAACTACAGTAAGCGTTCCCAGGGTCACGAGAATTGCAATGAGCAAAAGATTTTTGAATGATCGTTTCTTGATTCGCATAGTCTGGCTCCTGATCGTCAGTTGGTAGATTCGAGTACTGTCATTGAGCATACCAACCAGTTATGGAGAAATTGTGCAGAAATCAAGGATGATTCAGGATTTATCCAGGTCTGGCAAAATGCGCCGGATCGTTGTATACTCTAAAGAACCCGACGTGAGGAGAGGATTGCCAATATGAGAGTATCCGTCTTGCAAGAAAACCTGGCCCGTGGTCTGAGTATTGTTTCGCGCGCCGTTTCACCGCGCAGCACTTTACCTGTTCTGGCAAATGTACTGATCGCCAGCGATGAGGGACGCCTGCGCCTCTCGGCGACCAACCTGGAATTAGGCATCACCTGTTGGATTGGCGCAAAAATCCAGGAAGAAGGTTCCACAACCGTCCCGGCGCGCACCTTTGCCGATCTGGTGAGCACTCTGCCGGCAAGCAATCAGGTAGACATGTCGCTCACAGTGCGCACCCAGACCCTGAACGTACGTTGCGGTGCCTCCAACACAGATTTGAAATGTATCGATGCCCAGGAATTTCCTCCCATGCCGGTGGCCGACTTTTCAAAGGGACTGGAGCTGAACGTCGCCGATTTCAAGGAGATGATTCAACAGGTCGTCTTCGCCGCATCGGCAGATGACGCCCGCCCAATCCTTACCGGCGTTCTACTTTCATTGAAGAATGATCAAATCGTTATGGCCGCGGCCGATGGATTCCGTCTTTCCGTTCGCAAGGAGAGCCTCTCGTCGCCCGTGGAACGCCCGGTCAGTGCAGTTATCCCTGCCCGTGCCCTGAGTGAACTGGCGCGCATCGCCGGAGACGGCGACAAGAACTTGAAGATGGTTTTGCCGCCCGGGCGGGGTCAGGTGATCTTCCGCGTAGGCGATGTCGAAATGGTCTCGCAGCTCATCGAAGGCACATTCCCGGATTACGAGCAGATCATTCCTCGACGGTGCGAAACGCGCGCCATCCTATCTACCTCGGCTTTCTTGAAGGCTTGCAAACAGGCGGAAATTTTCGCCCGAGAAGGCTCACATATCGCCCGGTTGAACATCACCCCGGGAGGTGAGTTACAACCGGGTACGGTCGAAATATCCGGCCAATCTGAAGAAACCGGCTACAACCAGAATGTGGTGGACGCCAGTATTGAAGGGCCCGCGCTGCTTATCGCATTCAATGTACGTTTCTTGCGCGAAGTCCTGGATGTAGTCAGGACGCCAAACGTGGCACTGGAAACCACGGCAGATAACCTGCCGGGCGTGGTGCGCCCGGTGGGTGGGCAAGATGGCGACAGTGAATTCTTGCACGTCATTATGCCCATGCACCTGGGTAGCTGATGACGTTGCCGTCGGCTCCTTCTGATCGCACACTACAGATTTACCTCTCGCTGGCACAATACCCGATCCTGAGCACTCAGATTCGGGCACGCATGCGCCGCGAGTTGTTCGGTCGCGGTGTGATCACCCAGCAGGCTTTCGAGGCCGAAGCCCGGGAAAAAGCCATCCGTTCCCAGGCGATGGAAGGGTTGCACGACCCGTTCTCCGAAGAGCCAGCCGATATCTGGGAAATGCGTCTGGGGCGCATCCGCGACCACCTGACTGATTTCTATTTTGCCTATAACTTACCGTTCGACCTGTTCGAGCAAATCGTGCGCGAGACTCTCTCCGAGCGCGGCGCCGGACCTGGCGACCTGCAAGTTTCGTTCAATCCCGAGCTGGCTCCACAGAATATGCTCTTCGAACAGGCTATGCGCATCGAGAAGCTGCCGCCCGCCGAGCGCGCCCAACATGAAGCGCGCCTGCGCGAGATCAAGGTGGTGCTGATTCGCACCATGATCAGCGACCAGCTTGCTTATCTGAAGATCGCCAAAGAATGGTTTACCATTTCAGATTTGAACGAAATCCGCACGCACAAGATCGGGCAGGGCAAAATCGGCGGAAAGGCCGCCGGCATGCTGCTGGCAGCGCGGATTTTGATGGAAGAAGGCGACGACGAAATTGTCGATAGCCTGCGCCTGCCCGAATCCTATTTTGTGGGCGCCGATCTGACCTATACTTTTATGGCATTAAATGGGCTGATGCCCTGGGGTGACCAGAAATATAAACTGGAAGAACAAATCCGCGCCGATTACCCAAAAATTCAGGAAGAATTTCTCAAAGGCGAGTTTCCTGCCGATGTTCAGGATAAATTCCGCGCCCTGCTCGACTATGTGGGCCGCCAGCCGCTCATCGTGCGCTCATCCAGCCTGCTCGAAGATAACTTTGGCACTTCCTTCGCCGGTAAATATGAGAGCTATTTCTGTCCCAACCAGGGTTCCCTGGAAGAAAACCTGCACGACTTGCTGAATGCGATCATCCGCATCTACGCCAGCATGCTCAACCCCGACGCCCTGTTATATCGCCGTGCCAGGGGTCTGCAAGACTACGATGAGCGCATGGCATTGCTCATCCAGACCGTACAGGGCGAACGATATGGCAAATATTTCATGCCCCACGCGGCCGGCGTGGCCTTCAGCCGCAACCTGTACCGCTGGTCGCAACAGATTCGCCGGGAGGATGGCTTCGTCCGCCTGGTCTGGGGACTGGGCACACGCGCCGTCGACCGGGTAGGCAACGATTATCCTCGCCTGGTTGCTCTAAGCCACCCGTTGTTGCATCCCGAATCTTCGGCGAAAGCCATCCGCCGCTATTCGCAGCAGTACGTAGACTTGATCGACCTGGAAGCGAACGCCTTGCGCAGTTTACCGGTCAAAGAAGTGCTGTACTCCCGCGATCCCGTATTGCGCTATCTGGTACAGGTCGACCAGGGCGATTATCTGGCGCCCCTGCGCATCATGCCGAATGAAGGTGATATCCAAAAAATGGTGCTCACATTCGACGAGATGCTGCGCCGCACACCGCTGGCCAAACGGTTGAGCAAAATGCTGCAAATCCTTGAGGAACAATATGGCTCTCCGGTGGATACCGAATTTACAGCAAGCATTATCAATCCCACCAGCCCTCAACCAGAGATCGAAATTTCTTTGTTGCAGTGCCGCCCGCAAAGTCATTTGAAAGAGAGCCAGGCGAGCCTGCCACAAAATTTGAAAGACGAGGATATCGTTTTTTCCACGCAACGCATGGCGCCTCAAGGCCGTGTGAGCGATATCCGATATGTACTGTTTGTGCCACACGAAGGCTATTACGCTTTGCCCACATCTTCTGCCCGTGCTGAACTGGGGCGCGTCATTGGCCTTTTGAACACCACTTTGAAAAATGAAACCTTCATTTGTGTGGGTCCGGGCCGTTGGGGGACTTCGACCCCAGACCTGGGGATCAGTATAGGTTACGGAGACATTTATAACGCCCGCGCCCTGATCGAGCTGACCGGGCAAGACATCGGCGCGGCCCCCGAAGCATCCTTCGGAACTCATTTCTTCCAGGATTTAGTCGAGTCGAATATCTACCCTCTGGCGATTTACCTGGATGACCCGGACGTTATTTTCAATCGCGACTTTTTCTACGATACGCCCAACCGACTGACAAGTTTCTTGCCCGACATGGCTGCCTGGGAATGTTGTTTGCGCCTGATCTCGGTCAGCAGTTACCGCCCGAAGCACCATTTGGAGCTGGTCATGGACGATGAGAGTGGGCGATCGGCAGCTTACCTGGAGAAGAATCAATGAAACGTTTCATCGCTGTAGCTGGCAATATTGGCGTGGGAAAATCCACCCTGGTGACATTGCTCTCCGAGCGCCTGGGCTGGAAACCGTTCTATGAACCGGTGGGGGAGAATCCTTACCTGGTAGATTTCTACAAAGATATGCGCAGTTGGGCTTTTCACTCGCAAATCTTCTTTCTCACACGCCGCCTGCATATCCACCGGCAATTAATTGACCACACCACCTCGGCTATTCAAGATCGCAGCGTTTATGAAGACGCTGAGATCTTTGCCCACAATCTCTACCGGCAAGGGCTGATCGACGAACGTGATTACACCTCGTACTACGAGCTATATCAGGTGCTTATCGAGTTCCTCCCTCCGCCTGACCTGGTCATCTATCTACGCGCCTCGGTGCCTACCCTGGTGGAACGCATCCGCCAGCGCGGGCGAGACTTTGAACGGCAAATCTCCCTCGAGTACCTGACACAACTCAATGGCTTGTATGAAGAGTGGACCAGCCACTTCCGCCTGTGCCCGGTGCTCACGGTGCCTGCCGACGACTTGAATTTTGTTGCATACTCTGCTCATCTGGATCTGATTGTCCAGAAGATCGAAGAGAAATTGATGGGTAAAGAAGAGGTCGTTTTTGCCCCTGAGGAGGTGGGTCGTCGCTAAACGGCGTTTGCTTACTGTCCTGGTTGCACTGGAGTGGGCCTTCGTGATCCTGCTGGCCGGCGCGGTCCTGGTGATCGTTTTGTTCTGGCAGCGCTTGCCGGCCCAAACGAAGACGCCTGTCCCTTCTACTCCAGCAATTGCCGTTGCCGGCACCGATCCGGGTAGGGCAACCGCGTCGGTTGTTCCGGCAACCGATGCACTTTCACTCGTATCATCGACGCCTCAGCAGAACCTTCAGGCTACGAACAGCCCCACAGCCATTTCTGCCACTCCGCTCCTATCGCCTTCTCCTACTGCAACGCTCGAGCCGACTTCATCCGCTGAAACGCTGGAAGGTGAAATTGTATACACCTGCACTCCCGAGCAATACAACCAGCTTTGCCTGATGAAAGCGGATGGCAGCGCTCAGAAGCGCCTGACGAACCGGGCCGCTAACGATTATTATCCTTCTTTTTCGCCGGATGGCCACTCGATTGTTTACGTCTCCAACCATACCGGCCAATTCGAAATCTACGAACGCAGCCTGTTCAGCACCAAAGAAAAATCCCTTACGGGGAGATTGGGCAATCTCACCGCGCCAGAAATCTCACCCGATGGGAAATGGGTTGTCTTTGCAGTGAAAGTAAGCGGCAGTTCTTCGATCTGGTTGATGGATCGCGATGGCGCTCAGTCCAAACCGCTGACCGACTCGCGTTATGATGATATCGACCCGACCTGGTCGCCCGATAGTAAGCAGATTGCCTTTGCCTCGACACGCGGGGGATATGTAGAGCTCTTCGTAATGAGCATGGATGGCGGTCAGGCGCGCCAGGTGACCCAGGGTATATCGGCCATCGGTGGGCGTAGCGATTGGTCTCCGGATGGAAAATACCTGGTGTTTTACGCCGGGCCGCGCGGAGAGCGAGACATCTATCTTGTTGAAATCGCTACTGGAAAGACCACACGCCTGACAAACGGCGGCAACAACACTGGCCCCACCTTTTCACCGGATGGGCGATGGATTGCCTTTTCATCTTCACGAGATGGCGACCACGAAATTTATATCATGCGGCTAGATGGCAGCCAGGTAACACAACTGACCGACAACAAATACGACGACTGGCAGCCTCGCTGGGGTCGCTAGGTGGTTGCCCCAAAATTTAGGCAAATTTTACTATAGCACTAACCCTTCTCTCGCATAATCGATGCAAGGCGTGATACAATTTTTGTGCTATCTCTAAAGTGGTGAGGCAATGGATGATTAGTCTGGTAGCAGCCGCCTTGACAGACCCCGGAAAACTCAGGGAAGATAACGAGGATTGCGCCTGGGCCCAGGTTTACTCAACCTCGAACAACGGTCCATTAGGATTGTTTATCGTATGCGATGGCATGGGTGGCCACATGGGGGGAAAATATGCCAGCTATTGGGCCGTCGAAGCAATCAAGCGAGAATTTGCCGATTTATTCGTATCCAAAGATCCTCGCGCCACGGTTGTATTGACGGAGCAGGATATTGAAAAAGTGCGCGCCGGCATCCTGATCCAGCCCAAGCCCCTGGAAGTAGACTTGCAGAGCCTTACTTCTGCTGCCATCCAAAAAGCCAATTACGTGGTACACGACTACGCCCACCACAAACCAGATCATGCAGCCAACGCAGGCACCACCCTGACCATGGCAGTGGTACGCGGCGATTCCGTCATCGTGGCCAATGCCGGAGATAGCCGCACCTATTTGCTGCGCGATCACGAGCTGCGCCAGATCTCGCGCGATCACTCCCTGGTGGCCAGCCTGGTTGCCGAAGGCCACATCCTGCCCGAAGAGATTTATACCCATCCCCAGCGCAACATCATCTATCGTTATGTAGGGTATAAGGGGGTTATCGAGCCAGATATTTTCGATATTGATATTCGCCCGGGCGATCATTTGCTGTTGTGCTCCGATGGATTGTGGGAAATGGTGCGCAGCCAGCAAAAGCTGGTAGAATTGATAGAGAATGCAAAAGATCCGCTCCAGGCCTGCCATGACCTGGTAGCCGCCGCCAACAACGCAGGTGGAGAAGATAACATCGGTGTTGTTGTTGTCCGCATTCTATAGTCCGCGGGCGAACTGCAATCGCCCGTCAGAGGTGTCGATGCAGTTTGCCCGAGTGTAAAAATGTATCTGAATCTTGCCGCCCGTTGCAATCGGGGCAGTATACCTGCCAGCAATCAACCCCAACTTGCCTACATCCTGATCGAGATTTCTCCCAATCTGGCCGAGATATCTACTTGCCTTCCGATCCATGCGGTTGTGCTGCTGGATCGTAGCGGACCGGCTATGCTCGATAGCCTCCCGGCGATCAAACAGGCGCTGAGAGACCTGATAGACTTCCTCCAACCCTCGGATTATCTCTCCATTATTGCCCTGAGCGGTGAAGTTTTGCTGCCGGCTCAAACGATCGACAAGGGCATAAAGCTCAAGCGAGCCGTCGATGGCATTCGCAGCGTCGAAGAAAAACGCTCGGCCCGTGCCCTGGATGCAGCTTTGCAGCAATCTCGCCTGGAGCAAGTCGCAGGTCGCGCTACCCATCTCGTCTTTATATTGGGCGGCACCATCGCCTCAGAAGAACAAAATGCTTTTCTGGCTTTGAGCGATCAGGCAACAGCACAGTTATCATCAACCACTGGCATAGGCATCGGTTATGACTGGGACGAACGCTTTCTGCTGCAACTGGTCATGCATAGCTCAGACGCCTGCCCCGATTCCTTAAGTGGAGCAGCCTATTACGTCCCATCTTCGGAAGAAGTCGGAGAAGTTGCTTCCGAGTTGTTCCGTTCATTGCACGTTGTAGCTCGCCAGGCTCAGATCACCACCTACCTGGTACGTGGCGTCGAGGTGCGACAGGTCTGGCAGGTTTTACCGATGATTAAAAACTTGGGCGACCTGTCAACCCACGGCCAGACCGTTTCTATCCCCTTGGGCGACCTGGCAGAGAATGGCTCGGCGTTTCTACTCGAGGTAGTCCTGCCGCCGCGTGCATCTGGCAAAGCCCGCATCGCCCAGGTAGAAGCAAGCTGTGCTTTTCCACAGGTGGGTCCCCAGAAAGTTGAAACCGATCTGGTAGTCGATTTCTCCATAGAGACAGGCGGCACCAATCCCCTGGATTGCTATGTCATGGACTTTGTCGAGACAGCCCAGGCATACCGCCTGAATTGTATGGCGATGGCCGAGATGGAAGTTGGAGACCGCCGGGCCGCTGCGCAAAAATTCCGCCAGGCGGCTGCCATCCTGGTCTCGCAAAATCGTTTGGAACTGGCCGACCGCATACGCGGGGAGGCTGATTACAATTTACGCCAGTATGGAAAAATTTCCAGCGAAGCTCGCAAGATGATCTTATTAGCCAGCCGCAGAACATTCCGGACGATAAATACTGATTAATAGCCAGGAGGCTCGCCAGAATCACCGGTTACCGCTCATCGACGAATTCAGGGTAAAATAGAGATACTCTGGCGATACATACCAACGCCGGGGTGATTGCTGTGAGGCTGTGATGTCCCTCAGGCCAGGTGAAGTTATCAATAACCGCTATCAAATCCTTAAGCAACTGGGCCAGGGTGGCTTCGGTGCAGTTTATCGCGCTGAAGATCTGAGCCTGAAAACCACCTGTGCGATTAAGGAAAATCTGGATTACTGGGATGAAGCCCAACGCCAGTTCGAACTCGAGGCCTTGATGCTGGCCAACTTGCGCCACCCAAACATGCCCCGTGTCACCGATTATTTCGTGATCCCGGCGCAAGGCCAGTACCTTGTGATGGATTTTGTCGAGGGATACGATTTACAGCAGGTTATCGATCGCACTGGCCAGCCTTTGTTGGAGAAAAAGGTTTTCGGTTGGGTCGATCAAATTTGCGACGCGTTGGCTTACCTGCACGCCCAGACTCCGCCGATTATCCACCGTGATGTCAAACCGGCAAATATTCGCGTGACGCCAGGCGGCAAAGCCATGCTGGTCGATTTTGGCGTCGCCAAGCTGTATTCGCCCGACAGCAAGACGTCCATGGGAGCCAGAGCTGTGACCGCAGGATATTCGCCGGTCGAGCAATATGGCCAGGGCACAACCGATCCCCGCGCCGATGTTTATGCCCTGGGCGCAACCTTGTACACACTGCTCACCGCCAAACGCCCACCCGAAAGCATCGACCGCGTTACAGGCACAATCTTGCCCCCGCCGCGGCAGCACAACCCGCGCATCACAGGCCCGGTCGAACAGGTCATCCTGCGCGCCATGGAAGTGTTAGCCCACAACCGTTTTGCCACGATCCACGATTTCCGGCAAGCTCTGCGCGCCGCAGCCGCCGCGGGAGATACCTTCTCTCCGCGCTCGCCGGCAGGAAGCCAGGTGCCAGGCGGCATCGTCTCTACGCCAATTTCCAGGCCGATCACCTCACGCGCCATCCCGCCCTCCCACAAAACAGCCGTCCAGATGGAGTGGGTTACCATCCCCAGCGGCGAATTCCAATGTGGCGAAGAACGGCACAAGGTCTTCCTGCCGACCTACCAGATGGCCAAATACCCGGTCACCAACCAGCAATATCGCCTTTTTCTGAAAGCCAACCCTCAACATCCCGCGCCCGATCATTGGCGAGGCAGGGAATTTCCGCTGGGCAAGGCCCGCCACCCAGTCGTGGGGGTCAGCCTGCACGACGCGCTGGCCTTCTGCCGCTGGTTGGGCTGTCGCCTGCCTTCGGCTCTGGAATGGGAAAAAGCTGCCCGTGGCCCAGACGGGCGCAGCTATCCCTGGGGTGAAAACTGGCTGGATGGAAAATACTGCAATAACTGGGATGCCAAGATAGAAGCAACTACGCCGATCGATCGCTACCCGGATGGCCGCAGCCCGTACGATGTATGGGACATCACCGGTAATGTCTGGGAATGGACCGCCTCCGAATACCAGAGTCCCTTGATGCACGAAGTGCGCGGCGGGTCGTGGCGGACGTTCAGCAAATTCGCCCTGCGCGTCACGCAGAATGAGGGGGTGTTGGTGGATGATCGGCGAGAAGATCTAGGTTTCCGCTGCGCCCAGAACCTGTAAAGTTTTCCCGCAATACTGGCAAAATTGTGCGTCGGCAGCGCTGCTCTTGCCGCAAGATGGGCAGGTTTGCATGGCGGGTGGTTCTGGCAGCGCGGGCCGTTTACGCTGCGGCAATGCCAGCCTGGGCAGGCGTGGGCGCGGCAGCCGCAAGCTCAAACGTGGCAGCCGCAAGCGCGGCCGCCTGGAAGCCAGGTTACGCGCCAGGGCCTTGCCACGCTCCAGCGCCTGTGCATACAGTGATTTCATCTGGCTGCTGGAGACGTGCCTGCCGGTCAGGTACCAGCGCAGGACGACGTTACCGACGACATACGTGCCAGCATAGGCAATGGCCGTCTTGGGAACGATGCCCCACACCGGCACCAGGCCAATCAGCGAGCGAGCAAGCTGTCGCCAGACGAACCCGCTGCCCAGGACGCCGCCAAATTCAGCGATATAGTCCTGCCATTCCGTCGAAAAGCCCAACATCAAACCCAGCTTATACACCAGAAAGAGCTGGTTCTTGGTCAGAATCACCGTGTCGGTAATCACAACCGGGATGCCCAGGACGGGCACGATCTCCGCCAACCCTGTACTGAAAGAATAAGCCGCGTTGGAAAAACAAGTATCGCTGATCATATAATGTGCCGTTGGAACGCGGAATAAAGGGAAAAAGCGCCCCAAAGCCAGCAAGTGTTCTGGCGCCAGATCGATCAGCGCAGGAGCAAACTTTTCCACCAGGAAACGGCTGTCGATTGCCGGCCCCCAGACAACGCCTCGCCGGTCTTTTCCGGACCAGGGGCTGACGCTGGATGTTTCACCTGGCTGGTCAAAATGATTGACAAACACCAGCACTTTCTTGCCAGAGTTGCGCCACGTTTTAACCAATTGTTGCTCTCGCCCGGTGTCTGCCTTGCGGCTGTCCACCAACAGGATAATCAAGTCGGCCTGGTCCGCTTCTCCAGCAGCTTCCAGGTCTAATATCTGCGCAGGTGACTCGGTAACCATCTGCGGGCGAGAAGGATCGCGGCGCATTTGCTCCACCAGCGTCGAGCGCCCTGAACCAGGCGCGCCCACCACAGCAATGTGGGTGCCGCGCAGCGCCTGCTGGCGCAGGGGGCGCAAATCGGCCTCTTTGATGGTATCCCAAAAACTGGTCAAAGCAGTGAATGAGCTCATTTCCACGCTACCTTATGTTTTCATCGCCTCTTGCAAGAACGCTCAATTTACGGCTCTGCCATGCCGTCATTACCCCCAGGCTGGCTCCGGCCAGGTCGACGAGCAGATCAAAACCGCTGTACTGCAACATGGTCGCCAACGATGCTTGAGTTCCAGCCGCCAGCCACTGCAACGTTTCCTGGATGACCCCCACCCCCAGCGTCGCCACGACCAGCATTACGAATGTGCGCCGCTGATAGGGCAGTTTCAGGACAACCATCCATAAAAATCCCAGGCCAGCGTATAGCAGAACGTGCATCACAATGTGTACCCATTCCTGTCCAAAGACCGCATCGAAGGCCCGGCGGTAAATCCCTGAGAAGTGGCGCAATCCCACCAATGGGAACAATATCCCCAATAACCATAACGCCAACACCCAACGTGAACGCATGCCGCTATTATACACGAAGAGCGGCGGCCTCTCCGCCTCCGCTCAATGGATTACCTGAGGATACCTCAAACGATACTCAATGGCCTGCGCCAGCGCGGGCCAGCCCGGCTGGCTGCATTTCCTCTCGTCCCGCCCGGATACTTCGTATGGCAAAAAGCATCAGCAGCGCCAACATCACTCCGCCCAGCAGGAATGGCCAGGCGGGGCCCAGCGCCTGGTAGATAGTCCCACCCAACAACGGCGCAATGGCGTTCGCTCCGCTCAACAAGGCGGCCGAAATTCCTAACATCCCGCCCACTTCCATCGGGTCGACGCGTTTAGTGATCAGGCTGTTGATACTGGGCTGTAGAACACCGCCGCCGATCGCAGCAGGGATCATCGCTATCAATAGCACGATCAACCCGGCCCATCCGGTATTTGTATCTTCGGGCAGTTCGATGGCCAGGTTGCGCGTGGTCGGATTCTCATGTGTGCGGAAGTCGCCGCTGGCCGACAGACTCGCCTGCAGTTCGGCTTTCGAATAACCGGGGGGTGGCAACTGTGGGGTCATGGCGGTCAGGATCAGGCCAATCGCCAGTAGCGCCAGCCCGGCGTAAACCAATTTGCGGTCGCCATATTTGCGGCTCCACGGACCGATCAGCCCGCCCTGCACGGCTACGACGATGATACCCACAAAGACAAAGATCACCGCATTGCCGGATGCGTCCAGCCCCATGCGGTTCAACGTAAAAAGGGGCAGCAACTGCTCGAAACCGCCAAAAGCGATCTGTTGGGCAAATACCAGCACCAGCAACAGCCCGACCTGCGGATGAGCAAGTGCCTTGAATAACGCGCCGAATGAAAAAGCCGTCTTTTCATTGATCTTCGCGCCGCGCCGCTCTACAGGCAGCGTTTCCGGCAACCAGAACCAGGTCAACAATACGGAAACCAGCGAAAAGCCGGCCGCCACCAGCGCCGGTACGTGAAAATCATTGCCGCTCAAAGATAACGAGACGAAGGCGATGATCGGCCCGACCACAAAGCCCAGGCCAAACGCCGCGCCCAACAACCCCAGGCCCTGGGTGCGGGTCCTTTCGGTAGTGCTGTCACTGATCGCAGCCTGTGCAGTGGAGATGTTGGCACCGGAGAGGCCATCGATGATACGCGACAGGAAGAGCATCCAGATCGAATTGGCCAGGCCCAGGATCAAGAAGCCGGCCAGGGTGCCCATCTGGCTGATCATCAAGATCGGCCGGCGGCCGAAGCGATCCGAAAGACGCCCCAGGACAGGTGCGCCGATGAACTGGAATACCGGATACGTGGCTCCCAACACACCGATCAACAATGGTGTGGCGCTGAAGCTGGCCGCGTAGAGCGGCATCAACGGAATGATCACCGTCAATCCCAACAGATCGATCAATACGATGACAAAAATAGGCAGGATTTTCTTGAAATCTAATTTCTCGTCGCTCACCGGGGAAGCGACAGTCACAGAAGTTTGGCTCATAGCTTGACAATCTCCATTTGAGCAATGACCGCATCCAACCAGGCAAGCTCGGCTTTGACCAGATGGGTCTGGTGGTCGATCATCCATTGCAGGCTGCCATGATGCGGCGGCGTCCCCTCCAAATCCTTCAGCGTCGTTGCCACCAGGGCACGGCGTTGGAGTAACAACACCCTGGCCTCCTGCTCATCCAGCGCGTCCAGAAAGGCCAGCCCCACCTCACCGCCGAACCGGGACGGATCGAAACTGCACAGGCTCTCGCGCAGCATCTCCTGAAAAGCGGCCTCGCCCTGCGCCGTCAACTGGTACACCTTGCGCGGTGGGCGATTCCCTTCCTGCTCCTGGCGCTCCTCGATCCAACCATCCTGTGCCATGCGGCCGAGCAAGTAATACGCAGTAGGCTTTTTCAGCTCGGTACACGCCGAAAGGTCGCGCCCGATCATCTCGTACAACTGGTAGCCATGCATTTGTTGTTGTCGTAAGATACCCAGGAGCAGTAAACGGTCGTTCATCTCAGTCAATTCCTGATTAGTCAAAACTTGACTATTACAACGCTGATTATAAGCAAGTGGAGTAAATTTGTCAAGTATAATCTTGCGTAGAATTTCTATCCCGTCTGCATCCCGCAGGCAATCTCCCCCAACCATCAATCAGGCGTCATAACAGAGCAAATCCATAGCGACGAGCCGTTCCACAAAGCCGTGTAAATCGGCCTGCAATTGAGCAGCATCTACGTCATAATTACTCAACAAACATTTCTGCACATCTTCAAGATTGCCATATTCGACGATCGCCCGCCACATATCGGCTGCCGTATCCTTGAAACCGTAGGTCTCGCCTGTCAGTAAATGTTTGGCCAGGACCTGCCCATCCAATTCACCAAATAAAACATGTTCGGCAGGTCTCAGAGGCCCCTTTGCTTCAGGCTGCACCTGGACCGAAACCGGTGAAGACCGAAAAGACGTGCGATTTTTCAGGCACAATTCCGGCGGGATAACATGCCATCCTGCAAGAAACTCCCCCGTAACCGGATGCCGCACAACTCGATCCGGCTCGTTCCACGCAAAGCAGATGTGCTCGGTCTGTCCCACCCAATAATACTGCTCGCCTTTCTGCGCAAGGATTTTGCCCTTCCAGTTCGAATACTCATCGCCCAGGTTCTCGGGTGCATCATCGTGTAAATCGTGGGCGCTGATACAGGCAATCACCCGGGCTTCCTCCGCTTCAATCGCCGCGCGCAGATCAGGAGGTGAATACAACGGCGCGAAGTAGACCTGTCGCCCTTCATTTTTTCGCAGAAAACGCCGGAAACGCGCCCCGGTCAGGGCGCAATCATCGACCACGACCAGCTTCTTCTCGGGAGGAAAGGGCGGTTCCAGTTGCTCCTGGGCCAATCCTAAGGCATAGGCCAGCATTCCCAGGACAATCACCCCTCCCCTGGGGACCGCCGTAAAACAACACTCGCGCAAATCATCGCTGCCGAGGCGCTCGACGATCCGGGAAGCCAACCGCTCGCAATCCTTCTCGGCTTTCGCATAATCGACGTAAACGATGTGGGAACAAACCCGGCGCAACCCGGCCAGTTGCGCCAATATACCGGCCTTTTGGGAATTATCAATGCGTCCAACGACCCCCAATACTGGGTGAGGGATTGGGCGCACAATCAAGGCGCTATGCGGAGCTTGTTCCCAGAATCGACTGCTGGCAATTGCCGACGCTAAACTACCCATAGCTGGCGCCGGTTGGCCCATCTTCAGCCTCAGGCGATATTCATTCAGAAAATCAGCCTCTAAGCTGAGGATTTCCAATCCAGAGATAGCCATTAACTAGGTAGGGAAGCATCCACCAAAACCATCATCCGCTTTACCCACGTCACCTTTGACCAGATCCTGCAATCGCCCATACTCAAAGATTTCCGGGGATGTATATTGCTTCCGCTGTGAAGGCATTTCTTGATCGATGAAACCCAGGTTTTCTTTATCTGTACTCATAAATTCTCCTTATTTTGCCAAATAAAATTAATTATACACTATTATTGATTCCGCAACCATGCTTCGACACATAACATACGGATGAATGGTCGCAGAGCGTAAGTTTCTCGTTCCCGGCAGGCTTTTTCCACCTCCAAAGAAAGCGCATCCTGGCTGGCCAGCCTGGTTTCGACAATCCGGGCGTCCGTGCTCAATTCCTGGACGCGTTTGAATTCTTTATCCGTTACCCCTCGCACGGTCAGCTCGCTGAAATGCGTGGCATGCGTTTGCTGGCGAACCCTTTCGGGCAGTATTCCCTTCATCGCCTCCCGCAGGATATATTTATTAAAACCATCCCGGAAATACAAATCGGGCGGCAGCCCCAGGATATAATCCACCAGCCGCCGGTCGAAAAATGGCAGGCGGAACTCGACCCCCGTATACGCTGCAAGCGTATTATAGGACACCAGGCGGGCAGAAGTTATCCCTGAAGCGGCATAATAATACCCCAATTGATGGACCCGCTTCCTCAAGTGGGCTGGCCAATACATCTTCTTCTGTGGAAAAGAAGCCGAACCGGCCGGCCAACCGGCTCGCCATCGCTGGATCAGGTTCCGCAATGCGAACGGCAGGAGAGACAGCCCTTTATAACCCAATATCTTCCAGGCTGGGCGTTCCGACCGGCGACGGAAATAGGGCAATTCGACAAACACACGTTGCCAGTCCACGTCCATAAAAGCGGAGATCTCACAATACACGCCAGCGGATAAGACTTCATCTGCTCCCATGCCCAACAAGGCCACCCGGCACCCATCTTTCCTGGCGGTCCCCAGCCATCGCAGCGACAACGCCCGGTCGGCGCTGATATCCGGCTCATCCAAAGGATACCCGTGATCGGCGCCAAATTCTTTGAGCCCCCAACAATCGTCCCCTGGAATGAGCGTGCTCTTCAAGCGCCTGCACTGTTCTGCCACCGCTTGAATATATTCGCGTTCGTCTGCCGCTGGCGTGCTTTCAAACACCCCCGAGTATAGATTCGCCTGCAGGTCCATGCCCTGCTGTTCGATCAGATGATTTACCGTGCAGGCAATCGACGGCGAATCCAGCCCGCCACTGGCAATAATCGCCAGAGGACCCTCTGACCGTGTTTGCGCCAATACCACCTGCTGGAATAAGTCGCGGAAATGCTCGATATAGTCGATGTCTTGTTGATATCTTACCGGTCGCTCGCCCCCCAACAACCAGTATCTTCGTTGGTCAGGGACGCCATCCTGCACCGTGAGCGTATGCGCAGGTGGGACCCGGAAAATGGTGCGGTAGGCCGTCTCGTCCACCCAACGGCTAAAATTTCCGGCCAGGAAATCGCGGATCAACGGCTCGTTCATCGGCGGGACCGCCGGGATAGCCGCCAGAATGGCGCGGATGCTGGTAGCAATCACCCAGGTTGGGCCGGCCTGGCAGTAGTGCAGCATTCTCAGGCCGACCGCGTCACGCGCGCAAAACAGCTTGCGCTGATGAAAATTCCAGATCACAAAAGCGAAGTCGCCGATCAAATACCGGGGGCAATCCTCTCCCCAGCATTCGTAAGCCGCCAGGATCAAAGCGTCATCGCAGGCCTGGGGTTCTGGCAGGTATCCTCTCTTTGCCAGGGTACGCGCCAGCTCGTCGCGGTTGTCGATGCGGGCGTCGGCGGTTAGAACCATCCCCTTGAGCGAGTCCACAAAGGGCCGTTGGATCCCCCCTGCTTCGGGCAGGGTATGCAAAGCAAGGTGGGCAAACCCGGCGTTTGCCTCGACCCAATAATCCACCCCATCCGGTCCGCGAATGGCGTCGGCCCGTGCCATTTTCGCCATCGTTTCCCGGTCGACCGGCTTGCCGTCGAAATGAACCACGCCGCAAATACCGCTCATCAATGGGCATCCTTCAGCACAGCTTCCCGCACCGCCGGTAAATAAGCCAGCCCGCCAGGGTAACGCAACCGCCGCACCGGGAGTTCGCGTGCCAGTTGCGCCAGCATATCCATACGGTGGGCAGTCAACTCGGCAGTATCGATCAGCGAGCTTCCATATCCAAAGCGGACGAGATGAATAAAAGCCTCTCGAGGCGGCAGAGACGAAACCGTCACCTCTCCCCCACGCGCCGCCGGGTCATATCGCTCCAGAATATAAATACCTTTCACCGGCAAGGCCCGTTCGCAAAAGCGGCCTTTTGCGCTCCCGCCGATACGGGCGCGCCGCTTTGAATAATTGGGGCTGATTTCTTCCAAATCTTCGTAACAGTCGCTGAAAAGCCGGGCTTCTTCCGGCCACAAGCGCATTTGCGGGCAGGATGGACGGCAATAGAATTGAGAGTCGCGCCGCTCGATGGGCAAAATATCGTCCGTGATCAGGCAAAAACCGCTCTGCAAAAAAGCGGCCGCTAAAGTGCTTTTCCCATTGCCCTTGTTGGCCATAAACACGAAAGCCCGGTCTGCAACGGCCACAGCGGAGGCGTGGAAGCAGGGTATACCGCGTTGCTCCAGCCAATAGGAAACCACCGCAGGCAGCAAGTGGATACCCGCCAGGCTTTGAAAAGATGGATCAGCGAGCTGGCAGATAACCCTATTGGAATAGATGAAAAAGTCCGCAACCCCGGCGTAACGCATCATCGCACATTCCGGAAAACGATAGAAGCGAAAAACGTGCTCGCCTGCCTGGTTGAAATTCGGGCTTTTGTAAACCGGTGTGGCGCCTTCCCAGGGCAATTCGATTGGAGCGCTGTCGACGCAGGTGAAAATCAGGTCAAATTCACTTTGGGTCGACGGCAACCAGTTTCGAAACGGGTAATCACTGGAAAGAGTAATCCCAAGTATGTTATATCGTGGCCACCGATTTGCTTCCGGCAAGAAATCAATCACAAAAACACCTTTCCACAACCCCTGTCTTTGCCAATACCCAACACAATGTTACAGGTTCCACAGTTTTCAAGATCGCGTTATTATAAATCAGAGCTTTCCGCGCGTCATCCATCAGCGCGCGGTGAAACGAGTTTCTGTTCATCGGTCGGTACAACCGGTTTCACATCGCCCCACTGAAATGGCATCCTCAATCAAACACCAGGCGATTGGACAAGGTACTCGAATCCAGCGTCTCGTAACGCCGGTCGATATCCTCTGCTTCTCCCACTGGTCTTCCATCGAACTCCACCCAGGCGTGCGCCGCCAACCGCCCCTCTTCCTTGCGCACCCCGATGCGCAGTTCGGAACGGCAACCTTGCAGTCCAAGCATCCGCTGCAAAACCAGCGCCCGCCGCAGGCAGGTCATCGCATACAGATGATTCCGGCTGGCAGTATCCACCATGCGCCAGGTACGCCAGATCATCACCGTGACAGGCCCGCTCGCCTCGCCCCGCGCCTCCGCCGCCCAGCGCTGCAAAGCCGGGAAAGGCCATCTCCGCAGGCGCCAATCGACCGCCAGCAGCAGCAGCCAGGCTCGCCAGAACAACCGCCATTCCTGCGCCGAGAAAGCGAACGCCGTGCGCAGCTTATGCCACATCCACCACTTTCACCAGATCGTTAGCGGCCAGCCTGTCCACCAGTTCGAACAAGTCCTGTCTCAGCCGCTCTTCGTCTACGTCATACTCTTGCAGCATCGCCCGGTAAACCGGCCCGACCTGCCCGTGCTCGGCCAGCAAAGCCCACATTCGCGTACCCACCTCGTCCAGGCCATAATATTTGCCGCTGGCCAGGTTGAGGATCACCGCCTCGCCGCCCAGGTCTCGGAACATCACGTCTTCAGGGATCTGGATCGTTGAACTCAAAGAAGTCATCACACACTCCAACTCTTTAAAACGACAGGTCGCTTCGGAAGCGGCTTGCATTCTGCTGATAAAACGCTACGTCCCCGCCACTGGCAGCGTAAACACAAACCGGCTGCCCACCCCGCTCTCGCCGTCTTCCACCCAGATGCGCCCGCCGTGGCGCTCGACCGCCAGGTGGCAATAGGTCAGCCCCAGGCCAAAGCCGCGCCGCGTAGTACGGCGCTCATCCAGTTGGGCAAAGCGCTGGAAGACGCGCTGGCGTTGGTCGGGAGGAATACCCGGCCCATCATCGCTCACACTCACCTGCACCCAGTGATCCTGGTACATCGCCGCGACCACCACGTGCCCCCGCTCCGGGGCATATTTGAGCGCGTTATCCAGCAGATTCATCAACACCCGCTCGATCTTATCCCGGTCGGCGGTCACACACGGCAAACCAGCCTGGATTTTGCTGGTTAGAACGACGCCCGGGCGCGCCAGAATCGCCACGCGCCGCTCCAGGTCCTCGATCAACGGCCTCAAGTCGACCGTGCTCATGGCAAAAGGCACCTCGCCGGCCTGCATCCGCGAGACCTCCAGCAGCGAATCCACCAGCCGCTGCATGCGCTCGGTGCTGGCCTGCGCCACATCCAGGATATCCTGGTTGGTCTGCAATACCTCTTCCGGCAAGGAGATCGACAGGATCTTGAGCGCCACAGCGATGGCGCTCAAAGGGTTGCGCAAATCGTGGATGATAAGTTCGGTGGTTTCCTGGCGCAACTGCTGCAGTTCTTCCAGGCGTTCTTTTTCATTCTGCAATGCCGAAACCTGCCGGCTCAGGCGCTTCTCACTCAGCTCACCTGTGCTGATATCCTGCGAAGCTTTGCGCAGCCGGGCGCTGAGCATCTCCATAATTCCGCGTCCCACGCCCGGCGTTTCGCTCAGCAATTGCTCGAAGCGCTGCCGGTTGATTACCATCAGGCGCGTTTTCTCCAGGGCAACCACCGTCGCCGAGCGCGGCTGGCTTTCCAGAATGGCCATCTCGCCGACCAGTTCACCAACGCCGCGGTAATCCAAAACAGTCGGTGTTTCCAGGTTGCCCTTGACCACAACCACCAGCCCGGAGCGGATCAAAAACATCGTGTCCCCTTCTTCTCCTTCGTGGACCACGATCTCGCCGGCATCGTATTGCATCTCCGTAAAGGATTGGCTCAACTGCCCGCGGTCGGCAGCCACCAGCAGGCGCAAAAAGGGTGAATTATACGGCGTCTGCGCCTCACCCGAAAACCTGGGCCGCAGGGCAAGAAAATGCTCGAGTTGTTGCGGGGCAATTCGATTCGCTTCCATCCAACCTATTATACACGCGATATCAGTACCCCGGTCATGGTTTTGGGCCAACTCCCCGGGTTAGCAGGGTGCTGCCGGCTAAATTGAGCCAGCCGTTTTTGGTGTATAATGATTCGAGTCGATACCTGCTCAAGAAAAGCTGCTCGCGCTCTGCGGGCCACGCAAAACTGTCGATGTGCTGGCCTAAGCGCCTGAGTGCCTGATCCCTGATCGACTAGATTAAGGAAAGCATGACCGAGCAAAATAGCGCAGGCGCCCTTTCGCCAGATCGCCCGCTGGGCCCTCTGCCGTCCGAAAGTTCATCTCGGCGGCGCGTGCGCAGCTTGCCCGATGTCGGCGCGCTCCTTGAACAGGTAGACAACGAAGCCGCCGGACGTTCAGCCCCAGAAAAACCCGCTCTCACCTCGTTGCTTTCCCCGCCGGCATCCGAAACCGTAACTGCCCCGGCCATTGCCGCATTATCTGCCAGCCTGCAAACCAGCCCAGCGGGAGAGGCTGCCCCTCAGCCCGAAACCGCCAGCCTGCGCATCCCTGCCTCGCTCGAGGCCTATCTCCCGCCCGATCTATGGCGGCGTTTGAACAGCCCGGATCTACCTCGCGGCGTATTGATCAACGCCCTGGAGCGGGTGCGCTCAGTGCTCTATCTGCTGTCCACCTTTTTGCCCCGCCATCTGGTGCAAGAGAAGATGCGCCAGGCGCACGCTGGCCGCGTGAAGGGACAAATCATGAGCGGCTCGTTGTTGTTCTCCGACGTATCCGGGTTCACCGCCCTGTCGGAGAAATTGGCCGCCTACAAGCAGGAAGGCGCCGAGCGTTTGACCTCGGCGATGAATGAATATTTCACCACCATGCTCGACATCCTGGCCGAGGGAGATGGCACCCTGCTCAAATTTGCCGGCGACGCCATGCTGGTCTTCTTTCACCAGGAAGAAGACGGCGAGCATGCCCGCCGGGCGCTGCGCGTCGGGCAGCGTATGTTGCAAGCCATGAAACGTTTTGCCCAGGTAAAAACACCCGCCGGATTGGTCGCTTTGCGCATGAAGATCGGCGTCGCTACCGGCGATTACCTGGCCGCCAGCGTGGGCGACGCCAGGCGGATGGAATACATCGTCCTGGGCAAAGCCATCACCGAAACAATGAAAGCCGAAGGGCTGACGACCGGCGGGGGGCAGCTTGTGCTCAACCGCGGGACGGCTGATGTGGTCGGGACGGATGGGTTCGTGCCGCTTGCGGATGACTTTTACTTGCTCAAAAGCGCCCCCTCCGAAGAAAGAGAGGGCTACGAAATCCACGCCGAAGCCCGCAGAGCCCGCGGCGCCGCGCCCTGGAATGCCAGCCCACAGGCTATTCTCGCTCAAATCGAAATCGTCTTGCGCCAGATACAGGCCATCTCGCCCTATATCGCCCCAGAACTGGTCGAACGTCTGGTCGCGCCTTCGGCAAAGCGCCAGTTTATCAGCCAGTTCCGCCCCACCACCGTGCTATTCTGCAACTTTACCGGGCCTGAAGTGCTGCTCGAAACCTGGGGCGAACAGGGCGCGCAGCGTGTCACCAGCCTGCTGGACGATTACTTCACCGCCATGAATAACGTCGTGGCTCATTACGGCGGCGTGGTCAGTCGCATCGACCCCTACAGCACAGGCTCGAAAATGTTGATCCTGTTCGGCGCGCCGGTAGCGCACGAAGACGATACCGAACGTGCCGTCAGCGCCGCGCTGGCCATGAATGCTGAACTGGAATCGCTGGAACAAGGTTGGCGCAGCAGATACGCCCGTCACCTGCCCGAAGGCTGGAACCTGCCTTTGATCCAGCACCGCATTGGCATAACCGTTGGACAGACCTATGCCGGCCAGGTAGGTTCCACCACCCGCCGCGAATACACCGTGATGGGCGACGAAGTCAACCTCGCCGCTCGCCTGATGAGCAGCGCCGAAATGGGGCGTATCCTGGTCAGCCAGCAAGTCTACCAGGCAACCCAGGACCTGTTCATCAGCACCCCGCGCCCGGCCATCAAAGTGAAAGGCAAAGGCAAGCCGATCCTCTTGTATCAGGTAGAGGGCCCATTGGAAAATAGCCTGGCGGCTCGGGCGCACAGCCGCGGCCCCTTGATCGGCCGTCAGGCCGAACTGGCACAGGCTGAGGTATTCCTGCGGGCCAGCCTCGACGGTTCCGGAGCAATATTGACCTTGCAGGGTCCGGCCGGAGTGGGCAAGAGCCACCTGGCCGACCATTTGCTCAACCTGGCCGCTGCGCGCGGGGCAGAGCTGCATACCAACCTGACGCATTCTTTCAATGCAGAAAAATCCTTCGCCGCCTGGGGCCAGCTCGTCAGCTCGCTCGCCCGCATCACCTCCATCGACACGAACCCCCAAACCCGCAGCGCCAAGCTGCGCCGCCGGATGGGCGAAATCGGCATGGATCATGCGCACGTCATCTCCCTGGGGGGCTTGATCGGCTTACGTCGCGGCGACCTGCAACCCGAAGCATCTCCCACGTCCGGCGAGGCGCCTGCCCTGGCGCTCGCGGACGTCGCTCCAGGCGAGGAAGGCGAAAAACGATTGGATGGCGATTGGCAAACCCTTGCCCGGGGTAAATCTGCCCGCCGCCAGTACGGCGCCGACCGCGGCAAAGGCAACGCCTCCACCGATATCCTGCAAACGATCGAGCGGCGCTTGCAAGAAGACGAAGCTGGCAAATCTTCGTTACAGAGCAGCCTCAGCCCCGTCCAACGCCAGCAGCTTTACGATGCAGTTTACGCCCTGATCGAACGCCTGGCACAACGATCGCCGCGGGTGATCTTTTTTGAAGACGCCCAATGGCTGGATTCCGCCTCGCTCGACCTGCTCCGCTTCCTGGAGACGCGCATTGCCCACCTGCCGGTATTGATCCTGCTTGCCCATCGCAGCGAGACCGTTCCGCCGGCCAGCATCGCCCGCCGCCAACAGTTGCTGGACCAGATCAGTGGCGCTAACACGGCCCGCCCGGCAGAAGCCCTGGGCAAAACGCTAGAATTGACTCCCTTTTCCATCGACGGCACCCAGGCCCTGGTTTCCCACCTGCTGGCAGATGAGTTGGCCGAGGTCATCCACCAGCAAAGCCTGGGTAATCCTTTCATGGTCAGCGAGATCACTCACTGGTTCAAGCGCACCCACCAGATCAACGCCGGTGAGTTGAAAGAAGTGCTTCAAACGTCCGACTTCCTGCAAAAACTGGTGCTCAGCCGTCTGGAGGAGCTTTCCGAAGGGCAGCGTGAAGTTGCCCGCGCCGCAGCAGTGATCGGCGGGGAATTTAGCACCAGCGAAATCCAGGCCCTGCTACCCAAAGAGATCGACCCGGTAACCCTGAGTAACCACCTGGTTGCCCTGAAAAACGCCGGCTTGATCCGTAACGCCAATACCCTCGCCTCGCGTTTTGCCTTCCAACAAGCCCTGGTTCGTGATATATTGTACAATAGCCTGCCACATGAGAAGCGCCGTGAGTTGCACCAACGTCTCGCTGATCATCTGAGCAATCCGCTTTCAGAGCGCCGCAAGTTGCAGACCCGCATCGATACGTCCCTGAACATCGGCGCCGAACCGACATCTCCGTCTGTCCTGGCCCAGGAAGCCGAGACAATTGCTTACCATTATGAACAGGCCCAGCAGTGGCTGGCCGCAGCTCGCTACCGTCTGAAAGCCGGGGAACAGACCCGGCATGCCAGGCTTTATGAAAGAGCCACCGCTAACTACCGCTGCACCCTGCAGAACCTGAACAACATCCCTGAATATAGCAGCAATGCCATGCACAGCGAAGACCCGGGCGCTGAAATCCTTGAGCTGAAGCGCCGGGCGCTCACTGGTCAGGGCGACGTCGCTTTGTTGGGCAGCGACTATTTGAGCGCCATCACCGCCTATGAAACCGCCCTGGCTGGCCTGCCCGCTGGCCAATCTCAGCCTTCTCCACAAAGTGCGCCGGGCGCGGCTGCCGGGTTGATCTATCGCCTGGCGTTGGCTCTGCCAACACAGGGTAAAGCCGCCGAGGCATTGGAACGACTGCGCGCCATCGCCCCCAATACCCGGGCCACACATGACCCGGCCCTGGCCGCTGCTACCGCCTGGCTGTTGTGGCGATCTGACAAAGACGAAGCGCAGAAGTGGATCAACCGTGGGAAAAAACTGCTCGGCGCCGTTGCAGTGCTGGATACCTGGCAGGCGCGTTTACAGGCGCTGCTGCTCGACCTGGCCGGTCGGACAGAGGAAGCCATTTTCGAGTACCACCAGTTTGATCTTGCAGATGGCGCTGCCCTGGCAAGCATTCGCCTGGGAAACCAGCGCCTGGCCGGGCAGAACCTGGATGCAGCCCTGGAGCTGTACCAGCGTGCCAGCAGGATTTGGAGCAATGCCAGCAGCCAGCATAACGCCCTCGGCCTGGCATACTTCTATCAGGCAGAAGTGCACTGGCTAAAGCAAGACCTTGGCGCGGCGCGCCAGGCATTGGAAAATGCCCAGGCTGCCCTTGTGCATTGCCCGCCCAGCCTGCTGGCAAATGGCCGGGCAGCCATCCAAAGAGCGACCAAAGTACTTAACCGCCGCGATGTTGCCACGATGAGCTCACCGTCAAAGACTCGCCGTTGGCCAGCCTGCGACTGGCGGGCTTATGATGATGAATTTCGTATTTCAATTCTTTGGAGAGAGACATGAACAACTCATTATCGCTGAGAGAAATTAGCCTTTTCCGCCAGCTTTCGGAACATTCCCTGCTGGAGTTGGCCAGCGCGTTACAGGCCCGCCAACTTGCCGCTGGTGAGGTGCTCTTTCGTCAGGGAGACATCGGCGATGAGTTGATCATCGTCCAGGAAGGGGAAATCGCCATCTATACCCCGCTTGAGGAGGCAGAGGGAGAGGGGCAACCCATCCGCCTGTTCCAGCCTGGCGAATTTCTCGGCGAGATGGCGCTCATCGATCGCCAGCCGCGCTCGGTCAGCGCCCGTGCCGAAAGCCCCAGCCGCATCCTCGCCTTGCGCGGCGACGATTTCCGCCGCCTGCTGGATCAAAATCCAGAATTAGCCCGATCGGTCATGGCCGGTCTGAGCGAACGCATTCGTTACACCACGGACTTCTTGAGCGAGGTGGGTAATTGGGTACAGCGTATCGCAGAAGGCAACTACCAGTCCAGCGCCGATCTGGACGCCGGCTCATATCGTGATCCATCCCTGGTGGCATTGGCTGCCCAATTTGCTCGCATGGCCTCCCTGGTAAAACAACGCGAGGACAACCTGCGACAGGAGGTCACCCAACTGCGTATCGAAATCGACCAGGTAAAGCGCAAACAAGAAGCAGAACTCATCATGGGCAGCGATTATTACAGGAATTTAAAACAAAAAGCGGAAAGCCTGCGAAAACGCGCTGGCTAACCCTTTTTACCCCTTTTTAACGACTAAAGATTTAAGCCGCTCTCGTCAAACAATGACTGTAAGACATCCACTTCCTAGCGACGAAGATTTAGTCCGGGCGGCCCAGACAGGCGCAATGGAAGCATTTACTGCTCTTTATGAGCGATATCTGCCCATTGTGTACAAACGAGTTCAGTTTGTCATTCCGGAAGAAGATGTCGATGACGTCACTCAGGAGGTTTTCATCGCCGTGGTGAAATCCTTGAAAAGTTTTCGTTACGAGGCGCGTTTTAGCACATGGCTGCGCACCCTGGTTAATCGCCAGGTTGCCGATTACTATCGCGGGCGTCATCCACACGAACCGAGTTTGAATGAACTGACCGACCCAGAACCGGAGCATCACCATATCTTGGGCGTTATGGACCACATCGACAAATTGGATGATCGCATCATCCTGCGCCAGGCGCTGCGTCAGCTCCCTGAACATTACCGCGACGTCATCCTGCTGCGTTTTGCCGAAGGCCTACAGTTCGAAGAGATCGCTCGAGTTCAGGGCCAATCTTTGGATGCGACCAAGTCGCTTTTCCGGCGAGCGATCGCATCCCTTCAGAATCAAATGAGTGTTACGTCTGATTACCATGGCTGATCGTCCCGAAAAAAACCTCCCATCACAGGACGAACTACTGGCGGCATTCACCGATCAGGTTCTGGACGCACATCAGGACGAGCTCGTCGTTCCCGCAACCGATGACCCAGATCTGCGGGCTTTGGAACAAACTGTACTGCGTATCAAGAAAACCTTCGGAAACGAAATGCCCACCATGCAAACAGCCCAACGCATCCGTTCCCGCCTGGAAAAAGAATTTCGCCTCGAGCAACAAAAGGTGCAGGCCAGAAGTTCCCCACAAGAACCTGATCACCCTGGTTGGTTAAGCCGCCTGATCAGGCGATCGAATGTCCAGCGCCAGCGTACGCTGGCGCTTGGCTTGGCTTTCGCCTGCATAATCTTGCTGGCCAGTTTAGTCGTCTTTTTCCCCAATATGGAATCGCCGCCGGCTGGCGCGGCCGGCATGGTAACAGAATGGTTGCCTCTCGTCGTAGTCTTTCTGGTTGTAGCCGTTGTCGCGGTAATCTGGCTGGTGCGCGCCAAACACCGCTGATCTCATGGGATCAACCTTATCCTATAGGAGGCAATTTGCTATACCAACAAATTCGCAAGCAATTAACTCACGATATAATTGTATAATCACTACAGGTACTCCTTTGCCCAAAACCGGTCCTGCACCAGTGTGGGAGCAAATTTATGAATAATACAGACCGCCCGATTTTACTTGTTGAAGACAACCCCATGGATGTAGACCTGACCCGCCGTGCTTTCGCCCGGCGCAAGGTCAACAATCCAATTGATATCGCCCGAGATGGTGAAGAAGCCCTGGCTTTGCTCAGGCGCTGGGAGACACTGCCCAACGACGCCTTGCCTATTCTGATTCTGCTCGACCTCAAACTGCCCAAGGTCGATGGATTAGAAGTTCTCCGTCAGATCAAAACCCACCCTCAATTTCACACCATCCCGGTTGTCATCCTTTCGACTTCCACCGAAGACAGCGATATCCAGGTTGCCTATCAGGAAGGGGCCAACTCTTATATTGTTAAACCGGTAGATTTCGATCAATTCATGCAAATTGTCGGCCACATCCAGACATATTGGTGTGGTCTGAACATGCCACCTCGCTAAACATCGCGCCTTTTGGAACTGGGAGGCAAAAGAATGTGGTCGGTGCACGGGTCTTTTGCCTCCCAGCAGTTTCGTTCACCCTGAACGATACCAAGACAATCGATGACCGCTCCCTTGATCGCCACAATCGTTGCTGCCAGTTTAACGATATATACGGGTATCTATCATATCGTCTTGTACCGTCAGCGACAGGCCCGTAGCGACCTGAGTTTTTTCCTGACTTGCCTGGCAGCCGGCTTATACGCCATACCCTGTGTTGGCCTGTATATTGCTGGTTCGGGCGCGTCTGCCGGAAGCTGGCAGATGGTGCGGTGGTTTTTGCTTTTCGTCTTTGGTGCAGTCTATGGATGGTTTTTCGCTGACGAAACCGGTTTAACCTCTAATAAAGCGCCCATGCCGGCGCCCGAACTTCAAACAAAATACCTGCAAGCCGCCAGTTTGCTGGCGCTCATCGGCCTGGCCAGCGATTGCCTGGCTGATTTCATTCAACACCCCCCCCTTTATATATTGCCCTTTGTTTACCTGGCAACGGTATTCTTTATGACGAAGGTGCATATAAGTGAAATCCTGGATAGCAACCGGCTGAAAGTAGTTTTGCAGGAAAGCGAAGAAAAATACCGTAATGTCGTTCAATCTGCGCCAATGGGCATGCACCTTTACCAGTTGTATCCTGATGGTAGATTGGTCTTCGTCGGCGCCAACCCCGCCGCGGATAAAATTTTGGGGGTGGACAACCAGCAATTCATTGGCATGACCATTGAGCAGGCTTTTCCGCCTCTTCAGGCAACTGAAGCCCCTGAGCGTTACCGCCGGGCATGCTCCCTGGGTGAAGCCTGGCAAACCGAGCAAATCAACTACCGCGATAATATCATACAGGGCGCCTATGCCGTCTGGGCTTTCCAGACCGCCCCCGGGAAAATGGCTGCCGCCTTCCTGGATATCACCGAGCGCAAAAGAGCAGAGGAAGCACAGCGCAAAGAGCGCGACCTGCTAAATCGCGTAATGGAAACCAGCCCGGCGGGTATTGTGCTCCTTGACCCCCAGGGAAAAATCCATTTTGCCAACCAGCGCGCCGAACAAGTTTTAGGCATCACCCAAAGCGAAATCGGCCAGCGCGCCTACAATTCACCAGAATGGCAAATCGCTTCTTATGACGGCCAACCCATCGATGATGACGACCTGCCCTTTGCACAGGTAAAGCGCTCGGGCGAGGCCGTTTGGGCCATCCGTCACGCCATCCAGTTGCCCGGCGGGCGCCGCGCCCTGCTCTCGATCAACGCTGCGCCTGCGCTGAACGAACGAGGTGAAATCGATGCCATCGTTACCACCGTTGAAGATGTGACCGCTCGCATCCAGGCCGAAGAGGCATTGCGCCAGAGCGAAGAACGTTATCGCACCATTTCGGAATTGACTTCTGACCTGGCGTTTGCTTTCCATATCAGCCCGGTTGGCGAGCTTTCCGCCGAATGGATCGCCGGGGCTTTGCAGAAAATCACCGGATATACCCTGGATGAAATTAAGGTTCCAGGAACCTGGATGAAACTGGTCCACCCAGACGATCTGCCCCGCATCATCGAGCGCGTCCAGCAAATTGGCAAAAGCGCTCCTGGGACAGGCGAACTGCGCGTGATCAGCCGTTCCGGCGAAGTACACTGGCTGCGCGTATTTGGCAAACTGGTTGATCCACAAAGCCCCGGTATTCACATTATCGGCGCGGCCCAGGATATTACTGAACGGAAAAAGGCTGAACAGGCGCTCAAGCAATATAACGAACGGCTGGAAATCCTGCACAAGATCGATAATGCCATCCTGAGCGCGCAATCGCCTCAAGATATCGCTGCGGCCGCCCTGCGTGATATCCAGAGTCTGGTCCCTTGCTACCGCGCCAGTGTCACCCTGTTCAGCGACAACTATGAACAGGTGCACATCCTGGCGCTCCGTTATTCAGGTCAAACACAGATAAGCTCCGAGCAGACGATACCTGTGCAGGAATTCGACTGGGATGAAAAACTGCTGCATGGTGAAATCTCTGTCGTCGATGATCTCTCCCCTTGGATCGAAAAATCGCCCTTGCGCCGCAAGCTGGCCGCAGAGGGCGTGCGTTCAACAGTTAACGTGCCGCTTGTTGCCCGACAACAGGTTATCGGCGCTCTGAATCTGGGCTCCGACCAGCTTAACGGCTTCGATGCGAACCAGATCGATATCGCTCGCGAACTGGCCGAGTTGCTGGCTGTGGCGATCCAACAGGCGCGTCTGAATGAACAAGTGCAGCGGCACTCGGTCGAGATGGAAGATCGCGTCCGCCAGCGCACCGCAGAGTTGGAAGAGAAAAATCGCGATTTAGAAACCTTCACTTATTCAGTTTCACATGATTTGAAGGCTCCTTTGCGCGGCATCGACGGCTATAGCAGTTTGCTACTAAAAGACTACGCCAGCGTGCTCGATGAAGATGGGCGCATGTTCATTCACTCGATCCGGCGCGCGACAGACCAGATGCACCAATTAATCAACGATCTGCTGGCCTATTCACGCCTGGAACGGCGCGCCATCGTCAAGGGCCCGGTACACCTTCCCACCCTGCTACAAGACATCCTCACTGAGTACGAAGGGGAAATTCGCGAAAGCCATGTCACCCTGGCCATCAACCTGCCCTGCGAAACCGTGTCCGCAGAGCCAGAAGGTCTGGGGCAGGCATTGCGCAACCTCATCGATAACGCCTTGAAATTTACTCGCCATATCCCCTCACCGCGCATAGAAATTGGTGGGCGAAAAACCGAAAACAGTTGTATACTTTGGGTTAGGGATAATGGCATTGGCTTCGACATGCAATATCATGATCGCATTTTTGAAATCTTCCAACGCCTCCACCGCACAGAAGATTACCCCGGCACAGGAATTGGGTTAGCATTGGTGTTCAAGGTCATAAACAGGATGGGTGGTCGCGTATGGGCAGAAAGCATCCCCGGAGCAGGAGCTACTTTTTATCTGGAGTTAATTGAATGAGCACACAGCACCGCCCCATTCTTCTAATCGAAGACAACCCAATGGATGTCGATCTGACTCGCCGGGCTTTTGCCAGGCGCAAAGTCATCAACCCCATCGAGCTCGCTCGTGACGGCGAAGAGGCCCTGCACTTTCTGGAACGTTGGGAAACGGGCGAAGCCCTGCCAGTCGTAATCTTGCTGGATATCAACCTGCCCAAAGTGAACGGGCTGGAAGTGCTTCACCAGTTCAAAGCATCTCCTATTGCTCAGAAGGTTCCCGTCATCATCCTGACGACTTCAGCCGAAGATCGAGATATCCAGACAGCCTATCAGTTGGGTGCAAATTCATATATCGTCAAACCGGTAGATTTTGAAAAGTTTTTGGATGTCGCTGCACAAATTGACCTTTACTGGAATGTAATCAATATTCCGCCTCGTTAAAATTATGAGAATCCTGTACGTAGAAGACGACCCATTCGACGCAGACCTGACTCGCCGGGCGCTGCTCAAAACCGCTCCTCATTACGAGTTGGATATTGCCCGTACACAGAGTGAGGCGTTACAACTTTTATCAGGTCCATCCCCCTATGACCTGATGTTAACTGACCTGCGTCTGCCGGATGGCAACGGCTTTGCCTTGCTCTCGCACGTCCGGGAGCGTGATTTGCCCATGGCCGTTGTAGTCATCACCGGGCAGGGCGACGAAGAAATTGCTGTATCGGTGCTGAAGGCTGGAGCCAACGATTATCTGGTAAAAAGGCAAAATTATTTGGATCGCCTGTGGTTGATCCTTGAGAATGCCTTTGAACGTTATCGTGCCGAGGTGGCCCGGCGGCAGCGTTCATTGCGGGTGCTCTACCTGGATAATAATCCCAACGACATCGAACAAACCCGCCGCCATTTCGCCAGCCACGCGCCTCACATCCACCTTCAAACCATCTTCTCCAACGAGGAAATGTTTCAGCTTTTTCAGGCTGAGCGCGGCCCAATCGAGTTCGATGCCCTGATGCTGGATTACCAGCAACAAGATCTCAATGCCCTCGACTTACTAAAAGAATTGCGCCAGATAAGCCGCATCGATCTGCCGATCATCCTCGTTACCGGTCAGGGCGATGAAGAGTTGGCTACGCAGGCGCTGCGCCTGGGGGCCAGCGATTATGTCGTTAAAAATCCAGGATATTTGTCTCGACTGCCCGGGTTGCTGGAAAATGCATACCATCGTACCCAACTTCTCCGCGAACAGGCCGCCCTGCGCGCCAGCGAAGAGCGTTTTCGCCGCCTGGCCGAAAACGCGCCGGATATGATCTACCGTATCTACAGCCAGCCAAAGTTCAAACTGGAATACGTCAGCCCGGCCGCGCAGTCCGTAACGGGCTATTCGCCCGAAGAGCTTTATCGTAATGAAGACATCATCTTCTCCATCATTTACGCGGATGATTTTCCCCTGGTTCAGCAGGTTTTCAGCGGCAAAACTCCCAATGGCGAGCCTTTTGTTTTTCGCCTGACTCGCAAAGATGGTCTGATTGTCTGGCTGGAAGGTCGCAACGTCGCCGTATTTGACAGCGACGGGGTTTTAGTTGCTCACGAGGGCATCATCCGTGATGTCACCGAACGCAAACACGCCGAAGAAAACATCCAACGCCAGCTTCAACGTCTGCATTCGTTGCGCATGATTGACGCGGCGATCACGGCCAATCTGAACCTGCAGAATACGCTCAACGTCCTCCTGGAGCATGTCTTGCTTCAACTGGGCGTCCAGGCCGCCGATATTTTGCTGTACAACTCGCAAAAGGGGCTACTGGAATTTGGTGCAGGGCTTGGCTTTCGCTCACGTCAGATAGAAGAATACCGCGTACAGGCCAGTGAAGGGTATGCCGGGCAGGCAATTTCCCAGGAGAAAGCCATTCACTTTTCCAATAGCGATGCGATCGAATCAGACACCAGGCTGACCAGCTTATGGGATGGAGAAAGCTTCACTGATTATTTTGCCGCTCCATTAGTAGCCAAAGAACAAATCCGCGGCGTCTTAGAGGTCTATCTTCGTCAGCCGCTCAACCCGGATGCCGAATGGATCAACTTCCTGGAGACCCTCGCCGGGCAAGCAGCCATCGCCATCGACAACGCCCAATTATTCGAAAACTTGCAGCAGGCCAACCAGGAATTGACCCTAGCCTACGATTCGACCCTGGAAGGATGGGTAAACTATCTCGACTTGCGCGATCGCGAAACGCAGGACCACACCCAACGAGTTACCCAAATGACCCTGGAACTTGCCCAGAAAATGGGCATCGATGGGCCTACGTTGGTACACATTCGCCGCGGGGCGTTGCTTCACGATATCGGCAAAATGGGCATCCCCGACGAAGTCCTGCGCAAAGCCGGCCCGCTCACCGAAAAAGAGTGGGAAATTATGCGCCGTCACCCGGTCTATGCCTTCAACTTTCTTTCCAAAATCGATTATCTGATTCCCGCCCTGGATATCCCCTATTATCACCACGAAAAATGGGATGGTTCTGGCTACCCCAACAAACTCAAAGGAAAAGATATTCCCTTAGCCGCGCGAATATTCGCCGTCGTGGATGTTTGGGATGCACTGAGCTCAGATCGCCCCTATCGCAAGGGCTGGGAAAAAGAGAAGGTCATCGAATACATTCGCTCGCAAAGCGGTTCGCACTTCGATCCCGCCATCGTCGATTGCTTCTTGCAGCTTTTCAACGACTCTATCTCCAAAATTGAGGCAGATGATCCCGGTAAGTGATCAGGTAGTCATCCAGAATTTGCCGGGCGACATCCAGATCCGTGATCATCGGGTCGAGTAACATACATTGCAAGGCTGCCTGGCGGTCGCCTTGTACCGCGGCATCCACACAAAGCTGCGTCACTGCTGCCTCGCGCCGGCAAAGCTCGGCCAGGGCCTCGGGCAAAGCACCCTGGTCGATTGCCTGGACGCCTGCCCCGTTCATCAGTGCAGGCGTCTCAACCACTACACCCGGCGGCAAATTCGAAATTTGACCCACGTTGGGTAAATTGGCTGCCAGGTGCACATGGCAGCCGGCGCCAGCGATGTTTTCGATCACTTCCAGAGCCCCTTCGCTATCGGCATCGCGCAACCCGGCAATGCTATCTTGCCCATCCGCCATTCGCTGGATGGCTGCGTGGCCCTCATTGCGCAACGCGTCCCAGGCGTCCCAATCGTACAGGCTGATCGCATACTTCTCCCACGGCCGGGTAAACGGATCGCTCACCCAGGGCAGATACTCACACAGGTGCTCATCGCCAGGGATAGGGAACCAGCCAAAAGCATCGTATACCCGGCGGGTGAGTGGCTCGAAATCCGCCGGCATTGCCGCCCAACGTTGGGCAAACAACGGGTATAAATCCTCGCCGGTTCTACGATCATGCACAGATAACATCCATGTAAAATGATTCAGCCCGGCCGCCCGGATATCCAGGCGCTCCACTGCCTGCTGAGCGACTTTGCGACGCAAGGGAGATTCATCCGGGCTGGCATGGCTACCTGTAATCCCGGGCGGCACGTCGATCCCCAGGTCATTCGCCAGGGTTATCCCGACCAACGCATACCCTACCAAAATCTGGTGGCACAAACCCACAACCTTAATCTTGCTGTACCGAGCCACCGCGTCGCAAATGCGCGCCATCGGGTTGGTAAAATTGATCAACCAGGCATCCGGGCACACTGCCTCCATTTGATGCACAATTTCCATCACCGGGCCGATATTGCGCGCCGCATGGGCAAACCCGCCTGGCCCACCGTTTTCGGCGTATGGCTGGCGCAGCCCATACTTCAGCGGGATCTCGTAATCCATACGCCACAAAGCCTCCCGCGGCGGCACTTCAATTGAAGACACCACAAAGCCGGCCCCTTCCAGCGCATGTGCATGGTGCGTATGCGTTGAAATCACCATCTGCGCGTCCCACTCGCGATTCAAGCGCTGCGCCAGCCGCTCGACCTGTCCCAGGGTTCGAGCATTGCGATCCACCAGCGCCAGGTGACTGCCGCGCAATCGCCGGCTGCGCATTAAAGCTGCCAGGGTGTTCAATCCAAAAGACGCGCTCCCCGCGCCGATGATGACAATTTTGGTAGGTAACATGCTGCACACCTCTCGCCAGAATTTTATGATCAATGATGCTTCAGAGAGTCCATACCAGCCAGGGCATCGCGTATCTCATCCTCCGCACTTTCATCGCTTTCGACCTCCAGAGCTTGCCGCAGCGCCAGGTACGCCTCTTTGCTACCCATGCGCCCTAGCGCCCAGGCCGCATGGCTGCGCACCAGCGGTTCGGGATCGTGGTACAGTGCGTGGATCAGAGCAGAAGCAAACCTTGCATCGATGCGGTTGCCCATCGCGATCGCCACATTGCGCAGATAGCCGCGGCGTTTAGCCCGGCGCACCGGGCTGGCCTTGAATTTACGCCTGAACTGCTCCTCGCTCAACGCCAATTCGTTAATCAATTCAGGGTCGGGCAACCCGGGGCGGGGGGCAAAAGCAGCATCTCCATTAGCTCGAGCAAAGCGATTCCACGGGCAAACTTGCTGGCAAACATCACAGCCAAAGACCCAATGGCCGGTATATGGGCGTAAGTCCCGCGGCATCGCGCCCTTTAGCTCGATCGTCAGGTACGAAATACAGCGGCGTGCATCCAGCGTGCGGTCAGGCAAAATGCACCCTGTCGGGCAGGCATCGATACAGCGGGTGCATGTACCGCAACGGTCGTGGGGAAAGGGGAGGTCGGGGGGGAGTTCGATACCCAGCAAGATTTCAGCCAGGAAGAAATACGAGCCCATACCCGGGTGGATCAGGCAGGTATTTTTTCCAATCCATCCCAGGCCGGCGCGCTGCGCCAGGTCGCGCTCCAGCAGCGGGCCGGTGTCGGTGTAACAACGGTTTGCTACCCGGTAGCCCAGGCGCGCTTCCAGGCCAGCCACCAGGCGGCGCAAACGTTCGACCAGCACCTCGTGATAATCTTCGCCCCATGCATAAGCCGCAATTTTCCCCGCAGTTTGGGACGGTGGCGCCTGGTGATCAGGAGAATCGACAGCCTGGGATTCAACGGCCAGCGGGAAACGCCCGGCCCCGCCAGGGCGCTGGCTGGGTGGCAGCAGCGAGCCTGGCGCTGGGTAGCGGATGGCCAGGACAAGGATCGAACGGCACTCGGGCAGGATCAGCCGGGGGTCCGCCCGCTTGCCACGGGCGGTTTCGCTTGCCAGATAAGCCATCTCGCCGTGCTGCCCGGCGGACAACCAATCCTCATACACCCCCAGGTGTGCAGGAGCGTCAGGGGTGGTAACGCCAAACAGGTCGAAGCCCAGGCGGCGAGCCTCGCTTTCCAACCAGCCACGTAGATCAGCCTGCGTTAAGCCAGAAGGCGCGCCGCTCGCCGCAGACAAATTCATTCAAGGCCTTAACCACAGGTCAACGTAAAATTGACCTGGTTGGAAAGCATCTGTACCGGGTCGGTGACGCGTAGCCTGGCCCAGCCGGCAGTATCTTCGCCAATGGTCAGTTCATAGACCACCGGGTGGATACCGGCCACCAGGTTTTGGGTGATTGGCGTCCACACCTTGATCGTCGCGCCGCTGTCATTGCCAACTTCCAGGTTATAGGTCAGGGAAGCGGGTTTTTCGAGCGTCAATTGCGCTGTGATCAGAAAGGTGTGCGGACAAGATGCTACCACATCCGTGTTGTCTATGCTCAGGTCGATGCCGCTGAGCGCCTGGCCAGCTGCCGGGGTAACTGTGGTGGTCGTCTCTGCTGCCGCGGCTGCGCCTCCCACCACGATCTTGGTCCAGATCGCTTCCGTGCCGTTGCTGCCAAACCCAAAACTCCGGCTGGCAGCATTTCTCATCTTCCAGTAGCTGGTATAAGTCCCGTCCGCAGTAGGAGCCGTCATTTCGACGGTAATATCAATCTGCTCACCCGGGGCTACTTCTTCCTCTAATGGGATAATACCCTCCGCCCCCAGCAGATCGCCATCCACAAAGACCAACGCATAGTCCGTAGTCCAGGTAGTCTGGCCTGTGTTGGCGATACGCCAGGTCTTTTGGAAAGTCTCGCTCGGGGCAAATACCGTGCCATCCGGAACAGTGACATCGGCGACGAACTCGGCGCGATCCCCGCTTGCGGCTGGAGGCGCAGCCTGGCCAGGATCGGTGGCGGCCGGGCTGGGTGTAATTCCAGCAGCCGGCGCCTCAGTAGCCGTAGCGGTCGGGTTGGCCACAGTTTCGATCAACTGCTGCGGGGCCAGCGTAGGAGTCTGCGCAAAACGCTGCGAACGCATCGCTTCCGCCGTTTGGGCCGCGATGGTATACAACGCTTCGGGTGAGGGTGGGGTAGGTTTGCTGCCGCCCGGGGCAGGCAGTTCACACGCAGAAAGCAGCAAGGCAAAGACCAGAATCGCCATGCTAAATCGGGTCAGGAGCAATTTTCTCAAGTTCATACCTCCTGGGCGGCGGCGGTCGCCGGGGCTGGCTGAGGTGCAGCGCCATATAGCTGCCGGTGCACGACGCTCAAGGCCCGCACTTGCTGGGCAGCATGGTACGACGAACGCACCAGCGGGCCGCTTTCCACCCACTTGAAGCCGATGGACAGGCCAAATTCTTTCAGCTCGGCAAACTCTTCCAGGGTATAGTAACGCTCGATCGGCAGATGTTTCTTACTGGGTTGCAAATACTGTCCCAGGGTCAGAATATCCACGCCCCATTCACGCTGGTCGCGCATCACCGCCTTCACCTCGTCGATGGTTTCACCCAGCCCAACCATGATACCCGATTTCGTGAGCACGTCCGGGTCGAGCTTTTTGGCGTTGCTCAAAGTCGCCGCGGCCCATTCATAATGATCCTGGGGCTGCACCAGTTTGAACAGGCGCGGTACTGTCTCCACGTTGTGATTGAGGATCTCCGGTCGCGCGTCCATCACAATCTTCAACGCCTCCACGCTGCCCTTGAAATCGGGAATAAGCACTTCGATCGAGCAGCCCGGGTGCAGTTGGCGGATGCGCCGGATAAGCATCGCAAAAATCGGTGCGCCTCCGTCGTGGCGGTCATCGCGATTCACGCTGGTGATCACTGCGTGCTGCAAATTCATCGCCTTCACGGCCTGCGCCACGCGCTCTGGCTCCATCCAGTCCAAAGGAGATGGCTGGCCGCGCTTGATATCGCAGAAACCGCACGAACGGGTGCAGACATCCCCTAACATCAAGAAGGTCGCCGTACCGCTGCCCCAACATTCGCCCATATTCGGGCACATTGCTTCTTCGCAGACGGTATGCAGCGCCTTGCTGCGCATCAGGCCTTGCAACCATTCGTAGGTCTCACCCCCCGGGGCGCGCACCTTAATCCAGTCAGGGCGCCGTTTAGGGGTCGTATCGATCTGTTCATCTTTCACACGGTCACGTGTTGGTGTAAAGGGCATTGAAGTACCTCGTTGTTATTGGATAAATTACCTCTGGCTTGCTTGCTCTATTCGGAGCATACCACTAAAGCCGTTACATTGTACTCCGATTCTACCCCTTATGCCAGAAATCGGTGGCGCGTTGATTTATCGATGGATTGCAGGCTTTGCCCGCAATCCATCTTCAAGGTCATCAACCACAGATACCAGGTAGGGGGTCAGGAGCAAATTCCGGCCAGGAGATGGTCAATCTCAGCCCGTGGCCCGCTGCCGAGAGGCAGTAAAGGGCGGCGAGTTGGGCCGCCGTAAAAGCCGCAACGATCCATCGCATACTTCAGACCGGATACACCGAAGCGAGCAGTCACCGCATGGTTAATTTCTGCCAGGCCGAGTTGCATCTGACGCGCTTCATTGAACTGCCCATTATAGAAAGCATTCCATACCCCACGCAGCGGGACGCAGGCGAAATTGGCCAGTGCCATAATCCCACCCACTGCGCCAATGCTCAGGAAGGGCAGCAGAGCGCTGCCTGTGCCAGCAAAAACCTGAAAATCCGGTCGCACTGCCAACACACTGGCGATCTTGACGACATTGGCGCTGCTGTCTTTGACTCCAATAATGCGCTGGTGTTCTGCCATCGCCAGCAAGGTGGCCGGGGCAAAATCGATGCCGGTGAAAGCGGGCACATTATATACCAGCAGAGGAATTGGTGAGGCTTCAGCCACGGCCAGGTAATGGGCAATTAACGCTTCGGGGGTGAGGGAAGGTTTATAAAAGTAGGGCGGCAAAACCAGGGCTGCCTCTGCCCCCAGCTCGCCGGCTTTTTGGGTCAGTTCAATAGTCGTGGCAGTGGATTCAGCCCCCGTCCCGGCGATCAAGCGCTTGCCGCTGCCCTCCAGTCGCCTGGCGCACACTTCCCAAAGCTGCACCCGTTCTTCCAGCGTGAGATAAGCAGCTTCGCTGTTCGAGCCAGGCATTACCACACCATCCAGGGGTTGGGCCAGCCATTTCCCCAGGTTGGCTTCTAACTGGTCAAAAGCAATGCTCTCATCCGGGGCAAATGGGGTCGTAATAGGAGGGTAGATGCCAGATAAATCGACCATGTCAGCCTCTCCTAATAATATAACTGTGGATTAAGCACATTATGCAATGGTTGCCCATCCAGAAAACGGCGCAGGTTGTCACAGAACAGATCGGTAAGGCGCTCATTTTCCCGGTCACTGGTACTGGCAGAGTGTGGGCTAACCAACACATTTGACATCTCCCAGAATGGGCTGGATTTTGGCAAAGGCTCCTCTTCAAATACATCCAGAGCTGCCCCCGCCAGATGACCAGAGCGCAGCGCCTCGATCAGCGCTGGTTCATCCACCACTGCACCACGGGCAATGTTGATCAAGTACGCACCAGGTTTCAGCAGATCGAGTTCTGCTTTTCCGATCATCTTTTCCGTTTTTGGGGTATGGGGTACACATAGCACCAGCACGTCCGCCAGCGGCAGCATTTCATGCAGCCGTTCGGGTGCAAAATATTGCTGGACACACGGCGCGGGGGGCTCGGCATTCGTACCGATCACGGTCATCCCCAGGTCACAGGCCATGTGTGCCAGGTGTGTTCCGATACGCCCCAGGCCAACGATTGCCAGTGTACGTCCTTCCAGGTCAGTACCGGCAAAACGCTCCCAGCGGTGCTGCTCTTGGGCATGGATCATCGGCAGAATGCTTTTGTAGTGCATCAACATAGCCATAATACAGAACTCAGCCAGCGGGCGGGCGTGAATGCCGCTGGAAGTGGTAAAGAGGGTATGCGGCATACGGGCGTCGTAACCATAGCGTTTGACAAATTGCCCGATTCCGGCGCTGCTGGCCTGGATCCAGCGCAATTGAGGAGCCAGTTCCGGTAAATCCTGGCGGTGCGAATAATCGAAATCGAACAGGATGTCCGCCTGGCCCAACATTGCCTGCCAGCGGGCTTCCTGTTCGGGAGTACGCTGCGGCACGCCATAGTGGTCAGCCGGGTATTTCGGGGTGGCCAGCAACTCGGGTTCAAAGATCACCTCAAGCCGCGCATCCACCTGTCGAATACGCGCCACGTGTTCGGGTTCGAGATAGCTGGCAATGAGCACGGTATAGATTGTTTTTGGGTCGGTCATATTATTCTCCAGGAGGAATGCAGTAAGGCCACCTTCCTCCGCTATCGAAAGCTATCGGCTGATGATACGTCGCAGGGCCTCCAGGAAGAGGATCACGTTTTCCTGGCGAGATGAGTAACCCATCAGACCGACACGCCAGATCTTGCCTTTCAGTTCCCCTAACCCACCTGCGACCTCGATATTATATTCTTGTAACAGCCGGCTGCGCACTTGAGCTTCATCGATCCCTTCGGGCACACGGATCGTTGTCAGAGATGGCAGGCGGTGGCTTTGCGGAACGTGACAAGAAAGCCCCATATCCTGCAATCCACTCCACAGCATCTCGGCATGTTTCTGATGGCGTGCCCAGCGGTTCTCCAGCCCTTCCTCAGCCACAATTTTCAGGCCTTCATAAAGACCATATACGGCTGTGATGGGAGCTGTGTGGTGGTAAGTGCGCTCTTGCCCCCAATACTTTTGCACCATCGTCAGATCCAGATACCAGTTGGGCACCCTGGTTTTACGATTTTTCAGGATATCAATGGCGCGCGGGCCTAATGTAATCGGTCCCAATCCCGGCGGACAGCTCAAGCATTTCTGCGTGCCGCTGTAACATACGTCAATGTCAGAACGGTCGACTTCGAGAGGTATGCCCCCCAGAGAAGTCACCGCATCGACGATCAGGATGCCGCCCTGGTCGTGAACAATCCTGGCAATCTCATCGATCGGTTGCAGAGCGCCGGTAGATGTCTCGGCATGCACAATCGCCACCACTTTGGCAGGTCGCTCACGCAAGGCCTGTTTAATTTCGCCCGGGGTAAAAATATCACCCCACGGCTTGCTCAGGACATGCAGGTCCGCCCCATAGCGAACTGCCATATCTGCCAGGCGCAGGCCGAAATAGCCGTTCGCGCACACCAATGTTTTATCTCCGGCCTCCACCATGTTCGCAACTGCTGCTTCCATAGCCGCGCTACCGGTGCCAGAAACAGGAATGGTTAACAAATAATCTGTCTGGAAAGCATAGCGTAGCAATTGCTGCGTGCGATCCATCAATGCCAGAAAACTCGGATCGAGGTGCCCTACCAGAGGAGTAGACATCGCACGGAGTACACGCGGGTCTACCATGCTGGGGCCAGGGCCGAGCAAGATGCGGGTAGGAATATCGAACTGGATGTCTTGTAAAGGCTTAATGTGCAATTTGGATGGGTTTTCAGCAGTCATCTTTTTTTATCCTGGTTTTGATATCATAATCTCTACTTGAACGACAATTATTCATGGAAGCAACTGAGTCGCTAAGCTTGTCGTGATGTTTACAAAGCACACACAGTTGCCGCACCGTCATAACCGGCCAAATTGGGCGATAGCATGGAGACCCTGCTCAATTTTTTCCGGCGAACAAGCAAATGAGATACGGATCATACCTTCGCCATGCTCCCCGAAAGCCCTGCCTGGCACTACCGCCACGCAGGCTTTTTCCAGGAGCATATCGGCCACCGCTTCCGAGCTGGCGTTCCAGGCGCTGAAATTCGCAAAGGCATAGAAGGTGCCCCGTGGGGGCACCAGGCTGACCCCTGGGATTTGTTGCATGCCAGACACAACTACCTCTCGGCGACGGGAAAACTCGGCGAACATTTGCTGAACGCAATCTTGCGGGCCGGTCAGCGCGGTCAGCGCTCCCGCCTGCGCAAAAGCGGTAGCGCAAATATTGGTGTACTGATGCACGCGGACCATTGCTCCAACCAGACCTGGGCTGGCCGCGGCGTAACCGACTCGCCAGCCTGTCATGGCATAAGCCTTGGAAAAACCGTTGATGGTGATCGTCTGATCTTTGATCGCACCGATCGAGCCCGGGCTGAAGTGAGGCTGCCCATTGTAGATCATCTTTTCGTAAATTTCATCGGACATCAACACCAGCCGGTGTTTTTCGACGAAAGCGGCAATGGCCTGAATGGTCTCAGGGCTGAATACGGCCCCGGTGGGGTTGTGGGGCGAGTTGAGCACCAGCATTTTGGTGCGCCGGGTGCACAAATGCTCCAGCTCGTCTGGGTCAAGCTGAAATTGGCTCGCTTCCCTTAAAGGCGCGTCTATCACCCTGGCGCCAGCCAGATGAGCACAATAACGGTAGTGCATCCAGCTTGGGTCGGGGATGAGCACCTCATCCCCCGGATCAAGGGTTGCCAACATCCCCAACAAGATGGATTCATTGGTGCCAACGGTAACAATAATCTGCCTGTCCGGGTCGACCTGGATGCCGTTTTCGCGCTGCAGCTTCTCGGCAATCGCCTGTCGCAAGGCAGGCAGGCCATAGTTCGACGTATAGGCGGTCAGACCGCGATCCAGGGCATCTTTAGCAGCCTGCTTGATATGTGCCGGGGTGTCGAAATCGGGCTGCCCGATATGAAAAGGCACCGGCGAGTGGCCCTGGGATTGCAATTGTGCCACTCGCTCAAACAGTTGGCGGATGTTGGAGAAAGGAATATCCTGCATCCGCTGAGATTCAAAGTTTAGGGGCATTGATATATTCCGCATTGCTTTGGTCAGCGAGCAGCAACAGGCTCGGGTTTGCCGGAATTACGGGCTGAGCGGTAAAGCGCTTCGATCACGCGCATATTGGCGGCAGCTTCGCTGGCGGAGTAACGCGGCGGCTGGTTATGAATGACACAATCGGCAAAATGCTCCACCATCAGGCGATACTCGTCCACTCCTGCCACCTGGTGCAGGGTTTTTTCACCACGGGCGCGGGTCTCTTCGATGACGACCCGCTCTTCCCCGGGCAGGAACGCAGCCGGAACCGTCAGGAAGGCATCTGTCCCTGCCAGTTGATACACTTCACGCCGTTCCATGGTCAGGGCGCAGTCGAATTGGGCCAACAACCCATCCGAGAAACGCAGCGTTCCAGTCAATTGCTCATCCACTCCGCTTTGACCCCAGCGGGCAAAGGCTTGCACTTCAACCGGCTCGGCCCCGGCGACGGTGCGGCTGATGTTGACACAGTAACAGCCCACGTCCATCAAGGCGCCGCCGCCCAATTCTGGCTTGAGGCGAATGTTATCCGGGCGCGTCAGGCGGAAGGTGAATGCACTGTGGATCAGCCGCAGCTCCCCGAGGACACCGGCGCGGATCATCTCGACCACTTTCTGCGTACGAGGGTGAAAGCGATACATAAAAGCTTCCATGAGATGCACCCCGTGCTGGCGAGCCGCCGCTTCCATCTCCAGGCATTCCTGGGAAGTCAAACCTAACGGCTTTTCACACAGGATATGCTTGCCCATCTCGGCCGAGCGAATGGTCCACTCTCGGTGTAAGCTGTTGGGCAACGGGATATACACTGCGTCGATATCTTTTGCCTCTAACAGCGCGGCGTAGCTCGGGTAGGCCCTGGGAATGCCCAGCCTGGCTGCAAAAGCCTCAGCCGCAGCCTGCCCTCGGCTGGCTACCGCCACCAGTTCGCCATTGTAAGATGCCTGTATAGCCGGGATGACCGCCGCCCGGCCGATATTGGCTGTGCTGATCACACCCCAACGGATTTTATCTGTCATCGGATGCACCTCTTCACTCACGAATAACCGCCCGCCTTCCCCGCCCGGCGCGGATCGGCGCTGCTATACAACATTCCATTTGCCAGGTCCCGCCAGCAAATCTGAAAGGAACCCATGTTGTAATCATACATGGGCAGCGGGCGCACCTGGATGCCACGTCGCGCCAGGCCAGTTACCACCTCGGAGGGCAGGCGGCACTCAATCTCCAGAACATAGTCATCGCGCAACGGATCCATGCGGGGTAAGACAGAAGCCTCGTAGGGATCCATTCCATAATCCAGTATGCTGGATAGTACCTGTGGGATTGTGCCATACACGTTGCCTGGCGTGCCGAGCGCCAGCCAGGGCCGTCCGTTGCGCAGCACAAAAGTACTACCAACGATGGATTTGATCCGTCCCCCGCCGGTGAACCATCCGGCAATATCGTCGCTAAGCAAAGCACGGGCATGACTTCCCACCATTGGGACACCGTCCACCACCACACCCGGAATGCCGCCGCTTTGCAGAGTATTCATCATCTGCACCCAGTTCCCCTGGGGGTCGACAATGCTCAGTTCGCAGCTTCCTCCAGGGGCGCGAGGCGCCCCCGCCGCACCCGCCACCTGCCCGGAAGCGCCTTTGGGAGACATGCCAGCGGCTGCCAGCGCAGAGTCTCCGGCGGTCAGGCGGATATGCTGAGTCAGATCTACCCGCGGCCGGCTGCGCCAGATCAACTCTGCCACCTGCCGCTGGTATTCGGGCGATAACCAGATGTCTACCGGCACATCGAAAATCTCAGGGTCGTAAAGCAGGCCCATTTCCCAGTGCGCGCGGCGTAAGGTATGCGCCATAAGATACAGCGCGTCTGCCGACTCTGTGTAATGACCCAGGGTCGATAGATCAAAATGACTGAGTACGCCCATCACAAAGGCGGTAAACACCCCCGTCCGCTCCGGTGGGCTGAACTGCACGATCTCCTGGCCGCGATGCAAGTAACGCAACGGTTCCTGCCAGCGGGGCGGGATGGCAGTCATATCCTCCAGGTGGATGGGCCAGCCCATGCGGTTCGCTTCGGCGACGAAATGCCTGGCCCAGTCACCCTGAGTAAAATATTGCGGGCCTTCGGCTGCACAATTGCGCAGCGTCTGTGCTAACTGTGGACTTTGGAAAATCTCCCCTACCTCAGGCACAAAGCCATCCGGCGTAAAAAACTGGCGCCCAGAGGGGAAATAGGTGAGAAAACGCAGCTCCTCTTGCAACACGCCATACTCAAAGGATGAGACCGGGTGACCACGCTCAGCCCATTCTACTGCTGGCTGGCATAGGTCAGCCCAGGCCCGGCTGCCAAAGCGGCGGTGCATCTCATCCAATGCAGGCATAAAGCCAGGGATACAGGCGCAAGGAGAATGCCCGTCGCTGGCAAAGCGGATACCAATCGACGGTATTGGCCGGAAGGGAGGCATATCGGGCACCAGGGTGCCGGTCCCGTTAAGCTGGTAGGCTTTGCCAGTCGCCGCCTCCCAAAACAGGAACTGGATCGAGCCGGCATGGTTCGTCATGTGCGGCTCAACCACTGCCTGCACCAGGCAGCCAGCAATAGCCGCGTCCACAGCGTTGCCGCCATTGCGCATCACTTCCAACATGGTGGCCGTCACCACGGGGTGAGAACTGCTGCAAACAGCCCGGCTGCCCTGCGCTACCGGTTTAGGGCCTGCTTTTCCCAGCGCGGTTTGATCCATAGCGGTCTTCTTTCGCCTTATCCTTAAAACGCTGAACTGATTGAATTCAAAAGCTGCGCATCGCTTTCTAGCGGCAGGTTCACCCAACGGTGCTCGCGGTGCGAGAGCGCCACGGCGTTGATCACTTCTTGCACACGGGCGCTCTGGGCAAAGTTACCCTGGTTGGTCTCGCCGCCATCCCGGATCTCCTGCAAGAAATTGTGGGTCAGGTTGCCAAAGAAAGTAGCGTCCCAGGTGTCGCCCTCCTGGTAGCCGGGAGGGAAAAAGCGCGCCGGAATCTCCTGCTGCACGAATTCCACCGCATCCGCCCTGGCCGTATGGATGGTCTGGATCACACCAAACTCTTCCACCAGGCGCACTTTGACGGCCCCTTTGGAGCCAAAGATGCGCGCCTCGATGCCCGGGTAATTGCCTACGGTCACATAACTGGATTGCATCGAATAAAGTGACCCATTGGCGCACTCGCCAATAAACATATCCGCGTCATCGATGTTGATGCGTTCGCGCTCGGTATCCAGATTGGTGCGCCGCCGGTAGGGTACCAGGTTGGCCAGGATACCCACCACTTGCTTCAAATCGCTGCCGATCGCCTCGAGGCCAATGTCGATGGTCGGCGCGCCATAGCCCTCCAGCGAGGAGACCTCGATGGCCTCCCGGCGCGGGTCGACGCCCCAGGGAGGTTCCCCTACCGGCCTGGTTTTGTGGATGCGCTTATCCATTGGATGGTCAGGGTCAATCCACTGGGAGTTTTGCTCGTAGCCGTTAAAGACATATGGTTCGCCGGCAAAGCCATCCCGGATCAACTCGAACATATATTGGACGGCGGGGGCGTAGCGAAAGGTCAATCCGACTTTGGTCTTCAGGTTCTTCGAGCGGGCCAGATCGTCGGCGCGCCACACGTCCCGGTAATCGTGGCAAACGGGCTTTTCCACCAGCACATGTTTGCCAGCCTCCAGCGCAGCGAAGGTCAATTCCTGGTGATTGTCACCGCGGGTTACAATATCGACGACGTCGATATCCGCACGCTGCAGCAACTTTTCGTAATCGGTCACCCATTCCGGGATATCAAACTGTTTGGCGCGGGCACTTGCCATCTCAGGATCAAGATCGCAGATCATAACCACATCACCCAGTGGCGAGCGGGTAAAACCTGGCAGGTGGGCGGATGCTGCCCACCTGCCAGCGCCAATGACTCCGATTCTAAGTTTTTCGATCATAGAGAACTCCTCAAATGCTTTGTAATCAGGGATTGAGCGTCCGGGGATTCAACCGCTGGACGCTTACTGTGATCAATCCGGTTGTAAGGTATCTTTGATCACCTTGCCATCTTTCATGATTAACCGCAATTTATTGCTGTCTTGCAGCAAACGCACATCTTGCAGGGGGTCGCCGTCCACCACCAGCAGGTCAGCCAGGCGGCCTTCGGCCAGCAAACCGGCTTCGTCTCTCAGGCCCATGCACTCGGCTCCCATGCGGGTAGCAGCTACGATGGCCTGCATAGGGGTCATCCCGGCTTCCACCAGATAGGCCAGCTCTCCGGCGTTTTGGCCGTGGCCGAAACTGCCCAGGTCGGTCCCCATGGCGATTTTGACGCCCGCCTGCAGCGCTTTAAGCAGGCTGACTTTCTGGACTTCCAACAATTGCAGCGCTTTGCGTGGCATATAATCTGGCAGGGGCGAAGGAGTTTGTTGGCCCAATGCCACGATCCGGCGCAGTACAGTGAAAGTAGGCACCAGCCAGGTACCCTGTCGTACCATTTGTTCGATCAGGGCGTCATCCAATGCTGCCCCATGTTCAATGCAATCCACCCCCGCATCCAGGCAGATCTTGACGCCCTCGCCGCCATAGGCGTGGCTGCCCACCGGTTTGCCAGCAGCATGCGCCGTGTCGACAATCACTTGCACCTCTTCAGGCGAAAACTGGCGGATCAAAGGGCCGCCGATGGGCGTGCCAACCCCGCCCGTGGTGGCAATCTTGATCCAATCAGCCCCGGCGCGGATCACCTCGCGCACCTTGCGACGGCATTCATCCGGCCCATCGCAAATACCGCTCGGGATGGTAGGAATCCAGGGAAAACGCGAATTGATCCCGGCTGGCTCGGTGTGATCGTTGTGCCCGCCGAATTGTGACAGGATGACGATGCTGATCTTCAGGCGTGGCCCGGCGATCAGCCCTTGCTCGACTGCCATCTTCATCCCCAGGTCAACGCCGGATGCATCTCGTATGGCTGTGAAACCAGCCAACAACGTTTTCTGAAATGCCTCGGCGGTCTTGAAAATTGCCAGGGTTGGCGGGATAGCTGCTCGCTGCTGCATGCTGCCTTCCAGGTCGCCCAGGTGATCGTGGCAATCGATCAACCCAGGCATCAAAGTCATTCCATGCAGATTAAACGGGAAAGCGCCAGGCGGCTGTACCAGTTGAGACTGTGGCGCAACGGCCGTGATCCGTTGCCCATTCACAACCAGGGCATAGGCCGCCTCAGGTACTGGCTTTCCGCTACCATCCAAAAGGCGCGCGTTATGGAAATAATACAACATTTCGTTTGCCATTTAATGCCCGTTGAGCAGGGTAAAATCGTGTACGCCCTGGAATGAGTAATGCCCGGCCATCAATCCACCATCTACCAAAAAGAGCTGGCCGGTGATCCAGTCGGCTTCTGGTGAGCAAAGAAACATCACCATATTGGCGATGTCCATTGGCTCGCCGATCCGGCCAAGCGGCAATTCCTGTAGATAGCGGTTTTTGTAAGCCTCTGACAAATTCATCTCTTCTCGCTGGGCCGGCACATCGATCAGGCCAGGTGCAACCGCGTTGACGTTGATGTGGTATTCGCCCAATTCCATTGCCAGTACTTTGGTCAGCAGAGTGAGGCCAGCTTTCGACGCGCAATGGGCGCCGCCTTTTACGCGCCCCATCACTGCCGAAACCGAGGAAATATTGACGATCTTACCCGGCCCGCGGCGCGCGATCATATGGCGAGCGACGTGTTTCGACATCAGGAAGGGCCCGGTAAGTTGCACATCGATTTGCCGCTGCCAGGCAGACAGTTCCATATCGATCAGCAGTTTGTGGGCCACCACGCCGGCGTTATTGACCAGGATATCGATATGCCCCCAATGCTCTAATACGCGCGCCACCAGGTTTTCTACCCGCTTTTCGTCAGCTACATCTACAGGAATGGCCAATGCCTGCCCGCCGCTGGCCTGGATTTCTGCTGCGGTGTGTGCGCCCGAATTTTCGTTGATATCTGCGATAACAACCCTGCCCCCTTCGTTGGCGATCGAAGCAGCAATCTGTCGACCGATACCGTTTCCAGCGCCGGTAATAATAGCAACTTTATCTATGAAGCGCATGTCTCCTCTTGTTGTTCGAAAAGCAAAGATCAGAAATGGTTGTCAGTCGTCTGATAGCAATCTTCTGACAACAGATGGTGAGCCTGTCTCCACAACCTTATCGTCGCAGGGTGGGATCGAGAGCATCTTGCAAGCCATCGCCAATGAAATTAATACATAGCACAGTAATCAGAATCGCCAGGCCGGGGAAGATCGTCAGCCAGGGTTTGGATGCCATGGTGGTCTGCGAGTCTTGCAGCATATTGCCCCAGCTCGGGGTAGGGGGCTGAACACCCAAACCCAGGAAACTGAGCACCGATTCGGTGATGATTGCCCCACCTACACTAAGCGTTGCCCCGACCACAATAGCGCCAAAAGTATTCGGGATGATGTGGCGGAAGATCGCCCTGGCATTGCGCACCCCGACCATACGCGCCGCGGTGATATATTCTTGTTCCTTGATTGAAAGCACCGAACTGCGCACCACGCGGGCCGTAGTCATCCAGCTTAATGATCCGATGACCAGGATCATCACAGGCAGTGAGGCTTTGGTAAAAGAACTGACTACAATCAACAAGGGCAGGGTAGGAATGGAAAAAGCGATATCCGTAAAGCGCATCAGGATATTATCGACCTGGCGGCCATAAAATCCGGCGACAGCCCCGATCAATGTACCGAAAGTGGTACCAACCAGTGCAGCAAAAATACCGATGGTCAAAGAAATACGTCCGCCATACAGCACGCGGGTAAAGAGGTCCCGGCCCAGCTCATCTGTCCCCATGATGTGCAGAGCCGAGGGCGGTTGTTTCGTGTTACGCAGATCGATCGCGCCGAATTTATAGGGAGCAATCACAGGCGCGAAAAAGCACATCAAAGCCAGGGCGGCCAAAACGAAGATGGCAATCAGAGCCGCCTTGTGCCGCCGAAACTGTCTCCAGAACATGACACGCGGCGAAAGGATCTTCGTTTCTTTGCCAAGGAAGGGATCCAGTTGGGCGGGCAAATATTCTGGTACCGATTGGGTCATTCGATTGACTCCTCTAATTCATGATTGAAGAAAAAGCCACATTCTTGATCGCTTGACTTAAGAGTAACTGATACGCGGGTCGAGCCAGGCATAAACGACATCGGCTACTAAATTGAAAAAGACCACCATAAATGAGCCCATCATCAAGATGCCCATCATTAGCGGATAGTCGCGGGAAAAAGTAGACTGAATAAACAGGCGGCCGATGCCAGGCCAGGCAAAGACAGTTTCAGTGATCACTGCACCGGAGAATAAGCCGGCCAGGTCCAGCGCCATGACCGATATAACCGGGATTAAAGCATTCTTCACCCCATGCACCCAAATGATATAACGATCCGTGGCTCCCTTCGCGCGGATCGTGAGCATGTACTCCTTGTGAATCACGCTCAACAGGCTGGAGCGCATATAACGCGACCAACCGGCAATGTATAATAGACTCAGCACAATGCCTGGCAAGACCAGGTGTTTTACCTGGTCAATCGTTGAAGCATCGCCCACGGTGATCCGGCCAGAGGTAGGGAACCAGCCCAGTTTTACCGAGAAAATGAGTTGCAGAATCAACCCGAACCAGAAGACTGGCATGGCAATCCCCAGGAACGAAAACGTGGTGCCAATGTAATCCAACAGGCTGTACTGGCGTACCGCGCTGAAAATACCCAGTGGGATGGCAATTATGGCAGCAAAAACGAATGCCGTCAGCATCAACTCCAGCGTGGCAGGCAGCCGTTCGAGAATCATCTGCGACACCGGGCGAGAAGTAGAGAAACTCAGGCCGAAATCACCCGTCAGCGCAGCGCCCAGCCACCTGAAATATTGAATGTAAATTGGCTGATCCAGCCCCAGGCGATGTCGATAGCTTTCGATAATCGTTGGGTCAATAAAACGACCTGATTCGAGGAACATGGCCTCTGGCCCGCCAGGAGCCGCCTGGATCAAGGCGAACATAACAAGCGAAATCCCGATCATCAACGGGATCATCTGGATCAATCGTCGGCTAATGTATTGGCCCATGTAAAATCCGTCCAGGTTCCCCGTTTGCTTCCCCATCTCTGGAGAAGCAAACGATGTAATCGTTTTGTGCGGCTATGTAGGGGCATATTGTTGATATGCCCCTACACCAGGATGTTGCAATTTACTGCTAAGGGGTCAGGTCCCATTCGTAGCAGTTCCAGAAACTGCCCAGGTTGGTGCCGCTGCCCTTGAAGTTTTGCAGGGTTTTGGCAAACGATATCGGAATAACGTTGAAGTAGATGGGCAGGTCAAAAGCATCTTCGGCCAGTATTACCTGCGCCTGGTCGATCAGGGGCTTGCGGTCCTTGAAATCCAGGGCCTGGTCAGAGGCCGTCAATACCTCATCCAGCTTGGGATCGCAAAATCCGGTCATGTTATTGCCGCCCTCGCAGGCATACAAATTGGTCACGCTGGGATCGGCAGTCAAGAACCAGCCTCCCACCATCCCTTCCCAATTGCCCGAGCGCCACTGTTCCGTCCAGGCCGCGCTCTCTTTGGTCTCCATCTGAACATCGACGCCAACCTCTTTGAGCAAAGCCTGGATAACTTGCGCAATGGCGATACGATCATTGCGACCGGCGCGGTTGAGCATGACAAACGAGAAGCGTACGCCGTCTTTTTCGCGAATGCCATCCGCACCCGGTTTCCAGCCCGCCTCGTCCAACAGTTGCTTGGCCTTCTCAGGGTCATAGTTGTACACCGGCGCGTCTTTATTGTAATAGGGGCTGAGCGGGTTGATCGGCGTATCGGCCAACGTTACAGTACCTTCCATCAAATCATTGGCAATTGCCTGGCGGTCGATGGCATAGTACAGCGCCTGGCGAACTTTTGCATCGCTGAAGAGCTTCTTGCCATTTTCGGATTTGATGCTTGTGCCGAAGTGGATGAAGGCATTCGAGTCGATCAGGCTCACATCATAGCCATCGATGGCCTTCAGGTCTTTTACCTGGTTGGGTTGGAAGCCGATACCCAGGTCATATTCCTTGGACTTCATGGCATTCAAGCGAGTGTTGTTATCGGGGATGAAAGTGAAAACGATCTCGTCTAACTTCGGCATATCCGGGCCGCGCCAGTAATCCGGATTCTTCACCACACGCACGTATTCGCCGGCTTTCCATTCGGCAAATTTGAATGGACCGGTTCCCAGGGGGCTGCGATTGTAAGCATCATAGGTCAGAATATCTGCCGTGCTCAACTTGCCCAGTACATGCTCTGGCAGGATTGCCTCGAACAGGGTATTGTACGGCGCGTAAGGCACTTTCCACGTAAACACCACAGTGTACGGATCGACCTCTTTGCAGTCCTCGATGTTCAGATATTCGTCTCGGTTGTAGACTTCCGAGCCTTCGCTGACGATGAACTTCCAGGTGAAGCATACATCCTTGCTGGTAAACTCGACGCCATCGTGCCATTTGACCCCTTGCTGCAGATGCCAGGTCATGTCGATCTTGCCATCGTCGCGCTTGACGACGCCACCGTTCTCGTAAGTAGGGATCTCCTTGGCAAGGACCGGGATATACTGATTCTTGTCGTTGCTGATGATCAGGCCTTCTACCATCGTGACCTCGATATCGGTCAGGTTCTGGCTGGTCAGGGCATTCAAGATATCGATCTCAGCACTATAAGCGACGCGCAAGATTTTCTTCCCCTGGGGAGGTACTTCCTGGGTTGCTGCGAGGGCTTCGGTCGCAGCCGGAGCTTCGGTCGCGACAGGGGCTTCAGTCTTAGCCGGAGCGGGAGCCTCGGTCTGGGCCGGAGCAGGGGCTTCAGTTTTTGCCGGAGCGGCCGGCGTAGCTGCGGGGGCGCACGCAGACAGCAACATGGCAAATACCGTCAGCGCCCAAAGGATGATGATCAGTTTATTCGTTTTCATCAGACTTCTCCTCTTCTGGTGTTTCTACTGTATGAATTGAGTAACTTATTAACAGAGCGACGGAACGATTATTTGCAAACATCACCTCCTATCAAATAAAACACGAATTACACTTGAAACATTCCTACGGTTTGGTTGGAGTGCATACGGCCGTAGAGATAACGTAAGAACTCGGGGCGACGTTCGGCTGGCACTTGCAAGTAAGCAGGAGTGACCACTGCTTCGCCCCACCAGTAAGACCAGATCAATACGGCACGGGATGGCGCGTTCAAGAAACGCATCCGCCCGGCGACCCATCCTTCTCCACCAGCCAGGCTGCGCTCTCGCAGCCAGCTCGCCGCCTGTTCGGCTGGCCAGCCCAGGGCGTGCAGTCTCCAGGCAGTGCCTGTGCCAATGCCAGCCCGATAGCGGTTCAACAACCCTTGCAAACGATCGTCATCGGTTTCACGCCAGTCGATCAACACCATACCATTATCGGCAATCCCTTCAAAAGTGGACGAGCTGGCAGTGTTGACCACCGAGAGCAACCCGTCGGCCGGCGCAGTCCCGTCGCGATATCCGGTTTCACGCAGCTTGAACTGCACATAGTGCCCCGGGTATCCCTCGTGTACAGTAAGATGCTTCAGACCTGGGCGCGTCAGCACCGGATCAACGTTCAACTCAATCTTGCGCTCCAGGTAATCACAGCGAGCGTTGAAGGCCACTCCCGAAACCGGGATAACTTGCATGCCATCGGATTTGTCCGCCGGAATGTGCAAACGTTCTTCCGTGCGATCCCAGGCCTGGTTCAGGAATTCACTTAACACGCCTGGCACTTCGTCCGGCGGTACCCGGTTGCGCTCTTCCCAGGCAGCAAACTGTTCTGTCAGGTCGCCGCTGTAACCCATCTGGTTCAACAGGCTGCGCATCTGGCGGCGCAAGTCGTCCAGTTGATCATCTGAAGCTGGCTCCGCCGGGATATGAAGGAAGCTGCTGAGTTGCTCTGTGAAAGGCAATCCTTTCTGGCGCCATTGGATAAAAGCCAGTGTGGAATGGCTGAGCTGGTCATAATATTTCCGGCGATCGCCTTCGGGCAACCCGGTCGCGCGGGCGCGCAGGTCTTCCCAGCGTTGGCTGGCAGCCGTATAGTCAGCAAAAAGCTCTGGCTGGTATTTCCCCGCTGACATGTCCACCACCACCAGGCCGTCTTCATCGCCGCTTTCAGCCCGGTAAAGCTGATCTACGCCCAGCAAAGCAGTAGTGACTTCTTCGGCGTAAGCCAATGTCGTTGCGCTAAGAAGCGTTGATTCAAGGGATGTCATTATCTTTCTCCATTTCCCTGGCAACCAGTTCAACCGGGATGGACCCATAGGACAGGAAACGGTCATGGAACTGGCGCAGATTGAACTGGCTGCCCTGTCGGGCGCTCAATTCCCGGCGCAAGCGATGGATGCGGTCACAGCCAACCACGTACATCATCGCCGCGCCAGGAAACATATTATTTTTTATCGCTTCACTGGCGGCAAAGGCGGGGTTCATCCCCGCGCGCTGTTGGTAAAAGTGCGCGGCGTCTTCCAGGGTAAAACGCCCCTGGTGCAGACGCACATCCACCACGGCTCGGGCACACATCCTGCGCCGGGTCTGGTATTCGGAGTAATGCTCCAAGGGCGTCAGAAAGCCTGTCTCAGCAATCAGGTCAGTGGCGTACACGGCCCAGCCCTCGGCCATTGTGCCGCCGCAGAACATGGCAATGCGCGAAGCACAGTCCACGGCTGCTACCTGCCCAATACGGGATGCCGAACGATAGGCATGCCAGTTCTGGATATGATGCCCGATGCTGCCATGGTGGACAACGTGGTTGAGCTTAATGGCGCTGTCGTTGTTGGCCCGCAGCAAAGCGTCTTGCTCGGCAGGGGATAGGTCAGGCTCGATGGGCGTCACCAGATAGTTATGTATTGCCGGGCGGTTGAATGCTGCCGGGGCGCGGTAGAACAAGAAGTAAAGATATGGAGCCGCTTTGCGCGCCCAATGTGGCTGAGGTATGTAGCGGATGGGGAAATCCGGCCAGCTAAGCTGGTCATGGGCCAGGCTGGCGTCGCGGGCAGCTTCCCACAGTTCAGCGTATCGCGCCAGATAGCCCCTGGTGGTTGGGTGCAGGTCAGACAGGGCGGCCAGGGCTTCGTCCGCCGTGGCTGCGCCAAAATCACGGGCATGTTCGTCCAGGTAAGCCTGAGCAAGGTCGAGCTGTTCTTCTCCATAAGTAGCGATTTCGTCTCCACTCATCGCTACAAAATGGCCTTTACGCATCAACAAATCGAAAGTCTCTTCGCCGCAGGCATACTGGTGGCTGGGATGGCTGCTCAATTCACCTTCCAGGTAAGCCTGGAAACCGGCAAAGGCCTGCGCTGCCCGGTCAGCGGCCGCGCGAAAGCGGGGATCCGTGATGCTCGCTTCGTGAATCAGGATATCCACACCTTCGCCCAGGAAAGCCAACGCTCCCAGGCATTCGTTAATCGCTCGCCCGGTCCAGCCGGTTGGGGCACAGCGCACGTTTTCCATGCCCTGCTTAAGGAAGTCGGGAATGGCATCCAGGCGAGCGATGGCCGCTTGCACTCGCTCTTGTAAGGGCGCGAATTCGGTCAGGAACAGCGAGATCACACCAAAGACAGCTTCGCCGGTATAAGCGCTGGGGTTGCCGCGCTGGAAATGTTCCGAGCGGTATTCCCACACCTGGATCTCCAGGAAACCTTCTGCCAGGGCGCGGTCCAATTTTTCGATGGGCGAGAGCGGCTCGTCTGGCAGGGAGCGCAGACGCTGCAGCAACCCCTCCATTTCAGCCAACGTATCGCCAACGCCGTTTGCCGAAAAATCCGGCAGAAGATGGTCGTAGGCATGGTTGCCAATGAAAGTGGCATTGACCGGGCGGCGCCGGTAATAGGCGGTGAAAAAATCGTCCAGCCAGGCGGTAAATCGAGGCGCTTCAGTCGGGGTCATGGCTTAGCGCTCAAGAGGCAAATCCACCCAACGGCGCTCTTCAAACGAGCGCTCTACGGCGTTGATCGCTTCCTGCACCCAGGCGCCGTCGGCGAAATTGCCCTGGTTGCGCGGCCCGCCGTCCAGGATCTCGTCGATGAAATCCTTGATCAGGTTGGCGAAGAATAGCGAGCGCCAGGATTCGCGTGGATGCCCGCCGGCGGGGTAGAATTTTTGCGGAATCTCCAATTCTTTGAATTCCACATCGTCCGGGCGGGCCGCCTTGATTGTCTCGGCTACGCCAAACTCTTCGACCAACCGGCAAATGATAGCACCCTTATCGCCGTAGATGCGCGCTTCGATGCCCGGGTAGTTACCGATGGTCACAAAACTGGTTTGGATCGATCCGATAGCGCCGTTGGTATACTCCATCAAGTAGATGTCGCCATCGTCGATGTTGATACGCATCATCTGGCCGGTATCCCGCACCATACGCTTGGGAATAAAGTTCTTCATCGTGCCTACCACACGGCTGTAATCTGCCCCCACCCACCAGTGGCTGATATCGATCACTGGCGCGCCATAACCTTCCAGTGAAGAGGTTTGGAGCTTGGACTGGTCGGCATATGGGTTAACCTGGCGCAGCGGGTTCATCGGATCCAGAAACTGGGAGTTCTGTTCGTAACCGTTGAAAATGAAAGGGGTGCCGACAAACCCATCGTCGATCATCGATTTGGCAAACTGGACCCCCGGGCTGTAGCGAAAAGTGAACCCCAGCTTGGTCTTCAGACCTTTCGACTCGGCGAGTTGGGCAGCGCGCAGGGTGCCGCGGAAGTCGTAATCCACCGGTTTCTCACACAGCACGTGCTTCCCGGCTTCCAAAGCTGCCCAGGAAAGCTCGAAGTGCGTGGCAGAAGGGGTACATACATCGACGACATCGATGTCCTGCCGGGCGACGGTCGCCTGCCAGTCGCTGCTGGCCTCGGGAATATGGAACATTTTGGCAAATTCTTCGGCCCGCTCTTTGCGCGGGTCACACACCACGATCACTTCACTGCGTGGGTCGCGCTGCCAGCCGGGGATGTGAGCAAACCTGGCCCAATTGCCAGCGCCCAACACAGCAATCCTGAGTTTGTCATTTTTCATTGTCAAAATATCCTTATTGGATCGATACGCAGCCAGCTATGGGGTTGGTTGAAAATCCTTTGCAGCCGGCAGGTCGCCTGCAACTTTTGATTTGTTTCAATCTTTAGGGGCGTAATGCGCCAATAAATCGATGCGCGCTTCATGGATATGTTTTTCCATTAACTGCGCGGCTTCGGCGGAGCGGTGGTTTTTCATCAGCTCGATGAAAGGCAAGTGTGAGTCAGCGATCTCCAATAGATTGGGGTAACTGCGATGGCGAAAAGCCAGCGCCCGGTGCACGTGTACTTTGAGGGTTGACCAGGTTTCCAGCAAAAAACCATTGCCGGATAGCTCAATAAACAACTCGTGGATCATAAAATCCAGACGGATTACCTCGACCGTATCTCCCCGCCGGGCAGCCTGCCGCATTTCTTCTATAAGCCCGGTGAGCTGGTCGCTATCTGCTTCCGTGCAATGCTCGACTGCCAGCCCAACACCATAAGCCTCTAACACTGCACGCATGCAGTAGAGATCATCGATGGATTTTTTATCCAGTGAAGTGACGAAAGTGCCCCTGTGTGGGATATTGCGCACCAGGCCTTCTTCTTCAAGCTTGCTGATGGCAGCCCGCACCGGACCGCGTGAAACGCCGAAAAGAGCGGCAACCTGCACCTGGTTAATCTGGCTTCCAGGCGGAAAATGCTCGTCCAAAATAGCCTCGCGCAAGCGGGTGAGCACTTGAGCTTCGAGTGTCAATGGGGAGATTGTATCTAAAGGGGTGACCATGCTTCTCTTCCTCAACGTCAAAATAACAAAATGGCGGGCGCATGCCGCTGCGTTTTACAGGCGATCCAATGATCAGGATCGGGAAGGGCGAAGTTGGAAAGTCTGGCCGGGCAACTGTTTACAGTTTGTAGCAAACTGTAAGCTGCAAACTGTAAACAGTTTACCACTGAGGAAAATAGCTGTCAAGCGCCCGGTAAAACCCACGCCCGGTCTCGCTTACAAGGCAGATACCCTGCGCTGCGCACGGGATAAACGCAAAAGGCCGTCCAGAGGGCGCCCTTTGGACGGCTCAACGATGGATAGAAAGCTCTTGAGGAGCGATGTCCCCCCTTTTAGACAACTCCTAGCAACAAACCTGATCCGGGCCGGCGGCCTGTACCCCGCGGCTGGAATTACCGGGTTGCGGCCTGGATCACAATGATATATGCATCGGATGAAGACTGCAACTGAACGCTGATCAACAACAGGTCATCATCATCGCGCAAGCCGCGTACCGAACTGTTTGTGCCATCGGCGGCCAGGTTCGAGTCCGAGCTCCAACCGGGAAAGGCTCCTACCAAAGCGGACATGACATCCTCGGCGCTGGTGAAATTATCTTTGTCGATGCTGGCAGACAGCACACAGGCAATGCCGCGCTCGCCGGTGGCAGCGCTGAAAGACCCTTCGCCCATCGAGAAGACCGCCCCAACGGCGTTCCTGGCCTGGCTGCGCAGTTGTTTGCAGCGGTTAGCCGGCAAGGGGGCATAGGAGCCCACGCTGCTGGTCGGGGTGCCCTTCAACTGGCCGATGGTGACCACCAGTTCATAGTCCGCTCTGCCCAGCTCGGAGGTGACGACAACTGCATACTCGCCCCCATCCAGGAAACCGGCAGAGTACCAACGCGCCTGGTAGTTTTCACTGCCCTTCATCGGCTTCTGGTCCGGGCCCAGCAGGGCAAAGCCGGCCGTCTGCTGCGTCGACGAGAGCTGGATATTCACACTCTCGCCCGCCACCAGGCTGAAGCGATAGCGGTCATGATTGCCGTAGTTCACACTGCCAGAGATGGTAGCCTGCATCGAGCCAGCGGGAAAACCGATCACCTGGTCTTTGTTAAAGTGACTGGCCTGAGTTGGTAGCGCCGCGGTGGTTGGGGCCGCCGTAGGTGCAACTGCCGCCGCGGCCGGCGCAAGCAGCGAAGTCCCCGCGGTCAAGGTGATCGTATAAATCTGCTGCTCGGGTGTGAGATTGCACGAGGCAATCGGCTGGTCCGTCGGGCAGTTTGCTTCGGGGGCCGGCTGCCATCCCGCCTGGATCAGCAGCAGTTTATTCCCGCTCCAGATGCCCTGGATGGAGCCTGTTGGCGAATCAGCCGCCTGATTCGCGTCTTGCACCCAGCCCGGAAAGGCCTGGAGCAAAGTGTTCATCACACTGGGAACGTCCTTGAAATTTACCGCCGTGCCTTTGGCCTGCATAACGCATCCCTGGCCGGTATGGCCGCTGGGGGTGGAGAAGGAGGCAGTTTCCAGCGAGAAAGATACCTTGAGCGCCCCCGCTGCCAGGTTCTGGATCTGCTGGCAATCTACCTGGGGTGGGGCGGCAAAAGCCGGCGGCGCCACAACAGCCGGGGCTGCCGTGGACGGGACCGGTGTCGGCGAAGGCGGCAAGGCCGTCGCCGTAGGAGACGGGGGCAGGGTAGGCGCCGGCGTTGCAGTGGGCGCAAGGCCTCCCAGGGCGCACGCCAGCGATAGACCGGCGACCAAAAGGATGATACAAATGCGGGTTAGAAACGAAAGCTTCATTGGATAGCTCCTCGAGGAGATTTTTTTACCTGTGCTATCGCAGGGAATAGCCGCGCGATTTTACCACATCCAGGCAGCCCCAAAGTCTTCTTTGCCTCCTGTTCGGCCTCACGGTTCAAAGTATAATTACCGCCAACCATATGGACCGATCCCAAAATCCGTGGAAGACCCGGATAATCGCTCTGGCCGTCGCGCTGCTGCTCAGCGCCTGCCTGCTCTTGGGCCCGGAGGTTCAGCCCACAGCCGACAACCAGGCCGCATACACGGCGGCTGCCGAAACTGTCGTCGCTCGCCTGACCCTCGAATCGGGACTGACTGCCGTAGCACAGCTCACTGAAATCGCCTCTCCGCTTGCCCGCCTCACTCCGCCGGATAAACAACAGCTCACCTCCAGCCCTGCCTCGCTGCCATCGCCAATTCCCACAGATACGCCGCCCCCGCCGACCAATACACCCCCGCCGACCTCGACCGCCGCGCCCCCCACCGCCACCCCGCCTGGGCAGGCTTGTGATCTGGCCGAGATGGTCGGCGACGTGACTCTCCCGCCCGATTCCACCGTTGTGGCCGGGTCTGCGGTCAGCAAAGTATGGCGGGTGCGCAACGTTGGGACGTGTACCTGGGATACCGGCTATACCCTGAACTATACCGGCGGCAACCTGGTGGGCAGCGTAACGACAATTTTCCTGCCTGCTTCCGTTCCACCCGGCGGCGCGCTCGACCTGGCCGTGCCGCTGGTTGCCCCGGCTTACGAAGGTGTCTTTCAGAGCACATGGATGCTGCGCAACACCCAGGGGCAGAATTTCGGCGCCGGGACCGATGCCAGCATTCCCCTGCTGGCGCGCCTCCGCACGGTGCGCCCGGCTTCTTCCGGCAGGACGGCTTTCGACCTAGCAGCCTACGCCTGCAGCGGAGAATGGCGCAGCAGCGCAGGCCGGTTGGCTTGCCCGGGTCAGCCCAACTCCGCTGCTGGCTTCGTCCTGATCGTCGACCGCCCGCTGCTCGAGTCGCGCCAGGCATCCACCCTTGGGCTTTGGACACGGCCGGATGCGAACCGCAATGGCTGGATCCAGGGCAAACTGCCCCTCTATGCCATCCAGGCCGGCGATCACTTCTTGAGCGAAATCGGCTGCCTGTCCAACAGCCCGGGCTGTGACGTGTCTTTCGATTTCAGCTACCAGCTCACCAACGGCGCCAACGGCGTGCTGGGCAGGTGGCGTGAAGTATCCGACGGCCAGACCACCCCGGTGGATCTCGACCTCTCGGCCCTGGCCGGCCAGCCGGCCTACTTGATCCTGGGCGTCACCAACAACGGTCTCTCTCAAGATGCCAACGCCGTCTGGCTGCAGCCGCGCGTCGGCCGGCAAACCCTGCCGGGCAGTTACAACCTGACCTGGACGCGGGAGGGCGCATCCGGCGCAGGTTCGTGCGACGAATTGCGAATTTCCCTGTCCTACGCCGCCGGCAGCGCCACCAGCGGCTTTGCCCAGGCCTACGATTGCTCGCTCGGCAGCACCGAGCTGGCCGGGCGCAGATTGGCAGGGAGTGAGCTCAGCCAGGTTTTGAGCTGGGTGAACCGGCTGGAAAGTTTCTCCGGCGAGGTCTACACCTCTGCCCAGGGCCAGGCCATTCTTTCAACAATATACCTGCAAGGTTTCGGCAGCGGTACAGCCAGTGATGCCGACATCCAGGCCCTGGCCAATTTCTCCGCCCAAATCTTTAACGACCTGGCAAAATGAACGCTTCTGGTCTTCGAAATAGAGAATACAAAGAACCGCCCAAGGTTTCGCTTGGGCGGTTCTTTACGATAGGTTTAAGGATTACGATCCTACCAAGCAGTTATAAACCGAAGAAGTCTTGTCCAGCACAGCCGTGGTGAAGCTGTTGGCTTCCTGGCCGGCCTGGGAGAAGAAGCTGCCCATCTGCCCGGCAGCCTTGTCAACGGTATTGACCGCGTCCTGCAGGAATGCGCCAGACTTGAGGTTGGTTTCAACTTTCATCGCGATACCTCCGGTTGAACTAACCGCACACACCGCTGCGGTCTGGATACCACACGCCGTTGACGTATCCGCCGCCGCCGGGCTGTGGCGGGTATGGCTGTGGGGGATAAGGCTGTGGCGGGTTCGGCTGCACGCCGCCGCACACACCGCTCATGTCCGGGTACCACACGCCGTCCACGTAACCACCGGCGCCGCTGCGCACGTTCGAGCGTACCTGGATCTGAGGTACAAACTGTTTTGTCATCATTCGATCACTCTCCTGTCGGGACTGGAAGGCTTTTGCACCCTGCCACATCCCACTGGTGTTTTTCTCGGCCTCGGTGATTTAGTCAGGGATATACAGCTTCTGTCCCGGATAAATTACATTCGGGTTGGCGCCGATGGTGGCCATGTTCGAATAGTAGATCTTGTTGACATTGGTGGCGGCCATGGTGCCATAGAAGCGCTGAGCAATCTTACTCAGGTTGTCGCCGGACTGAACGGTATAGCAAGCCGCTCCGGATTTCATATCGGTTCGTACGTACATGGTTACACTCCTTTTCTTCGATTCAGGGTTTGACCCAAAAATTGCTAATCTACAACCCTGATTTTATCCGATTTTCTCTGCTTGGCAATACGACTTATGACGTGTTTTCCGTTATGATCTATTGTGAAGCCAGGCGAGCCTGCAAGCGGCGGTATTGGTCCGTCGCCGCGTAACGGCGCAACTCGTTAATCCGGCGGATCAACATCGGATGGGTCGCCAGCGCCTCGTTGAGACTGCCCGCCAGGTTGTCATCCTCCGCGTCGATCTTGCGATAAGCCTGCTCCAGGGTGCGGCGGTCGTTGGCCCGCGGCCCGGCGGCCAGCTTAACCAGCGCCGAGACCGCCTTTTCGGGCTTGCCGCATGCCAGCAGCCCCGCCCGGTCGGCGGAATATTCGCAGGCCCGGTTCCACCACAAAAAAGCCAGCGTCATCAACATACCCGCCGAGAAAGAACTGGGAATCCCGGCAATGCCCCCCACCAGCGAATTGAGCCAGGTGTGCCCCAGGGCGACGTGGCCCAGTTCGTGCCCCAGGATGAAGCGGACTTCGTCCTCATCCATCACCCGAAACAGCGCCGAATACAGCACCACCACCTTGGGGCTGTCCAGGCCAAAGGTATACGCATTCAACTCGCCGCTGCGGGCGACATATACCTCAATCGGGCCAGGTTTCAAGCGATCCACGCCCTGCTGCACCACCTGGGCCAGCTCTGGCTGGCTCTGCGGCGTGACCCGCTGCGCGTTCTGCAAAAGAGATTGGTGGTGCGAGCGGGACATCGTATAGGAGAAAACCACGAACAGCCCAATGAAGGCCACGCTGGCGCACACCGTCGCCGTAGCCGTCAGGGCGATCACCAACAGCACCAACGCGATCGTGACTGCCAGGATGGCGCGTTCTCCGGGATAACGATATTGAGTCATCGGCACATCACCCGTTGGTCTTGCGTACGATCAGTTTCAAACCCTGCACCGCCACTACCGTAACGCGTGTCCCTGCCTCCACCGCTTCCTCGCCGGGGGCCAGTTCGGCGGACCACTGTTCGCCGCCCAATTGCACCAGGCCGGCAGGGTTGAGCGCGCTGCGCGCTACCCCGCTGCGCCCGGCCAGGCTCTCTGCTCCCATGCGAATCGGAGAGCGCTGCGCCCGCACACCCATAATCATGATGAAGAAAAAGATCAGGCCGGTGGCAACCGACGTGCCGACGATCAACGGCACCGGGACGCGTTGGAAACTGGGTACCGATGGCGAGTTGAACAGCACCAGCGACCCGACGATCAGCGACAGCACGCCGGCGGCAGTCAACGCCCCGTGGGTAGGCGCCTTGATATCCAGAACGAATAACACAAAGGCGGTGACCAAAAAGATAAATCCAAACCAGTTGACCGGCAGCACCCCCAATCCGTAAGCGGCCAGCGAAATACATACCACCCCGATGAAACCGGCCACCCACCCGCCGGGGCTGGAAAGCTCGATCAAAATCGCCTGCACGCCGACGGTCAACAGCAGGAACACAATCGCCGGGTTGGTCAGCACCCCCAGCAAATCTTCGATCAACGATGGCTTGATGGTCTGTACTTCTGCATTGGCTGTACGCAGGGTCTTTTCACCCAGGATGGTTTTCACCCGGAAACCATCCAACTGGCGCAGCAGATCGGCCCGGTCCTCAGCGATAAAATCGATCAGGCCGACATCCAGCGCCTCGCTTGCCGACGCAGCGCTGGCATCTTCGATCGTTCGCTCGGCCAGGGAAATCGCTTCAGCGCCGCGCCCTTCGGCCAGAGCGCGCGCCGTGGCTTTGAGAATATTTTTTTGCTTGGCCTGGATCGTTTCACCCAGGTCTTCCCCCTGGCTGCCTACCGGGCTGGCCGCGCCGATCGCCGTCTCCGGCGCCATCGCCGCCGCGTGACCGGCCAGGGTGATCACCGTTCCTGCGCTGCCTGCAATCGCCCCGCGCGGCGCAATATACACGACCACCGGAACAGAACTGGCGCGGATGATTTGCACCATCTCATTCATCAGCTCGACGCTGCCGCCGGGAGTATCCAGTTCGAAGATCAACGCTTCCGCCCCCCTGCGTTCGGCAGTGCGCAGCCCGCGTTCCAGGTACTCCTTCATCGCCGGGGTAAGCGCCCCATCCGCGCGCAGCACCACCACCGGCGGCGCCTGATCCTGCGCATAAGCCGGGGTAAAGATAGACAACAGCAGAAGGAACAGCCAGGCTCGCTTCAACATAATGAATATTATAACAGAGCGGGGCGAAACCAGCGTGCGCGCCCTGCACAACTGGGAGCAAGGCCGCCGAGTTCCCGAAGGGCCAGCGCGTGTGCTGCTCCAGGTAGTCGCCCGTCACCCAGAAGCGGTTCTCGACACAGCGCTGCCTGACGTAAGATAATGCTCTATTTCTAGAACTGCCCCTCCAGGTAGGCCCGGGTGCGCTCCTGCTGCGGGTTGTTGAACACCTCGTAGGCCGGGCCGTATTCCACTACCTCGCCCAGGTACATAAAAATCACATAGTCGGCCAACCGCCTGGCCTGCCGCAGGATATGCGTCACCATCACGATCGTATATTCGTCTTTCAGCTCCAGCAAGCGTTTCTCAATGTGCTGCGCCGAGATGGGGTCCAGAGCCGAGGTCGGTTCGTCGCCAAGCAGAATCTCTGGCTCAACAGCCAGGCCGCGCGCCAGGCACAGGCGCTGCTGCTGGCCGATAGAAAGCCCCGTAGCCGGAGCGTGCAGGCGATCCTTGACCTCATCCCACAGGCCGGCCATTTCCAGGTAGTGCTGCACGCGTCCGTCCAGTTCGCTCTTTTTGTGATACATATCGTGGATGCGCAGACCATACGCCACGTTTTCATAGATCGACATCGGCAGCGGGTAAGGACGCTGCGCCAGCAGGCCGGTAGTCTTGCGAATTTCAGTGACATCGATCCCGGGGGCGTAAATATCCTGCCCGTCGATCAGGATCTGCCCACTCAAACGCGTATCATCGGTCAGTTCCAGGAAACGGTTCAGGCTTTTGAGCAGAGTCGTCTTACCGCATCCTGAAGGACCCATAATCACCGTGATCTGGTTTTTAGGGATATCCAGGTTGACTTCCTTCAAAGCCTGGCTGGCGCCATAATATACATCGAGATTACGAATTTTAATGTGGGTTTCCATGATTGCCTCTCAATTAACCGTGTGCCTGGACATGCGTCCCGTAACCCAGCGCGAGCCAAGGCTGATCCCCAGGATGATAAAAGTAAGCACCAACGCCGAGGCATAGGCGCGCTGCTGCACTTCAGGGAAAGGCGTGCCCAACTGGAAGAAGACCGCCAGCGGCAGCGACGCCACCGGGCGCAGCAATGAAGTCGGCATGCGATCGGTGTAACCCGCGGTGAACAACACCGAGGCTGCGTCGCCGATGCCACGCCCAAAAGCCAGCAGGATGGCCGTGATGATCCCGGGCAGCATCTGCCGCCACACCACGCGCAAAGCCGTCTCCAGCCGGGTCGAGCCCAGCGCGAAGGCGGCCTGTTCCAGGTCGAAAGGCGTCATGCGGATCACTTCGTCCATGGCCCGTGTCATGATCGGCATTTCGAGCAGCGCCAGCGTAAGGATACCGCCCAGCAGCGAAGCGCGCATGCCCATCGCCAGCATGATTGTGAAGCCAAAAGCGCCATAGACGATAGAAGGAATCCCCCAAAGGACATCCAGCGACAGGCGCACAAAATCCGCCCAGGCCGAGCGGCGCGCGTAAGTTTCCAGAAACAACGCCAGCGGCAGGCTGAAAACCAGCGCCAGGAAAGTAGCGCCGATCGCCAGGTACAGGGAACCAGCGATGGCATTTAAAATACCGCCTTCCTTACCCAGGTAATAACCGCCCTTTGGAGTCTGCGTGAGCATGGCCAGGTTGAGGCCGGGCAGTCCTTTAATCACCACCGTAACCAGGATAAATCCCAGGCTGCCGGCCAGCAGAACAAAGGAGAAAATCATCAGGGCCTTGAAAAAACCCTCTTCGACATGGCGTTTTTGGAATCGCCCTTTAGATTTTGTCAGTTTGCCGTTCATAAGCGGGACCTCTTCACCATGCGGCGCAAAACCAACGTGGAAAGGATATTGAAAAACAACACAATCAGCAGCAGCACCAGCGCCGCGCCCATCAACGCCGCGTCATACATCGGGATCGAGAGCATTTCCCCATAATTGTTGGCAATCAGCGCCGGTAAAGGATAAGCCGGGTCGAAAATCGAAACGGGCACCTTGACCACATTTCCCACCACCATCAACACCGCCATCGTCTCCCCCAGGGCGCGCGACGCCCCCAGCACGATCCCCGCCACGATGCCCGACACCGTGTGCGGCAAGACCGCGTGGCGTACCGTCTGCCAGCGGGTGGCGCCCAATGCCAGCGAGGCCTGGCGCACCCCCGAAGGAACCGTATGCAATACTTCGTAGGTGATGGCAATAATAAACGGTGCGATCATCACTGCCAGCACGATACTGCCGGCCAGCACGCTGTAGCCGGTCGGGTTATTCTGTGCAAACAACGGCACCCAGCCCAGGTAGCGAGAGATAACCGGGCCCAATTTTTGCACGAACGGCACGATCGCCACCATACCCCATACCCCATACACCACCGATGGGATGCCGGCCAGCAAATCCATCAACGGTTTGACGATAGCCGTGGTGCGCGGGCGACAGTATTCCGACAGGTAGATGGCGCTGAGCAGGCAGGGAGGGACCGCCAGCACCAGGGCCACGGCAGTCACCCAAAACGTCCCTGCGATAAATGGATACAGGCCAAAGCGCGCCTGGAGCGGTTTCCAGGTGTTTCCCATTAGCAATTCGGCCAGCGATTCGACCCGGAGCAGCGGCCAGGAACGTATTGCCAGCGCCACGATAACTGCAATGAGAAGCACAGCCGGCAACAGGGCCAACACAAAAAAACCGCGGTAAGCCAGGCAATCCTTGGTCCGGCGTGGCAAGAAACGTGGTAATTTGATATTCATATCGGGCAATTGTAACGTCATTTGCGCTTTCAAGGGAGGCTCCTCTCTTGTAATCATCGACAAATTAGCAGTTGCCTTTCAAAGGACAGGATCGGCCCCTGAATAGGGGGCAGGGATGGATGCTTCCCAAAAGGGAGGCATCCATCCCCAACATGATTGGTGCTCGAGCAGGGCTCCCAAAAAGTGTTTTGGAAAACCCACGGATAATTCTTCAAGCTTATTTCAGCTTTTGCAGCGACTCATTGATCTGTTCCGGGGTAAGCTGCACATAGCCTGCCTCGCCGACGAATTTTTGCCCGTCAGTGAGAATCCATTCGATGAACGCTTTGACGGTGCCGGTCGGTTTGCCATTGGTCACCAGGTTCAGCGCCCGCGCCGGAGGCGAGGGATAACGCCCGCTGGACACCATCTGCACCGCCTCTTCGCGCGTCTCCAGGTATTCGTCGGCTTCAACCTGGCTGTTGCCATTGCCGTCGATCGGCGCAGCGACCGATCCGGCAACCGGCTTGCCGCTGGCCAGGTCGAAGACATATCCCAGGTTGTTATAGCCGATCCCCAGTGGGTCCTTGACCACCGCATCCAGCAACCCCGGATCGCCGAACACACCCACGCCCAGCAGGTCTTCCTGCTTCTTGTTGCCCAGGTATTTTGCCCATACCTCGGACGCCCCGCAGGCGTCCGAGCGAGTGTAGACATGGATCTCATCCGTGATCTCGGGCCGGCCCACCACCTGGCCCCAGGTCTTGATTTCGCCGGTCACGAAGATGCCTTCCAAAGTCTTCTGTTCAAAGCCCTTGCTGAGCAAATCTTGCAGCACCGGATTTTTTTCGTTGACCACCGGGAAAACCGCGTCCTTGGTCACCGCCACCCAATACGCCCCTTTTGCCTCTTCTTCGGGAGTAATCGCCCGCGAGACCATGCCGATCTCCACCGCGCCGCTCAGCGCGTCGGCCATCCCCTTGCCCGCCCCACCGGCCGAGATATCGAACTGCACGCCGGGGTTGGCCTTCTGAAATTCTTCCCCCCAGCGCGTCATCATCGGATACAGCGCAAAAGCGCCGGAGATGGCCACATTCCCCTCGAGTCCGCCGGAAGAGCTGGCCTGTCCGCCGCAGGCAGCCAGGGGCAGCGCCAGCAGCATAACAACGAACCAGAGTGTGATCAAGCGAGTTTTGTTATTCATAGGTTTCTCCTTCATAGCTTAGTCTATATCTTCTAGTATAATAATCGGCTTTTGACCTAATAACAACAGCCGGTTCCTGGATGGAATCAGTCCATTTATTCTATAGAAAGCCTAGTCTAATAGTAGACTTCTGCCCGATAAAAACACCTCGACCTCCCGCTATCCCGCCCCGTGCAGATTACAGGGTATCTGCGCCGGGTTCGTTCAAGCCTTGCAGCAGCAAGTGGGCCTGTTCGACGCGCCCGATCACGTCGTTCAGCGTAGTTTGGTCGAGGATGTTGGCTATGGCGTTACGCACATCGAGCATGACCAGGCGTAAACCACAAGTTGTTTCATCAGGACAACCGCATGGCTCGTAAGCCATCTGGCTGACACAGCCGATGGGCGCCAGTGGGCCATCCAACACGCGCACGATCTGCCCCAGGCTGATCTCGCCGGCCGGGCGGGCCAGGTAATACCCGCCGCCCACGCCCATGCGGCTGTGCAGCAATCCGGCGTTTTTCAGGGTGAGCAAGATTTGCTCCAGAAATTTGGCCGGAATGTGCTGCCGCTCGGCGATCTCTTTGATCTGCACCACACTCTGCGGTCCCTGTCCATTGGAGCCGTTCAGATGGGTAGCCAGGTCGATCATAGCCCGTAAACCGTATTCACCGCGTTTGGATAATCGCATAAATCATTAACCGACAAATTAGTCTAGTGAACTAATAGAGTTTATTGTGTTTATAGAATATCACAAAAGGGGTGGAAATGTCAAGAGGTTGTGATGTTATTCACAGGCGAATCGCGCTCCAGTAATAAAAATTGGCTTGCCAAAACACTCCCGGTCGAGTAAAATCGAATTTAGTCCGGCGGGCGTCGCCAAGTGGTAAGGCATCAGCCTTCCAAGCTGACATTCGTGGGTCCGAATCCCATCGCCCGCTCTAAACAACCCGCCATTCCTGGCGGGTTTTGTTTATAGATGCTCCAATAATTTCAAAATTATTATTAAAATAATTAAGTATCATATTGACATTATTGATTTAACTGATATAATACCGGAAACTATAGATTAAAGCATCACAGGGTATTGCGATGCTTCCGGCTGGCCGGCAATTTGAATGGTTCGTATGGCATGCCCTTGAGCAGCCAGTCGCCCATAGCAGCGCCCTTCTGGGCGTAGGCGGCGCTGGATGGATCAGGCCAGATATCGGCAAGAGCGGCCTGAAAGCCCCATTCATGGGGTGCCGCTGTGTCGCCCGGCGACTTCATCGCCGGGCGAGTCAATACAAAATTACGTCCGCGTTCGTCCGCGTCCCATTTCTTACTATTGAGGAGCTTTCCGATGAACCCCACCCCCACCCGCTGCCCCCTGTGCGGCGGTGAACTGACCGTCACCCGCATCTACTGCCGCGATTGCGACTCCACCATCGAAGGCCGTTTCTCCAGCGGGCCGTTCAGCCAGCTCACCCCCGAACAATTGAACTTCATTATCACCTTCGTGCGTTGCGAAGGCAAAATCACCCGCATGGAGACCGAGATTGGCCTCTCCTACCCTACCATCCGCAACCGCCTGCAAGAGGTCATTCGCGCCCTGGGCTACGAACCGGGCGGCAGCGAAGAAAGCCCCGGCCTGAGCGACCGCGACCGCCAGCGCATCCTGGAAGACCTGGATGCCGGCCGCATCAGCGCCGACGAAGCCATGCGCTTGCTCAAAGAAGCGGAGGAATGACATGGAAAAGCAAATCATCAACACCAGCCTGGCCCCTGAAGTAACCATCCAGGAGGTGCTCGGCGATCTGGAAGTCAAAGGTTGGGAGAGCGCCCAAATTGCCATCCACGCCGACCCGCACAACCTGACCCTGCAAGAAGGCGAGGATAGCCTCACCCTGAGCTGCGTGGCCGACCTGGAAATCCGCCTGCCCCAGGGTGCCACCCTGCGCGTTGGCACGGTCAGCGGCGATGCCAGCCTCAAGCTCCTGCAAGACACCGCCGTCATCGACACGATCAACGGTGACCTGGAACTGCGCAGCGTGGCCGGCATGCAGATCGAAACCGTGCAGGGTGACCTGCAGGCCCGCGGCCTGTCGGACGACCTGCACGTCGGCACGGTCCAGGGCGACGCCGATATCCGCCAGGTGCAGGGCAGTTGCTGCCTGGATCGCGTGCAGGGCGATCTGGAACTGCAGAATGTGGAAGGCGAAATCCAGGCCACCGTCCAGGGCAGTGCCCGGTTGCGCCTGGGCGTGCTGACCGGCGACCAGTATCGCATCCAATCCCAGGGCAACGTCCACTGCTACCTGCCCGAAGACGCCAGCCTGAAGCTCAGCCTGTCGAGCGACGGCCAGGTGATCAAGGTTCGCCAGCCCGACCAGGCCCGCACCATCCAGCAGTCCCACTACGAGCTGACCCTGGGCGATGGCCAGGCCGCTTTCGAGATCACCGCCGTTGGCGTCATCTACCTGTTTATCGAGGGCTCGAGCTGGACCGGGGCAGATATCCCCCCGGTAGCTTCGCCCGAATTCACCCAGCAAATCGCCCGGCAGGTCGAAGAGCAAATCCGCGTGCAGATGGAAGAAATGACCCGCCGCCTGAACGACCAGATGGGCAATCTCTCGCAGCGCCTGAGCCAGGCCGGGTTCTCGCAGCAGGAAACCGAGCGCATCGTCGAACAGGCCATGCGCACCAGCGAGCGCGAGGCCGTTCGCGCCCAGGAGAAGATGCGCCGCGCCCAGGAAAAACTGGAGCGCAAGCTGGAAACGCAGCGCCGCCAGGCCGAACAACGCGCCTTCACCACCGACCGCCGCAGCAAACGCCATTCATGGACCTTCGAGTGGCCGGCCCCACCCGCCCCGCCATCGCCACCTGCCCCGCCCGCGCCCCCGGCCAATCCGGCTGTATCCGAAGAAGAGCGCCTGATGATTTTGCGCATGCTCGAACAGAAGAAAATCTCGCTCGAAGAAGCCGACCGCCTGCTCCAGGCCCTGGAAGGCAACGAGTGAGCGCCTGAGTACGGAGAAAACATGTCCGAAGAAATAAGCGCCAGGATGCGCATCCTGGAAATGATCGACAGCGGCAAGATTACCGCCGCTGAGGGCCTGCGCCTGCTGCAGGCGATCAGCGGGGCCGAGGCAGAAGCCCCGCAGGCCATACCGGGCGAGGAGGCTGTCCAGCTCGTCTCGTCCACCGATTTGCAGGCCGCCGGTGAAACTGGCTCAGAAATGGGTATAATAGGTGAAGCGCCTGCGCCACCCCCCATGCCCGGGATACCCCCTGGCCCGGTGCGGGAATCCCCGCCGGTCGATGCCCCCTGGCAGGAACTTCCCGCTGCCGGGCCGGATGAGCCTATCCGCCAATCCCTGCCGCCGGAGGCAGGGAAATGGCGCCTGTGGTGGACGATCCCGCTGTGGGTCGGCGCCGGCATTGCCGTGATCGGAGCCTTGTTTATGGTTTGGGCGGCGCAGTCCGCCGGGCCTGCCAGTTTCGGGTTCTTCTGCGCCTCCGTGCCGCTGGTATTGGGCCTGGTCGTCGTCCTGCTGGCGATCTATAGCCGCACCTGGCCCTGGTTGCATCTGCGTGTGCAGCAAGCTCCCGGTGAAACGCCGCAGCGTATTGCCATCAGTATGCCGATCCCCGTTCGCCCCCTGGCCTGGGGCATGCGTGTGCTGGGCAATTGGGTGCCGGAAGTCCGTGAACACAATGTCAGTGAAATCCTGATGGCCGTCGGTAAAAATACTAACTCGGAAAACCCCATCTTCATCCAGGTCGACGACGAAGATGGCGAAAAAGTAGAAATCTACATTGGATAACTTGTTCAGGTGCAGCGCTCTACGGAAGCGCGTTGCGCCGATCACGCAAAGAAGAGGTAGTGCATGGCAACAAACGAAGAACGGCTGAAAATATTGAAAATGATCGACGAGGGCAAGATCACCGCCGAGGAAGGGGCCAGGTTGCTGTCTACCTTGAGCGAAAGCCGTAAGGCCGCCGCGCGCAAACCCTCCTTGCGCGGCGCCCCGGGCGGCGCGCGCTGGCTGAAAGTGCGCGTCACCGACATGATGACCGGCAGGGCCAAGGCCACCGTCAACCTGCCCCTGGGCCTGGTAGACGCCGGCCTGAACATCGCCTCCAAGTATGCCCCCGACGTAGCATTCGATGAACTGGTCGAGGCGATCAATGCCGGCGCCGAGGGTAAAATTATCGATGTTTACGATGAGGAAGACGGCGAGCACGTGGAGATCTTCATCGAGTGACACAAAACGGCCAACTTAAATTATCCGGCCTGTTCGGTTTTACCATTGTAATGATCGGACAGGTGGTCTCGCTGGTCGGGACTGCCATGTCCGGTTTTGGTTTAACCATCTGGGCCTACCAGCTCACCGGCTCGGCGACCGCCCTGGCGCTGGTGGGTTTCTTTTTCGTCACCCCCATGCTGCTGCTCAGTCCCCTGGCCGGCGCCCTGGTGGATCGCTCCAATCGCAAGCTGATGATGATGCTCAGCGACCTGGCCTCTGGCCTGGCTACCATCGCGGTGTTGGCCCTGTACGCTTCGGGCCATCTACAAATCTGGCATCTGTTCATCACCAACGCTATTTCGGGCGCTTTCCAGGCCTTCCAATGGCCGGCCTTCTCGGCCGCCATCACCACCATGATGTCCAGAGAACAGTACGGCCGTGCCAACGGTATGATGGCGCTGGCCGAAACCGGCTCAGGCATCCTGGCCCCCATCCTGGCCGGCGCCCTGCTCGGCATCATTGGGCTGGGCGGCATCCTGGCCATCGACGTGATCACCTTTTGCTCCGCCATCCTGGTGTTATTGCTGGTTCATGTCCCGCAGCCCCAGGCGACCGCCGTGGGCCTGGCCAGCCGCGGCAATCTGTGGCAAGAGTCGCTCTTCGGCTTCCGCTACATCTGGCAGCGCCCCAGCCTGCTCGGCCTGCAGATCGTCTTCATGACGGGTAATTTTCTTTCCACCATCACCTTCACCCTGATGGCGCCCATGATCCTGGCCCGCACCGGCAACGACGCTCTCTCCCTGGGCACAGTCAACTCGATCGGTGCCATCGGCGGCGTGATCGGCGGTCTGGCGATGAGCGCCTGGGGCGGCACAAAGCGCAAGGTGCACGGCGTGTTGACCGGCTGGACGCTTGCCGGATTGTTCAGCGAGATGCTGATGGGGCTGGGCCGCAGCGTGCCGCTGTGGACGGCTGCCAGCTTCATCGGCCAGACCCTGGTGCCCTGGATCAACGGCTCCAACCAGGCCATCTGGCAGGCCAAAGTCGCCCCGGATGTGCAGGGTAAAGTCTTCTCCATCCGCCGGTTGATCGCCTGGTTTACCATGCCCGCCGGCACGCTGATCGCCGGCCCGCTGGCCGATTACGTCATGGAACCGGCCATGAGCTCTGGCGGTTGGCTGCAAACTACTTTCTCCCCGCTGGTGGGCAGCGGCCCCGGCGCTGGCATGGCCCTGGTCATGGTCTTCGCCGGCCTGGGCATCACCGCCATCGGCATGAGCAGTTACGCCGTACGCGCCATACGCGATGCCGAGCTGCTCATGCCCGACTACGAAGAGCCGGCAGCCCTTGAAACGGGGCAAGCCGCCCTGGCTGATTGACGTTTTGCCAGGCAACGGTTACACAGTTTCCGCGTTCGCCCACATCCATGAACTAACACTGGCCGACCGAGCAAGTTGCCTGACCTTTAAGCCATTCATAGGCTATCTACCGAAATTTCATCCCAAAGAGATGTGAAGTGCCGTCAGATTCGAACTTGCCAAAAGAGAGTGATGGAATTACTTATGATGGGGGTCTCAAATGCCTAAACAGGAGGCCTATCAACTTGGACATCTCATCAGTTTTGCCAAGATTGTTAATGAGCAATGCCAAAGACAGGTGATGATTATATTACCGCCAATCTTGATGTTCTGACACGTAGCCCTGGTTGGCTGGAACGCCCAATGAGATATTCTTGTATCTTTTCAGTTTACTGGTAATCCATGACTGAGTTGCCAGTAGCGGAGTATTAAGTGTTTCGTTTTGCAACTGGGTAGAGTATGTCCATGCTACAAAAATCTTACTCCACGTTTTCGGCATAACGAGGTGGTTTGCGACCCTTTAGTCTGCGCAGAGCCTCCTCGGCTTCCTTACGGACGCCGCGAGCAGGGTCGGTTTCAGTCATCACCGTTAGTCGATCTGTCACGGCTTGGTCAAATTCTTCCAAAGCGCCAAATATCCTAACACATCGCCGGCGGATTATCGCATTTGGCCTCTTGCTCATTTCGATCAGACTCATAATGGCTTTCTGTCTCTGACTTGCATCCTCACTGAAAGTATTCATTCCATACTCTTCTACCTGAAACACTTCCAGGGCTCTTTTAACTACCGAGAGGTCTCGCTCAACACCTTTTTTGGTTTGTCCCATCTCTTGTTGCAATGTTTTCAATTCGTTTCGGGAAGAATCAAGGTCGTTCATTACCTCATCTTGCAACTGTTTTAACTCTTCAGCCCTAAGTTCAGCTTCTTGATTAAGTATTTCCAGGATCTGTGCTTTTTGTACAATTGAATCAACCCGAGCAGATACTTGTTTAGCCTCTTCATAGACCCTGGCTATCCTCTCAGCGGCTCTATCCAATGCTTTATTGAAAAGCCAAGCTGCTCCCAGGCCACTCGCAGTAAGACCAACAGTAAGGCCAATAAATAGGATTTGTACAAGATTCAATACACGGTCTGCTGTTTTATGGACCTCCTCAATGCTATTTTTTGACGCTTCAAGGACTTCTTTGTAGACAGCAAGCATTTGTTTATCTGTTACCTCTGCCGGTATGGATGTTGGCAGAAGCGGGATAGAAGTCTGAGTTGGTGATGGAACTGGAGTTTCTGTTTCGGAATTCTGCGCTTTTACGGACGAGAATATGAAAGAACGGATTGCCAACGTGGTCAACAATCCAACAACCAAAAAAATTTGAGGCCTCAATAGTTTCATTGTTGATCCTCTAAGAAGGCTCACCAATTAGATTATTAACAACATCAATCAATTCAGTAGGGTACACCGGTTTTACAAGGATAAATGATTTACTTCCCATTCCATATTTTTCTTCAAATTGACGTATATAGTGGTGAACCGCAGGGTCATCGACAACAGTTACAAAGACGATAGGAATACGTAGCTCCATTTTCCGTCGAATGGTTTCAAGATCACGTAAACCAGTTCTCATACCGCCATTTTCATCCACAATTTTCTCACCCATTGGCATAATAATGTCAATGATGATTAGATCAGGCTTCAGCTTTTCCAGTCGTTCAATAACCTCACTGCCGTCCATAGCTTGTTCGACCAGATAGCCTTCATCTCTCAATGCATCCACTAGGGATTCGACAAAATAGGGTTCGTCATCAACATAGAGGATGGTTTTACTCATTTCTACTCCTTTCCCGCAACAAAGGTAATGAAATCGTGAATATGGTCTTCCAACCTTGGGGGGTTTCGGTCGAAGGGTCAACTTTCAGATTGCCGTTATGTAGGCGAATAATTTTCCTGGCAATCGTTAGTCCGATCCCTGTACCTACTGCATACTTGTTTTTTGCGGCTTCTGAACGGTAACCCCTCTCGAAGATTTTTTCCACTTCAGACTCTTTAACCTGAATACCATAGTTAGTGATATGAATTCTTCCATAATTCCCAGCAAAGGACGATCGAATCAAAACTTCTGTTCTTGGGTTGGCATACTTTACAGCATTATCCAACAAGTTGGTGACGGCTTGCTTGAAGAAATCTCGATCAATCTGAACAATGCCGTTCAGCAAACCAATTCTTTCTCTATCCACATGGACTCGAAAAACCCCCCGGGCTTTCGCCATCCCTTGAACATTACGTGCGTAGCTGATAAGCTTACCCGGCAGATCATTTTCCACTTGAAGATTGAGCATTTTAATATAATCATCACCTCTTGCAATCCAGGCGAAATTCTTGGCTAATCTGGAAGTCCAATTTGATAGTTCTATCAAAGTCTCCAGTGTCCTATCAATTCGAGCCGGATCAACTTCTTGCCAATGATAGAAGTGAAGTAATAGGTTTTGGCCTTGGCCTATAATTCCATTCAATGGGGCTAACAATTGGTGGCTGACATTTTCAAGCCATTGGCCCTGTACCTCAGCATACCACTTACGATCTTTATTCAGCAAACAGTTTTGATAAGCAGTCACGATCTGAACGCCCGCTTGCACCAGTAAACCTAGTTCTTGTTGGATATCCCGGCTCTGAGAAACATCATGAAAATTAGACAGGAAGAACATCATCACTGCTGGATATTGAGGCTCTAATTGAAGTGGAACTAAGGCAATTTTATCAAGCGGGTCGTTACCAGCAAACAGGTTCAAGATATCTGCATATAGCGAGCCATGTTCTGGTTTGCTAGGCATATCCACAATTTTCGCTTGCATATCAATTATGACTTCTCGTATATTTCCATCACATACTGGATAGATACGAGATTTAAACGACGGAGGCAAATTGGCAATTGATTGGATAATTCCTCGGGATTTTCCTTTCTCTAGTGCTTGCTCGCAAACGAGTAGAATACCATGATCAGCTTCGATTGTTAACCTGATCTTTTCCAAGGCTTCATCCAACTTTCCCCAAAACTGTCCCAAGTCATCTACGATCTCTGAGAATCCATGTAATATATCTTGAATAGCAATGCTTTCCCTAAGCCTTAACGCGAGTTCGTGTTTGCTTCTTTCTGCTTCTATTTTTCTAGATCCCAAAACAGATACATACTTAGCTACTTCCCAAAGTTTATTTTCTACATCCTCAACTTGTCTTGCAGTGATCTGAGATGTAATTTCTCTTAGCGCGAACAACTCTCCTATTTCAAAACCTAATTCGCGTTCTGCTGATATGGTGAGTTGGCAAGCTTCTTCTTCTTTCTTCTCATCCCACCATCGGCTTTGACCGCAAAAAATTGTAGCAATCAATTGGCCATTTACAATGATGGGCACTGCTATGTCCATTAACCCTGCATGGCAAGTGTAATAGAGAGGCTCCCCCTTCTTGGCGGCTTTATTTGCATGTTCTACATCGCACTGCAGGCAACGCATCATCCCTAACTCTTTGCTTCGGACCGCGTGACAGAACGAAGTAAAGTCAGCATCACTTTTGAACAGGCGACTATGTGGATTCTCTACAGGCATGACATCATAAGAGCCAGGCCAGTCGCGGAAAAATTCATCCAGAATGATCTTAAATATTTTTGGATTATCTATAATTTCTTCGAATTTAGTCATAATCTACCACCCCTCTCATACCGTTACATCTTGCTATAAATGTTCAAACAACTGGTAGCCCTGCAATACATTGCTCATGCTATAATTATCTAGATAAGCATTGTTGATCCAAAACCAGATTACTCTCCGATGGTGCGACTATCCAAAGTAAATTATAGCAGAAAACATTAGATTCTCAATACTTAACACCGTTGTCGTCGAAAAGTCTCAACAGATCACAGAAGTGGGGGGTGACGAACATCATTACCTTTCACATGCCAGGCATATAGAATCAATTTTATATCCTCCAGCCTCACCTGTGATAAACTCTATCCTGTGTGGCCCAGGTGCCAAATTCCTGAGCACCTGAGCACCCAATCTCCGACCTCTATACCTACCTCTCCTATGAAAATTCTAACCATTGACATCGGCACTGGCACCCAGGACATCTTCCTTTGCAATACCGCCCTCGACCTGGAAAATGGTTTCAAGTTAGTCGTCCCCTCTCCGACGATGATCATCCACCGCAGCCTGCAGGAGGCCACTCGCCGCCGCCAGCCCGTGCTGCTCAACGGCGTGATTATGGGTGGCGGCCCCAGCGCATGGGCCGCCGAGGCCCACTTGCGCGCCGGCCTGCCCGTCTACGCCACCCCCGCCGCCGCCCGCACCTTCAACGACGACCTGGACGCCGTGCGCCAGATGGGCGTCCAGGTGCTCAGCGAAGATGAGGCCCTGCACCTGCCCTCTGATGTGCTGCGTATCGAGCTGCGCGATTTCGATTTCGACGCCGTCGCTCGCGCCCTGGATACCTTCGGCGTCAGCCTGCACGACCTGGCCGCCGTGGCCGTAGCCGTCTTCGATCACGGCGACGCCCCGCCAGACGTGTCCGACCGCCAGTTCCGCTTCGATTACCTCGACCAGCGCATCCGCCAGGAAAACCGCCTGAGCGCTTTCGCCTTCCTTGCCGAGGACACCCCGCCCATCATGACCCGCCTGCAGGCCGTGGTGCAATCTGCTCGCCAGCAGGCCCATTCGCGGCTGGGTGAAGTTCCCCTGGTGGTCATGGACACCGCCCCCGCCGCTGTCCTGGGTGCCACATTCGACCCGCTCGTCCAGGCCCGGCCGCGGGCGCTCATCGCCAACGTGGGCAACTTCCACACCCTGGCCTTCCGCCTGGGTGAAGCCGGCATCGAAGGCGTCTTCGAACACCACACCGGCCTGCTCGACCTGCCTCGCCTGGAGGCTCTGCTGCGTGCCCTGGCGGATGGCAGCCTCCAACATGCCGACGTATTTGGCGATCATGGCCACGGCGCGCTGGTCTACGACCCCCGCCCTCTGGATATTGACCGCCTGCCCGGCTTCGGCGTGGCTGTTACCGGGCCGCGCCGCAACTTGCTGCGCGGCTCGGCCTTGCGCCCCTACTTTGCCGTTCCCTTCGGCGACATGATGATCGCCGGCTGTTTCGGCCTGCTCGCTGCCACCGCCGACCTGCTCCCCGAGCTGGCTGCCCCCATTCGCGACTCTCTGCACGGCCTACCCAACGCCGCTCACTCCCCCTGGGAAATCCCGGAATGATCCCGTCTACCATCCACTGCCCCTCTGCTGACTGCTTCCCTGATCGCCCAATCTCTAAGCGCCGAAGCGCCTGATTACCCATTACTCATCACTTCATTCTTTATTCTTACACTCTTCTAACACACATCAGGTATATATTAATCCCGGAGGAATTGCTTATGGAAAAAACACAAGACCCAACCCCGGTTGCCTTTAAAGCCGAAACCCGCCAGTTGCTGGATATCCTGATCCACTCACTCTACACCGAGCGCGAGATCTTCCTGCGCGAGCTGATCTCCAACGCTTCCGACGCTCTCACCCGCATGGACTTCGAGTTGCTCACCAACCGCCAGGTGCTCGACCCCGACGCCGCCCTGGAAATCCGCCTCACCGTAAACACCGAGGCAAACACCCTGACCATCTCCGACACCGGCATCGGCATGACCGCCGAAGAGATGGTCGCCAACCTGGGCACCATCGCTCACTCCGGAGCGCGTGAATTTATCCAGGCCGCCCGCCAGGGTGGGCAAAGCGTCTCCGACCTGATCGGCCAGTTCGGCGTCGGTTTCTACTCTGCCTTCATGGTCGCCGAGTGGATCAAAGTCACTTCACGCTCCTACCAGGCCGACGCCCAGGCCGCCTCCTGGTATTGCACCGGCGCCGACACCTTCACCGTCGAGCCGGCCGAGAAAGCCGGGCGCGGCACCACCGTCACCATCCAGCTCAAAGAAGATGCCAAAGAATTCGCCCAGGAATACCGCCTGCGCGAGATCATCCGCAAACATTCCGATTTCATCCCTTTCCCCATTTATATCGGCGACAAACCGGAACAGGCCAACCGCCAGACCGCCCTGTGGCGCCAGCAGCCGCGCGAAGTCGAAGGCAAAGACTACGACGACTTCTACCAGCAGTTGACCCTGGATTTCGAGAAACCCCTGGCGCACGCCCATATGGTGGTCGACGCTCCTGTGCAGATGTATGCTCTGCTGTTCGTCCCGGCCAAACCCGAGCGCTCCATGTTCTCCGTCCGCAAGGAAGACGGTCTCAAGCTCTACGCCCGCAAAGTCCTCATCCAGGAATACAACCGCGACCTGCTGCCCGAATACCTGGGCTTCATCCAGGGCGTGGTCGATTCTGAGGACCTGCCCCTGAACGTCTCGCGCGAGTCGGTGCAATCCAACCGCATCCTGGTTAACCTCAAGAAACTGGTCACCACCAAGGTGCTGGATACCCTCAAGAAACTGGCCCAGGACGATAAAGAGCAGTACAACCGTTTCTGGGAGGCCTACGCCCGCTACATCAAGCAAGGCGTTGCCCTGGAACAGGCCGAGCCAGATGCCCTCTACCCCTTGCTGCGCTTCCACACCACCGCCGAGCCGGATCAGTGGCGCTCCCTGGACGAATACGTGGACAGCATGAAGCCCGACCAGGAACACATCTATTACATCCTCGGCGACGATGAGCGTTCCGTGATCCACAGCCCACACCTGGACGTCGTCCATCATTACGACTACCCCGTGCTGCTGCTCACCGACCCGGTGGACGCTTTCATGCTGGTACGCCTCAACAAATACAAAGACCATCCCCTCACCAACGTGGCCACCGCCAACCTGGCCCTGCCTCCCTCCGAAGCAGAGAAACCCGCCGGCGAGTCCACCCCACCCCTGGCCGAAGGCGATTACGCCCCACTGCTGGAGCGCTTCAAATCCCAGCTTGGCGAGCGGATCAGCGACGTGCGCATGACCGACCGCCTGTTCGAATCTCCCGCCCGTCTGGTCGATCCCGAAGGCGCCATGAACCAGGAAATGCAGCGCGTCTACCGCATGCTCAACCGGGATTACCAGGTGCCGCAAAAAGTGCTCGAGCTGAACCCGCGCCACGCCATCCTGTCCCGCCTGGCCGCTCTACCCGCCGAAGACCCACTTGCTCCCCTGGTTATGGAGCAGATCTACGAAGATGCTCTGCTCATCGAAGGCCTCCACCCCGACCCGGCGAGCATGATTGCCCGCATCCAGAAACTCATCGAAGCGGCTCTGGAGTAAACCGCGACGCGCTTTTGGAAGCGCCTCGCACCTGGCGTCGCCCGATCCCGCCAGCTTTAGTATAATAGGGGTAACCATCTGTTTGTTTTCCTGGTGGTGGGCCGCTGTGTGGCCCACCGCCAGGAAAACAGGGCGCGTTTCGCCGCTTTGCACGACTGTCCTTGTAAGTTGAAAGCTGTTGGCTGATCGCTGAAACCTCCATGGCAACAGGGGACACCTTCCCGCTCGCGCTGTGCATCATCCCGGTCATCTTGCTCTCCACCGTAGCAGGATTGTACTTTTTGACGCGCTACCTGCAAGGCCGCGCCCGTGCTGACCTGGACGCGCAGCGCGCCGTTTGGCGCCAGTTCCAATCCTCTCAAGAAAAAATCGAAACCGTCGCCCAGGATTACCTGGACGAAGAGGCCGAGCCCTTCCGCACCCACGCCTTGAAGCTGCAGGCTGCACTGGAAGAGATCAGCCTGCAGGCGCAGGACCTGGCTCGCCGGCGCATTGCTCTTAACCAACAGGGCGCCAACCTGAACGCCAGCTTCTGGCGCACCATGCTCGGCGCCCCCTACCTGTGGCATTTTCTGCGCCGGGATATCGCCCGCCTGAACCAGGAGATAAGCCGGGCCAGCCAGGCCCTGGATGCCGCCAGCGAGATGGCAGATGAACTGCGCAACATGAGCTGGAGCGTGGCCCAGCAGGCGCGCCAGGCCCGCCAGGTCCAGCAGCAAGTCAGCCAGGTTCTGGAGCGCCTGCGCGCCGCCCACGTCCAGGGCGATACTATGGACGCCGCCCTGCGCCAGGAGGCCCAGGCTCAGGCTGCTCTGGCCCGCATCCCTGCCCTGTACCTGGAAGGTAGCCAGGCCAGCGTACTGGAGGAGGCTGGCAAGGAGGGCGTCGCCTTCGTCTACCAGATCATCCAGGAGACCCGCCCCGCTCTCGACCAGTTGCTGTCCCAGGCCCAGGACTGGGAGGCGCAACACCGCCAGGCGGGCGACAAAGTGGCCGTGCTGCTGCGCGTCCTGGACGACATCCAGCAGACCCTGGATAACCTGCCCCCAAACCTGGATTCTGCCGCTTCTCGCCAGCAGCTCAACGGGATGCGCCAGGTAGCCAATAGCCTGAACGCCACCCTGTCACGCGTAGAAATCGAGAGCATGGGCATGATCATCGAAGAAGCCGGGCGGCTGGCCCAGGCCGGGCAAGAAACCGCCGGTCAGCTCAAGCGTGCTCGCCGCGAGCTGGCCGCCCTGGAGGTTCAGCTTCAGGAGTTGCCCGCCGCGTTCAAAGAGCTTTCCCTGCAGCTCGCCACCCTGGGCGCAAAGACCGTCCATCCCGTGGTATGGAGCCGCAGCACCGATGCCCTGACCGCCCTCAACCGCCAGGTTAATGCCCTGGGCAAAGCCTCCGGCCGCAGCGCCCGCCGCCGCACTCCCGAACAAATTGCCCAGGATTTGGAAACCGCCTCACAGATCAACATCCAGCAAAAAGAGCTCGCCCGCCACGTTGGGCAGGTCGAACAGGCGCACCAGGAATTGCGCGATCTACTTGCCTCCCCACAGCTTGCCCGTCTGGCCGGCTGGCTGCCCGAGGCCCGTCGCCTGTCGAGCGAAGCAGAGGCTTACGCAGCGGAGAACTGGTCGCGCGCCGACGCCGTCGCCTCGCTGCCCGGTGAAATCGAAGCCTTCGACGAGGCCGCCCAGGCGTTGGTGCTCGCCGACCTGGCCCACCCGCTCACCGAAGACCAGGTCGCCCCGCGCCTGGAAGATACTCGTGACCTGGCAGACGCCTATCAGAAGCTGGTCAGGCGCGTCGAACACATCCAGGCCCGCCTGGCCGATCTGCAGCAAAGCGAGGCTGCCGCCCGGCAGGAATTAGATGGCGCCCAGGCCGTCCTGCGCCAGGTCGAATTCATCGTCAATAGCAACGAATTTCTCAGCAGCGTCGCTGCCCAGGAGCTTTCCCGCCAGATCAAAGAGATCGCCGCCCTGCAAGACGACCTGGCCCAGCGCCAGCGCGGCAACGTAGAAAAGAAGGCTCGCCAGGCCGCTGCCCTGGCCGGCCGCATCGAACAAACCGCCAACCACTGGCTCGACCAGCTCAACCAGGATATCGAAGACCTGGTCGAACAGCTAACCGCTGCCCTGAAAGCCCTGGATGACATCGCCCCGCTGGAAGAGCCCTCGGTGAACGAGACCCGCCGCCTGTTGGCTTCCGGGCAAACCTTCAATGCTGGCGGCTACTCCGGAAAGGCTCGCTTCCGCCTGGAAGAATTGCCCCCCGAATTCAAGCGCCGCAGCGATTGCTGGCAGGCCTGCTACGCCAGCCTGAACGCCCTGGCCGATGTACGCCCGCTGTTGGAGACCTTCGACCAGGCCAACTTCAACCGCGGCAAAGCTCGCAAAGCCTTCAGCGACGCCGTCACCCAGATGCGCCAGAAACAGGCCTGGCCGCCCTCCACCATTTCGCTCGATGCCGAGCGCCTGGAGTTGGACGGCCTGGAAGAGCAGTGGCAGATATTGGGCGAAAAACCCACCCGCGCCATCCCCCTGGCCGCCCAACTGGCCAACCTCTCTGCCCGCTACCAGGCCCTGGCCGAAAAGATCGGCCTCACCGCCGGGCGCGCTGCCCAGGAGCAGACCGAAGTGGGCGCCCTGGAGGTCGAAATCAACGACATGGCGCAGCTCTGGCAAAATTTGCTCTACGAACACAGCTCCAACACCGAAGCCGCCCAGGAAATCCAGGAACTGTTGGATGGTATCAACCACGAGCTGGCCCAGATCCGCCGCAAATACATCCAGGGAGGCCTGGATTACGAGCGCGTCCTGCAGGCTATGCGCGCCCTGCACAAGCGCGTGCGCTACTACCAGGTGGCGTTGGACGACTCAACCGCCCTGGATATTTCCGGCCGCGCCAGCCGCAAGCGGGAAAGCCGCCGCGTCTGAAATCGCCGCCGTTTGCCCAACACCTACCGGATAAACACATCCAAAATGCCTTGCTTAAACGGCGGAAAGTGGTAAAATTGGCGTCGCTCAATTTGGAAGCCCGCCCTCGTAGCTCAGTGGATTAGAGCATTTGCTTGCGGAGCAAAGGGTCGCGTGTTCGAGTCGCGCCGGGGGCGCCATCAGCCAGTCAGCAGACCTGTTATCCGGTCAAAGATGATCAGATAACAGGTCTGCTGTTCGTTTAACCTGCCTCGCCCGGTCGATTACATCAGAAGTAAAGGCCGCTCGTGCTGTGTTGCCCACACAAAATCGGCAACCAGGAACCGATTACTCTGCGACCGATCGCTCATCACTTAAATAAAGTTTTTTAAGTTCGAATTTACATGGCTTTAATGATTTTCATCAACAGAGAGTTTCTATAATAAACCCAGAATGAATTATAATAGAAAGGTGTGAATTGGCTGCAAGGCCTGTAAATAGGTTTCCAGGGCACTTGATAAAGAGAACAGGAGGAATCTCACATGTTGCGGTCAATGTTTCGAATATTCTTCGCACTGGTAATTTCACTGTCACTGGCCTTCGGAGTCTTTGCCGGGATTGGAACCGGCCGGGCATATGCGGCCAGCCAACCCCCCACCGCTGCAGGTTACAACCCGCTTGACTCAGTTCCCTCTGGAGTAGACTATTGCTATCCAAGCGGCTATAACCGGCACGGCTGGAGGTGCGGCTGGAGGCTGGCCCAGGCTCCGTATAATCTGGGGGACTATTATCGATACCATGGCTACTATGGTTATTATTACTACCCGTACTATGGTGGCTATGGCGGCCTGCCCGTCAATGGGTACATTGAGGACTATGGCGGCCTCCCGCGCTATGGCGGCTATTACTACTATAATTGCTACAACTATAGCCCGGTTTGCTATTGCTACTGCCGGTAAGATCGCCTTTGGTCTACCCGGTTAATTTCCTGGCATTCGCCCGGGAAGACCCGGCAGACATCTAGGCACTTCATGGCCTCAAGATTCAGGAAGACCTGCTGGTGAGCAGGCAGAGCGCCTCTCACCAGCAATTGCGCGTCAGGATTATTCCAGGCCCCCCCTACGGAAGACAAATCGATTGCAACCATTGGCCAGCAAGGCAGACAACAGAATACCCACATGGAAACCACCGGCTCCCCTGACCGCCTCGTCATTCACGACCGCCCCTACCTGGGCTGGTTGATCTCCCTGGGACTGTTCGCCCTGGGGATATGGGTCTTGTCCACCAACCCGATCCTTCCCGTCGGACTGACCATCCTTGGCATGGGTGCCCTGATGCTGGTGCTGTCCGGCGCTCCGCTGACCATCATTGCCGACCGGAACAGCGGAACGCTCACCCTGCAATATAACTACCTGGTCTACAAAAACACCCGCCAGTATGCCCTGGACGAGATCGTGGAAGTGATGGTGCAGCGCGCCCATAGCCGGCGCAGCAGCGCCACCTACCGGGTGGCCCTGCTCACCGATGCGGGCAACGAAATTCCGCTGCGCAACTCCTATTCGAGTGGGTACGGCTCGAAAGAAAAGACCGCCCGCCGCTTGAGCGAATTCCTGGGCCTGGGCGAGCCAGGCGGGGCGCAGTCATTGGGTCGCGCGGTGCAGCAGGCTCTGCACGGGCGTTTCGAAGACCAGCAAAGCGGCCAGACGAGCGGCGTGAGTTGGCAGTTGGAAAGCGGCAGGATCGGCAACGTTACCGCTACCCGCTGGTTCTCAGCCGATTTCCAGTACCCCGGCCAGTTCCTACTCCTGGCGCAAAAACCCGAAGGCTCCAGCAACTTGTTGGGCGATACGCGCGGCATGTTAGGCGGCGTATCGAAGATGCTATACCGCCAGTTGCTCAACCTGTACGGCATCGACCCTGCCGAGACCCCTGGCCTGGAAAACGCTGTCACCCTCGACCAGCTCTCACCTCAGATCGAACGCCATTTCATGGCGTTGGCCGGCGACCCCTTCTCCGCCCAACGCCTGCTCAACCCGTGGGTGGTCCGCCCCCTGGCTGACTGGGCCGCCCGGCACCCGCTGCGCCAGGGGCAGCCGCTCCAGCCAGGGCAGACCCTGCAACTGGTCGTGCTCTTCTCGCCGCTGGGCGTTCGCCTGTCATTTATGAACGCTTCCACGCCAGAACAGGCGCAGGAACTGATCGCCCTGGGCGCGGAAGTGGTGTCGTCGGCCAGGGCATAGGCGACTTACCCGCCGGGCAGCCAGCCCGGACCGGGTTATCTGAATTCTACTGCCGTCCCCCTGCCCTCAATCCTCCGGCTGCTTTTTCGATTTCCTGGGCGGCTTGATCCCCAGGGCTGTCTCCGGGTTGGCCGCCGAGCAATTGCGCATCTCGAAATGCAAGTGCGGTCCCGAACTATCCCCGGTGTTGCCCGAATACCCGATCACCTGCCCTTCGACGACCTTTTCTCCTGGCGCAACGATAAACCGCTCCAGGTGCCCGTAGATGGTCACGTTGCGTCCATAATGGTAGATATGCACGTGATTGCCATAGTTGGCCGCATATTCCGCCATCGCCACCACTCCATCCGCCGCCGCGGTAATCGGCGTGCCAACCGCCACGGCCCAATCGATGCCCGTACACCCCCGCGCCCTGTGATCCCGGTTGTACTGCGAGATCCTTGATCCTTCGGGAACTGGAATTTTCATACGCCCTCCGTTGCGATAACCCAATCTTACCATATCGCCGGATTTTTCCCTGGATTGTGCTACAATCAGGGCTGTAGACGTCATCGGCGATGGCGTCTATTCGATCTTATTGCCAACTATCACAGAATGATACCCATGACGACTCAAATTCTCCTCACCAACGACGATGGCATCGATTCCCCCGGCCTGTGGGCAGCCGCCCAGGCGCTCTCCGCCATTGGATACGTCCACGTCGTCGCCCCGCGCCAGCAGTTCTCCGCCGCCGGGCGCAGCATGCCCTCCACATCCGATGGCATCATCCAGCTTCGCCAGGTAGCAGTCAACGGCCAGACCTGGGACGTGTACGCTGTAGGCGGCGCCCCTGCCCAGGCCGTACAGCATGCCCTGCTTGAAATCCTGCCCCGCCATCCCGATCTGCTCGTTTCTGGCATCAACTATGGAGAAAACGTGGGTTGCGGCGTGACCGTCTCCGGCACCGTCGGCGCCGCTTTGGAAGCGGCAGCCTTCGGCGTTCCATCACTGGCAATCTCTCTCGAAACCGACATACTCCACCACTATTCGCTCTCCGCCGAGGTGGATTTTTCTGCCGCTGCGCACTTCACCGCCCTGTTCGGCAAACTGATCCTCTCGCATCGCTTCCCCGAAGATATGGACGTTCTCAAAGTGGAAGTACCCTGCGACGCCTCCCCTCACACCCCGTGGACCCTCACCCGCCTGTCGCGCACGCGCTACTTCGAGCCGCTGCCCCCGCAGCGCCCGGACTGGGAAACGCCCACCCGCATCGGCTACCGTATGTTAGAAACCTACGATCACGAGCCGCCTGGCACCGATGTCTACGCTCTGCGCGTTCAGCGCCAGGTCGCCGTTACCCCCCTCAGCCTCGACCTCACCTCCCGCGTCGATCTAAACCGGCTCGACGGCTTTCTGCGCACACCCCCTTCCGAAAACATGTAATCCGGGTATACGGTACGAGGGTTTGCCCTCATACCGTATACCCGGATTTTAGCTCGAGTTCTAGAAGGAAGCTAACGCCTGTGCCTCGTCCTGGAACACCACGATATACATATCCATGCCGGTGACCTTGAGTACTTCCATCACCCGAGGCGTCAACTTGAGCAGTTTTAAGTGCGAAGCAGCGTAAGTGCCTGCGCTAACCCCTTCGTAAACCGCTTTTTTATCGCTGTCCGCATCCGCTTTGTGCAGCGCAGAATACAACTTGTGCAGCGAGCGTATCCCCGCGCTGCTCATATAGCCCACCCCAGACAGATCGATTAAGAAATCCCTGGCCCCGCCCTGCACCGCTTTGTCAGCTTCAGCGTCGAAAGTATCCGAACTGCTGGCATCGAATGTTCCCGAGAGGCGCATAACCGTCACCGGAACTTGGCCTTGAACTAGTGTTGTGCTGATCTCCATCACTTACTTACCTCTCTTTCCTCAATCGAAAATCTGCCTCTTAGATTCTATCTGCTTTGTTCGCTCAACGGGTGGGGGCATGCTTGATATTTTCTAAAAATTCTCCACACTCAGCATAATAGCTAACATCTGTTCATGAATCCCCGGGCTGCACGCCAAAATCCCGTATGGCGGCGCCATGACGTCCGTTTCCCCGGAGAGGCTGGTCACTGTCGCTCCTGCTTCCCGGGCGATCAGGGATCCGGCTGCCAGGTCCCACGGGCTGAGCCGGATTTCCCAATAACCATCGAAGCGTCCAGACGCCACGTAGCTTAAATCCAGCGCTGCCGATCCCAGCCTGCGCACCCCCTGTGCGTTCATTGTAAACTGCTTATACAATTCCAGGTTGTTGTTTGGATTGGTTCGCACGTCATAAGGGAACCCCGTCACCATCAGGCTGTGGTTCAGATCGTCGGCCTTAGATACATGGATTGGCTGGCCGTTGAGCCGCGCGCCGCAGCCCAGCTCAGCGCTGAAGCACTCATCGCGCATCGGGTCATACACCACTCCCAGGCGCATCTGCCCGCCTTCAGCGTAGCCAATCGAGACGGTAAAAATCGGCACTCCGTGGGCGAAATTCACCGTCCCATCCAGCGGATCGATATACCACACACAGCAATCCTGCCCATCGATCTGCCCGCTCTCTTCCGAAACAATCGCATGGCCGGGAAAACGCTGGCGAATCTCTCCGATCAAAAAGGCCTCTGACCGGTGATCGGCCTCGGTAACCAGGTCGATCTCGCCTTTTTGGTAGACGGCCACGCCCTGCCCGTAAGCGGCGCGCAAAATCTCTCCCGCCCGGCGGGCCAGAAGTTCAAGATCGGTCAGAACTGGGCTCATGCGCCGGTCGGTTTGTATTGTTCTAACAACCGGTAAAGCTCGTCCAGCTCGAACTGGATTTCGTTGCGATGCCCGCGTGCCTCTTCCAGTAAAGCGCGGAAAGCCGGCCGCTGCTCTTCGGGCAGCGTGTCCAGCAGGCGCTCGGTGCGCTGGATCTGGCCGATCTTATGCCGCAGCTTATTCTCCAGCCGTTCACGGTAACCGCGATAGAACTGCTCTTCATCCAGCGGTTTTGGCACCGTCGACGGGCCAGAAGTCAACACTTCGGCCACCGTCAGCAAGAACTCCTCGGTGTCCACCGGCTTCTCCAGGAAGCGCACTGCACCCAGGCTCAAAGCAAATTTCTTATCTTCCGGGGTGACATAAGTCGCCGAAAGAAAGACAATCGGGATATCGCTGGTCTTCGGATTGGTGCGCAGCCGGTGAACCAGCGCAAAGCCGTCCAGCTTGGGCATCAAAATATCCGTAATGATCAGCGCTGGATGCTCCACCTCCAGGCGATCCAATGCTTCCTGCCCGTTACGGGCGGTGATCACCGGGTAGCCTTTGAAACGCAGCGTTACTTCCAGCAGTTCCAGGATGTGGGATACATCTTCGACAACAAGAATAGGACCGTAAGGGATGCTCATAGGCTGTATTGTATTCCTTTTCGTGTAGAAGGGCAATACTCAAGTGATTCTTCGTGTTCGTTCCGTCAATTCTTCCGACTCGCTCGCCAGCATCTGGAAAAAATCGGCCATCTGGCGATGGCGCTCTTCGGCCAGGCGCCGCGCCGTGGTGGTATACAGCCGGTCTTTGAGTTTCACCAGCTTGAAAAGATACTCGTGGTAGGCGCTGTGCGGCTCGCCGGCTTCGGTTTGCCCGCTTTGCAAAAAATGCGCCGATGGCGGGAAATAGGCCGGCTGGCCGAGACGCGCCGCAAAGGCAATCGCCCGCGCCACGCCCGTCGCCCCGATTGCATCCAGCTTATCGGCGTCGAACAGCACCTGCGCCTCGCGCGTGCGCGGCGGCTCGGACGCGTCGCGGAAACGGTGCGCCCGGATGCAATGCTGCACGGCCGCCACCCGTTCCGCATCCCAGCCTTCGCCGCGCAGCACCTCTCCGGCAAATTCAGCCGAATTGTGCTGGTGGTTGCGCCGTTGTTCACCGTTGGCGTCCTGTGGCGTGCCCGGTGCCTCGCCCGCGTCGTGCAGCAGCGCCGCCGCCCGCACAATCTCCAGGTCCGCGCCCTCAGCCTGCGCCAGGTATTCGGCCATACCGTAAACCCGCAGCACGTGGTCGAAACCATGTACCGGGTCATCCTGCCCATACCATTGGCGTGCTGTTGCAATCGTCGGCATCTTTACGTTTTTCACTTTCTTCTGGTTTGTGTATACGATTTTGCGGCGTCACAAACTGTAAGGGCTACACAGGATACATGCGCCCCTTCTTAATCACTACCTGCACCAGGTTGGTGCCAAAGCGATAACCCAGGTGCCGGTAATCTGGGACCGATAAAATAAGCAGGTCGGCCTGCTTTCCCGGCTCCAGCGACCCGATCTTATCCGCCCGGCCAATTGCCGCGGCCGCGTTGATCGTCGCTGCCGCAATCGCCTGGGGTGGGCTCAGGCGCATATACCGGCAGGCCAGTGCCAGCGCAAACTGCATATTCTCGCACCACGCCGTGCCCGGGTTGAGGTCGGTCGCAATCGCCAGCACACCGCCCGCCTCCAGCAGGGCCTGCGCCGGGGTGTACTCACGCTCGGCCAGTCCGAACGGTGTACAGGGCAACCCCACTGCCACGGTATCGCTCTGCGCCAGGGCCTGGATATCACCGGGCGAAGTCTTCACCAGGTGGTCCGCCGAGACTGCCCCCAACTCAGCCGCCAACTTCGCCCCGCCCAGGTTGTCGAATTCATCGGCGTGAATTTTTAAAGGGAAACCCAGGTCTTTGGCTTTGCTCAGAATCGCCCGCGATTGTTCCAGGCTGAAAGCCCCGGTTTCACAAAACACGTCCACGAAAGGCATATCGTAATAAGGCGCCTGGTGCGGCCACCACTCCTGCAAAATCGGCAGCATCGTGTTGCACACCAGCGCCGTATAATCGTCCGGACGGTCGCGGAACTCGGGCGCAATGGCGTGCGCCCCCAAAAACGTGGGCACAATCTCCAACGGCCCTTCGCGATCCAGCCCCAATAACGCCTGCAACATGCGCAACTCGACCGCCGTACGCAGGCCATAGCCGGTCTTGACCTCCGCCGTCGTCGTCCCGTAGCTGAACATGCTCCACAGGCGCGGGCGGGTTTCGTTGCACATCTGCTCCAGGGTGCTGGTGCGGGTGGCGCGCACCGTAGAGATAATTCCTCCGCCTGCCGCCAGGATCTCCATGTACGTTTTGCCCTGCAAGCGCATCTCGAATTCGGCCGAACGGTCGCCGGACCAGATCGCATGCGTGTGCGGATCGACAAAACCGGGCATCACCACCTTGCCGCCTGCGTCCATTGCTGGCTCATTCGGATAGGCCGCGCGCAGATCGCGCGTCGTCCCTACCGCTACAATCTTCTCATCCTGTATCAATACCGCCCCGTCGGGGATAATTCCCAGTCGTCCCAGGTCCTTTCCCCGCTGGATGCCGCCGGCCAGGGTAAGCAATTGAGAAGCAGAATGTATCAGCATGCGCCACGATCCTCGGTTCAGATGATTGGTTAATCGCACCACCGATTTTACCATTGATAGGCACCTCCTGATCGCCCACCATCCAATTTCGTTATTCCTTAACAGCTTCCGCCTTCCCCCCTCTCCTGGGTACAGTCCTGCTGGAGAAGGTATAATTCCACCCATGCGAAAAATCTTGCGCATTGCCCTGCTGGTTGGCCTGCTCCTGGCCGCTGGCCTGGCCCTGGCCTTCGTATGGCAGACACCGCGCATCCTGGCTATCTCGCCAGCAGCTGGCGCCAGCGGAGTCGCCGCCAGCACCAGCATCCAGATAACCTTCTCGCGGCCCATGCAACCCGCCTCCGTCACCTCGCGCTTCAGCCTCCAGCCTGCCGTGAACGGCGAATTCAACTGGCAGGCCAACACGTTGACGTTTACTCCTGACCAGCCCTGGCCGGCCGGCGCCACCGTGCAGGTGCAGCTTGCTGCCGGGGCTTTGTCGCAAGGATTTCTCGCCCAACCGCTGGGCGCCAGCCACACCTGGGCGTTCACCGTGCGCCAGCCACGCCTGGTATTCCTCTATCCGTCGGATGGCCCGGCCAATATTTATTCCTACGAAGCGGAAGCAGGCGAAATCCGTAAACTGACCAATACCGTCTCCGGGGTGCAAGATTTCGACGTTCTTGCCGATGGTGCCGCCATCATTTACAGCATCGCCAACGCGGCCGGTGGCAGTGACATTTACCGCCTGGTCTTGCCTCAACTTGAATCTCCCGCTGAAAAGGCCGCGCCGACGGTTACACCTGCATCGCCGCAATTGCTGGTCGAGTGCCCTCAGGCGCGGTGCAGCGCTCCGGCCATCTCGCCGGACAAGGAATACCTGGCCTACGAACGCGACGCCCTGCCCCAGAGCGGCCAGCCCACCTATCCCCAGGTTTGGGTGCTGTCGCTTACCGATCAGGCCGCTGAACCGGCTCTCGCCGGTGACCCCGAACACCACACCGTGATGCCTGCCTGGTCATCCCAGGGACAGCTCGTTTTCTACGACTCTACCGCCGCAGCTTTCATCCTTTACAACCCCATCCAGGGCGAGATCGACCGCTTTTCGAACCAGACCGGCCAGACCGGCGCCTGGCAGCCCGGCGGGCTGGCCTTCCTGGCGCCCGAAATCATCTTCCTGGATCCGGGTACCACGGTAGTCGCCGGCCTGGAACGCCTGGCCGATAGCCACCTGCTCCTGCACGACTGGCAGACCGGGACCACTCGCGACCTGACCCAACAAGAAGGCATCGAGGACGCTGCTCCCGCCTTTGCGCCGGACGGCACTCGCCTGGCTTTCGCCCGCAAATACCTCGACCCTCAGCGCTGGACGCCCGGCCGCCAGCTCTGGTTGATGCGCCTGGCCGAAGGAGTGGCCCGCCCCCTCACCGCAGACCCGCTCTACAATCATTTCGACTTTGCCTGGAGCCCGGACGGCGGCCAACTGGCCTACGTGCGTTTCAACCAGAGCCTCCTGACCGAACCGCCCGAAATCTGGATCACCAACCCGCTCACCGGGCAAACCTCACGCATCATCACGGGAGGCTATGCGCCCCAATGGATCCCCTGATCGCCTCCGGGCAGCCCGCCCCTTTACTCACCTTGCCCGACCTGGCCGGTGGCCTGCATGCCCTGGCAGAGCAGCGCGGCCAGGTGGATGCCGCCGCCTCCAAAAATCATCCCTGTATGATCGGGTTACCCCAAAAGTGCCTTTTGGGGTAACCCGATCCACTCAGATCTCTCCACGCGCCTTCAATTCCTGTGGCAGCAGGCTGGCATAAAGAAAAGCGTGCACCGGGGTAGCCACGCCGGCCTCCAGGCCCATGCGCACCACCGCGCCGCTTTGCGCCGCCAGTTCTGAAGGGCGTCCATCCATAATATCGCGTTGCATCGATGCCGTCACTCCCGGGGCAATACCATCGATGAAAGCCATCCGCTTTGTAGCCAGGTTGGCAGGCAGGTTCACACCCCGTGCCCGTCCCACCTGTACCACCTCTTCCAGCGCCTGTAAAAGCATTTGCCGCGTCTCTGCCACGCTGCGCACCACTCCCACCGCTGCACGCGTCACCGCGCCGACGCCGCTGATCGCCGCGATAAAGACGAACTTCTCCCACATTGCCGCCTGGATGTCCTCCGGGATATTCACACTCACCCCTGCACCTTCGAGGGCCTGCTTCAAGCGCGCCGCACGTTCGCTCTTTCGCCCATCCAGCTCGCCAAAAGCCACGTATGGCTCGATACCCACGTGCCGGATATGGCCCGGCCCGGCAATTGCCGCCGAAATCTGGCATAGGCCACCCAACACGTGCTTCTCTCCCAAAACTGCCGCCAGTTGCGCCGGCGCGTCCACGCCATTGCCTAAAAAGATCACCCCCGTTTCCTCGGCCATCATTTCCCGGATCGCTTCAGCAGCTTCAGGCACCTGCCAGGCTTTTACACCCAGCAAGACCATATCCACTTTCCCGGCATCGCGGGGATCATCCGTAGCCTGCACCGGGTTGACCACAAAATCTCCCTTGATCGAATCGACGCGTAACCCCCCAGATTGTAAAGCGCTCAAATGAGCGCCACGCGCCACAAAAATCATCTCTTCACCCGCTTGTGCCAGGCGGCCGCCAAAATAACCGCCCACACCGCCCACGCCGAACACCGCGATACGCATAGCTACCTCCAAATTTCATGTGATCCTGTTGCGTGCAGCGCATCGCGCGCGCAACAAATGTTAACTGATTATATCCAATAACTCCTACTTTATGATACGAATAACCTGGTGTCCTTTGCGCCTCCGCCGGCGGGTAATTTACATGCAAAAATGAGGCAGCGCCCACGATTCGCAAACTAGGCAAAAATAGGGTACAATCAATTAACAGCCTGCACCCTGGGCTGTGCCTGCTTTGCAGGCCATGCGAACCGGCCTTACAATCTAAAATAGATCGTCGAAAGCTGGAACCAAATCCAATAAAATCCTGTCTTTAAGAAAAGGCATGAAGCACAATGAGTGATAAAGAATCTGCACAAAGCGTGATCGACTCCTACCGGCGCCGCCAGCAGGCGGCGCGCCGGGCGCCTATCGTAGTAGGGCTCTCGGTGACCTTGCTCCTCGCCGGTGCAGCCATCTTGATTTTCTGGCTCCTCGGATCGGGATTGCCCGAAATCGCCCTGTTTGCCACAGAAACCCCTACCCCTACCAATACGGCCACCGCTACGGCCACAGTCACACCATCCCTCACCCCTACCATCACATCAACGGAGACAGCTACTCCCTCCCCAACAGTCGTACCCACACAGTCTGGCCCGTTTGTCTACCAGGTAGAAGAAGGTGACACCTTATGGTCGATCGCCGGCAAGTTCGGGTCCGATTTGCTGGTATTGATTACCATCAATAACCTGGACCCGGCGACGGCGAACATTCGTACAGGAGATAAATTGATTATCCCCGCTCCGGATACTCAATTGCCGACTGCCACTCCCCTGCCTACCGGCATCCGTAAGGGTACCAAGATCAATTACACCGTTCTGCTTGGCGATTCGCTCCTTGCCATTGCCCTGAAATTCAACAGCACCGTCGATGAAATCAAGAAAGAGAACAAAATCGACAATGAAAACCAGATTTACCCCGGCCAGACCCTGGTCATCCCGGTCAACCTGGTAACCGCCGTTCCCACGCCGACCATCACCGCCACCGTCAACCTGACCCTGGGCGGCACACCCGTGCCGACGGCTGTCACTCCGGCTGCGCCAGTTGCCAGCCCGGCTGTACCAGCCATCACCGCAACGCCATAAATTTACATCTGTCAGGCAGCCATGCCATCCATTCTGGGTGGCGTGGCTGCCTGGCAAAAACACCCTATGCGCCTCTTCTGTGCTGCAATCCCTGCAACTTTAGCCGTCGGCGCCAAAACTCAAGCGGATCACCGCCGCCGGGCGAAGCTGGCCGAGGAAAACGGCGCCGCCCCGCCCAGGCCATTGTTCCCGCCGAAGGCAACCACCACGCTGGTGGTCGCCGGCCTGGTGACCGCCTCGCTCATCTACCACACGCAGATAACCCCCTGAACAGACCCAATCCGCACGTGGTTTTCTCGCCCTAGCGAAGAAACTGGCTGGCCTCTTTCACGCGCTGCAAGACCTCCGCCGCCTCTTCCTCGCCAGCGACGTGCACCCGCCCGTCCGGATCAACGTGCGTCGGGATCAGCTCATAGCCCATATATTGCACGCCTTTGAACTTGACCAACAGGATCGCTCCCTGCCGGTGATCCCTTAAACCCTGGTCGAATACAAAATTCCCCAGGCCGTAGAACACATCGATCCCCCCGATCTCCTGGATTGCCTGCACCACGTGGGTATGGTTTCCCACCACCAAATCGGCTCCCGCTGCCACAATCTGCTTCGCTTGCTCGCGCTGCAGCCAGTTCGGTGCCACGATGTCTTCCGACCCCCAGTGTGGCATAGCAATCACCACATCGGCAACTTTTCGAGTTTCAGCCATGGCGATCTGGATATTTTCCTCGGTCAGGCGAGCGATCCCCGGATGGCTTTCAGTAGCGAAAACGACATCGTCCATCTTGCTGTCCCCTAACGACACAATCCCAAAACGCACGCCGTTGATCGTCACCACCACCGGCTGCATCGCCTCGGCCAGGTCTTTACCTGCCCCCGTGGTCAAAATGTTCACCCGGTGCAGATTCGCCAACGTGTCTGAAAAACTCTCCTCGCACCAGCCTTTCATCAAGCCGCAATCCTTGATGTGGTTGGTAGCCACGCCCATCACATCGAAACCAGCTCGCTGCAGCGCATCCGCATTTTCCGGGCTGCCCACCAGTTGGTAAGTCCACACACAACCGGTATGCTCCACCCGGTCGCTCATTGCGGCATTGAAGGTGCCTACGGCCAGGTCGGCCTTTTCGATAATGGGCTTGACTTCCTCGTAAGGATAATCCGGGTTGCCTTTCGCATCCAACGCCGCCTGCACGCAGCGCGCCGGTACGATCACGCCGGTAAACAGCAATGTCGTTATTTCCGGTTCGCCCGGGGTAGGCGAAGCCGTCGGCGGGACCGGGGACGGCGTCCACGTCGCTGTAGTCGTCGGTGGCAACGTTGCCTGTTGTGTGCTCGTCGCCGGAAGCGGGGTGGCCGTCGCATCCAGGCCGGTCGGTTCAGGGGATGGATCAGTGGATGTAACCATAGCAGGCCCGGCAGTAACTGCAGCAATGGCCCGCGGCGTGCCCTGGCAGGCACAGGAGAAGATAAGGATCAATACAAAAAGATATCTTGAGCGCATCATGCAGGCGAGTTTATCAGCCACACAAAGGCGTGTCAATGGCTTTGCCTCAGCAATACGCTCCTTTCATTTCTGTTAGTATCCAATATTAGGACAGTTTTTAGACATAATTTACAGCCAGAATACTCTTCTTACTTTAAAATGCGCTTTACGAGAATGTACTTTAGGCATCGTAATCTCTTCGTTTTCAGGAGACATTGATGAAAAGCGCCCGATACGCCGTAATCATTCTGATCATCGTGTGTGTTTTTCTATCGATGGCGGCGTGCATCATTAGCGGAGGTGGTGGGGGGGGCGGCGGATCTGGCACACCTCAACCTGCGGTCGTCTCAGGAGACGACGTTACCGCCACCTATGGCGCGGATATGTTTCACGAACAGCTTACCGCGATCTCTCGAGACCGCCTCGTCACCCCGGCAGTCCAGAATCCCTAAATAGCCTATCCCTCATCCACTGGCGGCGCGCTCTGTCCATAGTCCAGAATTTCGCGCGTGCCGGTGCCTGCCTCCGGCGGCCCCACAATCCCCTTCTGTTCCATCGTTTCAACCAGGCGCGCCGCGCGCGTATATCCAATCCGCAGCCGTCGTTGCAGCATCGAAATAGAAGCCCGCCCCTGCCGGCGAGACAGGTCAATCGCCTCGTCCAGCAGCGGGTCGGCATTTTCATCCTCCGCCATCTCCTCCCACATCGCCATCTGCTTTAACGGCACACCGCTGGGCGCCGCATCTACAATCCCGCCAGCCGCAGTCGGTGCCGGCTGCGCCAGCCCGGCGAATCGCTGCCAGTAACTGACCAGCCGCAGAATTTCACCCTCGGACACGTACACTCCTTGCAAACGCACCGGCGCCGGTGCATCTGGCGCCTGGAACAGCATATCGCCGCGCCCCAACAGGCGTTCGGCGCCGGGCTGATCCAGGATTACCCGGCTGTCCACTCCCGATGCCACTGCAAAAGCAATCCGCGCCGGAAAGTTTGCCTTGATCAGGCCAGTTACCACATCCACCGAGGGACGCTGTGTGGCAATCACCAGGTGGATACCCGTGGCCCGCGCCAGTTGCGCCAGCCGTGTAACCGCCCGTTCAGTCTCCTCCGGCGCCAGCATCATCAAGTCGGCCAGTTCATCGATAATCACCACCAGGAAGGGCAGCTTCTTCTCGCCTCGCGCTGCCTGCTTCTGATTGTATTCCTGGATATTGCGGCATCCGGCCTCGGCCAGCTTGCGGTAACGCATATCCATCTCTCGCGTAACCCACTGCAGTACCGTCACCACCCGTTCCAGTTCCACCACCACCGGCGCCAGCAAGTGCGGGATGCCATTATAACCGGTCAGCTCCACCCGCTTGGGATCGACCATCACCAGGCGCAAATCATCTGGTGTATTATGCATCAACAAACAACAGATCAGCGCATTGACGCACACCGACTTACCCGACCCCGTCGCCCCCGCCACGAGCAGGTGCGGCATTGTCGCCAGGTCCGTCGCCACCGCATTCCCCGATACATTCAACCCCAGGGCAAAACGCAGCGGCGACTTCAACCGCTTGAAAGCCTCGCTCTCGATCAGATCACGCAGCGCCACCAGGGCAATCTCTTCGTTTGGCACCTCCACTCCCACAAATCCCTTGCCCGGCACCGGCGCCTGGATGCGGATCGTGCGCGCCGAAAGAGCCAGCGCCAGGTCATCTGCCAGTGAAGTGATCTTGCTCACCCGCACCCGCATCCGTCCGCCCCGGCCCTCGATAAAATCCGGTTCGACGCCAAACTGCGTGATCGTCGGGCCGCGATTGATCTCCACCACCCGCGCCGGCGCGCCAAACGAGGACAAAGTCTCCTCGATCAGCCGGGCCCGGGTCAGGTCGATTTCATCGTCGTAATTGACATCCCCACCCACATCCAGAATCTGCTCCACCGGCGGCAACACCCATGCTGGCGTTGCACCCGCCGGACGAGCGATCGGAAAGGGCGGTGCAGCCGGCATCAAATCAGCCTCGTTTGGCGCAGCCGCACCGGCCGTTTGAGTCGGCAGGGCTGCCGGAGCGGGCAGTTCTCGGCGAGCAGACCCATTTTCACCCCGGTAGGCCTCCTGGATGTCGATGACCCAATCTTGAAGACGCCCGGCCTGTTTCTGCGCCCACTGCGCCATCTCAGCAATCGTCACATCCAATGACAACGCCAGGGCAATCACCAGCAATGCCAGCAAAGCAATCGTTGCTCCGCCAATCCCCAGGATAGCATTCAACGATCCACTCATCAGCGCCCCAACATAACCGCCCCCCCTACCGGCCTGCGCCAGGGCCAGGGCGCTTTGGTCGCTGCTCAACATTTCCACAAAATGTACTCCCCCCAGCAAAGTCAGGAAAAGCAAGAAAAAACCCAACAATCGCTCGACAGCCACCTGTGGGATGCGTTCGAAATTGCGCAGCACCAGCCATAACCCACCCAGAATCAACCCAAACGGAAACAGGTACATTCCCCAACCCAAAAGCCAGGCCAGGTTCATCACCCACAGCCCCGTCAGGCTGCTGTTTACCGGCGAGAGCAGGCTTAACAGCGTCAGCACACCCGTCAGCGTCAGGCCAATTCCCAGGATATCCAGCTTGCGATCCAGGGATAATCCCTGCCGGATCGCCCGCGGCAGCCGCGCCGCCGGCGGCTGGCTCGCTGGGTGCTGGCGGCGCCCAGCACTCGCTGGAGTTCCCGCAGCCGGTGTTTTCATCCCCGGTTTTCCCTGGGATTTCCTGGATGGCAGCGCTGATTTGCCGCCCTGCGTCGATTTGGTCTTTCCAGGTTTTGCCGGTTTGCTGGCTGCCGGCGCGCCTTTGCCGGATGGCCTGGTAGCCTTCCCATCCGGCTTCCCGCTTCCCGGTTTTGCGCCTTTGCCGCTTGCCATATCGCCAATACCTCAGTGACCCAATAATGGGTGTAATAGCATCTGCATGCCTGAGCCCCAGACGCCTGAGCGCCTAGGTGGCCTGATGACCAGTTGATTGATTATAGCACATATGGTCTGGTATCGACGGTCTGTTAAAACCACTCGCCCTGGCGAGTCGTCCCAAACCGGTGGGTAACCCCGGTAACCCATCGACCACTTACTGATCACTCAGATAATGAGGTAAAATAACCTGGTTAGCGAGCCTATCCTGCCAGTGAACTCCCGGTTAGAACGAAAGGTATTGCCTTGTTCGAAATCCTCTTTCTGGGCACATCCGCATCTGCGCCGTCTGCGCATCGTGGCCTTTCCGCCCAGATCATCCTGCACGACGAATACCGCTTCCTGATCGATTGCGGCGAAGGCACCCAGCGCCAGATCATGCAATCCGGCATTGGCTTCAAGCGCCTGAACCGTATTCTCATCACCCACGGTCACCTGGATCACATCCTCGGGCTGGCCGGGTTGCTCTCCACCTTTACTCGTTGGGAGACCATCGATGGATTGGAAATCTATGGCGGCGCCACCGCCCTGGAGCGCATCCACGACCTGCTTTACGGGGTCGTCCTGCGGGGCGCCCGCCCCCCCATGCAAATCATCTTTCACCCTATTCAGCCCGGTGTGATCTTCGAGGCGGACGATTTCACCGTTTCAACCTTCCCGGTCTACCATCGCGGCGCGGATTGCTTCGGCTACCTGTTTGCCGAAAAATCGCGCCGCCCCTTCCTGCCGGAACGCGCCGAAGCCCTGGCCATTCCCCCCGGCCCCTGGCGGCGCGACCTGGTCAACGGCCAGGGTGTCACCTTGCCCGACGGACGTTATATCTCGCCGGAGGAAGTGCTTGGCCCGCTGCGTCATGGTGTTCGCCTGGTGCACGTTGGCGACGCCGGGCGCACCAGCGACCTGGTGGAGGTGTGCAAAGACGCCGATGCCCTGGTCATCGAAGCCACCTACCTGGAAGAAGAAGAGGACATGGCGGATGAATTCGCCCACCTCACCGCCCGCCGCGCCGCCGAGCTTGCCGTCCGCGCCGGGATCAAACACCTCATTTTGACTCATATCTCGCGCCGCTATCGCCAGCGGGACGTGCTGGCCGAAGCCCGCGCCGTCTTTCCCGGGGCCATCGTCGCCCGCGACTTCGACAACTTCCAGGTGCGCCGCGGCGAGCTGATTAAGCTCGAGCCCCCGGCACCCTCTTAATTGAGCGCTGTCACCGCCAGCCTTCAGATGCTACCTGAAACGTTGCTCTTTCCAGGCGTCGGCTTCGTTATGATAGCCGGCCTGCTCCCAAAAGCCCAGCCGGTCACGGGACATAAACTCCAGCCCGCGTAACCACTTTGCCCCTTTCCAAAGATATGGCGTCTTCAGATCGTCGCGCCCATTAATCTGCCCGATAACACCCCGCAAGGGGTAGCCGTGGTCAGGCGAAATCGGCTCGCCGTTGAAATGCGTTGCCAGCAGGAAATTATCCTGGAGCATTACCTCCAGCGGCAGGTTGGTCGTGAAGCCGTATTCGGCGTGCTGCAACACATACCGCGCCGACGGCTTCAGCCGGATCAGGCCTTGCTCGACCAATGTACGTACCGATACCCCTTCCCAATCCGTATCGAACTTACTCCACCGCGTCACACAGTGCAGATCCATCGTCAGGCGGGTGCGAGGCAGCTTTTGAAACTCGTCCCACGTCCAACGTACTTCTTGCTCCACCTCACCCCACACACGAAAATCCCAGGTGGCCGGGTTGAAAGGCGGCACAGGTCCGTAATGCAGCACCGGAAACTTTTGCGTCAGCGATTGCCCCGGCGGGAGCCGCCCGGCCTGCGCCAGGCGTTGCTCATCTTCTTTTCGTCGAAATAAACTCTCTAACATATCACCTCCATAAAACCGAAGCGATTATATCAGAGTAAATTCCTCCGAAAAATTAGATGTCCTATAAACTTTTCTCTGGTGACCGAAAGGCTCTGTCGGGTGTGCGGCGCTGTGCGCCGCACACCCGACAGAAAAGAAAACTATAGTTCCAGGCTCTGGCCCGGTTTCAACACATGGACTTTGGCATTTGTCTCCGTCTCGACGCGTTTTGCCCATGCCTTTGCATCCTGGCCGATCAAATCCCAGGTGTCGTAATGCACCGGAACCACGTGCTTGGGCGTTAACAGCTTGACCGCCCGCAAGGCGTCATCCGGTCCCATCGTAAAATTGTCGCCGATCGGGATCACTGCCAGGTCGATGCCCTCCTCGCCGATCAGGCGCATATCGCCGAACAACCCCGTATCACAAGCCATATAGATTTTTTGCCCATCCTTCGTGGTCAGCAAAAAACCAGCCGGGTTGCCGCCATACGTGCCGTCCGGCAAACCCGATCCATGCAACGCCTGGGTAAGCTTCAAATATCCAAAGGGATGTTGATACCCGCCGCCGATGTGCTGTCCGTGTGCGTCGACCCCCTGCTTGCCCAACCAGGTGGCAATCTCAAAATTACTGATCACCTTCGCATGAGTCCGCTTGGCAATACCCACCGTATCGCCGACGTGATCCCCATGCCCGTGTGAGACCAGGATGAAATCGGCTTTCACCCTGTCTGCCGAGGTGCTGGCTGCCGGGTTCCCGGAGAAAAACGGATCGATCAAGATCTTATACTTGCCTGTCTCGATCCCCAACGTGGCATGCCCAAACCATGTAAACTTGAAGCTCATTTCGACCTCCTTTCAAAGTCTTGATACTGCTTGACAATCGTCTGATGACAGGCTATGTTCGCCAAAAATGTACGCCGCAGATCGGCATCGGGGATTCGCCCGGCCTGTGCTTGCAGCAATTCGTAAGTCGCCTTCAAAAAGCTGCCCGCCCGTACGTCTTGCGCCGCATCTAACGCTTGTACCACTGCCAGGTAAATCCGGAAAGGCTCCAATGTACCATCCAGCATACCGGCCAGGGAAACTTCATTTCCCGGGGCGTCTTCTATTTCCAGGTAAACCAGGATTTCGGTCACGCATGCCTGCGCCTCTGCCAGTTTGCCCTGTCGCAAATAAACATCTGCCAGGCCAGCCAGCGGCTCCATCGCCATGCGTTCCAACCCCATTGCCCGCCGGATCTCCAGGGCGCGCTGGTAAGCAATCTGCGCGTCCTGCCAGGCTTGCTGTGCCGCAGCAGCATGCCCCAGGTGAGTCCAGGCATAACTCTGCCCTCGCTGGTCCTCGATCTCCACTGCCAGGCGTAACGCCTCCTGGCAGTGTGCTTGCGCCGCTTGTTGGTCGCCAACATGATAAAAATACAGCCCCAACTCTGCCTGCGTCAGGCTTTCACCCTGGATATCCCCGATCTCCCGCGCCAGTTGCAGCGCCTGCGCCAGGTAGCCCTGCGCCCGGTCATAAGCTCCCAGGGTCAAAAAAATCAACCCCATGTTGAGCAGTGCCCCATCTTCGCCGTCCCGGTCGCCGACCTGGCGATACAGGTCTAAAGCGCGTTCCAGGCAGGCCAGCGCCTTTCCATGTTCTGCCTGGCTCAAATACGCCAGCCCCAGGTTATTATACGAGGTCGCCTCACCCGAACGGTCCCCGGTCTCTCGCCGGATCAACAACACCTGCTCGTGATAGGCACAGGCCAGTGAGAAGTCGCTCATATTGTTGGCCAGGATAGCCAGATTGTTCAAAGCGCTGCCCTCTCCGCGCCGGTCGCCCAGCGCCCGGTGCAGGTGCAAAGCCTGCTCGAAATACGGCAATGCCGTCGAATAATCGCCCAGTTCGGCAGCAAAATTACCCAGCATGCGCAGCCCGTTGGCTTCCAAAACACGCAAAGCTGCTGGCCTGCCTGGCAGGTCGGATGGACGGCGCGCCAGATCTAAGGATGTCTCCAGGCAACGGCGCCCTGCCGCGTGATCGCCCAGGCGGTAATGGGCGCGGCCCAGAATATAATAGGCTTCTGCCTCATACACCGCCTTCTGTATACTCTGGCCCAACTCAGCCGCCCGCTGCGCCGCGGCGATCGCCGCCGGGTAGTCGCTGGTGAGCAAAGCGTAATTCGCCCGGCGTAACAGCGTCTGGACGCGCTTGTCGTCATCGTTCAGCTCCTCAGCGATGCGCAGCAGTGCATCCAGGTCCCGCTGTTGAGCTTCGCGCGCCCCCAGCAAATCCAGCACTTTCTCGTGCGCCAGCCGCGCCGCAAACAGCCCCATTGGATCGGTCAGCGGTGTCAGGCGAAGGGCGCGCTCCAGGTAAGCCAGCGCCTCCTGGTTGGCAAAGCGGCTGGCGGCTTGTTGGCCCGCCTGGCGCAGATAAGCCGCCGCCTGGGTGGTCAAACCGGCTTGTTCCAGGTGATCGGCAATCAATGACGTATACTCCCCCGCCCGCCCCGCGCTGTGCTGGATCAACCACTCTGCCGCCAGGGCGTGATAATGCCGCCGGTCCCGGCGCAGCAGGCTCTCATAGGCCACATCGCGCAGCACGGCGTTCTTGAACACATATTCGCGCACCCCACCAAATACGGATAGATCGCGCCGCGACACCATTTCCTGGCGCACCAGCTCGTCCAGGGCATCGAAAGTTGCCGTAGAGTCGATCTCGTCCAGGGGAGCGGGTTGAAGATTTTCCCCCCCCTCCTGCAAATATTGCACCGCCTCATCCCAAAAAACACGCCCTATCACAGACGCGAGTTGCAACACCTGGCGCGTCCCGGGCTTCAGGCTATCCAGGCGCGCCTGGAGCACACCGGTCAATGTCAGTGGTACGCGCACACTGGTCAGCCGTCCCATCTCTACCCGCCAGTCCGGCTCGTCGCGGTGAATAACCCCGTCCTCGATCAACACTTCGATCAATTCTTCGATAAAATAAGGATTCCCCTCTGCTGTCGTAACAATCAACCGCACCAGGTTTGCAGGCAAATCACGCACTTTTTTCAGCAGGCTGGCGGCCAACTGCTGGCTGTGGCTCTCGGACAGCGGGCCCAAATCCAGGCGAGCATGTCTCTCGCATTCTGCGCACCAGTTTGGCCTGCGCTCGTTCAACGCCGGGCGCGCCGTACAAACGATCAACTCTGGTAAGCCGAGCCCGGCCAGGTGTTCAATGACGCTCAGCGAGCTTTCATCTGCCCAGTGAATATCCTCCAGCAGCAATACCAGCACGTTGTCGCTCGCCAGGCTTTCAAAATACTCATCCAGATAAGCCAGGGCGCGGTCATGGATTTGCCGGGCGTCGTCCAGGATACCCTGCAAATAACTGCTCTCACTAAAATCGAAACCCACCAACTGGCCGATAAAATGCGCCCATAAATCGGTCTGCTCGTTGGGCCCGCCCAATGGCTGGCCCAGGCCCATCTCCATTTTATGTCGTACCAGGTCAACCGGGTCGCCATCACGGATCTGGAATTGAAAAGCGAACAAATCCCTCAGCAGCGCATAAGGCTGGTTCAATATCTCCGGCCCCGCTCGCCCTCTGAAAAGCATCACTGCCTGGCCAGATGTCTCGACTGAACTTCGGAATTCGTGCAACAGCCGGGATTTTCCTACCCCCACATCTCCCACCAGGGTCGCCATCGTGCAACACCGCTGGCGCATGGCAGTTCCCAGGCAGTCTTGCAGCGCTGCCATCTCTGCTTCCCGGCCAACCAGCATCGATCCGGCGCCAGGCACGCCCCGTGTGTGCAGACGGAAAGTCCGCGGCCGCGCCCGTTGCACCTGGTACACAACCATAGGCTCCTGGCGTCCCTCCAACTGCAACGGTCCGAGCGGAGAAACATCGAACAAACCCCGCACCAACAGATAAGTATCCTGCGAAATCGCCACGCCCCCGACAGGCGCCGCCACCTGCACCCGTTCCGCGATCCCGACGGCATCACCGATCACGGTGCGTTCGCCCGCGACCCCCACTTCCCCCAGCAATACCGGGCCTGTGTGCACCCCGGCGCGCATACCCAGCCTCAAAAGCTGGCCGGTGCCGGGAGATTTCGCCCCCTGCCGGTCCGGCCCTTGGGCACCCGCATCGGCAAGTCTGAAACGAAACTCGGCGACCTGTTTCTGCATATCCAGGGCAGCACGTACCGCTCGTTCGGGATCGTCCTCACGGGCAGTCCCCGCGCTCCACACGGCCATCACCCCATCCCCCATGTGCTTGTCGATACGCCCGCCGTGACTCAGAATAGATTGGTCCAGGCGCTGCCAGACCGCATTCATCAGCGCGCTAACCTCTTCCGCGTCCATATTTTCGCTGATCGTAGTGAAACCGGAAATGTCCGCAAACAGCAAAGTGACATACTTACGCTGTTCGACAGGCCCTGACTGTAGCGCAGCCAGGCGTTGGCGCAGCGGCGCCAGCGCTGCTTCGATCACCACCTCGCCCAGGATCGAGCGCTGCGCCTCCAATGCCTGCATGGCTTTCTGGATCTGTTCGATCTCCGTATCGCCCATCGAAAAAACCCGAGCCAGGTGCTAGAAAGGTCCGTAACCAATCGCCACACCCAACCACAAAAAGGCAATGGTAACCATAAGCACCAACGCCCACAACAGCAAAGTCCACCGCATCCACCGGGCATAACGCACTGTGCTCAAACCCAGGCAGATCAGCAACACCGCATTGGTGGGATAGGCCAGGTTTGAAAAGCCATCCCCAAAACAATAAGCCGTCACCATCACCTGGCGGGTGATCCCGGTCATATCGGCCAGCGGCGCCAGCAGCGGTATCAACAGGAATGCCTTGGCCGACCCGGACGGCACAAACACCTCGATCACCAGCGCCAACACGTAAATGAGTAGCACTGCCGCGTAAGGGCCCAGTTGGCTGAAGGGCCGCGAAGCCTGATACAGGATCGTATCCAGGATTCCTCCTTGCGCCACAATGTACTTGACGCTGGCCGCCATCAAAATCAGCGGGATCGCCGGTGCGATACCGCTCAACCCCTCACTCGTCGCCCGCAATGCCAGCCTGCGCGGCATACCATAAGCCATGCCCGCCCCCACCCCGCCGGCAAAAAACAAAATACCTACGACGGGCATGGAAAAATCGGCGATCGCCGGGACAAATGGAGCGACGATCACAACCACCAGTACCAACGCCAGGAAAATGAACAGCCAGGCCAGCGCCTTGCCCATGTTCGGGCTTGCTTCCGCTTCAGAAACCAGGGCGACATGGCTGTACTTGGCCCGCTCGATCTGGTCCTCGCCATAGACCGGCGAAGCCTGCGGGTTTTTCTCGATCTTACGCGCATAACGTACCAGAAAGGCGGTGAACACGGCGTAAACCGCGGCGAAAATAAACACGCGCAGCCAGGCGCCTGAAAACAGCGGCAGCCCGGCCAGCTTCTGCGCCACGCCAATGGTGAACGGGTTGATCACTGCCGCTGAGAAGCCCATATTTACCGCCAGGATGCTCATCCCCAATCCCACCAGCGCATCCCAACCCAGGAAATACGAAAGCGCAAGCATCAACGGCACCAGCGGCACCATCTCCTCGAAGATGCCAAAAAACGCTCCAATCGTCATGAAGAAGAAAGTAATCGCCAGCAGCAGCAGATATTTACGTCCCTCGAACGTTTTTACAATACGGCCCAACGCCGCGTTGAGCAGACCGCTCTTATCCAGCACAGCGAAAGCCACCCCCACCATCAAGATGAAGACGATGATCACAATCAATACCAGGCTATCCGGCCCGAACAACACCTCGATTGGAGCCAGGAACCAGCGCCAGATGGGGTAATCGGGCTGCGTCACATATTGAAAGGACGCCGGGTCAACGACCAGGCGCCCATCGACTTCCGCCCGTTGATATTCACCAGCCGGCACCACCCGCGTCAGCGCTCCGGCAGCCATCATCAACACAAACAGGATGATCACCGATTGTAGAAATGCCCGTTTACTGATTTGTGCTCCAGCCTTCTCTTCCATGACACTTACTCCGCTCAGGATATGCCCATGACCTCTGGGTGCCTCACCAAATCGGCTGCCTGCCTACCAGCCTATCCATCCACCGCCCCGCCCCAATTATAGTTTACTTTTCCCCATCCATCAGGCTCAGGACCTCCTCCACCAGCAGCACCCTGCCATACGCCGATTTCAACGCAGCCAGGAATGCCAGGTGAACGTGCTGCGCCGGGATCGTTTCTCCGCCAAATGCCAGCGCCTTCGTCGCACAGGCATCTTGCGCCACCCAGCATTCGAACCCGTGATCGAACGCCGCTCGCACGGTCGCATCCACGCACATATGCGTCATCATTCCACTGATTACCACCCGTTCCACGCCCAGGCCGTGCAGATGATCGAGCAGAGGCGTCTCGCGAAAGCTGTTGGGGAAATGCTTTTGAAACACGACCTCGCCATCCGATGGGCGCACGTTTTCATGGATTTGGACCCCCTCGGTATCGGGCAAAAAGAAAGTCGCCCCAGGGCGCACCGAGAGATGCTGGATGTGCACCCGCGGCAGGCCGGCCTGGCGAAAATACGCCAGCAGCCGCTGCGCCTGCACACTTGCCTCCAGGCTGCCCTCCAGGGGGTTCTTGCCGCCGTCGAAATAATCGTTCTGGATATCCACCAGGATCAAAGCTGTTTTCATTTGCGTTCTCCCAAACTTAACGGATGATTTGCAACTCGTAGGGTCTTTCGGTAAAATGATACCCTATGTGCAAGCCCTTATCAATCCACAATTTGATCAACTTTTCTTTTGCCCTCTTCCTCCTCTGGCTGCTCCTCTACTTCGGCCTGGGAGGCGTTTCCTCCGCCATCGCCATCCTCTCAGTGATCGATCCCTCTGGCTGGCTGGTACTGGCACTGGTGCTCTTCCTCCTGCTCTACCGCATCGACTACCGCACCGACCTGCCTCTGCTCGCTGCTGGCCTTGCCCTGGGTTATTGGGGGGAATGGTGGGGCACCAGCCGTGGCGTATGGGCCTACTGGAACGGCGCCACCCCGCCCGATTACCTGCCGCCCCTGTGGGGCCTCGGCCTGATCACCGCCTGCCGACTGGCCGGCCTGATCGCTCCCCGTCTGGCGCGCCCGCTTCCCCGCTGGGGGATTACCGGCATGATCGCCAGCTTTATCATCCTCCCCCCGGCTGCCATCCTCGCCAGCCTGCCGCAGCTCATTGCTGTGGACTGGGCCGGCCGCCTGGATTTTCACTTCCTGGCTGGCCTGCTGGCTGGTGCCGCTCTAATCTTCCACCGTTTCGATCTGCGCCGCGGCTTCCCCCTCTACCTTTGCGGCATGCTGCTGGGCGGCCTCTACGAAACCCTGGGAACTCTTTCCGGTGAATGGGCTTACATCACCCACGAAACCCCGCCCCTGTGGATCATCCCCTTGTGGGGCCTGGCAGTTGTCGCCATGTCCAACCTCGCCGGAATCATCTCCGCCGCACCGGGGCGCCTGTGGGCTGTCGTCCGTCGTTTGTAATCCGTCGTCGGCCATCGACACTCCACCGTCCTTCCCCAAAATCGGGTAGAATCCCCTCCATGCCCCAGGTTTCCGTTCTGCTACCCTGCTACAACGCTGCCGCCACCCTGAACGAGGCGCTGGATAGCCTGGCTTGCCAGACCTTGTCCGATTACGAGATCATCGCTGTGGACGATGGCTCCACCGACGCCACGCCGCAGATCATTGCCGCCCGCGCCGCCGCCGACCCCCGCCTGCGCCTGCTCCGCCTGCCCCACCAGGGGATTGTAGCCGCTCTGAACGCTGGCCTTTCCGCCTGTACAGCTCCCTGCGTGGCCCGCATGGATGCAGATGACCGTGCACACCCCGAGCGCCTGGCTCGCCAGGTGGCCTTCCTGGATGCCCATCCCGAGGTCGATGTGGTGAGTTGCCAGGTGGCTGGTTTCCCCCCCGGCCAGGTGCGCCAGGGCTTCGCCATTTACATCGATTGGCTGAACAACCTGGTCACCAACGCCGACATCCGCCGCGAGATCTTTGTCGAAAGCCCCCTGCCGCATCCCAGCGTTGTCTTCCGCCGCGGCGCGGTCCTGGCGGTCGGCGGCTACCAGGATCACGGCTGGGCTGAAGACTATGACCTGTGGTTGCGCATCTACCTCGCCGGCGCACAATTTGCCAAACTGGCCGAAGTGCTCCTCGAATGGCGCGAACACCCTGCCCGCCTGACCCGTACCGATGGCCGCTATTCCCTGGAAAACTTCCTGCGCGCCAAGGCCCGTTACCTGCCCCGCGGCCCACTCTGCGGGCGGGATGCCGTGATCGTCTGGGGCGCTGGCATGGTCGGCCGCCGTCTGGGCAAGCTGCTCATCCGCCAGGGCGTCCCCCTGGTTGCCTTCGTAGACATCGATCCGCGCAAAATCGGGCGCACCCGCCGCGGCCTGCCGATCATCCCACCCGAAGACATCCCGGCCTGGTGGCAGCGTTATTCCCACCCGGCCCTGCTCGCTGCCGTCGGTGCCCGAGGCGCCCGCCCACTCATCCGCCAGCGTTTGAATGCCCTGGGCCTGCGAGAAGGCGAAGACTGGTGGGGCGCAGCCTGATCGCTCATGGATCGTTCACTCACCACTCAAACAAGGAGATTCCTATGCACCCCCCCGAACCCATCCAAATTGGCATGAAATACGAAAAGGTCTTCCAGGTCGAAGAGCGCCACACCGCCTCCCACGTGGGCAGTGGCGATCTGAGTGTGCTGGCCACCCCCAGCATGATCGCCTTCATGGAATATGTCTCCCGTGACCTGCTGGCCCAGCACCTCGCCCCAGAAAACTCCAGCGTCGGTGTTCTGGTCGATGTGCGCCACCTGGCGGCTACCCCCGTAGGGCAACCTGTGCGCGTTGCCTGCGAAGTAACCGAAATCGATGGCCGCCGCGTCACTTTCAACGTTGAAGCCTGGGATGCCCAGGAAAAAGTCGGCGAAGGCCGCCACCAGCGCGTCATCATCGATTCGGCGCGTTTCCTGGCGCGCCTTGAGGCCAAGCGGCAAGACATGGCTCCATGATCAGTGTACTCTACGACGGTTGGCCCCTGGCCTACCATCCGGACAGTCCCGCCGCGCTGCACCTGCTCGCCCTGCTCGAAGCGCGCCCGGCTGGTTTCCCGGCGACAGTAGCGCTGCCTGCAGCCTCCTTCCACCCTCTGCCAGAGGGCACAACGGCCCAGCCTGTCCCCGCGCCGGATACCGAATGGGGGCGCCTGCGTTGGGAACAGCGCCTGCTCCCCGGCCTGGCAGAACAGCAGCGTTCCGGCCTGGTCCATCTGGTAGGTGGCAACGCCGCCCTCTTTGGCCAGCGCGCCACTGTAGCCAGTCCTGCCGGCTTTCCCGCTGCTTTCGCCGCCTCGCCCGGGCCTCGCCCGTCCTTCGCTGCTCGCCTGCGGGATGCGCTGGGGCAGGGCGGCTCGGCGCGTCTCCGGGCGCGCCTCTGGCCATCCGACCTGCCTGCTCCGCCTGCCGGCGCCCCGCTGCGCCAGCTACCTCCCGCGGTGCTCTCGCTCTTCTACGCATCTCAAACACCTCCGGCTCTGCCCGCTGCAGCCGCGGCAGAGCTGGATTCCCTGCATCTACCCGAAGCCTCCATCCTGTATCATGGCCCCGGGGATGAGCGCGCCCTGCGCTCCTTGCTCGCCGCCTGGAGTTGGGCAGCCCCTTCCATCGGCAGCGACAATCCACTGCTTCTGGTCGGCCTGGATAGCACGGCAAGAACCCGCCTGGAAGCCATCCTGGACGAATATCACCTGGCCGGCACAGTCCGCTCCCTTCCCCTGCTTTCGCTGCCCGCCCTGGCCGCTCTGTACCACACTTGCAGCGCGGTCATCCATCCCGTTGAGGCCTCCCCATGGAGCGATGCAGCCCGCCTGGCCCTGGCCGCAGGCCGCCCGCTGGTGGGCCTGGAAACTCCCTTCGCTGCCGCGTTGGCAGGCCCGGCAGCATACCTGGTGCCTCTCGTCGCGCCCCAACCGGCCGGGAAACCGCCCGCCCAGGATGGAACTGCCAGTCTTGCAGTGTCGCGTTGGAACCCGTCGGTGGCTGCCCCGGATCACCGCGCCCTCGGGGCAGCGCTCATCACCGTTATCGTCGAAGACAGCCTGGCGCAGGCGCTTTCAGATGCCGCCCACCAGCGCGTTGCTTCCTGGTCAGTAGCCCAATTTGCCGGACAACTGGAAGAAACCTATCGCCAGCTAACCACCCTGTCCTGACCTCTGCCTGGCAACTCTTCTTCTATCTGGACCGCAGCATCCGTCCAGCAAAAATCGCCACCCCGATGCCCGCCAGCAAGAACAACCCGCCCACGATACCCAGGACAGGTGAGCGTTTCCCCTCTTCTGGCGGGAGACTCCCTTCCTCAGCCTGGGTTTGTGAATTGGCCTGCGCTCCGAAGTTGATATAAAGCTGGTCGTTGGCCACCAGCTCGAATTCGTAGCTGGTTTCAGTGGTTGGGTTATACCCTCCCGGTACGGCCACGCTGACCGTATATTCTCCTTCGGGTAATTCCTGGAAGCATTGGTACTCCGTGCCGCTGCCCGATGGCACAGTCTTTGAAACCGTACCAACCCGGTTGCCAAAACTGATCGCCCCATCTGGGATCGAAGGCTCGTCTTCCTGGCGGATAGAGTCGCCGCTCAGATCATTGAATAACAGAATACACAGCGTGCCCTGGCCCGGTTTGGGCGTAGGTGTTGGCACGATTTCCGTCGGGGTCGGCGTCGGCCCAGGCGTAGGAGTCACCTCAGCCGGCCCGCCCATTCCAATTAACAACTTCTGGCCTTCGAAAATCGTATCCCCGGTCAGATTGTTCAGCGCTCGCAACTGGTCTAACGAAACACCTGTGATCAACGAGATACCCAACAAGGTATCATTCGCTTTGACGATCCAGATAATTCGCCCGTCCGGCTCGGGTGTCGGTGTGTAAATAGGTAGCTGCCAGTCTGGCGCTGCGAAAGCTGGCTGCGCAGCTCCGAGGCCAACCCCGCCGGCCCTCAGGACGGCTGCGATCAGCGCCGCCAACACAAAAACTGCCCCCCAAACCGATTTTCTCCGTAACCATTTCAAGATCATACGCAAATTATACCGAATTTTCCGCTCCTCGCCCTCACCAACTTTTCTGCCTTTTTGCCCGGTTGGTCATCGTGGCTCCTGGATAAACCTCAACAATCCGATCGCCAACAAATCCAGCCCTACAGTTGCCAGCCCGACCATCAGCATCCCCGGCAGCCCTCCGGGACGGTCCAGTCCGTATAGAGCCGGTGAAGCCAGCGATCCCAGGGCGCGCCCCAGCGCAGTACTGGCAATGAATGTCGCCATAAAGGTGGCTCGCGCCGAAGGCATCACCTCTGTCATCAACGGCATCGTACTGACGATCGTAAACTCGAACGTCAGGTAGAACAGGAGCAGCCCGGCCAACGCCCCGCTCAGACTGCTTCCCAGGATCGGCAGCGCCAGCGCCGCCAGGCCATTCACCACCAGGCCCAGCGTCACCGAACGACGTTTGCCCAGCCGGTCGACGACTGCGCTGGTCAACAGTTCGCCGCTCAATTCGGAAAAGCCGATAATCGCCGACGCTGCGGCCAGGGCCGCAATTTTCACCTCAAAAGCATCTTCCAGCCACACCCCGAAAATAAAATTGATCATCTCGTTGCCGCAGGTGATCGCCATCGACGCCACGATCCCGGCCAGTGCAGGCGGGTAGGTCAACACTTTGCCCAGGTTGTGCCAGATGCTGGGCTGCATCCCGGGTTCCGGGTCGTCACGCGGCAGCCAGAAACCGATGGCAAGCACAGCCAACACCCCCAATCCGGCCAGCGCCGGAAAGGGCGCCTGCCAGCCATACCGCGCTGCCAGCCAGGCCATCACTGGCACGCCCAGGATGAAACTCAACGACCACCCCGTCTCGATCACCGCCATCACCAGGCCGCGCCGGCGGTATGGGATCCGGTCGCCCAGGTAGGCCTGCATCGAAGGGATAAAGACAAAATTTGCCATCATCCCCAGCACCAGCATGGCGACGAAAACCGGGTAGGTCGGCCAGATCGCCAGGCCGCCCGCCCCGGCAATAAACAGCCCCAGCCCGAACAACATTCCCGCTTTGCGCCCCCGGCTATCTCCCACCGAAGCCAGGAATGGCCCCACCACCCCCGAGCCGGAACGCAGCGTCATCGCCAGCGACAGCATCTGTAAATCCACCCCCAGGCCGCGCCCGAACACCGGCAGAAATGGATAAACCATCCGCTGCATGGTGTGCACCACCATCCGCACTGCCACAAAAAGTGGCACCTGGAAATACAAAGACTTCTTCACTCTTCTCGCATGTCCTCTGGCTCAAACGTGCGCCACCAACGAGCAATCTGCCCCATCGCCAGCAGCGTTAGCCCAAACATCAGGCCGAAATAGGCCTGGATGCGCGGCGCATCCGAATTCAAAATCGGTGATGATGGGTGCATCACATTGCGCGTTTGCGTTAACACCACCAGTAAGACGACTATGTACACGCCATTCGCCCCCGCTGCCCAAACCGGATCTTCCAGCAACGTCAACCCGATCTGCAGCAGCAGCCCGCTGATCGAAAATATCACCGCCACCCGGAAGCGCGGCTCCGCCAGGAATAACCCGTTCCAACTGGTCTGCATCGCCCACATCGAAATCGGCAGGTACGTGATCCAGAAAAACAACCCGGTGCGCCCCAGGGCCCGCGACCAGTACTGCCACCCCTTCCGCCTCAGCAGCAGCCCTGCCGCCCCGCAGACACCTGCCGCGACGAAAGCTGCCAGCGATGCCCATACCCAGACGCCGTGCAAATACACGATCCGCGCGTTGGCCCCCAGCACCTTCTCTTCCGGCCCCAGCACGGCCAGGATACCGATACCGGCCAGGCTGCCCGCCAGCCAAAGCAAAGGAGACCGCGTCCACCCTTTCATCGGCCCGCCTTGCCGCTTCGCATCTGCCACTGCATCCAGATTCCCGCCAGTTCCCAGGCCGCCGCCAGTATCAGCGCCAACAGCCCGACGAAAAAGAGCTGAATACCCCGCGCCTCCGAATTGAAAATAGGTGCATCCGGGTGCAGCACCGCCTGGACGCTATTCATGCTCACCACCAGCGCCCCGGCAAATGCCGCATTCGCCAGCGAAGTCCACTTCACTTCGGGCAGAAAAGACAGGCCCACCTGCAATAAAAGGCCAACGATCGCCAGGTTCAACGGCGTGCGAAAACGCGGCTCATCCAGGTAGATGGCGTTCCAGTTGGCCTGCATCACATAGAGTGACATGGGCAGGAAAGTCAGCCACAGGCACAGCCCGCTGCGCCCCAGGGCGCGCGACCACTCGTGCAGCCCCTCCCGGCCAGGCAGGAAACCGGCCAGCCCGGCCGCACCCGCTGCCAGGAAAGCCGCCATCGCTGCCCACACCCACGCCCCGTGCAGATACACGAGGCGTGCGTTGGCCCCCAGCGTCCTTTCCAGCGGCGCGAGCGCCGCCAACAATACCGCCAGGCCCAGGAAAATGGCAAATTTGAAGAAAGGTGAACGGAACATAGGCGTGAATTGTAACCTCCCCTCTCTGGCAAATCAAGCCCCGGCGAAAATCGCCGTCTTTACCCTGTATTGCCTCCGCTTACCGGTAACAGCTTACCGCCCCCTGCTTTATTCTCTCCGATTATTATCCTGGTTGCGCGGCGTCGGCGTCCGTGTCGGCGTGCGCGTCGCGCTCGGGCTGGGCGTATCCGTCGGCGTGATCGTCGGCGTAAAGGATGGCGCCTGCGTCCGCGTCGCCGTCGCCGTAGATGCAATCGTCGGTGTAAAACTGGGTGTTAGCGTACCGGTCGCTGTGGCATCCGGCGGAATTGTAGTAATGATCGCGCTGCTACCGGTCGTGGGCGATGCGCTCTCAAGGGTTGCCGAAGCGCTCGGCGTCGCTGGCCAGAAACCGCCCATCCCACCGGAACGGGCCAACCCATAAACGGCCAGCGCCAGCACGATGGCCGCCAGTCCGATCCAACCCCATCGCCGCCGGCCTCCCCCCGCCGGGGTATGCTCTGGCCTGCGCCGCACCGCAGGCGTCTTGCGCGGCGCAGGCGCCTCTTCTACCGGCGTATCGATTTCCGCCGGCGCTTGCGCTTCCTGCGCCTGTATTTCCTGCGCCCTGCGAATCCGCTCTTCCACCTCCCGCCTCGCCTGCGCCAGGGCAGCCAGGCGCGCTGCATCTTCAGCCTGGCGCCGCGCCTGTTCCTCTTCTTCCCGGCGCGCCCGCAGCTCTGCCCGGCTCCGCGCAAGACTCTCCGGGCTCTGCTCGTTGTGCGCCGCCAGTGCTTCCGGGGCAGCCAGCAATGCCGCCAGGTCAGGATAACGGTCGCCGGGTTCGCTGGCCAGCGCCCGGGTCAGCGCCGTCTCGAATTGCCAGGGAGTTCCCTCCGGCCAGGCGCGCCGCAGCGCTGCCGGCATAAAGTGCAAATCGCGAACTTCTTCCCAGCTCTTACCGCCGAACAGCGGCTGGCCGCTGAGCAGCTCAGCCCACACGCACGCCAGCGCATACTGGTCTGCCGCCGGCCTGGCGGGTTGGCCCAACCAGATCTCCGGCGCGAGATAAGCCCCGTTGCCGGGCAATTCTTGCCCCGCCCCGGAAATACCTGTCCCGCCGTCGGTCGCCTGCGCCTCAGGGATCGGAGGCTGTGGCCATCCAAAGCCAGTTACCACCGCCCCCAGCTCTGTGCTGACCAGAATCTGCCCGGCGTGGATCCAGCCATGTACCCAACCGCGTCCGTGGGCAAAATCCAGCGCCTGTCCGATCTGCCCGATCGCCAGCCGCGCCGCATCCCAGGTGAACGGCCCTTTTTCGGCCAGCAGGCGCGCCAGCGATGGCCCATTCACATAACGTTCTGCCACGTAAAAATGCCCGTCGCTTTCGCCCGTTTCCCAAACCCAGGCGATATGCGGGTGCACCAGCTCGGCCGCCCGCTGCACCTGCTGCAAACGCCGTCGCAGCGTCGCCTCATCCCCCGGCGCGCCTACGTGCAGCAGCTTCAACGCCACCGTCCGCTTGCGGATCACGTCCACCGCGCGATACACATCCGCCCGCCGCCCGTTGCTCAAGCATTCCTCGATGCGATATTGACCGATTGAATCAGACAGGGTCATAGCCTAGATTATACCCTCATCATCGAATCGCATTGCCATTTGACCGGGCTTGAAGTATCATTTATTGACGCCATTCCCCAACAGCACCCCTTCGAGCTGCGCTACGCCCGCGTCGAACCCGTCGATTGGGAATCCTGCGCCCAGGTGCTCGATGCCGCCGAAAAGCGCCGCGTCCTGAGTGAAGGGTGGCATTGATCTTTGAGCAAGCTTTTTGTTGACGAGACCTTCCATAAATGCTATACTCATTGTGGATTGTGCGAAATGTCACAAATTTAACCCACGGCGACAAAACCATAGGAGGAGCGATGGAGACGCAGGCGACTGTTACGATACAGGATAGCACAGCTAATCCGGCCCCGCTTGGGCTGCTCGGTTTTGGCATGACCACGGTGTTGCTCAACCTGCACAACGCCGGGCTGTATGAGCTCAACTCGATGATCCTCGCTATGGGTATCTTCTATGGCGGGATAGCCCAGATAATTGCCGGTATCGTGGAGGTTAAGAAAAAGAACACCTTCGGCGCTACCGCCTTTACCTCCTATGGGCTTTTCTGGCTGACGCTGGTTGGGCTGCTGGTGATGCCAAAGATCGGCTGGGCGGCAGCGTCTTCTACCGGCGCAATGGTGGCCTACCTGTTGATGTGGGGACTGTTCACCGGCTGCATGTTTATCGGCACACTCAAATTGAACCGGGCTTTGCAATTCGTGTTTGGTTCCTTGACCCTGCTGTTTGTGTTACTGGCTATGGGTGACGCCACCGGTAGTGCACTGATCACGCAGATTGCAGGCATAGAAGGAATCATTTGCGGCTTTTCCGCCTTCTATACGGCTATAGCGCAGGTGCTCAACGAAGTCTACAAGAAATCGATGCTGCCGTTATAATGGATATCTGATATCAGGTGGCAGCAGGTGCGGATGCCCATCGACTACGAAACCTACCTCTCCCCCTTCACCTGGCGCTATGGCAGCCAGGCCATGCGCCGCATCTGGAGCGAAGCTCACAAGCGCCGCCTGTGGCGCCAGCTCTGGCTGGCCCTGGCCGAGACACAGGCCGGGTTCGGCCTGGTGACGCCCGAACAGATCGCTGACCTGCGCGCTCGCCTCGAACAGGTGGACGTGCCGCACGCCCTGGAAATTGAAGCCGAAATCCATCACGACCTGATGGCCGAGCTAAAGACCTTTGCCGAACAGGCCCCCCTGGGCGGGCGCGTTCTCCACCTGGGCGCCACCTCGATGGACATCGAAGACAACGCCGATGTGCTGCGCCTGCGCCAGTCCCTCGACCTGCTGCTGCCCGCCTTGCGTGCCCTGCTGCTGGCCTTTGCCGCTAAGATCGAAACCTGGAGCGATACCCCCCTGATCGCCTTCACCCACCTCCAGCCCGCCGAGCCATCCACCCTGGGCTACCGCCTGGCGCAATACGCCCAGGACTTACTCATCGACTGGCAGACGCTCCTCCAGCTACGCGCCGAACTGCGCGGCAAGGGCTTCACCGGCGCCGTGGGCACGGGCGCATCCTACGCCGAACTGGTTGGCGTCGAAAACCTGGAACGCTTCCAGGCCAGCCTCTCCGCCCGCCTGGAACTCCCCTTCTTTCCCATCACCACCCAGGTCTACCCGCGCAAACAAGACTATCAGGTACTGAGCGCCCTGGCCGGGCTGGGCGGTTCGCTATATAAATTCGCCTTCGATCTGCGCCTGCTGCAATCCCCTCCCATCGGCGAATGGAGCGAGCCATTTGGCAAACACCAGGTCGGCTCGTCGGCCATGCCCTTCAAACGCAACCCCATCAACGCCGAAAAAATCGATTCGCTCGCCCGCGCCCTGGCCCAAATGCCGCGCCTGGCCTGGGATAACGCCGCCCACTCCCTGCTCGAACGCACCCTGGACGACTCGGCCAACCGCCGCACCCTGCTGCCCGAAGCCTTCCTGATGGCCGATGAACTGCTGCGCGTCGCCGCCCGCCTGCTGGACGGCCTGCAAATCGACCCGGCAGCCATGGCCCGCAACCTGTCCATCTATGGGCCCTTTGCCGCCATCGAACGCCTGCTCATGGCCCTGGGCAAAGCCGGCGCGGACCGTCAGGCCATGCACGAACACCTACGCCAGCATGCCCTCGCTGCCTGGAGCGCCATCCAATCCGGCCGGCCCAACCCACTGCTCGAAGCGCTGCGCCAGGATGCGACCATCCTTCAATACCTCACCGCCAGCCAAATCGACGCCTGCCTGGATGCCACCCACTACCTGGGTGACGCCCCCCAACGCGCCCGCGCCCTGGCCGCTCTGCTTCGCCAGCGTGTGAACCTCGAGTAAGCCAAGCTGCCGAGGGCGGCTAGCAGCCCAGATCAATGAAGATGGCGTCCGCGTTCATCCGCGTTCGTCCGCGTCCCATTTTCCATTATTGAGGTTAGCCGGCCTCAAGTGCCCGGCTGCCCAGGCGCCCGGTCCCTGAGCGCCTACACCTCGATCGTTGCCTCGCGCTCCGGTCCTACCGACACATACCGTACAGGCACGCCCACCAGCTCTTCCACTTTGCGCACATAGGCCTGTGCGCGAGCCGGCAAATCGCCAAAACGGCGCACCTTACTCGTCGGCTGCATCCAGCCTTCCAACGTAATGTAAACCGGCCGGCACGCCTCCAGGTGGTGGGCATCCACTTCCCAATAATGCCACAGGCGGTTGCCGTACCCATCGCGGTGGTACCCGGTACAGATCCGCACCTCTGGCAGTCCATCCAACACATCCAGCTTGGTCAGCGCCAGTTCGCTGGCTCCGTTCAACTGTGCCGTAAATTGCACCAGCTCCGCGTCGAACCAGCCACAGCGCCGCGCCCTGCCCGTTACGGTGCCGAATTCCTGCCCCGCTTGCTGGATGGCTTCGCCGGTTTCGTCGAGCAATTCGGTAGGCATCGGCCCGCCGCCCACTCGCGTGGTATAGGCCTTGGTTACCCCCACAATACGCTCGATGCTGCGCGGCGCAATTCCCAACCCGGCGCAGGCGCCGCCTGCCAGTGTGATCGATGCCGTACAGTAGGGGTACGTCCCCCAATTGTTATCCAGCAACGCCCCCTGCGCGCCTTCCAGCAGTACCAGGCCGCCATTAGCCAGCGTCTCCTGCACCATGCCGAACGGCTCGCGCACGCAGGCTTTCAACCGGGCATATTGCTCCATCACCTGCTGGTACACCTGCTCGTAGACCAGCGGTTCCAGGCCAAAGGCCTGCAGCAATGGATTTTTTACCGACAGTTGCAACTGCAGCTTTCCGGAAAAAAGCGCCTGCTCTTCCAGGTCGAAAAAACGGATGCCGTTATAGCTGACCTTATCGGCAAAAGTGGGGCCCATGCCTCGCTTGGTAGTCCCCGTACGAGACAACCCCTTGACTTGCTCATACACTTGCTCCACCTGCGGGTGGTAAGCCATCACCACGTTGCAGCGCGGCGAGATCCACAGCCGGCTGCATAGATCGATGCCGCTCTTTTGGATCGTATCGATTTCCTGGATCAGCGTGGCCAGGTTGACCACCACCCCCGGCCCGATCACGCATTTTGCGGTGGGGTTAGAAAATCCATTCGGCGCCAGGCGCACCTTGAACGTGCCATACGCGTTGACCACGGTATGCCCGGCGTTGTCACCGCCATTGAAGCGCGCCACGACATCGGCCTGGGGCGACAACAGATCGACGATCTTACCCTTCGCCTCATCTCCCCATTGAAGTCCAACAACTGCGGTTGCGCTCATAACCCTATCCTCCTGAAAGATGAAAAACTCACACGCGGCTGACCAGCTCTGTCTTGAAACGCGGGTCCCGCTCCAAAGTCAGGCGCAGACCTTCTTGCAGCGAAAAACGTGGCTGGTAACCCAACTTCTCGCGCGCCAGGCTCAGGCTGGCGCACATGCGCGATACGCCACCATCGTTGCGCGGGTTGACAATTGCCTCGATCTTCAACCCGCTCACGTCCATAATCACACGGATCAGGTCGCGCACGCTGGTCTCCTTACCGCTCCCAACGTTGATGACCTGGTGATTAATCCCCGGAGCAGTTGCCGCCGAAATCATCGCGCTGACCACGTCATCCACGTAGACATAATCGCGGGTCTGGCTGCCGTCTCCATACATCACCAGCGTACTGCCCCGCATCGCCTGGCGCAAATAGTGCGGAATCACAGGCGGGTGCGAAGCCGGCAAATGCTGGCCCGGGCCATAGGCGTTGAAAACCCGCAGAATAACCGTCTCGATCCCCCACAGGTCGCCAATCGTACGCACATAATACTCAGCCGCCAGCTTCGATACGGCATAGGGCGAACGCGGGTTAGGTGGAGCGCTCTCTTTCAGCGGTTGTTCGCCCTGGTCGCCATAGACCGCCCCTGAAGAAATCAGCACGACCCGCCGTACGCCCACGTCACGCATCGCTTCCATCAAGCTCACTGTCCCTCCCACGTTGGTCGCGTTATATTCGCGTGGATAAAGAACAGACTCGGATACCGAAACACGCGCCGCCAGGTGGTAGACACAATCCACATCCTGCAACAACGTCCATAATTTGGGGCGGTCATTCACATCGCCGCGCGTAAACAATACGTGTGGCGAAAGCGCATCTGGATTTCCAGCGGAAAGATCATCCAACCCACGCACCTGGTGGCCTTCGCGTACCAGGTAGTTGGCCAGGTTCGAACCGAGAAACCCGGCCGCGCCAGTGACTAATAAATTCATCTTTTGCCTCGTTTGACCATGCTTCTTAATGGAGAATTATAGCATGTCAACTCGCCGATTTGGTTATGGTACAATCATCCCTTATGAACAGTTTTGTCAGGAACTTCTTCACCAGGAGGATCGCCTGGCTGCGTCGCCTGGCATTTTTACCGATCATCGTCGTGCTCTCTGTGTTCGCGCTGGGCAGCAGCGGCGCGCCGCCCAGCAGCGAGACTGAGGAACGCGCCCGGGCCTACACCCGCGATCTGGAATTCGACTACGTTGGCTGGATGTTCGATGCAATGCACGTCAAAGTTTTCGAGGGCGCATTAGGAACTCAAGGTTATCTCTCCGACCAATCCCGCCACAAACTGGTCGTAAGTTACATCGAACTGATCGCCCAAATTCAGAGGGCCGAGTGGGAGATTCGCACCATTTATGCCGATCCCAATGTTGCTGACCCGGCAGAAGCCTCCGCAGAACTGCGCCAACAATTGAGCGCCTTGCAAGAGCTCCGCGCCCGCGTTGCCCCGCCGGCTGAAGCCATTCTGCAAAGCCAGATCAGCGCCGTTGTAAATGAAATGGGCCTGGATGCCGCCGGCCAACCTTTCCCGCCCGTGCTCTATCACAGTACGCCGCCCCCTCCAGCGCTCATTATCAGTCCGCGAGACGCTATCCGCCAGGATGCCAACATCTCCCTCACCTCAGGTATTTCCGTCGACCAGCAGGTGGCGCTCGAAGAGCGCGTCGACCGGGCGCTCGACGTCTCGTCTCTGGTCGTAGGCATCGGTGGCGTTGGCGTCTATCCAACCATGGTAGCTCAGACCAGCGACCTGGGTTGGTTGAACGAGGTCATCGCTCATGAATGGACGCACAACTACCTGACCTTACGCCCTTTAGGGGTGAGCTACATGGACAGCCCTGAGCTGCGCATCATGAACGAAACCACCGCCTCGATTGCTGGAAAAGAGATCGGCCGTGCCGTTGTCGAGCGCTATTACCCCGAGCTCATCCCGCCTCCCCAACCCCCGCAAAGCACCCAGGCCCCTCCCGCTGCTGAACCCCCGGCCTTCAACTTCAACAAAGAAATGCACCAGACCCGCCTGGTGGTCGACCAACTCCTCGCAGAAGGCAAAGTTAATGAAGCGGAGGATTATATGGAGGCGCGCCGCAAAATCTTCTGGGAGAATGGCTATCGCGGGTTACGTAAATTAAACCAGGCATATTTTGCCTTCCACGGCGCCTACGCCGACGAGCCCGAGGGCGCCGCGGGTGCCGACCCCGTAGGGGCAGCCGTGCGCGCTTTGCGCTCCCAGAGCAGTACCCTGGCCGATTTTATCAATAAAATCGCCTGGATGACCTCATTCGAACAGTTGAAGCAATCTCTGGAAAAGACCAAATAGCCAGCTTATATTTTATAAAGAGACGACAAATGTTGCCACTCAAAAGATATTTTTCCCTCACCCTGATCCTCTTGCTGGGTGCATGTGCACCGGCAGAGTCACAGGTGCAATCCTACGCACCCACCGCAATACCCCAGCGGCGCATTCCCACGGCCAAAACCGTATCCACGCGCCCTCCTGGTTGTACCATCGTCAGCCGTAAGTTTACCCCTGACCCCAAACAGCCCACCATCGTGCCGCCGCCTGGGCCTGGAGAGTGGTCGAGAGGGAAAGCCGGCGCGCCGGTGACCATCATCGAGTACAGCGATTTCCAGTGCCCGGGCTGTACCACCGCCACCTCGGTATTGGCGCAGTTAGTAGAGAAATATCCTGAGGGTGTATACCTGACTTACCGTCATTTCCCGCTGATCGACAAGTATGACAAAGCTGCTCTGGCGGTACAGGGCGCAGAAGCAGCCGGGAAACAGGATAAGTTTTGGGAAATGCACGATTTGCTTTTCTCCCGGCAAGCTGAGTGGGCCGGTATGCCAAAGGAAGAATTCCAGGCCTGGCTGGTCCAGCGCGCCAAAGATCTCGACCTGGATGTAGATCGCTTCGAAACAGACCTTACCAGCCCGGCCCTGGTTGCCCTGGCTAAACAGGCCTACGAGCAAAACGATGCCCGCAACATGTCTGGCACCCCATATCTGATCATCAACGGCGAGCCTTATAACGGTCCCATCGATATGGGCAACCTGGAAACCATCGTCACTCTGATGATGTTGGAAGAACGGCAATTCTCCGACTGCCCGCCCATCACCATCGACACCAACAAACAATACCTGGCCACCCTGCATACCGAGAAAGGCGATATCACCCTGGAACTTTATGCAGACAAAGCCCCCCTGGCAGTCAACAGTTTCATCTTCCTGGCAAAGAAGGGCTGGTTCGACGGTGTCACTTTCCACCGCGTACTTCCGGGGTTCGTCGCCCAGGGCGGTGATCCCAGCGGTACCGGCTACGGCGGTCCGGGCTATGCCTTCGATAACGAAATCAGCGACCTGACCTTCGATGGGCCTGGGGTTGTGGGCATGGCCAACGCTGGCCCGGGTTCGAATGGCAGCCAGTTCTTTATCAGTTATACCGCTTTACCCCAATTGAACGGTGGTTACACGGTGTTCGGCCGCGTGCTTTCCGGCATGGATGTCTTACAGCAACTGACTCCGCGCGATCCGGCCAAATCGATGGAATTACCGCCCGGTGACAAAATCACCCATATCACAATTGTTGAGAAATAACTACCCGTGGAACTTACATCGTCATCGTCATCCCCTGTCCAGCGGCGCCCGCTTCACCTGCTTTCGGTGCTTCAATTGGTCCTCAGCGCCCTGGCAATTGCCTTTCTATGGAGTAGCGCTCCTACCCTGGTGCTCATCGGATTGGTTAGCGTTCTCACGCAAGACCCGACATCCGATACAATTTCCATGTTTTTGCTGGCCGCTGCCCTGATATCCGGCGGCCTCCTGCTGCTCCCATCTGCATACTACGCTCTGCGTCGTCTGCAAGGCAAACCTGCCGTCGACTCCCGCATTTTGGTGGATAAATTGCTGCCCAGGTTATGGCCTATTCTGCTGGTATGCACATTACTGATAGGCTATCTGATTCAAAGCACTCCGCCGCTGAACTGGTTACTCCTGCCTTTCTTGCATGTCATTGCAGCCGGTCTGCCGGTGGGTTGGCTGCTCTACATCACGATCCGCCAGTTGCCACTCGGATCGTCGCAGCGGATGTGGGGCGCGTTTACCAGCGGCATGGTGCTGGCCCCAACGATTGTCTTCATCCTGGAAGCATTAGCCGCCTTGGGTTTCCTCCTGGTGGGTGTGGTCTATCTCGCCAGCCAGCCAGAACTGGTACAAAAACTAATAGCAATGGCGGAATGGATGCAAATGCAAGAGCCATCCGTCGAACAGATCGTAGAACGCTACGGGCAGCAATTCATCCGGACCGAAGTCGTTGTATCGGTAATGCTCTTTGTAGCCCTGGTCGTCCCCTTGATTGAGGAAATCTTCAAACCGGCCGGCGTCTGGCTGCTGGCCGGTAATCGCCTCAGCCCGGTAGCTGGCTTCGTAGCCGGCGCGTTGAGCGGCGCGGGGTTTGCCCTCTTCGAAAGCCTGATGCTGACCAGCAGTGGCCAAGAATGGACTTCTCTGATGATCGCGCGCATCGGCACATCAGCCGTTCATATCATCACCGCGGCGATCACCGGCTGGGCGCTGACCTACACGCTGCGAACAGGCAACTATTTAAAATTAGGACTGGCCTACCTGCTTGCCGTCATGCTTCATGCAATCTGGAATGGCCTGACCGTGCTGACCGCCTTCACCACCCTGTCCGCAGTGAACAATTGGCCTCTGGCAATGCCATCCATCATGATCGAGATCGGCAAGCTCGCCCCGGGCATACTGGTTTTTCTGGCAATCGCTTCTTTCCTGGCTTTGTTGTGGACCAATCGTGCTCTGGCCCACTCGCTCCTTGCTGTTCCTCAACCGTCGCCAACTGATTCGCCAACCGGCGACCCGCCGCCCGAACAAGTACAGGAAAGCATGCTATAATCTGGCAATCTTTTTCCCTGGTGTAATGCACAGGGCTATTACTGGAGGTTTAATCAAACAATGATGGAATGGATCCAATTTATTATCGACCTGTTCCTGCACCTGGATGAGCATCTGAGCTCCATCATCCAGACCTATGGGACATGGACGTACTTGCTCCTGTTCCTGGTGATCTTCATGGAAACTGGCCTGGTAGTGACGCCCTTTTTACCCGGTGACTCGTTGCTGTTCGCGGCAGGCACCTTCGCCTCACCCGCGCTGGCTCAACCCGGCCAAAATCCACCGCTCAGCATCTGGTTCTTGTGGATATTGCTGTGCGTCGCTGCCGTATTAGGCGATACGGTAAATTATTGGATCGGCCATTATATTGGCCCCCGCGCTTTTAGTGGAGAAGTGCGTTTCCTCAAGAAAGAATATCTGGACCGCACTCATGCCTTCTACGAGCGGCACGGCGGCAAGACGATCGTACTGGCGCGTTTCGTGCCCATCATCCGTACCTTCGCTCCGTTTGTCGCTGGCGTCGGTTCGATGAGCTACGGGCACTTTATTACCTATAATCTGGTAGGTGGGGTAGCCTGGGTAACCATATTTACCTGGGGCGGTTATTTCTTCGGAAATTTGCCCTTCGTCCAGGAAAACTTCACCTTCGTCGTCCTGGCAATCATCTTGATCTCTGTTCTGCCGGCTGTTTACGAAGTGCTAAAAGAACGGCTTCGCCCCACGCGTAAGGCTGAAGCTTAAATCAAAACAGGCGGGCGAAAAACTCGCCTGTTTCCGGCAATCTGCTGGCATTATCCCATGCCGACTGCCACGGCGACCGCGGTTGTCTGGTTGTGACTCAGGCTGATGGACCAGTTCACCAGACCCAGTTCAGTGGATAACTGCGCCGCGTCTCCATACAGGTGCAATTCAGGTTGCCGCGCCGCGCCACGACGGATTTCGATTTCCCGCCAGGCGATCGGGCCAATGCCACAACCCAGGGCTTTGGCTACGGCTTCCTTGGCGGCGAAACGCGCCGCCAGTGAAGCGGCGCTTTCGCCTGCATCAGCCAGCTCCCTTTCGGTGAATACTCGTCCGAGGAATCGCCCGCCGTGTCGGGCGATTGCCGCCTGAACGCGTTCGATCTCGATCAGGTCAATCCCTGTAACCAGCCTCACTTTACTCCTGATCCGCTTGGCCGTCTCTCAAAAAAATGCTGCCCCGTCCGGGCCGGCTGCGACGATGGCCAGGCGTTCTGGGTCGAGATACTGTCGCGCCGCCTCCAACACCTGCTCCGCGGTGATCGCTCGCACCAATCCCGCGTAACGGCGATAATAATCCAACCCGAGCTGGTAGCGCTCTAAACTGGCCAACGCATAAGCCATCCCCGAATTCGCCTCCAGTGAAATCGGCATCCGCCCGATATAGTTCGCCTGGCTGTCTGCCAATTCGTCAGCAGTAACAGGCTGTGTAACAAAACGGCGAATCTCTTGCACGATCAAATCGACCGCCTGGGATATATTTTGTGGGTCGATCCCTGCGCTTACCTCCCATGCTCCGGGGCCAGGTCCTCCTCCCAGGCTGCTGGAGGCATAATATGCCAGGCCGGCCTGCTCGCGTACGATCTCGCCAATGCGGCCCATCATGCCAAACTGGCCCAGGATATTGTTACCCAGCATGGCAGCCAGGTAGTCCGGCGCGCTGCGCGGCGGGCCTGCCGCCCCAATAATCAGGTCGGCCTGTACCTTTCCAGGAATGCTCACCCCCTGGCGAACCACCCCCTCCAACGGTGCTAATGCTGGCAATACGGGCGCCTCCGCCTGCTCCGGGTTTTGCCAGCCTCCCAGCGCCTGCGCCACCTGGTCCACTGCCCGGGCTGGCTCCACCCCTCCCACCACGACAATAACCATTCCGCGTGGCCCAAAACAACGGCGATGAAACGTTGCCAGGTCAGTTTGTTGGATAGCCTGTATCGTTTCAGGATAGCCATCATCTGGGTGCTGGTAAGGGTGCCCTCGATAAACAATCTGGTCAAAAGTCAGGCCAGCCATCTCGCCGGTGTCCTGGGCCCGGATCGCCAGGGAGGTCAATAACTGGGCGCGCAGGCGCTCGACATGCTCCAAAGGAAACACCGGAGTCTGTAAGGCTTCGGCGAGCAGCGAAAGCAGCAGGCTTAAATCTTCGCTCAAAGCCTTGCCGCTGAAGCCGGTCGTATGTGTGCCGCTGGCGATCCCCAGGCTGGCCCCCGCCGATTCCAGCAGATCATAGATCTCCTGGAAAGCGTGCTGCTGGCTGCCACGCATCAGCGCCGAAGCGGTGAAATCCGCCAACCCCAGCTTCTCGTCAGGATCGAACAAAGACCCACACTGAAGATACCCATACACGAACACCGACGGGCTATTGAAATCCGCCCGGCTGAGGACGACAATCCCGTTCGGCAGTTGAACGCGGGTAATATTCTCCGGTCCGGGCAAAGAAAGGTTCTGCGCCTCGTTTGAAGTTGTACGGAAAGCATTCGCAAAGCTCATCGCCTACTCCTCATCCCTGGGCGCTTCCTCGCCTGTTGGTAGATAAACGCCCAACACGCGGCGGGCCGGGCTGAAATAGGTGCAGGCGACGCGTTGTACATCCTCTGGAGTGACTGCCGCCAGATTGGCAAGATATGACTCGTACCAGCTATAGGTAGCAAACATTTCGGAAAACCCCAACCAGAAGGCCTGGTTTGTGATCCGCTCGCCGCCGTAAGCAAAGATGGCGCGGGCTTGTTTGACAGCGCGGGCCAGTTCACTTTCACTGGGAGGGGTCTGTTGCAAATGTTGGATCTGCTCATCCACGCTGGCAACCACCTGTTCCACCCCACTTTCTGGGTGGACAATTGCCATGACCGTATATAAATACGGGTCAATGGTGGCCTGAAAACTGCCGTGCACACTGATGGCAACCTCTTTTTCCACCAGAGAACGGTACAGCCGCGAAGTCTTGTTCGAGATTCCATCGCTGAACATATTCAGGTTCGCCGGCCCGCTCAACAAGCTATCCAACGCCATCAAAGGGAAGAAATCAGTATGAGACGCCTGCGGAACACGATAAACCATCTGCACATATGTCGTCTCACCAGGTCCTTCGACAGTCACTCGCCGCTCTTCATTCTGCACAGGTTCAGCGTCGATGAGGCGCTGCTGTATTTCACCTGCCGGGATTGCTCCATATAATTGTTGCACGCGGTCGATCATACGCTCTGTCTCAAAATCGCCCGCCAGCGCCAACACCGCGTTATTTGGCCTGTAATAAGTACGGTAATGAGCGTACAAATCATCGCGCTGCATGGTCTGCAAATCGGCCATATCCCCAATCACCTCGTGGCGATAACTGTGTACGCGAAAAGCGGTCTCTTGCACGGCCTCATTGAGGCGAAAGAGCGGCTCATTTTCATTCCCCTGCCGTTCAGAGATAATCACGGTGCGTTCAGCAGCAACCTCCTGTGGATCGAACAGGCTGTTGACCATACGGTCCGCCTCCAGGCGTAAGGCCAGGTCGATCCCTTCCGCAGGCAATGTTTCGTAATAAGTGGTCCAATCCAGGTAGGTCATCGCGTTCCAGAACCCACCCTCCCGAGAGATCGCCTTATCCAGCATGCCGGCCGGAAACTGCGGAGTCCCCTTGAACTGCATATGCTCGACCCAATGCGAAACGCCCGTTATGCCGGGCGTCTCGTCCCTTGAGCCAACCCGGTACCAGATCCACTGGCTGATCAGGGGAGCAGTATGGATTTCTTTCAATAAAACCAGTAAACCATTGGAGAGAGTGACCTTACGGATTGGTGGCATGATCGCTTGCATCGCTCCTGGAACGCCTGGCCGGCGCTATTTGCAAATCCAATCCGGGAATATCTTGCAAAAAGCCTCTCCCCACGAATTAGGCAGTGGATCCAGCATTTTTTTGTAGGGCGCCACCACGTCTTGCAAGCCGACGAAGGGCTCGTGCAGTTCTGTGCTGTTCAAGGGGATTTCTACAGGGACCTGCAACTTCACCGGCACCTTCAACACCACCGGGACGGTCTGGTTAACGGGTACGTTTAAATCCAGGTAGATGTTCAGCTTGGTCCCCTTTTTCAAAACGATATCCGTAGGTACAGGGGCGCCATTGAGGAATACAGTGGCCTTCTTGATCGGCGCGTCCTCTGCCAGCACCACTTCAGTCTGCTGCTTCAAGGGCAAGGTAAATACTACTGGAATGGTATCGTTAACCAGGATGGTATCTTCTACCACCACCGTGGTGGTGATACGCGCCTCATCCATCTTGACGAAATTTTTGTACAGGCCTCCAATCAGTTGGCCTCCAACCAGTTCCTTGATGGTGAAAAGCTGCCTCGCCAGAATCAACACAACAATGATCAAGATCACGTTCACAACGAGCGAAAGGATGCTGGCAACAGTCCAAAAAGCAGGGCCAAATTTTCCTTGCCAGATAAACCGTCGCATTCGAGAAGGCCGTCCGCTTTTATCGGCTTCTTCACGAACAGGTGATTGAGTTGGACCCGGCGTTGCAGGTTGAGCAGGCTTATCCGAGGGATTATTCGCAGATGTATTCACAGCTCTCTCCTTATTAACCGAAGGCCATTTTGTGCGGCCGGTGCATTGCACCTGGGCAAACTTTTATGGCTGAAAGTCATTCTGTTCTCAAGATAGGGTCTCAGGCCACCCCACGCGGCAAGCGATACACGCCATAGATGCAACTATTTTCACCTGCAATATAGCACAAGATGACAAATTTAGCCAATATTTCATGAATTGTTTGCAAGATTTGCGCCATATCGCCTCATACGGAAAGGCCGTCATACCTGATCCTTGAGGTTATTGCCTTGAACATTTAATCTCAAGCAGCTATAATGGAATTCAACGTTACCCAACCAATCAACAGACAATTTCATAGCAGGAGGTCTCGATGTCAACACAAACTCAGCGCCATCTTGTAGCCGTCATCGGAGCAGGGCCAGCCGGCCTATATGCTTCTCGTCAGCTTGCTGCCAACGGTGTAGAGGTGGTCGTGCTTAATCGGGATATCAAACCAGGCGGCCTGGCAGAATACGGAATTTATTATGACAAGTACAAGATGAAAGACGGCCTGCGCAAACAATTCCGCCAGATCATCGACTCGGCAGGCATTCACTACTATGGCAATGTGACAGTTGGCCAGGACGGTGATCTCCACCTGGAAGAATTGCAAGGACTTGGTTTTAGCGCAGTGCTGGTCACCGTCGGCGCCCAGGGAACGAAGTGGCTGGGGCTGCCTGGCGAGGATCTAAGCGGGGTATATCATGCCAAAGACCTTGTGTACCACTACAACAGGCTCCCACCGTATAGCGTCATGCCCTTTGCCGTCCGCGGCCGGGTAGCGCTGGTCGGCGTGGGCAACGTGATGATGGACATTGCCCACTGGGCAATCCACGACTTGAAAGTCGATGAAGTAATCGCCGTTGCTCGCCGCGGCCCGGCGGAAGTGAAATTTACCAAAAAAGAGATGGAGTATGTGATCGCTAACCTGGATGTCGCCGCCCTGGAGAATGAGGTGGCGCGCTGTGCGCCGTTCATGGCTGAGGTCAACCAGCATCCAAACGCGGCCTGCGAATACATCCTGTCTGCCCTGCCCAAAGCCGCGCCGCCCGTCTCGAAAACTCGACTTTCCTTCGACTTCCTTGCCTCTCCTACGGCTATGCTTGGAAACGAGCGGGGAGAAGTCACCGGCCTGGAAGTGGAAGACACCAAACTGGTGCAAAAAGGGGACGACACCAAAGCCGTCGGGCTCGGCACGCGGCGCGTGCTGCCGGTAGACACGGTCGTCTTTTGCATTGGCGATAAAGTTGATGAAAGCTTCGGCCTGCCTGTGCAGTGGAACGCCTTTGTAAAAAACCCGGAGCCACGCTTTCCGGTGGATGGCATTTCCTACGAAGCCTTTGACCCGCAGGCGAAACAGCCAATCGAGGGCATTTTTGTGGCTGGCTGGTCGCGCGAGGCCAGCAGCGGCCTGGTCGGCATCGCCCGCAAAGATGGCGAGAACGGCGCCCAGGCCGTCCTCGAATATCTCAAAACTCAGCCGGCGCTTGCAGATATAACCCCGGTTATTGATGCGTTCCGCCATCGGCTGGAGCAAAGCAGCAAGCGAGTGGTTTTGAAGGAAGATGTAGTGTGCTTGCAAAACGCCGAACAGGCTATCGCTCAACAGCGCGGTCTGCCAGAATATAAGATGAAAACAAACGAGGAAATGCTGGCCGCTATCGGATAAGCCAGGTATCCAGCGGTCGTCTAAAAAGTAAAACGACCCTGCCGGCTTTAGCAGGAAAAGACACCGATCTGCCGCCGGATACGAGGCTTCAGCCGGATGGCACTGCGATATCTGGTCCGGCTAAAGCCTCGAACCCCGTCAAAGGCGGAAGGGCCAGCAAAGCTTAATGAGCGGCGGCTTCCACATGTGGAAGCCGCCGCTCATCAGGAATTATCCCTTTCACTTCGTCCGGGGGATCAATAACAGAAAGCCGATAATAATCGCAATCTCCCCCACGATAACGCCGCCGCCTTGCCAGGTGCCGAAATATGGGATCGCCGGGAAAGGTTGGCTGCCAAAGCCAAACACGTCTGCCATACCCGAAGTCGCTGCAATCACGTAACCTGTGCTCACCATGCGGTATCCGATATCGGCGGCAATCCCCTTCTCGTTTCCGGCCCATAGTGTATTCAGCGTCAGGTAGCCCCCCAGGCAAATCATTGCCAGCCCAACCAGAAAAACGGCAATCTGCAGAAACCCTACGACCGGGCTGCGATCCAGGCCAAATAATCCCGGATCGGCGCCCAGGATAAAAATCACCAGGCCCAAAATTAACAGCACCAACCCCAGGATCAAGCGATTCCGGCGGCCGGGCCTGCGGTACGTTGCTTCGCTCATATCACCTCGGGCAAGATACGCCGCAAACGGTCGATCCAGTTGCCCCCCATAATCGCGGCGAGATCGGTTTCGCCATAACCGCGCTCCGCCAGGAGCGGGATCAGCTTGCTTAGATCGGCAATCGTATCGATACCGGCGGGCACAGAACGGACACCAAAGCCGCCGTCGAAGTCGGTGCCCAGGCCGACGTGACGGGCGTCGCCCGCCATCTGGCAGACATAATCGATCTGTGCCACAACCCGTTCAAGGGGCACATCCTCGCGCCGGTCGCCGGGCCTCCAGCCAGCCTTCAGAAAGCCGTTCAGCGGCACGATCCCGATCACCCCATCCCGATCCAGGAGACCGCGAATCACGCGGTCGGAAAGATGCCGGTTACCAGCAATACCCGGCAACAATGCCAGGGCGTTGCTGTGCGAGGCGATCATCTGGCCCGGATACACATCCAGCGCCGTCAGCACGGCCTGTTCGTCCATGTGCGTCAAATCGAGGGCAAAACCTACCTCAGCCATGCGCTCCAGCAGGGCAAACCCATCTTTTGTCATTGGCCCGGGCTCCCGCATCCCGCCGCAAAAACGCGTGCCGCACCACGCCGGGCCGATGATGCGCAGGCCGCGTTGCCACCAATCTTCCAACTCACCGGGGGAACGCACCCCCTCGGCGCCCTCCATAGTCACCACCAATCCTACCGGCGGGCTGTTCCCTGGAATGGCATCCTGCGGTTGCTCATCGTCATCGTCCTGCCTGGCGTCATCTGGGGGCAAACTGGCTGCAATTTTTCCCCAGCTTTGCAGTACGAAGTTTAAATCGGCTAGGCTGCGCACCAATCGGAAACGATCTGGATGCTCATCCACCAGGCGATCGTACAGGTCGAATTGTGCCTGGTATAGCTGGTGGGCCTGTTGGTAATCCTGATAGTAAACCGCCTCCCATTCGCCGGCGCGGAAACGCTGCGGGGCGGCAAACAAAGCTGCAAAAATCAGCCCCACCCGTCCGCGCAAATAGTCATCATACCCTAACAGGCTGTCGCCATTATAAGACACGATCGGCCCGCCGGCCTCGATACGGCGTATTTCCGCTGCGGAGCGAGTGTAATCCCGCTCAAAAGACATCATGTTCCAGGCCAGGTCCTGGTGTGCATCGACAATGAACATTATCTCTCGCTATCGTTCAGGCGCTTCGCAATCTGGCGGTCGATCTTACCCATCGGATAATCAGCCAGCTCCGCCAGGCTCACCCAGCGCAGATCGTTGACCTGGATCGGGCGCGGCCGGGCGCCATCCACCAGGTGGCAGTAAAAAGCATACAAAGTAACGCGGAAATGAGTATAGGCGTGGCGGTAGACGCCCACCTGCTCGGACACATCGATCTCCACGCCCAATTCCTCGCAGATTTCCCGCTTCAAACAGGCCGCCAGGTCCTCGTCTGGCTGCAACTTCCCGCCCGGGAATTCCCACAACCCGCCCAGAAGCCCGTCCGGTGGGCGCTGCGCGATCAATATCTGCTCGCCCCGGCGAATGACCGCAGCCGTAACCGTGAAATGCGGTACAGGCAGCCTGGCTTTTCCTACGGGTCGCTGCTCTTGCAGGCCCAGGGCGCGCGCCTTGCACCACGTTGCAAGCGGGCAGCTCGTGCAGGCTGGCGCGCGAGGAGTGCAAACCAGAGCCCCCAAATCCATCAAGGCCTGGTTATAGGCGCCAGCCTGTCCTGCTGGCAGATATCTGGCAGCCAGTTCCCACAAGCGGCGTTCGCCTTCCGGCGAGCGAGCGGGGACGTCCACGTCGAAAACGCGCGCCAACACTCGGCGGATATTGCCGTCCAGGGCCGGGGCATCGACTCCAAAAGCAATTGAAGCTATCGCTCCCGCCGTATATCGCCCAACTCCGGGCAGCTTGCTCAGCGCGGTGACGTCACCCGGCATCTCACCCCCTGCCTCTTGCACCACAAACTGGGCTGCGCGGTGCAAATTGCGCGCCCGGCTGTAATAGCCCAGGCCTTCCCACGCCGCCAACACCTCCTGCATCGTGGCCTGCGCCAGGGCGGTCAGTGTCGGAAATTGCGCCATCCAGCGCTGGTAATATGGGATGACTGTCTCGACGCGCGTCTGCTGCAGCATGATCTCCGATATCCATACCGCGTATGGATCGCTCGACCCACGCCAGGGCAGATCGCGGCCATGCTGTTCATACCAGGTGAGCAAAGCAGGAGCAAACTCAGATCGCTTCACATCTGAAAACCGCCGCGTGCCTGCACCACCTTGTATTCATAATTGTCAACGTAATCCATCAGGCGCTGAGTAAGGTCCTTCCACTCCGAAGAATCCAGGACGCGCTGCAACGAAGTGATACTGGACATCTGCATCGCGGCCAGGATTTGCGGTTGGCTGCCGTACATCGTGAACCAGGCATCGCTGGGTTCCATGCCCATGCGCTGTACCCCAGGAATAAAGTCGCGCACGACGAACTCGAAATATTCCTGCTCACGGCCAGGTAAGATATCCCAGGTCATCAGAAGTTTAACCGCCACGTAGTACCCTCCTGCTCAAAAGCGCTTCATGAACGTTCACAACTCAAGACCACCACGTGCGTCTCTTCGGGCACGTTCCCCCGCGTGATCTTTAACGAGGGCTGCGGATCGCCGCCGGCAACGCCCATTTCCTTCAAAAATTTGCTCAACGGGCTTAATTTCAGGCCGCTGCCGGGAATATTGTAATGCATCGGAATGACAATACCAGGCTCCAACAGGCTGATGACTTCGACAGCTTTCGCTGCGCTCAATCCACCGCCGCCCCCCACTGGAACCAGCGCCACATGAACGTTGCCCAACGCTTCCACTTCGGTTTGGCTGGGTACTCGCCGCAAGTCGCCGAGATGGGCAATGGTCAATCCATCGTAATCGAACACGTACAACGTATTACGCGGCTCGTCCGGCGCGCGCATGGCATGACCGTTGGTCTGTACACCCGTAATGAACACACCACCAATCTCGTACTCTCCCGGTCCCGTGATCGTACGGCTCTTGCCTTTTACCGCTGCAGCATTATTGTGCCCCGGTGCATCGTGGCTGATGGTTACGATGTCCGCCTTCAACTTCAAGGGCTCATAACCAGTGACCCGATGGTCGAACGGGTCTGTGACCACGCTGGCCAGACCGCGCTCGGTCAACCGGAAACACGAAAGTCCATACCAGGTAATTTCCATCGTCTCTCCTCAGAGCAGCAGACAATCATATTTCCAGATTATACCATCCTGTAGTGCCTGCTCCCGTTCTGTAATTGATGCACAATGCAACTACCTGTGGTATAAACACCTTGCCATGTTGGACGATCATCTTATCCCGAATCTCACCCGTGGAGCAAATGTCGAAAAAACCGGCCAGGGCGCTTGGCGGCTTGGCATCCCGCCCGGCCCAGCCGGGCGCTACCGGCTGGCTCAAATCGACGACTACAGTCGCCTGCGGCGAAGCGCTTTCCCCTGGCGGCCGCCCCTGCGCTTGAGCCTGCGCGGGCGAGTTTGCGACGCTGGCCTGCCCGGAACGTGGGGATTCGGGCTGTGGAACGACCCCTTTAGCATGGGCGTGCTCAGCCAGGCGGGCCTGTTGCGCTTGCCGGCCCTTCCCAACACGGCGTGGTTTTTCTACGCCTCCCCGCACAACTACCTTTCTTTTCGCGATGATCAACCGGCCTCCGGCTGGTTAGCGGCAGTTTTCCGCTCTGCACCGCTCCCTTCAGCGTTGCTGCCCCTGGGTGCTCCCATCCTTCCGTTGCTTGCCTTCCCACGCACCGCCCGGCCGCTGCGCCGCCTGGCGCGGCGCCTCATTAGCGAGCAGGCAGTCCAGTTAGCCGTCGATCCAACCCAATGGCACACCTACCAATTGAGTTGGGAAGCACAGCGTGTGCGCTTCTACGTCGATGAAGCCATTGTGCTGGAAAGCGCCGTCTCACCCCGCCCGCCGCTTGGCCTGGTTATCTGGATCGACAACCAGGCCATGGCATTCACTCCAGGTGGGCAATTTCGCTACAGGACCCTCGACTTTCCAGGCGCGGCATGGCTGGAAATAGATAGCTTGAGCGTAGAATGCGGGCGATAAACCCGCGCCAGGATAAATCCGGGCGGAAAATCCCTGCTCGTGGCGCTTGACAAGCACCTGACATGTGTGTAAAATAGGGGTCGCTTGGTGAATAACTCGCTGGGCGTTTAGGCCGAGATAGCTCAGTTGGTAGAGCACATGACTGAAAATCATGGTGTCGCCAGTCCGATTCTGGCTCTCGGCACTCTCGGCCAAACGCAAGGCCGAAACTGCGGGCATAGTTCAGTTGGTAGAACACCTCCTTGCCAAGGAGAAGGTCACGGGTTCGAGTCCCGTTGCCCGCTCTTTTTAATTTATATATGGCGACGTGGCCAAGTGGCAAGGCAAGGGTCTGCAAAACCCTGATCACGGGTTCAAATCCCGTCGTCGCCTCTCAGCAAGCAAGTCTTGCATGCGGGCTATCGCTGGCCCGCTTTTTGTTTAACAGATTTGTTCGGCTTTACCGGGCATTTCAACTGGCATTGACCAGTATCCGGCTGTTCAGACGCAGCACCGCCCGGTAGGCTTTCTCCTGGCGATAAAGGTCAGCCATCTCCTCCACCAGGTTGGCGCGCCCCCGGGCCGCATCTGGTCCAGCCGTAGGAAAGGGGGATTCTGCCTGTGCAGGCAAGCCGCCCTTGGCCTGCGCCTCGTCCAGGGCGCCTCCCAATTGCTGCAGCGCAGCCTGCATATCTCCCAGTGCGGCGGAAACGGCCGTCAGATCATGGGCGTTCAGCGCGTCGCGCGCCGCCAGGATAGCGGCAAACAAAGCCGGTAAGTCAGCGCGACGGTCGTCCAAAAGATAGAACTGCATGTCCGCCGCCTGTTTCAGGGCGTAAGTGGCCAGCGCGCGGTTGCCTTGCACCAGGTCACGCACTTGCAAAGCCAGTATGCGTGCGCCATCCTCCAGGCGTTGCAGGCGCTGCGCCATTTCTGGATTACCGGTTGAGAAAACCTGCCCATCGCTGCGCCCGTTCGCGCTCTGCAGATCGGCCTGCCGGCGCATTTCTGCCAGCGCCCCCAGCCGGTCTAGCAAACTTTCTTTGTGCTCTGCCAGATACAACAGGTGGGGCACGTCGCCCTTGACCAACGCTTCGCGCTCGTCTTCCGCCAGCCGGTACAACGCCTGGAAAGCGCGGAATTGGCAGACCAACAAATTTTCTTGTGCTTTCAAACGGCTTGAGTTCGGCATAGCGAGGTTGACACCTCTAACGTGGGAATGCAGGACAAGAGTAGCATGGTTTTCATTGCCCCCAATTTAACACATCCAACAGGGATTTTGTATAAATTGGCTGTGAAACCAGGGTAAAGACTCGATAAAACATATTGCCCATAAAAAATCGCCCGTGCGGGCGATTTTTTATGGGCAATATGACTGATCTCAAGCCACTGGCTCCGGGCCGACCGTGTAGCCATAACCCGGGACGGTACGAATAAAAATGGGCTGGCGAGGGTCATCCTCGACGCGCTCGCGCAGGTTTTTGATGTGCACGCGCACCAGGTCCGGGCTGCCGGTGTCGCTGGGGTAATCCCACACCTCGTCCAACAGGCGGTTGGGAGAGAAAATCTCCCCCGGATGGCACATCAGGTGATGGAGCAATTCATACTGTACCGGCGTCAGGCGCACCTTCCCGCGCGTCGGGGTATAGAGCTCGTAGGAGCGGGTGTCCAGGATAAAATCCCCGATCGTGATGCGGAATCTGTCGCTATTCCCCGGCCGGGCATCCACGCCGGTCGAAACCGCCGCCTCGCCGCCGGGCAAAGCCGCCTCTGCCTTCTCTTCTTCGGCCTTGGCCTGCCGTCCGGCGCGGCGCAAGATCGCCCGCAGCCGCAAGATCAATTCATCGATATTGAACGGTTTGCACAAATAATCATCTGCGCCGGCGTTGAAACCGGCAATTTTATCCTCGTCCTTGATCTTGGCGGTGAGGAACAGGATCGGCACCTCGGTCAGCAGCGGATCGGAACGCATCTCCCGGCAGACCGTGTAACCATCCATGCCCGGCATAATGATGTCCAGGATCACCAGGTCGGGCGTGCGCCGCCGGGCTGCTTTCAGGCCCTCCACGCCGCTGTTGGTCAGCAGCACGCGAAACTCCTCGCCGCGCAAACTGCGTTCGATGGTGCGCGCCACGATATCGTCGTCTTCGATAACCAGGATGTGTGCCGGTTCCATCCCTAACCCTCCTCCAATCCGGCCTTGTGCTGTGTCAGGCAGTCGTTCAACATCTCCAACGTATAACGCCGGTGGCCGCCGGGCGTGCGCAGCGGATAGAGCAGGCCGCGCCGCTCGATCCGGTTTAAAGTAGACAAACTGACTCGCAGGTACTCGGCTGCCTCCTGGGCAGTCAATAAGGTCAGCTTCTGATCGGAACTTTTTGTAGTTTGCTCCATTTTTGGGCATCCCAGGGATCGATCCAACCACACGATTTGCTTCAGGAGGTTATCATACGACGCGATGGTTAGAAAATCCATAAAGTCTCCGTTAAAGATCAGGGCAGGGTCTGTAGAATAACCCGCCCGTCTATCCAAACTCATACGGCCAGATTATATCTTTATTGTACCAATAAGCGGCTTACAGCTCTTATAGGATTTCTCTCCTAGTCACCCATTGAGTGGTAGAATTGAGCGGCATGAAACGCTGGCAATTCTGGCTGGGTGTCATCATCAGCCTGATCTTCCTCTATATTTCTCTGCGCGGTCTGCACCTGAAAGACCTGGGGACGGCCCTTGCGCACGCCAACTGGTGGTGGCTGATCCCGGGAGTGACCGTGTACTTCCTGGGGGTGTGGGCGCGCGCCTGGCGCTGGCACTACCTGCTCAAACCGCTCAAATCCGTGCCCACCGGCCGCCTCTTCCCCACCGTCGCCATCGGCTACTTCGGCAACAACATCTTGCCCGCCCGCGCCGGGGAAGTTCTGCGCGCCGTGGTCTTGAAGAGGGACGAAGAAACCCCCATCTCCGCCTCCTTGGCCACCATCATCGTCGAGCGCGTCTTCGACGGGGTCGTCATGCTCAGTTTCGTCTTCCTGAATCTTTCCGAACTGGCGCGGCTGACCACCAGTTCCGGTTTTGTCGGCGACATCCGCTCGCTGGCGCTGGCCGGCAGCGCCGTGTTCCTGGGAGCGTTGGGAGCATTTCTCCTGGCAGCCATGTTCCCCGAACGCGCCCAGGTGATCGTAAGCTGGATGGCAAAATTCCTGCCCGCCCGTTACCGGGAGAAGACCCTCGGCCTGTCCGATCGCTTCCTGGGCGGGCTGGAATCGCTGCGCTCGCCGCGCGGGGTCTTGATGGTGTTTGTGACCTCCGTGGTCATCTGGCTGCTCGAAACCGGCAAATACTGGTTCCTGATGCACGCTTTTCCTTTCCAGGTGAGTTTCTTCGCCCTGATGCTGATGAACGGAATTGTCAACCTGGCCACCACCATCCCCTCTGCGCCGGGTTACGTGGGCACTTTCGACGCCCCGGGGATCGCCGTGCTGCGCGCCTACGGCGTCGATCAGGCCATCGCCGCGGCCTATACCCTGGCGTTGCACGCCGCGCTGTGGCTGCCAATCACTGCCCTGGGTGGGTATTACATGCTGCGCAAAGGCATTCACTGGAGCGAAGAGATCGAATTAGCAAAAGCCGAGGCATAACATGAAAAAGATTGCCATGATCGGCGCCGGGCTGGGTGGGATGTCCGCCGCCTATGACCTGGCACGCGCCGGGCACCAGATCACCATCTACGAAGCCAGCGACCAGGTCGGCGGGCTGGCTTCCGGCTTCAAGGAACCCCACTGGGATTGGAGCGTAGAAAAGTTCTACCACCACTGGTTCGCTACCGACCGCCACATGCTCGGGCTGATCGACGAACTGGGCTGGCGCGACCAGGTGCTGTTCCCCCGCCCGTACACCGTGATGTACTACCAGGGCAAATTCTATCCCTTCGATTCGATCAGCAAAGCCATCCTGTTCCCCGGCCTGGGCTGGGGCGTCGACAAAGCGCGTTTTGGGCTGGTGGGGCTCTACCTGCGCCTGAGCAATAACTGGCAGGCGCTGGAAAAGTACACCGTGGATGCCTGGCTGCGCAAGTGGGCCGGCGACCGCGTCTACGAGCTGATGTGGGAGCCGCTGATGACCGGCAAGTTCGGCGAGCGTTACGCCCGGCAGGTCAACATGGCCTGGATGTGGGCGCGCCTGAAATCGCGCACCACCCGGCTGGGCACTTTCCAGGGCGGCTTCCAGGCTTTTGCCGACCGTTTCGCCGGGAGATTGAAAGAAATGGGGGTAGGGTTTAATCTTTCCACCCCGGTGGCCGGCCTGGCACCGCAGGCGGATGGCGGGCTGGCCTTACAGACCCCGGCTGGCTGGCAATCTTACGACCAGTGCCTGGTTACCACTTCGCCAGCCCTGCTGGCCCGGCTGGCGCCCGATTTGCCCGGCAGCTACCTGCAAGGGTTGCTGTCGTTGAAGAATATGGGGGCCGTGGTCATGGTGCTGTCGCTCAAACAGCGCCTCTCACAGGAAGGATACTACTGGTACAACATCCCCAAGTCGGCCGGTTTTCCCTTCCTGGCCCTGGTAGAGCATACCAACTTTCTCTCGCCCGAATACTTCGGCGGCGATCACATCGTCTACATTGGCGATTACCTGGAGCCGGATCACGAATACTTCCGCCTGGGCCAGGAAGAACTGCTGGCGCGCTACCTGCCGGCGCTGTCGCGCTTCAACCCCGCTTTCCAACCGGAGTGGGTGCGCAAGACATGGTTATTCCGCACCACCTACGCCCAGCCGGTGCCCCTGCTGAACCATTCGCAAAATATCCCCGCCATCCAGACCCCCATCCCCGGCCTGTATTTCGCCAGCATGAGCCAGGTATACCCCTGGGATCGCGGCACCAATTTCGCCGTGGAAATCGGCCGCCGGGCAGCCAACCGGATGCTTTCCGGGGCAACCGCCGCAGCGCAAAATCGGTGACCCCCGACCACCTATCACCCATCACTCATTACTCATATCCCATGACCCTATCATAAGGACAAACATGAAACCACAACTGCTGGCACTGCTAACCGCTATGGCATGGGGGATTGGAGGTTATTTCGAAAAGAAAGGGCTGCACCTGGGCAACCTTTCGCCGCAGATGGGCATCACCATCCGCACCGCCGTGGCGTTGCTCATCCTGGGGGCTGTCAGTTTTCCCCAGTGGAAAACCGTCGCTCAGGCGCCGCCCAAGTCGCTGCTGATGATGGTGTTAGGCGGCGGCGTGGTGGCCGGTTCGCTGGGCATGTTGTGCTTCTATGCCGCCATCAAGGGCGCCCCGCTGACCCGCGTGATGCCTATCGCCTTCACCTCGCCCCTGTTTGGCGCCTTGATGGGAGTGATCCTGGGCGGCGAGCCGCTGACCTGGAAGACAATCGTCGGCACGCTGCTGACCATCGCTGGAATCGTGGTGTTGACGATTGGCTGAGCAACTGATCGCGCCTTGCATGCCGCACAAAATTCGCGAACGACCCTGATTATTCGGCAACCGGTTACCCATCGCTGAAAAAAGTCAACCCGCCAGGCGCAGCGGTAGCCTGGATCAGTGCAAAATAGCGTCCGCGTCCATCCGCGCTCGTCCGCGTCCCATTTTCTATTAACCAGGCGAAAGCACCGACAATCCGGCCTCACCCCTCACCGGCGATACTTTCGGCGCTCCACCATCATACAGGCATCCATCACCACCTTCAGACCGGCCTGCCGGGCGGTCTGCGCGGCAGCATCGTTGGTGATGCCCAACTGCATCAAGGCAACAATTTGTGCATCTTCCGGCTGCGCGTCTTGTAGCCCAGCTTCTCGTAAAGGACAATCGCCCCCTGGTTGAACTCGAACACGTTCAATTCGATATCGCGGATGCCTTGTTGGCCTGCCCACGTCTCGGCGGCTTCCATCAACCTCCGCCCAATGCCCTGCCGCCGGTAGCGGTCATCCACGATCACGTGATCGACGACCGCGTAACGGCGCGGCACCAGGATGGGGATATCCCGTGCGTGGTTGATCAGCACGTTGACCATGCCGACCAGCTCCCCCTCGTCATCGGCCAGGAACAGGGCCGCCTCGTCACAGGCCAGCAATCCTCGGATATACTGGACGTCACGGCCCGTTTCCTCCGGGAGGCGAAAGAGGTCCGGCAGGTGCTGGCGGTGCCAGGCGTCGCCTTGCTCGAACAATCTGGAAATAGCCTCGATATCTGCTTCTCTTGCCGGTCGGATCACGATGGGCATGCCCACCTCCTGCATAAAATTCTCTCCAATTATACTGGAATCATGCGTTAGAATGAGAGCGTGCTGCTGCCCGAATTCCAATCCTTGCTCACTCCGGCCGGAGAGCAGGCCCTCCGGTCTGCGGCCAGCCTGCAGCCCATCGAAGCCGGCTTCCTGGCCGGCTTCGATGCCCTCTCCCGCCGTTATCCCCCCTCGTTAGCCCGCGCCGCGTTGGAGATTGCCATTCTGCGCCGCGAAGCGGAGGCCAAATTTCCCCAGGCCGGGCGCATGTATTTCACCCGCCCGGCTCTGGAGCAGGCCAGCAGCCACGCCGTAGCCGCTTACCGGGCGCAGCGCTTCGCCGGCTTCGATCGCCTGCTCGACCTGGGCTGTTCCGTCGGCTGCGACACGCTGGCGCTGGCCGCGTCGGCGCCCACCACCGGTATCGACAACGATGGGCTGCGCCTGGCGATGGCGCGCGCCAACCTGCAGGCGCTGGCCCCGGGTGGGCGCGCCGGATTCATCCAGGCTGACCTGCTCGATCCGCTTCCGCTGCGCTTATCGCCTAACACGGGCCTGTTCTTTGACCCGGGCCGTCGCAAGGATGAACGGCGCATTTTTTCCGTGCGCCACTACCAGCCGCCGCTGGAGATCATCCGGGGTTGGGGAGCGCCGCGCTGCGCCCTGGGCGTGAAAATTTCGCCCGGCGTGGACCTGGCGGAGCTATCCGGCTACGAAGCCGAAATCGAATTTATCTCCTTGCGAGGCGAATTGAAAGAGGCCGTACTGTGGTTCGGCCCGCTGCGCACAGCCTCGCCGCGGGCAACAATCTTGCCCGGTCCTCATACCCTGGCTTCCCCGCCGGGCCCGGCAGAACTTCCTGCCCGCCTCAGCGAGCCGCTCGCCTGGTTGTACGAACCCGATCCGGCAATCCTGCGTGCTGGCCTGGTGCGGCTGCTGGCCGAACACCTCGACGCCGCACAGCTTGACCCCGATATCGCCTACCTGACCGCCAGCCAGCGCGTCGAGACGCCGTTTGCACGCGCCTGGGCGGTGGACGCCTGGTTCCCATTTGGCATCAAACGCCTGCGCGCCGAACTGCGCCAGCGCGGCGTGTCCCGGGTAGTGGTCAAAAAGCGCGGCTCGCCCCTGCAGCCCGAAGACTTATTGCGCCAACTGCATCTCAAACGCCCGCCCGGTGAACCGCCGGTGGAAAGGGTCGTCTTTCTGACTCACCTGCGCGGCCGGCCGGTGGTGGTATTGTGCTTCCCGTGAATTGCCCGCCCCTCAATTCGTGAATATGGGCAGGTGCCCCAGCGCAATGATCCCGTCCCAGCGATCGCGGTCTCCCTCGGTGAAAATACCGGCTTCCAACACGACAGTCGCCTCGGCCTTCTCCATCAAATTGCGCATGCCGTGCAGCGTCGAACCGGTGCTGATCACGTCGTCGATCAAGGCCACCCGCTTGCCGCGCATCAAATCGTGATCCTTCTCGTCCAGGTAAAGCATCTGCGGCTGCCCCGTGGTAATCGAAAGAGTTTCCGCCGAGAGCGCCACGCCCATGTAAGGTTTGTATACTTTGCGCAGCACCACGTAAGGTTTGCGCGTCTCGACCGAAAGGGCGTGCGCCAGCGGGATGCTCTTGGCTTCCGCGGTGACCAGCAAATCGTAGGCGGCGCTGTCCAGCTTCTCGGCCAGCGCCGCTGCGCACGCCTGCACCAGTTCGGTATCCCCCAGGATATTCAACACCGCGATGCGCACACCCGGCGCAACTTCGAACAGTCTCAGATTGCGCTTCAGGCCGGCAATCTCGACCGCATAAGTTTCTCGTTCAACGTTACACATCGTCGATCCTCGTTTCATTACTGAACTTGACCGCTAGAGTCTATCACAATTTCCCCGCCCGCCGTAAAAACTTCTTGACTTTTTGCCCGGTTTGCCCTATACTGATATATATCAGTTATATCAGTATAGCCGGTTGTACCTGTCATGACATCTTTCTGCAGCGAAATCCTCCAGCAGCCCGCCGCCATTCGCCAGTTGGTGGATTACTACCGTAGCCAGGCGCCGCACATCCTGGCCTCTATCCCTCCCCCGCAGGATCTAATCCTGACCGGCATGGGAGCGTCCTATCACGCCGCCCAGGTCGCCGCCTATCATCTGCAGGGCCTGGGGCGCCGCGCCCTGGCCGTCGAAGCCGTTGACCTGTTGCAATATGGATCGCCCTTTTTAGAGGGCTGCCAGGAACTGGTGTATATTTCTCAATCCGGTTCCAGCGCAGAGATCGCTCCAATCCTGGCGCAACTGAAGGGGGAAGCCATCTTCGTCGCAGTGACCAACCACCTGGATAGCCCCCTGGCGTCTGCCGCGCAGTTTGCCCTGCCGTTGGCGGTGACCGAAGAGAATCTGGTCGCTACCCAGACCTACGTCAATTCCCTGGCCGTCCTCTGGCTGCTGGCCCGCGGCTGGGCCGGATTGGCGCCGGAAACCGGCCTGCAGGCGCTGGACGCCATAGCCGATCACGTCCAACACCTGTTAGACCGGTCGGCAGCCGTTGCTGCACGATGGCTGGAAGCGTTAGCGCCGCAGAAGACCGTCATTTTCACCGGCTTTGGCCCGCACGCTGCCACCGCTCGCCAGGCGGCGCAAACCGTCGCCGAGTGGGTCAAGCTCCCTGCCATTGGCATGGGCGCTGGCGCCCTGCGCCACGGCTTTATCGAGACCGTCCACCCCGGTGTCGGCGTGGTGATCTTCACCGCCCCTGGGCGCTCTCACCCTGCCGCTTTGCGCCTGGCCGCCGACCTGGAAGCCTGCGGCGCGGCGGTGTTGCTGGTCGTAAATGGGGCCACGCGCTGGAAAGAACAATGGCTCTCGCCGCCGCCAGGCGTCGACGAGTTCCTCTCGCCCATGCTGGACGTGATCCCGGCTCAACTGTACACCGAGGCGCTGGCCGGGTACCTGGGTGTGCCGCCCGGCTTTCGTTATATTCAGAAAGTCATCACCGATCTGTGACGCCATGAACACTCCGGCCCGGCCCACCCGCCCGTTTTACTACCAGATCAAGGAGCGCTTGCTGGACGACATTGCAGCGGGCCGCTACAAACCGGGTGAACAGCTTCCCTCGCAGCGCGAGCTGATCAAAGAATTCGACGCCAGCCTGATGACCATCCGCCGGGTGATCAACGAGCTTTCCCAGGATGGCGTCATTTATGCCCTTCCCGGCAAGGGGCTGTTCGTCAGCCAGCCCAAGCAAGACGCCGAAGCCATTCCATTGAACAGTTTCACCGCCGAGATGAGGCGGCGCGGCATGCAGCCTTCCAGCCGCCTGCTGGCCGCCCAGTTGATCTCCGCGACCGCCGCCCTGGCGCGCATCTTCGCCATCGAAGTGGGCCTGCCCCTGGTCTACCTGAAACGCCTGCGCCTGGCCGACGACCAGCCGATGGCGCTTCAGACCGCCTACCTGCCGCACACCCTGTGCCCTGGTCTGCTGGAGCACGACCTGGAAAACCAATCCCTCTATCAGATCTTGTGCGAAGTTTACGGCCTGTGCCTGGCCAACGCCCGGTTCTCCATCGAAGCCATCCTGGCAGACGACGAACACGCCGCCCTCCTGGGCGCCAATTTGCCCGCGGCCTTGCTGGTTACCGAGCAGCTCACCTTCCTGGAAAGCGGCCAGGCCATCGAATTCATGCGCAGCGTCTACCGCGGCGACCGCTACCGCATGAGGATGTGATATGGAGACCAGTACGCAGCTAATCAAATGGGCGCCCAGGCGCCCAGGTGTCCATCCCCCCATTACTCCTCCCCAGGTGCCTAAGCGCCCAACCACCCCATCACTCATCCACCCATTGACCCATTACTCATAACCCAAGGACCTACCATGCCCCCTCTTACCTCCCGTGACCGCCTGCTCCGCGCCATCCATCGCCAACAACCCGACCATATCCCCTGCGCCTTCATGTCGTTTACCGCCTTGCGCCGCCGCGTCCAGGAAGACCTGTACGAGCTGGCCAGGGCCGAGCTGGCCATGGGGCTGGATTCATTCCTGTTCATCCCCAGCCTGTCCCGCCCGCAGCGCCCCGAGCATCCCGAGTTGCGCGGCCTGCCGGTGCGCTTCCACCCGGACGTGCAGGTCGTCGAAACGCCGGAACAGATCGCCAGCGGACAAAGCCTGTTGCACAAACGCTACCTCACCCCCTCCGGAGAACTGACCACTACCGTGCGCCTCACCGATGACTGGCCGCACGGGAACCACATCCCCTTCATCGACGATTACCAGGTGCCGCGGGCGGTAAAGCCCCTGGTAACCGAACGGCGCGACCTGGAGGCCCTGCAGTTCTTGCTGACCCCGCCTTCCGCCGGAGACGTAGCCGCTTACCAGGCCGAGGTGGAACGGGCGCATGCTTTCACCGACCAGCACGGCATCCTGCTGGCCGGCGGCTGGGGCGTGGGCATGGATATGGCCAACTGGCTGTGCGGGATGCAAAACCTGATGGCCAAAACCATCGAAGACGAGCCCTTCGTCAGCGATCTGCTGGAGATGCTCACCGCCTGGAATATGGCGCGCATGAAAGTCGTGCTGGCCGGCAAGCTGGACCTGTACATCAAACGGGCCTGGTACGAGGGCTGCGATTTCGTCACCCCGCGCTTCTATCGCCGGGTGATCCTGCCCCGCCTGAAAGCCGAGGTCGACCTGGCCCACGAGCACGGCGCCAGCTTTGGTTACATTTGCTCCAGCGGCCTGCGCCCCATGTTCGACCTGTTCCTCGAAGCCGGCATCGACGTATTGATCGGCGTCGACCCGGTGCAGGGCACGCACACCGACCTGCGCCAGATCAAGGAGCAACTGGGCGGGCGCATTTGTTCGTGGGGCGGCGTTTCGGGCGCGGTGACCGTCGAGCTGGGCAGCGAGGCCGAAATCCGCCAGGCCGTGCGCCAGGCCATCCAGCAGCTTGGCCCCGACGGGCTGATCCTCTCGCCGGTGGACAACATCACCGTCGATGCCCCGCTCACCTGGAGCAATCTGCAAATCTTCATCGACGAGTGGCGCAGGAGCTGGTGACGATGAGCGCGGGTTGGGTGCTGGGCGTCGACGGCGGCAAATCCAAGACGGTGGCCCTGCTGGCCGACCTCCAGGGCCGGGTATTGGGCTGGGGCCGCTCGGCCAGCAGCGACAAGTATCACGTGACCCTGGAGCAGGCCCTGGATGAGATCGCCGCCAGCGCGCAGCAGGCCGCCGGGCAGGCCGGGATTTCACCGGGACAGATCGCTTACGCCTGCTGCGGCCTGGCCGGCGCGGATTGGGACGAAGACTTCGTGGAACTGGGCGACGGGCTGCGCCAACGCAAGCTGGCGCAGTCGATCCTGGTTAAAAACGACACGCACATCGCCCTGCACGCCAACGCCCCGCAAGGCGTTGGCGTGGTGCTCTCGGCCGGCACGCACCTGGCGGCTGCCATCCGCACCCCGCAGGGCGAGGAATGGCACACCTCCTGGTACGGCGTAGACGGCCCCGGCGGGGTGCACATCGGCGAGCGCGTCTTTTGGGCGGTGATGCACGCCGATGACGGGCGCGGCGGCCCCACCGCCTTGTCCGGGCTGGTGTTGGAAAAGACGGGCGCCGCCCGCCCGGAGGCGCTGCTGCACCGGCTTTCGGCCAGCCAGCTTGACGAAGCCTTTTACGCCTCCTTAGCGCCGCTGGTCTTCCAGGCGCACCTGCAGGCCGGGGATGCCGTGGCCGCCCGCATCATCCAGCAGGTCGCCGCCGAGATGAGCCGCTGGGCGACCGGCCTGCTGCGGCGCTACGGCCTGCTGCTCGAAGCTCTGCCGGTAATCCTTTCCGGCGGCCTGTTCAAGAGCCAGGATGCTTTGCTGTTCGAAGCCATCTGCATGCACATCCACGCCGCTGCGCCGCGCGCCGAAATCCGCCTGGCGAGCCACGAGCCGGTGCTGGGCGCGCTGCTCTACGCCTACGAGGCGCTGAGGGCGCCCCTCACCCCGGCCCTGTTGGAAAACCTGTACGCCAGCCTGCCCGGCCCGGCCTTTTTCCGTACCGCCTGACATGGACTACACCCCCCGCCTGGCCCCCTGTCCTCCTGAAACCCTGGATGCGCTCCATGCCAGCTCCCTGCGCATCCTCGACCGGGTCGGAGTTGTCGTCGAGCACCCGCCGGTCTGCCAGCGCCTGGCAGACGCCGGGGCGTCCCTCGAACCTGGCAGCGGGCGGGTGCGCTTCCCGCCCGCTCTGGTGGAATGGGCGCTGTCCCAGGCTCCGCGGCGGTACATCCTGCATGGCCGCGACCCGCAGCGCCAGGCGCGCTTCGGCTTTGGCGAGATCAACCTGCTCTCCAGCCCCGGCCAGCCCGCCTGGTTCGATCATCGCAGCGGCGAGCGCCGCCCGCCGGTCCTGGCAGACATATCCCGCGCCGCGACGCTTGGCGACGCCCTGGCAAATGTCACCATCGTGGGCGCCATGGCCGTCCCGGGCGACATACCCCAGGCAGTGCGTGACGTGGCCGTCACCGCCGAATTGCTACGCGGCACCACCAAACCGACCCGCTGTTTTCCGGTGGACCGGCGCAGCAGCCATTACCTGCTGGAAATGTACGCGGCGGTGGCCGGCGGCAAAGCCGCCCTGCGGCAGCATCCCATGACCGAGACTCTGCTCGACCCGATCAGCCCACTCAAGTTTCCGCGCCTCGGCCTGGAGATCGCCCTGGAATTTATCGCATACGGGCAGCCGGTGTGCGTGGCGCCGATGGCCATGGCCGGCGGCAGCGCCCCGGTGACGCTGGCGGGCGCCCTGGCGCAGGAGAATGCCGAGGCGCTGGCCGGCATCACCATCGTCCAGGCGCTTGCTCCCGGCCATCCGGTCTCCTACGGCGGCATCCCCCACCTGATGGACCCGCGCAGCTCGCTCTGTTCTTTCGGATCGCCAGAACAGGGCCTGATGGCCGCCGCCATCTGCCAGCTTGCCAGGCGCTACGGCCTGCCGGTTTACGTCAACGTCAACCTGACCGACGCCAAGCGCCTCGACCTGCAGGCCGGCTTCGAGAAAATGGGGGGCCTGCTGATGGGAGCCCTGGCCGGCGCCGACCTGGTCGGCCACGCCGGCATCCTCGGCGCAGACCACGGCGCCAGCCTGGCCTGGCTGGCCGCCGACAACGAAGCGCTGAGCTATGCCAGGCGCATTCTGAAAGGTTTCGTCGTCGACGACGAACACCTGGCCGAAGAGCTGATCGCCGCCGTTGGCCCATCCGGCAACTTCCTGGCCGAGGCGCACACCGTGCAGCACTTCCGCAAAGAACTATGGCTGCCCGGCCGCGCCTGGACGCGCCAGCCTTACGACCTGTGGGCCGCCTCCGCTGAAAGCATGGGCGAGCGGCTGGCCGACCTGGTGGACCGGCTCCTGGCTGGCGCCCCCCCCGCCCCGCTGGAGCCCACCCTGGAGGGCGAGATCGCCGCGCTTCTGCAGGCCGCTTACCGTGAGCTTGCCCGGTGAGGATTTCAGCAGCATGCCCAGGCCGCGCTTCGCCGCCCAGGTCGCTCCCAACATCACCTCCCCATTCGCATCCACCAACTGGCGCAGACTGCCCAGGGCATCGCCCAGGAAATAGTCAGCCCCACCAGTGTGATCCTGCGCGATTGGACGTATCCTTCATAGCCGCTCTCCACCCACAAGCCCGCATCCCCCACGATGGCCGCCTGGCTGTTGACGCCCAGGTCGCCGCCCGTGGTTTGAACCGAAGACCAGGCCAGGTAATCGCCGGTTTCGAAATCGTCCGCGAAGCTCGCGGGTGTCGCGCCGCCCGCTTCCAGGCCGATCACATCCGCCGGGCGCGCCAGGAAGCTGTCGAAGTACAGGCCGCCGCGCCCGGCTCGACCGGCTGAACATCGGGCGCGACCTGCGGGCGTTCCCCTGGGGGCAGAGGAAGCTGCCGCTGCCACCATCCAGCCTGGCGCCACCGGATGGCTAAAACATCTCACACTTGTTTTGCTGCCATCACAATGGGTAGCAAAGAAGCAGGCTGAGACGCCAGAAAACTGAACAACCCATGCAACCCTTGACACTCTCGTAAAGTGGTTCAGGGGTATTTTGCTGTAAAGTTCGTGAACCCACCTGCCGGTGCGAACCGCGGGTTCTTTCACAGAGGAGAAGGAAGAATAATAAAGCCACACCCCAAACGGAAGGCGGGCTGGCGAGTGGACATGTTTGGCTCCCGGTTCGTTCGTCTTTCAATTTAGGGGCTATCTGTAGGTGTAGGTGATGGCAACCTGTTTATAATCCTCCGGTAAAGTTTGCGATTGCAGGGAAGAAGATGGCAAAATTACCGGTATTCGCTCACTCTCAGCAGAGACCGTAGTCATACCCCAGATCAGCAAATTGGTAAAGATTTCTATAATACCCTGCCACAAACTCTCGCCGCTCCCATCAAATTATCGAACCACGCCCCATTCCTCAAAATTACCGAATTCATCTAATACATAGAGAAAGCGTTTATCTGGACTGACAAACACTCGTCCGATGCGGCCATTTCCAGGTCGGATCATTTCAGCTTCTTGACCCATATTCCCCATAAATATGGCTTCACCGGGATCTGTTAAATCACAGAACAAGATTAAATCCCCGGATACGAGCGTAAAACACATGTTTGAAGGAAGTTCTTCAGGAAACTGGAATTCTTGCCAGGTACGCATATCCCAGGTATAAATTCTCCCATAGCGACTTACCGCAACCAACCGATCTTCCATCTCATCAAGTTCTACACTGAAAAAATGCTCCTCACATTTACGGTTACAGTCTGACAACGATCTCTCAAATTCGAGGGCGTTTTTGTGAATATTCCATACCAGCAAATCAGGATCGGTGTCTTTTAATCTAGGTTCTGTTGACATTCTAACAAAAAGTTGATGGAAATCATACTTGCATGTGT
>CAZQQJ010000012.1:179218-191045 GCA_964595435.1 uncultured Anaerolinea sp. | reverse complement strand
GTCCAAGAAACTCTTTGGGATACTTACGCCCTTAGTTCTCCGACAAGCTGCTAGGGTATTGGAATACGATCAGGACGCACACTGCCAGGATGAGCAGAACGGCCAGCCCAATGCAACTTTTCAGGGAAAACTTTCCGCCGGATGGGAAAGGCAATTGAGGTAATGATCCGCCACCCGTACCGCCGGCGCCTCCAAATCCGCCATAGGACGGTGGTCGCTCACTACCCTGCCCGGTTTCTCTACGCTGTGGTGTTTCGGCGCGTTCGCGCCCTTCAGGATGGTCCTCAGTATGGCGGCGCCTGCCAGCTTGAATCACTTTTTTCTTATCATCCATTGTCTCACCTCAAAATATATCTTTGAACACACGCAGTATGGTGGATTATACATTCCAGGCTCGCGTAAAAGGACTCTAGCCGAAGAAGAGTTGACAGTGGAATTTGTAAAGAGTATATCACTCATTTGAATATCTTTTGTGGTTTGATCGAGTTCTCGAAAATTACACGCGGGTTTTTGATATATAATTATTCATTGTTACTGTATGGTTGCAGTAAGTTGGTCGTAGACCCTAATGGTCTCAGAGACCTCCAGGGTTTGGGCCACACAAAACGGCTTTCAGCCAAATAAGGAGTGGGAAGTATGCAGGACTTTGAAAAACTCGGTGTATTCTATCTCGGGCGTGAGTATGACCTGGCCGCGAAGAAACTTCAAGAGAACCTCGTGCTGTATGACTCGCGTGACCTGGTTACTCATGCTGTGGTCGTTGGCATGACCGGCAGCGGCAAAACCGGTCTATGCATCGATCTCATTGAGGAGGCAGCGATTGACAATGTGCCTTCCATCCTTATCGACCCGAAGGGTGACCTGACGAACCTGTTGCTGACATTTCCTCAATTACGCAGCGAGGATTTCTTACCCTGGGTCAATCCAGACGACGCCAACCGTAAAGGTCTCTCGGTAGAAGATTTTGCTTCGCAGCAGGCCAGCCTCTGGCAGAAAGGGCTTGGCGACTGGGGGCAAAGCGGCGAACGTATCCAACGTTTGCGTGACGCGGCTGAATTCGTCATTTATACGCCAGGGAGTAATGCGGGTGTGCCCGTGTCGATACTCAAATCATTTGCTGCTCCATCCTCGGATATTTTAGAAGATGCTGAGCTGTTCCAGGAGCGTATCACCACCACTGTAACCAGCCTGTTGGGCCTGCTGAATATTCAAGCTGACCCATTGCAGAGTCGTGAGCATATTTTGCTCTCCACCATTATCGGTCAGATGTGGCAGCAAGGTGATGACCTGGATCTGGCTACTTTAATTGCACAGCTCCAGAGCCCGCCGATTACCAAAATTGGTGTACTCGACCTGGAGACCTTCTACCCGACGAAGGATCGCTTTAGCCTGGTGATGGCTTTAAACAATCTGATTGCTTCGCCCGGCTTCAGCGCATGGTTGGAAGGAGCTCCGCTGGACATCGCCGAGATTTTGCATACGACCCGTGGTAAACCACGCGTCGCCATTTTTTCGATTGCTCACCTGGGGGATGCAGAGCGTATGTTCTTCGTTTCTATGCTTTTGAATCAAATCCTGGGTTGGATGCGTTCTCAGCCAGGTACTACAAGCCTGCGCGCCCTGGTTTATATGGACGAGATTTTCGGTTATTTCCCGCCGGTGTCTAACCCGCCCTCCAAGCAGCCCCTGTTAACGCTGCTCAAGCAGGCGCGCGCCTTTGGTGTGGGGGTTGTCCTTGCCACCCAAAACCCGGTAGATTTGGATTACAAGGGCCTCTCCAATACCGGTACCTGGTTTATTGGCCGTTTGCAGACCGAACGGGATAAGGATCGAGTCATGGACGGGTTGGAGGGGGCTGCTGCCAGCGCCGGTGGTAACTTTGACCGCCAAAAAATGGAACAAATTCTGGCCGGGTTAGGCAGCCGGGTATTTCTGATGAATAATACCCATGAAGACGAACCAGTCATTTTCCAGACTCGTTGGTGCATGTCCTACTTGCGCGGCCCGTTGACCCGCAGCCAGATCAAAGACCTCATGAGCTCGTATAAAGCTCTCGAACAGCCGGTTGTTGCAAGTGGGTTGCGGCAAGGAACCACTCGACCTTCTGTCTCGCCCGGCGAAGATACTGCGGCTGCTGCAACCGCCACAATCTCCAGGCCACCTCTGACGCCGGTCAGTACCACCGCTGGTTTGCAGCCCACGGTAACACCTGATATCAGCCAGTTCTTTATCCCTATTCGGGGCAGCAGCAGTGGAGTAACCTACCAGCCTATGTTGATAGGAGCTGCAAAAGTGCGTTTTGCAGATCAGAAGGCTAAAGTCGATGAAACCCAACAGGTGGTTTTTCTGACTCCCATCGTCGATCAGGCAGTATCAGTAGACTGGGGTGTGGCCCAGGAGGCAGGATTTGCGATTGACGATTTAGAGAAGAGTGCAGGCCGCGGAACATTGTTTGGCGATTTGCCCGGGGCCGCGGCTAAGGCAAAGAACTATGCAACCTGGACTCGTGATTTCGTTACCTGGGTCTATGGCAGCCAGAAATTGGAATTATTCCGTAGCCCCAGCAGTGGCCGAATCTCCATGCCAGGTGAGGCAGAGCGTGAGTTTCGTATCCGTTTGCAGCAGGCTGCCCGTGAACAACGCGATGAAATGTCAGAGTTATTACGCAAGAAGTACGCGCCTAAGATTGCAGCCCTGCAAGAGAAGATTCGCAAAGCTGAGCAGGCTGTCGAAAGGGAGGCTTCTCAAGCCAAACAGGCCGGGATGCAGACCGCAATTTCCTTTGGCTCTACCTTGTTAGGAGCATTTGTGGGGCGTAAGAAGGTCAGTTCATCCACCCTCGGTAAAGCCGCGACAGCCATGCGAGGGGTTGGGCGTACGGCCCAACAGCAGAGTGATGTCACCAGGGCAAAGGAAACTGTGGAAGTTCTTCAGAAGAATCTGGAAGAATTGAATGCACAGTTTGAAGCGGAATCAGAAGCTTTAGAAAGCAAAATCGATCCCGCTTCTGAGGAATTGGATACAGTTGTTATCAGGCCGAAGAAAACCGATATCACTGTGCAGTTGGTTTCTTTGGTGTGGGCGCCCTATTACCTGGATTCCAGGGGCCAGATGACACCTGGCTGGTAGTGGTGTTTTTGTAGAAATTCAGGGTGGCCGCCAGGCCACCCTGAATTTCTACTCTACTGTAACGCTCTTGGCTAAGTTGCGTGGCTGGTCCACATCCAGGCCGCGCAACGCGGCGATGTGGTAAGCCAGCAGTTGTAAGGGGATGATCGTGGTCACCGGGCTGAGCATCCACGGCGTCTCGGGGAGCCACAGCACATGATCTGCAATGCGAGCGATTTGCTCATCTCCATCCGTCGCCAGCGCGATGACGGTACCGCCGCGCGCTTTGGCTTGCTCGATCTGGCTGAACATTTTCTCGTACCAGGGGTCGCGGGGTGAAATCACCACCACCGGCATATCGCGGTCGATCAGTGCGATAGGGCCGTGTTTCATCTCGCCTGCCGGGTACCCCTCGGCGTGGATGTAGGAAATCTCTTTCAGCTTCAACGCCCCTTCGTAAGCTGTGGGCATGTTGATACCTCGCCCCAGGTACAGGCAGTGATGGGTATCTTTCAGCGCTTTGGCTACCTGTTCGACCTGGTTTTCTCGATCCAGGCAGCGTCCTGCCAGGTCGGGTATGAGCCGCAAATCTGCCACCAGCCTGCGCCGGATTTCGGGGGTAATTGCCCCTCGCAGGTCGGCCAGCAAAATAGCCAGCATATACAGGTCTACCAGCGGGGCGGTGTAGGCTTTTGTCGATGCCACGCCGATCTCCGGCCCGCTTTGCATCGAGATGTAGCCGTCCGCCAGGCGCATTGCCTGCGATCCGATGGCGTTGACAATCGACCACAGCGTGGCTCCCTTGCGCCGGCCTTCCTCCATTGCAGCCAGCGTGTCGGCGGTTTCGCCGGACTGGCTGATTGCCAGCACGACCGTGTCCTGGTCGACGATCGGGTCGCGGTAGCGAAACTCGGAAGCGATATCCACCTCTACGGGCAGGTGGGCGATGTGCTCGATCAGGATCTTGCCGACCATGCCGGCATGGGAGGCGGTGCCGCAAGCGGTGATGAAAATTTTGCGGATGCTCCTGGCGCGTTCCGGTGTCAGGTTCAATTCTGGTATGCGCACCCCGTGGCCGTTCTCGAAATCTACCCGCCCGCCGATGGTATCGGTGAGTGACCGCACTTGCTCGTGGATCTCTTTGGCCATGAAGTGGCGATATTCGCCCTTCTCTGCCGAAACGGGATCCCAGGCGACGTGATGGATGGCATAGTCTAAATCTTTGCCCTCCAGGGTCTGTATCTGTACACCCATGCGACCGATCACCGCAACCTGGCGCGATTCGAGGAACACGACGTTACGGGTGTGCTCCAGGATGGCGGGCAGATCGGAAGCCACGAACATTTCGCCCTGCCCAATTCCGATCACGACCCCGCCAGCGTTGCCCATGCGCGCCGCCACGATCTTGTCCGGCTCGCAGCGAGAAAATACCACGATGCCATGCGCCCCTTTCAAATGCGCCAGGGCCTGGTGCACTGCCTCGGCCAGGCCATGATCAGCCGAGAGGTGGCGCTCGATCAGATGCACGATGACTTCACTGTCGGTATCTGATTTGAAAACGACCCCCTCCTCGCGCAATTCGTTGCGCAGTTCCAGGAAATTCTCCACAATCCCGTTATGCACCACCACGACATCCCCGGTCATGCCCAGGTGGGGATGAGCGTTGCGCGCGCTTGGCTCACCGTGTGTGGCCCAACGCGTGTGCCCGATGCCCAGGTTGCCCTGGAGCGGTATTTCGGCGACCAGCGATTCTAATCGCGCCAGCTTGCCCGCGTCTCGCCGCACTTGAATCCTGTCATCTTGCAAGACGGCCAGGCCGGCCGAATCGTAGCCGCGATATTCCAGCCGTTTAAGGCCATTCAAGATTATCGGCGTCGCGTCGCGCGGGCCGATGTACCCAACAATTCCACACATAGGTAGGGTTCCCTCCGAAAATATGAGATGGTTGCCGATAGCCACGGCCCAGTGTTTTGTCGACCCGGTCGCCCGCGCCGCGTTGTGCTGAGCTTTTCTGACTCAGATGCCCAAAATTTCTCAAGATTTGCAGAACAATGAGTCAGTTCTTGGAGGGAAAGATGTCAGGTGGTGGGACACCCGGAAGGCTTCCGCTGATCTCTCGATTTTCCCGGTCTTCAGGTTGGCGGCCTGTCTGCGTCCGGCGGGCATTTGCCTTTCGGACGTTACCCGGTTAGCCTGTCCTCGCGGGCAGGAACCTTCATCCTCGTTGGCGGGAAGTTTTGTATGGCTGTATCATTGAGCTAAACAAAACTTTCAGCTTCATGCGCTGTCTTTCCCGAAAAATTGTCGCTTGGCCGTTCACCTCCTTCAAGTTGTAGCGGATAAAATCCAATTATATCGTAGGTTTTCTCTCGGAAAGGGGGATTTATGGGTGAATTTGCGCTATGCCCGGCTTCCAAACCTTGCTCTTTGATCCCTGATTCCTGATCCTGGTAATAGTATAATAAAGCCCAGGAGAATTTCACACTGTGAAGAACAAACAACCCAATTCTCGCCATTGTTTCGTTTGTGGGGTCGAAAACCGCTTTGGTTTGCAGCTCAAATTCTATGATACTGCCCCCGGCGAAGTAACCGTTGAATGCAAACTGCCGGCTGAATACCAGAGCTACCCCGGCATTGTTCACGGTGGTATCGTAGCCGCCATGCTCGATGAGGCCGCCGGGCGCTCACAAATGGGGGGCGCCGACCAGACGCGTTTCATGTTCACCGCTCGCCTGCAAATCCACTACCGTAAGAACGTCCCGATTGGACAACCATTACGGCTGGTTGGCCGGGCAGGCATCGTCAAGGCGCGCACTGCTGCAGCCACCAGTGCCATTTATGATCAGGATGGCACCCTTTTGGCCGAAGCCGAAGCTCTCCTTGTCAATGTCCCTGATGTGATGCTTTCCTCTGTTGACCTGGAAGACCTCGGCTGGAAAGTTTACCCGGATTCGGAAATGGAGACTCGATGATAACCGAATATCACCGCCCTCAAACTCTTGGCGAAGCCCTGGCTCTTCTGCAACGCGCCGCCCCACCGACCTTGCCGTTGGCCGGCGGCTCGGTCTTAAACCGTCCTTCGCCTCAACCGGTCGCTGTAGTAGATCTTCAAGAACTGGGCCTGGATGGTATACAACTCCAGGGTAATACCTTACAACTGGGGGCAACCGTCACGCTGCAAAGCCTGCTGGATTATCTCAAATCAGATGCATCGAACGCCCCTTTATCCCTGGCGTTGAGTAAAGCCATCCTGCATGAAGCTACTGCCAATTTGCGCCAGGTTGCCAGCCTCGCCGGGACACTGGTCGTTGCCGGTGGCCGCTCACCGTTTGCCACCGCCATGCTTGCCCTGGACGCGACGTTGTCGTTCGAACCAGGCGGTGAGAGTCTGGCCCTGGGAGATTTCCTGCCTTTTCGGGCTGAGCGTTTGAGCGGCCGCTTGATCACCCGGCTGACTATCCCAGGCAACGTGCGCCTGGCTTATGAATATGTCGCCCGTACCCCTGCTGACCAGCCAATCGTCTGCGCCGCCGTTGCGCGGTGGCCCTCCGGGCGCACTCGCCTGGTCTTAGGCGGATATGGCGGCGCTCCGATCCTGGTTCTGGATGGCACCGAGCCAGATGGCGTCGAGGCCGCTGCTCGCAGTGCCTATTCCCATGCGGCTGATGAATGGGCCTCCGCTGAATATCGTTCCGATGTAGCCGCTACCCTGGCTTTGCGTTGCCTCAGTTGAGGCGAACGGTTTATTGGTAATCCTGTTGTATGTGCGGTGCTATGCACCGCACATGCAATAATAAGAAAACATCATGAGGTACCCATGTCTTCGACTTATGGTTTTGAATTGCTCGGTGAGCGCTTCGTCTCTGAATTGAATACCACGGCGCGCCTTTTCCGCCACACGCGTACCGGCGCTCAGCTTCTCTCATTGGAAAATAATGACGAGAACAAGGTCTTTGGCATTACTTTTCGCACCCCACCGGATGATTCTACAGGTTTGCCCCATATCATGGAACACGCTGTGTTATGTGGCTCGCAGAAATACCCTCTCAAAGAGCCTTTCAAAGAACTGGCCAGGGGTTCGTTGAACACTTTCCTGAATGCCTTTACTTACCCTGACAAAACCTGTTACCCGGTTGCCAGCCAGAACCTGCAGGATTTCTACAATCTGATCGACGTTTATATGGATGCTGTCCTGCATCCACTCATCCCGCCCCACACTTTGCAGCAAGAAGGCTGGCACTACGAACTGGAGGGCATCGATGCCCCATTGACTTATAAAGGTGTAGTTTTCAACGAGATGAAAGGCGCGTACTCCAATCCGGATGACCTGCTCGAAGACCGCGCCCGCATGTCGCTTTTCCCATCTACACCCTACGTCTTGGACTCGGGTGGCGATCCTCGCCGTATTCCCGATTTAACCTATTCGCAGTTCAAGGCTTTTCACGAGCGCTATTATCATCCTTCCAATGCGCGCATCTTTATCTATGGCGACGATGATCCACAGGAACGCCTGCGCCGTATGGATGCTTATCTCCAGGGGTACAATGCCCTGAAGATCGATTCGGCGATCCCGCTGCAAGAACCTTTCGATCAACCCCGCCGCCTGGTCGTTCCCTTTGATCCTGGCGATGATCCTGCTAATCGCAAGGGAAGGATGGTGGTGAACTGGCTGCTGGCGGAATCCGGCGAAGCTGTGACGATGTTGGGCCTGTCCATCCTGGCGCACATTCTGCTCGGTACGCCGGCATCCCCTCTGCGCAAGGCGCTCATCGATTCGGGCCTGGGTGAAGACCTGGCCGGCGGCGGTCTGGAAGGCCAGCTTCGCCAATCTTATTTTTCCACGGGATTGAGAGGCATGACCGTGCGGGACGATTTCAGCCTGGCCGAAGGCGAACGGCTGGAGAAGCTCATTTTCGATACCTTGCGTTCACTGGCCCAGGATGGCATCGACCCTGATACCATCGCGGCCTCGATGAACACCATCGAGTTCCGGCTGCGCGAAAACAACACCGGCTCTTTCCCGCGCGGCCTGGTGCTGATGCTGCGTTCGCTCACTACCTGGCTTTATGACGGCGATCCCATCACTGCCCTGGCTTATGAAGCGCCACTCACAGCGATCAAATCTCGCCTGTCTGCTTCTGAACCCTATTTCGAAAATCTGATCCAACGTTATCTATTGGAGAATACTCATCGTACTACGGTGATCCTGCAGCCCGATCCAGGTCTTACACAGCGTGAAGAAGCTGCTGAGGTGGAGCGCCTGGCAAAGATCAAGGCCGGCTTGGATCGCGCCGGGTTGGAAAATATCCTGGCCGAGGCGCGCCAGCTCAAGGAACTGCAGGATGCGCCCGATTCTGTTGAAGCACTGGCGACCATTCCCAGCTTGAAACTGGATGATCTGGACCGCCACAACAAACTGATCCCCCTGACGTTATCTGCACAGGATGATACCCAGATCCTGTATCACGATCTATTTACCAACGGTATCGTCTATCTTGATCTGCTCTTTGATCTGCGTGTTTTGCCCCAGAAACTGCTGCCTTATGTACCCCTTTTGGGCCGTTCCCTGATTGAGGTGGGCACGAAAACTCAAGATTTTGTCAAACTTTCGCAGCGCATCGGCACCTATACCGGCGGCATCCGCCCGACCACCCTCGTCTCACCGGTGCGCGGCGCCAGCGATGCGACTGCCTGGCTGGTCCTGCGCGGCAAGGCCACCATGGCGCAATCCGACTATCTGCTGGACATCTTGCGTGATATCTTGCTCACGGTCCAACTGGATAACCGCGAGCGGTTCCGCCAGATGGTGCTGGAGGAAAAGGCCGGCAAAGAGGCGATGCTCGTTCCCGCCGGGCACCGCATCGTCAATTCCCGTCTGCGTGCCCACTTCAACGAAGCAGATTGGCTCGAAGAGCAAATGCATGGAGTGGAATCGCTCTTTTTCACCCGTAGCTTGGCCCAGGCCATCGAAGAAGATTGGCCATCTGTGTTGGAGAAACTGGAAGCGTTGCGCCAGGTGTTATTCGATCGTTCGCGTATGATGTGCAATGTAACCCTGGATGCAACCAACTGGCTTGCTTTCCAGCCTCGACTGGCTGCTTTCCTCTCCGCTTTGCCAGCCTACCAGTCGCCCCGGCTGCAATGGACTCCTTCTCCCGTAGTGCCTTATGAAGCCCTGACTATCCCGGCCCAGGTCAACTATGTGGCCAAAGGGGCGGACCTGTACCGCCTGGGTTACCAGGCACATGGGTCGATCAGTGTTATCGCCAATTACCTGAACAATGCCTGGCTGTGGGAAAAAGTGCGCGTCCAGGGCGGCGCTTACGGCGGTTTCTGTACGTTCAGCCACCGATCCGGCGTTTTGACTTTTCTTTCTTATCGCGATCCGAACTTGCTGTCCACCCTCGAAAATTACGACGGCGCAGCCGGTTTTCTGCGGGATCTCGATCTCAGCCAGGATGAATTGCACAAAACGATCATCGGGGCGATTGGTGATATGGATGCCTACCAACTCCCTGACGCCAAAGGTTACACCTCTCTGGCTCGCTACCTGGCTGGGGACACGGACGAAACCCGCCAGCTCTGGCGCGACCAGGTGCTTTCAACGACAGTGGATGATTTCCGCTCCTTTGCACAGATATTGGATGCAGTTAACCAGGATGGGCAGGTTGCCGTATTGGGCCCGGCGGAAGCGATTGCAAAGGCGAATGCAGAGAGAGATGGGTGGTTGAAAGTTGTAAAGGTGTTGTGAAGTATATTTCACCTGGTTGACAGAAAAGTACTGCAGCAGGGCATTCTATTTGGCTTTACAACGAGGTTGCCTGAGATCAGGCGCAGAGGGAGTGATATTCTTTCAATTGAGAGAATATCGCTCCCTCAGATTCGATTTGAATGAGGTCGCCCTGATGCTTTTGGGGCGACCTCAACGCAAGCGCTCTTACCGTGCTCTTCTCAGGCTGCAAGCAATGCCATTGTAAACACAGTTGTTATAATTGCCCCACCATCCACTGGGGAAGATGATCGTTGGGGGATTACCGGGGGTGAAGACCACATCGGTATAGGTCGTGTCAATTCTGACCCTTTCCTCAGGCCATAACCAATCGGATTCCGGGATAACAAGCATACGGACATCCCCCGCGTCAATTCGATCGCCGGTGTTCACCACGTTGATGTAGGGGTTGAAGAACAACCCATCACCGTGTGCATCAACCAGCTTGTAGGATTCCAGGTCAAATGGGAAAGGAGCGGCAAATTCGATGGTCAGCAATGCTTTCCTCTTCGGTAGTGCGGGTTCGCCAGCTTTCCCTTCGATCGTGTTGATGATACCCCCTGGAAAGATCACTCCTGTATTGGCAAAGACGGTGTAATCATTGGCGGCAGAAGCGACGAAGGGGATATTCTGGGTGCTGATCACGTTGTTATTTTGGTCATAGATGGTCAGGACTGAAGCTCCGTTGCTCGCAAAAATGTTAGCAGGGAAGAGCATATGAAAGGCGTGTTGATATTCGGCGCCACGTGCCTGGGGGGTGAATTCGAAAGTAATCTTGCTTAACCCAGATGGATCGTAGAAAAATTCACCGTTGATATCGAGCAGCCAATCGTTGTAGTCATAATCGTTCTGGTTACCTGCCACGCCTTGCAAAGGTAAATCCTCAAAGCCAATCGAAGTTTCCCATTGGAGCTTTGGATTTACCATTCCCATAGGAAAGTAAAGTTTGTAAAGTCGCAGGTTGCAGTAGCTGGACTGCGCCGTACTGTTCGCTCCTGGAATGGTGGCCGTGCCCTGGTTGACGTAGGCGGTGCGCGGTGGCTGCGTCCCGTTGGCTGTGCAGACACCCGGCACTACGATGACACCCGCCGGAGGATCGAGCAAGTCGACGGCCGTGCCGGTAGCTTTGTACAGCCAGATTTCGCCTGGATCGAAGGATTCGTCCCCGTTGCCGGTGATTTCCTGGTCGAAGGCCGGGACAACGCCGGGCTGGTTATCAGTGACAGATACTTGATCTTTGGGTACTGCCACATCACCGGTATTGGTCACCTTGTAGGTCCACGTTACCGGGTCTCCGACTTTGATCAGCGGAACGTCAGCGCCATCCGGATCGCTGGCTTCCACCCCGTTGGTGTACTTGACGATGGTGATGGCCGGAAGGAGCGGGTTACAGTAACTGGACTGCGCTGTGCTGTTCGCTCCTGGAATGGTGGCCGTGCCCTGGTTGACGTAGGCAGTGCGCGGCGGTTGTGTCCCGTTGCCTGTACAGACACCCGGCACTACGATGACCCCTGCCGGCGGGTCGAGCAGGTCGAAAGCCGTGCCGGTGGCTTCGAACAGCCAGACCTCACCCGGGTCGAAGGATTCGTCCCCGTTGCCGGTGATTTCCTGGTCGAAGGCTGGGGTAACGCCGGGCTGGTTGTCGGTGACGACAACCTGGGCCTTGGGGATTGCCACGTTGCCGGTGTTGGTCACCTTGTAGGTCCACGTCACCGGCTCCCCAACGCTGAGCTGTGGCACATCGCTGCCATCCGGGTCGCCGGCTTCCACCCCGTTGGTGTACTTGACGATGGTGATGGCCGGGGTGGGTGGGTTGCAGTAGCTGGACTGGGCCGTGCTGTTCGCTCCTGGAATGGTGGCCGTGCCCTGGTTGACGTAGGCGGTGCGCGGCGGTTGTGTCCCGTTGGCTGTGCAGACACCCGGCACTACGATGACCCCTGCCGGCGGGTC
>CAZQQJ010000012.1:121071-179118 GCA_964595435.1 uncultured Anaerolinea sp. | reverse complement strand
GTGTCCCGTTGGCTGTGCAGACACCCGGCACTACGATGACCCCTGCCGGCGGGTCAAGCAGGTCGAAAGCCGCGCCAGTGGCTTTGTACAGCCAGACCTCGCCCGGATCGAAGACTTCATCTCCGTTGCCGGTGATTTCGTGGTCGAAGGCCGGGACAACGCCGGGCTGGTTGTCGGTGACGACGACCTGGGCTTTGGGGATTGCCACGTTGCCGGTGTTGGTCACCTTGTAGGTCCACGTCACCGGCTCCCCAACGCTGAGCTGTGGCACATCGCTGCCATCCGGGTCGCCGGCTTCCACCCCGTTGGTGTACTTGACGATGGTGATGGCCGGGGTGGGTGGGTTGCAGTAGCTGGACTGGGCCGTGCTGCTGTCGCCGGGGATGGTGGCCGTACCCTGGTTGACGTAGGCGGTGCGCGGCGGTTGCGTGCCGTTGGCCGTGCAGGCACCCGGTACGACGCTCACACCGGCCGGAGGGTCGAGCAAAAAGAGAGCCGTTCCGGTGGCTTTATACAACCAGACCTCGCCCGGCTCGAAGTAATTATCCCCGTCGCCTGAGATTTCGTGATCGAAGACCGGGACGACGCCGGGCTGGTTATCTGTGACGATGACCTGGGACTTAGGAACCGACGAGCCGCCGGTATTGGTTACCCTATAAGTCCACACGACTGGATCGCCGGGGTTGATCTGCGGGACATCGGTGCCATTTGGATCATTGGCAATGTATCCATTGGTATATTTCACGATGGTGATATGGCAATCCGGGCTTTTAACCGAAGAGCTTATATCACCTGGATGAGCGTCTGAATTCTGGATCGATGTGTAAGCCTCGACAGGGCGCGCAAGCATCAATAACCCAACCCCAAGCAGAACAAAAACAAGACAACTGACAAAGACATACCTTTTTGCGTTCATATTAATCCTCTCCTCTGTTTTCACTTGAGTGAGCAATCACTCTGAATTGGCCTGGAGAAATAGATCGAAGAAGTTGGAAAAGCGTTGTATTCGGTTGATGAATGCCTCCCATTATTATTATGTTGGATTGGATGGTTACCTTCTTACCAATTAAAAAACCGGCCAGAAGGCCGGTTTCGCTATTGGCTCCCCAGAGATCATTCCCAAATCATCATGGAATAAGCGACCACGTTTAATCTCAGGTTCTTCGCCGCAAAAACTGGTTCAGTATTGATTTTATTAACAACACGACTACATTCCATCTCTATTATACAAGATAAATTCAAAAAATGATGACGAGTTTTGGATGTTTCGCGTAAAAAATTTGTTGTGGTTTGCTGCTGCCAGGAGACGACTGGGTGGTTTACGCGTAAATTGTGGGTTAAGGCGACAAATGCGTATATGACAGGAAATGCGATGAGCCCGAGTTTGCCATGATTAACTCTTGAAAAAGCATCCCCATTTCGCTAAAATGAAATTGTATTCTTCTGATTTGCTGTGGGTCGCGAGGTGTGCATTGCAAGCACAATGAGACTGGTGGTTGTTGTGAGTTGTTCGTAAAGGAGCTTCCGATGGCAACATACATTTTATTGGGCACATTGACTGACGAAGGTGCAGAAAATCTACGCAATCACCCTGAGTGGTTGGAACAAGTGAAGGGCAATCTGGAGGCCACGGGGATACAGGTTATTGCTCAGTATGCTGTGTTGGGCCCGTACGATATGGTGACCATCGTCGATGCGCCTGATAATCGATCGGTGGTGCGGGTATCTGCTGAATTGAATCTGCGCGGTAGCCTAAAGATTGCCACGTTGCCGGCATTGCCCATCGAAGATCTCATCGCTTCCTTGCGTTAGGAATACCTGTTTATCGCCTCACTGGTTGTCAGTTTGAGAGGCTCGTTTTGTTTATTTCGAGGTGAGAGATGCGCCCGTCCAAAACCTGGCTGATCTTTCTCTGGCTGGTGATCCTGGCATCTGGTTGCGCGGCCAGGGTAGCGCCGTCGCCATCTGCCGCGCCGCCTGGCGCAGTTGCACCGTCTGAAACACGGCCGTCTATCGGCGTCACGCAACCTTATGCCGGAGATCCTTTTGCTGCTCCACGTGCTGCGATGGTGCGCGATACGATTGCCGCGCGTGGAATAGTGGATGATGACGTTCTGCGCGCCATGCGTACCGTGCCGCGCCACCAGTTTGTGCCCTCCGATCTGCTCCAATTGGCCTATGCAGACCATCCCTTGCCTATCGGTTACGGGCAGACCATTTCCCAACCCTATATCGTTGCCTGGATGACGGAGTTGTTGGATTTGAAGGAGGGGGATCGTGTCCTGGAAATTGGCACCGGCTCTGGTTACCAGGCGGCGGTGCTCGCCGAGTTGGGCCTTGTTGAAGTTTATACCATCGAAATCGTTCCTGAACTGGCTGAGAGCGCTGCGCAACGCTTGAGGGATTTGGGTTATGATCGAGTCCACGTTCGCCAGGGAGACGGCTATTATGGCTGGCCAGACGCCGCACCGTTCGATGCGATCATCGTCACCGCTGCACCTGACCACCTGCCTGCACCGCTGGTTGAACAACTCTCTGATGATGGGCGTATCGTCATCCCAATCGGCCCTCCCGGCGGCTTTCAAAGTTTGTGGAAGTTTGTCCAGGAGAACAGTGAGCTGGTGGCTTATAACCAGGGTGGCGTGGCCTTTGTGCCCTTTACGGGGGCAGGTATCGAAGGCGATACAGCGACGACTACCCCTTGAGCCGTTTCCCGGTCGGTTATGGATAGATCAATGACTGGCCGATCGCGCCTGATGATCGATGGTATTACCTGTTCCACCCAGGCGCGAGCGATTTTTCAAATACAAAGCAGTAATTGCCCACGCACCGGCATAGCAGGCTGCCCCCAGCCACAATACCCGGCTGAAGCCAAAGGATAATGCCAGCAGCGCTGCCAGGACGGAGGCGATTACCGAGGCGGCCCCGTTGGTCGCCCACGCCCAGGGGATCAGAATGGTGTGCCCTTCCCCGGACAGGAGGCGCACGCCACCGGGCAAGGGCATGCCCATCAGAAACCCGGCTGGCGCCAGGCACACCGCGGTCAGCGCCAGCCGTCCGGCCAGCGGCCAGCCCAATGTATGATTGAATAAAACGGGAAACAAGGCAGGCGCAGCGACCAGCAGTGCTGCCAGGCAGGCCAATGCCTGGCCCAAGGCAATGCGTTGACCCCAGCGACTGCCCAACCCGGAGAAGAATAAGAGGGTAAACAGGATGGCCGCTATCGAATAGGCCGGATGTCCCAGGTAAAGAATGAAGCGCTGCAGCAAAGGAATTTCTACCAGGAGATAGGCCAGGCCGATCAGGCCGAAATATGCCAGGACAGGCGCCGTGCTGTATTGCCGGGCGGCCGGTATCCCCAGGGCCTGTATTTCAGCGTTGGATGCCATGCCTGGGCGAAGCCGGGCGTGCCGCGCGGCCACCGGCAGCAAGATTAATACCCCGGCCATGACGCCTGCCAGGAGCAGCATCGCCAGGATGACAAAATATCCTGCCCCACCGAAAGGTTGCCAGGTTTTGCCCATCTCTGCCCACACCTGCCCGGCTTGAGACCATTTAAAGAAATGTCCGAAGAACGGCCGGTCATCGGTGGGTGGGCTGACCTCGAAGGGGTATGCCTGGTAGAACGCCTGTCGTGATGCTGCATTCAATAACTCATTGAAGCGCAGATAATATACGGATTCGGGCAGCCGGTTATAGCGATTGGTCTCCTCAGGTTGGATACCGGGAGCATAAATCAAGTCGAAGGCGCGCTGCTGGGTAAACTGCCGGATGGCGCTCATCTCCGCCGTGGAGAAGGGGCCGTTTTTGACCAGCAGGGTAGCCATGTTATAGCCGCGGTAGGCCACCAGTTGCTGGCGCGGCCCGGTGCCGGAGCGCTCCAGGGCAGTCACGGCCAGGGCAAAAGCGCGCAGCTCTTCGCTGGGCGGGTTTTGCAGCCAGCGCGTTACGATCAGGATGCCGCCCGGCTTCAAGCGCGCGTGGGCGTCCTGGAATCCTTCTACCGTATAGCGATAATCTTCGGCCAGGCTGTAGGCCCCTGAGCGCACCGGGTGGTATGAACTGACCAGTGAGAGCACAACCACGTCAAATGTTTCTCCTGTCCGCCGTGTGAAGCTGCGCCCCGAATCGTGAACAACTTCCACGCCAGGCGCCAGGTAGGCGGTCTCAGCCGCCGCTACGACCAGGGGATTGCTCTCGACTGCTACAACCTGGGTGGCGCCCATCTCCAGGGCGGTCAAGATATCCAGGCCTCCGCACGGGTCCAGGATGAGCGCCCGGGCCTGTGGGCGCAACTCAAAAGCAAGCGCTGCTGGCAGGTAGCGAATAAAGGCCGGGTTGTATCCTGGCCGCAATACCGGGCACAGTTCGCCCCCATCCACCAGCAGGCCATCTTCGGCGGGCGGTACGTGTGTGTAGCGATAGCTCAACCCTGGCAATGAGCGGATGCCTGGGCTGCGTACCACATCCACGCGAGAGAATGCATTCCACTGTTGCGAAATCAGCTCTGCACCGGGATACTGCAGCGCATAGGAGAGGCTTTTGTAAGGCGAGATACGCAATGCCAGCCAGGAAGGCATCGTCCCGCTCGTTCTGTGCAGGCCCAGGATCAACACTGCCATGCTTACCAGGGTGCCTGACAGCAGGCTGACAGCCCGCCCTGAACGGCCTGCTAATCCACCCAGGGCTGCCACTCCGCTGCTTAATATCACCACTCCTTCACCGCCCAGGAAGGTTGGAGCCACCAGAGCAGCGGCACAACCCAACGCAGAACCGGTTAGATTGGCGGAGTAGGTCGGCCCGGCATCCAGCGGGTAAGCGGCCAATAACATACTCGTGGCCAGACCGCTGAAAAAGAAAGGCGTGGCCAGGCCCAGGTAATGGAGCGCCAGGATAGCTACCTGTCGCCTGTCCCAGGTAATGCTGAAAGAGTCGAAAGGCAGCCCATTGAATAGCAAATAGGCCGCTAACATGCTCACGCTGCTTGCCAGCGACAACCAGGCCAGCATTTTGGGCGTGTTGCGCCGTCCCAGGTTGGGGAAGAAAGCCAGAAAAGACCCTGATGCGCCAAAACCAAGCAAGGCCAGACTGACGATCATGAAAGCGAAATGGTAGAACTGGGCGACAGAAAAAAGCCGCGTCAGATTGATTTCAAAGATCAGCGTCGCTGCACTTAGCAGGAAAAGCGCCACGCGTTCCGTTCGAGAGATTGAAGGGTCCTTCTCTACCATATTTCCATTTGGGTAGCTTCGCCGCTTCAGGTTTTCTGCTTTCTTCATCATACCGCATTGATCTTCTGGATGCAACCTGAAAGCACCCGGTTTTGTTGAGTTGCACGAGCAGATGGTTGTCAAACGGCCGCTTAAAACTCTGCTCACTTATCCGCCGTGATCACTTGTTGGCCCGATGAAGAGTGGTTATAATGGGTTTATCTGTTCCTTTCAGGCTTTCACCCATCGTAAGGAGGTAGCCATGCAGGTGAAACCGAAGTCTCAGCCAGATGCTTGTGCCGGTAAACATTTACCGGATGCGTATATGAGATGGGCGTTGATGGCGGCGGAAGAGGTGGTCGGCTCACAAGGAATGAAAGCCGTATTGCGCGATGCCGGCCTGGAGCGTTTCATCGATCACTATCCCCCTGAGGAGTTCAATTACAATACCCATATCCTGCGCGGCGATTATTCTAATCTCAACGCGGCATTGTTCAGCTTTTTCGGGCGGGCGGGCAAGAGCATGGTGCTGCGGATCGGGCGCACTTCGGTGCGTTTTGGCATTCAGAAACAGGGGGCGTTGTTCAATGTTGCTGCCATCCTGGCGGCGAAAGTATTGCCTTACCCGACCCAGGTCAAGATGGTGATGGAGAATATCCATAACGGCTTCAACAAGCTGGCGCAGAGCATCGGCGAGGACCATCTCAGCCGGGTGGAGGATGGCGGCGATAAATGGCTGTTCATTTCCGATGATTGCGCGATTTGCAGTGGACAGGAATCCGATGCCTGTATGTGTTGGATGTGGGTGGGGACTCTGCAGGAGTCGATCCACTGGTTCACCGGAAAAGAGGCGGATGTCGTCGAGGTCGCCTGCCGCGCCATGGGTGCTCCTGCCTGCGTGTGGGAGGTGAGTAAAAAGCCAAAAGAAAATTGAGCATCTCGCTGTAGAAATTCCCCCCTTGACGGTTCTCAATCCCTGGGTTAAACTCAGGCAACTTTAGAGCATCGCCATGAGAATTTCCCGCTTTTATTACGCCTTCTTTTATTACGGTTACCGGATTACGGCAGCCGTTGGTGGCGCTTAAGCGGGAAGAAGGTTAACTGGGTTCCCAGACTGCGAGGCCAACGGCCTCGCAGTTTTTTGTTAAGGAGTATCCTATGCCGATACGTGGAGTGCGTGGTGCTATCGTAGCTGATGAGAATGATGCGGAAATCATCCTGGCAGCTACCCGTGAACTGCTCGAAGCGCTGATGAAAGCCAACCCCGAAATGCGCACAGAGGATTTGGCCAGCGCATTTTTCACGGTGACGGCCGATTTGAGTGCTGCATATCCTGCCCGGGCGGCGCGCCAGCTTGGCTGGCAGCAAGTGCCGTTGATGTGCGCCCAGGAAATCCCCGTTCCGGGTAGTTTATCTCGCTGTATTCGTATCCTGCTGCACTGGAATACCGATTTACCCCAGTATGCTATCCAACACGTTTACCTGGGCGCGGCTGCCAGCCTGCGTCCTGACTTTCGTTCAGAGGAGAAAAGCTTATGATGATCATTATGCGTTCAGATGCCAGCCAGAAAGAGATCGACACGGTTGTCGAACGAGTACAGTCGATTGGATTGCGTGTGCACCTGTCGACTGGTGAAGAGCGAACGGTTATCGGCGCGATCGGTGACGGCCGTTCAGCCTACGTTCACAAAGATCAATTCATGTTGATGTCGGGTGTGGATCGAGTGTTGCCCATTTCGCGCCCGTATAAATTGGCCTCGCGTGAATTTCGCCCGGAGAAATCGATCTTTCCGCTCGATGGCGTGCAAATCGGCGGGAATGACATCGTGATCATTGCTGGGCCGTGCTCTGTCGAGAGTCGCGAGCAGCTTCTGGAAACCGCGCTGGCGGTACGCGAAGCCGGGGCGCACGCCTTGCGGGGCGGGGTGTATAAGCCGCGCACCTCCCCTTATGCCTTTCAGGGGTTGGGCGAGGCCGGTCTGGAATTATTGGCCGAGGCGCGGCAGTTGACCGGTATGCCAATCGTCACCGAAGTCATGCGCGAAGAGCAGATCCATTTGATGACCCAATATGTAGATGTGCTACAAGTCGGCGCACGTAACATGCAGAATTTTGCTCTGCTGCACGCGGTGGGTGAGAGCCAGCATCCTGTGTTGCTCAAGCGTGGCATGATGGCTACCGTCGAAGAATTGCTCATGGCTGCCGAATATATCCTTTCCCACGGCAACCGGCGCTTGATGTTGTGCGAGCGCGGCATTCGCACCTTCGAGAATTCCACTCGCAACACGACCGACATCAACGCTATCCCGGTGCTGAAAGAACTTACCCACCTGCCGGTAATCCTGGATCCGAGTCACAGCACAGGTAACTGGAATTACGTCACTGCCGTGGCCCGGGCGGGGGTGGCTGCTGGGGCAGATGGTTTGATTGTCGAGGTGCATCCTTCGCCGGATGAGGCGCTCTCCGATGGCGGCCAGTCGCTCAAGCCGGAACGTTTTGCCGAACTGGTCCGCCAGGTGAAGGCGGTAGCCCAGGCAATTGGGCGCGATGTTGCCGCAAGCGTACATGCGCAGCCACAGGCCTGACCGCCATGGACGAGGATGGCTTTTTTGCGGAATTGCGTCTGGCGATTGTCGGCCTGGGTCTGATGGGCGGTTCGCTGGCGATGGCATTGCGGGGCAAGTGTGCCGCCTTGTTAGGGATCGACCCTGACCCAAATACCTTGACATTGGCGAGCGAGCTGGGGATCGTTGACCGGGTTGCGGCGCACCCCGGCGAATTGTTGCCTGAAGCAGACGTGGTCGTCCTGGCTGCGCCGGTGCGTGCAATTTTATCGTTGCTGAGCGTTTTGCCGCAACTGCACCCCGGCGCAGCGTTGGTGATCGACCTGGGCTCGACCAAGCGGGCGATTTTACAAGCCATGCAGACCCTGCCGGAGCGTTTCGATCCAGTTGGGGCGCATCCAATGTGCGGAAAAGAGAAATCCTCGCTGGCGAACGCTGATCCGGCGTTGTACCAGGGGGCGCCGTTTGCCCTGGCGCCGCTGCCGCGCACTTCGGCGCGAGGGCGAAAGCTTGGGTTGGAACTGGCCAAGGCGGTTGGGGCAAACCCGCTGTGGATCGATGCAGAAACGCACGATCGCTGGGTGGCCGCCACCAGCCATCTGCCTTATCTGGCAGCCAGCGCTCTGGCCCATGCTACCCTGCTGGATGCTCGCCCCATGGTTGGCCCTGGCTTGCGCAGCACCACGCGGCTGGCTGGCTCCTCGCCAGCCATGATGATGGATATCCTGACCACCAATCGCGAAAATGTGCTGGAGGCTTTACATCGTTATCGGCAGGAATTGGATGCGCTGGCGGATGCCCTGGCCGGGCAGGATTGGGGGACTCTCGAGCAACGGCTGCTACAGGGAAACGAGAATTATCACAGGCTCATTGGAGGATGAACGACGATGGGTACATCGACAACGGATCAATCTGATCCTGCACCAACCATTTCGCAAACAGAATCGATTTTGCCGGCGCTGAGGGTCTTTCCGGGAAAACCGCTGCGCGGTGAGATCAGTGTTGCCGGAGAACTGGCTTTACCGGGCGATAAGTCTCTTTCACACCGTGCGGCGTTGTTCTCGGCCATGGCGCAGGGCGAGAGCGTTATCGATAACTTCCTGGTATCAGGAGTGACCCAGGCGATGCTCAGCGCCTTGACGGTGTTGAATGTGCCCTGGCGGTTGGAGGGCAGGCGCTTGACGGTACAAGGGGTTGGGCTTCGCCTGCCAGATGGTTGGGCGCGCCCGGAAGTGACACTGGACTGTGGTAACTCGGCGACCACCTTGCGCTTGTTGGCTGGCGCCCTGGCAGCCTGGGGCATCCCTGTTGTGTTGGACGGCTCCCCCGGGTTACGCCGCCGGCCGATGGGGCGTATTGTCGAGCCGTTGCAGCAGATGGGCGTGGCTATCGAAGCCACCAACGGCTGTGCCCCACTTCGTTTGCGCCCGTCATCGATGCCGTTGCGCCCGCTGGTTTATACGATGCCAGTGGCCAGCGCCCAGGTGAAATCTTGCCTGTTGCTGGCTGCGCTGGCAGCCAGGGGCGAAACGGTGATTGACGAACCAGGCCCGTCTCGCGATCACACGGAACGTATGCTGCGTGCGATGGGCGTAGCAGTGGTCAATGAGCAGTTGGTTGATCGCCTGGATCAGTCGCCTGGCGCCAGCGGCCGATTCGTGACTCGTCTCATGCCGCCGTCTCCCCTGGCGCTTACGCCATTACGCATGACTTTGCCAGGGGATATGTCAGCCGCAGCGTTCTTGATCGTGGCGGCGCTGATCACGCCCGGTTCGCAGATCACCTTGCGTGGAGTGGGCCTTAACCCGACGCGCACCGGCCTGGTGGAAGCGCTGTTAGACATGGGCGCGGCCATTGACATCACGAACCGGGGCGAGCAAGGCGGCGAGCCTGTCGGCGATTTGACTGTGCGATACAGCACCTTACAGGGCGTGCAGGTAAGCGGTGAACGCGTGGTGCGCATGATCGACGAATTCCCGGCTTTTGCCGTAGCAGCCGCTTTTGCCCGGGGCACCACCATTGTCTCCGACGCTGAAGAGCTTCGCCATAAAGAATCGGATCGCATCACAGCCCTGGGCGGAGAACTGCGCGCCATCGGAGTGGATTTTCGCGAAACCCCGGATGGCTTTACTGTGCAGGGGGGGCTCCCCGTCGCTGGCGGCCAGGTCCAGCCGCACGGAGATCACCGCCTGGCGATGTCGTTAGCCGTGGCCGGCCTGGCGGCATCCGGGCCGATTACCGTGGAGCAGGCTGCCATCATCCACGAGTCCTTTCCAGACTTTGCGCAGGTGCTGCAATCGTTTGGAGCGGAGGTGTGCCAGGATGGGTGAATCCTACTCGTTGGGATTGATCGGTTATCCATTGCTGCACAGCCTTTCCCCACGTCTGCACATGGCTGCTTTGCGCCAGATGGCGCTGGCGGGCGATTACCGGTTGTATCCGGTCGAGCCTGGGGTACATGCTACCCGTGACCTGTCAAGACTGATGGAGCGGGCACGGGCGGGTGAGATACACGGGCTGAATGTCACCATCCCGCACAAACAAACGGTTATTCCTTTGCTGGACGATTTGACGCCTCAAGCGAGTGCCATCGGCGCGGTAAATACCATCCTTGTCCGGGATGGCTATCTGGTCGGAGATAACACGGATGCGCCTGGTTTCTTAAGCGATTTGCAGCGCGTTATGGGTGAGGGCGGGATAGGTATGTTGGGGCGGACGGAGGCCGCCCATCGTATGGTTGCCCTGGTACTGGGCGCGGGCGGTGCAGCCCGGGCGGTGGTCTACGCTTTGCTGGCAGCCGGCTGCGAGGTGATCGTTGCTGCCCGCCGGTTTGAGCAGGCTGAGGCGCTCCAGCAGAGCTTTCAAATATCATTCCCTGGCGCTTATCTTCTAGCCGTGTCTCTCCAAAACGTTAATCCCACAATACACAACCTGCCATCTGCGCCGACTCTCCTGGTCAATGCCACTTCCGCGGGCATGTTGGGGCGGACGGAGTCCGCCCATCGTGATGTAGAAACCAGCCCCTGGCCGGATGGGCAACCCTTTCCGGGTGGGATCTTCGTGTATGACCTGGTCTACAAACCGCCAGAAACGGCCCTGTTGCGCGCTGCTCGCCGGGCTGGCCTGCACGCCAGCAACGGCCTGGGTATGCTGGTGGAACAGGCTGCCCTGGCGCTGGAAAAATGGACTGGCCAGTCTGTTCCTCGGCAGGCAATGGCCCAGGCCGTTGCCGAGTTTGCCGGGCATGGCCCAATGAAAAATTCCCCCTGATGGCAGGCCCTTTGCTCGCTCAGCGACAAATAACCCATTACTCCCCACACGGAAATCAAACCATGAAACCTGTTGCTTCACGAATGTCGCATCTGGCGGTGCACTTTTTTGCCTCACTCAACACCCGCCTGGCAGCCTTGCAGGCAGAGGGGCGGGACATCATTCGCCTGGATGAAGGTTCTCCCGATCTGCCTCCCGCGCCGCATATTATCGATGCCCTGGCGCGCTCTGCCAGCCGCCCGGATACCCATTCTTACCAGCCGCACCGCGGCACACAGGCCCTGCGCCGGGCGTGGGCTACCATGTACCAACGCCTGTACGGCGTCGATCTGGATCCCGAGGCAGACATTTTGCCTCTGCTGGGCTCGAAAGAGGGTATTTTTCACCTTAGCCTGGCCTATCTCGATGCGGGAGATATCGCCCTGGTACCAGACCCGGGTTATATCTCGTACACACGCGGGGCGTTGGTGGCAGGCGGCGAAGTCTATAAACTCTTTTTGCAAGCAGAGCGCGGCTATTTGCCCGACCTGGCTGCCATCCCAGAAGATATCCTGCGACGGGCCAAGTTGCTTTGGCTCAATTACCCCAATAACCCCACGGCTGCGGTTGCCGACCGGGCGTTTTTCGTACAGGTGGTGGCCCTGGCGCAGGAATACGGTTTTCTGGTGTGCCACGATGCTGCTTATATGCAGGTGGCCTTCGATGGTGAGCGCCCGCCCAGCCTGCTGGAGATCCCCGGGGCGAAAGACGTGGCGGTCGAGTTCAACACGTTGTCTAAATCGCACAACATGGCCGGCTGGCGCACAGGGGCATTGCTGGGCAATCCTCAGGCGGTGCGAGCCTTGTATACGCTCAAGACCAACGCCGATAGCGGGCACTTTTTGCCGATCCTGGAGGCCTCTACTGCTGCATTGACCGGCGACCAGGATTGGTTGGCCGAGCGCAACGAAATTTACCGCCAGCGGCGGGATGTGGTAGTAACCGCGTTGCACCGGATGGGGTTGGCTGCGCGCATGCCGCGCGCCTCGCTTTATGTCTGGTCGCCCATCCCAGCGGGCTGGAATTGCGTCGATTTTGCCGTCGGCGCGCTGGAGCAGGCTTCGGTCAGCTTCACCCCGGGCACTGTGTTCGGCGCGGGCGGCGAGGGCCATGTGCGCATTTCGATCACTGCGCCCATCCAGCGTATCCGCCAGGCAATGGAACAATTGGAGCAGTGGGTAGTTGGAAGCAGGCAGCAAGGAGGATAACCGATGACGCTTCGTTTTCTCACCGCCGGTGAATCGCATGGCCCGGCGCTGGTTGCCATATTGGAAGGCCTGCCGGCCGGATTGGCGCTCGATGCAGGAATGATCAATCAGGAATTGGCCCGCCGCCAGCAGGGTTATGGTGCCGGGCCGCGGATGAAAATTGAGCAGGACACGGTACTTATTTTAGGCGGCGTGATGGAAGGCCTGACGACCGGCGCTCCACTGGCCCTGTGGATCGAAAACCGCGATCATGCCAAATGGCGCGGCAAAGCGGTGGCCCCTTTTACGACACCGCGCCCGGGGCATGCCGACCTTACCGGGGCAATCAAATACGGCTACCATGATCTGCGCCCGGCCCTGGAGCGCGCCTCGGCGCGCGAGACGGCGGCCCGGGTGGCGGTGGGGGCGGTCTGCAAATATTTGCTCGCCCGGCTTGGGGTGCAGGTAGGCGGTTATGTCAGCGCAATCGGTGAGGTCAGCGCCAGCATCGACGATCTGCCCTTCGAGCAGCGCCTGGCCCAGGCCGAAGCCAGCGAGGTGCGCTGCCCCGATCCGGCGGCGGCACAGGCGATGTCGGCGCGCATTCGCCAGGCCATGCAAGATCGGGATACCCTGGGTGGGTTGATCGAGGTCGTTGCCTTGGGGCTGCCCCCTGGGCTTGGCTCTTACGCCCAATGGGATCGCCGGCTGGAGGCTCGCCTGGGCGCGGCAGTGTTGAGCGTGCAGGCGGTCAAGGGTGTGGAAATTGGGCCGGCTTTCGAGAATGCACGCCTGCCCGGAACGCAAGCACACGACCCGATCCGCCTGGATGGCGGCAGGTTGGTGCGCCCGACGCACCGTGCCGGAGGGTTGGAAGGCGGCATTACTACGGGCGGGCCGCTGCTGGTGCGGGCGGCAATGAAGCCCATTGCCACCACCCTGGCCCCCCAGCAGACAGTCGATCTGGCCAGCGGCCAGGAGACGCCCACGCAGTACGAACGCTCGGATTTTTGCCCGGTGCCGCGCGCTGTACCGGTGCTCGAAGCCATGCTCGCCCTTGTCCTGGCCGACGCTTTGCTCGAAAAGTTGGGCGGCGATTCGCTGGACGAGGTGCGCCCTCGCCTGGCTTCCCTGCGCCAGGCGAGGCTATCTGACCTGTTGATGGATGGGCAGGCGCATATCTTTTGGCCTGAAGATGTGTAGAAGTTCATGGAACATGGCCGGTGGTATACTCGTCTAAGACCCAGGAGGTCGCTATGAATCACACTCGTATCTGCCAGAGGGTCTTATTGAGCCTGTTACTTTTTAGCCTGTTGTCGGCTGGCTGCCAGGCCTTTTCTTTTCCCGGAAGCGGGCCGGGAAAGGTGATGCAATCGCAGGCGCGGCGCAACATGCGTCCCGATGTTTCGCCTGCAGAACTCGATGAACTGGTTGCAGGGAACAGCGCTTTTGCTCTCGATTTCTATCAGGCGGTGCGCAGCCAGCCGGGTAACCTGTTTTTTTCGCCTTACAGCCTGTCGATTGCCCTGGGAATGACTTATGCCGGTGCAAAAGACCTTACTGAGCAGGAGATGGCCCGAACGCTGCATTTCACCTTGCCCCAGGAACGCCTGCATCCGGCCTTTAACGCGCTGGATTTACAGATGGCCGGTCGCGGCCAGGAGGCAAAGGGGGACGAACAACCTTTCACGCTGCATATCGTCAACGCGTTGTGGGGGCAGCAGGATTTTCCTTTCTTGCCCCAGTTCCTGGATGGCCTGGCGCGAGACTATGGCGCGGGATTGCGTTTGTTAGACTTTAAGGTGGGAGCGGATAACGCCCGCCAGGCGATTAATGGCTGGGTCAGCCGTGAAACCCAGGATAAAATCAAGGATCTGATCCCGCCGGGCGGCGTCGATACCTATACCCGCCTGGTGTTGGTCAATGCCATCTATTTCAAAGCCGACTGGCAGTTCCCCTTCGAAAAGATCAACACCCGCGACGCGCCCTTTACTTTGCTGGATGGCTCGCAAGTCAGCGTACCGCTAATGTCCTTCGAGCGTGCCAGGGAAATCCCCTACCTGGCCGGGCAAGGCTTCCAGGCGGCGGAGTTGCCTTATCTCGGCGGCGCCAGCTCGATGGTTTTGCTGGTGCCGGATGCCGGCAACTTTGCCGAATTCGAAGCCAGCCTGGACGCGGGTAAGGTGCGAGAAGTGATCGATGCCCTTGAGACGCAGCCGGTGATGGTGTTGCTGCCCAAATTCCAGTTTGATACACCTTTTGCCCTGAAAGATGTCTTGATGCAGATGGGCATGCCCGCCGCGTTCGATGAGCAACAGGCTGATTTCTCTGGGATGGATGGGCAGCGCGACCTGTACATCGGGGATGTTTTCCACAAGGCTTTTGTCGCTGTGGATGAAAAGGGCACCGAAGCTGCGGCGGCTTCCGCCGTGGTGATGAGAGAAGTCTCGGCTGCCATCAACCCGGTGCAGGTCGTTTTGAACGTGGACCGGCCGTTTATCTTTCTGATCCGGGACAAATCGACCGGCGCGATCTTGTTTGTGGGCCGCGTCCTGCATCCTGGCAAATGAGTTGTGCAGGTGCGGAGGCCTTATTTGATGGGACGCGGGCTGACGCAGATGGACGCGGATTCTTCTCATCATTTCGCGTGGCCGGTGCATTGCACGTGTTCTGTGTGCGTTGCACCTGTGTAATTGTTGAAGCGCATCGTGCTTGCGAAATAGAATCGTCTTCATCGAAGAAGGAATTTAGCCTGAATGAGCGACCTTACCCTCCAATCTTCAATCTGGCATCAAAAATCTACAATCTTTATCTACGGCCCTCCTGCTTCAGGCAAAAGTACGCTTGGTTATCACCTGGCCGAGAACCTGGGATTGCCGTTTTATGACCTGGACCAGATCATCGAAACACAGGCGGGCATCCCGGTCCCCGAGATTTTCGCCACGCAAGGCGAAGCGGGTTTCCGCAAACGAGAGAGCGCTGCCCTGGCGGATGTTTTAAATTGGGAGCGAGGGGTGGTGGCGCTGGGTGGCGGCGCGCTGCTCGATGCCCACAACCGCGCCCTGGCTGAAGCATCCGGGAAGGTGCTCTGCCTGGCGGCCTCCTTCGAAACCATCACCAGCCGTCTGGAAGGGGGCGGGGACGGTCGCCCGCTCTTGTCCGGCGACACGAAAGCTCGCCTGGGGCAGCTCTTGGAACAGCGCGCTGCCCACTATGCTTCTTTTCCTCTCCAACTGGTTAATGATGCGGCTACGTTGGAGGATGCCGCCTGGCAGGTCCAGGTGAAATTGGGCATGTTCCGGGTCAGCGGTATGGGGGCAGCCTACGATGTACGCATTACCCCACATGGCCTGGACGATCTGGGTATGGAGCTTTCTGCTCGCCATCTGCGCGGCCCTCTCGTGCTGGTCAGCGACCAAAATGTTGCCAGGCACCATGCACAGCGTGTTCTGGATGGGCTGCGCCAGGCTGGTTATGTCGCCCAACTCGTCGCCATCCCTGCCGGAGAGGCACATAAAACGATGGCGACGGTGATGCAATTATGGGCGGCTTTCCTGGAAGCGGGCCTGGAGCGCGGCAGCACGGTGATTGCCCTGGGAGGCGGCGTGGTGGGCGACCTGGCCGGGTTTGCTGCGGCTGCTTTTTTGCGCGGCGTAAAGTGGGTGACGCTGCCGACTTCGCTGCTGGCCATGGTGGATGCCAGCCTGGGGGGCAAGACGGGAGCCGACCTGCCGCAGGGCAAGAACCTGGTAGGCGCTTTCCACCCGCCTTCATTGGTGCTGGCTGACCCGGCCACGCTGGGCACGCTGCCTGAGGACGAGCTGCGCAACGGCCTGGCCGAAGTGGTCAAGCACGGCGTGTTGGGCGATCCATATCTGTTCGAGTTGTGCGGCCAGGGCATGCAGGCGGTTCGTTCAAACCTGGACGAGATCGTGCGCAGGGCGGTGGCGGTCAAGGTGCGCGTCATCCAGGAAGACCCCTACGAACGCGGGCGGCGCGCCTCGCTCAACCTGGGACATACCCTGGGACATGCCCTCGAACTGGCTTCGGACTATCGCCTGAAACACGGTGAAGCGGTGGCGATCGGTATGGTACATGCGACGCGCCTGGCGGAGCGCATGGGGTTGGCCGAGGCCGGCCTGGCGCAAACCATTCAAGCCACGCTGGCTAGCCTGGGCTTGCCGGTCGAGGCCCCGCCTGGTTTGGACCGTGAGCGTATCCTGGCGGCGATGGGATTAGACAAGAAACGCGCCCGCGGTAAACTGCGCCTGGTGCTTCCGGTGCGCATCGGCGAAGTACGTTGGGGTGTGGAGGTGGAACAGCCTGCGGCTTTGCTCGATGATTAGGCAGGTTTCCAGGGTTTAGGCGTGGAGTGCTCAACCGCTGCGCACTCCACGCTTTCCTCGTCTATTGCGTGCCGCGAATGGCGTTCAATACAGCCAACGCAGCTTCGGACGGATAGTCCTTAAACTCGTCTTCGATCTCGCGCAGGTCGGGTTCTGGGAGAACTCTGGCACACAGGCCGGCGATAAGCCCGGCATCCTGGACTCTGTTCAAACTCACCGCGTTATACAGGCTGCCGAATTGCGATGGGCTGAAGTCATATTCGTTGGCGTTCTGCGACTGGAGCGAGTGCCACTGGTCAACGGCGGCATCCAGGCCGGCATCCTGCAAAGTCTTGCAAACCGGGATGCTGGCGTAGGAGAGGATGGGGGGCGGCGTGTAGCCGAGCAAGATATCCAGGGCGCAATGGGCGATTTGTTTGACGGGCGCAGGGATCAGGTTGCAAAGCACAACAACCGCTGCCCCTCGGTCGGGTAGCATCGCAAAATACGTATTGAAGCCGGTATCGCCGCCGCCATGAACGATCATCGCTTCGCCGCGGTATTCTCCCAAAAACCAGCTTAGCCCGACGTGGTGTATCTGATGGAAGGAATCCGGCGGCTCCCATTCGCCGAGCGCTGCCCGGGGTCTCCACAGGATGTCGTAAGATGTAGGGTCCAGGATACGCTGGCCGTGAAAACTTCCCCGGCCCAGGTTGGCGATGGCCCAGTTGCACATCTCCATCGCACTGGAGTGAAGCGTCGAGCTTGGCCCGTGCATGCGGTTGTAGGGATAGCCTTCCCAGGCGGAAGCTGTCAAAACTCTGACGTGCGGCGCGGCCCAGTTTTCGGGAAGATATTCGGGTTTGAGAAAAGTGCTCTCTACCATGCCAATTGGATCGAGGATGTGGGTCTTCACGTAATCGTCGAAGGACATTCCCGAAAGCTTGGCGATCACATCGCCCAAACATTCGAAGGCCATGTTGCTGTAGGCGAAAGTAGTTCCCGGATCGGAGAGCATCTTCCTGGGGTATAGGCTGCGCACGAACCGTTCTAACGCGCCTTCATCGTACTGGGGATTTCCCCATTCGTAATCTTCTACATCGGGCATGCCCGAAATGTGGCTGAGCATGAGGCCGATGGTGATGTTTCGATAACGTTCGTCGGCCAACTTGAAATAAGGGAGAACGGCAACCACCGGCGTGTCGAGCTGTACTTTGCCCGCCTCGATCCATTGCACCAGTGCAGTGGCCACAAAAGGCTTCGAGATAGACGCCATGTGGAACAGAGTGTTCATTGTAACGGGTTCCGGGCTGCCGATGTGCTTGAGCCCGAAACCTCTGGCGTAGACGGTTTCATTCCCGGCGACGACCCCGATGGCCAGGCCAGGAAGTTCGTGGGATTGGATCACGTTTTGGATGAACGGTGAAAGGTTGAGATCGAGTTGTCTTCCGATTTCACCGGCAATGATGGATGTATTGTTCATACGGTGCTCCTGTTCCGGCGGATAGGCTTTTGGTCAGGTCGTATTGTATGTTGTATTGTATCTGGATCGCATCCTGCGATCCGGCGCCCGGATGCAATTGATATTATTCTCGAATATACCCGTTGCATTCGAACGTTGATGCGCTCAGGCAACACAAAACTCGAAGAAGCGCAATACTTCGAAATAATCGTCGGCTTCGAAGCCGACGATGTGCGGCTCGATCAGGCGCACGCCGGGGTAGAAGCTGGCGTGGTAAGCGTCGGCGTGTTTCCTGTAGCGTAGCTCGACGGAAAAGTGATCCGGCATGGGCACGCGACATTTCGAGATATCTGACTTCAGGGCAGCTTCCACGCCAGTGCGGATGTTTTCGACGGCCAGGTGCGGGTGGATGCTGACGGTCGAATTGCCTGCGCCGTACATGACAGCCAGGGTCGTCAGGTTGGGGAGAAACGCCTGCGCCTCCTGGCAAAGCCCGGCGTCGCCGGAGAGGAAGACCATCGGCACGCCCACCAGCCCGGCGGTGTAAGAATTGATGACAAATTCCGATACATACTGGCCGTTGATCTTGTAGTAAATCATGTTGCCGGTCATGGTGTGCGCCAGCGGTGAACCGCCGGAACCGGCCCGCGAGTGGTAGCCGATGGCCAACGCAGCGTCGAACGTTTCGTCGATTTCCTGCATCATGGCGAAGGGATGGCCGCTCCAGGCGCGAACGAGATGCACTTCACGGGGCAGTCTGGCGGGGAACAGGTTCCGGCCCCAGCCGTGAGCGTCTTTGACCCAGATTTCGGTTGCCCCGGCGTTCAAAGCGCCCTCGCAGGCGGCGGCGACTTCGGCGGTCATCTGCTCGCGAGCTTCAGCATAGTAGGGGTTTGTCTGGTCCGTCTCGTCCCAGTAAGTGGAGCCGGTGACGCCTTCGATGTCGGCAGTGATATAGATTTTCATTTGTCTCTCCTTGGTTGATTGATAGGGAATGGGTCGATGGGTAATCAGTCGATGAGTGATGGGATCATCATAGGCTGAGTAATTGGGCGTTCGGGTGCTCAGGCAATTGAGCGATTGGCGTTATAGCAGCTTCAAAATTAACTCTTCGTCGTCATCGCCATAGAAGGTGAAACCGCATTTTTCGAGGACACGCTGGGAGGCAACGTTGTGCCTGGCAACATGGGCATAGAGAGGGCGTGTCTTGACCTGGTTCAAGAACTGCGCCAGCGCGCGGGTGGCAATGCCCTTGCCCCAGTAGGGCTTGCCGAGCCAGTAGCCGACCTGGTGCTGGTTATCCTGTCCCCAGCAGACGATGTTACCGGCGATCTGCCCGTCGAAGACGATGGTCTGCTTGGCGATGGTTTCGTCCGCTAAAATCTTTCTCCAGTGCGCCATGAACGATTCTCGATCCCTGGATGGAAATGCGGCCATTTGGGCGGCTTCGGGGTCGAGTTGCTGTTCGAAGAAGATGGGCAGATCATGTTCCAAAACGTCGCGTAGTTGGACAGTAGAAGAGATATTCATTTTTGCAGATCAACTTCCGTTATTTGAAAATCCTGAATGCAAAAGCCAGAAAACTACATCCTGCGCAGAAGAGCCATTTTGGGGGAAACCCCGATGTTTGGTTCGATGGAATCGTCATATTGATGTGTCATTTATTTGTGTGCTGGCTTCAATTATATACCGGATGAGCTGCAAAGTGCGGGCTAGGTCCTGGGGATTGGCGGGCTGGCGGACGGAGATTTCCGGATTTGGACGCCCATCCCAGGAGCGATCGATCAGGTCTGTCCAGGATGGATCCAGGTTGGCTTTGGCCCATTCTGCCCCGGCGCGCTTCGAGCCGCAGGTTCCGGTGTGCAGGTCGTGCAAGGCGCGGCAGTAATGCAGGACGGCAAAGGTCTGGTAGAAGCGGTTGTTGATGATGCCCGGGTCAGCCAGGATTTGCTGCCCCCAGGCTTGCAGACCTTCCAGCATCTCCTGGCGCAGGGCGCTGGCCGGGATGGGGTCAATCAAGCTCGCCGGGTCAGGGCCGGCCAGGGCGATGCCATGCTGGCGTAGCACCCAGCGGACGACCAGGGTATTGCAATGCACCGACCGGACGAGCGAACGGCTGCCGTTATCGAGATACCAGAGCTGCTCCCCGCGTCGAGCGCAACTTTTCAGGATATCCCTGGGAAAATACGATCCTTCCAGGTGCTGCGCCCAGGCGCAATCCAGGTCATAGATACGGGCGTGCATGGCTTGCAGAAGTTGGATTGGATCACCGGACAATTCCTGCTCGACGACGATGACGAAGTCGACGTCACTGTGTAGATCAAAGTCGCCCACGGCAAAAGAGCCCTGCAGGTAAGCGCCGATGAAGTCTTGGCCCAGGACGGCCTGGATGCTCTCGACGAGTTCTTGCAGGACGGCGTTGAGATCGGGATAGAGGGTTGGCTGGGATGTGTTTTTATCTTGCATGGGATATGCTTACGATATAACATCACCTGCACGCGGCAGGTTGGTACACGCTTTTCAATTGTCTGATATTATGCATCCCCGCGTTGAAAAACCGCCACAATCAAAGTGTGGCGGACGCTCGCCTATTACAGCTGCCTGGAAATTATTCCGGATGCGAAATCACCGCTTTTGAATGTTGGGTAAATATTGATTATATAAACCTAATATTGTATTTCTCCAGCCTGAAGCAGTACAAATGTAGAGAACTGGACTTGATGCATCTACTTTCATCCGGCCAATTTCACTGGCATGATCGCAGTCACTGCTTGGTGGCGTGCCTGAACTCTTATCCAGTTATGAAGATTGCAGATAAGCCCTCAGCAATCTTCACCGGTATTGAAACGCTGCCTCAATTTATCCGTAACGCACGGCGATCATGGTGATGTCGTCGAACTGGATGGCGGTGGAAATGTGCTGGTGCACGGCTTCGTCGATACGGTCGAGCAGTTCCTTGGCCGAAGCAGACGGAGTGCTGCTGACCAGCTCCATCAGGCGCTTGTCGGTGAACATTTTGCCGTCCGGGGCGTGGGCGTCGGGCACACCGTCGGTGAAGGCCAGCAGGGTATCGCCGGGTTCGAGGTCGGCCTGGCTGATCCCGAAGGTCGAGTCGGGGAAGATGCCCACGGCGGGACCGGTGGGTTTCAGGCGGGCTTTGATGACGCCGTTCTTATCCAGGATGACCGGCGGGTTGTGGCCGCCATTGACGTAGGAGAGGCTGCCGGTAGCCGGGTCGATCACGCCGAAGAACAGCGTGGCGAACATGTTGGCCTGGGTATGGTTTTCCAGGATGTAGGTGTTGGTCAGTTGTACGGCAGCGCGCAGGGCAGTGGTGCCGGTGGAGGGCAAGGATCGCCGGCGTTCGTCGCTTTCGCTATCCATCAGCCCGGAAAGGGCGCTATCCATCCAGCGCAGGCTGTAATTTTGCTGGGCGAAGGCGCGGATCAGGCTGCGGCACAGGGCCATGAAAAGCGCCGAAGGCAGGCCCTTATCGCATACGTCGGCGATGACGATGCCCAGGCGGCGCTTGTTGGCCAGAAAGAAGGCATCGTACCAGTCGCCAGCCACGGTGCGGGCCGGATAAAAGCGTGAGGCCACTTCGCAGCCTTTGACCTGGGGCAGCTCGTTGGCCAGGAAGCTCAACTGGATCTGCTGGGCAATCTGCAGGTCACGCTCGATCTTGAGCAGCTTTTCACGCTCCTCGACCTGCTGGCGATAGCGTTTCTCATCCAGGCAGGCATTAATCCGGACCTGGGTCAGCAACGGGTTGAGCGGGGTGGTCAGGTAATCTTTGGCGCCCATATCGATATAAGACTCGACCATATCCATCTCGTCCTCAGCCACGACGACGATCACTGGGATATCATCGCATAGGTGGCGGGAGCGGATGTCTTTCAAAATATCCGGTCGGTGCCCATCCAATATCACCAGGTCAAAGTCGGGATCGCCCGTCAAGCAGCATTGAAGCGCTTCCAGTACTTCGGCGCTGGTTTGAGTCAGAGTCACCTCGTGACCGATGGCGCGTAAGGTTTGTGAAAGAAAAGTACAATGCTCCTCGTGCTCTGACATAATCAGGATGCTGGCTTGATGGATATCCACTAGAAAATCTCCTTGAGGTAGGCAGGTAAGTCGGTTGGGTGATCGAGTCAGGCGCGCCGGACGGCTAACATGGTAATATCGTCAAATTGTTCGGCGGTGTCGATATAATAGGTGAGATGGGCTTCGATGCGCCCTAACAGTTCATCCAGGGAACCGAAAGGCTCTTCGAGCAAGGGAAGCAGTCGTTTTTCACCGAACAATTCGCGAGAAGGCGAGCGAGCTTCGGTCACACCGTCTGTAAAGAGGTAGATGAAGTCGCCCGGATCCATCTGGGTGCGAAGGATGGAAAAATTAGCGCCGGGGAGCATGCCTACTGCTGGGCCGGTGGATTTCAGGCGTTCTTTGACGCCTTGCGAACCCATCAGGTAGGGGAAATTATGCCCGGCATTGATATAAGAGAGCTGCCCGGAAGCCAAATCCAGGACGCCCAGGAACATGGTGGCGAACATGTTGGTCTGGCCGTGGTTTAGAACCAGGTAGTTGTTGGTGAGAACAATAGTGTTCAACACGGTGAGGTCTTTGAGCAAAGAGGTCAATTGACCGGCGCTGGATAAGTGGGTAGATATGGCAGATCCGGGAGTGGTATTGGGAGCAGTGCCATAGATGGGACTTAATTCAGAGAAGGCACGCACCAGGCTGCGGATCAGGGCCATGAACATGGCCGCTCCGGCGCCTTTATCACAAACATCGGCGATAATGAAACAGAGATGGCCCGAGGGCAGGTGGAAAACATCGAAGAAATCGCCTCCTACCTGGCGCGCCGGGCGGAAACTGGCCGCAATAGCCCAACCTGCCGGCTGTGGAATGTGGCCGGGCAGGAAGTCGATCTGGATCTTGCGGGCGATTTCCATTTCCTGCTCGATCTTGGTCAGTTTTTTCTGGCGCTCGATGAGCATCTGGTAGATCAATGCGACAGCGGCGAGAGAGGCGAGCAGTTCTGTGACACGTTGCAGGTAAGGGCTGAACGGGATCACTTCGCCGGTTTCGAGATCCTTGGCATTAAGCAACTGGAGCACACCGATGACGCGGTCATCATGGTCCTTTAGTGGAACTGTCAGGCTGGAGATAGTGCGGTAGTTGTTCTGCCTGTCGAAGGCGCGCGTCCCGGTAAAGTCGAATTCTGTGGTGCTGTAGATATCCGGGATGTTGATGGAATGGCCCTCGAGCGCGACGTGGGATGCGGCATTCTGGTAATTGGGCTGGCCGGTGGAGGGGTCGTACATGGGCAGGGGCGCAAAGGGCACCTCGATACCGGTGGTGCCGCCCATGGCGATGTGGAGTGAATGGGTGTAAACCATGGCGAAGCGCAAAAGGTCGTCTTCAGTGCGCAAATACAGGGTGCCGGCATCGGCATTGCACAGGGCGCGCGCCTCCAGCAGGATGCGCTCCAGCAGGCGGTTGAAGTCTTTTTCCGCCGAAAGGGCCAGGCCCAGGGGCAGGATGACGTTGACCATATCGCTGGCCAGTCGCTGGCTGTTGTGCATCTCTTCTTCGATGTTGTCCTGGCGCTTGCGGTCCAGGACGAACTCCAGACGCGTTTCCAACAAGCGCGCCGCCGAGCTCGCGATTTGGGATGCGGAACTTTGAGTGGGATGGCTGATCTCAGGCAAAGTCGTCCAGGGGCCACAGTAATAATCGTCGGCGCCCAGAGCCATACCAGCCGCCAGGCGGCTGGCATGGTCCTGTTCGGCGAACAGGATCACCGGCAGGCTGCTCAAGGCGGCGTCGGATTTCAAGCGGCGCAACATTTCCAGCGGGTCGAGGCCAATCGACGCATCCTCGGCAGATGCCTGGGGTGGTGGTTGAGAGGCGGCCTCAGGCAGGTCGGTGCCCAGGAACAGGAGGTCGAATACGCGGCGGTGGAGGAGATCCATCGCTTCAGTCGTATCTGGCACCACGACCACCGGGCAATTGGCGCACTTAAATTGCTGCGATAACACTTCCCGTAGATGAGACAGCCCACCCGTAATCAGCAGGCGCGTGGGATGGGTATGCGCCGATTGGCTAAGACTCACGGGGATTACTCCTGTCGGCCGGTAAGGGGTCGGTCCTGGTCAGGGTCAAAATGTTATGATTACAGCCGTTGACGTACTCATAATCGAAGCGGTCAACGTTTTGTACTGCCAGGTAAACTCCTAAACCGCCATATGGGCGAGCCTCGATGGGCAAATCCAGGTTGTCTGGCCGGGGATGCCCGAGCGGATTGAACAAAGGTGCCGTGTCTTCCAGGCGAATGACGAGGCTCTCATCATCCAGAATGGTGTAAACTTTGATCTCTCCAACCAGGTTGTTTTCCTGGTAGCCATGAATCGCAATATTGGTGGCAATTTCGTCCACCGCCAATCGCAGACGGTAAGCGCGTTTGCCATCAATACCGGCCCGGTCCGCGGCTTGCTTGACAAAGTTGCGGATTGCCGAGAGCGAGTCTAAAGTTCCGGGTACGGTGAGTGATTCCATAGGTGTTACCTTGTGCGCTCATTTGGGCGATCAACTCATCGGGCGATGAAATGGCCCAAATGAGCACAACATGGTTTCAATCAGGCTTCGATGACGGCGGTGTCATAGGTTTCCAGCATGATCACGCTGTGTTGGAAACCGGTCATTTCGATTGTCTCCAATACGGCGTCATGCACACCGATGGTATAGATATCCACCGCGGCCCCCATTTTCTGTTTGGCAAATACCAGGGCGCGTAACCCGGCGCTGGCCATATAATCCAGATCGGTCATGATCAATACCAGGCGGCGGGGCTTCTCGGTCGCCATGCGTTCGATTTCGTCGCGGAACTGGCCGGCGACGCTGGCGTCCAATTCGCCGGCCAGGGTGATGCGGGCGATGCCATTGCTGATTTCAGAGGAAATATTGAAGGACATGTGAGGTTCTCCTGTAGTGTGTCAAGTGTCAGGTATCAGGTGGCCGGGGTGAATATACTGCTTACTATCAACCGTATTCAGCCTGATATATTTACCGGCCAACCAGGATGACGATGGAACGATCGGCTACGATCAGGCCGCCCTGGTTGTCCAGGAGCGGCTCCTGGCCTGGCTCGAAACTATGCAGGCCGTCTTGAGCGCCAGTATTGGCAAAGATGTGCCATTGCAAACCGGCAGGCAATGCCGGCAGGTCGAACCAGTGGCTCTCCCAGTGCATATTCATGGCGACGTAGATGGTATCGTCGCGCTGCGCCCCACCCCGGGCGTTTGGCCCATCCAGCATGAAAGCCAGGGTCCGGCTGGATGCCGAAAAATCGGCTTGCCAGGCTTTGAGCCCGTGCCAGGTGATATCGGCGTAGCCGCTTCCCACACGATCCTGGTTGGTCAGGAACCAGCGATTGCGCAGGGTGGGGTGGGCGTGACGAAAAGCGATGCAGTGTTTGAAAAAGTAGAACAGGTCAGCGTTTTGGTCGACCAGGTTCCAGTCGAACCAGGATAATTCGTTGTCATGGCAATAGGCATTGTTGTTGCCCCATTGCGTGCGGGCAACTTCGTCACCCATCAGGATCATCGGCACGCCCTGGCTGACCATCAACAAAGCGATGGCGTTTTTCATCTGCTTGCGACGCAAACCACGGATGCCTGGATCATCGCTCGGCCCTTCCCATCCACAGTTCCAACTGTGGTTGTCGTTGGCGCCATCCCGGCCGCCTTCACCATTGGCCTCGTTGTGCTTGTCATTGTAGCTGACCAGGTCGTTAAGGGTAAAGCCATCGTGGGCGGTGATGAAGTTGATCGAGGCCGTTGGGCCACGCGTGGCGTACAGGTCCGGCGATCCCTGCAAGCGTTGGGCCATATCGCCGGCCAGGCCGGCCTCGCCTTTGAGAAAGCGGCGGATGCCATCGCGATACTTGCCGTTCCACTCGGCCCAACGGCCATAAGCGGGGAACGAACCTACCTGGTATAACCCACCAGCGTCCCATGCTTCGGCAATCAGCTTGCATTTGGCCAGGATAGGATCAAAGGCAAGAGTTTCCAGCAAGGGAGGGTTGGAAAGCGGAGCACCCCACGGATCGCGCCCCAGGATGGATGCCAGGTCGAAGCGGAAGCCGTCGATGTGGTACTCGGCGGCCCAATAGCGCAGGCAATCGAGCACCATGTTGCGCACGACGGGGTTGTTGCAGTTCAGGGTGTTGCCTGTGCCGCTGAAGTTGAAGTAATAACCCTCGGGGGTAAGCATGTAGTAGACCTGGTTATCCAGGCCACGGAAAGAGATATAAGGGCCATTTTCATTGCCTTCCGCGGTGTGATTGAAGACCACATCCAGGATGATCTCAATGCCGTTGCGGTGCAGTTCTTTGACCATCGCCTTCAGTTCGTCGACCTGCATGCCCAACTTGCCCGTCGCGGCATAGCCGGCTTTGGGAGCAAAGAACCCGACGGTGCTGTAACCCCAATAGTTCACCAGCAACTCACCTGTATCGGGATGTGAACGGCTGTTTTCGAACTCGTCGAATTCGTAAATCGGCATCAGTTCGATACAATTAACCCCCAGCTCCTTCAAATAGGGCATCTTCTGGCGGATGCCGGCAAAGGTGCCTGGGAATTTAACCCCCGAGGATGGGTGGCGAGTGAAACCGCGCACATGCATCTCGTAGATCACCAGCTCTTCCATGGGGATTTCCAGCGGGCGATCATCGCCCCAATCGAAGTCATCGAACACCAGGCGCGAGCGGTGCTGGTACATATTCAGCCAGTCAGGGCTGGCGCCCCATACATCCCGCCCGCCAATCGCCCTGGCATAGGGGTCCATCAGTATCTTCGAGCGATCAAAGCGATGGCCTTGCTGGACGTCAAACGGCCCTTCCATACGGTAGCCGTACTCGATGTTCTCGAAATCCAGGTCAAAGACGACCATGGAGTAGACATTGCCAATGCGGAACTGGTCGGGGAAGGGGATCTCAACCAGCGGTTGCGTTGCGCCTTTTTCAAAAAGTACCAGCCAGGCAACAGTTGCGTGACTGGAATAAATCGAGAAATTGACGCCGCCGGGCACCAGGGTGGCGCCGAAGGGGAAGGGTTTACCCGGGCGCAGCTTGTAGCCCTGGAATTCGTGGGTTGGGTATGCGTCGATTCGCTCCATAGTTGAGTTATCTGCGATCCATCATCGGCGATCAATTTTGAAGGGCCGCCAGCCCTTCATCTAGGGTGGCGAAACGCTGGAAGAAATCCATGAAACCGGTGAGTGACATGGTATCTTCCAGGTCGGTGGATAGGCCTACGAGTACGACTTTACCGCCTCGTCCAGCAATGGAGCGATACAATGCCAGCAGCATGCGCAGCCCGGCGCTGGACATGTAGCCGACCTGGCTCATGTCGAGGATCACGCGTGCTCCAGGTCCAGCCAGGGGCAGGATCTTTTCTTGAGCGACGGGGGCGGTACTGCCATCCAGATCACCAACCAGTTGTACCACTTCGACGGATTCATGGCCAGCGCTTTGCTGCGTGCGAATATTAACTTCCATTACAAAACCTCTTCATCATCAGTTATCGGTAGTCTGTAATCAACGATCATTTCACTGGCTCGACCCTGGCGCGGACTTTCACGCGTTCTTTGGTATCGGGCAGCTTGATGGTAAGGGCGGCGGGATCGAAATTATCGTAAGGCTCGCCGTCGATCCATACTTGGCTGAGTTGGATACCGCCTGGGGGGAGGATATCGGGTTGGACGCGCAGAATATTGCGCTTGAAGCCACCCGGTAAGGGCTTGAAGTACAAATCCAGGGGCTGGCCGGTAATCAACAGATTGGTATAGGTTTGGGCCAGGTAGCACAACTCGAAGGAGTGATAGCCGCTCATCGAATGGCTGCCCTTCAAGCGTTCCGTACCCATCAAGTAGGGAATGCCGTTGGCCAATACGTTGAAGTAGACCGCGCCATCATCGTGGTCCAGGAAGAAAGCGTTGTAGAAGGAGGATGACTCGCGGGCAATGCGTAGATATTCTTCGTCTCCTAACACGCCTTTCAAAATCAGATAGGCCAGGATGCCCTGCTCCTGCTGCCACCAGGCTTTGCGGTCGTGGAAGGCGAAGCGATACCATTCCTGGCCGGGAGCGCGCATGCGTTCCATAACGTCATACCAGCCGCCGCGCTGCTGGTCACCGCCGATCGCAGGCATGACTTCAGCAATTTTGCGGGCAGCGGCTTCATACTCCGGCTTGGGTCTTAAGCTGTACATGCGCATCAGGTTCCAGGCAATTTTCAGATTGTGACCGACGACGCCACGGTTTTGCTGCCACATGTGGGTGCGATCGTGCGACCAGTCGGTGTAGAACTTTTCCTGGACGAAGGGACTCTCCTCGTAATTGGGGAAGTACCTGACGATGGTATCGAAGGTGTACTCCAGCATACGCGCATAGCGGTCTTCGCCAGTCGCCAGCCATAGATTGATCAGGTAAGCCGGGGCGTGGTCGCCGACCGAGTTCCAGTTTTTCTTGCCGCGATTGGCGCCCAGCGATTCGCTCTGCGGATCGAGGGCGATCGGATCGAGATGGGAGAAATAACCGCCTTTATCGCGGTCCAGGAAGAAACGGTCGAAAAGGTCAATGGTCAGCTCGGCGTCGCGCAGGATGCGCGGATCGCCGGTGACACGGTAGGTCTGGATAGGGCCAGCCAGGGCGTAGATTTGTTCGTAGGCCGGGATGGCGTCATAGTCATCGCCAAATTCGGAAGCGAAGACCTTGGTTTCGCGCTGCCCACTCACATCGATGCCGTGATACCAGTAGACGATCTTTTCATCGACATCGTAGAAGCGCATGTGCTCGCGCAGGTATTCAGTCCCTTTCTCTGCGCCTTCGAGGTAGCGATCGTCGCCAGTGAGCAAGAAGGCCGAGGCAAAACCATACACCAGGCGAGAAATAGTATCGGTTTCCTGGCGATAGTTATCGGTCGGCTTTTCACCGGTCAGGGCGATTTTGGTGCGGTAATTTTTGTAATCCACCGCTTCACCACGAAACTGGGCTTTGAGGTAGAAATCACCCAGCTCGCGAATCTGGTCGACCCACCAGGTGCTGCGTTCTACCACGTACTCATCCGGGCGGCGTCCCACGAAGTTGATGAACTGCGCTTCAAAAGTGTTATCTCCGCCTTCGGGATAGAATATGCCGTAAACAAACAGGTAACGACCTGCAGTCAGCATGTTGCGCATCTGGCCGGTGGCGTCCTGGTAAGGTTCGCCCAGGTTACGCACCAGATTGGCATAGGTATTGCCTTTGAGGCGGACCTGATACTCGCGGCCGCCGCTGGTGCGAATGCCAAACGAGTCTGTCTCGCGATCGTATTGGATCACATACCCGGCAATCGTGTCTGAAAATGTAAAGTTGATCTGGTTCACGAGAGCATCCTTTCAATGAATCAGTGAGCAGTAAGCGATAATGGATATTCTGTCATCAGGCTTAAGGCACCCGGAGCGCGGGTGCTGAGGCGCTGAATGCAAGGGATGATCCCTAACGCCCGGGAAAAGCGGGCGGGTTGTCCTGGTCCACATAACCCTGGCTGATCTCAACAATGTTGCCTTCGGGATCGGAAACCCACACTGTGCGCCAGCCAGGGATGAAGGCGTCGAAGTCGAATGGGCCGAGGGTGATGATCACGTCCTTGCCCATCTCGGCCAGTTTTGCATCCACGTTATCCACTTTGAAGGCAATGTGGCGCCAATCGGAGTACCAGGGGCCATCTGCGACAGCGTGAGGCAGGGGACGCGCCTGTTTGGCCTGGAACAATTCGAGATAGGCGTTCTCGTTCTTCAGGAACACAATCTGTGTGCCATCCCCCAAAGGGATGACGCGTGCACGGCGAAAGCCGAAATATTTGGAATAAAATTGCTCGATGAGCAGTGGATCATTGCAGGCAATAGCCATATGGTGAAGAATTGAGGGCATGTCGGTACTCCTGTAATTGGTTGATGGGTAATCCGTAATCAGGCGCCTGGGCGCCCGGGGATTGGGCAATCCTTAAGCGCAGGTCTTGAGACCCACACCTACCCGCGCGCGGCAAGCAGGTCGATGATCTGGCGGGCGAAGAGGTGACAGTGACCGCCGGTGCGCCCGGTGACCAAGTCGCCATCCACCACCACGTCTCGGTCAGTGTAGATGGCGCCCATATTGATTGCGTCTCCATATAAATTGTTGTGCACGACCACCCTGCGGCCGCGCACCAGCTCAGGGGCAGGGGCAACCAGCCACATGCCGTGGCAGATGATGCCCTTGAGGATGGTTGGCTCTGCAAAAGCTCGCCTCAAGAACTGCGTGGCCGGGGGAAGCTGGCACACATCTTCGGTGTAGCGCAGACGGTCGGAAACCATGCCTGATGGGACGATGATGGCCGCATAGCTGCGCAATTCTTCGTCACTCATCCCTTCGAAGCTTTTGTCACAATAGAAGGGCGCCTTATATTCATGGCCCAAGAAGGTCAATGAGGGCTGGCCCCACAGGCGGGAGAGGAAATGCAGATCAACCCCTTCCTCGGGGAAGCGGTGTTCATAGTAAAAAATCTCTTTCTCGTAGTAATCGCCCTCAATCAAAACGGCGATCTTCTTGCCTTGCAGTTTCATGCTTATCTTCCTCAGAGTGGTGATCGATCAATGTGTAATCGATAATCGGTATGTGAGTAATCAGTAACCGGGATCGCAAAGGATTGGCCGATCACTGATCACTCATTGCTGAAGACTACCTAAACGCCGTAATCTTTCTTGATGAAATCTGCAGCACGTTCACCGATCATCACGATGGCGGTATGCGGGTTGCCAGTGACGACGGCCGGCATCACGCTGGCATCTGCCACGCGCAAGCCTTCGACGCCATAAACCTTCAACTCTGGATCGACCACGGCCATCGAGTCGATGCCCATTTTGCATGAGCCAACCTGGTGGTGGTAAGAGTCGCAGCGTTTGCGTACAAACTCGAGCAAATCAGCATCGGTCTTATAATCCGGGCCAGGCAGTAGCTCGCGAGTCAGATAACTGGAATAGGCCTGGCTGGCAAAAATTTCGCGGGTGATCTTCACGGCCTGGATCATCTTGCGTACATCCGCTTCTTCGGCCAGGTAATTGGGATTGACCAATGGCTTCTCCAACGGGTCGCTGCTGCCCAGGCGCACCCAGCCGCGCGACAGAGGGCGCTGCAACCCCGGCAGGATGGAGATCGAGTTCGGGTAATCCTGGCCGATGATGATATCGAACGATACATGCACCAGATTGAACTGCAGGTCGGGGCCGAGTAAACGAGGGTCAGATTTGACGAACAAAGCGGCTTCAGAAAGATTCAGGTTCCCCTGGGGTACTGGATCCCTGGTTTCCATGATGACGCCGGTAAGTACATGGTTGTGGAAGTTCTCGCCTACACCGGGCAGATCGACAACCACGGGCTTGCCGAATTCCTTCAGGTGTTCGGCTTTGCCAATACCGGAATTTAACAAGATATGCGGGGATTCCAATGCGCCACCGCTGACGACCACTTCGCGGTTTGCCCGGGCAGTCTTGAGCGCGCCACCTTGCACATACTCGACGCCCACGCAGCGTTTGCCCTCGAAGAGCAAGCGGGTGACCTGAGAATTGGCGCTCAGGGTGATGTTCGGTCGCTTCAGAGCTGGGAGCAAATAGGCTATGGCCGTGCTGGCGCGCTTGCCATCCCGGCCGATGTTGATGTGATGCCAGCCGACGCCATCCATTTGAGGGCCATTGAAATCCTCGGTGTAGGGATAACCCAGCTCCAGGCAAGAATCAATGAACAATTTAGAGTAGATATTTGGGCTGTGATTCTTGGCGTTGATCACGCTCAACGGCCCACCCTGGCCAACCAGAACACTGGTGCGGTCCTCCTGGTCCTCTAATTTCTGCAAGAAAGGTAAAACCTCTTTATACGACCAGCCTGTTGCGCCGTTATACGCCCAATTGTCAAAGTCAGAATAATGGCCGCGAATGTGCATCATCAGATAAAGCTGGCTGGTGCCGCCAATCACCTTACCGCGTGGCTCATAGGTTTGCCGCCCGTTCAGGCCGGGTTGAGGTACACTGGTATAGCCCCAGTCATACTGCGAGCCAAGCAAAGTAAACCAGACAGAAGGATTTTCCATGTTAGGCGGTATATCCGTTCCCCCGGCCTCGATTACCAATACCCGGACGTCAGGGTTTTCGCTGAGGCGATACGCTACCGCTGAACCGGCCGAGCCGGCGCCGATGACAATGAAGTCATAATCGGTCTTCTGCAGCTTCAAAGGCGCCATGATCACGGTAGCAGCCGAGGCGACATCCGCGGGGGCGGATTTCTCCGTCTCAAGCCTTAACTGCCCGGCGTTATCGCCGGTGCCAAGCTCTAACCTGTCGCCGAGATTGAGATCCGAGTATTCGTACGGAACCAGTTTTCGCTCGTTCAAGAAGGTGCCATTGGTGCTATCCAAATCCATAACCTGGGCTTTTGCACCATCCCACCGAACGATCACATGATGGCGTGATACTCCGCTGGCAGTCAGTCGAAAATCACAATCCTCGCCGCGGCCAATGCGGTTTTGGCCATTCCGCAATGTGTACTGTTCACCAGATTTTGATACGATAATCATTGCATTACTCCTATATCATGCCTGGATCGACAGGCGAGCGGGAATATTCTTGAGCTTGAACTGCTCCCACATATAGCGGTCTACGCTATGCTGGTCGCCTGTGTGCACCTGAACTTCGGCGATCTTGCCGTCGCGAATGCCGTAGGTGGTGCAGGTCGGGAAGAGAAACTCCTTGCCATTGATATTTCCGTGTCCAAGATGCTTTTCAACCACCGTGCCGTCATCCAACACACCGAAGTGCGTGTTATCGACAGTAATGCCGGCTTTGAAGAGCGATTCAAAGAACGCGATCACGCTGTCTACGCCCCGGATCACGCCGGACAAGGGGTGGTGACCGGGCATCCGCCACATGATGTCGGGATGGAAAAGATCGCTCTTGATGGTTTGCATGTCGCCCTTGCTGAAACAATCGTACATGCGAAACACCAGGTCGGTGTTGGACGGCGTTTTCTCGAACAGCGGGGCAAAAGGTTTGCTGTCATGGAAATTCGACATATAGGAGATCTTGCCATTGGCAAAGCGGAAATAATTCATCACCTCCGCCTCGATATCCACCCCGGAAGCGCTGGTTGCGGAAATGTGCGAAACCACAGCTCCTTCGTCTCCATTGGTAAAGATGTGCTTGGGGACGTTTTGAAACTTCTTGTACATCACGCCCATGCCATCCATCATTGGTCGCAACGTCGCCAGGGTTTCGATATGCCCGGCCAACTGCTCATCCATGATCATGTCCTCGGCGAATAAATCGCACCACGAAGCCCAATCACCAGCATTGGCATACTGGTAATACAGACGAAGGATTTCGTCGTTTGTGGGCATGAGCTGGCGCAGCGCGCTGGATATCTGACTTTGCATCCAACCGGTGACGACTTTACCCCTCGAGATCTCGAAGGAAACGATCTCGGTCCAGGAAGCCTTTTTACCTGTGGAGACCACACCCAGGTACGTGCCTTGCTGTGTGCCAGTTTCTGTCAAATATGCAGTTACCCGGTCATCGGTGGCTACCATAAACTCAATGGACGCCTTGAAATCCGGGAATGCGGCCAATACGGTCTCTGCTTTCTTCTTGATGCCAGCAGAACCCTGGAGCAGGCCAGGTTCGCCAGGATAACGGGCTTCTGGGGCGAAGAGCTCTTCAGCCGTCTCGAGTTTGCGATTGTTCCAAAACTCTGCCACAAACCGCTGCATTAGAACCTTGTTGTCTTCGATTGTCATTCCATCTTCTCCACAATCTCAAATAAACTGACCAGGCGCGAACTGGCGCATGTACTCCTGTTAATCCGAAGCGGCGAGGGCACCAATTTGCTGCATCACGCCGGTGATGTTGAGATCGCCCCAGTTCTCGATCACTTTGCCATCTACGATGCGATTGATGCCTATGGCCGTGACAGCGACCTTTTTACCGTTTGCGGGAAAACCTGCAAATGGTCCGGTGAACGTACCGCGAAAAGTAGCCCGAAATACCGACCGGTCGCCTTCGGTGTAGACTTCGTCCAGCGTTATCCGCCCATCTGGGAATGCCGCGTGCCAGGTCTTGACAACCTCAATTGCGGCTTGTGGGCCACGCTTCGCTAACAGGTTAGCTCCACCCGCCGCAGGGTTGGCATCCTGGCTCCCATCGCCATGATCGACAAACTCGTCATGGGCCAGTTTCGTGATGACATCGTAGTTCTTCTTGTTCCAGAGTTCTTCAAACCACCGGATCAGTAAAATCTCGTGTTGTTCGTTCGTTGAGCTGGGCATTGTCGCTTTCTCCTTATCTATTTGCCGCTATGCGCCAACACTGACGCCGCCGCCGACGCCAAGCTGCTGCATCAAGCCTAACATATCCACGTTGTACCAGCTTTCCACCACCTGCCCACCGGCGAAACGCAGGATACCGATCTCACCCCAGGTGGCCTTCTTACCGCTGGCAGGGATACCCATCAGCTCACCCTGCTGGGTGCCGCTCTGGGTAAACCATACCAGCACCTGGTCGCCATCGGCCAATAGCTCGATGATCTCGATATGATAATCAGGCATGGCCTGGCGGAACATCGTCGCCAGGATCTTAACGGCCTCGGGGCCGGGGGGAAGCTGAGGCGCGCTGGGGCTGGTGGCCTGGGGGTGGAATATCTCATCGGCCACGGCCAGATTGCCTTTGTTCCAGACTTCATCCAGGAAGCGGCGTACCATAGCTTTGTTCTGCGATGGCGAGGTATGGCGCCCGCCAACGACGTGCGGCGGTACCGGATCGGGCAGCCTGGTGTCGCCGCCTGGCGGAGTAGGGATAACACCCATTTGCTGCATCACCGTCAGCCCATCCCATTCCTGCCAGCGGGCGTCGATCAGGCCTTGCGCGTTGAAACGCAACAGCGCCGTGCCGGTCCAGGAGAGACGCCGGCCGGTAGGGGGCGCAAAGCCCATGAAATTGCCCTGGTGCATGCCGCCCAACGTGCCGCGAACTGCACAGATATTGCCTTCGGCGATAAGGCCATCGACGCGGAATTGTAGATCAGGGATCGCAGCGAGAAACTGAAGATACAACTGGCGGAAGGCCTCGGGACCATGTAAATCCTGGAAGCCGGCGCCGCCATAACTGACAAAATCTGGCGCAAGAAGCTCGGTAAAAACATCCAGGTTCTGCCGGTTGGCTTCTTCGAACAGGTGTATAGTGAGGTCTTTCATCTCGTTGATCGATAAAAAGTGACCACCGGGAAGACCTTGCTTTTCCAGCGGGATCATTTCACCCAACCACACGCGCTCGGCGTATGTAGGGGAAAAGACTTGTGAGTTGGCATTCGGAACACGGTTAGCCATCTATTCCTCCTAACCCTGGGCCGTCAGTTGATTAATCATGCTGAGCATATCCACTTCGTACCAGCTCTCGACGATTTTGCCGCTCTGAATGCGCAGCACGCCGATCTCGGTCCAGGTGGCCTTCCTGCCGCTGGGCTTCATGCCCATCAACTCAGCGCCGCTGTGGGTGCCGCTCTGGGTGAAACGGGCGGCTACCTTCTCTTCGTCGGCGACGATCATGTCGATATTCATGTGGTAGTCGGGCATGGCCTGGCGGAACATGCCTGCCAGCATCTTGACGCTCTCAGGACCGGGTGGCAGGTCAGGAGCGCTGGGGCTGGTGTGCTCCGGGGCGAACAGTTCGTCGGCCACTGCCAGGTTGCCCCGGTTCCAGATTTCTTCGATCATGCGGCGCATGATGGCTTTGTTCTGCTCTATGGACATCATTCTCTCCTTGTTCAGTGAGTCGACGGGGTTACCGCAGGTGAATTCGACCAGAATTGGTCGTACTCGGCCGTGCCGTCACCGAAGATAGCGCCCTTGCCGGCGATGACCTTGCCGTTTCGCCAGCGCAAGACATGGGCCACTTCGATATCCATGGTCTTATTGGGCTGGCCTTTGCGATGGCCGCGGTTGCGGGTGAGGTCCACCGAATAATCGCCGGTGACCAGCACTTTGCCGGCGATGGGCTGCATGTTGAAGCTGTGATCGGACATTTCACCTACCTGCCCCATAAACGCCAGGAACTCATCCAGGCTGTAATACCAGCCGGAAAGCCGGTTGTGCCCGGGAACCTGCCAGACCATGTCATCTGCCCAATATTGCTTGATGCTTTGGATATTGCCAGAGGCGAGGGCATTGTAAGCTTCAAGTACATGGGTGGGGGTGATCGCCGCTTCGATCTTGTGCATTGGTTCTTGCCCCGGGATCGGGATGGCACCGATTTGCTGCATCATGCCCAACATATTCAGCTCCCCCCAGCCTTCGGTAATCTTGCCATTCACTACCCGGTCGATGCCAATCGAGGTGACAACCACATTCTTGCCACTCGGTGGCACTCCATAGAAATCACCCATGTGCGTACCGTGGAAAGTCATGCGGATGACCGACAGGTCGCCTTCGGTGATGATATCGTCCATGGTCATATGACTGTCTGGGAAAGCGGCGTGCCAGGTGCGCACCAGGTCTGCCACGCCATTCGGCCCTTGCTTGATATCCTGCCCGCCGGCGCCATGCGCGGTGAACTCTGGATGGACCAACTCCTGGGTGATGGCGTAATTCTTCTTGTTCCACAATTCTTCGAACCAGCGTTCAAATAATTTCTGGTGTTCTTCTACATGCGACATAAATTCAATCCTCCAACCGCGAAGCAATTAATCCTGTGATTGGGTCGGAGCCGGGATAGCGCCCAATTGCATCATCAAGCCAAACAGATCCAGGTCGATCCAACCATCGGTGACTTTTCCATCTCGAATGCGGAACGAGCGTGTTCCTGTCCAACGGATAACCCGGTTTGTTGGCGGCACGCCCATGAAATTGCCGGTGTGTTTTCCTTCGATAACGCCACGCCCAAAGACGATATCCTCTTCAGCGACCAGGGCTTCAAAGGTGTACCATAAATCAGAGAAGGCGGCAGAAAACATCCGGTAAGCTTCTTTGAGACCTTCGATACCGGGTCTTTGTCCAGGCAAGGCGTTGTGGTCAATAAAATTCGGGTCGACATATATGTCGAATCGATCCAGATCACCGATATTGGTTGCGTAGACGTACCGTGCTACGACGAAACGGTTGTAGTCCAGAGTGCCGGGCCTGATTTCTCGGGTAAGTTGGCGCCGCAATCCTCCCAAATCTGGTGCACCATGGTGTTCTACAATGCGGTTGTTGGCCACGCGAAAGAAGCCCATCGAAGACCAGGTTGCGCGCAGCCCGGTCGGCTCGATGCCCATAAACGGTCGACCCAGGTGGGTGGCGCGGCCTGTGACGCGGGTAGCAACCCAATCGCCCTGACTGACCATATCTTCGATCACGAAGTGCACGTCGGGAAAAGCGCCGCGGAACATAATCGGCACAGCCCGGATCGCATCAAAGCCACCTACTGGAGCTCCGGGCGGGGCATTGTGATCCAGATAGTCCTCGGCAAATATCTCTGGGATAAGGGCATAATTGGCCTTATTAATGACTTCTTCTACAAAATTACGGTAAAGGGTCTTGGCGATATCCGACATCTTGATCTATCCTTATCCCTCAGGCACCACAAAAGTGATGTTGTATTTCGCGGCAACCTGGGCGGCTTTGGCAAAGTCTGGCGGGCCGGCAGGAGGCGGTGGGGGATTTTGTGGGTCATCGATGACCTGTCCGATGCCCTCGAAAAACCCTTCCAACCCCCCAGGGGTGATTATTAGAACCAGCCGTCCCGGGCGGTTGCTAATATTCTTGAAACCATGATCGGTACCCATAGGCACGTACACATATGAATTTGGACCAACAGTATGGGTCTCATTGTTGGTGACGTCATACATTTCCCACTCACCATCCAGGAGGTAATAGGCCTCGTCTTCTTTCAGGTGTGTGTGAATGGGCACGCCTTCGCCCGGCGGAACCGTTGAAACAAAGAGAGAATAAATACCACGCGTATCATCTTTAGTAGCTTTGCAAAGGTTAGTCACTCCCAATACACGCGTCGTGGATTTACTCTCCTCTGGCTTCACAATCGAAACATGGTCATAAGGGGTTCGAGAACTGGCCGGCGGCGGCTGGCCTGCTCCCCCTGCCAACTGCTGCATCAGGCCTGGTATGTCCGAGATGCCCCAGCGCTCAATAACCTTTCCATTCTCCAGGCAGATAAAGGTCATGCCACCAAACGAGACCTCTTTTCCGGTAGGGGGGATGCCCATAAACAAACCGCGATGTGTACCGCGCCCGGTCAGGCGAATAGCAACGCGATCTCCCTCAGCAAGTACCTGGTCGAGGCTAAAATGGATATCGGGAAAAGCCGAGCGGAACATGTTCACCGAAGCCTTATAACCGTTGCGGCCGCGTGGCGCTCCAGGGGGCAAGCTGTGATCCGCATAATTGGGGGCCAGCAACTCATCTACAACACTGAAGTTGCCCTTATTCCATACTTCCTCGAAAAACCGTCTGACGAGTTCAACATTCTTTTCGGCCTGGCCCAGACCAGGATCCAACTCTCCAGCCCAGATTCTCTCGGCCCATTCGGAGCTTTTTACTTCTTCTGCCATTATGTGTCTCCTATCGTTACCGATCTATCCTTGCGCGGATAGTTGATTGATCATGCTGAGCATATCCACTTCGTACCAGCTCTCGACGATCTTGCCATTATGGATGCGTAACACGCCGATCTCGGTCCAGGTAGCCTTCTTTCCGCTGGGTTTCATGCCCATCAACTCGGCACCGCTGTGGGTGCCGCTTTGGGTGAAACGGGCAGCCACCTTCTCTTCGTCGGCGAGGATCATATCGATGTTCATGTGATAATCGGGCATGGCCTGGCGGAACATGCCTGCCAGCATCTTCACGCTCTCAGGACCGGGTGGCAAGCCAGGTGCGCTGGGGCTGGTGTGTTCTGAGGCGAATAACTCGTCGGCCACTGCCAGGTTGCCCCGGTTCCAGATTTCTTCGATCATGCGCCGCATGATGGCTTTGTTCTGCTCTATGGACATCTCTTCCTCCTGGATGTCGGATGAAAGGGCGGGTCGCCCTGCCCCTACAGCCTGTTGAGAGATTAATGGGTCGGCGGGGTCACCGCGGGTGAATTCGACCAGAATTGGTCGTACTCTTCCGTGCCGTCGCCAAAGATGGCGCCCTTGCCGGCGATGACCTTGCCGTGTCGCCAGCGCAAGACATGGGCCACTTCGATATCCATGGTCTTGTTGGGCTGGCCTTTGCGATGGCCGCGATTGCGGGTGAGATCCACCGAATAATCGCCGGTGACGAGCACCTTGCCGGCGATGGGCTGCATGTTGAAGCTGTGATCGGACATTTCGCCCACCTGTCCCATGAAGGCCAGGAACTGGTCCAGGTTGTAATACCATCCGGAAAGCCGGTTGTGACCCGGCACCTGCCAGACCATTTCGTCTGCCCAGTATGTGCGGATACGATTGATGTCGCCAGATGCCAGCGCCGCATAAGCCGCCAGTACGTGGTCCGGGGTGACAGCCGCCTGGATCGTGTGCATGGCAGGTGCAGGCGCTTCTGCTGCCTGGCCCGGCGCCGGAATGGCGCCGATCTGCTGCATCATGCCTAACATATCGAGCTCCCCCCAGCCTTCGGTGATCTTGCCATCCACTACCCGGTCGATGCCAATCGAGGTCACAACGACCGGTTTTCCGCTGGCCGGAATGCCGTAGAAATCGCCTCGATGTGTGCCGCGGAAGGTCATGCGGATCACCGAGTACTCGCCTTCGGTAATAATGTCATCCATGGTCATCCGGCCATCCGGGAAAGCCACGTGCCAGGTGCGCACCAGGTCTGCCACGCCATTCGGGCCCTGCTTAATATCCTGCCCGCCGGCGCCGTGGGCCGTGAACTCAGGATGCACCAGTTCCTGCGTAATGGTGTAGTTCTTTCTGTTCCATAGTTCATCGAACCAGCGCGTGAACAAGGCGCGGTGTTCTTCTGCCTTATTCACCCCTTGTGCTTCGGCCAGGGCCTGCTTGATATCCTGTGATGACATGCGCACTGTAGCGCCAGGGGTGAGCACCATCGTGGCCTGGGAATCGTATTGCTGCGACTGGAAAACCAGAATGACTCCCTCCCCCAGGGCGATATGATCTCCGGCTTGCAAAATTCGCTCACCTTGCAGAATTTCACCGTTTACAAAAGTGCCGTTGGTGGATCCCAAATCTTGCAAAATATAAGCGCCTGCCTGGGCATATAGCCGCGCATGGCGGCGCGACATCCCCCGATCGTTGATTACGATCGTATTTCCCACTTCCCGGCCAATTGTTACTTCATCGCCTGTCAAATCAAAAGCCTGGCCCGGGTCAGGCCCCTTCTGCATCACGAGTTGAATTGAGGCTGCAGCCATCCATGTTCTCCTTGGCACCGGTGATCGGTAAACGATAAACGGATAAATACTTAGCTTGGTGGGTTAGCGCCTGGGGCGAGGCAGTCTCGCCCCAGGCGAATGGCCATAAAAATCCCTGAGGAATTGCATCACTCAGAGATACGGGCTAGCCGCCTTCCCAGATATCTTGAGCGTGAGATGTCTTGTCATCGCCCTGCTGTTGGCTGGCTTGTCCCTCTACGAAATTGCGCATGATCTGGTTGGCGTTGCGGTGCATCTCAGCATACTCAGGACCATACAGGAATGGCAGGTCGGGCAACGGACGGCCAGCGATAGACCACTCATAGAGCGGCGTTTCCTGAATAATGCAATAGGTGTAAGGGCGGGCCACTTCACCGACTACGCTGATGAACGTATCGGTCATTTTTTGAAGCAGTTCGCGCTTCTGTTCCGGGCTGGTGAGCACCACGCCCTCGATTGCCTGGATGGTAATGATTGGCATGAGAGTTCTCCTTTTCTCTGATCGATGTGGAACGTTTAGTGGCTGGGTGGGGTAACGACTGGTGAGCGTGACCAGAACTGGTCGTACTCTGTCGTACCGTCACCGAAAATAGCGCCTTTACCGGCGATCACTTTGCCGTTACGCCAACGCAGAACGTGAACCACTTCAATATCCATGGTCTTCTCGGGCTCTTCAGCGCGATGACCCATGTTGCGGGTCAGGTCGGCGGAATATTCACCGGTGACAATCACCTGACCTGCAATCGGCTGCATGTTGAAGCTGCGGCCGGAAAGCTGGCCTACTTCGCCCATGAAGGCCAGAAATTCGTTCAGGCCGTGATACCAGCCCGACAGGCGGTTGTGACCAGGCACCTGCCAGACCATATTTTCATCCCAGTATTCCTTGATGCGCTCAAAATCTCCAGATGCCAGGGCCCCGTAGGCTTTCAGCACGTGTTCTGGTGTGACGACAGCCTGTATCGTAGACATTGCAGGCCTCCTATTCAGCCAGGCGCGCCGGGATGTCTTTGAGATTGAACATAGACCACATATAGCGATCCACGGTGTGCTGGTCGCCGGTGTGGACACGGACCTCGAAGATCTTGCCGTCTTTGATGCCGTAAGAAGTGCAGGTGGGGAAGACAAACTCCTCGTCGCCGATCTTGCCATGACCGGTATGCTTCTCGACCACAGTGCCATCATCCAGAACACCAAAGTGAACGTTGTCCACGGTAATGCCTGCCTGGAAGAGGGCGCCGAAGAAAGCGATCACGGCGTCCACGCCTTCCATGCGCCCGGAAAGCGGGTGATGGCCGGGCATGGTCCAGCTCATATCCGGGTGGAAGACCTCTCTCTTAATGGACTCCATATCACCCTTACCAAAGTAATCGTACATCTTGAAAACCAGTTGCGTGTTATCCATCTATATATCTCCTCGTCATGATCCATGAATAAGGTTATTGCCGTTCAGCATCCGGCGCCAGCTACAACCTGGCAAAACCGGGGGCGTACTTGAACGGCTCGACGGTCGCGTTATACGTTACGATCTCCAGGCCATAAGCGTTCTTGGTCGAGCGACGCACCGTCCAGCGTTGGGTGGCATCCATCGAAACACGCTTGCTCTTGGCCGCGGGTGGTTCCCACCAACTGGCCTGCCAGCCGACGACGATATCCAAAACGGCCTCGTCGCCGGAAATTTTGGCTTCTACCGTCTGGACATAGTGGTTCTCGTCAAAAAACAGATTAGTGACCCGGTCGTACCATTTCTTGAAGCTGGCGAAATCACGGATATCGCCATCCGGGAATTGGATGTTCAGGTCTTTATCTGCTAACAGTGTGTAGGCCTGTTCAATCGGGACATGAAAATCCAGCGCCTGATACCAGGCGGCTACAAAAGTCCTGATCTGTTCCAGCGTGATTGGATTGCTCATACACAACTCCTTGTATTCTGTATTGTGGTAATAATCATCAAATTAGTCGTAATTGCATCGCCAAAAGGGTCGCTTCATGTCGCTGCCAATAATCAATTGTCTTTGGACGGTGTGAAACCCAGAAGACCGGTAAACTGGTGAGTGGCTTTGCCATCCCTCAACACGAAGGCATCGTAAACTCGCGCCTCACCGCCGCGAATACGCACTGTCGCTTCGAAGAAGATGCTATCTTCTGTCTCGGTGAATTTGTCGGTAGACATGATCTTTAAATCGCCCAGGCGGGCCAGGTATCCCTCAAAATGTTTCCGCAGCGCGTCGTGTCCCTTAACGGCGAAATCGAAACCAATCAGTTCGGCGTCTGGGGCATACTGGTTCGTGATCAACCCTTCGATATCCTTGCTCTCGAGGAAGATTACGTGCCGGTTGTAGAAAGCTTTTCCAGGTGCATCCACCATGTACCTCCTTTGTGGTCCGACAATCAACGGGAGAGACTGTTTACTGCCCGCAAGTGTTTCCGACGCGTTCGGGGTGGGTGTCGCTTTCTAAAACCAGGTCGATCAGGAACGGGCCAGGATGAGCGATCATCTGTTTGATCGCCGGGCCGATCTCCCACGGCTTTTCCACCCGTGCACTGGCTACACCCATCGAATGGGCTAACTCGTCAAAACGCAGAGGCGGATGAGAAAGGTCGAAACTCAAGGGATAATCGTGACGAGGAACGCTGTTCTCCTTCCAATATTCCTCAATGTTCAATTGCAGCAGACGATAAGAAGCATTGTTGCAGACCACGAGCTTGGCGTTGATATTGTGCCGGGCAGCGGTCCACAATGATTGGATGGTATACATCGAGCCGCCATCTCCACTGAACCCGATCACCAATTTGTCTGGATTGGCCAATCTGGCGCCGATCGCACCGGGAAAACCGACGCCTAACGAACCACCGCGGGTAAGGAAGTAATGCCCCGGCCGGGTGGGTGGGAAATAACGCACCACGGCCGGCGAGCTGGTGAGGGCCTCGTCAAAAATGATCGCATCCTCCGGCAATTGGGGAGCCAGTTCCTCCATGAAACGCGCCATACGCATAGGTACACGGTCGCGATTCTGGCGATCTGCTTCCAATGCAGCGGTGAGCCGGTCCTTTTTCTGGCGGGCAATTTCGTCTGCGCGGTCGCGGGCGGCCTTCTTTTGGGTAGAAGACATGAGTTTATCCAGGGCTATGGCTAACGCATCCAGGCTTAGCTTGGGATCGGCTACTACACCCAGGCTTACCGGGTGGTTCTTGGCAATCTCGTAACCGTTGAGATCGAAGTGGATCACTTTCGCCCCGGGAGCATAGATATCTCCCAGCTCGGGATAGACTTCGGGCAGCATGTAGGTACCCACCACCAGGTTCGCGTCGCCTTTCGAGGTAATCGGCAGGCTGTTCTTGCCAAACATGTGGCCGGTCATCCCCTGGTACAGTGGATGATCGTAAGGCAGGTTGAGTTCTCCGGAATCGGCCTCCCAAACTTCGGCCCCCAATAACTCGGCGACCCGGGCAAGTTCTGCCTGGGCGCCTGAGTATGCGACCCCATCGCCTACGAAGATGATGGGCCGGGAAGCATCTGCCAGCATCTGCGCGGCTTGCTGTACCAGTTCCGGCGCAGGAGAAACGCGGGTGGAGGGGATCGACGTTGGATATACCTGTTCAACGACGGGTGCATCCAAAATATCCGCCGGCAAACAGACGTACACCGGCCCCATGGGCGGGGTAGCGGCGATCTTGATTGCCCTGCGCAGAACACGCAGCAGCGAGGCGGGGTCAAGCACCATCGTGGACCATTTGGTGACCGGCTCCATGATGGCGACCAGATCGGCCGCCATCTGAGCGTCCATGTTCATGTATTTCAAGCCAGAATCTGCGCCGATCACCACCAGAGGTGAATGACCGCGCCTGGCCTGGTAAAGCGCCCCAACCGCATTGCCTATTCCAGGGGAGCTGTGAAGCTGCACCAACGTGGGCTTTTGTGTGGCGCGGGCATAACCATCCGCAGCCATCACCGCGATCGACTCTTGCAGCGTCAGGATATACTTCATTCCCGGATAATCCCACAAGGCATCCAGAAAACCTTGCTCTACCGTGCCGGGATTGCCGAACATGTAGCGCATCCCATCGGCCAGGAATTGTTCGACGATGGCAAAACGTCCTGTTTTGAAAGTCATGATTTCTCCGGTAAACGGTTGGGACGGTGGATTGGGGCCGGTAGACGGATCACCAACCATAACGGCGCAGGCCGTTTTCCAGGACTTCGATCATTAGCTCACCGACCAGGTGCGAATCCTGGGTGGAGCGCCCGGTCAGGAAGGGGTAATCCAGGATGGTGGACAAGGTGCGTCCTACGCCGCCGTGATATTGCCCATCCGGCCCGGTAGCATCGCGCAGGATGAATTCGAGCGGGTAAGGCGGCGGGCCCATGTTCAAATCGGTGTTGAGGAAACCGGTGCCATCCTTGTAATCGTATTCCAGGGCGTGCCCGGTAACGTGCTTGCCCCAGATGATGCTCCTGCGGTCCGTCCATTCACGGGCGAAAGCCAGGCAGGCCACGCCATAACACTCAGCGACGATGAGTTTATTCTGGGCCAGAAAACCGAGAATGACATCGTGCAGGCGCTGGTTGTTGACCATGTCGACGATTGGGCCGCTGCCGCCGACTAACAAGAGAGCATCGTACTGCTCCAGATCTTTCCAGGCCTTGTCGCGAGCGTTGTAATAGGCTTCCAACTCGTGGCCAAAGTTTGTGGAGTTGAAATAGGGTCGTTCAGGGAACCAGGCGGACAGGTTGATGGGGTTGTCCAGGCGAGTAGAGGCGTCGATTTCACGAGTCTTGGAGGCAAAATACTCATCGGTAACGCACTTGCCAAGCGGGGGATCCATGTAACCGGCTTTCATGCTGGGCGGCAGGGCATGCGCCCGCTTGCCTTTGGGGGTCATAAAGGTCGTCTGGTAACCGCGGGTATCGATGACCTCTAGCGGACCGACCAGCTCTTCGCCCCAATAACCAAATTCGGACAAGACACAGAGGACTTTCTTAGACATTGTGGGCACTCCTGTTATGGATAGTTAATGATGCTTACGGGTCAGGTCGATTATAATGACGATAATCAAGATATTAATTACCCAATTTTCGCGGCCCAAAGTATAACACGATTCCCCCCAATATTGTCAAGGTTTGGCAAAACATTCTGTATATTAATTTAACAATTTTCAAATGTATTGCTTTTTGCAATGCCTCTGGCAATTGTGAAATTTGCCATGAATCAAAACGGTGGGTGCGTCGAAAAATCATCGGCGCACCCACCGTTCGAGTGCAGATTGCTTCTTCTACAAAAATCAGTTAAATTGGGGCAGCCAGTCGCCGTGGGCAGCGATGAGATCGTCCACCAACGACCAGATTTGATCCAGGTTCAGCTCGGCGGCGGTGTGCGGGTCGAGCATGGCGGCGTGGTAGATCAGTTCTCGCTTGCCGGTCAGCGCGGCCTCTACGGTAAGAGCCTGCACATTGATATTTGTTTGCATCAATGCCGCCAGTTGCACGGGCAGCTTGCCCACCCGCACCGGCTGGATGCCATTTTTGTCGACCAGGCAGGGGACTTCGACACAACACTCTGGCAGGTTGTCGATCAACCCGTGGTTCATCACATTGCCATACACGACGCGCGGCGAGTCTGTTTCGAGGGAATGGATAATCAGAGAGCCATATTCGTGGCTGCGCTCGATCTGCCCGGCTAGCAGGGCTTCCGCTTCCTGGATGACTCTATCGATAAATTCGCTGGTCAGGTAGGGATTTTCCCTGGCTTTTTCTGCCATCATCGCCCGCAACCCGGGGATAGAGATTTCGGGGTGATCGATCAGGTATTGAATGAACTCCCAGCCAGCAATCTGAACTTCGCAGCGACGGATGTATTCGTCCAGGGGGATATTGAAACGCTCGATCAGGTCGGGGCGGTCGCGCTTGATGAACCAGGGCACGTATTCGCTGAAGTGTTCGCTCGATTCGGTGACAAAGTATCCCAGCCTGGAGAACATTTCGTAACGCACCCGGTTCCAATCGGGCACTCTACCATCTTCGATCACCTTACGGATCATGGGATACAGGTCTTCTCCGTTGCGCTCGAATTTCAGGTAGAAAGCCATGTGATTGATCCCGGCGCACAGGTAGTTAATATCATCGTAGGGAACGCCGATGTCCTCCGCCAGTTGCATGGCCGTTCCCTGGACGCTGTGACACAGGCCGATAGTGCGAATCTTTGAAGCGCGCGCCACGGCCCAGGTGTTCATAGCCATTGGGTTGACATAATTGAGGAAGGTCACCTGCGGGCAGACATCTTCCATATCCCGGCACATGTCGAGCATGACCGGGATGGTGCGCAGGGCGCGCATGATCCCGCCTACGCCAAGCGTGTCGGCGATAGTAGCGCGCAGGCCGTACTTTTTGGGCACTTCGAAGTCGATCACGGTCCCCGGTTTGTAACCGCCTACCTGGATCATGTTAATCGCATAGTCTGCGCCATCCAGGGCGGCGCGGCGATCGGTGGTCGATTGCACGGTAGGATGTGCGCCGAGTTTTTCGGCGATCCGCAGGGCGACTTTTTGGGTAGTTCCCAGGCGTTCGGCGTCGATGTCGTGCAATACGATGGTGCTCTCCGCCAGATCAGGAAAGCTGAGGATATCCCCCAATAGATTGCGGGCAAAGACAGTGCTGCCGGCGCCGATAAAAGTGATTTTGGTCATTGATTTTCCTCACATGGTGGTACGCGATTTGCTGTGCATCCCGCACAAGATCGTAGCATCAGGCCAGCGGTTCCATTTCGCTGCCATCCAGGCTTTCCAGGCGTTTCTCCAGGGTAGCAATATTGGCCCGTTTCCCCGCTCCACGCAGCCCCTCGGCAAAAGGGGTGAAATAGCGGTGGCCGGATAGAAAATTCCATTGCCGCTCATACCACTGCTTGAGGGTCAGGCTGGCGCCCAGGGTGCGCAGTTCTTTGAGCAGACTATGGCTGACGGCGAAGAAGTCATCCCGTCCGAGCGAATCGAGATCGGCGTCGCAGATCAGTTCTTCGAGCAAGCTGTGCGGGGTCTGGGGCAGGCGGGTAACCAGGATGATTTTTTCGATTTCGTGGATCTGGCCGGCGTTGTAACTGAATTGGGGCAAAGTGCGCGCCGCAATCTGGGCGCTGATCGATTCGTGCAGATGATATTGTTCGGTAAATCCAATATCGTGGTACAGGGCGGCGGTGTTGAGCAAAAGCTGCGCCTCGTCGTCCAGGCCGGCCATATTGCCCAGCCTCTCCGCTGCAGGCAGGACGTCTTGCAGGGTGTGGTTGAGGCTGTGGTAAGTCAATGCCTCGGGCAACTGTGTGGATAATTTCTCAGAGACAAAGTCGTAGGCGGCTTGCCAATCTGGGCTACGGAAAATCATCTATGCACCTTTGGAATGGATGCAATTTTACCTCATTATAACAGCGCCCCTGCACGAATTTCACTCGAACGAACTACGTGGGATAGTTTGCTATTGGGGCAACAAGTGAATTTTGGCGGAAACGGTAATGCGATATAATCGATGAAAACCCCAAGAAGTTGCTTGCAAACCTGAAAGGTCTTGATAGGCGCACAATGGTCCGGCGTTATCATGAAGACCTGTCAGGTTTGGGCCACGCAAAACGCCTTTCAGCCAAATAAGTCAAGAAGAGCTACCATAGATTATGAATATCAAACAGCTCAACACCTTGTTTAATCCCAAATCCATCGCCGTAATCGGTGCATCCGATACCCCCGGACACGTCGGGTATTCACTCTTTAGAAACCTGATCACCAACGGTTTTGCCGGACCGGTCTATCCAGTAAATATTAAACGAGACGTGGTTCAGAGCATAAAAGCTTATCCGAATATAGCCGCCGTCCCTCAACAGGTTGATTTGGCTGTTATTGCCACACAGGCAAACACGGTTCCAGAACTATTGAAGGAGTGCGCAAAAAGCGGAGCCCTTTCGACGATTGTGATCGCCGCAGGTTTTGAAGAAACAGGCGAAGAGAGTAACGGGCTGGTGGATCAAATACAGCAGACCGTGGTGTCAAATAACATGGCACTTCTCGGCCCCAACTGTCTGGGTTTTATCCGGCCTAAACTGAACTTGAACGCCAGCTTTTCACGGAAGATGCCGCATAAGGGCGGGATAGCATTTATTTCTCAAAGCGGCGCGCTATGTACCGCAGTTCTCGATTGGTCGGTAAAGGAACACGTTGGGTTTTCCTATTTCGTATCCATTGGGGACATGGTCGATATTGGATTTCATGACCTGATCGATTATTTCGGAAATGATCCAGAAACCAAGGCCATTCTCATCTACATGGAAACCCTGTCTCAAGCCCGCAGGTTTATGAGCGCGGCCAGGAGTTTTGCCCGTACAAAGCCGATCATTGTGCTCAAAGTTGGCAAGAGCCGGGAAGGCGCCAAGGCCGCCTTATACCATACGGGCAGTATTACTGGCAACAATCAGATATTTGATGCCGCATTCAAACGAGCCGGAATACTTCGGGTTGGCAGTATTGCCGAATTGTTCGATTGTGCCAAGACCCTGTCTATGCAGAGACGGCCGAATGGAAACAGATTGGCGATCGTCACCAATGCCGGTGGACCGGGAGTTATTGCCACCGATGCCCTCATCGATCAGAGGGGCAATCTTGCAGAGCTGTCCTCTAAAACGATGCAATACCTGGACGAACAGATGCCCCGCTTCTGGAGCCGGGGGAACCCCATCGATATTCTCGGTGATGCTGATCCGGCGCGCTACAGAATAGCTCTGAAAGCATGTCTGAGGGACCCGAATGTCGACGGTGTCCTGGCTATTCTGACTCCCCAGGCGATGACGGACGCGGCTCCTGTCGCCCGGGATTTGGTGGAAATTACCAAAGATTCATATAGAACCTTGTTGGCTGCGTTTATGGGCGAGGATGACGTGGCAGAAGCCCGGCGTATCCTTGAGCGAGGGAAAATACCGGCATACGAGAGACCCGAAGATGCAGTCAGATCATTCCTGAATATGGTTGAGTATCAGCGGAACTTGAAACTACTGAACGAGACCCCGGCAACCATACCGCATGCATTTGCCCCCCATACCAGCATCAACAAGAAAATCATCAACGACATTGCCTCGTCTGGCAGGTTCGTTTTGACGGAACCGGAAACCAAAGAAATCTTGAAGAATTATGATATTCCAGTTCCAAAAGGCGGACCGGTAAAGAACCTGGCAGAGGCCAGGGCATTGGCTGCACACATCGGGTTTCCGGTCGTCATGAAAATCGTGTCGCCGGACATTATCTATGAAGCAGAGGTTGGAGGGGTCGTATCCGGTATACGGACGGAAGAGGAAATTGATCCGGCGTATGAGAAAATAATGGATGCCGTACGATCACGCGTCCCTGATGCCCGGATATTCGGGGCGTACATCGAACAAATGATTGAGAAACGACACGAGCTCCTGATCGGATCAAAGAAGGACCCGATTTTCGGACCGGTGATCGTTTTCGGCATGGGCGGGATGGCTGTTGATGTTTTTAAAGATACGAATATTGGCATCCCACCGTTGAATATGTCCCTGGCTCAGAAGCTGATCGATGGGACGAAAATATCGACGCTGCTGAAAGGGCACCGCGGTACGGCAGCCGTGGATGTGGCAGCGATACAATTCCTTCTATACAAATTTGCTTACCTGGTTATGGATTTCCCCGAAATCAGCGAGATGGACATCAATCCGTTTGTCGTCGACGAAGACGGGGGCATGGTTCTGGATGCCAAAATTATTCTGGATGAAAATATCGCCGGAAAAACCGCCAAGCCATATTCTCATCTGGTGATATGTCCGTACCCCAAAGAGTACGAAAGGACCGTCCAGATGGAGGATAGGAGGTCGGTGCTGCTCAGGCCCATCCGGCCGGAAGATGAACAAATGGAGTCGGAAATGTTTAAAACATTTTCTGATGAAACAAAGCGCTTCCGGTTTTTTGGCCCGTTGCAGGAAGCGACCCATGAAATGTTGATCCGTTATACCCAGATTGATTACGACCGGGAGATGGCGATCATTGCCGAGCTTACCGAACAAGGCGAGAAAAAAATGGCCGGTGTTGTCAGGCTCATCGCTGACCCTTATAACGAAACAGCCGAGTACGCCATTGTGATTGGTGATCCGTGGCAGGGACAGGGTTTGGGCACCCTGATGACGCGGTATGTGTTGGAAATTGCCAGAAATCGTGGGATAAAGAAAGTCTATGCGTATGTGCTCGAGGACAATGCGGGCATGCTTCACTTATTCAAGAAATTTAAATTTACATCCCGGAAGGAAGGAGAATTTTTCCGGGTTGAACTGCTTCTGGATTCTGCCAGCAGAATTTGAGCATTTAAAGCGCACATCTCGAACTTTCACGTAGCCATTCGCCCGGGAACTCTGCAAGTCGCCACGCTAATCTAAGCGTGACAATTCCAAATATTCTTCCAGTGCGATGTCACGTAGTTCGAGATGGGTCTTCTCAGGTACCCCCAGGCAGACTCGAACCGCCGCTTTTGGCTCCGGAGGCCAACGCTCTATCCACTGAGCTATGGGGGCACTCAATGCGGGGTATATTTTACCATAAATCAGGCGTTGGCGAAGGGGGCCAGGCGGGCAATTTCCTGGCGCAGGCCCTCGATGACGCGGCTGTTGCCATCCTCTTCGCCCAGGGTACGGCGGTGTTCTTTTTTGTAAGCCAGCCTGGCGCAGGATTGGTAAAAGCGCCGGGTGGCCTGGAAGCGCCCGTTGAACAGGCCGCCGAAACGGGCGATGCCTTGCCTCCAGGCTGAACAGGCGGTGCGGTATTGCAGGGGGGAAATCAAGCCCAGCGAGACTTCTTCGCGCAAGTGATTGGAGATCATCTGCTGTTCGCGGTAGACGGCCCACAAGACGAACAGAAACATGAAGATCCAGCCACTCCAGTCGATGAAGGCCCCGGCCAGCGAGCCAAACCCACCGCCGATGTAGGTGCCCAGGGTGTTGTGCAGTGAATGGGCAAAGATGGCGACAATCAGGCCGGTCAATGGGGCCACGAATTTGATTGCTACGCCGCGCTGGAGACGGCTGACCGCCAGGCCGATGCCGAAGAACGCCGTGTAGAAAGGGTGCTGCCAGCCAACCAGTACGACGCGGATGAATACCAGCAGGAGCAAGCCGGCATAACCGTATTGCAGGTAGCCATCCCGATAAATGTAAACGGTATTTTCTGTGGCGGCGAAGCCCAGGGCGGCGATGGAGGCATAGACGATGCCATCCAGGATAGAGTCGAATTCGTGCCGGGCAAAGAGGAAGACGACCAGCACCGCCAGACCTTTGAGGATCTCTTCGACGATGGGGGCGATCAGCGTTCCGGTGGCGATGTCGGTGGCGGCCTCGGAGTGGGTGAACAGGTAAACTCCTGTGCCCAGCGAGGTGTTGATGGTGTAGGCCGCGCCGGCGGCGAATACCGCGCCCCACATGAAGACCCCACCTAACAGCAGCTTGGGCTCTTTTTCATAACGGTCGAACCAGTACACAATCCAGGCGAAAAACAGGACAGGCAGGAAGCCGCAGGAGAGGGAAAGTAACAGGCCCATAGTTTTTAGGAAAGGTAATCTGTCGATGAGTAATCAGGAATCAGGCGCTCGGGTCAGGAAGCAGAGACGGGTGTGCGGAAGAGCAAAGCCGTGCGATGGGAGCGGGCGGCGTTCGGGGGAAACCCCAGGGCGTCGAGCACTTCTTCAGGGCGCCCGGTGGCGCTTTCGCGGGCGGAGAGGCGGGCGAACAGGCGCTGGTGCCCTTGCTCGTCTTCAGGCAGCAGGTTGAGGGCCAGGATCAACGGGCGCAGATCGTAGTCTTTATCGCGGCGGCGACGGGGCAGGCTGTCTGCAGCGAGCAGGTTCGCGCAACGGGTGTCCAGATCGGGGCAGGGTTCTAACAGGGTAAGCGTGTATTCGGATGCCTCTACCTCAGTTTGCGGGGCAGGAGCGCGATCGTCGACCGGCTGGATATCCAGGATATGCAACCCGGGTGGCAGCGCTGGCTGGAGGGCAGCCATGACCTCGGGCAAGGGCAGGTCGTTTTCCAGCCAGGCGTCGATCAACTCCGCCTGGCTGGTGAACCCAAGCGGTAGCGCGGCGGCCAGGTTCAGGCGCGGGTGGGGGTTAAAACCCTGGCTGTAGGCCAGCGGCAGCCCCGACCGGCGGAACGTGCGTTCCCAGGCACAGTGCAGATCGAGGTGCCCGGTGAAACGCATGGCGGCGGTTTTTTCAAAAGAGATGCGAATGCGCATAATGTTTTTGAAGGTAATCTGCCGATCAGAACGCGGTGATCCGGCAAATGCACAGGCTAAGAGACAGGTAATGAGTCCAGGGGGATCACTTTTGATTTGACCTCCGGGCACTGCCAGACATCGCCAGGGTTGGCGCGGCGCAGGTCGGCGAAGGTGGGCAGGATGCCGCAGGCGAAGCAGCGTTCCCGGCAGTCGGCGCGGGTTTTACCTTGCTGGCTCCACAGGTAATCTTCGGCAAGGAATTTCTTGCGCACGGTGGTGCTGATGTGCTCCCAGGGGAAGGTCTCGTCGATGGGACGCGGGCGATGGGTGTAGAAAGCCGGGTCCAGATCAACCACCCGAAAAGCTTCCAGCCAGGTATCGTAGTGGAAATATTCTTTCCAGGCGTCGAATTTGGCGCCGCGTTTCCAGGCCTGGTAAATCACCTCGGCCATACGCCGGTCGCCGCGCGATAGCCAGGCTTCGAGCATGGTATCCTGGGGTGAGTTCCAGTTCAACTTCAGGCCCGGTCCGCGCAGGCGCTGCTTGAGCAGCGTTTGCTTGGCTTCGATTTGCTCGAGGGTGTCGCACGGTGCCCACTGGAAAGGCGTGTGCGGCTTGGGGATGAAAGTGCTCACCCCGGCGGTGACCTGAGCGCGCTTGCCAACCACCTTGCGCCCTTCGGCCAGGACTGTTTTGCACAGGTCGACAATTGCCTGGACATCCTCGATGGTTTCGGATGGATGTCCAATCATGAAATACAATTTGAGCGTGTGCCAGCCACGAGCATAAATGGCGCGAGCTGTTTCCAACAACTGCTCCGTGCTGACCGGTTTGTTGATGATCTCACGCATACGCTCGGTGGCTGCTTCGGGGGCCAGGGTGAAACCGCTGCGGCGTGAGTCTTTCAAAGCGTCCATCAAATCCACTGAGAAAGATTCGATGCGCAAGGATGGTAGTGAGACAGACAGATTCTTCCCGGCGAACCGCTGGCCAACGGCGTTGACCAGTTCAAGAATGTGCGTATAGTCTGATGATGACAGGGAGAGCAACCCGACTTCTTCGTAACCGGTGTGGCGCAGGGCGGCCTCGATGGCTTCGAGCACTTCAGGTACCGGACGCTCACGCACCGGGCGCATGATCATCCCGGCGTGGCAGAAACGGCAGCCGCGCGTGCAGCCGCGCATGATCTCTACCGGGATACGGTTATGCACGGTATCGATGTAGGGCACGATGAAGCGCGTGGGCGGGGGCGGAAGCTTGGCGACGATGCGCTTGACTACTGGCAGCGGAGCGGCGCCAGTGTGTTTTTCCAGGTGTGAGAAGGTGCCATCTGGCTCGTAGTGCGCTTTGTATAGGGCGGGCACGTATACGCCCCAAATTTGCGCCAGTGCGACCAGCAGTTCCTGGCGCGCCGCGCCGCTGCGTTTCCACGCCTGGTGTGTCTCGACAATCTCGTGGATCACCTCTTCACCTTCACCGATGACAAAAGCATCGATGAAAGCGTGCATCGGCTCGGGGTTATAGGTCGCGTGTCCCCCGGCGATGACCAACGGATGCTTTGAGGTGCGTTCCGAAGAAAAAAGCGGGACGTTGGCCAGGTCGAGGATATTCAGTGCGTTGGTGTAAAGCGTCTCATAGGGCAACGAGAAGCCGAGGATGTCGAAGTTTGCCAGGGGGTGCCTGGTTTCCAGTGAATAGAGCGGTATAGATGCGGCGCGCAGCACGGCTTCCATATCGCCTGCCGGGGCATAGGCGCGCTCAGCCAGCGCGTCGGGACGCTGGTTGAGTAGATTGTACAGGATAGCCATACCCAGGTTGGACATACCCAGGTCATACAGGTCCGGAAAGATCAGTGCCACGTGGGTTTGTACGCGATCCCAGTCCTTGACAACCTGGTTGATTTCGCCGCCGGTGTAACGGGCGGGTTTTTGGACATTGAATAATGCGCGTTCCAGGAAAGTTTCGATTTCAGCAGGAGTAGTCACCGGTAAATTACCTCTTTAGACAGACCCGGCTTTGGAGCCAGATCGAATTATAACCCAGGCGAGTCGTTAGCCGGGGAAAATTTCATTATGCTTGGTTAAATCAAGAAGGGGTTTGGACGCTTCGACTGCCCAAACCCCTTCTTTGCTGGGCCATTTATTATTCGAAAATCCACCGGTCGATGTCGCGACCCCAGGCAACCATCTCCTCCGGTTTAAACCACAACTCCACCTCTTTGACCCCGTTTTCCGGTGTATCGGATGCATGGGTTAGATTGCGGCCGATTTCCAGAGCAAAGTCGTGGCGCAGAGAGCCGGGGGCAGCCTCGGTCGGGCGGGTGCTGCCCATCGTCTGGCGCACGGCAGCTACCGCGTTGGGCCCTTCCCATACCATTGCCATCACCGGGGCAGAGGTGATATAGCGGATCAGGCCTGCATAAAAGGGCCTGCCTTTGTGAATGGCGTAATGAGTTTCAGCCAACTCCTGGCTGACTTGCAAAAATTTCGCCCCTGCTAAGCGAAGCCCACGTCGTTCCAGGCGAGCGATGACTTCCCCGATCAGGCCGCGCTGGACGCCATCGGGTTTGACTAATACCAACGTTCTTTCCACAAAATTCCTCCAGAGATAAGTTTTTGTTTGTTGGGTTGGAGATGCTTCCCATCTCCAACCCAACAAGGCAACGCCGAAAAGTTTATCGCAGCAATTTTTCGGCGTTGGTATACGCTTTCAGTGCTTCGTTCATCTGGTTGCTGAATAAATAAGCGTCGCCCAACTGCTGCCAGATGTTGACCTCCTGGGGGTAGATCGCTGAGGCATCTTGCAAGTCAGCAATTACTTTGGGCAACAAGTCGGGAGAATGAGCCAATTGGGCGTATCTTTGTAGCGCCTCATCCAGGTAGCCCTGTCCGAGCATTTCCCGCGCCGAACTCAAATCCACTGGCTCGCCTTCTTCATGGATCAAGAGCACTGTGGCGGTTGCAGGGACGGGCCTGGGCGCTGAAGGTAGAGCAGGACTTGCTTCGATCACCAGGTTATCCCGGATACCTTCCAGAGTCGCGGGGCTGAATTCGGGCACGTTGAGCAAGTCTTCGACATATTTGAAGGGGCCGTATTGGTAACGGTAATCGACGATGCGCTGCGCCATGATGAACCCGATGCCAGGCAGGCGTTCCAATTCGCCCAAGGATGCTTTGTTGAGGTCATATTTGCGCTTTGGGACAGGCGGCGGCGTCCATTCCAGCTCTTCACTTGTTTCTGAAATAGGCGTGGCCAGCCAGTCCGGTAACGGTGGCAAGCCACCGGTCTGCCTCCGTCTGCTGGTCGTTCCAGATTTGGGTTTTGTCTTGCCGGCTGTTACGCCTGTTGATGAATCTGCCTGGGCGCTTGCCGGTGCTGGTTCAGCGGCTAATGGCTCCGGCTGCATTGCTTCAGTCGATGTACTTTCTTCTTCCTCGACCAGCCAGGCTGGCATCTCAGGGATAGCCTGTGCTGCTTCAGGCGCTTTTGCAGCAGGTGGCGCTTCTTTCTCTTGCAGCCATTCGGGCAATTCAAGATCAGCTTGAGGTTCAGCGGCGATGATCTCGGCCAGTCCTGCCGGGGCCGCTATGGGTTCCGCGGGAGGAGCTTGAGTCTCTGGTGGCTCCGCAATCTGTTTCTCCTGCTCGAGCACCCACTCGGGAGGTGTTTCCTGGCGCTCCTCTGGTTTGAGCAATAACGCTTCTTGCGCGCCCTGGCGGACTGCCAGGCTCTCCAACCAGGCAAAGGCCGATTCGTCATCCAATGGGGTAGATGGCGTTGCCTTCGCAGTGAGGGCTGGCCTGGCAAGTTCTTCGGAAGGCACTGTTTGGGCCGCGGTCTGTTCCTCGGCTTCTGGTTCTGGAGCCTCTTCTTCGCTTTCCAACGCCTCTATTGCGGCCGCTGCAGCGATCGCTGCCTCAGTTGCGGCAGTTTCCGGCTCGATGGAACTGGCCATGGCCCGCTCCTGCTCGGCCTGACGGGTCGCTTGCTCGATCCACTCTGGCGGCTTTTCAACCCGCTCTTCGGGTTTGAGCAGTAATGCCTCCTGCGCGCCTTGCTTCACAGCCAATGCCTCTAGCCAGGCAAAGGCGGCATCCTCATCTAGTGGTATGGCAGCAGGCTGTGCTGGCGCCGGGGCAGGCACTTCAGCCGCCGGCTCTGCGGCCAGGACTGGCGGCTCAACCTCAACAGGTGGCGGGCCGGCTGCAGCGGCCTGGTCGGCTATTTCAGGCTCTACGGGTATCTGCTCTTGCTCGGCCTGGCGGGTCGCTTGCTCGACCCACTCCGGCGGCTTTTCGATACGCTCTTCGGGTTTGAGCAGCAAGGCCTCCTGCGCGCCTTGCTTCACGGCCAATGCTTCCAGCCAGGCGAAGGCGGCATCTTCATCCGTAACGATGCCAGATGGTGCTGCGGGGATAGCCTTTGGCGGGATGGTTGTTTCAGGTGACGGCGGTGTGGCCATTTGGGTGACGACCTCTTCAGCAATGGTTTGTGGCAATTCGGCCTCTGGAATGACCGTTTCAATCTGCGTTTCGCCAGCCGATTCCGGCTCACCAAGAGTCATCATGCTCTGTAACCATGCGAAGGCATCTTCCATTTCGATCTTTTCTTCGCCAATTTCTTCGGCAGGCTGCGCCTCGGGGGTTTTGGCAGCGGGAGCAGCCTGTTCAGCCTCTCCACTCAGCCAGGTGGGCAACTCTTCGGCAGGCTGCGCCTCGGTGATTTCAGCCGCGAGGGCAGGCTGTTCGGTTTCTTCGAGCAACCAGGCAGGCAACTCTTCAGCAGGCTCTGCCTCGGTGATTTCGGCAGGGGGAGTGGGCTGTTCGGTTTCTTCGAGCAACCAGGCAGGCAACTCTTCGGCAGGCTCTGCCTCGGTGATTTCGGCAGGGGGGGTGGGCTGTTCGGTTTCTTCGAGCAGCCAGGCCGGCAACTCTTCGGCAGGCACTGCCTTGGCGGGGGTTTCTTCACCGGTATGCAACCAATCGGGGACTTCTGCTGCTGTGGCAGTCGCGGCGACTGCTCCAACGGTTTTGAGCCAATCGGGCAGTTCTTCGGCAGGCTGTGCCTCGGGGATTTCGGCAGCGGGAGCAGCCTGCTCAGCCTCCTCGAGCAGCCAGGAGGGCAATTCTTCGGCAGGCTGCGCCTCGGGGGTTTTGGCAGCGGGGACAACCTGTTCAGCCTCTTCACTCAACCAGGCAGGCAGCTCTTCGGCGGGTTGAGCCTCGGGGACTTCGGCCGCAGCAGCGGCTTGTTCAGCCTCTCCGAGCAGCCAGGC
>CAZQQJ010000012.1:0-120971 GCA_964595435.1 uncultured Anaerolinea sp. | reverse complement strand
CCTCGGGGACTTCGGCCGCAGCAGCGGCTTGTTCAGCCTCTCCGAGCAGCCAGGCAGGCAACTCTTCGGCGGGTTGAGCCTCAGGGACTTCGGCCGCAGCAGCGGCTTGTTCAGCCTCTCCGAGCAGCCAGGCGGGCAACTCTTCGGCGGGTTGAGCCTCAGGGACTTCGGCTGCAGGAGCGGCTTGTTCAGCCTCTCCGAGCAGCCAGGCGGGCAACTCTTCGGCGGGTTGAGCCTCAGGGACTTCGGCTGCAGGAGCGGCTTGTTCAGCCTCTCCGAGCAGCCAGGCGGGCAACTCTTCGGCGGGTTGAGCCTCGGCTGGCGTCTCTTCACCGCCCTGCAACCAGTCGGGAATCTCTTCTGCAGCGGCAGCGGCAGCAACTGCTCCGCCGGTTTTAAGCCAATCGGGCAGTTCTTCGGCAGCGGGAGCAGGCTGTTCTGTTTCTTCGAGCAACCAGGCAGGCAGCTCTTCGGCGGGCTGTGCCTCAGGGACTTCGGCTGCGGGGGTAGCCTGCTCGGCCTCTCCGAGCAGCCAGGCGGGCAACTCCTCAGAAGGCTGTGCCTCGGCTGGCGTCTCTTCACCGCCCTGCAACCAGTCGGGAATCTCTTCTGCAGCGGCAGCGGCAGCAACTGCTCCGCCGGTTTTAAGCCAATCGGGCAGTTCTTCGGCAGCGGGAGCAGGCTGTTCTGTTTCTTCGAGCAGCCAACCGGGCAATTCCTCGGCAGGCTGCGCCTCGGGAACCTCAGCAGCGGGGGCAGCCTGTTCAGCCTCTCTGCTCAGCCAGGCGGGCAACTCTTCGGCAGGCTGCGCCTCGGCTGGCGTCTCTTCACCGCCCTGCAACCAGTCGGGGATCTCTCCTGCTGCGGCAGCAGCGGCGACTGCTCCGCCGGCTTTAAGCCAATCGGGCAGTTCTTCAGCAGGCTGCGCCTCGCCAGGAGATGACTGGTCGTCTTTTAGCCAATCGGGGATCTCGGCAAACAGGTCGGCCTCTGGCATGGTTTGATCTGCCGCAACAGATGTCTCTTCCCATTCGGGCTGTGCAAATTCTTGTCTGGGCTGGTGGTCAGCCTGATCTGCTTGTGCCTCACCGCTGAATAGTTTGTCTAGCCAGGGGGAAACATCTTCTTCTGCCTGGCCGGAGATTTGTTCTTCCTGCACAACATCCGATGGGGCAATAGCTTGCAACCAGTCAGGTAATTCCGCGGCGGCTAACTCTCCTTCGACGACCTCATTACCCAGTTGCTCCTCAAATCTGTAGCTGGACTCCGTGGCTTCGCCTGCGCCTGTAGATGGTTGCCACCCGGCGGATTTCATCCAATCAGGAATTTCTTCCTCGCCCGTAGGGATTGCGGTATCTTCTGATGACAGCGTAGCTAAACGAGCAGATTCTGGTTCTATGGAAAACACCGATGCGTCTACGTCTGTAGGTTCCTGGCTGGACTCCGTCGCCGAGATCGATAGCCAATCTGGCAGAGACTCTGCTTGACCAGGGGTATATTCTCCCAGGTCCACTCCCAATGTTGCGGCCCAGGTTGGTTGCCCAGCCTTGCTCGTCGCGGCCTGGCTCGGCTTCCAATCCAATTTGTCCAGTCTGATGGCTGCGTCTGGAACACTTTCGGGCGCCGGCGTCGTCGATGAGACCAGCCCTGCATATGGATCTAACTCAACGATACGTTGCTGGAAAGTTTTAGCTTCTTCCGCGCGATCTGTTCCGGTAAGCAGGTTTACCATAATCCGGTTGGCAACCAGGCAGTAAGGCAGTTTGCGCAATACCTGGCTGGCTCCCTCAACGGCTTCTCCTCGCTGGTTGGCCTGGGCGTAAATGTCTGCCAGTAAGACTTCCAAATCCAGGCGGTGAGGATTATCGATCAGGATGGCGCGGATTTCGGCAATTGCTTGTGGATAAAGTTCACCTCGAGCGTACATGCGCGCCAGAGCGCCGCGGGTCAAACGGATTTTGGGTGGCTCAACGTTGTCGCGACGCCCGTATAGTCGGCGCAATTCTTCCTGGATGGCGCCATTGGCAGGTTGGATTTCGAAGGCGCGCTCCATATGCCAGATGGCCTCATCCAGGTTGCCCTCATCCTCTCGGACGATGCTCATACCTACATGAGAGACAAAATCGTCTGGCTGCGAAGAAAGTACGCGTTGGAAGATGTCCGCCGCGTCGCCATAACGCTGGCTTTCAAGGAAGGCTTTCCCTAGTTGGCGGTAGGCATCAACATATTTGGGATAATATTCCAAAATATACCGACAATGGGCAATGGCTTCATCTGTATGGCCACTGTCAACCTGTTTCTCGATTTCTCGAATATATTCACGCAAAGGTAATCCTGCCATAATCCTGTGCTCCTACCCCTAGTATGCCTCATTCTTGATAAACATGCAAGTGATTTTACGTAAAGATTAGCATTAAAGATTAGCATTCCATTAGACTTCGCAAACCTACTTGACTTTGAGTATTTTTTTAATGTATAAACTTACTCGGAGCAATTATTTATAGAGAAGAAAACACCTCGATCATAGCCACAATCGATGCGGTTTTAGATCAAGCACCGCCACCAATTATGGTTGCTGTGCTTTTTGTTGTCGTTTCAGAATCCCGACTCTGACGAGAGTCATTACACGAGGAGAGTTTCATGATTTGTGTCGAAGGTCTGACCAAGGATTATGGTACGCGGCGTGCCATCGATGGTTTGACGTTTAGCGCTCAAAAAGGGGAGATCCTGGGCTTTCTGGGGCCTAATGGTGCCGGCAAGACGACTACCATGCGAATCCTGACCGGCTACATGCCGCCCACGGACGGAAAAGCGGAAGTGGCAGGATTTGACGTTGTCGAGCAGTCACTGGAGGTCCGCCGCCGCGTAGGATATGTGCCAGAAACGGTGCCGTTATATCCGGATATGACCGTCTACGATTACCTCAAGTTCATGGCCGACTTGCGGCGCGTGCAGAATGCCGATGAGCGCATCGATGATTTGCTGGAGACGCTGCACCTGGAGGAACGCTATGAAAGCTATATCGGCAGCCTGTCCAAGGGTATGCGGCAACGCCTGGGACTGGCGCAAGCGCTTGTGCACAACCCGGATGTGCTCATTTTAGACGAGCCGACGATCGGCCTTGATCCAGCACAAATCATTGAAGTGCGCAATCTGATCAAAGAGTTGGGAAAGCAACATACGGTTTTGCTTTCCACGCACATTCTCTCCGAGGCGCAGCAGGTGTGTAACCGGGTAATGATTATTAATAAAGGCCATATTGTGGCCGAAGATACTCCAGAGCGATTGCAAGATCGCCTGGCAGGTGCGCGGCGTGTGACTTTGCAAATAGGTGGAGATGCAGACGGTATAGAAACCGTGGTCGGTGGGGTACCGGGAGTTTTGGGTGTGTCCAGCCGGTCAGATGGTAAGCTGGAATTCGAGACGAACCCGGGAAGCGACCCACGCCCAGATGTAGCGCGGGCAGTGGTGAATGCCGGATATAGTTTGTTGGAAATGCGCCCGATTGGGGTTAGCCTGGAAGATATCTTCCTCCAGCTTACCCGCGAAGAGCCTGCACCTCCTGAGCCAGCGGGTGATGATATCCTCGACGAAGATGCCGGTCAGGTTGCGCAGTTCTAGAAGAAGGGAAATGTGCGATGCACAATATCTGGACGATTTGCAAACGCGAATACAAACAATATTTTGCCAGCCCGATAGCCTACGCGCTCCTCGCCATTATGATGGTTGTGGTGGGCGCTTTTTTCTATCTGGTGGTTAGCCAGGCTACCTCAATGATGGGGATGCAGCAAGGATATGTGCCAGGTGTGGATATTACTTTGCAGCCGCTGGCGGTGTTGATTGTGCTGCTTACCCCGGCTCTGACCACGCGACTTTTGGCCGAAGAGCGACGGCTGGGCACGATCGAATTATTGATGACCGCGCCGGTGCGGGACTGGGAACTGGTAGTGGGCAAGTGGTTGGGGGCTTTTCTGCTGTTGCTCACTTTCCTTGCTGTAACGGTTGTCTATCCATTTACGCTTAACCAATTGGTCTCGCCAGGCATTGATCAAGGTCCGGTTCTGAGCGGATACCTGGGGCTGATCTTATTGTGCGCGGCTACCGTGGCAGTTGGCGTATTCATCTCTTCATTATTTACCAACCAGATCGCGGCATTTGTGACCACGATGGGGGTGATTATCTTTTTGTGGTGGATCGTCGGCTTTTTCGGCCAGATTGGCGGAGGCACGGGTTGGGTTTCTGAAGTGCTCGGTTACCTGGATTATAGCGGGCACTACTATAATAATTTGTTGCGTGGGGTGATCGACTTGCGCGATATCACTTTTTACTTGAGCGTGACAGTTCTGGCGCTGTTTTTCGGCAGCCTGTCGGTTGAAGTCAGGAGGTGGGGATAATGAAACCCGAGTGGCGCCGTTTTGCTCCTTTCGGTTTGTACCTGGCCATTTTGGCCGGGCTGGTATCTTTTGGGCTGTACTTTGTACAGCGCCAATTTAACCTGGCATTGCAGATCAGCCTTTCGCTAATCATAGTAGGTCTGGCTGTGTGGGTAATTCTCGACCCTCAAAAGGTGCGCCAGTTTCTCACCGGACGCCAGGCGCGGCATGGTAGCAATGCTTTGTTGTTAGGCATTGCCTTTGTGGGCATTGTGGTGATGATCAATTATCTCGTCTATACCAACAACCAGCGTTGGGACTTGACCGAGGATAAGCAATATACCCTGGCCCCGGAAACGCTTAACACCTTGAACAGTCTGCCAGAATCGGTAATGGCGCAAGCATTTTATTCGTCACGGACCTCTGTGGATCGTCCCAAAGAGTTGCTGGAACAGTTCAAGTTGAATAGTAAAGGTAAGTTCGATTATGAGGTGATCGACCCGGATGCGGACCCGGTGCGAGCAACGAATGCCAAGATCACACAGGATGGTACGATTGTGCTGGTGATGGGTGACCGGCAGCAGCCAGTGCGTTTTGCCAGTGAGCAGGAGGTTGTCAGCGGCCTGGTACGCCTGATGAACCCTGAGGCGCGGGTTGTGTATTTCCTGACCGGGCATGGAGAATATAGCCCGGATGATACCGGTCAGCAATCGTATTCCGCGGTAAAACGCACCCTGGAAAGCAAGAACTATTCGGTCAAAATGCTGAACCTGTTGGCGACCAATCAGATACCGGATGATGCGAATGTCATCTTGATTGCTGGTCCGCGTGAACGGGTGACACAAGCAGAAGTCGATTTATTGCGCCAGTACCAGGAGAAAGGTAGCGGGCTGGTGGTTATGGAAGAACCGTTGCCGCTGACCAGCTCTCTGGATGCGCCTGATCCGCTGGCTGATTATCTCGCTGAGCGGTGGAAAACTGTGCTGGGCAAGGATATTGTGATTGACCTCACATCCAACCCACAGTCTGCGCCTTTTGCAGCTCAGTATGGCCGGCACGCGATTACTCAATCGATCCTCCGAACAACCTCGCAATTTCCAACAGCGCGTAGCGTCAGTTTGGCTACGGATGCGGATCCGAATATCAGCCTGGTGCCATTGGTATTGACTGCACCGCAATCGTGGGCGGAGACAGACTTGAAGGGCATCACCGAGGGTCAGTCACAAGTACAGTTCGATGAAGGCCAGGATACCCCAGGGCCGGTGCAATTGGCTGTTGCTGCTGAGGATCAGGCCAATAAGACCCGTGCGGTTGTCTTTGGCGACTCCGATTTTGCTATCGACGGCAACTTTGGCGCGTTTGCTAATGGCGATTTGTTGGTCAATGCCGTCGATTGGGCGGCGGGTGAGGAAAACCTGATTAGCCTGACGCCGAAGAACTCTACCTCGCGGATGATGTTGCCACCACAGAGCACAATGTTGAACCTGGTATTCCTGGTAACTGTATGTATATTGCCGGCGTTGGCCATCGTCGGTGGTATTGTGGTATTCATCCAGCGTCGCCGGCGAGGATAAGCGATGATCCGTAAGTCAACCTGGATCATTGTTTTGCTCTTTGTTGCTCTTCTGGGAGCGACGATCTTGTGGCAGCGCTCACAAAAAGAGAAAGCTGCCGACGCGACACCGACGGCTAAGGCAGACACCCGGCTTCTATTTGATTTGAGCGATAAGATCGCCTTTTTGCGGCTGGAGCGTGTGGGCGACCGGCAGGTTGAACTACAGCTTGACGCTCAAGGCGCCTGGCAGTTGACCTGGCCGGAAGGCATGCAAGTGGATACCAATGCTCTCGACCCTGTACTGGCGCAACTGGCGGCGCTTTCGGTGGTCTCTACTTTGGATCAACCGCCTGCGTTAGATGTGCTTGGCCTGGACAAACCGGCTTATCGCCTTTTGATCAAACTGGCGGATGGCAAGCAGGCGTTGGCAAATGTCGGAAAAGAGACGCCTACTGGCAGCGGCTATTATGTACTGAGTGGAGATCGCCAGATCGTTGTCGTCGATAAGGCTGGCCTGGACGGGGTCCTGAAGCTGATCGATACACCGCCGGTCATGCTTACCCCGGTGGGTACAGAGACCGGATTGCCAGTGACGGCAACACCTTAGTGGATTTAATCCTTAGCTTACAAAATTGGGTATTGATTTTGACTTAAAAAAAGTGTATTCTGAATATGGTGGTATTGATTCCGACGAATCGAGTGTGAGGCCTATGATTGATGATGAGTTGCTAACTGGCATTGAAGAGCCGGATGAGCATAATGCGATTGCGCGTTTGATTGAGTTAGGTCGCCAGAAATCCTATGTAACGATTGACGATATTTTGGGCCTTTTCCCGGAGGCTGAACAGGATGTTGATCAATTGGAGGAAGCCTTCGCGGCTCTGTTGAGCGCGGGCATCCCCTTTATGGATGAAACGGCAGTTGGCGGTCCCAGCGATGAGGAGTTGTCTGAAGAAGATGTTGATGAAGATGTTCGCCGGGACTTGATCGTTGACGACAATTACCTGGCGAATATAGATACCGACGACACCATTGGACTGTATTTGAAAGAAGTAGGGCGAGTACCGCTTTTGACCGCGATTGAGGAAGTGGAACTCGCACAGCGTATCGAGCGCGGGCGTATGGCGCGTGAAGAGCTGGCCAAGGGGAATGTCAGCTCGCGCCGGCGCCAGGAATTACAGGCGCTGATCGAGGATGGCTGGGCCGCCCGTGAACACCTGATTACAGCCAATTCTCGTCTGGTGATCAGTGTGGCGAAGAAATATATGGGGCGGGGTGTGCCTTTTCTCGATCTGATCCAGGAAGGCAATATTGGCCTGATTCGGGCGGCCAAGAAATTTGATTACCGTCGTGGTCATAAGTTCAGCACTTATGCTACCTGGTGGATCCGCCAGGCGGTCACTCGCGCCATTGCCGATCAGGGACGTACAATCCGCGTGCCGGTACATATGGGCGATCAGATCAACAAGCTGCTGCGTGTCCAACACCAGTTGACCCAGCGCCTGGGGCGCGATCCTTCTGTTGAAGAACTGGCCGGTGCGTTAGATGTAACGCCGCAGAAGGTTGAAAACATGATCCAGGTAGCGCGCCGCCCGCTCTCGTTAGAGACGCCTACCGATGATGAGGAGGATTCGGTGTTAGGCGATTTCATCCAGGATGAGGAAGTGCCTGCGCCGGATGAAACCGCCACCTATAATCTGCTGCGTGAGCACCTGGATGCGGTATTGAATGGGTTACCGCCGCGCGAGGTGCGCATTTTGCAATTGCGCTATGGTTTGTTGGATGGGCAAGCCTACACGCTGGAAGAAGTGGGGCGCAAGATGGGCGTCACGCGCGAGCGCGTGCGCCAGATCGAAGCACAGGCGCTCAGCCGTCTGCGCCACCCGGCCATCCGGCGAAAATTGCGCGAATATTTAGGATGAGAGAAATGATGGCGTGGTTCATGAAAGAGGACCACGCCATCATTTGGTAATACGCAAATAGATAGCCCCACCGTCGTTATCGTACATCAAGCGGTAATGGCTCGACTGATTCAAAGCCTCAAGCAGAGAATTGCAGGGAGGAGACGTTGTTGTACTGCCTGGAGTTTTCAAGATGAAAACATGGCTGAAGTCCTTCTCGGTGTTTTGCCTCCATTGTTCCAGGCAGTCGATTTCGCCTGAATGAGCACAAGCTTGTAAGGTGTCGTACGCCTGGGAATGCCAGGCGAAGGCTGAACCAGGCAACCATTCATAACCTTGTACTGTAACCAAACTCACGCGCTCACTCAATGCCGGAAACCACTCAGATGCTGGATCATCCCACCAATTTGCACCGCTGATGACGATAAAACGACTATCGGTTGGGGTCGATTCTTTGGCCCACTGCATGGCATCTTGAATGGGTTGAGAGAGCACCGGTGACGAGAAACCCAGCCAACTTGACAACGCCGCATACAGCAGGACGATTTGGAATAGGATCAGCAAGATTCGTATAGCTTGGTGGATCGGAGTGACTTTTTGCAGAATAAGCCGGGCAATCTGCAGGCTGCCTGCTCCAGCAAGCATTGCCAGTGGAACAACAGTGAGTGAAAGAGGAGATGTTCGTTCCAGTAGAAAGATAATTGCCAACCAGACGGGGAGCAGGTATTTGCGATCGATCCATTCCCAAAGCAACCCAAGCAGAGCCATTACTCCCAAAATGTCCAGGAACTTTTCCCGAGTCAGGTCGAACACCAACATCTGGCCTATTGCAACGCTAAGGGATAACGCCTGGCGGCTTTGCATCGCAGCGCGCAGCGGGCTTAGCCCATGCCGGAAAAGAATGCTTATCCACCACGGCGAAGTGAATAGCAATGTACCTACAATGACCCAAATGGTCAGGTGCAGGTTGCGGCGCTTGTTTGCGGCAAATAGAAACAGCACAGGCGCGCTGTAGGCAGTAAACCAGGCATACATCGGATGGCTAAGCGCGGTCAGCGCCAGGCACAATGCCGCAAATACGATGTAGGGTGTTTTTCCATCCTGGTAAAGGCGCTGTAGGGCAAATAACGCCAACAGCGCGAAGAATAGACCCGGGGCGCGGGTCAGCCCTCCGCCCATCAACAGGCGGTCGAAACTGGTCAGCATAACCGCAAAGGCCGCGGTTGCCAGGATAGTGGCCAGTCTATCTATCAGGATGGAACGGCTGAGCAAATAAAAAGCTGGCAGGCTCAGAATGCTGAAGACCAGTGGCATCCAGCGTAGGATCTGAAAAAGGTCGACACCGAGGAAGGAAAGCAGAGCCCCTAGATAAAATGGCAAGGGTGGGTAAACATAGGGAATGTTTACCGCGTTAAAGCTGGTATAGCCAGGTAAGCTGAAGTGATTGGCTATCAAATCTTGGATCATCTCGTAGAACATGCCTCCGTCATTCCAGGGAAACTTGCTGGATAAGACGATGGCAATGCGCAGTGCGCTGCCTGTTATTAACGCAGCCAATAACATTACAGAAGCAGCGCTGTCCAGTTTTCTATTCCAAAAAGGTTCGTTATGTGATGCATCGTTCATGAGTACCTTCTGTTGCAAAATGGCTGGCTTGACGGTTGTGCAGCGAGGAAGACAAATTGCCCAGAGCATAGGCAACCCATAAGCAGGCCTGTGGTGCCAGTGGAACCACGTAACGCTGCCAGGGCAGGGGCACAAGATAGAGTAGCCCCACGCCCAGGCACAGGCTGGCCAGTAAAAGCAGGATCAAAGCGCGTCGCCGTTCTGCTTCGACGCGCCGCAGGTGCAGCAGTGCAAGCAGAACACCAAACAAGGTGAGCGCAAATAGAATGCTTCCGGCTGCCAGGCCGCGCAGCAGATGATGCCCTGGGGATGCTAAATAAGCCTCCTCGGCTGAAGCGGTTTGCTCCTGGTAGTTGGCTGTCTCGGCGAAGGCCAGAGGGGCCATGTACAGGTTGGCCAGCAGAGCGGCAGCACGGCTGCCTGGGGTGAGCAAGGCCACTTCGGGCGATAAGCGAGCGTTATCGGCTACCTGGTGTGCTTGCAACGTTTGCCGTTCTTCCCAGGCGGCCTGGGCGGCTTTGAGTGGTTGGCGCCACAAAAAAGGATTGAGCGCCAGGGTTACCAATAAAAACATTCCCAGGTATTGTACCCATGCTGAGCCAAGCCGTTGCCACAACGGGCGTTTTTCAATCTGCAATGGCAGAGACGGATAAATGACCGCCAGCAATCCAACCGGTAGCAAAGCCAGCCCGGATTGTTTGGCATTGAAGGCCAGCGCCAATCCCAACCCGGCCAGCCAGGGGCGCCGGTCACCGTACAGGAAGGACCACAGCGCAAAGACCACGCCAAAGGTCAGCGCTGCCTCGGCCATGGCCCGGCGGTTGTGCAGCAGGAGCAAGGCGTTTGTGCCCATCAGCAAGACAGACAGCCAACCGGTTGGCTGTCTGTCCATTTGCCGGCCAATAAGGTAGACCAACACCAGGCTGAATGGCAGCAGCAGGGTGAGCGTCAATCGGCCAACGAACAGCAGTTTTGGGTCTGGCAAGGCGCCGGCTGCCCGGTTCGCTTCCCACGATTTTGACCAATCCCAGTCAACCGGTAAAGCTGGCAGCCCGGCTAGCGAACGCCCCATGCCGAGCAGGTAACGTGTTAAGGGCGCGTCGACCAGGTGGTAATGGGTGCGGAGGTCATTGGGCTGTGTCTCGCTCCAGGCCAGTGACAGTGGATCGCGCCACAAGGTTTCGAAGTCGCTGCTTGTAAAAAGCTGTGTGCTCTCATCGGGATGAAAAGGGACGCCGCGCAGTCCTGCAATCGCGAAGATCGTGAACGCAATGATCAGAGCCAGCAGCAGCGCTGCGTTCCGGGAGAGTCTCATGGTTTGCGTTCCAGGATCAACATCCCGTCGCTGCCATAAATGTCGGTAGGGATTTTCTCGCGCAAGGCGTATTGCTGCCAGAAACGTGGGTCTTTTAGCAAACCCTCGCGTCCATACACTTCCAGAATGACGATGTAGTCGGGTTGCTCATCCAGGATCAAGTTTGGAGGAATGGCGTAGTTGATTACGTACAACGCGGGATCGAGCGGGTAGTAGGATGTCGATTGGGGAGAATTTAGCCCGACTGTGTCCAGGATGCGCGCACCGCTGTAAAAACCCAACACCCCCACATCTCCCGCGGCCAGAGTAGGCAATGATGAAACCCGCGCGTCACTTGCCCGGCGGATTTCTGGTGCCAATGTCTCGGCGGCTTGTCGGTAGAGAAGTTCCAGTTTGTACCAGGCCATATCCGGTGCAGGGCGACTCAGACCGTGATCGGGATGCAAACGCCATTCACGCAGCGAGAGTGCTGTCGGTAAGAGAACGATAAAGACCAGCAACACGATCTGGTAGAAAATGCCAGGCCGGGTTGCTTCGGGCGCGGCCCCCTGGCGCTCAGATTTTTTGCGTACTGCCCAGTCAGCCAGGGCGGAGACGATCTGTTCGATTCCAGCAAGGATGAAAAAGAACAATGCCGGCAGTGGTGGAGTGAGATACCAGCGGAAGATCAGCGGGTTGGCGATGGCAAACGCAGCCAGATACAGCCAGGGATATAGAGCAAACGGCCAGATACGTGAAGAGGCGCGCAAGGCATTACGCGCCCCGACCAGGTAAAGAAATGGATAAAGCACCAGGCCAACACCGATCCAGCGAAGGCCAAACGTCAAATCTTCCTGGAAGGGTGTGGCGTAGTGCTGGATCAAGCGAACCAGCCCTTCCTCCGGGCGCAGGTGGTAAGCCACGCTTTTGGCGGTGACTGAATGGGGGATGGGGCTGCCGAAGTATGCTGTAGAAAAAATGAACCAGGTTGCTGCTGGGAGCAGGAACGCTAGGGCTTCAACGATCAAAAGGCCGGGTCGTTCCTTGAAGGATGAGATGCGGATAACCACAGACGAACGCGGGGAATTTGTTGTATCGCTTGTTGTTGCCCCGGGCGGGGGCAGCTTTTCCTTACCCGGATGGATGATCTGCCAGGCGCGATCGAGCGCCAGGGGCCCAATCAACAGCAAGGCATCCGGCCGGGTGAGCAGGGATAAAGCGGCCAGCCCGGCGACCAGGATGTGGCGTTGGTTGAGATGGGCATAGGCAAGGGCGACGAGTAGAAGCACATACACGCTGGTTTCCAGGCCACCGACGGCAAATGTCACGCTGAAAGGGGCAATCGTCCATACCAGGGCAGCGCCCAGCCCGGCCCAGGCAAATCCTAAGCGCTTGCCTAAATGGAACAGCAGCAGGCAGGTCAAGCCGTCAGCGAGGGCGTTGATGCCTATGGCCAGCGCCGGGAACGGCGCTTGAGCGCCACCGGTGGGCAGGGCGGCAAGCGCCAGAAGCCCGGTATAAAATGGCGTGGTAGTACCTAAGACGTGCTCACCAGGGTTGTATACAAAGCCATTACCCGATAAAATATTTCGTGTATAACGAAAGGTGATATATGCATCATCGATAGTCCGTGCCCCAGGCACAGCCCGTGCGATCACTGCTAACAGGAATAGGGTGATCATTATGATCGTGGTGGCGGATAGGCGAGTTTTGGGCAGATCTGGATTCATAGATTCGGTTTTCGTTACAATATGGATTTCATAAACCTGACATGATTATAAACTTATTTCGCCAACTTCTGCAAACATTGGTCACAGGGCAGCAATGCTCTTGGCATATCAGCCGTGCAACACCCCGTTCGTGTTTGTTGGGCGATCCGGGTTGTATCTCTTTTCAATTCCGGCTAAAATAGAAGGTGGCGATGAAAATCTTACGTTTCCGTGCTGGTTCTTCCTGGATTTGGGTATGCCTGGCTTTGTTGGTAGCTATTGGGCTCAAAGCCTGGCTCCTCGCCGCAGGACGGGTGCCGTTCAACGCCGACGAGGCAGTGGTGGCTTTGATGGCGCGACATATTTTGCAAGGCGCGCGCCCGGCCTTCTTCTACGGGCAAGCTTATATGGGCAGTCTGGATGCTTTTTTGATTGCGGGGGCATTTGCTCTGTTTGGCCAGGGTGTATGGGTTATTCGCTTCGTCCAGGCGCTGCTTTACCTGGGGGTGCTGGTTACAACCGGTTTGTTGGGGAAGCAGGTGTTTGGTGCGGCGAAAACAGGCGTGCTGGCTATGCTTTTGTTGGCTATCCCTACAGTTAATGTAACGCTGTACACGACTGCCTCGCTGGGTGGATATGGCGAGGCGCTTCTGTTGGGTAACCTGACGTTGTTGGTCGGGTTGCGTTTGGGCAATTACCTGAACAACGAAAAGCAATCGGCCTCATTTGGGTTGTACGGTCTGGCCGGCCTATTGGGGTTCCTGATTGGCCTGGGACTTTGGGCATTTGGCCTGACGCTGGTTTACAGCCTGCCTGTGCTTGGATACCTGGGGGTGCCGGCGCTCAAACCACTGGTCGTGGCCGCGAAAGGCAGCGAAGGACAACAACGTTCGGTTGCCACGCATCGATGGACCCGGTGGTTGCCGGTGCTGTTGGTTTTATTGGTGGGTGGGTTACTCGGATCGCTGCCCTGGTGGGGATATGCCTTGCAACACCAGGCGGACAGGCTGGTGACGGAGTTGAGCGGTTCAGCGATTGCTGGCGTCGAGGGCCTCCCCTGGATCTTCCAGGTGGGACGACATACGATGAGCCTGTTGTTGTTGGGGAGTACGGTGACGATGGGGCTGCGCCCACCGTGGAACGCCTCCTGGCTGGCTTTGCCGCTGCTACCTTTCGTATTACTGTTCTGGATGGCGGTCTTGATTGATATTGTGCGCCGTTTGCGGGTCCCAGGTATCTACCGCCCGGCGCAAGCGCTGCTGGCCGGTGTGATGGTTACCTTGATTGCGGCGTTTATTCTCACCCCGTTCGGCGCTGATCCTTCAGGACGTTACTTTTTGCCGTTGGCGGTACCGCTGGCGTTGTTTAGCGCGGCGATGATCCTCGATCTGCAATCGCGGATTGGTGCCTGGGCTTTTGGGTTGGTGGCTTTGCTGTTGGTTTATAACCTGTGGGGAACGCTGCAATGTGCCGTGCGTTTTCCACCTGGTCTGACCACCCAATTTTATGAGCCTACCCAGGTCGACCACCGTTCTTTGGGCGACTTAATGCATTTTTTGCGAGAGCACGATGGGATGCGCGGTTATGCGAACTATTGGGTGGCTTATCCGCTGGCCTTCCTTTCCGAAGAAGAATTGATCTTTATCCCGCGTTTGCCCTACCACCTGGATTTTCGCTATACGGCGCGCGACGACCGCTACGCCCCATACGACGAGCAGGTTGCCCAGGCAGAGCGCGTGGCTTACATTACCACCAACCACCCGGATCTGGACGAGCGTTTGCGCCAGGACTTTGCGACAATCGGAGTTACCTGGCAAGAAACACAAATCGGTGATTATCACGTGTTTTATGCCCTGTCGCGCCCTGTGCGCCCGCAGGAAATCGGCCTGGGGGAGACGACTCAACCTTGAGCACTCACCGCCTGGTAACCTGGATTACTTTCCTGGCCATCTTTGCGATGGCGGCCCGGGTTTCAGTGGATAGCGATACCTGGTGGCACCTGCGCGCCGGGCAGTGGATTGTCGAAAATCGGGCCGTACCGCAGGTCGATCCTTTCTCATACACGCGCCTGGGGCAGCCCTGGCACTATCCGGGTTGGCTGGTGGAAGTGCCGATGAACTGGATTTTCCAGGCTTTGGGGCCAGGTGGTTTGAACTTGTGGACGGCGTGTATGGTAACGCTGACCTTCCTGTTTGTCTGGAAAACATTGCGCGGGGGCGTCTTTTTGCGGGCATTTGCCATTGTGTTGGCTGCGGTGACCTCAGGGGTGTATTGGGCAGCCCGGCCATACCTGGTGACTTTTTTACTCACAGCGGTCTACTTCTGGATTTTAGAGAGCTACCGTTGGCGGATGGATGACTCGCAGCCGGGCGCCAGCATCAATGCGGTAAAGCGCTTGTGGTGGCTGCCTGTGCTGATGCTGATTTGGGTCAACAGTCACGGCGGCTTTGCTGTTGGTTTCATCCTGTGGGGCGTTTACTGGTTTGATGATGTACTGCGTTGGGCGCTCCAGGCATTCAGGGTCCATCTCTCAGCATTCAGCCGAGAGACAGGGGACGACGGACGACGGATGGCAGACGACTCAACGAGTCATACGGTACAGTCTACCGCTTACAGCTCAAGAACCGCGTTTTACCGTTTGACACTGGTAGGCGTTCTGATGATCGTAGCAGTATGCCTCAACCCGTCAGGCCCGGTGATGCTGGCTTATCCTTTCAAGACCGTCTCGATTGGGGCGCTGCAAGAGTACATCCAGGAGTGGCAATCACCGGATTTTCATCTACGATCGGCGCAGCCATTCATCTGGTTGCTCATTTTTACATTCGGCGCGGTAGGCATTTCTCGGCGGCGTTTGGCGTTGACCGATTTTCTGATCTTTTCTGGCTTTACCTATCTGTCGCTGCTGGCCTGGCGCAACGTGGCTCTGTTTGCCGTGGTCGTTCCGGCGACGCTGGCGCGACATGCCGCGCCATTGCTGGATGCGCTGGGGCGCAGGGTCGGTTTCTATGGCGCGTCGGTTGCCAGGCCGCGAGGCTTTCGCAAATGGCTGAATGGAGCTTTGTTGGTTCTATTGGTACTGGCGACATTGGTCAAGGCTGGCGCCGATTTCCCCGCGGAGGTCAACGAAAAGGCTTTCCGCAAAACGATGCCGGTAGATGCAGTGGCTTATCTCCAGAAACAAGACCTGCCAGGCCGCCTGTTCAACTCGTATAACTGGGGTGGCTATCTTTTGTGGCATCTTCCTCAATACCCGGTGTTTATCGATGGGCGTACTGATTTGTACAATGACGAAGTAATCAGCCAGTGGCTGCAAGTGGTACGCAGTGAGCCAGGCTGGCAAGATGTGCTCGAGCAGTGGGATGTGCGCCTGGTGTTGGTGGAGCCATCTCTACCACTGGCCGGGCAGTTGTCTGCCGCGGGCTGGCAGTTGGTGTATGCAGATGATGTCGCCGTAGTGTATTTGAAGTAAAATACGAAATCGTATTTTCACTCTGTATGGAAATTGGTAAGCTGCCACGTAAAGGTAATAAAATTTGAATGCAGATATAAAAAATTTTTGGCTGGATCGCCCCACCTTTGTCACCGGCGCTACGGGTCTGGTGGGAAGCTGGTTGGTAAAACGCCTGGTTGATGTCGGCGCGGACGTGGTTTGCCTGGTGCGAGATTGGGTGCCGCATAGCGAACTGGTGCGCGGTGGTTATCTGGAACGGGTCAAGGTGGTGCGAGGCGACGTGCGCGACCAGGCGCTGGTCGAACGCAGCCTGGGGGAGTACGAAATTGTCACGGTGATGCACCTCGCCGCGCAGACGATCGTGACAATTGCCAACCGCAACCCGGTTTCGACCTTCGAGACCAATGTGGGTGGCACCTGGTCGCTTTTGGAAGCCTGCCGGCGCAGCCCGCGCGTTCGCGAAGTCATCATCGCCTCGTCAGACAAAGCCTATGGCGACCAGCCGGCTTTGCCCTATACGGAAAACTCGCCTCTGCAAGGACAACATCCTTACGATGTCAGCAAATCCTGCGCTGACCTGATCGCTCATACTTACGCCAGGACGTATGGCTTGCCGGTAGCCATTACCCGCTGTGGTAACTTCTACGGCGGCGGTGATCTGAACTGGAACCGGATCATCCCAGGGACGATCCGGTCCATTTTGCGTGGACAGCGGCCAGTGATCCGCTCAGATGGTAAATACATCCGGGATTATTTCTACGTTGAGGACGGTGCGGCGGCTTATATGCTGCTGGCGCAGAAGCTGGCAGAGAACCCTGAGTTGAAGGGCGAAGCGTTCAATTTCTCTAACGAGTTGCAGATTTCGGTATTGGAGCTGGTGCAGCGTATTCTCTCTGCCATGCATTCTGACTTGCAAGCGGAAATTCACAACGAGGCGACGCACGAGATTTTGCACCAATACTTGAGCGCCGAGAAGGCGCATCGCATCCTGGGTTGGGCGCCCTTATTTACCCTGGAAGAAGGCCTGGCGCGGACAATCCGCTGGTATGAGGAGTGGCTGAAAAACGATGGCTCCCTTGCGTGAACAAATCTTGGCTCTGGTTACCGAATATTACCAGGAAAAGTTTGCTGATCGCCCTTTTGACCCTGAAACCGGGCTGGTGCATTATGCCGGTCGGGTATTCGATGCCCAGGAACTGGTCAATCTGGTGGATGCCAGCCTGGATTTCTTCCTTACCGCTAACCGCTATGCCGAAGAATTCGAGGCATCTTTTGCGGATTACCTGGGAGTCTCGGATGCTTTGCTGGTCAACTCGGGTTCGTCAGCCAACCTGGTGGCGCTCACTGTGCTCACCTCACCTAAGTTGGGCGAGAGGCGCCTAATGCCAGGCGACGAGGTGATCACCGTGGCGGCGGGTTTCCCGACCACGGTTACCCCGATCGTGCAAAACCGGTTGGTGCCGGTGTTTGTGGATGTCAACCTGGGTGATTATACGGCGAATACAGAGCAATTGTGTGCCGCGGTCGGCCCACGGACGCGGGCGATGATGATGGCGCATACCCTGGGCGTGCCTTTCGACCTGGATGTGGTTATGGAACTGGTCAAAGCGCACGATCTGTGGCTGGTGGAGGATAATTGTGATGCGCTTGGCTCGCGCTATCGTGGCGAGCTCACCGGTACATTTGGCCATCTGGCGACGCATTCCTTCTACCCTGCTCACCATATTACCATGGGCGAGGGCGGCTGCGTGGTGACGAACGATGACGATTTGGGGCGCATTGCCCGTTCGATCCGCGATTGGGGCCGGGATTGTTACTGCGCCGGCGGCGAAAATAACACCTGCGGCAAGCGTTTCAGCCAGCAGTTTGGCAGCCTGCCATTTGGCTATGATCACAAGTATGTGTATAGCCATATTGGTTACAACTTGAAAGCCACCGATATGCAGGCTGCTATCGGCTGCGCCCAGTTACAAAAGCTGCCTGGCTTTGTCGAGAAGCGCAAAGCCAACTTCCAGGCCATTTCTCGGATGCTCGAACCTTACCAGGATCGCATGATCCTGCCGCAGGCGTTGCCTCACTCCGATCCTTCCTGGTTTGCTTTTGTCGTCACGGTGCGCCAGGACGCAGGCTTTTCTCGCAACGAGCTGACCCGCTTCCTGGAGGCCAACCGCATTGAAACGCGCAATCTATTCAGTGGCAATCTGCTTCGCCACCCGGCTTTCGAGAATATCGAGCACCGCGTGGTGGGCGACCTGCGCAATACAGATTTCATTATGACCAACACGTTCTTTATCGGAGTATACCCGGGGCTGACTTCCCGGCACCTGGAGTGGATCGAGAGTGTATTCAACCGCTTTATGAAAGGCGAGAGGCTTTAGCCCGATCATGGCTGTTATCCGGCGAATGCGCTGCCGCGTTTCGCGAGTGATCTCGCACGGTAGCCATGTCTATACCCTGGAACTGATCCCCGAAAAGAGCCTGCCGGCTTTCCGCCCCGGGCAGTTTTTACACCTGGCCCTGGATGAATATGATCCGGCGGGCTTTTGGCCTGAATCGCGCGCCTTTTCGATCGCCAGTTCGCCGATGCAGCGCGACTTGCTGCGTATTACGTATTCGGTGGTGGGAAAATTCACCACGCGCATGGAACGAGAAATTCAAGAGGGGAGTGATGTGTGGATCAAGTTGCCTTACGGCGAGTTTATCGTCGACGGCGCGTCCTCCGCTGCCCTGTTTGCGGGAGGCACAGGGATTACTGCATTCAGCGCCTTCATCGAATCGCTTATGCCCGAACAAGGCAAAGATGTTTACCTGTTTTACGGGGCGCGCACCTTCGACCTGTTGATCTACCGGGAGGTTGTGGCAAAAGTTGCTCGCTCCGTGCATCGCATGCATGCTGTGTTTTATGTGGAGACCAGCGGAGGCGTTCCGCATTCGCCGGTTGGTGAAGTGCCGCTAAGGGTAGGACGCCTGTCGGTTGAGGAAGCCTGGTCTTTTATGCCTGACCCGCTGGCGCTGACCTGTTACCTCTCCGGTCCGCCGCAGATGATCGCATCTCTTTCGGGCGGTCTACGAGCACGCGGCCTGCCAGCGGAACAGATTCGGATTGACGCATGGGAATGAACAATAGGATCTCCCGGTTGTGTCGCTCGCAAGCCATATCCCCGATATGCACTCTACCCGGCAAAAAATTGTGAACATGCTGGCAGAACATCCCTTAAAACAGGACCTGGAGCATATTCTGGAACACACCCGAGATTTGTGGAACGCGCTGCGCGGCCAGCGCATCTTTATCACTGGCGGCACCGGTTTCTTTGGTTGCTGGCTATTGGAAAGTTTTGTGTGGGCCAACCGTGCCCTGGAGTTGAATGCGCAGGCTGTCGTTCTCACGCGCGACCATCGGGCATTTGCCAGTAAAGCGCCCCACCTGGCGACTGACCCGGACATTCAGTTTGTGATAGGGGATGTAGGTTCGTTTTCGTTCCCACCAGGTGATTTTGCCTATGTTATCCACGCAGCCACACAATCCAGCGCAAGGCTCAATGCCGATGACCCGCTGCAAATGGTTGATACCATTGTCCAGGGCACACGACGTGTCCTGGAGTTTGCCAGTCCGCAATCGCAAGGCGGGTTTCTGCTGGTCAGTTCGGGGGCAGTATATGGCCGGCAGCCCCCTGAAATCTCTCACCTGTCCGAAGAATATTGCGGCGGGCCAAACACCCTGAATCCAGGCTCGGCTTATGCGGAGGGCAAACGCACTGCCGAGTTGCTTGGATCAATCTATGCCCAGAAATACGCGGTCCCGGTTAGGACGGCGCGTTGCTTTGCATTCGTCGGCCCTTATCTGCCGCTGGACGCCCACTTCGCCATTGGTAACTTTATCCGTAATGGATTGCGTGGCGAGACAATTCTTGTTAAGGGTGATGGAACGCCATACCGCTCCTACCTTTATACGGCTGACCTGGCTATCTGGTTGTGGACGATTCTTTTCAGAGGCGAGCGAGGCAGGGCATATAACGTTGGCTCTTCGCATGCCATTTCCATTCGCGACCTGGCTTACCTGGTTTCGCAAATATCAGACGACCCGGCGCCTGTAAAAATCCTGGGAGATCCTGTGCCGGGCGCGCTACCCGAGCGTTATGTTCCCAACATCAGCCGGGCGGAGGGCGAGTTGGGTCTGCAAGTATACATTTCGCTGGAAGATGCCATCCGGCGTACACTACACTGGCATACGGGGCGTAGCGTCGCTGCGCCCCGTACATGAGTACAACCAATGATTGATGGAGTTCAAATACACCCCCTGAGACAAATACCCGATGAGCGCGGCAGGGTAATGCATATGTTGCGCGCCGACGACCCCTGGTTTGAAAAGTTTGGCGAAATCTATTTTTCCACAGTTTACCCTGGTGTGGTAAAAGGCTGGCACCTGCACACGGAGATGACCCTGAACTACGCTGTGGTTTTCGGGATGATCAAGCTGGTTTTGTACGATGACCGGTCTGGTTCACCTACGCGCGGGGAAATTCAGGAAATTTTCATGGGTGAGAACAATTATGTCTTAGTCCAGGTCCCGCCTGGTATCTGGAATGGTTTCAAAGGAATTGGTGTCAAAGAAGCTGTCGTGGCGAACTGTGCTACGGTCCCCCATATCCCGGATGAAATACTCCGTAAGGATCCTCATAAAAACGATATCCCTTACGATTGGAGCCTGGTATGCCGGTAAACGGCAACGTAAGCGCGGCGGTCTTTGGTGCCTATGGTTTGGTGGGCAGTTGCTTGATGGATGAACTGCTCAGGTTGGCCGTGCCTGCCTGGGGAGTTGATAAGATTGAATATCCTGGTTTGTTCCAGATCGATATATGTGATCGGAAACACGTGCGCCAGTTTCTGGAAGAGAAAGCGCCAGATCTGGTGTTTATCCCGGCGGCAATCACGAACGTGGATTATTGCGAGCAAAACCCGGAACTGACCTACCAGACGAATGTGTTGGCGTTGTGCGATGTAATCCTGGCCAGCCACGCGATTGGCGCAAAGGTGATCTTCTTTTCTTCGGATTTCATCTTTGACGGCGTGGCTGGCCCTTACGCGGAGGATTATCCGGCCAATCCGCTGTGTGCATATGGGGTGCAAAAGCTAATTACCGAACACTTTATTGGCACTCAAATCGATGATTATCTGATTATCCGCACCACTGCAGTTTATGGGTGGGAGAAAGCGGGCAAGAATTTTGCTGCTCGCCTCATTGAGCATCTGGGTAGTGGACAAAGCATAAAGGCACCTTCTGACCAGATAACCACGCCGACTTATGCCCCGGAGCTGGCTGGGTTGAGTTGCAGCCTGGCGCTGGGTGGGTGGCGTGGTGTATTTAACATTGTGGGGGCATCGCGGGTTAGCCGCTACGAATTTGCCTGTGACGTGGCGCAGATATTTGACCTCGATATGCGGCTGGTTGAGCCGGTAAGGACGGAAGCTCTGGGTCAGGTTGCCCGCCGCCCCCTCAGTGGTGGATTGAAAACGGATAAATTATCTCAAGCCTTGCCTGGTGTGACAGTCACTGGCCATCATGCCAGCTTGCAAGTCATGCAGGTCAGGTGGCAAAATTATTTGTGGGGAAGAAAATGAGTGCCTTGCCTCCTAAGGTTTCAGTATGCATCCCGGTGTATAACTGCGCGGCTTATATCGAGAATACGATCCAATCGGTGCTGGCGCAGACGTTCGACAACTTTGAATTGATTATTGTGGATAATCATTCAAATGATGGCAGCGCTTCGATTGCCAGTGAGTTTTCCCAACGTGATCGGCGTATTCAGGTTTATTACAATGAGCATACGGTCGACATGGAGGGCAATTGGAACCGTACTGTGGCGCGTGCACGGGGGGAATATATCAAGCTGCTGCCAGCGGATGATCTGATTTACCCATCTTGCTTGCAGGAGCAAGTGGGGATATTGGATGATCCGGCCTATAGCAGCGTAGGGGTCACCGGCAGCGCAAGAGATATTATTAATCCGGATGGCAAGAAACTGATGACTCGTCGCTTCAATGGGCTCACTGGTCGAATTTCTGGTAAACAAGCTATTCGTAGGATCATCCACTCGGGTACCAATCCGTTGGGCGAGCCGGGATCGATTCTCTTCCGCCGGGCACTGCTGCAAACAACGGGGTTATTCGATGGCAGCATCCCTTATGTGATCGATCTAGATTTGTGGGTGCGGTTACTGCTGTATTCTGACCTGTATATGTTTTCCATCCCGCTGTGTGCGTTTCGCCTGTCACCTTCGTCGGAGAGCGTCAACACGGCCACTCGCCACCAGAGCGATTATCGACGTTTCATTGCCAAACTGGCTTCGCAGCCAGAGTTTGGTCTTTCGCCGGGCAACGTGTGGATGGGGATGGCAATGTGCACGTTAAATGGGTTAGCACGGATGGCATTTTATCGGTTATCGGTGATCAAACCGTCTGATCGCTGATTGGCATCTAATCGTTGTTAGCGGTCTAACCTGTTTAGTCGGGCACCCAAGTCGCGGCATTTTTAGATTATTTGGAGAGCTCTGGGAGATTGGGATATGGTCAAAGAAAAAAAGCTTGATATCCTCTGCTTGATCATTGTGGTCGGTTTTGCAATAGCTGTATTTTTTCATCATGCAATGGCGGCATATTTTAACCTGGGCTATCCTTATAACACTTTTCTTTTCCGCCCGGATCATCGCTTCAATGATTTCTTCGATCCATTAAGAGGATCATTTGATCGCGATCCTTATAACCCTATGCGTATCCACTTCATCGGTGGTTATTTCCCTTTTGGCTACATTGTTACGTTCTTGTTTTCTCTAATAAAGCCCTGGGCTGTTTCCTTTATTCTTCTTGTAGGTGGTTTTTTAGTCTATCTCGGTTGGTATATCAAGAAAAATCTCTATCAGGGCGACTCAATCATGGATAGCCATAGATTCTTGATTGTGTTTAGCCTGGCTTATATGACTTATCCAGTGTTATTTATCGTTGATCGAGCAAATTTCGATATGTTGGTATTTTTCTTGTTGTCGGTTGCCATATTCTTTTACCAGAGAAAGCGCTTTACCCTAAGCGTGATCCTTCTATCATTGACGATAGCGATGAAAGGGTATTCAGCAATTTTATTAGCGATTTTTCTGTTTGATCGGCGGTACAAGGAAATACTGTTAGCAGTTATCCTGGTGCTCGCCTTAACTTTAGGTAGTTTGATGTTGTTTCAGCAAGGGTTGCTCGTCGAATTCGTGAAAATGTTGATTTCATTCCAGCGAGCCAGCGCGATGTCTTTTGAAACTGGAGGTCTTATTCGATTCAATTCGTCGTTGTACGTGCTTTTGTTGTATTTGTTGAAACCGCAGATACCCAACATCGCATCCAATCCGGTCTTTCTCTTTGGGTATGCGATCACAGCGTTTGCTATATGCGTGTTAACCGTGTCAATAATCATTATCCGAAAATACCCTCTGTGGAGAAATCTTTTACTCCTTACTTCATTGATGATCTTGCTTCCGCCTACTTCTGTAGATTATCGTTTGGTGATGTTATATACCCCATTGATGCTCTATGTGAATAATCAGGATGAACTGAAGGTTGATCGTATCATGATTGTGGCTGTTGGCCTGTTGTTAATCCCAAAAGCATACATCGTCATGCAATCGGATATAAATATTGGGGTGATCATAAATCCATTGCTTCTTCTGACGCTGTTCTTGGGTATCTTGTTTTCGCCAAGCAGTAACCAATATCCTGATACATAACCGTTTGCAGTTTTTTCGGCAGTAAACTCAATACAAATTATCTGGTTTCATTCGGAATACTTTTTCGAAAATAGAAACATCGGAATTTTCGAATACCTTTGTATAACCTGGCTGTGTTTGCAGGGCGCCTAGCAAAGCACTACAATCGAATGGCGCCTGATCTGTTTCCTTGAGGCAGGGCTTAACGATATATATATAGTTGGCATCTAATCCTGTTTGGGTTAACCAACGATCTAAACATTGGGTATCTTTTCCCCCACATGCTTTAAGCTGGTTATACCGTGAGATTCGTTCAGAAAACCCAGGTATCCACTCGTAGCCTTGTACGACTGCCAGGCTGTGGCGCTCACCCAGGACGGCCAACCACTCGGATGAATTATCAGCAGACCAGATTTCAGGGGTGATGACAATGAAATTGCTGTCAATCGGTGTATTGTAATTAATCCATTGCATTGCTTGCCGTTCGCCCGTTGACAATGGTTTTAAAAAGATGGGTGTGCTGAGATTGTAATTTACCAGTGTCAAAAACAAGAACAAACAAGTTAGTATTATTGTAATTGTACGATTCCCTCCGGGATGTTTAATCTTTTTAATCCAGGGCAAAATGATTTCGAAAATCCCTACACTGATAAGAAGTGCAGCAGTGACTACAGCACGTTGATCAGCCGCACGTGTTTGGAGTAAAAATGGCGCTATGAACCATACAGGGAGAAAATATTTCTTTTTTAAAACACAAGCCAGAATTCCCAGGAAGGTAAGGAAATGTAGCAGTGGTACGAGCTTTTCTCCTGTGTATGCAAAGAAGATTAAACCGACTAAGCTGTTAATTAAAGTGAAGCCGCTATCACGGAACGGTTGCAGAATGGCAAGGTGATGTCGAGAAATTATGGTGAGGAACCATGGCAGTATGATCAACGAGACGCCAAATAAGACAAGTGCAGATGATCGGACACCACGCCAGTTTCTGCCAAAGAACCACCAGAATATGGCAATGCTATAAAACAAATACCACGAGGTCTCTGGGTGGCTTAATACTGTCAAGGCACATAGCGCTGAAGTTGTGAGAATATAGTATTTCTGACCATTCGTATACATCTGGTGGGCCTGCCAGAGTGCCAATGTAGAGAACAGGACTCCGAATCCACGCGTGATACCACCCCCCATAATTAACCAATAGTTTGCGAGTGGTAAAAAGGTGTAAACGAAAACGGATACGAGGACGATCTTTTTTGATGGGAGTAACGTTTTACTTAACCAGTAAAACGCCAGAATCGAAAAGGAGTTTATTATCGCTGGTATAACACCTAAAATTGTTAGGAGAGGAATTGAAGTGGCTTCCTCCAACAAGCCAGCAAAATATAGTCCGAAAGGAGGATATACAAAGGGCAAATTACTGCCATTATAAGATGTGAACCAGGGTAAAGAATAATGGTTTGCTTGTAAATTTCGGATCATGATGTAGAACAACCCGCCATCATGAAGAGGAAAATTAAAGCGAGCAGCGGTCCAGATGCGGTAAACGCATCCAGTTAGAATGGCGATAGTAATCCACCAGGAAGTCCTGTTTTTTAGAAAATCAAGTTCAAACTTTAACCTTGGCATATAGGTATCTAATAAATGCAACTCAAGCTATAATTTATCTATGACGGGATGTTTTCTTGATAGCCAATTCATGCTCCAGGACTTATTGTTGTCGCTGCTTGCACTGGCCATATACCCATTGTTTCTTTTGATCCCTGGCTATGTGCTGGGATGGGGCACGAATGTTTTAGATTTCCATAAACGGCGTTTGATTGTCCGCTTGCTAATCGGGAATGTTCTTTCTGTTGCTATATTTCCCTTCATAACCTACATCTTGTTGTTCGTAGCGAATTTTAGTGTTGTTTGGATATTTTACATTAGTTTATGGGGCATATTTATTTGGCTAATGATTCCAGAATTATATCGATTTTCCTTGTCTCAAAGTTATTGGATTTGGATAGCAGGTATTTTTACATTGTTCTGGATTGGCATCGGTATATTCTCTCTAATTGATCTGCAAATTGGTCAAAAGATATATTACAGCATAATTTCTTATGACTACTCGGCGCGCGTACCATTGACGGATGCGATTTTTCGTACTGGTATACCACCAGCGAACCCTTTATTTTATCCGGGAAAATCTACCAGTATATCTTATTACTACTTTTGGTCGATTATAGCAGCTTTGGTAAGCCGTTTGAGTGGTGGGCTAATCGATGCGCGTATCGCTTTCAGTATCAGTGCGGTTTGGTGTGGTATTGCTTTACGGGCTATCGCAGTTCTTTATCTTCGCTTCTGTTCTCCAATACGAAATAAAAAAATTGAACAACGTGCGGTTGCTGTTCTCGCATTATTATTTGTTACTGGATTAGATGTAATTTTTGTGATCTTTAATTTCCATTTTAATCCTGGCAATCCTTGGGCAACAGAGGGTTGGGACGGTAGCTATCAAATTACGGCCTGGACAGGAGCAACACTTTGGGTGCCCAATCATGTTGCTGGTTTGATAGCTTGCTTAACAGGATATATGATTTTTCAGGACTTGTTGCCGGGTGATGCATTGACAAAACGGGTTAAGATATATTGCATTACGGCCCTTAGTATCGCGTCTGCTACAGGAATGTCAATTTATGTAGCCATGGTTTTCGTCATTTTCTGGATAGCATGGTGGCTGACCACTTTGATAGTCAAGGAATTACGTTATCAATCGACAGGGATTCTGATAGTTGGTTTATTGGCTTTCTTGCTCCTGATACCTTATGCTTTAGAGTTGTTAGCCCATTACCCAATAGGGCAATCACAAATTGCCCGCCATGCCTTTGCAGTTCGCGGTTTAGAGCCTTTTCAATCCTGGTTGAGGCTTGTAGTACAAAATTTACTGGCGTTGAACATAATCAATTTAGCCCTGTTACCCCTGGCCTATTTTGTTGAGTTGGGTTTTTTCATGATTGCTGGCTTGACTTATTTCAAATGGATGTCGCGTGAGAAATTTGTTTCACAATATTTATTGCCTGGCGTAATCATTTTGATAACTGGCCTGTTCATCGGTTCTTTTGTGAGCTCACAAATCGAACTCAATAATATGCAAATTCTTAATAATACTGTGGTAAGAGGGCTTATGCAATCCCAGTTTATTTTATTGATATGGTCGGCTGATATTTTAGTAATGATATTACCCTCTTGGTTTGGAAAATTTATGCCCGACGTTGCAAGAAACATTTCTGCCAAAAAGAGATACTTATTACTAGGATTGTTATTGATTGGCCTGATAAGCACATCAACAGATTTATTGTATTTACGTTTTTATTATTGGGTTAACGATAATCTGCAATTATTCCCAATCCCCGCAGCAGGTCGCCCAGATCGACAAATTGGTGAACGTACATATGCTTTGCGTCAAGCGTATTGTTATATTAGAAACCATTATCCGCTGGATATAGTTGTCCAGCATAACCCGAATATTTCAGATGTTGAAAGGGCATCCAATCTTTATAGTATGCGGCAGACCGTGATTTCTGATCCACTTAATCCATCCTTTTTAGGTGTGCCGCGCCAGGAATTTGCGTCTGTGTTATCACAAATAACCCGAGTTTTTGAAGACCCTACAGTATCTTCTGAACAAGTGACAGCCATTTGTACCAATCTGAATATTGGATTGTGGTTGATTAAAGATCTCGATAAAAATTCGGATGTATCTAATAGCTGGTTGATGCAATATCAGCCTGTTTACCGTAATCGTTATGTACAAGTATATGCGTGCGAAAAATAAGGTAATGAGCCGTTACCTCGTTTATAATGCAACTGTAAGTGGAAAGCTGGAAGTATTTCCATAAACGTATTTGAGGTGCCTCTCTTACGTTATTTGCCTGTGTAAGTGATTGGAGATAAGAAAATGCATTTGCAAACATCAACGACACCCTTATTTGTTTTTGAAATGGCCAATAATCACATGGGAGATGTTAATCATGGTTTATTGATTATTCGGGAGATGCATGAAATAAGCCAGGGTTATCCTTTCCAGTTCGCTGTTAAATTGCAATTCCGGCATTTAGAGACATTCATCCATCCTGATTATAGAGATAGAGTTGATTTTAAGTATGTCAAACGTTTCATGGAAACCCGCTTACAACAAGATGAGTTCAAGCAACTCAAGGACGAGATGAAATCGCACGGATTCGTTGCTGTATGTACACCTTTCGATGAGAAATCTGTGGATTTAATCGAAGAATTGGATTTTGACATCATTAAAGTTGCCAGTTGCTCCTTCACAGATTGGCCATTGCTTGAGCGTATCGTACTGACTGATAAACCAATTATTGCATCTACTGCGGGGAGCACGTTGGAAGACATCGACCGGGTAGTAAGCTTCTTTGAGCATCGGAAAAAAGACTTTGCTCTTATGCATTGTGTTGGAGAGTATCCTACTCAACCGGTTGACCTGAACCTGAAACAAATTATGCTACTACGAGAACGACATCCGAAAGCACGCATCGGTTTTTCTACACATGAAGATCCTGAAAACATGGAGGCAATCAAGATTGCTATTGGCTGTGGAGCATCTATTTTTGAGAAACATGTTGGCGTAGCTACAGACACCTATAAGCTTAATCCTTATTCTGCAAATCCTCAGCAAGTCAAGAAATGGTTGGATGCAGCAATGCAAGCTTTTGAGATGTGCGGAATATCTAATCAACGAATGGTATTTAGCCAATCAGAGCTGGCAAGCTTGCGTTCGCTGCGCCGTGGCGTCTTTGCTCGTAGAGATATCAAGAAGAATGAGCGAATTACTTTCTCCGATATGATGTTTGCCATACCCGTTCAAGATAAACAATTGGCTGCAAATGATGTATCGAAGTATACAGAATTCTATGCAGATGAGGATATTTCGATTAACTCTCCCTTATTGAGAACAAATACCCGGCAGGTTTTTATTCGCGAGCAAGTGAATGACATTGTACAGCGTGTGAAGGAGATTATCCAAAAAAGCAATGTGCTGATACCGCCGAGAGTAAACCTGGAAATTTCGCATCACTACGGCCTGGAGAACTTCTACCAGTATGGGTTGACGATGGTCACAATCGTTAACCGAGAATACTGTAAGAAAATGATCATCATGCTCCCTAAACAGCGACATCCAGAACAATTCCATCGCCAGAAAGAAGAAACCTTTTATATACTTTGGGGAAGTGTGTGGCTCAATTTGGACGATGAGGAAAGGTTGTGCAGAGCCGGTGAGATCGTTACGATTGAACGGGGTGTAAGACACAGTTTTCACACAGATGACGGGGTTGTCATAGAAGAAATATCGTCAACACATTTTGTCGATGACTCATTCTATACTGACCCGGCGATCACAAGTAATCCCTCTCGAAAGACACTCTTGACCTATTGGTTAGATTGAGAGTTCAATTTTGATTTATTGAACAATGAAGTTATACTTTAGCCCCAATTGATGAAAACAATTGCTTGGGATGTGGATGATACGCTGAATAATCTCACCCGTTCCTGGTTTGAGGATTGGTGGTTGCCCAACCAGCCTGGTGCTATCACAAAATATTCTCAACTTTCAGAGAATCCCCCGAGTCGTCTGTTAGGTATCGAAAATGAGGAATACCTGGCATCCCTCGATGCTTTCCGACTTTCGGACGCAATGGCGAAAGTAAGTCCCATTCCAGAAGTATTGTCTTGGTTTCATGAGCATGGTGAAAAAGCCCGTCATATTGCTGTTACTTCAACGCCCTTGTTAGCTGCCTCGCTTTCTGCCGCCTGGGTGATGAAACATTTTGGATGCTGGATTCGTTCATACAATATTTTGCCCTCTGCGCGAGCGAATAACCCGGCACCCGTTTATGACAAAGATAAAATATCGTTTTTGCTTTGGTTGGGTAAAGTTGATATTCTGGTAGAAGATAATCTGTTGAATTTACAATCTGCAAGAAAGGCCGGTTTTCAGACTGTCGAGATTCCACAGCCCTGGAACCAGTCTGCGCTTGAAATTGAAGAGGCACTTAAACAATTAACCCACTACATTTTGGAAGGGTAACAAGAGAAATGGTCAAGTTATCTGATTATGTGATCAACAAAATCGTAGAAGCAGGCGTGCATCACATTTTCCTCTTGCCGGGAGGAGGGTGTATGCATCTTGTGGATTCGGTTGGTAGCTCTGAGGATATTCAATTTATCTGTAATTTGCATGAACAAGCAAGTGCGATCGCCGCCGATGCTTATGGCCAGTACACGAATAATCTTGGCGTCGCACTGGTTACTACTGGACCGGGCGGAACAAACGCGATCACCGGTGTGGCTGCGGCCTGGCTCGAGTCAACCCCGTGTTTGTTCATCTCGGGCCAGGTTAAACGAGCCGATATGGCAAGTGCGCGTGGTGTTCGCCAGATGGGTTTCCAGGAAATCAATATTGCCGATGTTGTCAGACCCATTACGAAGTACGCCATGACGGTGCTGGATCCACAAAGTATCCGTTTTCATCTTGAGAAAGCGATCTATCTCGCTCAAACAGGCCGTCCCGGACCGGTGTGGATAGACATTCCTTTGGATGTACAGGCTGCCGAGATCGACGAAAACGCGCTTGAAGGATTCAAGGCTGAAGATGTATTCGCTGCGGAAAACGACGTTGATCTTATCCCTAAAGTTGGGCAGGCCATCGAATTATTGAATCTGGCTCAACGCCCGGTAATTCTGGTGGGGAACGGGGTCCGCCTGGCAAAGGCCTTGCCGGAGTTTTATCAACTTGTTGAATATTTGAACATTCCTGTCCTGACAACCTGGAAAACGATTGATCTGTTTGCTGAAGATGACCCTATGTATATCGGCCGTCCGGGTGCCATCGGACAGCGGGGCGCTAATTTCGCTCAGCAGAACTCTGATTGGATTCTGACCTTAGGAGCGCGTTTGGATTATGGTCAAACTGCATATAGCCATGCCAATTTTGCTCGTGAAGCGCGCAAGATTGTTGTGGACATTGATCCAGCGGAAATCAACAAATTGGAAACGAAAGTGGACATTCCAGTCTGCGCTAATGCTGGTGAGTTTGTCCGGGAGTTTTTACGGCAAAGTGAAAGCGTGAAGATGCGAGATATTTCGGTTTGGTGGCACCGCTGTAAGATGTGGAAAAAACAGTACCCTGTCATCCTTCCGGAATTTTGGGAGGAGCAAGGTCGAGTAAACAACTATGTTTTGGTGGATGTTATTGCGCAGGAGATGAGCCCGGATGACTTGTTGATCCCTGGCGTTTCCGGTCAATGCAGTGAGATTACGATGCAAGCTTTCAAGGTAAAAGCGGGCCAACGGATTTTCAGCAGTCATGGTTTAGGCGCGATGGGATTTGGCATTCCTGCGAGTCTTGCTGGCTGCATAGCAAGTGGTGGAAGGCGGACAATATGTATTGATGGGGATGGCGGTTTCCATATGAACATACAAGAACTGGAAACAGTCCGGCGTTTAAACCTGCCGATCAAATATTTTGTGCTAAACAATCAAGGTTATGGATCAATTCGAACTACTCAAAGGAATTATTTTAATGGTCGATATGTAGCGAGTAATCCTCAAAGCGGGCTAACCCTCCCGGATACCTTAAAAGTTGCTGCGGCTTATGGCATTCCCACGTTGCAGATATCTGACCATCGTCATCTGGTTGAACGAGTCCGAAAGGTGATGGAGATGCCAGGCCCGGTAGTTTGTGACGTGTTGATCCAAATTGACCAACCAACACAGCCTCGAGTTTCTTCTCGCCAAATGGCCGATGGTCGTATGGTTTCAATGCCGATGGAAGATTTGTATCCATTTTTGGATCGTGGCGAATTTGAGGAAAATATGTTGATCCCACCTCTTCATAATGATCTATGAATATATAAGGCGAATGGTTGCTTGCAGACCTGGCAGATCGTAAAGACCTATCCGGTTTTGGACATGTAGGGCGACTTGCAGTCAAATATAAGAAGGATATGCAAAAGAATGTCGAAGCAGACAATTCCAGTCTTTGTTGTTGGTAGTGGGCGCTCAGGCACGAGAACAATTTATAAGTTGCTGTCTGGAATCCCGCACATCGAGGTCTATCATGAATTTGTTTGTACACATATACAAAAGGTTGCTGCCCTATTTTTCATGGGGATCATTGATAAGGATGACGTAAAGCTTCAACTTCAGGAGTTGCATGGATCAGCGATCTATTACTCGCAAGTCAGATATTGGGTGGACTGCTCCAATAAACTTTCTTGGGTTATCGAACCTCTCTTTGAAATGTATCCAACAGCAAAATTTATTCACCTGGTTCGCGATGGTAGAAAAGTAGCCAGCTCGTTTTTCCACAAGTTGAATGATGAAATGTACGATGATGAAAGTGTGAAAATAATGCAAGCCTGGTTAGCGGATCAGGAGCATTTACCAGTTCCTCCACCAGAGAAGAAATATTGGTGGAATATACCCCAGGAAGGGCAACCTTTTTCGAGAGAATTTCCAGAATTTAATCAATTCCAGAGAGCCTGCTACCAATGGAGCGAGGCAAACAGGGTTATTCTAGAAGCTTTGCAAAACATCCCTGCTAATCAACAGCTATTTGTCAAATTAGAGGATTTAGTATCGTCTCGCCAGGTATTGGAAAATTTCCTGAGTTTTCTCGAAGTTGAATATGACGAGTATTTTAGTGAATATTTACAAACACCTCAAAATGTAATTTATCCTTTAGATTTCTTGCTTACAGACGAGCAAAATATGCAGTTTAATGAAATTGCATCTGCGATGATGGATCGACTTGGGTACGCAAATGCAGAGGAATATTCAGTTGATTATGGAACTCCCCCAACACCCAACCTGTGATTTTTGTGATTCTACGAGATTGAAAGATCTTTATCATATAGCAGACTCTACGATTGGCTCGGTTGTTCAAGTTTGCCTTGACTGTGGGTTAGTACAGTGTCGGCAAACCAGGCATGAACCATCAGAATACTTTGCAGTAATTGATAATGAAGCTGCCTGGGAAAAAGGCCTGAGTTTAGACAAATCTGTTGATATCCTCAGTAAAGTAATCAATTGGGATAATATAACGAATATCTTGATCGGAGGATCAAGCGCAGGGGATTTTACGAAATGGGTAATTTCAAATCATCCTTCGGCTCATATTACAGCAATCCAGCCTGTGCCGATTGATGTAGATGATCATGAAAATTTACCCGGGGTTGATATTTGTGGGCAGCAGCCAGAAAACATCGATCTGCCACCCAATTCCATTAACCTGGTATATCTGTCTCATGCTCTTGAGCAAGCACTTTCTGCGTCCGGCATGCTCCAAAAAATTTATAATGCTTTATCCCCCGGTGGATATTTATATCTTGAAGTTTTAAATCTTTCAATGATTGATTTGGAAGATATAGTGGAAGAAGTTTTTACCGACCAACAACGTTTTTATTTTGACACCGCGTGCCTATGCAATTATCTGCATCAATTAGGATTCCGTATCGAAGCTGTGGAAATACATTCTGACCAATATAATATTTCTATTTTAGCAACAAAAATATTTCCACAGCCTCTAGCCTCGATTCGTGAAGTCCCTTTGACAAGTGAAACAGAATGGGAACAACGTTTTGCCAGTTATTGTCGTCGTAAGACGGAGAATCGGGAAAGAATTAGGCAAGTTGTTGATAAACTGATTTACTTCATCGGGAGACAAAGAGTGGCATTTTGGGGAGCTGGTCGTCAGTTCGATAACCTGGTGCGATATGGTGATCTTGATACATCTCATGTTAAGTTATTAGTCGATGATTCCTTGTGGGAACGTGTAAAGCATATCCACGGAGTCATCATCAGTCGGCCAGAGAAATTGAAAATTTACCAGCCCCAGGCCATTGTTGTGTTAGCGCCTGATGCAGAAAGCGAGATTGTCGAAAGAATACGGCGGCTGGGGATTAAAAACGTAATTATGCTTCGTGATCTCATGCCGAAAAAATAATCTGATGGGCAATAGATAAACGTGCATGAGATTCGATTATGATTACCAGGGATGAAGCTAATGAAAAAAATAAGCCTTGTTACTCCTTGTTATAACGAAGAAGATAATGTAGAAGAACTCCATCAGCGCATTCGAACAGTGATGGAGTCCTTAGATTACGAGTATGAACATATTTTTATTGATAATGCTTCCACTGACCGTACAATCCCCATAATCCGTAAACTTGCGACCGAAGATCCTCATGTAAGAGCCATTCTCAACACTCGCAATTTTGGCCCTGTTCGTTCCCCTTATTACGGCTTGCTACAGGCATATGGCGATGCAGTGATCTGCCTGGCATCAGATTTACAAGATCCGCCCGAGAAAATTCCCGAGTTCATTCGAAAATGGGAGGAAGGATACTTGATTGTAATTGGCATCAAGGCTCACAGCGAGGAATCAAAGCTGTTTTATTTTCTGCGTTCAGCATATTATTGGGTATTAAGAAAAATTTCAGATGTGCGGTTGATCGATCATTTTACAGGATTTGGCCTCTACGATCAGAAGGTCATCGAATTGTTGCGCAAGATCAATGACCCTCACCCATACTTCCGTGGCTTGATTGCTGATATCGGTTATGAAACGGCTCACATTGAATTTACCCAACCCCGTAGGAAACGAGGAATCAGCAAAAGCAACTTCTATAGATTATATGATCTGGCTATGCTTGGCATGACCAGTTATACCAGGGTCCCACTGCGCCTGGCCACGATGTTAGGCTTTATCTCGGCAGCGCTGAGTTTTTTGATTGGTTTAATTTATCTGATTTATAAACTCGTTTTCTGGAAAAACTTTTCTCTTGGTTTGGCGCCGGTGGTCATCGGATTATTCTTTTTGGGTTCAGTGCAGTTGTTTTTCCTGGGCATTCTTGGGGAATATATTGGTGCTATTTATACGCTTTCGCTGCGCCACCCACCAGTGATTGAGAAAGAGCGGATCAATTTTTGAAGCCCTCCGATTCTATCGCCTCCTTGTTCCGCCAATCTCCTAAAACTGGAGGACGCACCTCGACCCGGTTGATTTTTTTTATTTCGATCGCGTTGGCGATTTTATTATTGTATTTAACGTTGTATGGGCTTGACTGGAAGAATTTCTTCACTACACTCCGGCACGCGCATTATGAGTATCTATTCCTGATCTTTGTGTGGGCCAGTATTGCCAATCTCATGCGCGCCATGCGTTGGCGGGTTTTATTGCTTTCGGAAAAACCGATCCCGTTATCTGATTCGTTTTGGGCATATATGGCCGGGTACATGGGAAACAACCTGCTTCCTGCTCGAGCTGGCGAGTTGATCCGTTCTGGTTATTTGGGCAAGATTGCAGGGATCAGTATGTCTTTTGTTCTGGCCACATGCCTGGTTGAGCGGTTTATGGATGTTATCGCTTTACTCATCTTGGGTTCGGTTTCACTAATATCCCTGGGTGTTATTACCAGATTGTTCGAGTATGGTTTTGCAATTATGGTTGCCCTTGGGTTGGCAGGCTTCTTTTTTCTGCTCTTCCTGCCGCGTTTTGGCGGCGTTTTTAGAAAATTCATCGACGTTATGCCGGCCCTAAAACCATCTGGTAAAGCCCGCTTACAAACGCTATTGGAAAATTTCATGCGCGGTCTGCAATCTATGTCTGACTTAACTAAGATGGTTTTATTCAGTGTCGTCACGGGCATTATTTGGTCGATGAATGGCGTTGGTATGGTTATCACTGCGATGGTTTTCCAGCAGCACATGAGCTTCAGTCAGGCTCTAATCTTGCTTGCCAGCCTGGGGTTATCCAGGGCAATTCCGTCGACCCCGGGTTCAATCGGCATTGTACAATTTGTGGCAGTGACCGTGCTGTCGCCGTTGGGCTTTACACGGGAGAATGCGCTTGCATTAATCATTGTTGCACAAGGAATGGAATATATTACAGTGATTTTCTGGGGGGTGCTCGCTTTGTGGATGTTCTCACGTAAGGTGGCTAAAAGTATGTTGTGAAAATTAGGGTGCCGGTAGCGATATTATGTATGGGGCCAGTCTTTAGCTGGGTCAAATCAGGAATACGCTGAGTTGGCACTTGTGGAGTTCTATCAGGATTGCCAAAAGTTGCTCTCAAATCTGACAGGTCTTAAATGGTAGGGTCGAATCATAGTGCACCTGTAAAGACCTGTCAGGTTTGGGCCACACAAAATGACTTTCAGTCAAATAAGGTAGTGACCCGATGATTAAAGCTTATCGAGATTTGTATCCTAAGAGAGTTTGCCCGATCTGTCAGTATGACGAGGGCGAACTAATCTATGAACAGAGCTTTTCTAAGTTATCATCCGAAAGCTTACTGGATGGGTACGATGTTGTCGTATGTGGAGGGTGTGGTTTTGGCTTTGCTGATCATATTCCTCATCAACGGGACTTTGATCTCTATTACAGTATTATGTCCAAGTATGAGTATCAGGACTCTGGTGGGAAGGAATCGCCTTTCGATTTGGCCCGTTTCGAGGTTACTGCAGATTTGATCGTGACCTATCTGGCCCACACAGAAGTCAAGATACTAGATGTAGGCTGCGCCACAGGCGGCTTATTAAACCAGCTCAGGCGAAAGGGATTCCCTAATGTAATAGGATTGGATCCATCACTGGCTTGTGCAGAAGCTGCCTGGAGGCAATACGGGATCCGGGTTTTAACGAAGACGATTTCCCAGTTGAATGAGATTGATGAGCGTTTTGATCTGGTCATATTATCAGGTGTTCTTGAACATATACGCGATCTGGAGACTCATCTGTCAAGTATCTATAATATTCTGGAAGAGAATGGAAAAGTCTTGGTAGTGGTCCCCGATGCATCGCGTTTTGACTGTTTTCCCGATGCGCCTTACCAGCAGTTCAGTATGGAACATATCAACTTTTTTTCCCCTGTTTCGCTATGTAACCTGATGTCTCGGAATAAATATAGGACGGTTTCCGCTGAACAGATGGAGCGCCAACATGGCCATGGGGCAGTTAATCCTGTTGTGTTTGCCATTTTTGAGCGATGCGAGGCAGAAGACTTTGCTTCACCAGGATTTACCAGATGCACCAAGACTGGAAAGGCATTGAAGAATTATGTGCGTCTTTCGGACATGGTCGAACGCAATATCCATAAAGTGATCGACGAATTGGTCGATTCTGGGCGACCAGTGATGGTTTGGGGGGTAGGAACCCATACGCTGCGCTTGATGGAAACCAGCAATCTTGCCAGGGCCAATATTGTCGCGTTTATCGACACGAACCCTCACTACCAGAACAAGCAATTGCGCGGGATATCCGTCATTGCCCCAGTAGAAATACTCAAACACTCAGAAGCAATATTGGTGTCTTCAAGGGTCTTCCAGGCAAATATTGTCGATCAGATACGTAACGAATTACACGCCCAAAATGAACTGATCCTTCTGTATGCATTATGATTTTAAATCATTGAGACGATTTGCAGTCGAAGACTCTTGAAAATGAAGTCGCGTAGTCGGGTTGTATATTCCAGAGCCAATTATTTGAATCTTGCCAGATCAGGTCTGTATCTTTAACAACCAGGGCGTCTATGTTAAGTATGTTACATAGATCAATTATCTGGTGGGAAGTCAGGGACGGATCTTCGAAGATAGGGACAACACGCTGGAATAATCTCTGTATGTCTGGAACGGAGACGCCGTAGATGATGGGGTGGTTAGGATCAGCGATGACAGTCTGGCGTAGACCGTAAAGCCCCTGGGCTCGGTCCATGAAAACATCTGGATTCTGTTGGACAATGGCTGACGAAGGGGTATGTGCACGAATGTAGCGATAGGTGTTGCGCAAAGCCAAATTGCGTTCGCCGACTTGTCGGTCGGGGCGCCCCTCGTCTGGCAGTGGAAAAAACGTCGTGTAGTCGTTAATCGGGTAGAAAAAGCGCAGATAGAAAAGGTTATAAGCGGTGCTACCTAGACCGAGTATTAACAGTGCAACCAGGGTGGTTCTTTTCCAGTGTCCAGGCCGGATTCCGCGATGATGCACTGCTTTAGGTCTACCGAATTGGTGGTTGAACAGTCCGGACAAGATGTTTGCCGACCATATCAGCAGGATGAATTGTGCTTGCATGAAACCGCGCCAACCAAGATCGTTGTTGTTGATGATCGTAGATTTAACAAATGTGCAGATGAAGAGGCTGGTTAAAAGCAGGGCTAAATCTGGCATCAGGTATTTATAAGCTTGTCGATCGCTGTCGGGCCATGTGGCTTTGAAATACAGGAGGCCGGCAATGAGAAAGAAACCAAGCTCGAATAAGTAATTTATGGGCAGGAGTGCCAGCATGACCAGATTGTATTTGAGTGGAGCGGTATGTTCGTCAAAATTGAGATAAGTCAGGCCAAAGGGCCGTACATGGAAGGCAATCAGGCCGCCAGATGCTTCTCCCGAATGGGTGTGCAGCAGATCCTTTAGGTATGGGATGGCGAAAACCAGGGCCAGGCTGCCAATGATAATCATCCATGCGGCTGTGTAGCGCCATTCTTTTTCAAACAGGGTCACCAGCCACCAGACTGCCCAGAAAACGGCAAAAACCAGAGTCACATAGATGGACATACCCGCCGCGGACACCAGGCAAAGCGCTACTACGATGCTAATCACCAGACGCCTGGTGAACGGCGTGTGAGGCTGCAGACTTTGGAAAACCAACCAGCCGGTCAGACAGGCAACCAGGCTGCCTACATGGTGAGGCACCCACAGCAATGCACTTGACCATGCATCAATTTGACTGCTCACATTCCATCCTTCTGCAATCCAGGGTTTGCCTATTCCGGCGAGCAGCATCAATGGGGAGAAGAAGATATCCAATCCTGCAATAAAGAACAGTAGAACCGCAGCGGCCGAGCGCGGCGCAGTGGCTTGCTGGCGCTCGGGCGACTGGAAGCGCAGGTGCAGGCTGGCAATGGCGCGCAGAGCGATCCCCAGCCAGACCGCGCTCATCATGAAGGAAATACGACTGTCGATGAAATTGCCGGTCAGCCGGCTGAGCAGCGCTGGAAGAATTGACCAGAAATAATAATAGGTGACGTAGGATGGGCCTCCGTTATAATAGTGTGGGTTGACCGGAGGTATCCCGGTGCGATAAATGGCATCTGTCAGCGCTACCCGTGTGGTATGGTCGTAGGTAACGGCGCTGTAATATGATCCATTTCCCAGGCCGATATCGACCAGCGAAAAGACAGCAATAATGATCCAGGCCACCGTTAAAGCAATGGCTGTTTTCATCCAACGATCATAAGGCAGCTTTGCCCGGCGAACCTCTGGCCAGATCAGAAAAGCAAACACCGCCCAAATGGGGACATACAGGGCCCAGGCCAGGTGCAATGAGAAGATGTGACCGATCAAAAAAGTCAGCGAGGGAAAAACCGCACAGGAGAGTACGATTCCAAGCAGCAGGCGCGTTACCAGCCTGCGCTGGCGAAAATCGAATAAGTTTATGAGCCAGCCCAGCACATATCCTGGCATCAACAGGAACAATGGGAATAGAAGGAGTGCAATGGCCGAAAGTGCAAGGTCCTGCAGCATAAATTGAGTAGCTGTTAACGCGGTATCCATGCTTCCATTTTATGAATGCAACAGCCTGTTGTTTGGTGATCGGTTCTGGACAAAGTTGCCTGAATTCTATCACTAAACAAAACGGGCAACCGAACAGTGCAGTGCTGAGTATAATTACAAGTATGCAAGCATTGTTCGATATTGTGTGGGCAGTTGGATTGTGCGGCACGGTACTCTTGGTGGCGGCTGCGCTGGGACACAAAGTTTCGCGGAAACTGCGCATAGACGAATTGAGTTGCCTGGAGAACGGTGTTTTCGATTTGGCACTTGGCCTGGGGGCCATCGCTTATGGCGTGTTTGCCCTGGGGTTGCTTGGTTTGTTGAAGCCCTGGGCGCTGGCTGGCTGGCTGTTCGCTTTGACCATGTTTGCATGGCGAGAGGTGGCTCAAATTCTGGCGCTGCCTTGGCGCAGAACTTTCAGCCGGGCAATGCTGCGGCGGCTTCCCCTCGACGAAAAACTGTTGCTCGTGCTGGGAGGGGTGATCTTTATTCTGGCGCTGGCCCAATCTATGACTCCTGCCTGGGATTACGATGGCTTGATGTACCACCTGCAGGGGCCACGGCTATTTTTGCAAGCTGGACGCTTCTACCCGGTTACGGAAAACTGGCTGACTTTCTACCCATTTACCGTCGAGATGTTGTTCACCATTGGCCTGGCGTTGGGCAGCGAGACGTTTGCCAAACTGGTACACCTGGCCTTTGCCGTAATCCTTGCCCTGGCAACTTTTACCGCGGCGCGGCGTTTCGCTGGTCGCGCTGCTGCCTGGCTGGCAACTGCCATTCTGGTGGGTATGCCCATTTATCCCATTTGGGCCAGTTTTGCATACAGTGACATGGCCTGGGCATTGTACGAGTTTCTGGGGGTCTATGCGGTGATGATTTATTTCGATAGGGGGATAGGGATAGAGGTGGTAGGGAACACGCGCTCAGGGAGTGAGCATGGAGATGAGGTTGATCTGTTGCATGGCTCACCAGGTGAATCCGCTGAGGCAAAAACTGGTTGGTTGGTGCTGGCAGGCATCCTGACCGGCTTGGCTTTGGGGATCAAATATATGGCATTAGGTGGGGCAGCCAGCCTGGGGTTGGTCATTCTCTGGAAGAGCCGGTCTGGTGGCTGGCGAAGAATATTGGCGCATGGGGCGATGTTCGGTGGGGCGGCGCTTCTGGTTGGCAGCCCATGGTATCTAAAGAACTGGTTGTGGATGGGCAATCCAGTCTACCCGTTCTACATTTCGCCGGGCGGTGATCTGGGTGAGCGGGTGGCGTTGTGGATGGATTACATGAATGGCTTCGGTGCCCCGCGCACCCTGGCGGGCTATTTGTTGCTGCCGGTTCTGTTATACACACAATATGCCCGTTTTGGTACCTTTATGGGCAGCATTGAGATCCCCAGCCTGCTTTTCCCATTTGTCCTGGGATATCCTTTCACGCGCCGCGTGCCTGCTCTGAATATCCTGGCTGGTTGGACGGTTCTGCGTTTTGCATTCTGGGCGATTAGTGCACAACAGACTCGCTTCTTGCTGCCGCTTTTTCCAGCGCTCAGCATCCTGGCGGCATACGTCCTGGTTCTCCTGGCCGGGCGGTTAAGCCGTATGCTGGGGCGAGCCCTGCTGCGCGGCCTGGGCTTTGGTATGCTGGCGGTAGCTTTGGTTTATTCGTTGTTGTTCCTGGCCGATGTACGCCCGTTGGGGGTAATCGTGGGCGCCGAGTCCAGGGATGCTTTCTTGAGCCGCAAGCTGCATTTGTATCCGGCGTTGCAAGTCATCCAGACAGAGTTGCCGACCGAGGCGCGGGTCTGGATGTTGTGGGATGGGCGCGGTTATTATTGCGACCAGCGCTGTGTGGTAGACGTTGACCAATCGCAGTGGACGCAGGTAGCCATGCATTCATGGGATGTTCAACAGACAGCGCGAGAACTGCGCCAACGTGGTGCTACGCATTTACTGGTCAGCCTGCAAGATGCCAATTTCATTGCCCAGTTCGACCGCAGCGGCAGGCAGTTGCACGCGGTTGAATTTTTAATCGGTGAGTTTTTGCCGGCCTGTACTCGAGAGTTATATCAGAACGAGTATTACAAATTGGTTGAACTGACCTGCCCGTGAGGGTGCGCCAGGTAGTGAGGCGCCGCCAGTCTACAAGTTATTTGTCCATCGTCTATCGCCTGGCGAAGATCGATACTCCTTCGACCTCGTATACCAGTTCGTATGTTGGCGAGGCGCGTAGAGCGGTTTCGATCGGCAGTGGAAATCGTGTGCCGGTTACGCGGTCTTCCAGTTTGCCAGACAGGTAGATGTAGCCGAAGTCCAGAGTGGATTGTTGGGCGATATCTTCGATACACTTCTGGTCCTCGGTCACACAGTTAGTCAGTTCCTCGTAAAGCTGTTTTTGCTGGAAGAAATGGCTGCCGGGCAGCCATTCTGTACCCTGTACTGTGGACAGGCTTGGGCGTCGAGAGAGTACCGGGAACCATTCAACAACTTCGTTGGTTTCCCAGATGGTTGGCGGTGTGAGCACCAGGAAGCGACTGGTTGCGGGTGTGTGTTCCATAACCCACTGCATAGCACTGCGATCGTCTTGTGAAAGTACATCCAGGTTGTGGGTCATAGCAAAGATATAGAGTTGGGACATCACCGCGGTGCGGATGAGCATATAAGCCACCAGCACCGCGCTGATCAGGTTGGGCAACAGCCGGGAACGGCGGGCCGAGACATCGGGGGTATCTGAACCTGGCAGAACGGCGTTCAGGCCAGGCAGGATGATCTCTTGGATTGCCAGCCCAGCCAGCATACTGAGCGGAATGGTGATGCTGCGTTCCAGGCTGCGCGGGTCGAAAATTGCCACTGCCAGTACCCAGGATGGCAGCAGCCAGTCCTTTTTCAAAATCCGCTGAACCAGCCCCATCATGCCAAAGACCAATACAGGTGTGAATAGAAACTCTTCACTCAAGTTGCGCAACAACAGGTCGCCCAGGCTGACTGCCAGGTTAAACTCGCCGGACTGCATGGCACGCAGGAAAGGTCCAGGCCCATGGCGGAAGATAACACTCAGCCACCAGGGAGCAGATAGCAATGCTGAACTGGCTCCGATCAACAGTAGTGTCACCAACCCCCAGCGATTACGACAAAGCAAAAACGCTGCCGCTGCAATCCATATACAGGTGATGAGAAAGATTTCCAGGTGGCTGAAGACGGTCAGGCCGGCAAATAAGGCTGCCCATGCCAGGTTACGGCGCCCCACCGGGTTGTCCCCGTGTTTCAGGGCGCGTATGGCCAGCCATAAGGCCAGCAGTGAAAATAAGAAGGCCGGGGCGCGATTGACCCCGCCGCCCATGATCAACCACTCGTATCCGGGCGGCAAAATGGCAAAGATCAGCGTGGCATGGATGGCAGGGTAATCTTGCCCGAGGATCTCCCGGCTGAGCAGGAAAAAGGCCGGGATGGTGAGAATGCTGAAAACGACGGGCAAAAAGCGGAAGATCAGCAGCAGGTCGAGGCCGCTTACTTGCTGGAGCAGGGCGGCAAAGTAAAATGGTAGAGGTGGGTAGGCGAATGGTATTTGTGAGGCGTTATAGGCGGTATAGACGGGTAAAATGTAGCGATTTTGCTGTATCTCTTGTGTCATCTGGAAAAACATGCCGCCATCGTTTAAAGGGAAATCGGCGCGCAATACGAAGAACAAGCGGATAGCCGAACCGAATAGAGCGATAACGGACAGAACTACGGCTAGGCCAAATTGTTGGTTATGAGAGCGGAGTATTTTCATAGAATGTGGCCTCAAGGGCAGTCAATTTTCCATAGGGCGATGCCGGTCGGGCTGCCCCAATGGTTTAGCAACTGGCAATCGGGTGGCAATTGGGGTACCCAGGGACGTTTTGGGTCAGTAACCGATTGGGTGAAGGCGTGCGTGGCGGTGTAAGGTTGGCGCAGTACCCACCAACAAGGGATGTTACAAACAGGTGGTTCGCCGGATTCCAGAACCGTAAAGTTTTCGCGGTAATAATATTCAAGTGGGGCGATCATTTCGGCATGATGAAACCAGAAAGGGATCTCTTCGGGCAGTTGCTGGTAGAGATGGCCGGCCAGGTTTTTCCAATCCTCCCGGAAGTATTGGGGAGCCCGGTGCACCTGCCAGGCGTTGAACAGGCCAACACTCCCCAGAATGACAATTGCCAGGGTTCCAGCCATACGAGCGGGCAGGATTTGTTGCAGCCGGCGCATCGCCTGGTCGCTGCCGCCACCCAGGGCGGGAATTAGAAATGGCAGCAGGACGATAAAATAACGATCGACGTAGACGGGCCGGCGGAAGGAAATCAACCAGGTCAGGCACAATGGCAGGATCACTCCGATCAGGATAAGCTGGCGATTGAGAGGCGCGTTGGTGCCAACCGACAGCCCAAATAGGATGAGACCAGTCGACAGCATGCCGAACAAAATAGTGGGCAGGGAAAACTCTCCACCATATCCTGAGACAAGATTCCACATGGTTAAAGGCAGGTCGGCCAGTTGGGGAAATTGAATCCAGCCAATGCTGATCACCGGGCTGGGGAGCAGAAAGAACCAGCCAAGCCAGGCCGCCAGGGGCAGCATGGCAGCCAGCGAAAGCGCCGTCCAACGGCGGAACAGTCGCGGCGATTGGCGGATTTGCAACAGGGATAGCAAAACCAGGGCGCCGGTAACCAGGAAGAAGAAAAAGTGGGTCACCATTCCCAGGGCAAGTACCGCCCCGGCGAAAATGTAGCGCCCAGGCGTCAATTGTCCCCTGGCGGCCAGAAAAAGCAGCAGAGCGGTCATCGAAAGAAGAGAAGCCAGGGCGTAGGGGCGGGCATCCTGCGCATACCACAGCGTTAAGGGGTTGAAAGCCCAAAACCATGCTGCGGTAAACATGCCTGCCCTTCCGCCGCTTTTCCAGCCCAGGCAGGCCGCCAGGCAAATCGAGGCCAGGTCGGCGCATACAGAAAGCAGGCGCAGGCCAACTTCGCCGTCTCCCACCAGGCTGGCAACCAGTTTATCCAGGAAGAAATAAAGCGGCGGGTGTACGCCGATCAGGCGCAGCGGGGTCAGGAAATTTCCCCAATCGGCGCGGGTAAACAGCCAGGTGTGCGCCTCATCCAGCCACAAACTGTATTCTCCCAGGCGATAGATGCGCAAGGCGGCAGCCGCCAGGAGCAGTGCCCCAAGCAGGCCCAGGGTGGTCCAGCCATGGCGTAAAGGTTCTTTCATCAGCCAACCCAACCCCAGATGGCAAACTGGCCGGAGAGTAAGAACAGCCCGAGCCACGACAGGTATAGAAACATGCGGTTGATCCACGGGTTTTGGCCCCACTGGCTAAAGGCGATGAAGGCAGGGAAAAGCGCCAGGACGTAGCGAGCGGTGGAAAGCAAAGGCTGGATTTCGCTGAAACGCGCCAGATAGAGGAGTAGAAAGGCGATCTGGTAGAAGCCATAGATGGGCGACAAACGGCGCAGGATCCACGGTGTGCTGGCGATAAAGAGTAGTAGAAAGCACACATCGAACAGGTCGGCCAACAGAAAATGGCCTGTAAGGACGCCGCGTAGCGCCAGAAACAGGCTATAGCCGGGCCAGGAAAACCCGCCCTGAAAGCGGGAACTTTGCACAGTCCACGGAGCCCAGGGAGGCTGGTCCAGCGCCAACCAGATGAAGATAGGGAAGAATAATGCCCCGGCTAAAGCCAGCGCAGGAGCCAGCCAGGGCTGCCAGCGCCAGGTCAGACGGGTTTCCCTCCAGGCGGCAAAACCCAGGGGCAGGATGAGCAAAGCGCCAGTAAGGCGGGTTAAAGCTGCCATCGCTCCCCATAGACCCGCGCTGACCCAACGCTGCCGCCGGGCCAGCAGCAGCGCCAGCATGGCTGCCAGCAAGTAGAGCGACTCGGTGTAGCCGGCCAGGAAGAAGAATGTCGTTGGGAAGGACGCCAGGTAGATCGTGGAGCGGGCGGCGACGCCCCGATTACCTGTTTCCTGGGCGGCCAACTCGTAGAGCACTACCAGGCTGGCCAAAAAGGCCAGGTTGGAGATCAGGATACCGGCTACCAGGCTGCCCATGCCGGTCAATGTACTCAAACCGTGTATAAGCCAGGGAAAGAGCGGCGGAGTGAACAGGGATGTATCGTAAGCCTGGTAGCCGCGCTCGGCAATCGCCTGGTAGTGAATGGCGTCCCAACGCTGCCAGGGTTCCATCCAGGGCCGGGTCTCTACGGCTACTCCAAGATAAGGGCGCAGCACCGGATGTGGCAGTAGCGGTTGGTTGAATACCTGGCGCATTCCCCACATCCACACTCCCAAGACAAGGCGGATGATGATGAAAACCAGCAGTGAAAAGCGGAAGGCTGGCGAACGCAGCCAACCTTGCAGGATACCTACTACCTTAGTGAGCCTTCGTGACATATATTTCGATTATAACATTTGGGGTTTCTGTTGCCCCGGCTGCTGACAACAGTGTAAGAATTGAAACAATCTATCCATAGTTAAGGTACAATGGGGCTGGTTCGCAGCCAGGTAATTTTTGTCATTTTCGTCGATATCGCTCAGATCACCTGATTTCAGTCTGATGGGACGCTTTCCTGTAGCTGTTTTGAAGAAATGGTTAACAATCGCTGCCGGTGCTCTGGTGGTATGTATTGCAGTATACATCCTGTCTCTTTACTTGCCACCCGGTATAGACTGGGACGAAACTTTCCGCCCGGCGGCGCTTGAGCTACTTGCCGGCCACAATCCGCACGCGGTCAAAGGTTTCTTAAACCCGATCTGGATACTCATTCCAATCCTGCCATTCGCCTGGCTGCCATCGTCTGTCGGCCGGGCGGGGTATTTGCTCATCAGTCTGGCAGGGTTTGGTTTTGCCGCATACCGTCTGGGAGCGAAACCGTTGACATTATCGGCATTCCTGCTTTCCCCGCCTGTATTGCATTGTTTGCTCAATGCAAACGTTGATTGGATACCCCTGATTGGTTTTGTCTTACCGCCACAAATCGGGATATTTCTGGTTATGGCGAAGCCCCAGATGAGCTCGACGGTGATTCTGTTCTGGCTCATTTCTGCTGCCCGAAAAGGAGGGTTGGGTGAGGTAATAAAGATTTTTGCTCCGGTGACAATCGCTATGTTGCTGACATTTATAGTCTTTGGACCATATTTTATGAATTATGGGAAAACGCTCACTTATTGGTGGAATGCCAGCTTGTGGCCGGCATCGATCCCGGTCGGACTGGCTTTGCTGGTTGCCGCTGTTCGCTCAGACAAAATAAAATTTGCGATGGGAGCAGCGCCATGCCTGTCACCTTACCTTTTGCTGCATTCCTGGGCCGGAGCACTTGCAGCGATTGTATCACAGCCCATCGAGGCCTTAGCCGCAGTGATCGGGCTTTGGATTTTAGTTATCTTGCGTTATTTAGGGTGATTGCCCATGCTGTCGAAACTGAAAACGTGGGCGCCTCAAGTTCTGTTTAGTGTATTATTGGTGTTGGGGATTCTCGCTCTGGTTATTCTGACCTGGGCCAACTACCGTTTTGCAGTGGCGAACTACGGCGGGGTAAGTTTCTTGCCGCGCTGGTTAGGCACGCGTCTTCTGTTGATGGAAGGGCAAAGCCCTTATAGTGAAGAAACAGCGCAGGCTGTTCAATCGATGTTGAGTAAGTTGCCTGGCGGGGGCGAGAAAGGAGCGCAGCTATTTCTTTATCCTTTCTACTCGGTTTTTGTGTTTGCGCCCTATGCCTTGATCGAAGATTACAACATGGCGCGCGCCGTGTGGATGACAACCCTGGAAGTTGCCGTGGTGCTGACGGTTGCAGCCGGGTTGATGTTGAGCCGTTGGCGGATAAAACCGATGATGCAGGCTGTATTGTTGGCTTTTGCTGCCCTGTGGTATTACAGCAGCCAGGCTTTGATTAACGGAGATGCCGGTTTGCTGGTAGGTTTATTGATTGCCGCGGCGTTACTTTCACTGCGCTCTGAACAGGATAGCCTGGCGGGTTTTTTATTGGCTCTGGCAACGATTAAACCGCAGATGGTGATTCTGTTGGCGGGTTTGGTTATTCTGTGGGGGATCTCGAATCAGCGTTGGATTATCGTGTGGAGTTTTGTCGGTTCGGTTGCGTTAATGTCGGCGGTCACTGCCATGCTGATTCCAAACTGGATCTGGCAGAATTTGCAGCAATTTGCGACATATAACCGGTATGAGATCGTGGACACTGCTGGTGAAATATTCGCGGTGTGGATGCCAGGGGTAGGCAACCAGTTGGGTTGGGCGGTTATGGTGATTACCACTGCAACTTTGCTATGGGAATGGCGTGCTGCCTGGAGCAAAGAATTTCGCTGGTTCCTGTGGACGGCGTTTCTCACTCTGACGATTTCGTTTTGGACTGGCATTCCTACGGCGACCGAAAATTACATGATGCTGTTCCCGGTATTGGTGATTATCTTTGCCGCCTGGGATGCTGAGTGGGGCATCTTTGGCCGGGGGTTGATTTTTTTGTCGGTTGTGTCCTTGTTCTTCGGTGTTTGGTGGATTTACTTTCGCAATGTTGGCATAGGGCTAAATAATATTTCCTTGAGTGGATTGAGCTCGCCGCTGGTTTTATTTTTCCTGTTGCCGCTGTTGCTGTGGGTTGGGTTGTACTGGGTACGCTGGTGGGTTCTACGCCCAGAGCGCCCAATGTTTGGACACAGTGCCCGCGAACACGGCAACACATCCCGGCTGTAGGAGCTTATGATTGTGTTTGACATATCTGCCCCGCGGTTATGCAAAGTATCACAACGGCTCCTATCCAATGGGTGGTTTTGGTTGATCTTTGTTATGGGTTTGCTGTTACGCCTGGCTTTTACTACTCAACCCCTGGCGCAGATGGTGCTCAAGACATTGCCGGATGATGGTTTCTACTATTTTGTTATTGCCCGCAGCATGGCTCGTGGCCTGGGGTGGACCTCGAATGGCCTGGTGCCAACCAATGGTTTCCATCCATTATGGGCGTTGTTTTTGGAGCCGCTTTTCCTTCTGGTACAGGAGCCGGTAATGGCTATCCGTTGGGCGACAGCGCTTGGGGCGGTTGTAGACGTTGTTGCCGCGTTGATTTTAACGGGACTTGCAGAAAGAGTGAGGTCGGGCGCGGGGATCATCGTCGCTTATCTGTACCTGTTTAATCCCTATGTGGCGATGGAGGCTGTTAATGGCCTCGAGACTCCGCTGGCGGTATTCGTATTAGGTGGGTTTCTGTATGTAGCAGTTAAAGCCAGCCACAATTGGAATCAGCGAGTTTGGGTGGCGCTGGGTTTGAGTTCTGCGCTGGTTTTCCTGGCTCGTTCAGACCTGGCAATCGTGGTAGCCTGTGTGTGGCTGGGATTGAGTTTTCAGAATTTGCACCCGGTCGAATGGAGTAGCCAATCGACGGGCAGAGCGGCATTGCTGTGGGACTTTGTGCGCAGACGTTTGGTCGGCCTCTTCGTGGCGGGTATTATAGGGCTATTGGTTATCTTGCCGTGGTTTGTGAGGAATTATTTTGTAGTTGGCCACATTGCTCAATCGTCAGGCGTTGCTATACCCTTGTTGGTGCGATACCGGATCAGCCTTGGCGGCGCTTTGTGGGAGGAATTATATTTCCCGATGATTTATTTTGGCCTGCGTTTTGCAGTGATCTACCCTGGCCTAGCCTGGATTGGTCTTATTATCGGGTTGGTCGCTTCGCGTGTCTATCGCTTGCCGGGCATTTCTGCGTGGCTGGAGATGCGTCGTGGTGGAATGGCATCTGCTGGCAGCGAACGAAGGGCGCTGTTTTTATTGGGATCGGCGTTGATGGGGATTAGTCTGGTATTGGGCATCCACATTTTTGTGCGGTGGTATCCGCGAGGATGGTATTATGTGCCTTTGGCGGCAGTGGTATCTCTGTTGGCGGGGATTCTCCTGGCGCGGATGAGGTTGCGCACCGGCTGGGCGGCTCGAACCGGCCTGGTTTTATGTCTCTTATTGGTTACGGCTGCGAACTTCGCCAGGGCGTGGCAGCGCACGACTTATCCCGGACAGGATGAATGGCTAGAAGCAGCGGCCTGGTTGAATGAAAATTTGCCCCAAGATGCGGTAATTGGCGCTTTCAATGCCGGAATTGTGTCTTATTTTTCGGGTCGACCGGTGGTCAATTTGGATGGTGTTGTTGATTGGCAGGCTATTGAAGCTCGCCAACAACATCGTTTGTTGCGCTATTTAACAGAGCATCAAGGTTATTATCTAATCGATCGCGATGGCTATGTTCGGTTGTCATTTTGGCCGTTTCTAGGGCCAGAAGTGGATGGTATGAGTGAAGTCCGTCAGTTTGGTGGGCCGGAACATATGGATGGCGTACTGACGTTATACGAGTTGACAAGATGAATTGTTCAACTTCTGTTTACTGGCATAAATTCTGGCGGGGTGTGCCACTGGTTGGCGGGGTGCAGGTGAATTGGCTGGTGGGTATTGGATTGGCGACATTGGTTTCAACGATAATGAGCTTCTATAAGCTGGGCGCCTATCCGCTTAATTTTGACGAGAGCTTTGATTGGTGGGCAAGCTCACTGACGCTTCCTGATATCGTGTATGTGACTTCACGCAATATTCTGCATCCTCCCCTGTATTATTTTTTGACCCACGGGTGGATGCAATTGGCTGGTAGCAGTGAGTTCGCTTTGCGAACCTTGCCGGCGGTGTTCACGGCTGGTATGGTCCCGTTGATTGCTCAGATCGGATGGCTGGCAGGCGGGCGGCGGCTTGGCCTGGCGGCTGCCTGGCTGTGGGCGGTTCTGCCGCTGCCAGTGGCCATGGCCCACTACGCCCGCAATTACGCGCTGGCTGGCTGGCTGGCCGCTTTGGCAGTCTGGTTGATGATCCTGGCTGTTAAGACACGGCGCACGGGATCGTGGATCGGCCTGGCCCTGGCCAATATCCTGTTGTTGTACACACACTATGGCGGGGCATTTATTCTATTGGCGCAAATCGTGGTCTTTATCTTGTATTTGCGCGTTGACCCGGGAATTTTTTGGCGGGGGATGCTGGTGCAATTGTGTACGGCGCTTGGCCTGGCGCCGTGGGTATATGTGGTCATGTCGGTCGATTGGAGTCATCTGGCCGGTGGCTATACCCCACCGCTCAGTTGGGAGCGGGGCTTGCAGGTTTTGCAGGAGCTAACCGTTTATAAACATGCTGCTCCGGCCTGGATGGTGGTCAGTCTTTTGCCGCTGGCGGCAGCGACTTTGATGTTGGCGCGCCGCAATCGTTTTTTGCGGCCGGCCACGCGGGTTGCCTGGCAGATGCTGTGGGTCATTGGCCTGGGTATCCCTTTGCTTTTGACGGCCGTTTCTCTGGCGCGTCCAATTTTGGAAGTACGTTATCTTTACGTGTGTTATTGGGCGCTGTCAATGATTTGGGCCGCCGGGCTGCTGGCTTTTCCAGCCCGGTGGCATCGTTACCTGGCGGCTGGCCTTTTGCTGGCAGCCCTGGGGGTAGGTCTGTTCGAGTTCTACCGCAGCCCTCAGCAATTTGCCGATGACTGGCCTGGCGCAGCACAGTTTATCGCTCGTCGCTCGCAAGGAGATGAGGCCCTGATCATTGCTTTTCGAGGCGGGCAGGGGTACCATGGCATCCTCTATTACTACCGCGGTCAGGCGCCATTTGTCGCCTACGACCTGGCGCCGGAAGATGGCATCGAGCATTTTCCTGAAACCGATGCCCAGGGCCGGCCGGTAAAGCGGATGTGGGTTGTTTTTTATATGATTGATTCTTTGGAAGGTGTGCCGCAGATGTTCAAGCCGGCGCCTGATTCGCCGTGGAGGATTGCCGGCGAGCAGGGCAGTGGAGACGTATTTGTCTTAGAATATCAACGATCGGATGGGGCGCGATGAACAAATTTCGGCAGAGGAATCTTTTATCTGTAATGATCTTTGTCGGGACGGTTGGGTTGGTGGCTGTCCTTTATACATGGGCGCTATGGCGTTATTTTACTGTTCCGGTGCCAGGCGGCAACGATTTCTTAACACATTATGGGGCCTGGGAGGCTTATCTGAAATTTGGATACAGCCCCTATTCGGAGGATGCCGCCTTACATACTCAACGTTTGATCTATGGCCGGCCGGCCAGGTTGGATGAAGACCAGAATCGGATGGTCTATCCGTTTTACTCGATCCTGGTACATGGACCTTTTGTGTGGATTGAATATGACCTTGCGCGCGCCATGTACATGGTTTTACTTCAGGCGGCGCTGTTTGCCGGTGTCTTAATGACGATCAGTCTGCTACGCTGGCGGCTTCCTACCTGGTTATCTGCGCTTGCGCTGGGCTGGTCGCTGTTATTTTACCCGGTGGCGCGCGGGGTGATCCTGGGTCAATTTGCGATTTTTGCCTTTTTCTCATTGGCGGCTACGCTTTTCTTCCTGGAGCGCCGGCGAGACGGCCTGGCTGGGGCGCTTCTGGTATTGTCGACGGCGAAGCCAACGCTGGTTTTTCTCGTTGTGCCGTTTTTTGTCGTCTGGGCAGTTTTTCATCGCCGCTGGCGGTTTCTGGTTGGCTTTCTGGGCGTAGTTGTTGCGTTGACGATAGGTGGAATGCTCGTTTATCCAAATTGGGTTGGTGATTGGATTTACAGGATCACACGGTACAGTGAGTATACCGTTGGACAAAGTCCGGTATGGTTGTTGACACATGTTGCCTTACCTGGGATGGGACGTGCGGGCGAGGCAGTGATCGTCGCTTTATTTTTGGCAGTAATGTTATTCTTCTGGTGGCGTGCATTTCGTCCAGGCGGAGAGGATGAGTTTTACTGGGCGCTCGGATTTACCCTGGTTGTGTCGAATCTGGTCGTGCCGCGCAGCGCGACAACCAATTATGTATTGATGCTGGTGCCTACCCTGTGGTGCTTCGCTTTTATAGATCAATCCTATGTGTGGGGAAGAAAAGCGTTGTTGGCTACTTTGTTCGTATCGTGGGCTGGACTGTGGTATCTGCATTTTGCCACGGTGGCCGGTAACCAGGAGCAGCCGATCATGTTCATCCCTTACCCGGTTATCCTGGGATTGGCGTTGATTTTCTGGCACGGCCGGCTACAAGTGGACGCACGGCAAAGGAACCTGGTCTTGTGAATTTTGCCGGAGTTGGGAATGAGTAATTCGCGATTCGCAAATCGTGATTTGCAGGAGTGGTCCTGGGTTATCGTGGTTTCGATACTTGCCCTGGCGATCAGCACGCTGCCTTATGTGTGTGCTTACCATATGCAGACCCCTGAGTTGGTATTCAATGGCGCATTGTGGGATCGGCCGGACGTTTCTATCCACCTGGCAACGATGCAATCCGGGTTGCATGGTGAATGGGTTTATCGATTTCGCTTTACAGGAGAGCTTCAACCAGGAGCATATGTGAAGATGTTCTATATCTGGTTGGGGCATCTTGCTCGTTGGGGCAGATTGGACATCATTTTTGCCTACCACCTGGCGCGCTGGGGGTTTGGGCTGTTGACTTGCCTGGCAGCTTATGCATGGCTGGCGATGACTTTGGATACCCGGCGAGCCCGCCAGTTTGGGTTCTTGCTGGCATTGTTTGGCTCTGGCTTGGGATGGCTGCAATTATTGATAAGCCAGTTTCCCGAAGGACAGTTGTGGCCGATTGATTTCTGGCTGATCGATGCTTATCTGTTTTTTGGGATTCTGGTATTTCCCCATTACGCCGCGGTGTCTTTCTTGATGATTGGTATGGTGGTTGGCTTTCTCGATGATTTGAATCGGCCATCTTTTTGGAAAGTGATATTGGTTGCTCTGGCTGGCATTCTTTTACAGTTCATCCAGTCTTTTGCGCCGCTGTTGCCTTTTGTAGCGATGGCGGGAGGGCTGGTGGTTCGAACATGGGAACGGCATCGTATTCCGTGGCGTGGGGTGGCAGCCTATCTGGGGATTGGATTGGTTCAAATTCCGTTACTGGCCTATAATTTGTATGTGTTCAACCAGCCATTCTGGCTAAAATTTGCCAGCCAGAATTTAACCCTGTCGCCGCCATGGATGTATTATCTGTGGGGCTTTGCGCTTCTCTGGCCCTTTGCGTTAATGGGGATCTGGCGGTTGGTGAATGAACTGGTGGGGTTGGCACGTCTGGATCGAAGAATTGCTTTACAGAATTCTTTGGTTGGCCAGGGCGCGGCGTTTGCCTGGTTGATTGCCGCTTTGGTGTTGGTTTTTGTACCGACCAATCTTCAGCGTCGTTTTATACACGCTTTCATTTTGCCACTTTCTATTCTGACCCTGATCGGCATCTTTCATGTCTTTTTCCCCTGGCTTGAACGCCGTGGCTGGTTCTGGTTGCTGCGGCGTAGAACCGGCCTGCTGATCCTGTTTTTATCCGTTGCGAATTTGTCGACGATTTACCTTGTGGCCGGCCAGATTTTTTTCGTAAGTAACCGGCCTGTTACGTTGTATGAGCCGGCCGCGCTGGTCGATGCAGTGAATTGGCTAAACCGGCAAGCGGCAGGCGAGGGCGTCGTACTGGCTGCTGAACAGACATCACAATTTGTCGCTGCAAATACAAATCTATCGGTTTATTCAGGCCATGGTATGGAGACGTTGGATTACCCGGCTAAAAAACAACGCGTCAAAGAATTTTTCAGCGGGATGGCCTCGCCGGATTGGTTACAGAGTTGTGGTTGCCAGTGGGTGATCGATGGGCCACATGAACAAAAGCTGGTGGAACCCCGTATCTCAACTTTAGAGAGCTGGTATTTGGGAAATTTGGCACCGGCTTATCAGAATGAAAATGTAACGATTTATCGGGTGCTGCCGTGAGAGTCGTGAATCGCCCCCTATTTTGGAAATTGTTCGCTTTTATGTGGCTGGCAGCGATTATCGTGTTGTATTATGTGAGCCATAAACCGTTTTCTCCCGAACTCGCTCTCAGCCTGGGGATCGCCTTTTGGCGATTGTTGGTAGCCTGTCTGTTAATTGGGCTGGGCGGAGGGATCGGGCAACGGATATTACCGGATATCCCAGCGCATCCCCTGGCGCGCCTGGCTGTGCAGGCCGCGTTGGGCCTGGGGATTTTAAGCCTGATCGTGCTGCTGGCTGGCGCGTTGGGCGAGTTACGTGCCTGGGTAGGGGGAGTGACCCTGGTGGCTTTGCTGGTCATTTTGTATCGCAATGTGGCGCAGTGGGCTCAAGGATGGCGCGCTTTATCGTTGGCCTGGCGTGAGGCTGGCAGTTTGGGGAGATTCCTGGGTGTCTGTACGGGGCTGATTGCCCTGTTTTCTCTGATACTTGCGCTGGCCCCGCCGCTCAAGTTCGACGCTTTGGTGTATCATCTGGCCCTGCCCCACTTTTATCTTTCCGAAGGACGATTGGTGTATACCCCGCAAAACATGTTTTGGGGAATGCCGCAAAACGCAGAGATGCTGTATACCTGGGCGATGATGCTGGCGGGTATTCCGGCGGCGACGGTGGTTGGTTGGCTGTTCGGTATTGTAGCGCTGGTTGGTTTGCTCGGTTACGGGATTGAACGCCTGGACGTGGATAGCGGCTGGGTAAGCGCCGCAACGCTGGTATCTGGCTATACCCTGGCTTCGGCGTTATCTTGGGGTTATGTGGACTGGCTGGTGATGTTGTTTGGTCTGTCTTTCCTGGTGGCCCTGGACCAATGGCTGAATCGCGGTGGGCGCCGCTATTTGTTGTTGGTCGGGCTTTTCGCCGGGTTGGCCTTTGGTACGAAATATACTGGTGGCGTGTTGTGTATCGGTGCGGCAGCCGCTATCGCCTGGCATGATCGCAAACAGGTTCGATTGTTGCTGCTTCACCTGACCCAATTTGCCCTGGTTGCTCTACTGTTCGCTTTGCCCTGGCTGGCGAAGAATTTGTTGGCCACGGGTAGCCCGGTTTATCCGTTATTCTTCCCGGCTGGAGCGATGACCGCTTTTCGTCAGCATCTCTATCAAGGGGGGCAGCCGTGGGGCGGTTGGCTGGATGTGGTGCTCATGCCGCTGCGGGCCACCTTCCTGGGTATCGAAGGAGGGCCGGGGTACAGTTCTTCGATTGGCCCGTTGTTCCTGGGACTGAGCTTGTGTGCTGGGCTCGGCTGGGTGTCCATGCCGGTTGCACGCCGCCAGGCCGTGCAGAGCGCTGCCTGGGTGTCTGTGCCGGTTATCCTGGCCTGGATGATCCTGGGGCGTTTCTCGTCCTATCTTTTGCAGACACGCCTGTATTTCGCCGTGTTCCCGGCCCTGGGTCTTTTAGCTGGCGCTGGTTACACGGCGATTAAACAATTGGTTCTGCCCGGTCTGCGCCTGGGACGAATTGCAGCTTTTCTGATTGCCCTGGTACTGGCGTTGAATGTGTTTGAACTGGGCGTGGAGACTGTGCAGCGCGGCGCGTTGCAAGCGGTGTTTGGGTTGCGGGCAGCAGATGAATACCTGGGAGATAACTGGGGCTGGTATGCTCCAGCGATGAAAGCAGTGAGCGAGCTGCCGCCTGGCTCGCGGGCGCTGATGCTGTGGGAAACGCGTAGCCTGTACTGTTTGCCCAAATGCGAGCCGGATGAGGTGTTGGACCGCTGGTTGCGCGAACGGTATGATGGTGGGTCTGTTGCTGGGGAAGCGCGGTCGCCGCAAGCAATCCTGGAAGGTTGGCGTGCACAAGGCTACACACATCTATTGGTACACCGTCTGGGGGCCGATTTTCTTCGCGCCGAAAACCAGCCAGTTTACCAGGTAAGCGACTGGCAAGCCCTTGATGACCTGCTGGCTTTGCTACCCCCAGGTGAAGATTTTGGCGGCGCGTATGTCCTCTACCGGCTCAAGCCATGAGTAAATGGTCTTATTTCACTCTCGCTGTGCTCGGCCTGCTGATTGCTTCGGCCGTGGCTGCCTTTCAACCTGCGCCGGGTTACATGGACGCTGATTACTACTTTGGCGGGGGGGTGCGGCTTGCAGAAGGTTACGGCTATACTGAGCAAATCCTGTGGAATTATCTGGACGACCCGGCCGGCTTACCGCACCCTTCGCATGGCTACTGGATGCCGCTGGTCTCCATTTTGGCTGCGATGAGCATGGCCGTTACGGGGGGGGTGCAATTCGCAAACGCACGGATCGTTTTTCTGTTGTTGTCGGCGTTTGTCCCTCCTCTCACTGCCCGGCTGTGCCTGGATCTGGGCGGCAGGAGGAATGACGCCTGGTTGGCTGGATTGCTGGCCTGCCTGCCGGGGTTTTATTTGCCTTACCTGTCGATCACGGAATCCTTTGGCCTATACATGATTTTGGGGGTTATATTTTTGTTATTGGTGGGACGTTTTTCTGCCCCTGCCTCGGTTTCTCCACCCACTCATGTTTCCCGCCTGCAATCTACCTTGCACCCTGCTTTTCTCATCGGCGTGACCTGTGGGTTAATGCACCTGACGCGTGCAGATGGTTTCCTGTGGCTTGGCATTGCAGTTGTTTGGGTGTGGTTGGGTCCATCGGCGTCGCTGAGTGAACGTTTGTACCGGACCAGCTGGATTTCGTTGGGTTACCTGCTTTGTATGGGGCCGTGGATGGCGCGCAACCTGGCGATCTTTGGTACACCGCTTTCACCTGGGGGTGGACGTGCTTTGTGGATTACCGACTACGATGAGTTATATATCTTTCCTGCCGGCCAGCTTACGATGTCGCGCTGGTGGCAGGCCGGCCTGGGATCCATCTTGCAGGCTCGCGGTTGGGCAGCCGGGTTGAATCTGCAAACTGCGTTGGCGGTACAGGGCGAGATTTTCCTGGCGCCGTTGATCCTGGCCGGTATGTGGCGATTACGTCATCATATCCAGTTGCGGACCGGGGTGTTAGCCTGGTTGGTAACTTTTTTGGTAATGACGGTGATCTTCCCATTACAAGGTGCGCGCGGTGGCTTTTTCCATTCCGGTGCAGCCCTCCAGCCGCTCTTCTGGGCGGCCGTCCCCTTCGGGCTGGATGCTTTTATAGGCTTGGGGAACCGTCTGCGCGGCTGGAATTTGCGCCAGGCGCGCAGGTTTTTTGTACCTGGACTGGTATTCCTGGCGTTCTTTTTTAACCTGGTTGTCGTATTGAACCGTCTTGGTGGCCTGGGATCAGATGGCAACGAGACGGGCGTTACCAGCCAGGGTTGGGGTGCTGCACAGCGGCGTTATGTGCATGTCGAGAGTGCTCTACAGAGTTGGGACGCGCCCGCCGGAGCAATTGTAATGACCAATAATCCGCCTGGCTATTGGGTAGCCACTCGCCGCCCGGCAATTTCGATCCCCTATGGGGATTTGCGGACTGTGTTCGATGTTGCCCAACGTTATCAAGCCAGGTACTTGCTGTTAGAGATTGAGCAGATATCTGGCGATGAACTCTATGCACAGCCTGGGGACCGTGCCGGGTTGTGCTATATGGGAACTGTCGAAGGAGTGCGAGTTTATGAGATTGGATTCCCCTGAACCTTTTCAGCCGGTTCACCGGATGGGAAAGATATCTCTCCTCACGCCGCCTACTTCCTACCGCCTGCCGGTTATGCTGGCTATGGTAGCGGCTATCTCTCTAGCAACGTATCTGTTTGTGAGCTGGCGAGTGTATCGCCTGGGTTTCCCATTGGATGACGCCTGGATTCACCAGACATACGCCCGAAACTTGGGCCAACGCGGCGAATGGGCTTTTCTGCCGGGGCAGCCCTCGGCTGGTTCGACAGCGCCCTTATGGTCAGGGTTGCTGGCCGTTGGTCATGCCTTGCGCCTGGGGCCCTATGTCTGGACCTATCTATTAGGGTGGATTTTTGGGGTCATCCTGGCCTGGAGTGGCGTGAAGGCTTTTCGAGCATTGTGCCCGCGACGGGCAGGTCTGGCAATGTGGGCCGGTGTGTTGTTGATTCTGGAATGGCACCTGGCCTGGGCCGCGGCTTCTGGGATGGAGACACTGATGTTTGCTTTCCTGGCGTTATTTGTCCTGGCTTACCTGGCAGAGGACCGCCCGGCGAATAGTAAGCGATGGTTTGGCCTGGGTACGCTGGTGGGAATCAGTATTTGGGTACGCCCGGATGGCGCGACTTTGATTGCTCCTTGCGCTCTGGCTGCTCTATTGCTAGAAACTTCCTGGCGCCGGCGTATCCAGGCGTTGTTTTTGTTGGGCCTGGGCAGCGTGTTGCTGGCTTTTCCCTATCTGGCCTTTAATCGCTGGCTTTCTGGGAATTGGTGGCCAAATACGTTTTTCGCCAAACAGGCAGAGTATGCCGTTATGCGGCAAATTCCGTTATGGCGTCGTTTCTTCTCTTTGGCCAGCCTTCCCCTGGTTGGACCGGGGGTCATCTTGCTGCCAGGGTTTATCTTATGGCTGGCAGGGGCTGTTCGCAGGCGTTGTTGGGGGGCGCTGGCTGGCGCCACATGGATGGCGGGATATTTGTTGTCCTATGCCCTGCGTTTGCCGGTCACATACCAGCATGGCCGCTATATCATGCCGGCCATTCCGGTTTACCTGGTCTGGTCTCTGGCCGGGATGGCCTGTTGGATACAACCTTCGGCATCTTTTGCCTGGCGCAGAGTAATGAGCCGGGCCTGGGTGGCGACGTTGGCCTTGTTGACATTGGCTTTTTGGGGCCGCGGCGCCAGTGCTTACGCTGCTGATGTAGCGGTAATTGAGAGCGAGATGGTTGTGGTAGCACATTGGGTAGCTGGAAATACACAGGCAAGCGATATTATCGCCGCCCATGATATTGGTGCACTGGGTTATTTTAGTGAGCGGACTTTACTGGATCTGGCTGGATTGGTCTCGCCGGATGTGATACCGTTTATCCGCGATGAGACGCAGTTGGTTTCCTACCTGAACGCACAAAAGGCCAGCTATCTGATTACATTTCCGGGATGGTACCCACAGTTGATTGAGCATGCCCACCCAGTTTTCAATACCCAGGGCAGGTTTAGTCCGGCCCAAGGTGGCGAAAATATGATCGTATACGAATGGATTGGTCCTTGAACAGGTTGCCTGTATAGTACTCCTGTGCTATACTGCTAACAGTTTTATGATGGGATCAGAAAATGTCAACACCAGAAATTACGGTCATAATTATTGACGATCACCCCCTGTTTCGCCAGGGGGTAGCAAACGCACTATCTTTGGAAGCGGATGTGCGCGTGCTTGGTCAGGCCGATAACGGCGAGCAGGGTCTGGAAATGATCCGCAGCCTTCAGCCAAAGGTTGCAATTGTGGACATTAATCTTCCGGGGATCAATGGGCAGCAATTAACACGCCAGGTCATTGCTGATCGGCTAAGCAGCCGGGTGATCTTGTTGACAGCGTATGATGATCTCAACCAAAAAATACATGCTATGCGCGTTGGTGCGGCGGCTTTCTGCACGAAGGATATCCAACCTGAAATATTGGCCAAAACATTGCGCAGCGTGGCCTCAGGCCGGTTCGTAATCGACGGTCAAGAAATGGATGCCTTGAGAGTGGCTGAGTGGATCCGATTCCACGCTGGTGAGAAGCAAATTGACCTGGAGGACGTGGGTGAAGTATTCACGCCCCTTTCTCGGCGAGAGATGGAAGTATTGATCTGTCTGGCGCGCGGTTTGAGCAACAAAGAAATAGCAATGAAACTCGGTATTAGCCACCAGACTGTGAAAAATCATGTTACCTCCATTTTAGATAAGCTCGGAGTTGAAGACCGTACGCAGGCGGCTTTATTTGCTTTGCAGCAGGGATGGGTGCGGTTACACGGATGAGAAATTGTTGCGGGAGTGTAAGGTATGGCTATTGATACCAAACAGGAAACGGATGTATGGGGTGAGTTGAAAGAGCATATCCAGGGTGAGTTGGAACAGAGTCGACGCGAGGTCAAGGAGATTGCGCTGATGTTGGAGCAGAGCCAACTGGAGGTGAACAAGATGGCTCAGCGCAACGCTTCGATTACTACGCATCTTCAGCAAGTGCAGATGCAATTTGACTCATTGCCGCGTCCTGATATTCGGATGGCGTATGACTCGGCGCTGGATTCGCAACAGCGCCTGTTTGTTATGAGGGGACAACTCGAGAAATTGCAGAGCGATCGAACGCACTTGACGCGTTATATTAATCTCATGGAAAGTGTATTGCAGGCTATGGAAGGGGGCGGGCCGATCACCAAGGATAAACGCAGCGGTATTTCGCCTACCGGGCACACGGTGGAGATGATGATCCAGGCGCAAGAGGCAGAGAGGCAACGCCTGTCTCGCCAGATGCATGACGGGCCTGCACAGGCGCTTTCTAATTTTATCCTTCAGACTGAAATTGCCATGCGCCTGTTTGACCTGGATCAGCAGAAAGCGCGGGAGGAACTGGGAACGCTCAAAGTTGCGGCCACGGATACATTCCGAAAAGTGCGTGACTTCATTTTTGAATTGCGTCCGATGATGTTGGATGATCTTGGCCTGATACCAACGCTTAAACGCTATGTAGATGCATTCAAAGACCAATCTGGTATCGATGTGCGGATGATGATGACGGGCAAAGAGCGTCGCCTCGAGTCCTATGAAGAAGTGATGGTATTTCGGGCAATCCAGGAGCTTCTTAACAATGTTTCGCGCCATAGTAGCGCTACGTCTGTCAAAATCCAAATTGATATGGGGGAAGCTGAGATCAAGGTAACTGTCGATGATGATGGTAAGGGTTTTGACCCCGAAGTGTTACAGGGTAAAACAGGTATGGGTTTGAAGGTAATCCGGGATCGGGTGGAGATGCTCAATGGTTCGACAGAAATCGACAGCGTGGTTGGGCAGGGCACTCGTATTACAATCCAGTTACCTGCGTTGGAAGCGCAACAAGCTGCCGCTTAAACGCGCCTTGCAGGACTTTGCATATTTGCAAGGCTAAATTTATCCGAACGGTATTGCTTTTTTGAGTAGGTTTCTCTATAATCAATATAGCCTGATGTACAGGCGAGTTCTGAGGAAAGGAGGTAATAAGCCATGTTGTTTGCTCCGAAGGAAAAAGGCCAGGGCCTTGTGGAATATGCGTTGATTCTTGTTTTGGTCGCGATTGTCGTGATTGTTATTCTTGCCCTGCTCGGCCCCGCGATCGGAAACGTCTTCAGCTCGATTATGCGATCGATCTAGCCGTGGCTGGAAAGTCTTGATGCATCTGTGCTTCAAGGCGGACCTTGTGTGTAACAATTTGAGGCCTTGCCAACCGGCAAGGCCTCGGCCTTTTTAACAGGCCTCGGTTCAAACACAAGTAAAGTTATTGTTCAATTTCTCAATTTAACTTGACTTTTGCTCTTAAAAGGGTATGATTGTTAAAAACTGAACCATCACCAGGAGGCAATTATGCGTCGAGGGCGAGTGTTCTTTATACTTGCGTTTGTTCTGATCTTGGGCCTGGTTGGGGTGCTGGTTGTCTGGCGAGTGTTTCTCAGCCGTCCGGCCACGCCCGCGGTAGTGGCCACACCGACACCTCCGCCGATTGAAATTGTGCTCATCACCCAGCCCGTTGTCAGGGGGACGACATTGGATGATACAATGTTAGCGGTTGTGGCCTGGCCAAAAGATAAAATCGCGCCAGGAATGATCGAAGCTGCGGACAAGGAAGAGTATATTGGCCGTGTGGTCAAATACGATTTGCCATCCGGAATTCCGTTGTTGCAGAACATGCTCTTGGCAGAGAATGAGCAAATTCCTACTTCGGGTTCACCGTGGGCGCTGAACATTCCTACCGGCATGGTGGCGGTTTCGATCCCGGTTGACCGGCTGGCAGTCGTGGCTTTTGCCCCGCGGCCAGGCGATCACGTTAATGTGATTGCCTCGATCATGTTTGTGGATGTGGATACCGATTTTCAGTCGATCGTACCCAGTTTTACGGGTAGTGTAACTTCGTCTGGTCCTCCGGATCCAGAAACCAAACAACCGCTGGCGCTGACTGTCGGCGTTGGCTCGCTTGGCCCGCAAGGGGCAGTTGACCCAACTACAGGCCGGCCAGCCCCGCCATCAGTTTTGTCCCCGGGTATTTATGGCAAGGTTATTATTGATCCGGTGTTAGGACAGGCCGTTTACGTCGTGCCTTCCGAAAGCCAGCGCGCTCGCATTGCTAGCCAGGTTTTAATTCAGGATGCCCAGGTGTTGCAGGTGGGCAATTTCCCCTTGCCAGGAACGGAACTGCAAGGCACCCCTACTCCAACCCCTGAAGGTGGGCAGGAGGGCCAGCAGCAGGCGCCGGCGCCGCCCCCGGAGCCGGATGTGATTACCTTGATTGTGCGCCCGCAAGATGCGGTAGCTTTGAATTATTTGATGTTGGCCCAGACTCAGTTTGCTGCGAGGCTGTCGCTGGTGTTGCGTAATTCCAACGATAAGTCCCGCGAAAATGTGCTGCCGGTTACGTTACAATTCTTGCTCGAACAGTACCAGATCCCTGTGCCGGCCAAGCTGCCCTACAGCCTCAACCCGCGCATGGAAAGCATTTTGCCGCCGAAATAGGAAGATCGAGCTTATTGGATTGGTTGTAAACTTCGGAGTGATCAATGGCAGCTACTGAAGCAAAGATACGAGTTTTAATCGTTGATGATGTTGCTGAGACCTGCGAAAATATTCGCAAGCTTTTGCAATTCGAGAAGGATATGGAAGTGGTTGGGGTGGCTAATTCGGGGCGCTCCGGGATTGAGCAATCTCGAGAACTCAAGCCGGATGTTGTCTTGATGGACATTAATATGCCCGATATGGATGGAATCACTGCAACAGAAGTGATCCGCCAGAATAGCCATGCGACGCAAATCGTAATCCTTTCGGTGCAAAGTGACCCGAATTATATGCGCCGTGCGATGCTGGCTGGCGCGCGCGATTTCTTGACAAAACCACCCTCGGTGGATGAGTTAACCGCTGCCATCCGGCGCGCCGGTAAAATGGCAGCAGAAGAGCGTGCGAAGGCTGTCGCGACGAGTGGCATGGCGGGGGGAGCAGCAGGTGGGCAGGCTGCCGCAGCTCCGAAGGGGAAAATTATTACAGTCTACAGTCCAAAAGGCGGCTCGGGTACGACCTCCCTGGCGGTTAACCTGGCAGTGACTTTGCACAGTGATGATACGCCGACCGCACTGGTGGATGGCAATCTACAATTCGGAGATATTGCTGTATTTTTGAACGAACAGGTGCGCAATAGTGTGTTGGACCTGGCATCGCGGGCAGATGAGCTTGAGCCCGATCTCGTAAAAGAAGTGATGCTCACACACGCTGCTTCGGGGCTCAAGGTTTTGCCCGCACCCACTCGTCCCGAATATGCCGAGAACGTGGGTGGTGAGCAATTCAACAAAGTGTTGAAGTTCCTGCGAAATATGTTCACTTATGTAGTGGTCGATGCATCTTCGACGCTCACAGATGTTGTCCTGGCAGCCATGGATATCAGTGATGCGATTGTTTTGATTACTACCCAGGACATACCGGCGATCAAGAACGCACGTTTGTATATGGATCTGGCGGATATCTTAAACATTGACCGCCGGCGGATTTTGTTTGTGATCAATCGATATGACAAGCGTATTGGTATCTTGTCTGAAAAGATCAGCGAAAGTTTCAAGCATCCCATCGTGGCTGAAATACCATTTGAAGATCGTGTGGTTTTGCTCTCTGTCAATCGGGGCGTGCCGTTTATGCTGGGGGATCGATCGCGACCGATTGCAAAGAGCGTGCTGGCGCTGGCTGATGTTGTACGCCAGCGGATGACGGAGCTCGCTGCAGAATATGCGGACGGCTCCGGTGTATCGGTGTCTGGTAAGCGTAAATAGGGTTGTTGTGGTGTGAGCATCGTTGGGTGTAAAACCCAGGAGGCGCAGGTATGTCGCTACTAAAACGTATCGAACAAGGCCAGGGAAAACCATCTCAGCCTGGCGCGAGCGGTGAGAGTTCTTCGCCCGGTAGTGCGGCTGCAGGAGGCTCTCCGCCATCTACATCGCGCCTGGGGACTTTGCAGGCACGCCGGGTGGCCCCGCCGGGAGTGAGCGCGCAAAAAGATACCTTTACTGATTTAAAGACCCGTGTTCAGAATCGGTTGCTTTCCGAGTTGGACCCATCGATGGATATTTCGAGGGTGAATGACGTGCGGGCAACTATTCAGGAGTTGTTCGAGCAAATCCTGGCTGAGGAAAACATCGTATTGACCAGGCCGGAACGCCATCGCCTCTACGAGCAGATTGCGGCCGATATCTTGGGTTTTGGCCCGCTCCAGCCGCTGTTGGAAGACGAGACGATCACAGAAGTGATGGTGAACGGTTCCAAGAATATCTATATTGAGCGGGGTGGTAAACTTTTGCGTGTGCCGGTGACCTTCGAGAGCGATGAGCATGTAATGCGCATTATCGATCGCATTGTCGCGCCGATGGGTCGCCGTATTGACGAGTCCAGCCCTTACGTAGATGCTCGCTTGCCGGATGGCTCACGTGTCAACGCGGTGATCCCCCCGATTTCGTTGGTCGGCCCTGTACTGACCATTCGTAAATTCTTTAAGAACCCGATTACGATTGAGCAACTGATCCAATTCGGTTCAATTTCGCCGGAAGCGATGCAGTTCTTGAAAGCCTGTGTCGAGTCGCGGTTAAACATTGTCATCTCGGGTGGTACTGGTTCGGGTAAAACGACCCTGCTCAATATTTTGTCACAATTTATTCCGGGGGATGAGCGTATCGTGACCATCGAAAACGCTGCAGAACTTCAATTACGCCAGGAGCACGTGGTAACCCTTGAATCTCGCCCGGCCAATATCGAAGGCAAGGGTGAAGTCACCATCCGGCAGTTGGTGATCAATGCGTTACGTATGCGCCCCGATCGCATTATCGTAGGCGAGATCCGTGATGAAGCGGCCCTGGACATGTTGCAAGCGATGAATACCGGTCACGATGGATCGATGACCACGGCCCACTCTAACGGACCGCGTGATACGCTTTCACGTTTGGAAACGATGACGATGATGGCCGGTATGGAATTGCCGGTGCGCGCGATCCGTGAGCAGATTTCTTCGGCGATTGACCTGGTTGTTCACCAGGAACGTCTGCGAGACGGCACGCGCAAAGTAGTCTATATTACTGAAGTGAGCGGTATGGAAGGGGATGTCATCACGATGACGGATGTGTTCCTCTTCGAACAAAGCGGTTATGAAAATGGTAAGGTTGTTGGGCGTTTGCGCCCGACCGGTCTGCGGCCTAAATTTATGGATAAGATCGAGGCTTCTGGCATTCATTTGCCGGCTTCAATTTTTGGTATCGGTGACCGTCGCCGTTACTAATTGCTTTGCAGCCGGTGTTTACCAGAATGGTTGGTGTGTTGGTTGAGTTTCATTAACTATTCAATTTAGAGGAATCTCGCAATGGATGCATTGATGATCATGGTCTTGACAATTGGAGGGGGAATTGCGATCTCTCTAATTGCGGTTGGCATCGTGATAACTGCTCGGAGCGAGCGTTCCATTGCTGAAGAGCGCCTGGGGCGATACCTGGAAAAAGAGCAGGTCAAAGAGAAAAAACGCGAGCAAAAAGCTTCGCCGGTGGGTGAATGGCTCAACCGGCGGCTGGAAAAGTCGAAATTCGGCGATGGGGTTGCTCGCGAACTTGCGCGCGCGGATTTGAAGTTAAAACCTGGCGAATACATCGCCGCCATGGTTATTTCGGCGATCGGCGTTGGGTTTGTTTCATATTACATCAACCGCAATGCAGGCACGATATTGATGTGGCTTTTTACGATCGGCGGGTTCGTCGTCGGCCTGTTCTTGCCGCGCATTTATGTGCGCCGGCAGCAGGCCAAACGTCTCATCCGATTTAACGACCAGTTGGCTGATATGCTTAACTTGATGGTGAATGGTTTGCGGGCCGGGTACTCGACGATGCAAGCGATGGAAGCAGTAAGCAAAGAAATGCCAGCGCCGATTTCGGATGAGTTTCGCCGCGTGGTTCAAGAAATGCAACTGGGTGTTCCAATGGAAACGGGGTTGGACAACTTGCTGCGCCGCATTCCCAGTGAAGACCTGGACCTGGTGATCACCGCGATTAATGTGCAGCGTGAAGTCGGTGGTAACCTGGCGGAAATCCTGGACACCATTTCCTATACAATTCGCGAACGAGTGCGCATCAAAGGCGAGATCCGCGTGCTTACCTCGCAGGTCATGTATTCAGGGCGTTTCCTGGCCATGATGCCTTTGATGATCGCCGGAGTACTTTGGTTGGTTAACCGGCCCTATATGATGCAGTTCTTCAATCCGGCGACTCGTATTCCGGGAATTATTGCTTTGGTGGTCGGTGCATTGATGGTGATTTCCGGCTATATTGTCATGAACAAGATTGCCAGTATTGAAGTGTAGTTTGTAGGAGGTGCTAGAATGGTCTCTACGATTATTTTAATAGTGATCGGTTTAGCTGTCCTGGGTGGCGCGATCATGCTGATTGTCATTGGCATGCGCGATCGTAGCTCTGACGATTCTTTGCAGGAGCGTCTTGCGGAATTTGCCCAGAGCGGCCGGCAAGCTACTCTGGAAGAAATCGAGCTTTCTCAACCTCTGAGCGAACGAATCATTTTCCCATTGGCGCGCCGTATTGGAGAACTGGTGTCACGGTTCACGCCACAGAATGCCTTGCAATCGACCGCCCGCAAGCTGGAACTGGCCGGAAACCCAAAGGGCCTGGAGCCAGCTACTTTTTGGGCGTTGCGTATCATTCTGTCGATTGCCATTGCTGGTTTCTTGTTGTTTATCTTTTCGGTCGGCTCAATGCAGTGGACGTTGAGCAGGAAAGTTTTGATCATGGCGACTTTTGTCGGCCTGGGGTTCTACGTTCCCGAAATGTTGATCACCAGCCGCATACAGCGACGCCAGAAGGCTGTGCGCAAAGCTATGCCCGATGCGCTTGACTTGCTGACCATCTGTGTTGAAGCCGGGCTGGGGTTCGATGGTGCGATGCAAAAAGTGAGCGAAAAATGGGATAACGAACTTTCCTGGGCATTTGCGCGCGTGATCCGCGAGATTCAATTGGGAAAGCTTCGTCGAGAAGCGCTGCGCGATATGTCTGATCGGATTGGTATCGCCGAAATGACCAGTTTCGTTGCAGCAATTATTCAAAGTGAACAGTTGGGTGTCAGCATGGCCAAAGTGCTACGTATTCAGGCAGACCAAATGCGTATCCGCCGGCGGCAGCTTGCTGAAGAACAAGCGCATAAGGCGCCTGTCAAAATGCTGATCCCCATGGCCTTGTTGATTTTCCCCTCGATTTGTATTATCCTGATGACGCCGGCAGTTTTAATGATGATGGGCTCTACCCTGGGAGGCGTGCTGTTTCGCGGCGGGCAATAACCGGCTGGACGGCACGCTGAGTAATTAAAGAAACCATCTGCACAAACCGCGAGGTGCAATTGTTGCTACCGGGTACACTGGGGTTACCGGTTTATCGTTTGTACCAGTTGGCTTGGTCTGGGCTGGATTGGTTGTACCCACCGCAATGTGGGGGATGCGGTGCGGCACGTTCTCGCTGGTGTGTAGCATGCCAGCGAGAAGTTGGTATACTTCCCGACGCGGTGTGTCTGTATTGTGGTCAAATATTAACGACAACGGGTGTGTGTGACGAATGCCAGGAAACACCCCCGCCTTTTGCTGCGCTACGTTCCTGGGCGATCTATGGCGGCCCGTTGCGTGAAGCAGTCCATCGTCTTAAATATGGGGGAGATATGGCTTTAGGTGAGATGCTGGCCCGCAATCTGGTTGCGCTTGTCCAAAGTATGGATTGGCAAGTGGATTTGGTAACAGCGGTGCCAATAGGGGTTGCGCGGCGCAAAGAGCGCGGATATAATCAGGCCGCTTTGCTGGCTTTCCCCCTTGCTCTGGCCATTCGGAAACCTTATCGGTCGAAAGCTTTGGAAAAGATCCGCCAGACATCCTCTCAGGTCGGTCTGAACAGCGCTCAACGTTACCAAAATGTGAGGAATGCTTTTCAGGCCAGGCGAAGTATTGTATTTCAAAAGCGCGTCCTGGTGGTGGATGACGTCACTACCAGTGGGGCCACAATCCAGGCGTGTAGCAAAGCGTTATTGGAAGCAGGCGCCTGCCAGGTGTATGGAGTAACTCTGGCGCGCGCAGTCTTAAGCCCTGCCGGACGATATGGCAGGGATACTCACTCTAAAGTTGAACCAGGAGACTAAAATGACACTTGAAGTTGAAATTTATGGGCGTAATTTAGAGGTAACGGATCGTATCCAGGATCACGTTACCAAGAAGGTATCGAAATTGGACCGTTATCTTCCTGGAATTGAAGAAGCTCGCGTCGATCTGGCCTATGTGAAGTCGGCTCGCAGTATGTCTGACCGGCAGGTGGCGCAGATTACCGTGCGCGGCAAAGGTTTTATCTTGCGCTCTGAGGAGAGTGCCGATGATATTTACGCTGCCCTGGATACCGCTCTGGATAAAATGCAGCGGCGAATCGAGCGCTACAAGGGAAAACATTTTCGAGGGCGGGGAGATGGCAAGTCTGCTGCGGAAGTTGCCCCGGTGCTTGAGGAAGAAGAAAGCGCGGAACTGGGGCCGGTGATTGCCCGCCGCAAGCACTTCCAGCTTTCTCCGATGAATGAACTGGAAGCGTTAGAGCAGATGCTCTTGCTGGGGCATGAAAACTTTTTTATCTTCTATAACGCCAGTACGAACGCCGTCAATGTGCTTTACCGCCGCCGCGACGGCACTTACGGCTTGATCGAGCCAGAAATCGGTTAGACGTTGGCTGGCCCGTAGAAAGGGTGAAGCGCAAACGTTCCTCTGCGGGGCGTTTGCGCTTCACTTTGTCAAGCGGAGATCATTGCTTCCTGGCCTTGTGAACTTCTTTGATTGGGCGGCATGTCACATGAATGTAATGGAAATCACCCCGTGGGGGAACTAATTCCAACACCTCGACAACTTCGAAAAAATCGCTCCCCAATTGCACTTTCTCTCCCTTTTGAGGCATCGTTTCCTGGTTCAAGATGGTGCCTGGGTTGTCATTGCCGATTATTACGTAGCTGACTTTATAGATAGCCATAAGGCACCTGCCTATCTTTCAATGAGGTTGCGCTGGCGCATTTTGAACGAAAGATCAGCGGCCAGATTTCGCATCACCATATAGCCGATGCGGGTATCATGCTGGCATAGATCCTCGAATGATTTTCGCCGGATAATCTGAACCACGGTTGGCTCGCTTGTGGCTCGGATCGAGGCTGAACGCGGTCCCTGGTCAATCAGCGCCATTTCTCCGATGATCTGTCCGACACCCAGGCTGACTACGACCCTGGCTATGGACGAAGGTTTCTCGCCCAGCAATACTTCGACGAAACCTTCAGTTATGATAAATAATTCATCCCCGACATCTCCTTCTCTGGCAATGGTCTGGCCTTTACGGTAACGCATTTCGGTGCAGATATTCTCCACCTTTTCGAGTTCCGCCTCGGTCAGGCCTTCGAACAAGTCAACCGTCTGGAGCACTTGTTTCAAATCCATGTTTTCTACCTCCGGTGATTGCATGCGCCTTCAGCTATTATTTTAGCGTTAATCCATATATAATGCAATAAGCCTGGCGCAAATACGCAGTGAAATCGTGATTGCGTTGACGTTTACCGGTAAAGGGGTTACACTTTGTGCTCAGAGAAATCCCAAAATAAATTGAGGAACAATGCAAATAGAAGTTGATCACGATACAGGCCGGCCGGCCAGCCAGCCTCCGGCTAAAGGCCTCGATTCTCAACTGGCGCAGCAAGCTGTAGAGCAGTTATTGGTGGCAATCGGAGAGGACCCTCACCGGCAAGGGCTACAAAATACACCTGACAGGGTTGCCCGGATGTACGCTGAGTTATTGGATGGTTATTGGGTCGATCCGGTCGCCCTGGTAAATGACGCGATTTTTGATGAGACCTACGACGAAATGGTGATCGTCCGGGACATTGAATTTTACAGCCTGTGCGAGCATCATTTACTGCCTTTCCTGGGGCGTGCTCACGTAGCCTATTTCCCGCGCGGCAAAGTGATTGGCCTCTCCAAGGTACCACGGATTGTAGACATGTTCGCTCGTCGTTTACAGGTACAGGAACGCATGACCCGCCAGATCGCCGAATTCATCCACAATTTACTGGATCCTTATGGGGTAGCGGTCGTTGTGGAAGGTTTACATCTGTGCGCTACGATGCGCGGCGTGAAGAAACACGACGCACGGATGACAACCTCGGCCATGTATGGCGCATTTCGCAAGAATCTGGCGACCCGCGAAGAATTCCTGGCGCATATCTCGCGGGGTTCTAATCCGTTGCTCTGAATCGGCTGGTTTATAAAGCGCTGGCAACCCGTTGCAACCGGGCGTTCGCTTCGGTGGCTACCTCGCTCAGGGCGGTATTGCTCTGTAAAGCACTCATGTGGAGCATCACTTCCGGGTTTGCGATGCGTACGATCGACCCGCCTTGTGGGTCTGCCTCTACGGTGACGTTGCATGGCAACATCAAGCCCATCGTGCTATCTGCTGAAAGTGCACGATGAGCCAGCGGAGGGTTACAAGCCCCGAGAATGGCGTAGGGGCGAAAGTCCACCCCCAGTTTTTCCTTCAGGGTCGCTTTGACGTCGATGCGAGTAAGCACGCCAAAACCCTCGGCTTTCAACGCGGCGACGACTTTTTCCAGGGCGCCCTCGTAGGATTCACCCAGGTGTACTTCGTAACCTAATTCGTTCGACATATTCGTCTGCTCCTCTCTTGCGTCATAAATTTGGCCAATTGCCCAATGTGTAGCTCATAAACCTGGCAGGTTTTCAGGGCCTGTCTGGCTTGCGAGTGACTCGGCTGACCAATTTTTAGATGTAGATTGGCCGAAAACGTGACACCAGAACGGATTATTGGTTTTCGCCTGGAGACCTCGACGCCAGGCGGCGCAATCCCCACAGGCTGAGCGCCAGGACCAGCCAGGCTCCCACTTGCACCAGGCGAAAGCCGCCAGGGAGCGTTAAGCTATCGCCACGAAATGCTTCTGTAACCAGGCGGGCCAACGCGGTAAGCGCTGCGAAGGTCAAGAAATACCTGGCAGGCACCCAGCTCAGAAACGCTTTCCGGCTGGGCCACAGGGCGAAGAGGATCAGCCCGGCAGCCAGCGCGGCGTAAATTTGCGTTGGATGGCGGCGCATCCCCCACAACTCGATCCCCCAGGGCAGACCGGTCGGCGAACCGAATGCGGCCCCCGATGCCAGGTCGGCGAGGTGCATGGCAATAAATGTCACCGCCAGTGCAGGTGTAAGCGCATCCAGCGTCGGCAACAACGGCATCTCTGCCCGTTGCGCATAGATCAGAGCGCCGATGATCCCGGCAGCCAGACCTGCCCAGGGATCGAGCAATCCCGGGTTGAGCGAAATCACGCTGAGCCAGTCGCCAGTGAATGCGGCCGGGTAGCGCAGTACATAGGCAAGACGGGCGCCTGCTATTCCTGCAATCAGCAAAACGAAGACCAGGTTATAGAGCTTATTGCTGTTGACCCCGCGCCCGGCGGCGTGGCGCTCTGCCAGCGAAAGCCCTAACCACAGCCCCCCCAGCAGCACCAATCCCGGTATCTGCACAGCCAGGGGACCGATCTGCAAAATGGGCAACATCAGTTCGCCTCCGAGCGGACTTTTTCGATGATCTGTTCGATGCGGATGCGAAGTAATGCCTCGGACATTGGCCCGCCGACCACAATCTCCTGGATCGTGCCCTGGGGATCGATGAAGTAAGATGTCGGCAGTGCGCGTATATCGTACAATTTGCTGACCTGCCCGGTGTCGTCGAATAAGATGGGAAAGCTCAGCGCCTGCGATTGGGCGAATTCCTGGGCTTTCAGGCGGTCATCCTGGTTTGTGGCGTTAACCCCCAGGATGACCAGTCCTTGCGCCTGATAATCCTGATAAGCGCGCTGCATGGCGGGCATTTCGGCCCGGCAAGGCGGGCACCAGCTTGCCCAGACGTTGACCAGCACGGGGCTGCCACGCAGATCGGACAGGCGAATGGTTGACCCTTCATTTGTTGGCAAGGAGAAATCTGGCGCCTGGAAGCCCTTCTGCGGAGCAGGGATTTTGCCTGACGTGGTCTCGCCGGGTGAAACCTTGCTGGCCCAAATCCAACCGGCCCCGGCTAGAAGAACAGCCAGGTAAAGCAAAGTAATCCGGTTGAGCGGGGGTTTCATGCCGGCAATTATAATGTAAAGATCGTTTAGACTTGTGGTATGATCGTTTTGTCGTGATGAATATCAGATCGAGTTCGCACCGAATTCTAAGATGGGCAGTGATCTTGTTGTTGGGCGCGGCCTTTGCCCTGGCTTGTAAGCTGCCCGATGCAGTGAGCCAGTACCGGGGGACGGCGATTCCCCGGACGGCGCCTGCGGTGACGAGGCAGGAATCGCCGGCCAGGTCCACCGCGTTTACCGCTACAATGGCAACGTCTTCTCCAGTAACGAGGACGCCCTCGCTGGGTAGCCCCACTTCCACGATTCCTTCCAGCACGCAACCCATTACGGCCACCTCTGGCGCAAGCACGCTTTATCCCGAGCCCGGTGGAGAGGCGAGCCCGACGCCCGATTTGGGCTTCCAGACGCCGGCTACCCTTTCTCCGGGCGCTTCTCCCCCTCCCACGGTTGCAGGAGGGGGTTATCCCCCGGGTCAACCAGGACCAGGAGGCGCTTATCCAGGCGCCTTGCCTCCACCTGGTTCTGGAGGCGAAGGGGCCTATCCAGGTGCATCTGCTCCGCCTGGTTCCGCTGGCACCTATCCAGAACCTGCCCCCCCATCTTCCCCAGGTGGAGCGTATCCGGGCGCGGTTACGCCGCAGTCGGCCTCATCGCCTACCGCTACCCTGCCCACATTGGCGGCTGCTGCGCCGAGTGCGACATCCACTCGAACAGCCGGGCCGATGCCCACTACGCCCCGGCCGCCAGCATTGGCTCAAACAACGCTGACGGTTATGCCATCGCAGACTCCCTCCGCTACTTCAACAGTCCGAGCGGGCGCTTCGGCGACGACACCCACGTTTTCTCCTTCACCGACTCAGGCGATATCGAATCCGACGCCGACCGCCTCGGCGACCTTACCGGCTGTGACGGCTACGGCGACCTCTACCCCAAGCCCTACGCCGACGCCTTTTTATACCGCTACGCCAACATTCACATCCACACCGACAACTACCCCAACGCCTCTGCCGCCGCCCCCCTGGGTCAGCGCCCGGATGCATGCTACGGACCCACGCACGGTGCTGCTTGCTTCAGGCAGGGTGCAGCTTATCGAATTCTTCGCCTTTTGGAATGGCCCTAGCCAGGCGATGGCCCCGATTGTTCAGGATGTGGAACGCGAATACCAGGGCAGGGCCGGTTTTATCTATCTGGATGTGGATGACCCGGCGACCAAAGATTTCCGGCGCAAGCTCGGTTTTCGCGTCGAGCCGCAGTTTTTCTTGCTGGACGGGCAGGGGCGCGTGTTGCGTGAGTGGACGGGCTACGTCACGGCCGCTCAACTCCGCCAGGCGTTGAACGCAGCGCTCAATCCTTGACGTGATGATATTTCACCGGTATGTTGCTGGGGGTAACTCACAATTGCCAGTTCGGTGCAGGTAAACTGAACAAATTGCCTTGACTTTCTCCGAAAATGGGCTATAATACCTTTGCCCCCTCCCCCCTGGGGGGGGAGATTGGAGATGGATGGCCTATGCAACATGAAGACGCCTTGCGCCGGCTCAAGACCGTCGAAGGCCACATCCGTGGCATTCAACGCATGGTTGAGGATGAAGCTTATTGTATCGATGTCATCCGCCAGGTTCAGGCTGTCCAGGCCGCGCTGGATAAGATCAGTGCTCAGATTCTGGAAGGTCATTTGCATTCCTGCCTGATTACTGCCGTACGTGGCGAGGATGCTGCTGAACGTGAACGCGTGTTGCGTGAGATCATCGACGTTTTTCAAGCCAAGACCAAATAGATTGATCAGGAGAGTTTTCATGAAGACAGTCACTTACACCATTCCGAATATTTCTTGTGGTCACTGTGTCCATACGATTAAAAACGAGGTGGGTGAGCTGGCAGGCGTGCAATCCGTTGAGGCCAGTGCTGAGGCAAAACAGGCCACAGTCACTTTCGATTCTCCGGCGACGGAGGAGGAGATCAAGGCGCTGTTGGCTTCGATCAATTACCCTGTCGCAAACTGAGTTTCAGGTAGTTCGCTGGCGGGTGGGTGTGTTGCAACGAATATCCGCCGTTTATCCATCATGTGCTGGTAACAAGGATGTGGCGGGGTCACCCCGCCACATGTTTATTGAGGAGTTGGTATGACAGAGTCCAGGCAAGTTACCTTGCCGATCACCGGGATGACCTGCGCCAATTGCGTGGCAACGGTCGAGCGCAATCTAAAAAAAGTGAACGGAGTGCAGGTAGCGCTGGTCAATTTATCCTCCGAGCGCGCCACGGTAGAATACGATCCTGCCCAGGCCGGCTTGAGTGATTTAATCGGGCGCGTGGAGCGGGCCGGGTATGGCGTTGCCACGGGGGATGCCGATCTGGTCATCCGGCGGATGAGCGATGATAACGATGCCCGCCGCTTGCAGAAGGCGTTGCTCAATGTCGAAGGTGTGTTGGACGCGCAGGTAAGTTTCACCACAGAGCGCGCCCGCCTTCGTTACATACCCACCCTGGTCAGCCAGGCTGATCTGCGCAAGGTGGTCCAGGCCAGCGGGTTCGAAGCTGTCGAAACGGGCGGCGAGGCGGAAGACGCCGAACGTAAGGCGCGCGAAGCCGAGATTGCCCAACAGCGCTACTTCTTGATCGCTGGTTTGATTTTTACCATACCCCTGTTCCTGTTCTCGATGGCGCGTGACCTGGGACTGCTGCCGCACTGGGCGCACGATGCCTGGGCGAACTGGATGATGTTTGCCCTGGCAACGCCGGTACAGTTTTACGTGGGCTGGCAGTATTACGTGGGAGCGTACAAGGCGCTGCGCAACGGTTCGGCGAACATGGATGTGCTCATCGCCATGGGCTCCTCAGCAGCTTATTTCTATTCGATCCCGGTGATGCTGGGCTGGATCGACGGGCATGTGTACTTCGAGACCGCCGCAGTGATTATCACACTGATCAAGCTGGGTAAATTCCTGGAAGCTCGCGCCAAGGGCCGTACCAGTGACGCAATCAAGAAGCTGATGAGTTTGCGCGCCCGTACGGCGCACGTAGTGCGCGCCGGCCAGGAATTGGAAGTGCCGGTTGATGATGTGCGTGTCGGTGATATTGTCCTGGTGCGGGCCGGAGAGAAAATTCCGGTGGATGGCGTGGTGGTGGATGGGCGTTCGTCGGTGGACGAATCGATGCTCACCGGCGAGTCGCTGCCGGTTGAGAAAGGACCGGGCGACGCAGTCATTGGCGCTACGCTGAACAAACTGGGCATGTTCAAATTCGAAGCCACGCGGGTGGGCAAGGAGACTGCCCTGGCGCAGATCATCCGCCTGGTGGAAGACGCCCAGGGTAGCAAGGCGCCGATCCAGAAACTGGCTGACCAGGTTTCGGCGGCCTTCGTCCCGGCGGTGATCGGGGTGGCGCTGTTGACTTTTGCGGTCTGGTATTTCTTTGTCCCACTTTCGCCAGGGGCAGATCAGAGCGCTTTCACCCGCGCCCTGATCCACATGGTGGCCGTCCTGGTTATTGCCTGCCCATGTGCCATGGGGTTGGCGACGCCGACCGCGGTGATGGTGGGCAGCGGCAAAGGCGCCGAGCTGGGCATCCTGTTCAAGTCTGGCGAAGCGCTGGAACGCGCCGGCAAGATCACCACCGTGGTGATGGATAAGACCGGCACGATCACGCGCGGCCAACCTGCGGTGACGGACGTGGTGGTGGTAGACGATAGACAACGGACGATGGACGACGGGTTTGCAGACCTCGGCCTACAATCCGAAATCCTCCGTCTGGCAGCTTCGGTAGAGAAAGGCTCTGAACACCCCCTGGGCGAGGCGATCCTGGCAGAGGCCGGCGAGCATGGACTGGCCTTGAGCGAGGCGCGGCGTTTCCAGGCGGTGGTGGGGCATGGCGTCGTGGCCGAGGTGGATGGTGCTGAAGTGCTGGTGGGCAACCTGCGTATGATGAGCGAGCGTGGCCTGGCGTTGAATGGCCTGCAGAGCGAGGTCGAACGCCTGCAAGCGGAAGCCAAGACCGCTATCCTGGTGGGAGTGGACGGAGTGGTGCGCGGCGTGATCGGTGTGGCCGATACTCTGAAGGATGGCTCGGTTGACGCGATTGCCGGGCTGCACCGCATGGGCTTGAAGGTGGTGATGATTACCGGTGATAACCGCCAGACGGCGCAGGCGATTGCCCGCCAGGTGAACGTGGACAATGTCCTGGCCGAAGTCCTGCCGGGCGACAAGGCCGCTCAGGTCAAAACCCTGCAAGAGACCGGCCAGGTGGTGGCGATGGTCGGGGATGGCATTAACGACGCCCCGGCGTTGGCCCAGGCCGAGGTGGGGATTGCCATTGGCAGCGGCACGGATGTAGCGATGGCAGCCGCGCCGGTGGTGCTGATCAGCGGCGATTTGCGCGGCGTGGCGCGGGCGATTGCCCTGTCGCGGCGCACGCTGCAAACCATCCGGCAAAACCTGTTTTGGGCCTTCTTTTATAACGTGATCCTGATCCCGGCGGCAGCCCTGGGCCTGCTGAACCCCATGCTGGCTGCAGGGGCGATGGCCTTCAGCAGTGTGTTTGTGGTGAGCAACAGCTTGCGCCTGCGTCGCCATCGTTATTAAAAATTGTAGCCAGGATCGCCGATCTTGGCTACAATTTTTTAATCCGCTGTTGCCGGAGATGGATTTTCTTCGACCGGGCCGGGCGAGTTTTCGTGGCTCAAGCGTGTCAGGCTGATCACAAAACCTGCCAGCATGATCGCCGCGCCGCTGAGATAGGGAGCATTCATGGCGTAATCGTAGATGTTGCCGGCCCACAATGGGCCGGCGATGCGTCCCAGGCTCTGGAAGGAATTGCTCAGGCCCATGGTCATGCCCTGCCCGCTGCTGGTGCGTTTCGAGATGAGTGAATTGACTGCCGGGTTGAGCATGGCGTTGCAGAAAGTGAAGAAGCATACACTGAGGATCACCTGGGTGAAAGTCTGCGCCAGGGTCATCAGGACGAAGCCAATGGCTGTGCCGATCAGGGTAACGCGGATGACGTTGACTTCTCCGAAGCGCCGGGTGACCGGGCCGGTAGCCGCGCCCTGCATCACCGCTGAGACGACGCCGATGACGGTCAGCACCAGGCCGACCTGGCCAGGGGTGTAATTGTAGCGGTCGGCGGCGTACAGGCCGAATACGCTCTCGAAGTTGGTCAGCCCGAAACTGAGCAGGAAAGCCATGAGGAATAACACGCCCAATGACCCGCTGAGCGCCAGCCACATTAGCCGCAGGCGTGGCCCGCTTTCCGTGTGGTGCTGTAGCCGGGTGGCCCTGGGCGGTTCGGGCAAGACAACCGCTACGAAGGCAAGAGCGATGAACGAAAGCCCGGCGGCCAGGAAGAAGGGCAACGAGAGCGACTTTTCGGCCAACATGCCGGCCAGTCCGGGGCCCAGCACCATGCCGATGCCCATTGCCGCGCCGATAATTCCCATCCCGCCGCTGCGATTTTTCTCGGAGGTGCTGTCGCCAATATACGCCATGGCGGTAGGCAGCGTGGCGGACGAAAGAATACCGGCCAGGGCGCGGGCCGCGAACAGCATCCACAGGTGGGTGGAAAATCCATACAGCAATTGGGCCAGTCCATTCCCGATCACGCCAATCATCAAGACCGGCTTGCGCCCAATGCGGTCGGACAGGCCGCCCCATAGCGGGGCAAAGATGAACTGGAGCAGGCCGTAGATGGCCATCAGCGCGCCCATGGCGCTGCCGCTGGCCCCGAAGCTGCGGATGTAGAAGGGCATGATCGGGATGACCATGCCGAAACCCAGCATGACCACGATCATGGTGAAGAAGAGGATGAGGATGTTTTTGCGGTTGTCGTTCATGGTAAGAAGTCAAAAAGTAATGGGTCAATGAGTGATGAGTTATTGGGTTGGGCGCCTGGGCGAGCCATGCACCCCTGGAGTTGAGGCTTCAGCCGGTGGGTTTGCCATGCACCCCTGGAGTCGAGGCTTCAGCCGGAGAGTTTGCAAGGCACTGAACCAGACGCCCACCGCTCCGGCCACCACCCACGCGCCTCACTCCGCCTCTGTCAGGGTAACCTGCAGATATTTTTCCATCAGGCGTAGCACCTGCTGGCGTTCGGCAGGTGAAAACTCGGCGAAGATGCGTTCCAGGCGGGTGCGCTGGAGTGCATCGATTTCTTCCATGAGAGCCTGGCCGTGCGTGGTTAACAGGACGTGCAGGGCGCGCCGGTCTTTCGGGTCGCGCACGCGTTCGACCAGGCCGCGTTCTGCCAGCCGGTCGACGATGCCGGTCATCGTGGCGGTGACCTGGTGGGAAGCCTCGGCCAGTTGGGTCATCGTGCAGTTGTGCGGGCCGCGCTGGATGGCGCGCAAAGCCATGTACTGCGGCACGGTCAGGCCGTAGGTCTCCAACTCGTGCGCCAGGCGGCGGCGGGACGCCCAGCTCATGCGCATCGTGATCTGCTGCATGGCGGTTACGTCCGCTTGCAGGGTATCCAGAAGAGGGGGAGTTGATGCATTTGGAGTTGGCATGGATGTTAAGTTTTGTATCGTAGATAATTAGCATGGAAGATAATTAGTAATGCTAATTATATGCCCAATTGGGATTTTCGTCAAACCTGATTTGACCGGAGGTCATTTTGTGTGGCCCTGTTGTGTGTGCGGTGCACAGCACCGCACACACAACAGAAGAAAAACTCGATCAGAGCAGGTTTTTGAGCATTTGCCCGGTGATCGACTCCGCGCAGGCAGCGACCGTCTCGGGCGTGCCCTCGACGATGATCTGGCCGCCCGCTTCGCCGCCCTCCGGGCCGAGGTCGATGACCCAATCGGCGCACTTGACCACGTCCAGGTTGTGCTCGACGACGATGACGGTGTTGCCCGCCTCGACCAGCCGCTGGAGCAGCAGCACCAGGTGGGCCGTATCGGCGGGGTGCAAGCCGGTGGTTGGCTCGTCCAGCAGGTAGAGCGTGCGCCCGGTCGAGCGGCGCGCCAGCTCTTTGGCCAGCTTCACCCGCTGCGCCTCGCCGCCCGAAAAGGTCGAGGCAGGCTGGCCAAGCTGGAGATAGCCCATGCCGGTCTCGGCCATCAACCCCAGGCGGGCTTTGGCCGCGGGGATATCCTCAAACAGCGCCAGGGCTTCCTCGATGGTCAGGTCGAGCAGCTGGGCGATATCGTGCCCCTTGTATTTTACCGCCAGCACCTGGCGTTGGAAGCGCCTGCCGTGGCAGGCCGGGCAGCGCACCAGCACGTCGGGGAGGAAGTGCATCTCTACCGGGAGCGCCCCTGCCCCTTCGCAGCGCTCACAGCGCCCGCCGGGAACGTTGAAAGAGAAGTGCTGGGCGGTCAGGCCGGATTGGCGGGCGGCGGGTTGGGCGGCGAAGACCTCCCGGATGGCGGTGAAGGCGTCGGTGTAGGTGGCCGCGTTCGAGCGCGTGGAGCGGCCGATGGGGCCCTGGTCGATGGTGATGACCTTGTCAAAGTGCTCCCAGCCGTCGATCCCTTCGTGCTCGCCGGGTTGGATGGCTGCGCCGTAGAAGCGCCGGCGAGCGGCCCGGTCGAGGATATCGAACATCAGCGACGATTTGCCCGAGCCGGAAACCCCGGTGACGGCGGTCAGTGTGCGCTGCGGGAAAAAGGCAGTGATGTTCTTCAGATTGTGCTCGCGCGCCCCGCGGATGGTCAATCCCATCCTGTCTGCCGGGCGGCGGCTGGCGGGGATGGGGATGCACACCGTTCCGGCCAGGTATTGCCCGGTAGTCGAGGCGGGCGCCTGGGCCACCGCGCCGGGCGCGCCCTCGGCCACGATCTGCCCGCCGAGCCGCCCCCCGCCAGGGCCAAAATCCACCACCCAGTCGGCGGCGGCGATCAAATCCATGTCGTGCTCGATGAGCAACACGGTGTTGCCCAGGTCGCGCAGGGCGCGCAGCATCTTGACCAGCCGGTGGTTGTCGCGCGAGTGCAGCCCGATGGTTGGCTCATCCAGGACGTAGAGCACGCCGGTCAGCCCGGAGCCGAGCAGTGCTGCCAGCCGCAGCCGCTGCGCCTCGCCCGCCGAGAGCGAGGGGGTGGCGCGCTCCAGGGTCAGATAGCCCAGGCCAATCTCGACCAGACGCCGGACGCGCTCCTGCAGATCGACCACAATTGGCTCGGCGACCAGCCAGTCTTCTGCGGGCAGGGCGGCGCCCAGGCCGGCGATCCACTCCGCCAGCCTGCCCAACGGCAGACGGGTGACCGCTACGATATTCCACCCGGCGACGCTCACCGCCCGCGCCTCGGGGCGCAGGCGCGTCCCGCCGCACCCGGGGCAGGCGCACAATACCAGCAGGCGCTCCAGCTTTTCCAGGTAACCGGTGTTGGCGTCGGAGGCGTGTTCGGCGTGGCGGCGCAGCAGGTTGCTGACCACACCCTCGAAACGGCCCTTCGCCACGGTATCGGGCGGTTCTATGTTCGGGTAGCGGCTGCGGAAAGCCGGGCTATCGACTCCATAGAGCAGCAGGTCGCGCTGGGCCGGGCCCAGGGTGCGGACGGGCGCCGAAGGGTCGAAATCGAAGCCATAGTGGCGCCCGGCAGTGCGCAGCGTCTCGATATAGCGGTCCACGATGCGCGGGTCCCAGAGCAGCACCGCCCCGCCGGCCAGGCTCTTTTCATCGTCGATGACCTGCGGCAGGTCGGCGGTGTAGATGGTGCCCAGCCCGGTGCAAACCGGGCAGGCCCCGGCCGGCTTGTTGAAGGAAAAAGAGGCCATGCCCATCCCGGGCAGTGGCGCGCCGCAGTGAGGGCAGGAAATGGCCTCCTCTACCCCGCCGGTTTCGTCTTCCTCTTCCCAGGCGCCTTCCGCCGCCTGGCCCATCTCGTGCTCGGGCGGCAGGTCCGCGCCGCACTGCGGGCAGGGGCGGTGGCCTGTGCGGGCAAACAGCACGCGCAGGTAGGTGTAGACCTCGGTGGCCGTGCCGACCGTCGAGCGCGGTGAGCGGTTCGTGTTATGCTGGTCCACGCTGATGGAAGGCGACAGCCCGATGATGGCATCCACGGGCGGGCGGCTTTCGTAGGTCACCATGCCGAGCGATTCCATGTACTGGCGCTGGCCTTCCTTGTGCAGCGTATCGAAGGCCATCGTCGATTTGCCCGACCCCGACAGCCCGGTAAAGACCACCAGGCGGTTCTTGGGGATCGAGAAGGAAATATTTTTGAGGTTGTGGAGCCGCGCTCCACGGACGGTAATTTTAGACATAAGCGGTTTGTCTCCGTCGAACCCGGGCAAGAGCGAAGATTTTATGCTGGACGATTCCTGCCCGGCGCAATTCCATTATAACTTTAGTTTTGGGTATTGTCCTTCATTCAAATTGCCAGACGAAACTCATCAAGCCAAATGAGGAGCAATACTTATCTTCTTGGGTAAGGGCTTTGGCCACCCAGCTTTCCAGATGCTGCAACTGTACCCACAGCGGCCCAAGGACTTAATGCAGATAGGCATCCACACCAATGGCAATCCAGTAATGCTTGTGAATATCCATGCCAATAAACCGTTTGGGGACTGGCGTCTCTGGCATACTCCTATGGCGGTGTTGCGATTGCTGTGCAACCGCTACCGACAAACTGCCAACAGGCAGATGGCTACCTATACCCTCAACCTGGCGGGCTGGCGCAGGTGTTATCCAATGGGGCGAGCACTTACTTCTACGGTCTGGAGCGCATCGCACAGCCGGTGCTCTCCTGGTCGTTGCGCTTGCTCCAATAAAAGAGAAGGAATCTTCTCCACCCTTTCCCACAGCGCAGCCGGGTCCGGGCTGCCCGAAAACTTGAGCGCTACCGACACCGGGATGATCGGTGCAGTGGGCACGGCGATCCAGCGATGGAATTTTAGAACCGTATCCTATTTCTCGGCGTTGGACGAATCGGCCCTGCGCAGCGAGTACGCCGCCGGGCAGGTGATCCTGCTCAAAGGCGAACCAAATGGCGGCCCGCCTGGGCACTGTAACCGACGTGGTCAACCGCGCCCTGCGCAAACTTGTATGAGCAACCTGTGAGCGAAGGGACCATCGTGGAAGCCTGCTACGAAACAGCCCAGCAGGTAGAAATAGTTTACCGGCTGACTAAGACGGAATTGACTGAGACCAAAGGTACCGGGCATTTTGATGAGACAGGCAATCGAATTAGTGGCAAGCTATAGTGGTTGCACGTAGCTTGTACAACTTTGCTTACACCAAAACCCGACGAATTAGCTCCGGTTGATTGGGCCGAACCTGCCGCGAAAGGCCCAGCGCACATTCATACAATCATCGACGAAGGAGCCGCTGCAAAAAACTCGGCGGTTATCACAGGGTGCTTTCAGGTTTGTTCGCCCTAATCAGACAAAAGCTCCGCTTGCCTGGCAATCATGTGGATGCGATTATTCCTGCGGCTGCATCCGCTCCGGCAGCGCATGGTGTAGAAGTGGTTTTTTGCAGCGGATGATTGGCAGGCCGTGCTTATTCAGTATACTGCGGAAGCTTAGGCAGCGACTGCAGGTAAATGTAAATCGCCTTCAATTCGTCATCCGTAAATAGTTTGTAGGTTTCCCAGGGCATGTGCTCTCCATCCAACTGATGACCGCCCGGTGTGACACCCGTGCGGATGGTGTTGATAAAGGCTTCTTCTGACCAGAAACCAACTTCACCGCCCGGGGTCAGGTTGGGCGTGATCAGATAGATGGTCGGGTCCGGGTACTCTGCGCCAGCCATTTCCTGGCCATGACACTCACGGCAGTCGTTTGTGCTGACCAGATATTCTCCATAGGCCACGCTCACGCTTCGATCGGGGGCTGTCACGTGGATCTCATGGCTGACCACTGACGCAGGTAATTTGGGGAACATGCCTGCGCCCATCAAAATCTTCGCCAGAGGCTTAAGGTTCTTTTCTCTGGTGACGTTATCCACTGGCTGGATGGTCTTGAGGTAGGCAATGATGGCACCCAAATCCTGGTCGCTTAAGTGGGAAGTAGATGTGACCGCCGGCATAAATATCGGTTTGCCTTGCGGATCAATCCCGTGGCGGATAGCGCGAACATAATCTTCGTCCGAGGTATATTCCCGCCCAATCCCGCCTTCACCCGTGGTCAGGTTTGCCGCGTCAAGTGTGCCCATCATCTTGTCTTCAAAAAAACTGCCGCCAGCCAGGTTTTTGCCGTGACAGGACTCGCAAAGCGTTTCGGCGCGATGCTTGCCGAAGGCAATGCTTTCTGCATCGCTTGGGATGGTGATATTGGATGGAGCAAAATCATAGGTCTTATTGAGGCTAGCGTTGCCGATGAAATAAAGAGAAATCACTGCAATCAGTAACAAGCTGGCCAGTGCGACCAATACAATGCCAATCCACTTGAAAAATTGTTTCATCTCTAAACTCCTAATCTGTCGAATGATCACCATGTGCCGCAGGGTCAGGCTGGCAAAGACGGTTACAGCAGGTTGCCTGTGGGTCAGCGGTTAGCTACTTGACGATCAAGGTGCCGGTCATGCCCTGTTCCAGGTGAGCTGGTGTGCCGCAGACAATGGTGTAAGTGCCGGCATCGCTTGGCGCGGTAAAGGTTTCAGTTTTGGTCTCTCGGGGCGCTGCTTCTATTTCCCAATACACTTTTTCCTCATCATCGTCATCAAATGGGATGGTGACTTGCAAGTCTTTTTTGATGATCGCCCATTCGTGAACCAGCACGCCATCATTCTTTAATGTGAGTTCAACTTGCTTGCCAGCAGTGATTGTCCAGCTGGTTGGATCGAACTTAAAATCGGTTGTAGTCACAGAAATTTTTTCAGGGCCGCCTGGACCACATGCAGCCAGGAGCATTGCACTAATAACTAAAATAGAAAGAACAACGATTTTTCGAAACGCGAGATTTCTACTTTCAAAAGAAATAGGTTTACTGACGCAAGAATTGGCTGACATGATTAACAATCCCTTAAATCAACTGATTGGAGAATGATCAATTGGGTAAGCAGTGGGAGACTTAGACGTAATAAATCCTATTCCTCGCAAAAAGTATAAGCTGGCCCTGCCTATATCGTAGTAATACTATCATATTTATCCAAAATGTCAATATTTGTGTAAATTCTGGGTGCACGAATATTACAGCGCAAGGCTAGATGAAAGGGCAGCAAGACGAGCCAGCTTAGACCTTCGATGAGACAAGTAAGCCTGATGGTTGCGCTTCTGGTAGTAGCGAGTCATATCTTATTGTTATCACCAACTGGTGAAATATTACAGAAATATCCTTTGCCGAAAAAATGGATTAATCAACCATATAAGATTATGTATTTCATGAATTAGATCGATTTCAGTCGGCAGAATGTCAACGGTTGTGTAAATTCTGGGTATTGGTATCCTTGGCCAGTACAACAGTGCTCCGCCGCAGTTTCAAACTGCGAGTGACGGCTAGGACAACGCGTAATACATTTACGTTTCTGAACAAAAGTTGATTTCCTGAAACCGCTCACAGGCACAATGACTTACCCCAGGTGGTTGCCGAATCGAAAGCATATCGGGTCAGGTACAGAGATGATGCCTGACCCGATATGCTTTATCAAGGGAATATCACCTCGCTTCTCACCAAACCTTAATCGCATGAGCAAATCACACTATTGACCCGCCCCTTTTTTACGGGTATGCTTAACCCATTCTGTAAAGTATTTCTCGTGCGGCGCTGCCCTGCCGGCACGGCGCGGAATGTATACTTTTCGCATCGGAGTGCATCTAAACAATACAATGCGGCCACGTCTTTTACCGGTTTCCATTAACCCGCATCTATCGCGGCGGAATTTTTTGCGCCTGGCGGCCTTGGGGTTGGGCAGCTTGGCGCTGCGTCCATTGCCATCGAAACACGCCTTGCAGTTGCCCGATTTTCCACAGGCCGAGCGCCTGGGGCGGGTCGCGGTGGGCATGGTGGAACTTAAGCAGCGCGCCGATCCTGACAGCCCGACCCTGGGCGTATTGTATGAAGATGCGGTGCTGCCCTGGCTGCACGAGGCTTCTGGAGCAAGACCGGCTTACATTTTCAATAACCAGCGCTGGGTGGAGACGCCGCAGGGTTATATCTACGGGCCCTACCTTCAGCCGGTGTACAACCGCCCCAACCAGCCGGTGGATGTGCTGCCTCCTTCGGCGCGCGGCCCGGGTATGTGGGCGGAAGTCACCGTGCCTTACGCCGAAGCCCGCCTGGATAAAGACGAGCCTTCTTCCAATTCCTGGGTGGAGGCGAAGCTGGAGCAGGGCCAGCCGCTGCGCTTCTATTACGGGCAGACCTTCTGGATCGACCAGCTCAAGAAGGACGACCAGGGGCGCGTCTATTACCGCGTTAACCCCAATTATTACGGCGGCGTCGATCTGTTGTGGGCCGCGGCTGAGGCGTTTCGCCCGATTACCAGCGAGGACCTGATCCCGATCCACCCGGAGGCGATCGACAAACGCATCGAGGTGGACGTCACCCACCAGTTGCTCTCCTGCTTCGAAGGGAACGACGAAGTGTATTTCGCCCGCGTTTCCACCGGCGCCAAGTACGATATGTATGGCAACCCGGTAGATAAGTGGTCGACGCCGGTTGGGAAACATCGCGTCACGCGCAAGTACATCTCGCTGCAAATGAGCGGCGGCACCACCGGCGCGGGTTACGACTTGCCGGGCATTTCCTGGACGTGCATCTTCGCCACCGGCGGCGTGGCGATCCATTCGACCTTCTGGCACAACAACTACGGCGACCCGGTCTCGCACGGCTGCGTCAACTGCCTTCCCAAAGACGCCCGCTGGATCTTTCGCTGGACCTCGCCGGAGGTGGTCTACGACCCGGGGATGGTGGACGTCACGGTGACCGGCCAGGACAGCACGACAGTCGAGGTAGTCGAATAAGCATGCCCGGGCTGTCCCTTTCACGGAGAGATTTTCTCAAAACGGCGGCGCTGGGCCTGGGCGGCGTGGTCTTGCCGTCCGGGTCAGATTGGCTTCCGACTCCAGTGGGGTTGGCCGAGTTTCCCCAGGCCGGGCGGCTGGGGCGGGTACTGGGCGGCATGGTGGAAGTGAAGGCCCGCCCCGACGAAGACAGCCCGACGGTGAAGCAATTATTCGAAGACAGCGTGGTGGTCTGGCTTCGTGAGATGGTGGGCCGGCGTCCCTTGTGGAACAGCCAGCGTTTCGTGGAGACGCCCGAAGGCTTTATCTACGCTCCCAATTTGCAGATGGTGCGCAACCAGCCGAACCAGGCCCTGTCTGCTTTACCTGATGAGCAGGGGATGTGGGTCGAGGTGACGGTACCTTACGTGGACCTGGTGCTGGCAAACCCGCCGGCGCGCTCGCCCTGGCTGGACTTTACCGCCACGCCGCGCCTGTATTATAGCCAGGTGATGTGGGTGGATCAGATCAAGACCGATGAGCAGGGCCAGGTCTGGTACCGGCTTTCGGATCGTTACGGCAGTTTTGGCGATTTCTTCTGGGCAGCTGCGCAGGCTTTTCGCCCGTTGAGCGCAGGTGACCTGGCGCCGATCCACCCCGAGGTCGAGGACAAGCTGGTGGTGGTGAACCTGGCGCAACAGGCCTTGTCCTGCCTGGAAGGCGCGCATGAGGTCTTCTATTGTCGCGTATCCACCGGACCGAAAATCGAATCGAGCGCCCACCCCCAGGGGGAATGGGCTACGCCGCCGGGCAAGCACACCATCTGGCGCAAGATGGTGTCGGTGCACATGACCGGCGGGACGACTGGCGGCGGCTACGACTTGCCGGGGATCGGCTGGACGACGTTGTTTGCCAGCAAGGGCATGGCCATCCATTCGACCTTCTGGCACAACAGCTATGGGGTGCCGCAGTCGCACGGCTGTGTGAACTGCACGCCGGAGGACGCCCGTTGGATCTTTCTGTGGACCCTGCCTGCAGTGCCGGCAGAGCCGGGCGACGTGACCGTTGCCGGGCAGGTCAGTACGAAAGTTTTGGTGGTTGAAACCTGAAAAAAGTTTTTCTTTCATACTGTGTGCGGCGCACAGCACTGCACATCGTATAAGGTTAAACGAGGAATGAAGGAGTAACAAATGGAAATCAGTGAAATTGGTATAGGATTTGCGTTTTTGGCGGGCCTGGCTTCGTTTCTCTCGCCGTGCGTGTTTTCGTTGGTGCCGGCCTACGTGGGCTATTTGAGCGGGCGCTCGGCAGCCTCGGCGCGGGGCGGTAAAACCAACCAGTGGGTGGCTTTCAGCCATGGCCTGGCCTTTGTGCTCGGTTTTAGTGTGGTCTTTATCTCGTTGGGTTTGGCGGCGTCGGCCATCGGTAACGTGTTGTACGACATGCGCACCTGGCTGGCGCGCATCGGCGGCGTGGTGGTGATCTTGTTTGGCTTGCACATGACGGGCATCCTGCGCCTGCGCTTCCTGGAATATGACCTGCGCCCGCAATCCATCCCGGATCGCAACCGCGGTTACGTGGCGTCTTTCCTCATGGGCATCTTCTTTTCGGCAGGCTGGTCGCCGTGTGTCGGGCCGATCCTGGGGGCAATTCTAACCCTGTCTTTGACTGGCGGCTCGGTGACGCAAGGGCTTGCCCTGCTCACGGTATATTCGGTTGGCCTGGCGATCCCCTTCCTGATCGCCTCCATACAGATTGGCCTGGTGACCAATGCGCTGCGCCGGTATGGCAAGGCGATGCATTATGTAGAGATCGGGATGGGCCTGGTATTGATTATCGTAGGCGTGCTGCTCCTCTCGGGGCGCTTCGAGCAGATTGCTCAATATGGGCAGTTTTTCAACTTTGCCGATGAATTGGCGTTGGGACGCACCCTGTTGGTTGTCCTGTTTGCCCTGGCTTTCCTGGGGCTGCTGCCCGGCTTTATCGCTTACCAGAGGGGACGCCATTTCCTGACCTGGTGGATGTTTGGACTGGTGCTCTTTCCGGTTGCCGTGGTGGCTGCCTGGATGTTGAAGCCCATCGACGAAACGGCGCGTGAAGTTGGCGAGAACAGCCAGGCTGGTGCGGAAACGTCCGGTTAGAATCGGTTTCAGGAGCTGATTGTGGCGAATAAGAAATCATCTTCCAAGACTCTGCTGATCGTCGTGGTCGGGTTGTGGGCGGGCGTTGTGCTCGGCGCGGTGGTGATTGGTTTGCTGGCGTGGGGCGGTTTTGTCCCGCAACTAGGTGGGTCCGACGATGAATATCAACCTGCCCCCCGGGCGGCGCTCGAATCGGGAACGGTGGCGCCCGAATTCGCCATCGATGACCTGTCTGGCAAGCGGGTGAGTCTATCCGATTATCGAGGCAAAGTGGTGTTGATGAATTATTGGGCCACCTGGTGCGGCCCGTGTGTGCGAGAGATGCCGACCTTCCAGGAATATCAGGATCGCTATCCAAAGCTGGTTGTCTTAGGTATTAATGAGGAAGAGGATGCTGAAAAGGTGAAGACCTTTCTGGAGAAGACGGGTATGGAGATTACCTACCCCATTTTGTTGGATCTTACTGCAGGGGTCGGCGCGACCTATAAAGTCAATTTTCTGCCGACGTCGTTTTTCATCGACGAGAAAGGTGAAATTCGTTTTCGCCATTATGGCTTAATGTCGCGAGATCAGTTCGATTATTACCTGGAGACATTGGGGGTGACCCAATAATGATTACGGTAACGTTGTACAGCCGCCAGGGCTGCCACCTGTGCGAACAGGCCCAGGCAGACCTGGAACAACTGCGCCAGAAGATTCCACATCGCCTGGAGGTGGTGGATGTGGAAAGCGACCCCGGTCTGTTGAACCAATATGGCCTGGAAATCCCTGTCGTGGTCGCCGGTCCCTTTCGCCTCAAGGCGCCATTTACCCTGCAGGAGTTGGAAGTTACCCTGTCTGCAGCGCAGGACCGCCAGCGCCACATCCACATGGTAGAGAATTCACCCAGGCTGGAAGAACTGCGCCAGAGCGGCACCTGGACGGCGGCCGACCGGATTAATGAATGGCTGGCCCACCATTACATGGCAACCTTCAACCTGGTTGTTTTTCTCTATTTGTTCTTTGCCTTTCTGGCGCCGATTTTGATGGAAGCCGGGCTGGAAACCCCGGCGAATTACTTATATAAAGCTTATGGATTGGTATGCCACCAGTTGGGATACCGCTCATTTTACCTGTTTGGCGAACAGGTTTACTATCCTCGCCAGGCGGCTGGTCTCCAGGGTGTGGCGACGTTTCAGCAAGCGACCGGCCTGGGAGAAGGCAATGAGCCGGTGGATGTTTTCGCGGCGCGTAATTATATCGGCGACGAGCATACCGGTTATAAGATTGCCTTGTGCGAGAGGGATGTTGCCATTTACGGTGGCATTCTGATCTTTGGCCTGTTGTTTGCTGCCACGCGCTGGCGGCTGAGGCCGATCCCATGGTACGTCTGGTTGATCATCGGTATTTTGCCGATTGCCCTGGATGGTTTCAGCCAGTTGTTCAGCCAGCCGCCGCTGAGTTTTATTCCATATCGCGAAAGCACACCGGCTTTACGGGTATTGACCGGCTTCCTCTTTGGCTTTATGACCGCCTGGTTTGGTTATCCCATGGTCGAAGAAAGTATGCTGGAAATGCGCCAGCTTACTGCCGGTAAGCGCAAAAGGCTGGAGCAATTTACTTGATCGTTCTTTGCCTGGCTATGTAGCAGAGCGGTGTATCGCGCCGTACTGTCGCACAAGAAAATTATGCCATTTTACCAACCCGATCAAATCCGTTACTTTACTTTCGAATCTTTTGAGGATGCCGGGGTTGCCCATGGCGTCATCACCCGCCGTGGCGGGACCAGCCCTGCCCCGTGGAGTTCGCTTAACGTAGGCGCCACTGTCGGCGATGACGCGGAGCGGGTCATGGAAAACCGGCAGCGTTCCTTTCGGGCGATGAACCGCCCCTTCGAGAGTCTGTATGATGTCTGGCAGGTGCATGGCCGTGAAGTGGTGCGGGCGCGGGCGCCGCGCCCGCCGGGCGAACCGCATCGAAAGGCCGATGCGATCTTGTGCGACCAACCAGGAGTCACCCTGTTCATGCGTTTTGCCGACTGTGTGCCCATTTTCCTTTATGACCCGCAGCGTAAAGTGGTTGGATTGGTCCATGCCGGTTGGCAGGGTACTGTTCAACGTACCGCAGCCAGCGCAGTGCAGTCCATGCACCAGGGATATGCCTCTCGTCCCCAGGATATCCTGGCCGGGATCGGGCCATCCATTGGCAGCCATCATTATGAAGTTGGCCCGGAAGTTGTAGAAAAGGTACACCAATCTTTCGGTGAGCTGGCCGGATCGGTGTTGCGCCCGGTCGAGGGGGCCAACGGCCACTCCAGGTTGCAATTCGACCTGTGGGCGGCCAATCGGCTGGTTCTAGAGCAGGCCGGTGTGCAACAGATCGAGGTGGCGGGTATTTGCACTGCCTGCAATATGGGCGATTGGTATTCACATCGCGGAGAAAAGGGTCAGACGGGTCGCTTTGGGGCGTTGATTGGGTTATAATTCAGGGTAATGATTGCCTCGGCAGAACATACAACTTCGTATCAGATCGATCACATTGCTGCCAGTTACCAGCTTGTGCAGGAGCAAATCCGCCAGGCGGCCCGCACAGTGGGGCGTGATCCTGGTGAAGTGCGGCTGGTGGTGGTCACCAAGGGGCACCCGGCGGATGCCATCGCGCGGGCGTTCGCGGCAGGGGTGCGCCGGTTTGGTGAAAACTATGCCGAAGAGGGAGTAGCCAAGAAACAGGCGCTGTCCGGCGTTACGGGTGTGGAGTGGCACATGATCGGTCATGTGCAAAGCCGCAAAGCCGCCGTGGTGAGCGAACATTTCGACTGGCTGCATTCATTGGATAGCCTCAAGCTGGCAGTTCGCCTGGATCGCTTTTGTGGCGCCAACGGACGACGTTTGCCGGTTTTACTGGAATGTAACGTGAGCGGCGAGGAGACCAAGTTCGGCTTCTCTGCCTGGCAAGAAGAACACTGGCCGGAGCGAATTGCTGAGATCGCCCAGATCGCAGCCCTGGAGAATCTCGAATTGCGCGGCCTGATGACCATGGCGCCTTTCCTGCCGGATCCAGAGCTGGCGCGGCCTTATTTCCAGCGTCTGCGCCGCTTCCGCGAGTTTCTAACGGAGCATTTGCCCTGGGTCGAGTGGCGCGAGCTTTCGATGGGTATGAGCGCCGATTTTCAGGTGGCCGTTCAGGAAGGGGCTACGTTGGTTCGCGTGGGCACAGCCATTATGGGGGCGCGTCCGGTAAACGCCGGGACACAAGTTTTGGGAACTGGATGATGGAAATCGTTGCACTGGTTATTCATTATGCCATACGAATTTTGATCCTGGTGATCGTTATCCAGGCCGTGTTGTCCTTTTTTATGAGCCCCTATGATCCAGTACGGCAAAAGATCGACCGGTTTGTCGAGCCGCTTCTGGCTCCGATCCGCCGGGTTCTGCCGCAGACGGGAGCATTGGATTTCAGCCCCCTGGTTCTGATTATCTTGCTCCAGGTTCTGGACATGATTATCATGCGCATCTTTTGACAGGAAAGGTTGTTTTAATATTGGGTAAGTGATAATATCGAGGCGATTTGCGGCCAAGAAGTGAAAAGTTTTTTGGCTGAAGACGAAAAGCGAATTGTTAGAAGCACAAAAAATAAAGGCATTTATTGAGTGAGGTGAGGCTGTGGAATCACGACAATTTCATTTGCATGACGGCAAAAAAGGTGCAGCGCTGGCTGTTCGGGTGATCCCACGAGCCAGCAAAAACGAGATCGCCGAGGTGTTGAACGAGGGCACTGTAAAAGTGCGCCTGACGGTCGCGGCGAATGATGCCAAATTGAACAAAATTTTACTGGACTATCTATCTGAAATTCTGGCAATCCCGCACAACCGGCTGGATATTGTTGCCGGACAGAATGGGCTGGACAAGCTCATTTCGATCCTGGATCTGGATGCAGCGACGGTGCAGGAACGCATCCTGAAACAGATGAGTTGAGCCAGGCCAGGGGAATTTTAGTGTAGCCCGAATTGAATCGGTGGAGGCAAAAGTACGCCGGAGGCGGCCAGATTCCAGAGGGCGTCATATGTCCGTTCGCGTATTTCTCCGGCGCTGGCGTAATATACCTGGTAAAGGGGCATTACGGCTCCTTCATCGCCGCGCTCAGCCAGATAATACAGGGCGGCTAACCGCTGGTCTTCATCTCCTTCCTTAAGCGCTTTATAGAGCATTTCATAGGCTGGCTTTCCCGGAGCCACCCCCATGCCGCGTTCAGCGGCAAAGGCGATCAACCAGGCCGTGTGCGTCAGCGGCGGCAGTTTGCGCGGCAGGCGAGGGTGGTTGCCTTCGAAGCCCTGCAGCACCTGGTTGGCGGCATCCTGCACAACCCACTGCGAATCTTCGGCGCGCATTTTTTCGAGTAATTGAATAGCCCAGGGCTGGCGTGTGCGCGCCAACCCGAAAACGACTGCCCGGCGCACGGCAGGGTCATCCAGCGTGGCGCCTTCTTCCAGGGTAGGATAGCCTTCCTCCGGGTGATTTGCCAGGCCCTCGGCCGCGGCCCGTCGCTGGCTCTCGTCGCCTGTCAGCAGTGTGGAAGCCACCGTCTCCAGGCTGTTTTTATCGCCGAGGGCGACCAGGGCCAGGATGGCGGCGCGGTAAACAGCCGGCGATCTATCTTCGAGCAGCTTGATCAAATCATCGATGGACTTGGCGTCCCGGATCATGCCCAAACCCAGGGCGGCCATCTGGCGCAAGTCGGCCAATGGGGCGGCGAGCAACTGGCGCAGCAGCAACGGCACCCCGGAATTGTTGGAAAGAACCAATGCCGAGATGGCGCGCGCTTTGAAACCCAGCGGCATGCCATCATTTTGCAGGCCAAGCACCAGTTTGCGCATGACATTGGAAATCCAGGGCAGGCCATCGGGGGCAATGCGCAGCCAGCGGGCTGCATTGAGCAATTGCCGCTGTAATGGTTCGCCATCCTCTTCAGCAAGCATCTGGTTTATCCAGGCGGCCTGGCTGTCCAGAATGGAGAGTATTTGCAGGGTCGCTGATTTGCCGCTCCACTCGGGCTGCCGGGCGACCTGGCCGCCAGCGTTCACCGTTGCCAGCGCCTGGCTGGCCAGGTAGCCGGCGAGCACTGGATGGCAGATCGAGGCGCGGTCGTTGGCACGCGCAATTACCAGACCGCAATCGATTAAATCGGGCAAGGCGCCGCGGGCGCGCGCCCGGGGCGCCCCTTTTCCAGCAGCGCCGGCTGGCTCGTTCTGCCCGTCGCTTTCGGTTGCTGCTTCGGTTTCACTGGCGATTCCTTCCGAGCCGCCCAGCCAGCGTTCGGCATTCTTACGCTCACTCACCGGTTGCAGGTTGAGTATTATCTGGCCGGCGAGTTGTTCAAAAGCGGCGCGGTTCTTGTCCGGCTGGCCGACCATCATGCGCCGGATGTGGGCCTCGATGGACGCCAGAGCAGCCGGGCCAAGCGCATCGCCAGCGAAAGCGCCCCAGACCTTTAGCGTTGTTTCCAGCGGGGTCAAATTGGCGGTATTGTTCAACAACCAGCCGACCATCAACAGCGGATCGGCGGGCGGGGTTTTGGTTTTCATCGGGCCAGCCAGGTAGCGATTCCATAAATCGCTCCACCGGCTGATCAGCAAAGCGCGCTGCGCTTGCCCCCATGCCACAAGAGGCATGATTTGAAAGCCCAGGGCAGGCAGGCCGCCCAGGTTATTGGGGTCGGCGGTTACCCCGGCGCGCAGGCCAGGGTACTTCTGGAACAGGCTGGCCAGGTAGTTGGTGACCTCTTGCAGGAGAGACGGCGAAAGTTCATCCAGACCGTCCACCAGCAGAAGGGCACGATCGCGCTGGAAGAGCGTCTGGATCACGCCAGGCAGGCGCTTGGCGGGAATGGAATTCACGTAGCTGGAAAGGGCGGGCAGCAATACACTGAGCGGTTCTTCGGGGTTGGCTGCTGGCAGTGCCAGGTCGGCCGCATGCACCAGCACAGGAGTGTAATTTGCCAGGTGGCTGGCCTGGGGGTCTTTACGGATTACCTGGGCTGCCAGGTGCGCCAGGGCGACCGTTTTGCCTGTTCCCGGCTGCCCGACGATCGCAAGGTTCGCGCTACCTTGCATCGCTTCGCTCACGGTTAGCCAGGGAGCGTTGTAATAGGATAGCAGATCTGGCCAATCTGGCGTGGGCGGGATAGCCCAGTCAGTAATGTCCTCACTGGCGGGTGGTTCGTAAGCCATCGGTGGCACGGCAGGTGCCAGCAGGCGGGGCGTGATCATGATCTCGTCTAATGAGAAAAAGACCGACGCCAGGTGCCAGCGCTGCAGCATACGGAGCGTGTCATTGCCCAGGCGTATTTCGTCGCTCAGGCTGCGTTCCTGGCGGCTGGCCTGAGACTTCTCTTTCATGCTGGCCCACAGGCCTGCCAGTAGTGGGCGAAAGCGACCCAGAAGCCACCACAGCAGCGTGGCGGCGATGAAACCCATCCAGAAAGATATTCGATCGATGTTGCGTAACAGGTTCGCCATTCTGCTTGTCGCTCACTTCCTACAACTATTGACCAGGTGACTGTATCAACCTGCGTAGAGAACGCGCCCGCAGGTTTCACACAGGGAAATCTGGTTGGGGGAATGAGAACTGTTGAGTAATGCGGCGCTTAAAGTGGAGCCACACGCTGCACAGGCCCGGTCGACGACTTTGGCGACGGCCACGCCGCGCCGCTTCTGGCGTAGTTGTGTGTAGAGCGCCAGGTCTTCCGGCGAAATGGAAGTCAATGTCGCTTTGCGTTCATCATCCAGGCGCGCTTTGTCCTTAGCCAGCTTGTTTTTCTCTTCACTGGCGTTTTGAGCGCGTTGTTGGAATGCTTCCTGAGCCTTGTTCAGCTCGGCAATGGCTATTTGCTGGGCGCTGGTGATTTCTTCCTCGGAAAGCATGACCTCAAGCTGGCGGTCTTCGAGTACGCTCAGATAACGTTTGAGTGCAGCCACTTCGTTTTCCAGGTCTTTTAGCTCTTTGGGGTTGCGGATCTTGCCGCCATACAATGATGCCTCGCTTTGTTCTATTTTCACGCGTTGTTGGCGTACCTCATCCTCGGCCCGGTGTAACCCTCTGCGCGCATCTTTCAAGCTTTCCTCGGCTTGTGCCGCGTGGGTAGTGGCTTGCTGCAACTCTGCATCTTCCTTCATCAGCGCGTCCAACTCCAGCATGCGAGTGTGCAGCCAATCCAATTGACTGTCGATCTGTTGCAGGCGATAAAGTTTGAAAGGTCGGCTCATCGAAGCAATCTTCTCTCTAAAAACTCTGTATTGGTAAAGGTGCACATGGTATGCGCGGCCTTCTTGATTATAGAGGCGGTTGGAGGATAAAGCAAGAGGGGTGGCATCATTTTCTTGACATGCATCATCACTAAATGTTATAGTACCCCTGTGCGCCTTCGTATTCTTATTGTAATCCTGATTTTCTACCTGTTGATAGCAATCCCTTACCTGGTGATGGCTCTGACGCCTGACCCGGGCTATGTTTTTGGGGGTTTGTTGATGAATCCGTTGGACGGCAATTCGTACCTGGCCAAAATGCGCCAGGGTTGGAGCGGCGAGTGGCGCTTTGTGTTGCCTTATACAGCGGAGCCAGGCGAAGGCGCTTACCTGTTTTTGTTCTATCTTTTCCTGGGGCATCTGGCGCGTTGGTTGGGGCTGCCTCTGCTTTGGGTTTTTCACCTGGCCAGGTTATTGGCTGCCGGTCTGATGCTGTGGGCGCTGTGGCGTTTCCTCGTTGTGGTCAACCCGCGCGGACGCTGGCCGGTATTGGTTTTTGCGGTGGCCTGCCTGGGCCTGGGTATGGGGTGGCTGGGCCTGCCTTTTGGGGCGGTCACCGCCGATTTTGTCGTTCCTGAGGCTTATCCGTTCCTGTCTGCGTATGTCAACCCTCATTTTCCGTTGGGGTTGGCGATGTTATTGTGGCTGTTGACCTTGCCGGGCGAGGGCGCCCTCGCTTCTTCTGCCCGAACCCATTGGATATCTCAGCGTGTCAGTGTTTTGTTGGTTGCTTTCTTGCTCAGTGTGATTTCCCCGTTTGGGGTCGTTGTGGCATTGATGGTCATTGCTGGCCTGGCAGCCTGGGAACTGATCGAGCGGTGGACGGCGCGCCCGGCGAGAGCACAGGCGCCGGCCAGGCTGGAAGCCTGGATCTGGCGCGGTGCGCTGGTCTTGCTGGGCGGCGGACCGTTTTTGGCATACGATTTTTGGGTGGCGCGTGCCAACCCTGAGCTGGCAAGCTGGAATGCCCAAAACTTGACGGTTTCTCCTCCGCTTTGGGATGTGGTGTTGTCTTTATCCCCTGCCCTGATGATCGCCCTGCCAGGGGCCTGGTGGGCTGTACGCCGCGGTCTACGTAGTGCGCTCCCGCTGCTGGTATGGGCTGGGCTGGGACTGGTTTTAATCTATGCCCCGTTTGATTTGCAACGTCGCTTCATGATGGGCTTGTTCCTGCCTTTCATTGGCCTGGCTGGTTTGGGATTGGATAGCCTGGCCGATCGTTCGGGCAAACTTGCCCGGCTTGCCCCGGTGTTATTGGTTTTGCTCTCTTTGCCGACGACCTTGCTGGTTCTGCTGGCCGGCTTTGCCAACGCACAGGCACGCGATGCCTGGCTCTATTTGCGCCGTGACGAGGCTCAGACACTGGAGTGGATGGCAGCCAATCTCCCGCCCCGTGCCCTGGTGCTGGCAGCCCCGGAGAGTGGCATGTTCATCCCGGCGTATACTGCCCAGCGCGTTATTTATGGGCACCCATTCGAGACGGCGAACGCCGAAGTTGAGCAGGCTGCGGTAAGTCAATTTTTCCAGACAGGCCAGGCCGGCGCGCAGAGCGCGGCGGCCTTCCTGGAACAGCGTAAAGTTGCTTATATTTTTTATGGCCCGCGAGAAAAAGCCCTGGGCGCTCTGCCAGAGGGTATCAACATACAGCCGGTTTATTCTTCCGGCAATGTGACTCTTTACCAGGTCATGACCGGCCAGTGAGAAAATCGATTTCATGCCAAAAAGCTTCGCGCGCCTTCTCCCTTACCTGCCGTTATTGCTGCCTCTGGCGCTGCTTTTGCCAGGTTTAAATGGTTTTCCATATCCGGGGGCAGATGCGCGGTATTCCGACTTGAGTATTTCGCATTATCCTTACGGGCTCTATTTGCGCCAGGCGTTGCTCGAAGGGAGATTGCCGTTGTGGGCGCCAGGGATATTGAGCGGCGCGCCGTTCTTTGCCAACCCGCTGTCGGGCCTTTGGTATCCGCCTGGTTGGTTGGCGCTCTTGCTTCCTCTACCCCTGGGGTTTAACCTGATGCTCGCTTTGCACCTGGTGTGGGGTGGTGCCGGGATGCTGCGTTTACTTTGTTCGGAAGATCTCCCTTACCCGGCGGCGTTGTTCGGCGCGTTGGCCCTGGCTTTCTTGCCCAAATGGTTTGCGCATTACGGGGCCGGCCACCTTACCTTGTTGTACGCCTTTTCCTGGACGCCCTGGTTATTGTGGGCAGCCCGCCGTCATGACCGACTGGCCGGTCATGACGGCAACCGTTTTGCCAGTTGGGAGGCGGTTTTCCTGGCGTTGATGTTCCTGGCCGACGTACGCTGGGGCGCCTATGCCGGGATATTATGGTGGGCATACGGTCTTGCTCACCGTTTCCGGGGAAGCTGGCGCGCACAGGGTATTCACCTGGTACAGCAGACTTTGCTGGCTGCTTTGCTGGCTGCGCCGCTGGCACTGCCTTTGTTGGAATATACTCGCCTCTCGAGCCGCTCTGCAATGACGGCCCAGGATACGTCCGTGTATTCCTTGCCCCCGGCGCGGCTGTTGGGTTTGCTCTTCCCGGATTGGGGCGGTTTCCACGAATATATGGTTTACCCTGGCCAGGCGGTTCTGGTTCTGGGGATGCTGGCTTTCCTGGGGTTGGCGGCTGGCGCAAGGGCGCGCTTTTGGAAATGGTCTATTCTCCTGGCGCTGTTCTTTTCCCTGGGAGCGAACCTGCCTTTCCTGGCATTGCTGGAGCGTTTGCCGGGGCTGGACCTGCTGCGGGTGCCCTCGCGGGCTTTGTTTATCGCTGGCCTGGCGCTGGCCGCGCTTGGTGCGCAGGCCCTGGCGCGTTTGCTCCAGGATGCGCCGCACATGCGTTGCCTCGGCCTGGCAATGGCCGCCCTGGCGGCTTTCGATCTTGCCCTGGCGGCGGGTGTGTGGGTGATCAGCGGCTCGCTGCCGGTCAATTTTGCCTGGGGCGCCGGTTTCGCTCTGGCGGTGGTAGTATGGATTGGCTTGCGGCTGGGCGAACGCCTGCCTCACCGCGCCTGGCTGGCCGGACTGCTGGTAATTGCACTGCTGGATTTGGCTGGCATGGATCGCTCGCTGTTTGTATCACGTTCGCCGCAAGCTGTCCTGGCGGAAGGCCGGCCTCTGGCAGAATACCTGGCGGCACAACCCGGGCTGTTTCGCGTTTATTCACCTTCCTATAGCCTGCCGCAGCACACGGCGGCAGGCGCTGGTTTGCAACTGGCCGATGGAGTGGACCCGCTCCAGTTGAGGAGCTATGTGGGGTATATGCAATCTGCTACCGGCGTGCCCTCGACAGGTTACAGCGTGACGATACCTCCCTATGCCAATGGCGAGCCGGCCACAGACAACGCTGCCTGCCGGCCCGACCCTGTGGCCCTGGGACTGCTCAACGTGCGTTTTGTCGCTTCCGAATTTGACCTGCCGGTGGACGGTTTGCGCTTGCTACAGCATTTTGGACAGACACGCTTGTATGAGAATGAGCAGGCGCGCCCGCGCGCCTGGGTCTTGCCGCCCGTCGAGCGGCTGGATCCCCCGATCGTTCCTGCCGCGATCCTGGACTGGCGCCCGGAGCGCATCGAATTGGAAGCCGCCGGTCCGGGTTTGCTGGTGTTGAGCGAGATTGCCTACCCGGGTTGGCGCGCCTGGATAGATGGGCAGCGTGCGCCGGTCGAGACGGTTTTCGATCTGTTACGCGGTGTTCAGTTGCCAGATGGCCCTCATCGTGTCACGCTGGCCTTCCGCCCGGCCAGTCTATATCTCGGCCTGGGGCTGTTTGCAGTAGCGATTTTGTGGATGGGGTGGTCGTGGAAACGCCAATAACCGCTCGCTCCCAATTCGCAGGCCGCCGCTTATTCTTTACGGCAGATCGCTGGGTATGGGGTTTTGTCGGGCTGGTTTTGCTGGTCACCTCGCTGCCTTACCTGCTGGGGTTTAGCGTCCAGGGAGATGCCTATCGTTTCAGCGGCTTTGTCTTTGGGGTGGAAGATGGCAATTCCTACCTGGCCAAGATGTTGAGCGGAACCTATGGCGCCTGGCTGTTCCGCTCGCCCTACACCGCTGATCCGCAAAATGGCATGTTTGTCTATCTGCCTTACTTAGTGCTGGGCAAACTGGCAGCCCCACCTGGACTGCATGACCAACTGGCAGCCCTGTTTCACCTGTACCGCCTGGCGGGAGGGCTGCTGGCCATCCTGGCGACGTATGATTTTCTGGCGTTTTTTCTGGTCGATATACGCCTGCGCCGTTTTGGACTGGCGCTGGTCATGCTGGGCGGAGGGGTGGGTTGGTTGATGCTTTTGATTGGCCAACAGACCTGGCTGGGCTCGATGCCGTTGGAGTTCTATTCTCCCGAAACGTTTGGTTTCCTGGGTATTTTCGGGCTGCCGCACCTGGCCCTGGCGCGGGCATTGATGCTTTGGGCGTTATTGCATTATCTGAGTACGATGCAGCAGCCGCAAACGGTGCGTCCATCCGGCGACGTGTTGCGCAGCGCGGCCAAGCTCGCCGGGTTGTGGTTGCTGGCCGGCATTGTGCAGCCATTGGCGGCGTTGCTGATCGGCGTGGTACTGTGCTGGCATCTGGCCGGCCTGGGCGCCCGGCAGGCCCTGCGTGGCCGGCGCGGGTTGCCCGCCGATGCGGGGCACTGGCGACAGTCGTTCGGCCTGGTGGTGATGGCCGGGGTGATCCCCGGTATTTTCGTGCTGTATAACGCCGCGGTTACCTGGTGGGATCCTTATGTAAGAGCCTGGACTGCCCAAAACCTGATCCTTTCACCCCGCGTCGGACATTATGTATTGGCCTATGGTCTGCTGGTGCCTTATGCCTGGGCTGGCGGCCGGCGTTTGCTGCGCACCGATCCCTGGGCTGGCTGGCTGCTGGCAGGTTGGGTGTTGTTGCTGCCTGTCCTGGCCTATGCCCCACTCGGTTTGCAGCGCCGCCTGCCGGATGGGATGTGGGTGGCCTGGGTCGCCCTGGCATTGGCGGGTTTGCCGGGAAAGCTGGCGTCCAACGATGGCCCTTCGGCGCGGCGGCGTTACCGCCTGGCCCAGGCGCCCTTGTGGCTGCTTTTCCCGGGTACGCTGATCTTGTTCCTGGGCAGCCTGCTGGCTGCCCGTAGCCTGCAGCCGCCGCTCTTCCTGCCGGCTGATGAAGTCAAAACTTTTGAATATCTGCAGATCAACTCAGTACCGGGCTCGGTGGCCCTGACGTCTTTTGTCACCGGTAATGCCTTTCCCGCCTGGGCTCCGGTGCGTGTCCTGATCGGCCACGGCCCGGAAAGCGCGAACCTGGCCGGATTGACGCCGCAGGCGGACGCTTTCTACCAGGCGGGTACGCCGGATGGGCAGCGCCTGGCTTTTATCAGTCGCTTCAATATTCATTACATCTTCTGGGGGCCGGCCGAGAAGGCCCTGGGGACATGGGACCCGGCCCAGGCAGGTTTCCTGCAATTGGCGACCCAGAATGGAGATTATGCCCTCTTCGAGGTGACTCCATAAATGGCGGCCCGCCGGGTTGCTTCTACGTTCACGATTTTCTGCTATGCCTCGCCTACGCATTAACTTCCGTTCTGTCTCCCCCATTGTGCTTGTGCTGTTTGGGCCACTGGTTCTTCTGGCTCCCGTTTATTTGACCGGGCGAGCGTTGTTCTGGGGCACGCCACTGCAGCAATTTGTCCCCTGGTGGCATTATGCCTGGCAGACGTTGCGGGCCGGTCACCTGCCGCTGTGGAACCCGCTGGTTGGCATGGGGGCGCCTCTGCTGGCCAATTACCAGTCGGCGCTGCTCTATCCGCCGACCTGGGGATATTTTTTGCTCTACTTGCTGGGCGGGGTCAAGTGGATGGCCTGGGGACAGGCGCCATTGGCTGCATTGCACCTGGCCTGGGCCGGGCTGGGTATGGCGCTGCTCGTGCGGCGGATGGGGATGGGCCGGTTGCCTCAGGTCGTTGCCGGATTATCCTATGGCCTGTGCGGTTACCTGGTGGCGCGGGCCTGGTTCCTGAGTATTAATGCGGCTGCAGCCTGGTTGCCGTGGGTGCTGTGGTGCCTGACGCCCCAGGTCGAGGAGTTGAGCGGCGAGACGGTTGGGCTGCCTGGCAAAACCGGGCCGGGGACGAAGCGTTTCCTCTTGTTAACGATTTGCCTGGCAATGCAGCTTTTGTCCGGCCATGCCCAGACCACCTGGTACACCGGGCTGTTGGCCGGCCTGTGGGTCCTTTTTTGGACCTGGCAGGATTGGCGGGTTGGCCGGCCGCGCCGGGAAATGTTACGCCAGGTTGGCCGGACCTGGCTCTGCCTGGCCCTGGCTGTGGCTCTGGCGGCCGGCCTGGCTGCCGCCCAGCTTCTGCCGACGGCTGAGTATCTCAGCCAGTCACAGCGTTCGGCGGCGGTCGAATACGATTACGCCATGAATTATTCCTTCTGGCCGTGGCATCTGCTCACTTTTCTGGCGCCAGGTATGTTTGGCAGCCAGGCCAGCGGCGACTATTGGGGTTTTAGTGCGTATTGGGAAGACGCGGTATACATTGGCTTGTTGCCGTTGCTGTTGGCCTTTAGCGCACTGTCTGGCAGTATACGGCGTAGCCTGAGGCGTAGATTAAAGAAAACGGCTGCGCCATCCACGCCGGCCGAGGGGCTTGCCGGACGTCTGAGCGGCTTTTTGGCGTTGATCCTGGTTGCGGCTTTACTGCTGGCACTGGGGCGGTTTACCCCACTTTTCCCCTGGCTATACCGCAATATCCCCACGTTTGCCATGTTCCAGGCGCCGGCGCGTTGGATGCTTTGGGTGCAGCTTGCCCTTTCGCTGCTGGCCGCCCAAGGTGCGCAAAATTGGCGCCGCCCGGAGGGCTGGGGGCTGTACTGGGCGCGCCTGGGCACGATGGGGGCATTTGCCGTGTCGTTAGGCGCTGGTCTGGCCTGGTATTCGATGGGCGCTATCAGCCCCAGTTTCATCCGGGCTACGGCCCTGTTGGGATTTTGGGGATTGGCGGCGGGTATCCTGACGCTTACATCTCCGCCCCGCCCGCCTGAAGTGGCTGAACATGATGCATCCTCCGTTGAACAGAGTGGTTCTGCTGTGCTGCCAGGCAAATCGGCTGGTGTTTCGCAACCGGGCGTCAAAGATGCCCCCGCAGATCGTTCCAGGCTGCGCAGGCGCCTGCTCCAGCTTGCGCCACCGCCGTCCCCCGCTGCACGCCCGCCGGACCGCCCTTACCCGTTGCGTCTCTGGCAATGGGCTGTTGCCCTGGTGATTGCCCTGGATTTGTTGGCGGCCGGTTGGGGATTGAACCCTGCTGGCCCGCTGGATCTGTATGGCCCTTCGCCGACGGCAAAGCAGGCGCTGGCGCTGGCAACCGGCGGGCGGTTGTTTATTCCCTTTGCGCAGGAAAACTGGCTCAAGTATGTGCGTTTTCTGAATTTCGAGAGCTTTGATCCCGGTGAAGATCTGATGAACCTGCGCGCCGTTTTGTTGCCCAACGCCAACATCCTGGATGGTATCGCCTCGGTGAATAACTTCGACCCGTTTGTGCCTGGACGGTATGCAGACTGGCAGGATATGCTGGCACAGGCTTCGCCGGATGCTTACGCACAGATGTTGGACCTGATGGACGTCGGCCTGGTTGAAACGCTGGCGCGCTATGAGCCTTATGGCGTGGAGTTTAAAGCAACAGCCAGTGTCAATCGCCAGCCCTCCGGCGTCCAGTGGGTGAATTGCGGCTGGTTAGCGCGGACCCCCGAACAGGCCAAGCAGTCCATCTTGAACCGCGATCTGGATTTGAGCCGTTACGTGGTACTGGAAGGACTGGCGGCGCTGCCAGAAGGTGGATGCCAGCCAGAACTGGCGCAAGGACAGGGCGATCGTTTGGGTATGCTGGCTGCCACCGATCTGGGGGCAAATCGCAGTCAATGGACTCTGACTGCGCCCTCCGCCGGTTGGCTGGTCATTCCTAATGTGTGGTATCCCGGCTGGCGGGCCTGGGTGGACGGTCAGCCAGCGGCATTGCTGCGGGCAAACTACCTCTTCCAGGCAGTTCATGTTCCTTCCGGGGATCATACTATTGTCCTGGCCTACCGGCCGGTTTCGTTCTATGCCGGGCTGGCATTGAGTATGATCAGCGGCTTGTTGTCGGCGACGCTGTGGCGGCTTAACGTTCGTAGAAAATTCGTTGGGCGAAGCGAAAGGGGATCGCAAGCGAGATGATAAAAAGCAAGTTCTGGCCTCGTTTTGGCCCAACCATCGTCACTTTTTTCGTCGCGCTGGCCCTGGTTGTTATCGCCATCCAGTCGGCCGGCGGCGAAGCCTTAGCCCTGGCACGCATCGGCACGCAGTTCTCGCAAGGCGATCCGCAGGGTAGTGAAGGATATGACGGCCAGTTCGTCTATTACATCGCCCGTAACCCCGACCCACAGCAGGTAGCTCCCTATCTGGACGAGCCTGCCTATCGTTACCAGCGTATCCTGCTGCCGCTGCTGGCGCGGGCGTTGTCTCTTGGCAATGAAGCGGTTATTCCCTGGATGTTGGTAATATTGGGTGTACTTTCGCTGGCGGGCGGCGTGTGGGCTGTGTCCGAACTGTTTGCCGGTTGGGGAATGAGCCGTTGGTATGCGTTGATCTACGGCTTGTGGGCTGGCTTTACCTTGGCATTAGTCGTTGATCTACCCGAGCCGCTGGCCTATGGCCTGGTGGCGGGCGGTTTGCTGGCTATCGAGCGCCGCAAAGACGTATTCGGCTGGTGCCTGTTGGGACTGGCTGTGTTTGCTCGCGAAACGACAGCCTTGTTTGTCGCTGCTGTGCTGCTGGCCTTCCTGGCGCAGCGGCGCTGGCGAGATGTCTTTGGCCTGGGGCTGATCGCCGGGCTGCCTTTTGCTCTTTTTCAACTCTGGCTGTGGGCGACGTTTGGGGAGCCGGGCGTGGCTTCAGGCGGGGCAAATGCCACTCCTTTCGAGTGGATCCCTTTTATGGGGCTGCTGCGCATTGGCAAGGAAAGCCTGGTTTATCTGTTTGCCATGCTGGTGGTATTCGGCCCGACGGTCGTTTTGCCTTCGCTGTGGGGAATTTGGAAATCGGTCCGCTTCTGGTTGGCCGGGGAAAAGAACTGGGTGGTGGCTGGCCTGTTGGTCAACGCCCTGGTTATTCTCTTTACCCCCTTTTCCACATTTCGTGAAACCGGTGGTATCATTCGTTTTGCTACCGGCTTAATGTTGGCTGTGTTGCTGTTCGCCGGTCATTACCGCCAACGCCGGGCATTGAACTACACCATCTTCTGGGTAGTACTTAATGTATTCCTGCTGAAATCATAATACGCACTACGTACGCTGGAGCCAAATTATGTCTGATGTCCAAGCATTTGCCGAGAAAGTGATTGCGAATATCGAGAATGTCATCGTTGGAAAGCGCGAGACCATTGAACTGGCAGTGGTTGGCCTGTTGTGCCAGGGCCACCTGTTGATTGAAGACGTGCCTGGCGTGGGGAAGACCATGCTGGCGCGCAGCCTGGCCCGTTCGTTGGGCTGTTCTTTCAGCCGAATCCAGTTTACCCCGGATATGCTCCCTAGCGATGTGACCGGGGTCTCAATCTTCAACCAGGTCAGCCGTGAATTCGAGTTTCGTCCTGGGCCGATCATGGCGCAGGTAGTGCTGGCCGACGAAATCAACCGGGCCACGCCCAAGACCCAGGCCGCTTTGTTGGAAGCGATGGAGGAGCGCCAGACTACGGTGGATGGGGTAACCCGTGCCCTGCCCCGGCCCTTCATGGTGCTGGCTACTCAAAACCCAATCGAATATGAGGGTACGTTCCCGCTGCCTGAAGCCCAGGTAGATCGTTTTCTGATGCGTTTGCGCCTCGGCTATCCGACGACGACGGATGAGGTGCGCGTGCTGGAACGTCAGCAATATCGCCATCCGATGTTGGAATTGCAGCAGGTGATTTCGGTCGATGAACTGCTTGCAGCCCAGGAAGCCGTCAAAGATATCTATGCTTCGCCTGGTCTGAAACGTTACATTGTCGAGTTGAACCATCATACTCGCGAACACCCTGAAGTTTACCTGGGTTCCAGCCCGCGCGGCAGCCTGGCGCTTTACCGCACGGCGCAGGCCCGCGCGGCAATTGCCGGGCGGGATTACGTGCTACCGGATGATATTAAAGCCCTGGCAGTTCCCACGTTAGCGCACCGCGTGATCCTGGGGCCCGGGGCGCGCCTGCGTGATTTGAGCGCCCAACAGGTGGTGGAGGAGATATTGAGTAGCGTACCGGTGCCAGGTGGCGACCCGTCCGCGGGTATGCACCCCGATATGGCACGCGAGGGCTGATCGTGAGCATTTCGGCGCGTGTGGTGCTGGCCTTATTGGCCATTAGCTTGCTTGCTGGTCTGGCCACCGGAATACAGCTTTACTTTCGTCTGACATATTTGTGGGCCGGAGTGCTGGTTTTCAGCTTTGCGATGTCGCGTATGGCATTATATGGCCTCAATCTGCGCCGTACGGCGCGCGTCCTGCGTTCCCAGGTGGGGCAGATTTTCGAGGAATATTACGAAGTTCAGAACACCACCCGCTGGCCGCGCTTGTGGATCGAGGTCCATGATGAGTCCAGCTTGCCGGGCTCGCACGGTTCGCACGTGCTCACCTTGATCGGTGGGCGCGAAGGCCGCACCTACCTGGCGCGCACCCGCCTGGTCGAGCGCGGTGTCTTCGCCCTGGGCCCGACTACCCTGGTATCGGGCGATTTGTTCGGCCTGTTTCCGGTGAGCCATACCATACCCAGCCAGGACTCGTTGCTGGTCTATCCGGTAATGGTAGATGTACGCAGTTTCCCTAACCCTCCCGGCCTGCTTCCTGGGGGCGAGGCTTTGCGCCGCCGCACGCCGCAAATCACGTCCAATGCAGCGGGCGTGCGCGAGTACGAACCGGGTGATCCATTGAACCGTATCCACTGGATGAGCACTGCCCGGCGGGACCGGCTGATGGTCAAAGAATTCGAACTGGACCCGCTGGCCGATGTGTGGATTTTCGTCGATGCGGCGCGTTCGGTGCACGCCGCCCGGCCTTACCAGTTGCCAGAGTTGGACCCGCGCGATTTCTGGCGGCGGCGTTTCCAGTACCAGTTGCCGCCTTCCACGTTGGAGTATGCCGTGGCTGCGGCAGCTTCCCTGGCACGTTACTATTTACAACGCGGGCGAGCGGTGGGCCTGGCCTACGCTGACCAATCTGTGCGTATCCTGCCTTCCGACCGCGGAGGGCGGCAGTTGGGCAAGGTCCTCGAAGCGCTGGCTCTGTTGCAGTCGCAGGATGCTCTGCCGCTGCAAGGGTTGGCCGAAGCGCAGGCGCGCCACCTGCCACGTGGCAGTACGGTCGTGTTGATTACCCCCAGCACGGCGGACGCGGTCTACCGGACGGCAGACCTGCTATTGCGGCGCGGTTTGCGCCCGGTAGTGGTTTTGATCGATGCTTCGACTTTCGGCGGCTATCTCAGTTCACAGCGCGTATTGGCTTCGCTCCAGGCAATGAATATCCCGGTGTGCCACGTTGTCGAGGGGGCGGACTTGGGAGCGGTGCTGTCTGCCAGCATCAGTTTGCCCAACTGGCTATAGCAGTTGCCGGGCGAGCAAATTTTTCATATTCGCGACGACGGCGCGTTCGTGGTCGTCTTCGCTTTGTGCCGCCCAGGCCGTGATACGTCCAGACCATTCCTGCCTGACGGCATCTGCCCAGGTTTGCCAATTTGGCAAGCCTTTCAATCGCTCCAGCCAGGCCAGGTCTTTTTCGAGTAATGCCGCGTCCAGCTCCAGGGCCGTGTACTGGCATACCACTGTGGGTAGTTTCTCGGCTTTGGCTTGCGGGTAAGTGGTGCCTGCGACCAGTTCATCGGGGGATATCTTGAGGATTCCCGCCAGCAGGGTGACGGTACGTTCGCTGGGCAGGATTAGATCGCTTTCGATGTGGGAGACGGCCACGCGTGAAACTGCCAGGCGGTTGGCCAGTGTCTGTTGAGTCCAGCCATGTTCGCTGCGCAGGCGAGCAACGCGTTTACCGATCGTTTCCGGGGTTTTCTGCTGCATGCGCTAAATATACCCCAGAAACATCTGCCGCGCCCGGCTTGTTTGGCTAAGTCACTTAGCAGACGGAAACCGAGAACCGGGTTATGATCTTCATAACAGATCACTTGATAGAAAAGCTGCGCGAGCCGTGCAGGTCGCGCAAAATCGGCGATCAAGAGCTGATTGCAAATCACCTAAATAAGGATGGAATATATGACCAATAAACGTGCATTAATCACCGGTATTACCGGCCAGGATGGTTCTTACCTGGCTGAGTTTCTGCTCGAGAAGGGTTATGAAGTGATCGGCATGGTGCGCCGGTCCAGCACAGTCAACTTCGAGCGCATCAAACACATCCAGGATCGTCTTACGCTGGCCTCAGGGGATTTACTTGACCATGCCTCGTTGATCGACATGATCACGGCTCACCGGCCACATGAAGTGTACAACCTGGCAGCGCAGTCTTTCGTGCAAACTTCGTGGACGCAGGCCATCTTCACCGGCGAGGTGACCGGCCTGGGCGTGACTCGCTTGCTCGACGCCATTCGCCTGGTGGACCCTGAAATCCGTTTCTACCAGGCCAGCACCAGCGAGATGTTCGGCAAGGTGCGCGAAGTGCCGCAAGATGAGAATACGCCGTTCTATCCACGCAGCCCGTACGGCGTGGCCAAAGTTTACGGCCATTGGATCACGGTGAACTACCGCGAAAGCTACAGTATGTTTGCGACTTCGGGGATTTGTTTCAATCACGAAAGCCCGCGGCGCGGCCACGAATTTGTCACTCGCAAGATTGCCCGCGCCGCGGTGCGGATCAAGCGTGGGTTGGAGCGGGAGCTGCCGTTGGGTAACCTGGAAGCGCAGCGCGATTGGGGTTTCGCCAGGGATTATGTGGAGGCGATGTGGTTGATGCTGCAGCAAGATAACCCTGAAGATTACGTCATCGCCACCGGGCGCACACATACCGTGCGGCGTTTTGCCGAGCTGGCCTTTGCCGCCGTTGGGCTGAACTACCAGGATTACGTGGTACAAGACCCGCGCTTCGTCCGCCCGGCGGATGTCGATCTGCTGATCGGCGACCCGGGCAAGGCGCGGCGGCAGTTGGGCTGGGAAGCAAAAACTTCGTTCGAGGAGCTGGTGCAGATTATGGTGGAGGCGGAATTAGAGCATCCAGATAACTAACCGAGGCAGGACGGACATTATCATTCCAAAAAATGATACTGCTTGCAAGGGGATCCAGATACCTTGCAAGCAGTATCACCTGAACTCTTATCGCGATGCCTAAGTCAACACACCACTAAATATTATCCTCCGAATAGGGTCGCTAAAAACGATGCGCTAATTTGACGTCGCCCGGCTGCCCAATGTCACCTCAAACTCCATCTGTTCGCCATCTCGCAAGACGGTAAGAGTTACGCTCTGGTCGGGTTGGTACTGTTGGAGCAGCGAGACCAGGTCGGCGGTGGATGTGACGTCTTTGCCGTCCACGGCGATAATCACATCGCCGCCGATCTTCAGGCTCTGGCCGTTCACGTCAATCGACTTGCTGCCGCCCTTCAAGCCGGCGTTATCTGCTGCGCTGCCGGGGGCAATGTCGATAATCAGCACACCGCTTTGATCCTGGTTCAAGTTCATTGCTTCGGCAATCGTGGCGTTCATCGTAGCGCCCTGAATGCCCAACCAGGCACGGCCTGATTTTTGGCTGTCAGGCGTTTCGGGTGGCGCCTCCTGCGCCTGAGTTGTGCGTGATGGCCGGGCCGCCAGAGTGACCTGGATATCGCTGGTTTTGCCATCCCGCAGCACAGTCAGGGTTACCTTCTGCCCAACCGTAGTATGGCTGCCCAGGTAGGAGATCAGGTCATCCATGCCCTGTACGGTCTGCCCATCGATAGCAGTAATTACGTCGCCGCCGACTTTAGCGTCTTGCCCGTCGATCTGGATGGTGCGATCGCTGCCGCGCAAGCCAGCCTTTTCGGCCGGGCCGCCCGCGGGCACGTCGATGACCAGCACGCCGCGCTGCGTTGCATCCAGCTTCATGGCGTCTGCCAGCTCGGGTTTCAGTTCTGTGCCGCTGATGCCCAAATAGGGGTGTTCATAGCTGCCGCTATCGATCAATTGGGGAATGACGCGTTCGACAATTGCCGAGGGGATGACGAAGCCGATGCCGGCGTTGCTTCCCGCGGTCGATTCAATGGCGAAGGTTACTCCGACTACCTGGCCCTGGTCGTTCAACAGAACACCGCCGGAGTTGCCCGGGTTGATGGGCGCGTCGGTCTGGATCACGTCAGGGATCGAGAATCTGAGGCCATTGCTGCCTCTCACATCGGCCGGCATCGTTCTGCCGATGGCGCTGACGATGCCCACCGTCATCGTGCCTTCCAGTCCAAAGGGGTTACCAATCGCAAGGGCCAGTTGGCCGACGCGCACCTGGCTGGAATCGCCCATCTGGACCGGTTTCAACTGATCGCTGGAAACGTCCACTTTTATCACAGCCAGGTCGCTGTCGGGATCGGCGCCGACCAGTTTCGCGGGCACGGTAGTGCCGTCGGAGAAGGTTACTTCGATCTTCTCGGCGCCGTCCACAACATGGTTATTTGTCACGATATGGCCCTGCTGGTCCCAGACGAAACCAGACCCGGCGCCCTCGCCATACTGTGGCACTTGAGGCGTTTGGGGTTGGTCGGGAGAAAACGGGTTGCTGGGTAGTTCGAAAGGAAGCCCGGGTATATCAGGTAGGCCGGGCAGATCACCCTGGCCCAAGGCGGCCGTTTGTTTTACCACAACGCGGATATTAACCACTGAGGGATTGACTTCGCTGTATACGTTCTGCAGCACACCTTCGTAGGCCGCTAACAACGACAATGCCTCTCCTGAAGGTGCAACCGGGGCGGGGGTGGTTTGTGGGCCTTGCAGCTTCCCCGACTGGGGAGCATTGGCCTGCGGTTGGTCAGCTTGCTGCTCCAAAGCATTGGCAACGGAACGCAAGACGGCTGCCGGCCGGCTGGACAATTCAGCACTGGGGGCGCTGCAGGCTGCCAGCAAGATGGTTACAATCAAAACACTGCTGATTACACTTAACTTCTTCATGTCATTATCTCCTTCCAGGATCGGTAATCGGTCACTGAGTAATCGGTAATCTGTTTTTTTACCGTTTACCGAGTGGCCGATCACCCGTATCTTTGCTCGATCATAAGGATACCATTTACCATGAGCCGTGTCCTTATGCGCGTTTATTGGCAACCCTAAGGCGAGCTTAAGGAGTTTATTTCGGTAGGTGGCGTCCGTGCCGGGAGCATTCGAATATGGTACGATTGGTCGCTGGTGGATTTTTGCACAAAACACCGACTCGTGCGTCTAATGGTTTATAAGGTACATAGAGGCCGGCCAATATGTCAGATCTTACCAACTTGCTCGAACGCTTGTATGACCGCTGCCAGCGGGGCGACCCCGGAGCTTTCGATTTGCTCTTCGAAGCCTGCATAGGGCGGGTATACCGCCTGGCAGCGGCAGTCTTGCGCGACGAAGAAGATGCAGAAGATGCCGTTCAGGAAACGTTGTTGCGCGTCTTCCGGCAGTTCAAATCTTACCGCCGGGAGGCCAGTTTTGAAACCTGGCTGACGGCCATTACAGTAAACGTGTGCCGGGACCACCTGCGCCGACAGAAGCTGCGCAGGACGATCTCGCTGGAATGGCTGCGCGAGCGGGCGGACCCCGATAAGCCTGGCCTGGCAGAAGCAGTAGATCAATGCCTGCAGGGTCATGTGCTGTGGAAGCTCGTCGAGCGGATGGATGAAAAATATCGCCTGCCGTTGTTACTGGTCTACCAGGAGAACTTGCCGGTGGCTGAGGTGGCCCGGGCGTTGAACTTGCCCGTCCGTACGGTATATGCTCGCCTGCAACACGCGTACGATGAGCTGAGCACTCACCTCGAGGGGCGACCCTTTCCCGGAATTGCAGAACGGATGGTGAACGATGTCCAGTAAAACCTGTCTCTGGGTAGAACAAAACCTGATGGCTTACCTGCATGGGGGCCTTGCAGCGGACGGGCAGCAGGCCATCCAGCAACACGTACTGACCTGCACGGCATGTGCCCAAAAGCTGCTGGTTGCCCAAACCGTGCAGTCCCGCCTGTTTGCCGAAGCGGCTGCATCCCAGGTGTCTCTTTCTCCGCAAGCTGGCCAGCGCATTCGCGAGCAAGTCCAACGTGAAATGAGGACTGGAGCTATGTTACAAAGAACACTAAAACTGGCCCGAGGCGTTTATAGCCTGGCATCCCTGGCAATTGTGATCGCGTTGATCGTTTTTGCCCTGCTGTGGATGATGCGCCTGCGCCCGCAGCCGGCGGCGCAGCCTATTTCGACCGGTTCGCCCACCAGCTTGCCGGTCATTCCGGTTGTTCCGAGCGCGACTCTGACCCCGACGCCTGCTGCTGCGCAGACGGAGATTACTTTCGCGGTCTCCGACGACCAGGTGAGCGAGTTCCGTGAACTGGCGCGAACGTTTCATGAACGCTATCCTGCCATCGTCGTGCAGGTTATCCCGCTCCAACGGCTGGTAGCCAATGATTATGATGGCGCTCTATCACGCCTGACGCAAGGGGCCGACGCGGCGTTGTATTACCTGGACCCGCGCGCCGCGGCCCAGGGATTGCTGTACGACCTGGCTCCTTTCATCGCCGGCACGCCCGGCTTCCAGGCGCAGGATTTCTACCCTCAGACGTTGGAGGCTTTTGCCTGGAACGGAGGCACCTGGGGTTTGCCGGGCCCGCTCAGCTTCGGCCTGTTGTTATACGACCGGGCCGCGCTGGAACAGGCCGGTTTACAGCCCCCGCCGCTGGATTGGGACCAGGCAGCCTTCCTGCGCGCCGCCCAGGCGCTGACCCTTCGCCCGGGCAGTTCGGAAGCGCGTTATGGTTTTGTGGATTTCAATGGGAAGGGCGTGCAGGCCATGCTGCTATCGGGCGCGCTGCCTCAGGCGTTGGCCCAGGGCCGGCTGGATGCCCCGGAGATGGTGGCCGCGCTGCGCTGGTACGTCGATTTGGAGACGGCGCATCAGGTTGCGCCGGTTTTGAGCGGCGACAAACGCTGGGAGAAAGCGCAGGAGCTCCTGGACAAAGGCCAGGCCGCTATGTGGAGCGATGCGTTGTGGAATTACGCTTACTACACGGGCCAAAAGGGCCGCAAGTTGGGCCTGGCGCTCTTGCCCGGCCGCGCTGGCCCGGTCGCGCCGGCCCTGGGAATGGGTTATTTTATGAGCGCCGGTACGCCTTATCCGCAGGAGACCTGGCTGTGGCTGGAATTCTTGAGCTACCAGGGCTTGCAAAGCGGCACGCCGGATGCACAGTCTTTGCTTCCCGCCCGGCGTTCGGTGGCCGAAGCCAGCCATTACTGGGCGCAGTTCGACGGCCCGGCCTTGCCGGTGGTGAAAGCCGCCGCCGAACATCTGAGTTTTGCGCCTTTCGACCCTGCTCAACCGGATGGCTTGATATGGAAGGCGCTGGATGCGGTGCGCCGCGGCCAGACGGCGGAGCAGGCTTTGGCCGAAGCGCAGCAGGCTTATCTACAGGCCAACCGGCAGGTCGCTCAGATCCAGGTTACGCCAGTGCAGGTGGCCAGGCCCGACGAACCGCGCCCGGGTGCGGCGCAGATCAAATTTTTCAACACCTGGATGCCGGATGATGTGCTGTACAGGTCGGTCGAGCGCTTCGAGAAAGAGAACCCCCAAATCCAGGTGAAACTATTGGATTATCGCGAAGCCGGCCCGCAGGACGCGGATTGTTTCGGCTCGGCCAATACGATCCGCGACACTTACAACCTGCTGCCGCTGTTGGAGGCCGACCCGGCGCTGAAAGCGCAGTTTTTCCCTTCTATTCTGAAAGCCTTTCAGGCGGGAGATGCCCCGGATGTCCAACTGCCGAGCCTGCCTCACCAGGCCATGCCGCGCATGATCCATTACAACAAAGCGCTGTTCGACGCCGCCGGGGTGGCCTATCCCAGGCCGGAGTGGACGATGGAAGATTTCCTGGCTGCGGCCCGGGCGCTGACCCGCAATACGGCTGCCGGCAGGGTATACGGTTACGTGCCTTCCCTGGGCGAAAACGACGATCTGCTGGCTTTCGCAGCCGCCCAGGGCGTATCCCTGTGGGACGAGCAGGGCCGGCCGCGCTTCGACCGGCCGGAAGCTGCGGCGGTGGTGCAGTGGTACGCCGATCTGGCCCTGAAGCACAAGGTGATGCCGGTTTTCCCGGATAGCAAAGCCACAATGGGCCCGCCGGAGGCCAGCGACCTCACCTCGGCGGGGATCGACGCCCGCAACGCGTTGATCCGTAACGGGCAGGCCGCCATGTGGGCGGAGTATTATCCATACAATGCGGCGGATAATTTCCCGATAGAGCAGCTTGGCTGGGCGCCCTGGCCGGGCGGGGTGCGGCGGGCCACGGTTATCTTTTATGATGGCCTGAGCATCGCCCGCGACTCGCAGCAGGTGGACGCCTGCTGGCAATGGATCAAGTTCTTGACCGGCGACGCTGAGGTTACGGATAGCGTCCCCGCCCGCCAGGACGTCCAGAGCGCGGCCGAATATCTAAAACCTGAAGAGGGTGTGCCGCACGCTGTGGAGGATCTGCCTGTGCAGCGCTACGTTTTAGAGAACTACAGTGATGCCTACACCTACCATCACGTGGATCCGCTCGTCCGCCCGATCATCGACAGCCTGCTGGCGGATATCTACAATGGCGTGCCGGTGACCCAGGCGCTGGCCAAGGCGCAGCAGGTGGCCCAGCAGGGCACGCCGACCCCCTGGCCTATCGTGCCTTAACGGCAATTCTCTATTTAGCCGGGGCTGTTCTAAAATGCCTTTTGGAACAGCCCTTTTAATTTCTAAAAACGAATCGGGTTGTTTCGTTTATTATGAAATTACGCCATAATTCCGAAGATATTTCGGATATAATAGGAACCTATGGCGAATTATTCTGTAAACTCTACACTGGACGAAATCGATCTGGAGATCCTGCGTGCCCTGCAGGAAGATGGGCGCATGAGCAACGCCGACCTGGCCCGGCACATCGAGCTTTCCCCGCCGGCCACGTATGCGCGGGTGCGGCGCCTGGAAGAGCAGGGTTTCATCCGTCGCTACGTAGCTTTGCTCGACCCGGAACTGGCCGGCTTCGACCTGCTGTGTTTTGTACGCGTCAACCTGCAATTACACCAGTCGGAGCAGGTAGAAGGTTTCCGGCAGGCGATTGCCCAGATGCCCGAAGTGCTGGAGTGCCACCACGTGACCGGGGATTACGACTACCTGCTCAAGGTGGCCTTGCGCAATCGTAAAGACCTGGAACGCTTTGCCGTCGAACGCTTGACGCCGATCCCCGGCGTGGCGCGTATCTATACCAGCCTGGTGCTGCGCGTGGTCAAAGAGACCACGGCCCTTCCGCTTGGCTAAGTTTGTCCTACGCTGATGCCCAACGTAGTAAGGCATCAGCGAAACCCTATAAGTCAACCTGATCCTGGAGAGAATAGATGACCGATCACCTTACCCCGCAAACGATGGGCCAACAACATGGCCGCCGTTCCTGGGCCGAACCCTGGAAGATCAAGATGGTGGAACCGATCAAGATGATCGACCACGCCGGGCGCCAGAAGGCGCTGGAAGAGGCCGGCTACAACACTTTCCTGCTGCGTTCGGAAGACGTGTATATCGACCTGCTCACCGATAGCGGCACCAGTGCAATGAGCGACCGCCAGTGGGCGGGCATGATGTTGGGCGACGAGGCTTACGCCGGCAGCCGCAATTTCTACCACCTGGAATCTGCCGTACAAACCTACTACGGCTACAAATACCTGGTGCCTACGCACCAGGGGCGCGGCGCCGAGCACCTGATCAGCCGGGCAGCGATCCAACCCGGGCAATTCGTGGGCGGTAATATGTACTTCACCACGACCCGCCTGCACCAGGAACTGGCCGGCGCCACGTTTGTGGATGTGATTATCGACGAAGCGCACGACCCGGCCAATTTGCACCCCTTCAAGGGGAATGTAGACCTGGACAAAGTGCAGGCGCTGATCGATAGAGTCGGCGCAGCCAATATTGCCTATATCAGCCTGGCGGGTACGGTGAACATGGCCGGCGGCCAGCCGGTGAGCATGGCTAATGTGCGCGCCCTGCGCGAGTTGTGCAGCCGGCATGGCATTCGTATTTTCCTGGATGCCACGCGTATGGTGGAAAACGCCTTCTTCATCCAGGAGCGCGAAGAAGGTTATACCGGGAAGTCGATTGCCGAAATTCTCAAGGAGTTCTGCACTTATACGGATGGCGCCTGGATGAGCGCCAAGAAGGACAACCTGGTCAACATCGGCGGCTGGCTGGCGGTCAACGATTGGGATCTGTTCGAGGAGCTGCGCAACCAGGTGGTGATCTTCGAAGGGTTGCACACCTACGGCGGCCTGGCCGGGCGTGATATGGAGGCCATCGCCATCGGCATCGAAGAATCGGTGCAGGATGACCATGTGCGCTCGCGCATTGGCCAGGTGCGCTACCTGGGTGAACTGCTTACCGCCTGGGATGTCCCTATCGTCCAGCCGGTCGGTGGGCACGCCGTTTTCCTGGATGCCAGGCGCTTCTACCCGCACATCCCGCAGAACCAGTTCCCCTCCCAGACGCTGGCCGCCGAGCTGTACCTGGATTCAGGCATCCGTTCCATGGAACGCGGCGTGGTCAGCGCCGGGCGTGACCCGAAAACCGGCGACCATCGCTACCCGGCCCTGGAATTGACCCGCCTGACCATCCCGCGCCGTGTATACACCCAGGCGCACATGGACGTGGTAGCCGAATCGGTCAAAGCAGTCTATGCCGCCGCGCCCCAGACGCGCGGCCTCAAGCTGGTCTACGAGCCCAAATATCTGCGCTTCTTCCAGGCGCGCTTCGAGCGAGTTTGATTCCGCAGCGAACAGGGGTTGTACAGCAACCCCTGTTCGTTCCTAGGCGAGAGGCAGCCAGACGGTGAATTTGCTGCCCTGCCCCGGCTGGCTTTCCAGTGTGATGCGTCCGCCGTGGGCAGTGGTCAGGTCGCGAGCGATGCTCAGGCCCAACCCCATTCCCTGTTTGATGCGCCGTCCCTGGCTGCCGCGGTAGAAGGGCTGGAAGATTTTCTCCTGCTCCTCCGGCAGGATGCCGACGCCGCTGTCATCGAAGCGCACCCACAACAACCCGTCTTGCTGCCCGGCGTCGATGGTTACCGACCCGCCGGGCGGCGTGTATTTAATCGCATTGTGGGCCAGGTTGCCGATCACCTGGCCGAAACGCACCTGGTCGATTTCCAGGGTAGGCAAATCCGCAGGAATATTGGCCGTCCAGTTCAAGTGTTTTTCGGCAGCGGCTTCCTGCCAGGGGCTGAGCGCTTTGGGTAGCCATTCGCTGAATGGAGTGGCTTCATACTTCAGTTCCAGCGCTCCAACTACCTGGTCGTTCAGGTGAGCCAGTTCTTCGAGCACGTTCTGCAGCCGGGCAGTTTCTTCGTCCATACCGCTGGTCAGGTCGGCCAGCAGGCGCGGGTCCTGTGCAGCGCCTTTGGCCAGCGCCTGGATGGCCGAGCGCAACGCGCCCAACGGGCGGCCCAATTCGTGCACCAGGTTGGCCAGCAGTTGGCGGCGAGCCTGCTCCAGGCTGGATAAGCGTTCTACCAATACGTTGACCGAGCGCACCAGGTCGCGCACTTCTGCCGGTCCTTGTTCAGCCAGCGGTTCGCTGCGCTCGCTGCGCGCCAGGCTGTAGATTGCCTGGGTGGCCTGGCGCACAGGTTGGGCGATGTCCCACGCCAGCAGGGTGCCCAGCAGGGCGCCTACCAGCAGGCTGCCCAGGATGACCAGGATGCTCAACCAGCGCATTTGTTGGAACAGGCGGGTGATGGCCGCTTCGTAGTAAGTCATCCATAAGATGCCTGCCACCTTGTCGGTGTAACCGAAAATAGGCGTGAGTACCTGGATCGAGTAACGGCTGCCTGGCAGGAACGAATCTTCGGATTGGATTACTTCCTGGCCAGCCTGCAACTGTTCCAGGCCGGGCACCTGCAGGCGCTGGCCGGTACGCGGCAGGTAATCGGGATCGTTGGAGTAGATCAGCGTGCCATCTGGCTGAACCAGGTGCAGCCGCACCTGGGGGTTAATGTCCAGGGTCAGTAGCAGGAAGCGGATGCTGTTCAGGTCGCCGGTGAGCAGATATTGTGCGCTGGCCACCTGGTTGAGCAGGCGAGCTTCGCTGACCAGGTCCTGGGCCAGCTTGGGCACCAGAAAGCGCGTTTCGAGCAGGTAGGAAAGCGCGGCGTACATCAGCGGCACCACCACGACCAGGGGCAGAATGTGGCTGAGGATCAACCGCGAGCGCAGGCTGCGGATCATGCGGCCTCCTGCGCTGCCAGCTTGTAGCCGACGCCGCGCACAGTGAGCAGGCGTTTCGGGCGGTCCGGGTTATCCTCGATTTTTTCGCGCAGCCAGCGGATGTGGACGTAGACTACTTGCGGTTGGCCGATGAATTCGGCGCCCCACACCTGCCCCAGCAACTCATCCACCGAAAGGACGGTATTGGGTTGCAGCATGAAGGCGTGCAGTAGATCGAATTCGCGCGGCGCCAGTTCGATGGTTCTTCCTTTCAAAGTCACCAGATGGGCGGGAGAGTCGAGCACCAGGTCGCCCACGACCAGCTTGCCTTGCGGCGCAGCCGGCGCGGCGGGGCGTTCGCTGCGCCGCAGCACAGCTTTGATGCGCGCCAGCAGCACATCCAGGTCGAACGGCTTGGTCACGTAATCGTCGGCGCCCAATTCCAGCCCCAGCACCTCGTCCAGGTCGCGGCGGCGCGCAGTGACGAAAATCACCGGGACGTCGATCTGCTCTTTGAACTGGCGTAGTGCGTCCAACCCGTCCATACCGGGAAGACCGATATCCAGCAGCACCAGGTCGGGCGGGTCACGGCGAGAGAGAGCCAGCGCGTCTTCAGCGTTAGCGGCATTGTTGGTGCGGTAGCCGCTCTGTTCCAGGTTGAAACTCAGGCTGCGGCGCAGGAGGGCGTCATCGTCTACGACCAGGATGTGTTTGGGCACATTTTCCTCGAGGTGTTTTCAGGTGATCTGTCATGGGTGAACGAGTGATCAAGATTGCAATTCGCCGATTTTTGTGCAACTGACGAAGTACGAACAACTTGCCTGGACGACCAGGAACTGGCGCTCAGGCCGCAAGGCCGTTAGCTTCGTGTAGCTTGCCAGGCGGAAACAATTTTTGCAGTGCAGCGAGCAGCGCGTCGATATCTGCCTGGGTATTATACCCCTGTACCGAAATGCGTATGAACTGCTGGCTGCTCCAGTCGATGAGAGGCGCTTCGATGTGGAATTCATCATATAGGCGAGTTTTGAGCGCGGCCAGGTCGGCGATGGGCGGCAGAGGAATGATGCCCATCTGCGGCGGGAGCGGGTGGGGGGCGAGGGCGCCGTCCTCAGGATAGGCCAGGGGCAGGCTGGTCATGGCACGGCTGCGCTCCAGCGCCTGGCGCAGCAAGGCGTGGCAGTCCTGGCGCACGGTCTCCCAGTGGTGCTGCTGCATGAACTGGATGGCGGCCGGGATCGAGAGCGCCGCGGACGGGTCGCCGGTGCCCGTCCATTGCAGCAGGTCGACGTAGCGCGAGCCCGTCGTGGTCGTTTCGCCGGCGCTGTAGCCCCAACTGACCACCAGCGGCTCGATCAGCGCCTGCACCTCCCGGCGGGCGTACAAGAACGCCGCGCCTTTCGGGCTGAGCATCCACTTGTGGGCGTTGCCGGTATAGAAATCTGCGCCGATGGCTTGCAAATCCAGGGAGATCTGGCCGGGGGCGTGCGCCCCGTCGATCAGGGTCAGGATTCCCTCTTGCCGCGCCCGCCGGCAGACGGCCTCTACCGGGAAGCGCTGCGCAGTAGGCGAGGTAATGTGGCTCAGGTAGATCAGCCTGGTACGCGGGGTGACGCCCTGCCAGAGCAATTCCACGAAAGCCTCCGGCGCGGGCAAGGGCAAGGGAATGGGCTGGTGGATATATTTCAAGCCGGATTTACGGCAGATGAAATCCCAGGCGTTGTCGCATGCCCCGTACTCGTGATCGCTGGTCAGGATTTCATCCCCCTCCTGTAGAAGCAGTCCCGTGCGGCTGCCTGCTGCCGGATCGCCCAACGAGCGGGCGACGATATTTACCCCGTGCGTGGCATTGGGGACGAAGACCAGGTCATCAGCATCTGCATTCAGATAGGCGCCCAGGGCCTGGCGGGCCTCTTGCTGCAGCCCGTCTAACTCGCGCCCCAGGAAGAGCACCGGCTGTGTTTCCAGCCGCGCCTGCCAGGCCTGGTAGCTCTCGAAGACTGGCCTGGGGCAGGCGCCGAAAGAGCCGTGGTTGAGAAATGTAATGGATGGATCGAGCAAAAAAAGTTCTTTGAGTGGGTTCATGGCCCCAATTATACGTGTTTCACGGGCAATCGAGGTAGAATGAAATGTGGAGGACCGAAAAAATGAATGCTTATTATGGTTACTATTTTCATTCCAGGGCCTACCACCACGCGCCGGGCTACCCCCGTCTGGACATATTCATTAAAGAAATCCCAACCGATGAGCATTTCGACCCCGAGGAGGTTGAACTTCTCGTCCAAAGCAGCGATGATCCCCCCACCGTCGAGCAACTGACTGTAGCATATCCCTGGGCGCAAGAGGCGGCGTACACCGTCTGCGCCGGGCGGATCAAGCTGCGCGACCGGAAAGGCAAGCTGGTGGAAGCCTTTACCTTTGGCGGAAAATTGCACATTCACGAGCATCCGGGACTGGTCGAATGCCAGGTCGAATCGCCGGTCCCGATCCTGGACGTTGCGAGCGGCGCCACAACCGCCGTGACACTCGCTGAAGAGACGGAGATCATTTTTGCCGGGCGGCGAGCGGCCTGGCCGGACGACGCAGATTTCGACGCCCGGCTGGCGGTGGTGCCGCCGCAGGTGCTCTACGCGGCCTGCCTGGAGGCGCTGCAAGCGCGTTTCAATGAGATGCCCCACCAGGGTTTGCCCCAGGTAACGCAGTTTCTGAGTTTCCTGCGGGCGGAGATGGCTGTTTTGCAGGATCAAAATTTGTGGCCGGGAATAGTGCCGGCTTTGGAGGAAATTTTATAAGAGCCTGGCCTTCGATCTATGCTTTAATTTCAGGCAGGCATTGTATAAGATGGAGACAGGCTGATTACAACGGTTTGATGATTTTTACAGAGCCATAAGCGAGCAGGTAGCCAACAACCTGGCATGCCAGTTGTCCTTATTTGATCTAAACTAACTTTAGCTAAACACTTACCCGAAGCACGATCAA